>NZ_CAWNHR010000017.1:98098-312889 GCF_963874485.1 Vibrio sp. V15_P4S5T153 | reverse complement strand
AGCCACCACTTCGTGGTGGTTCGCCTTTCACCACCACCTAAATTAACTCGCTTAGGCTCATTAGATTTAGATGGAGCACTTGGCGCTATTGGGTAGAAATGTTGTTGGTTTAACAATATAAGTTTCTTATAAAGTCCAATATTGAGCACATTACCCCCAAACCGCGCCATAAGTGCCTAGACAGGCACCTTATACCACCTGCCATTATCGCTTTTGTCCTTTCACGCAAGAAAGGGCGGGGTCATACCTAATGCTCGTGGGAAGAATGCCATGTGCCTTCAAAAGTAATCAAGGGCAAAGATTTTTTTGAAATTTCAGCAATGAACTGATTTACAGAGATAAAAATATATATTTCTACATTTATCATAGCGAATGGCAAGCATGTATTACTAATTTAAAGCGAAGAATGGGCGCTACACCTGACGGTATAGCACCCACAACTTTTATCAGCCCACCATCTAGTAGTGGTGGTTTTGCTAGGAAATAGCTTTGAAAACCCTTGCTGTATAGATAGCATCACTGTTAGCCCTATGCTCCTTTAGCTCGGACTCTAGACCTAAGTTCTGCACAGCTCTTTTAAGTCCCATCGTATCTCGACCATGAATTTTTGCGTAGATTGTTTGGAGATCTAAAAAGCTATGGTTCAGTTCGGGCTGACTAGTTCTTCTTAACTCTCTATTAAACGCTTTTTGCTCGATACCACCCCAGTGGACAAAAATGCATTTTTGTTGCTTATCGAGAAAGCTTTTCAGTTTTTCAAGATAGAAATTTTCGAAGTTTGGCATACCCTGGAGCATTTCAGTGCTAATGCCTGTTTTTTCTTCACAGTATCTACCCATTTTCATCTCTGGGAATGGTAGAATCAAAGAATCTAATTCAAACGCGGCTTCTAGGTTATCCGAACTTACCGCAACAAGACCAAAATCAACAATAGATTCTGTAAACTTGTCTGATCCACCTAGCCTATATTGGTTGTACTCAAAATCGAGAAATAATAGCCACTCAAAGTTTTCTCTTACTAGGTTAAGATGGTTTTTTGCATCTTCTGCACTTCTATGAGGCTGGGATTCGGAGTTAGCGGGAAGCCCTTGAATAAGCTCACCTAAAAAACGCTCTAGATTAAGCACATCATTGCCAACAAATTCGGTCATTGTCGGAAGTTTGTGGTAAAAATCACCTAATGTGATTTTACTTGAGAAATAGTCAGGATTGGTCTGACTAAGTAAATTACATGCAGATGAAATGCTTTTTTTTAGGCTTTTAACTTGAGGTTTTCTATGCAAACCCTTTTCAGTAGACTTGTATTGATCGAGGTTGCTAAGCCATTCCAGCAATTTACTTACGTCATTCATTTCAAATACCTTAATTTTATCCAGAATTTTCTCTTTTACACCATTCTAAGAATTCTTGATCTGATTGTATGTCTGAAGGAATTTCTACAGTCCCATGCTTTAGCATCAGAGCATAATCCAAAGAAATAGCATCTCTTTGCTCTTCACTAAAGTGCTGAATTTGATTATTCAATATAGCTTCCTCAGTTAACAAGTTCTTCTTTGATGTAAGGCAGCAAGAGTTCTAGAATTTTTATACATCATTACAACCCTTAAGTAAATAATAGCCAGATCGAAAACTATTCTTGAATCCATCTTTTTAGTTTCAGGAGACATTAAGGGCAATGCATGTATCGTTTCAAGAGATGAATCTGAAAGATACTCATAAAGAGGGATAACAACCTCATCTCGGTATGTACTGTATGAGCGCAACTTTATTGATGCTGATATTCGATTTATAAATCTGAGTAAATCAGAAGACTTTACACCTGACTTAGACAATGACTCAGTAACTTTATACAAGTCTTTATATTTTGATTTTTTATTTATTAAATTAACGAGTCGCAGGGCATCTTTACCTATGGTTAGATTATACAAAACTCGCTCCTTACTTAAGCGTTTTCACTTTCTATTTCCGTTTCACCATTTACTTCCTTCCAGCCATTCTCCCACTGAAGGAAAGCGTCACTTGGATTGTCCACGTATGTGTTTCTAAAAGGGTTTGCATCGATACTCATGCCAGAAGCCCTACAGGTTTTACCATTTTCATACGGGGTTTGATTATTGAGATTGTTCACATTATACACCGTTGCAATTATTGTTATTTAAAGATATATTGCCATTTGTTCTTACTTCTATCAAATGTTTTGCATACATTTAGTTAAAAAAGTGATAAAAATGAAAGAATTTTATTATGAAATAAAATGTCAGAAGCAGGACTCATTAGGTAGTTGGGCTTTCCCTCCTATGTATTCAGGACTATTGAAAGCTAAAGACAAAAAAGCAGCCCGAAAAGCCCTTGAAGATGAGTTCGACGTTGAATTACCTTGCCGTGTTCTCAAAAAAGATTTTGAAAAAAGCCCATATTTGCTCAAATTAAGAGAGCATGACGGAACTGATGAATATCTAAATCGTTTATTTGAAAACAGGAAATGCAAGGAGTGCAGCAATTCCTTTAGGCGAATTGACCTTTACAATGACCACAACGAGCAATACAAGGGGATAGAGTTTTGCTCTAGAGAGTGTCAGCAGAAATACGGAAATAAACACATTGCGTTCAATGCTTCCTGTATCGATAAGACACATGGAAATGCGCCTGTCATCTATAAGATCACTAATACGGCTGAAAATAAGCACTATATAGGCAAAACTTTGCAGGTTTTCACGTTACGCTGGTATCAGCATTTTTTTCAGGGTGGTGATTGCAAATTTCATAAAGCAATCAGAAACACCAAACTAACAGATTGGGAGTTTAGTGTTTTAGAGATTATTGGAGAATCACCAGAAGGTATGCCTATAGAGGAATACGTTCTCTCTAGAGAAACCCATTGGATGAAAAAGTACGATTCAATCGATAACGGCTACAATAGTCAAGTTTCTAGCATTACTGTACACGGGCATCTGGAAGAAGGTTGAGGTAAACGATGTTCACTATATATATTAGAAAAGACCTTGGAATGACTAGAGGTAAGATGTTATCCCAAGTCTCACATGCAGCTATGAAATACACGCTGTCACTATTTGAGCAAAATGGTGGAGTTTTAACTACTAGTTTGAGCACCATCGAAAAACTAAACCATGTATTGACCCACATAGACAAAGTTCTGAATATCCAATTTGTAAAAAGTGAAGAAGAACTTATCAATGTAAGCAATGCTAGTTCGAATCACTCAGTAAGTATTCTTGATAATGGACTGACGCAATTTAATGGCGTTAGAACACTAACTTGTGCTTTGGTTAATACTGACTTTAGTCTTCCAATTCTTAGAATCCCTGAATATGGTAAGAAAGAGAGTGATCATAAGCAAGTACTCGTATTTTATAGTAATGAGAGACTAAACAAGATAATCCAGATCAGATCAGCCATTAAAATGGCAATAGCGACTATCCTTGCACATGTCTCCCGTTGCAGTATTGACCTTAATTCTGAGAAAAATAGAGATCTACAAATCTGGCTTGATGATTGCTTTAAGAAGGTTACATTAAAAACTAAAAGTATTGATGTATTGATGAATCTAAAAGAACAGTCAGAATCAAGAGGCTTATTATGCGTAGAGGATATTGACACATACTCAACAATTTCTCTCGCGATAGGACCAGGTAGCAACAGAATGTATCATGAGTTAACGGACAAGCTGACACTGTACTAATTGAAATTGCAGCCTATAGGCTGCTCTTTTCCAATTATCTACTAATAATGGTGCTTTTTCATACCTGATATACTTAAGCCAATCTATGTAGATTGGCTTTGATTTTACTTTTTAAGTTGTTGAATGGCTTTCTTAAAACTTCCGTATTCAGTTTGACCCGCTCTAATAGAATGGTCAAACCTACTCAATATGGCATCCATTTTTATCTTTAAAAAGTTCTCGTGCGATATAAAGAAACTGCCATTTTCAAGCTTATGGATGAAATTTACTCTTGATGAATATTCAGGAATGATTAAATCTAAAAGCCAGCCTATATAAATTGAGTTTCGTATTTTGTTGTACAGTATTGGATCTTTTGAAATCAGAATATATGCTTTTCTAATTATATCGAATGCATTTCTATCACAATCAATGTAATAGACAAGCTGATCTTTATATTCGAATGAATCCAGGGTTATAAAATCAATGCCTAGATCTTCTGGGATTTCGCTGATGAATTCATTTAGATTATTTAGAAGAGCCTTCTTCTCACCATCTTCGACACCCGACTCTAACGAAACATCAATTTCTTCAACAACTTGCAAGCAATCTTTCAAGGCAGAAATTATATTTACTGATAGGCATATTTTAAACTTTGAAGGAAGTTTATTTATGTGATCGATTACTAATTTATCTTTCGCTCTCTTTGGGATTCGGTATTTTGATATATTATTTAAACAAGAGTATTCAGAAGTTTTTTGCTCAATTTCTAAAGTTAGTTCTTTATGCACATTAGTTTTCTTATCAGTAATTACCTTTTCGAACTCAATTCCATTAACATCTTTGAGATTTGCGAAAAATCTTGATTTAACTATCTCTTTCTTCTTTGAGTCAATGACAACAAAAGTTATCGAATCCATTAACGGGTTGTTCTGTCTAATGTAAATTCTATCTATTTTCAAAATTGTGTTTTTAGGAAGGGAAATTGAGTTCGAAACATTTACTGCTTCATATCCAAGGTAGGACTTAAGGAAGTTTTCATTTCTTCTTTCATTGATAACATTAAATGTAGTTTGGGATGCTAGCTTGATAGCATCCCCGATAGTTGGTATATAAAAAATCATCTTTAATCTCCATTTTTAGAAATTATAACAATGATCATCTGATTTATATACTAGAAATATCTTAATGAATTATATATTTTTTGAGCGTTGATCTCTCCAACACCTTTCAGCTTTTTCAAATCCAATAAGGACATTTTACTAAGTTCTACAATAGATATTCCTTCTCTTAAAAGGTGTGTAGCAGTCGTATGAGATATTCCTGGTATGTTCAAAAGCATCTTATAAAGATGATAGTTACTTGATTCACGCGCTTCAATATTGCAACGTGAAGGCACTACTTTGTAGTAGAGTTCTTGTTCAAGAAACCCCTGAGCTAACTTTGCAACCAAATACGCCGTATGATGCTTATTATAAGCCTGCAAGATGTGTTGATTATGGATCGCAGTTATGTAGTTAACCACACCATCTGTTTGCTTCGTTTCAGGGAAGGCATTATAAAGGCTTCTTTTCCCTTCTTGTTCCGATTCAATTATCCAGACAATTTTTGTCTCTTTATCACCGCGAGCGAACCTGAAATCAGATAACCTTTCAACTTGATCGTGAAAGTGCTTGGATACGGTGCTATTGTAAAGATCAGTAACTGTCTTCCTCTCTATAACCATTAATCTTTCATTTAGGTGTGAACCTATATGAATGTCACCAATACTAAGAACTGTTTGCTCGATTTGATTTATGGAAATTCTTTCGACCAGATCTCTTAACTCTTTAGGTTCTCTTGTGTCTATAAGCAAGTATGAATTCATTCTTGTGCTCTTTTTAAATGGAGCACTTTCGATTTTCCACTTATAGGTTTGACTGCCTAGCTCAAAAGGCTCTCTGGTATCAATTAGAGAGCTTATAATGCTTGAGATATCTCTACCTTTGGATTTTAGCTTTTCGTGGGATGTCTGCTTCTTAATCACTTGCAGACCCCTATTTTCAAGCTCATTCGCTAAAGCTTCAAGATCTCTATACTTTGAGAGTTTGATTGGATTGCTTTCATATGAAGTATCTGTAATGCCTTTAAGATACACATAATCACCATCAAGGACTATCTTGAACTTAACTCCGTCTTTATCAACTTCAATCTCGCCTCGTTCCAACTTAATTACACCTAAATAGATAAATGTCAACAATTATAGTTTAACAAATTGAATTTAAAAATGAAAAATAAAAAGCCGAATCGCAAGATTCGGCTTAGGGGCTAAACTGAAAATGGATACTCAATTGGGTCGTAATGTTCGTAACCTTCAACTACAAAGTCATCCACTGTTACCCATGTTTCTAGATCCTTCAGTGTTTTGATATCAGGATTAATGATTAACTTAGGTTGCTCCAAAGGCTCCCTTTTTAACTGCACATCTTTCATCAGATCAAACTGATTTTCGTAAATATGGCAGTTAACTAGCTTATGGAATCCCTTACCTGGTTTGTGACCCGTAATTTGAGCCATGACAGCTAGAAACACATAGACTTGCTGCATGTTTGCTACCAGTCCCAGAGGCACATCTACCGACCTTGACGTACTGTTCAGGAATAACTCTCCATCCAATAATGAGAATTGATGCGAATGCATACAAGGTCTCAAACACCCCATATGGAATTCACCTGGATTGAAAAATGTGATGATCTCACCTCTATTATCAATTCCATTTTTTAAATGGTTGACTACGTTTTCTAATTGGTCTATACTTGTCCCATCAGGGGTCTGCCAGCCACGAGCTTGCACTCCATAGATCCTGCCGCAATCGTCGGTGCCTTTTCTATGTGGATTCTTTAGCCAAGCCTCATTTTCATTAGCGTTTGCATCCCAAGAGCGTGTTCCCAATTTTCTAAAGTCAGCAGCATTACTGTATCCACGAATATAACCAATTAGTTCCGCTATCGCTAATTTTATCGGACTTTTTCTTGTTGTTACTAATGGGTATTTTCCTTCATCAACATCATAAGTGAAGTCAGCGTTAATAACCGTTAGGCATCTTTCTCCTGTTCGATCATTTACTACCCATTTTCCTTGGTCAACAATTCGTTGACATAAATCCAAGTATTGTTTCATGAGTCTTTCTCATATTGTAATTTATTTATTGATTTAATAAGTTCATTTTTAAGTTCTTTTCTACGAATACCACCAACATGCAAAAATTCGCTTTTATCCTTATCAACTAGCAAAAGAGCAATGGCTTCTGGCTGTACTTCAAGGGATTCCGATTCTATCAAATCAGCAATTTCTCTTAGCCACCAGCATATTTGGCTTTTGCCTCGGATGTTTTGAGGTTTTGTAGGGAATTTTAGAACAGACATATGATCTCAAATCCAAGTATTTATTTCAATAATAAAAAGGCGACATCTCTGTCGCCTTCAGCATTTTCAATCTTGCTTTGCTAGAAACCTGCATCGGCTTCAATACGCTCATTAGCTTCCTTGGCATCAAAACCAATTGTACCAGTAAGAAGAGCTACGATACTTGTAATGGAGAGCAGACCCACACCAACAAGTAAACTAACTAAGCCGTTTTTAGCATGTCCTTGGTTTGGCTGCTTATTGTCTTTGTAGAACAAGAACAAACCAACACCAACTAGAACTAGACCTACCAAGTAGAAAAAGCTCATAATCATGCTTTTAATTGCTTGAATGTTACCTTCGATGTTTTTTGCTGCTTCACCAGCATCTTTTACACTCGCGAACGCTACGTCTGGAGCTAGCAGTGAAAAACCTGCCAATAAGCCCAAGCCAAGGTACATTCCATGCTTTCTTGTTAATTTCATGATATTTTCCTTTTTTATTATTTATTAATTTCTTTTGTTATTGATATGTATAGTCTTACTATACTTTGGACATTATATTTAATGATCTTTATTCGATCAACCATTATGTTAATTATTAAATTTTAATGTGATTAATAATTACCCTGATGATAAATAAAGGCATTTCAAATGATTCCACACTAACAACTGGTTTTGTCAAAGAAAATTTTGATTGTTTCTACAGCACTCCCAACTTAATGACCAGATATTTTTAATCATATATTTAAATATACCTCTTTTCCTTCAGTGTAACATTGTGTATTATAGTAAACATTCAGGCGAGCTATCAGCTCGCCTTATCTAATTACAATAATTGTCATAATCATTTAGGTGTGTATATGGTTTGCGTAGAACAAAAAGGCAATAAAATAATCGACATTCAGCAAACTTTAGCAAAAGACTACACTAGAGAGACAAGTATTGAGCTTTTATTCCCAAAGAATTTTGAGATTGATGATGATAGTCGATTTGTAAATGGTTTCGATAGCTTTATTACTCAAAGCCGTAGATTCCATAAGGGTAACAGCATCAGTACTATGCTGCTTTATGTGAAACAGCTAGAAAAGAAAGATCTACCATTTGAAAAATTCAGTATTTCCATTAGCTTGTTCGCATTTCTATTTAATGGTCAGCTAAAGAGCAGTTCGATTAATGAAACTGAAGAGGATTCATTAGAGAATTTCGACAATAGTATCGATTCTCTTAAAACTTTATTGAACTCATTTAGGGATTTCCCTATTGAGGATGAAACTAAGTTTGAAAAATTTAGAAGCGTAGATTTTGTTCTATCTTTCAAGTTTGAACAATTTCTACTAAAAAACCTACTTACATTGCAGTCAATTAAAGATTCACAGGATCTTCGTGCAAAAGTTAACAATCTATGTATTGAAGAGCAAAAACATCGAAAGGACAAGATGTATCACGAGAAAGTGGGTTCTATGGATCTTAAAACTGAAGATGTTGATAAGATCACTCGTCTCACAAATAAAATGGAAATGCAGGAGAGGATTACTGAACTACCTCTTAAGCTAAACACGACCACGACCAATGTAGGTACAAAGGAAAAGTATTTAGCTATTGCGCTATCCACTGGCATTATTATGATCCTGTTCGGATTTATAATGCTCCAGTTACGACTTATGGGGTTTGATACTGGCTTACAATTTGTTTTAGGTTTTGCATTTCTTTATGTTATCCGCGATGTATTTAAAGAAAGCATCAAATCACGGATTTATAAAAAAATCATGGAGCATAAACCAAGACAAAAGGCGATTCTTCATTATCCTGGTCAAACCAAGCCCATTGGCTATAGCCAGACATGGTGGTCTGAAGGTTTGTATCGCTCAGATAAAAAGCAGCGAGGTGATAATTCGATAACAATTAAAGAGCGCACAACTTTAAGGGATTTCGATTATCATGGGTTTAAGAAAATAAAAACAGACTTACAAATTGATTTGGCTGAAATCATGAAAACCATTCCAAGTGATGGTAGGGAGATTTATTTGTACACAGCCAATGATAAACCAAGTAAAACAAGAGTTCCGCGCAGAATCAGAGTTGAACTCAAGATTCACGAAAAGAAAACATATAAAGGTCATGAAGAGACGGTTACATCAAGATTCCGAATTTTGATTGATAGAAATAAGATTATTCGTATAGAACCTATAAACTATTAAGCCAAAGCCTAGCAATCGCTAGGCTTTCTTTTTTAAGTTAAAAAGGATTGACCTAATCGGTTTTGAACATATAATTTACACAAATTAACAAATAAAAATGGAACTATAATGAAAAAACTACTTAAAACTATATTCACAAAAGACAACGCTAAATCATTTATCCATCGTTTCAACGACAATCTGGATAAGGTTATTGCTTTTCGCGATTCCGTAGGAAAGAAGGCTTTAGTAGGTTTTCTTGTTGTTGCTTCGGGTATTGCTCTTAATCACTATGACATTTTGGGTGGTTTGGCGATTTTTGTTTCAGTTATTGCTGGGATCTATACCTTTTTCACTTTCGGTGTGTACATGGCATTCCATATTCTTGAGTTCTATGTAACAAGCAAAATCAACGCTGCTGTAGGTTCGGTTGTTAGAGTTGGGATAGTTGCTGATGAGCTTACTGACTATACCGTTGAAAAGTTCAGAGAGCAAAGAACACAAAACAACGCAAAATCAGAAGCATAAAAAAGCCCCAATCATGGCAAGGCATTACGGTATCGTGGCGCTAGTCCGTTGCCCATTTAATCAATAGCCCTTGTTACACATAGTAAGGGCTAATTTTTATATTGGACAAATTTTATCCTTCCATATCCTGCTTTTAATAAATAGAGTTAATGAAAAATGATAGTAAAACTAACCTTAGATATGGTGGCATTCAGTATTCTTGCTATATCCTTTGCCGTTTCGTGTTTCTCGGTAAGTTCAATTATTATTAGAAATACGGCACTTGTTGTGCTTCACGAAGACTTATCAGAAAAGATACCAAGATGGGGGTTGTGAGCTTCGTCTTATCTGTGATGTTAGTGGGTGTCCTTTATCACTTAAATTTCACGGTTTTTTATAATGCTATGCAACTGTTGACTTTTATGTTGGGAAATACCTTTCTATATTACGTTGTTAGGCTTTTGCTAAATGCTGAAGAAATTGAAAAAAAGAACGGTAGTGTTATCAAAAGTGCGTTTGGATTGATACTTCTAGTTATGCCGCTTTTTGCTTTCTCTCTAATGTCTAGTGTCACGCTTTGTGGGTGTTTCCCATCTGAGATGTGCAACTGCTAACCCACAAAAAGAGGACTAAACGAGTCCTCTTCTGCTGAGCACCATGAAACCGCAATGCCGTGCGATCAGAGGCTATTTTCAATTATCATAACTCTTCTCTGTACATCTTCATTTCTTCTTCCGTTAATCCGAAAGCATCAATGAGGGTGTTAGCAAAGTTACCTTTTGGCAACCATTTACTAGGCTTGTATCTTTGCTCAAGAAATCCCTTTACGTTATCTAGAGCTTCTTCATAGCTGTCAGTAGACGGGTCGTGAGATGTTTTCTTAGGGTCTTTCCCGCGAATAACTGCATACAAAATGTACATTTCGAACATATGAGAGCTTTCTCTTTCGCTTTCCTTAGCATTTACAAAGGCTTTAAATTTTGACACGATTTCAAAAAATCTGTTTTTTTCTTGTGTTTTCATAGTGTTTTTCTCTTCAATATTTTTAGTAGTTTCAGTAATCATTTTATTATTCCTTAATTAAATTCTTTAGATTTGATAGCAGTTATATAAATCAGTTCCTTTTCTTCTTTCGTGAGACCAAAAGCCTCATCAAGAACGTAAGGTATTCTTCCCTCGAATGAATATTGAGATCGGTACTCCTTTCCATTCAAATAGTCATAAATATGATTTTCGGCGGTTTTGTACTTCAAAGAGCTGGCGTTGTGAGTAGTCTTTGCAACCGATTTGCCTCGAATCAGTGCGTTAAGAACGTATAACTCCATGCTGGATTCGCACTTATGACTCTTTGCTTTCTTTGCTATAGTTTTAAAGCTATCAACAATTTCTAGATATCTTTCTTTTGTAAATTTAGTTTTTAGTTCGGCTTTAAATACATTTAGGTTGATGTTTTTCATAATATTTCTCTCAATTATTTTATTAGCTTTAGTTTTCCAAGGACGCGTTTAACCTGGCGTTTGGTACATGGACCTACGCCGAGAGCTGTGACTATTGGACTTCCATCGAAGAATGGAAGATGCACATGTTGAGAATCAACAACTAATGCGCAAGGTACACCTAGCTTCTGGATTTCGTGATGGATTTTGTTGATATGTATTTCGTCGTTAGCCCAAAGACATACTTTTGAACCGCCAAATTCAGGGTTCTCGTAATCGTCTACAAGTGAGTTGCAGATTTCTTTGTTTCTAACACTATAATGAAAGGCGTGACCAATTTGAGAGCAAAGCTTTCCAGCATTCATCTCTAGGTCTTGTCTTGCTATTGCGTAGACATAAAGGTGCTCTTGATGAGCGGTTTTTGGAGCGTCCTCAGAGTTAGACTGAGTGCTTTTTTGAAGAGTTTCTGAACTTAGTTCAGTGCGGTCTGTCCGTGCGCAAGAGCTATCTGAATGGCATTGTCATGATTGTTTACCTACATATATAAAATTAAAAGGTGGTCTACAGAAGAATCGAGCTTCTTGAGAGCTTCGGTGATGCGAACCCCTCACTCCGAGATAGACCATTGGTGGCTTGCAGGGGTGTCGAACCCCTCTTCTAGATGGCTAGCGCACCCTCCAGAAATTCCCACGATCCAAGCCTTGGTGACTCGCAGGGGTGTCGAACCCCTCTTCTAGATGGCTAGCGCACCCTCCAGAAATTCCCACGATCCAAGTCAGTTGCCGCAGCGTTAGAAACCAAAATAAAGTTCTCGCATTTCACCTAAAAGAATAAGATTGGCTTTCCTTCGCTGCGAAAACAATATTATGAAATATAAAAAAGGCTGTCAATGGGTATTTCGAATATTTTTATACATCATAATAATTATTTGTCTTTTATTATACCTTGATTTGGTGTAAGGTAATGATTCAACTAATCAAATAAAAGATTTCCAAAATGACACTTGAGCTTAATAAGACCATGATTATTATTGATGGTAATTCATTTTATCATCGTGCTTTCCACGCAGTCCCTGCTTTGAGCAACAAAGAAGGCTTCCCAACAAATGCCATTACTGGCTTCTGTAACATGGTGAACCGAGCAATTAATTCAATTTCTCCAGACAAAACGATTGTTGCATTCGATCATAGCGGAAAAACTTTCCGACACGATATGTATTCTGAGTACAAAGCGAATCGTGATAAGACCGACCCTGTCTTAAAGCAACAGGTTCAACCAATTAAAGATATTGTTGAGGCTTGGGGTCTACCTATTTTGTCCATCCCTGGTTATGAGGCCGATGACACTATCACAACTATGGCGGTTAAAGCATCGAAACTAGGTTACATGGTTTACATTCTGACATCTGATAAAGATATGTACCAAGGGATCAATGAACGAATCAACATCATTGATACGCAGCAGACCGAAAGAAGCACAAAGCTACTCGATGCCGCAATTGACAGAGAAGGTACATTTAAGAAGTTCGGTGTATACCCTGAGCAGATTATCGACTTCTTAGCGCTTCAAGGAGATAAATCAGATAACATCCCAGGCATTGATGGTTGCGGAGATAAGACCGCAGCAAAATGGATCGCAAAATACGGCAGTCTTGAAGGTGTTTTAGCTAATGCAGGAGAAATTGGTGGCAAGTCAGAAGAAAAAATCGAAGCCGCTAAGTCACACCTATCACTAAGCAAAGCCCTAGTTACTATTAACTGTGATGTCGATTTAGGGAAAGGCGTAGAAGAATTTGTTGGTTGTCGTGACGAAGTCCGACTCTATGAGCTAACAACAAAGTACGGTCTTATGAATCTAAAGAAAGCGCTTGGACTTAAAAACCCAAATGCTGAAAGCATTGTTACTCAGTACACTACTGATGAAACGAAAATCCGCGAAATGCTGTTCAATAAGTCTAATTCGTCAATACTAAATAAGCCTATCCAGATCGACTTCTTCAAGTGTGAAGAAGGTGTGCAAGATTTATTTAGTACACAAGGTAACAAGCACTTAGTATTTAAAATTAATGATGAGTATTTAGTGGTTGATGTTGAGCAGTACACAAATGAATTAGCCACATTAGCGAAAACGCTAATTGACAGCCATGACTTTGTGATTGTCAGTCGAAACGCTAAAGAAGTACTAAAATCATTGGGGAGTTGTTATGACTCAATTGATGTGTTCCGATTAAAAGCACATGATGTCAATGTTTTACATTATGTCGCTGTCGGTGGTCAATCCAAGAAGCCATCAATAGAGTTTTTGAATAGCACATACTCTCATTTCAATCTCAATCCATTAAGAGAGAGGTACAAACTAAATACAACTAAAGCTGATTGGAATAAAGTACCATTCGAAGATGCAGCTTTGATTGTACTTGAGGAAATGCAGGTTAGCGCGAAAGTGTACGAAGAGTTAACCGAGCACTTAATGACGAAAGAGTATGCTGTTGACTCTAAGATCACACCTATTCTTGCATATATGGAGTTCATTGGGGCAAAAGTTAACCTAACGAACCTTAGAGAAATTGGTTCTGAGCTTAAGAGCCGCTTAACTACGCTAGAAGCGAATATTTATAAAGAAGCTGGTAAGAAATTCAATATCAATTCACCAAAACAGGTGCAGGCTGTTCTATTTGAAGATTTAGAAATTCCATCAAAGAAAAAATCTACTGCTGAATCTGTACTGACTGATTTAATCGATAAGCATACTATTATCCCAATGATACTTGAGCATCGTAGTGTATCTAAATTGTTGTCAACGTATGTTACAGGTATTGAGAAACGAGCTACCGAGAAAGGTAGAGTTCATACAACATATAATCAGGATGTTACATTAACTGGTCGATTGTCTTCTGAAGATCCAAACCTTCAGAATATCCCTATCAGATCGGAAGATGGGAAGCGCATTCGCTCAAGCTTTGACGCGAATACGGGGAATAAAATTCTGTCTATCGACTTTTCTCAAATTGAATTGCGCATTCTTGCTCATCGAGCAAATGAATCTTTGTTTATCGATGTGTTCAATGAAGGTGGTGATATTCATGAAGCTACAGCGAAACAAATTGTTGAAACTGATGAAGTGGATGAATCGCAGAGACGAAGAGCAAAAACAGTCAATTTCGGTTTGATCTATGATATTTCAGCGAAAGGGTTAGCTAAACAACTTGGTATCGAGAAAAAAGCTGCTGAACAGTTTATGGCTAAGTATTTCGAAAAATACGTATCTATCAAACCTTACTTTGAAGGTGAACTAGATTTTGCTAAAAGTAATGGATATGTAGAAACACTTGGTGGTCGAAAGATCAATGCAGGAGACTTAAACTCTCCAAACTCAATGGTTCGTTCACATGCCGAGAAATCAATCAAAAACGCAGGTATTCAAGCAACAGCATCGGAAGTGATTAAAGCAGCGATGATTGAAGTCTTTGACTATATCCTGAATGAAAGAAATGACATTAAACTCCTGATGCAAGTCCATGATGAACTAGTTTTTGAAGTTTCAGAAGCTAGACTCGAAGAAACTAAAGACACACTCAAAAAGTTGATGGAAGAAGCATACAGTAAGGTTTACGAGATCACCCTAAAGGTTCCGCTGGTGGCAGATGCCAACTCTGGTGAAAACTGGAACGAAGCGCACTAAAATCTAAAACGATAACTCACCAATTCTAACCCGATTGGTGAGTTTTTTTGTAAATGGTCACATGGTATAATTAATTAAATAATCTTCTTCTGGATAATAATAATGAACAGAGTTAACGCGTTACATGTGATAGTAGACGGGATTTCAGCAAACTCATGTGTTATAAATGACATGTATGCTGGCAATAACACTCCTATATCACCTTTGGGAATATTTGATTTTCACACTCAAGAAATTGATGAATTTTCTTTTCAGGACTATGAAAGTAAAATTTATGAAAAGGAAGTTTATAGAATAAATGCAATTGACCTAGATTCTATTGAAACTTCATTTTTAAATTCTGTATATTACAAAACTGATATGGCAATCAGTGAAAAAAATATACTGGCTGGCTACAAATCTGGATTTATTGACATCATAAAAGATACGATACATCTAGAGTCAGATGGATGGTATAACAAAGATAATCAAAAGATTTGTGAGGCAAATGTAAGCGCTCATGAATTAAAAGAAATTTTATCTTGGTCAATACAGATCCTGCCTCATTTGGATACAGATACAATAAAAGAAATGGACAATAATGGCGTTGTTACATTCGACGGAAAGCCTATTGCATTCAAAACAGACTCAAATTGGACATTTGTCGAAAATGGGCGACAATTGTCTGGCGATGCTATGAGAGTTTTACATCACTCAGATTGCTCTTTCACATACTCAGAAGCCACTGATAACTTGGATCTATATCATGCTGTCACAATGAGTGAAGATGAGTATAACAAAAGTGGTACAAAATTTTTCGGTTATGTAAGTAGAGGTAACTCAAAGCAGGGTGATGGACTATATTTAACTGGGAGTCTAAATGAAGCCGTTCGTGTATATGGCAATCCAGAATCCTTTGAACGTAAAAGTCATGCATACGCAAATAAAGAAGAGCATTTAGTACACCAAACTCAACGAGGGGTTTTGCATAAATTCTCTGTCTCAAATGCAAATATATATGATGCGTCATTTGATAATAACTACCCTACTTTGCTAATGGACTCAAAACCATCACCCATTTTACTGAGAACTATTGCAAACAAATATGAAATTGAAGATAAAATCAAAGACATTGTTTTAGCTAAGACTAACTCAATGATCATTAATTCAACCAATCAATTTGATGTTTATCTAGCTATATATGAATTTGCAAATTCATTAGGTAGCTATTCTGGGAATCCAGATTCAAGAAACGTTGTTAAACAAGTATTTTCCGCGATGGGCTATGATGGAATTAAAGTTACGCCACCAAATGATAAGAAACTAAACACAATAAATGAAATAGCATCTTTATATAAAGATTATTGTAGTGGTAGAACAACAGAAATATTTTATGATGGGTTAAAAATTAAGCCTTTTGTTGCTAAGCACATTGCAAGCTACGCGGTAAAAGTTAAAGACGCACAAATACCAAAAATGGAAAATTTTCATGTTATTGTGTTTTCACCCGATGATTTGTTATGCAAGATAAAAGAAAGCATTACTCTACCTAAGCACAAGAAGTACTTTGTAGAAAGAGGTGAAGGAACTGAAGTTATTGATGATTTTTACGACTTGGAAAAAGGAAGTCTTGATAAATTATCCTTTAAACAGATCAAGTCAATAACACATCAACGCGACAATGGTAATTTCGATAAGCCAGGAACTGAATTGACAATGTAATTAAAAGCCCTAGATGGGCTTTTTTAAGGTGTAAAATGATAACCATTAAGAAATACGGAAAAGCATTCACAAGCAAAGATGTTGAAAACTTAACGCAACATTTTAATGATCTATTTAACAATAATATTGATATTGGAATTTCTTTCCATGAAAAGGATGACAAGCCATATCATGCCATGACTCATATATACAATGATGATAATAGATTTAAGAGTGACTTTATAAACAGTGAATGTTCTAGTGAATCTATTATAGATGCTATTCAAATTTCTATCGAATCCCATTTGAAATATAGCTCTTGCAAACACAGCGAACTGAAACCGCACATAACAAAAGAAGGTGTCCTCGTTACAAATGGTGTAATGGAGTGCTCAGAATGTGGAATGCTTACTGTTCCTTCAATAGAAGATAGAAGTTCAGAGAGAAGAACAATACTTCTGTCCGCATTTGGAAGAGCTAAGGAGAGATACTATACCACATCATTTAACTGGAGTGGTATTTCTATACAGGGAGGTGATAACGGAGTTGTTATTTCAGCCTCTAAATGTAAATCTTATGCTACTTCATTTTTCGAAGCGTTCCCCACCATACACAATGTTAAGACATTCATTAGAGGCGAAGGCTCTACTTTGGTTGAAGCTGAACAGGATGCATACGAAAAGTTAAATAAAAAAATGAAATGCAAAGAGCATGATTGGGTAAGAAATGATGGTCGAGTTGAAAGAAAAGATGGATATGCGACTTGTACAAAGTGCGCCTTATCTGGTCATACTCTTGAACCTACTACCCAATGTACTATATGTAAATCACCAGCAAAATTGACGAATCTCGATAAGTTTTATTGTGATGCTCATTACAACGAGCTTTCTTTTGATGAACTATATGAAAATGATGTTAAGTTCAATACAGAAAGGTATGAAGATCCCGATTCGATAATATCCATTGAAACAGAAGACGAACTTAAAAGTGAAAACTTCGAGAGCTATTTGAGCAATAAATTTTACGTGCTGCTGAGAGATCAGTCCTTACAATCAGGAACCATGCTTTCTAAAGAAGAATCATTTTATCTCACAAGAACCTTTATTCAGATCGTCAAAAAACACATATACGAAATAAAAGGTTATGCAAACTTTAAAGAAATACCTGATATTAGTAGTCGAGAATTCAAAAACAACATGAAATTCTTAGAGAAAAATATGGTTGAATATTTCAATAAAAAATCAAAAAACGATGAAACGGCATTTGCAACTTTGTTCTTTGGTTGGGTAAAATTTGCAGGAATCAAGAATTGAGGAAAATAAAGTGATAACGATAGAAAATGGGCTAACATCAGATTACCCTATAAACAAACACGCCTTGTCAGTAATTCAGGGACAAGTTAACAAAAACCATAAAACAACTGAACGAATTAAGGTTGTCATTAATAATGATGACTTAAAGCTGGTTGAAGCGAGCATTCGATATGTCTCAGAGAATGATAGTAAAATTCCAGATTTTTGGGTTTCTAGTGAAAAGAATTTAATCTTGAGTCAAGCTGTTGAAGATGTTTTGTTTAAATACAAAAAATTTAGAAACTGTGATCACGAAAAGTTTGTACCTGCGATTTCGCAGGAAAGGCGAATCTTTTCTGATGGTACTTGCACATGCTCAAATTGTGGCATTACAACTACAGCGGGCTTTGGTGAGAAAATTGGCACTACCAATACATTTAAAGTTAACCTAGCATCAAGAAAGTACGAAACCAGGTATGATTGGGGAAAAACACACCTTCAAGCTGGCGAAAGCGGTATTGTTATATCAAGAGGAAAAGGTTCTTATATGACAGCGTTTTTTGAGGCATTCCCGAAGGTTAGCGGATTTGGAACTTTCATTCGTGGAGAAGGTAAAGATATCGATGAAGCTGAGAAGAATGCATGGGAAAAATTTCAGAAGCAACTAGCATGTGTGGAACATCACTGGAATAGAAAAGTGCATGGTAGCGTAAGAACAGACGGTTATGCTCAGTGTGAATGTTGTGGTTTACGAGCCACTGCTCTAGAACCAACAACCAAGTGCAGCAAATGTGAAAAAAATACAGCTAGAGAGTTTGGTGATGGGTTTTTATGTGATGATCACTTCTACGAGTTAATTTTCCAAGATTTCTTAAATGAAGAAAATCGGATAACTTTAGAATGGGATGATGAACTGAAGACAGAGAAGGAAATTCAGAACCAGAAGTTTGAAAATTTTGTTCGTGCTCATTTTATGGTCTCGCTTAAGGATGCGTTTATTGCTAACAATTACAGAGATGATAAGATAGATGATAAATTAATGAGATTTTCGATTCACTATTACAGCCAGTTCAAGAGACATGTGTTTGGAACAAGACCGTTTGAATACCTTCAAACAGTACCAGATACTGATAATCCCGATTTGATATCTAATTTGAAAATAATGCAAGACAATGTAAGTGACATTGTCAAACAAGTTATGGATAAAGAGGAAAAGATCAGCTTCGAGCGACTTATCAATGGTCTGACTCCAATGCCTGGTTACATAAAACCCAAAGATAACGCTTGATATTGTTTTTTATTTGTTTTATTATTTTGTCAATCCATTAAATTTAGAGAAAATATGTATTATCTAAAAGACATCTTCTAGTAATAGTTACTCACTAGGAGATATAAGATGGCAAATCGTCAACACACTGAGTTTTTTTGCAACCGCCCAGAGGCAAGAAAGAAATCGTATTTTGTTTATGAAGAACGAGTTACTCGTTTTTATGAATATGATGAAGATTTAGCTAGTGGAGATATCGAAATTGACAAAGTTCATTTTCGAAATTACAGCTACACTAACTATTTGGGCTTTAATCGCTCATATGGAAGAAAGCGTTCAGCTAAAGGCGTAATGAAGGATTTAAGAACCAGACTGGGTCATGCGTTAGACTACCCTGAGTACAACTTCAAGCGTAAGAGAGTTTGTAAGTCATACTGGGATATTGCCGATGGAGACAGCTATGCATACAAGCTCCAAAATAACTGGAAAGGCAACAGTAAAAGAAAACAGCAGTGGATTGCGAAATAAAAAAACCGAGCCTGGCTCGGTTTTTTATTTATTCATTAAACTAAGTGTCTGAGTGCGTTTGGGTGAATTGACACGTTTTCACCAGAGATCTCTTGAAGAGCGACATCTTCAATAGACAATTCATTTTTAGCTAGCAATGAATCAAATCGCGATTTAAGCAGTCTATCTTCAATAACCATTTTTACAAGCTCCGTTGCATTATTAAAGAGAGTACATTTATCTTCCTTAACAAGTTCAAACTTGTAATCCTCTATTCTGACTGGAATAAAGTTACCATGTGAAGACATACCCGAATAAGGATCTTGTATAGCTTGTGCTCTTAAGAAAAAAGTCTCAACACCCACCTGAACTGCAAACACAAACTTTGTTTCTTTTCTAACCTTAAATTTTTCCATTTTTTACCATATTTATCTTATGTATAAACTAAAAGTATTTTCCATAATTTTTGATTTTATTTCAATAAGTTTTGTTATAATACCGATGATTAGCTAAGAAATTTATCGACAACTTTTAGTAAAAAAGCAATCCAACCAAATCCTAAAATGGCTGAAATTAGCACATATAATGCAAGTAATTTCCTTACATACAAAGTTTTGAAGTTCATTAGTATGTATGATGTAAGAATTGCATTCAAAATGATTGCTGAGAATGACACACCTATGGGTATGCTTTGAAGTAAAACTGTCACTTTAATACCAATATCATTATTTAAACTAAGATTAACAAAATGAATGAACCACATAAAGTAATTGCTAAACAATACTTACAGAAAATTAAAGCATTCAAAACCTACGAGTGCAATCCAGAAGACCCTATGAGTAATAATCACCTGTCATGGATGCTTCATGTAATTAGTTGTGAAATTTATGACCCTGCACAAGAATCAGAAACCAAAATGAATCGTTGGCTTGGGTATGTACAAGGGGTAATGGTTGCGAAAGGAATGATCCAGGTCAATGAAGAAAGAGACAGAACTAGAGATATTTTCAACGGCAAATAAAAACTAAGAAAAATCTCATAAATAAACTTAATGGCTCTTAAAACCAATTTCGTCCAGATGCCTTTGTATAAAGAAAAACTCTGAAAAATACTCAAACAGCCCTACATCTAAAGAGTTTATCTCAGATTTTTTCGTTCTTATTTTTAAGATGTCATAAAAAGTGAACAGCGAGCCTGAATCAATCATATTGAAATCGGAAATGTACATGTTTTTTATAAATTCTATTGCTTTAACCTCAGCACTAGGAAGCCCGTCAAGTTCCGCTGCAAGTATTTTTCTAAGTTTCACACTTGTTTCTACATAAAGATTGAATTCACATTCATAATCTTCATCGTTTATGAATTTTTCAGTATCTGGCTTTAGTTCAACAAAACCATTTTCAAAATTAAAGACTCTTTCAAAAGTGGCTTCTTTAATGTTCTCTATAAATCTAAGATTTTGGTCAATAATCTCAAATTCTATTAATGTATTGTTTGGAGTTCCAGTAGCGTACAAAACCTTACATTCCATATGAAAAATAAATAGATTGCATAACTCTACAGAAAGCTTTCCGTAGCGCTCAAGAAGCTTTGCCAAAGAATACCAATTCGCATGATTTCTGTTCATTTTTCATTCCAATTCATAATTGATTTGGGTAACATACTATCAATATTAATTAATTGAGTAAATAAAAATGGAAAGTCTAGTAGATAACTCTAAAAAGAAAGTTACATGCTTCATAGATGAATTTAGCTATTCAAAATCAGAGCAATCTGCTTACTATAGAATGCGAATGCTGCTAACACTTACTAGCAACGGCTGGAATGTTGGAGAGGCATTCAATGACCGCTATATGACCATCGTTGGTGGAAATTGCGCTTATTTAACGATGGAAAAAGACGGACAAACTCACACTAGTTATTCTGAGAGAGAGTCATCCATCTTTGATTCTGTTGAAAATATCTCATATTCGGCAAAAGAAGCTGAAGATATTCCTGCTCTTCACAGTTGCTTAGCAAGATTAAGAGAAAGAGAATCAGAATACGAGAAATATAAAGAAACACATTGATATTGGAGAAACATAGTTTCTCCTTTTATCTGACAAACCGAGGCTCATTTGACAGTGTTATGTCAAACTCTGAGGTAATAAAGATTTGGTCTTCGCTAAATACTATGTAGCTATCTATACCTGAATCTTCTATCTCATTTTTATAAATGATGCCATCAACGCCCATATCGAGGAATATTCTCTTTAGCTGAGAGTACTTTTCCTCTAGATTCGTCTGTGACATGATTTTATCAACCTGAGATGAATCTAATTTTGCCTCTCTAGCAATATCTAAAGGAGACCAAACACCAAGATCACTCATCCTAATGGGGTTCCGTAAAATCAAGTTTGCACGTTTAACAGCGGATTCTTTCACAAACTTGGCAGCACAAGATGCAACAAAGCGATCTTCTGTGGAAAGTATTTCTGCTCCATTAGCTAAAACATTGAATTGAGGCTTTTTACCAATATTAACAAGCATGGTTTTATACTTTTCAGTTATTGGAAGATTGATGTAGCTATCAATCTCATGCTTAAGTTCTTCATCTGACAATGAATTAATAACGTCTACTATTCCTGGCTTTGGGTGTTGTAGTCTTGGTATGATTATAGCTTTAGCTTTAACCCTTAGGTCTGTAGAATTTTCGTCGCCTGCTCTTATCCCAAATGGACTTTCAGAAGAAAACTCTTCTCTTTCAATTGATACATCCATTCTTGGAATGCTTTTTAGCCGCTTCAACGCGGCTGACTTTGTTCCAAAATGAAAACCAATATCAGATGAGTGCTCAAAGCTAGTGAAGAATTCATTAGTTCCGTGGTACACATTTCTAATATTCGCTAACTTACAATTTTCCTTCCATTTTTCAATGTAGTCATTGGCTATATTAGATAGGTTAAAATATATTATAGGGTTATCAGTATTGCCACCTGCTATAAGATCATATCCCATGTCTTTAGCAAGCTCCTTTACTTCCTCTGATACCGCATTTTTTATGAATAAAACTTGTAGCGCTGTCACTTTATATCTCCATTTTTGCATGTATGCATTATACCATACCTGATTAAGTCTCGGTAAACCATTTACCTTCATTCTTAATGGTGTATTATGTGATAAAGAAAAACATCAAAAGGAAATTAAAATGAAATCATTATATATACACAGTAAGCTGTCAGAAGATAACGACTCAAAGCTATTAAAAAAGCTCTTTTCATCAAACAACAAAAACAAGCTAGAGACGATAGATAGTGAAGAAAACTCTATTTATGTCTATAGCAAAACTCCAGAATCAAAATACAGGGCTATTTCGTATGCGCTATCAAAGTCGTATTCAAGGCAACTAGATGCGCACTTTATTTTAGATTTTGACACAGATACTGACTTATTGTTTTCAGTTGCATTAGCAGCGTCAAGAAACTGTTCTAACCCTAAGAATGTATATGTGTTTGATCATGCAATAAGCGCCCCTTCTAAATCCCATAAAGTAAACATATCACCTTATGCATCATTTACTTCATTATTGCGTTCCGACAAATACTCAAAAACGACCAATCAATGGCTAGACTCATTTAATTCTTTACAAAGTAAGTTCCCTTGGCTTCTATCTGAGAATGAAGAAATTACGGATGTCGAGAAAATTGAGATATTCAAAAATTATTTAGTTCTCAAAAGTGAAAATTTATCATCTTCATACTTTAATGAAAGCAATGAATCATGGGGTTATACTTTAAATGAATCTAAATCAATATATTTAATACGAATGCCTTCATCACTAGAGAATCATGAAAGAAGAGATTTAATTAATCCAATGATTATTAACTTGATTGAAAGATTATCTAGAGTTAATGATTTGAAGATAGGATTAACTATTTATGGTTTTGAGAGAGTTAGAAACCTACATTTAGAAAAGTTAATTATTGATCTTCAGATTCAATCAAAAACATTTATTGAGTGTGATGTTGTGTTAAGCGATGAGGAATATAATCCAAGATTTTGTGATAGATTGATGGCAACCAGCCCAGAAATCCTTCTCGATAAAGTTGATGAGGTTCGTTTTATCAAAAATCTCAACGTACCATACTTATTCACACATAATTCTATTGTAAAGCTCGATAAAAACGCCAATGACACGGAAGAGTCAATGTATGATAAGAGCAAGATTAAAGAGTCAAAACTTCCTATATATGACCCTAGTAATGCATATCTAAAGTTATTGACACCTACAGATCAGAATGAAGTAATAGAGTTATAAGTTGAAGCCTTTAACCTGATGGTTAAAGGCTTTTTTATTAACAATGTAATTCCACTAGCTCATTCCATTCTGGATCACCATCAAACCAACCATTACCATCAAGTCCTAGCCCTGCCATATCTAGTTGATACAATATCTTACATGAAGAAATTTTGATTGCTTCCTCATCATCCAAGGATATCAGTTCGGATAAGTCTGTAGGGCTATCTGCCCATCCGTTCCCATAAACAGATAAACCTTCATCTTCCAAAAGGTCATAAATTTTTTCGCTTATGACCTCTTTAGGCAGGTTATCTTCCGAGCTTTTTTTGATTAAATTTTCAACTTTACTTCTTAGACTCATCTTTATTAATCCTTGCGGTTACATCTTTGTATTTAACACAATATTTAACACCTGTTACTTTTTCGATCCATTGACCAACTTCTTCAGTACAGACTGGCGTATAAGCTGTTCTTCTATCAGCCTCTTTAAGTGGTTTAGAACCCTCATTTAGTTTCACACTCCAAACAATAGCTTGATTTATTCCTATTAACTCTTCATTTGAATTATATACAGCGCCTCCAGACATTCCAGCCCAAACGGGTGCATTTGTTAATCCAACCGTACAGTTATTTACAGTCAAGTATTGTAAGAACTCTCCCTCGCTTTTAGCGGGGATAGCCAAAAAGCTTCCATACCCTTTGTGTGTAACTTTCTCTTCTTCATTCACTAGTTTGAAATTTACTGGAGTGTCAATTTCGCCTTTATCCTTAATTAGAGCAATATCGCACAACGGGTGTTCATATACATCATCAAACATTATAAAAAATGCGTTATGTTTTGCTGTCAGAAGCCAGTTTTCATCAATTCTTACTGCGCTACCTTGCATTGCTAATACACCTGGCACACCCAAAAACTTAAGATCAACATTATCCATTTCTGTAGTTGGTGTAACTAAACCATTACCTGCACAGCCTGTAAGCATAAGACTTGAAATGAGAGGTATAGTATTTATTACATTTCTTATTCTTTTATTAATTTTCATAACCAGACTTTTTATTGTTTATTTTTAATCCGATTATATTCATAAAATCTCATATTAAAAGCTTTTTTTGTTATTTTTTAATCACTTAAATATTATCTGTATAATATTCTTTCACGCTTTTAACTGAACCCTTTATTTTCAACAAGTTATTTGGTAATTTAGAATTCTAAATAAAAAAATGAGCTAAACAATGCGACGAAAACGTAAAAAGAACTATCCTCTTTCAGGTGGTTATTATATTAATAAAGAAAATGATTCTCAGTTTAAGGTCAGAACGGTACTCTTCCACAAGCTATATGGTGTGTTTATCGACAACAACAAGATCCGCATAGAAGAAACGCTAACTGACGGAACCATCGACCACGTTGGTGAATTTACAACTTCAGATTTTCTCAATCAGCTAACACCTTCAATCCCAATTGAGTCTTCCTTCAATAATCCTCAAATTACAATGGCAGTACACCTTGCTATTCATGGAATCCTGAGCGGTAAAGACTCACCTGAACGCATTGATGGTTGGGTATGAAAAAGCCGCTCTAAGAGCGGCTCAAATCCAATAGCTTACGCTTTTTCATTGTAGAGTTTTCTTGATATTCCATCGGGAAACTTAGAAAGGAAAATAGACTCTTCTTCAGCAACTTTACATAACCCAAGCTCATGCTGAGTGCTGAGGAACTCATCAGGATCGTACTTTAAAACGTGTGTTAACGGTGTATAGTGGTATGACTTTTCACCCTTAATGATGCCAACAGAATGAGTTCTTTCAATATTCATATCCTGAACATCCACCACCGCAACTTGAGGAAGAAATTGTCTGTTGTGAGCATGGTCATTGAACTCAATTTTGAATTCATGTCCTTTATTGATGCTCTGTACGTGGTAAACAACAATGTCCTTTCGTGTAAACATTAAGTCTGAAAGGCTTAGATACGAACTTTCTATATGTACGAGTGTTCCATACGCATAACGTAAATCTGGATTATTCAACCTAATCGTTATCGAACGGTTTTTCTCATCAACATTTGAGACCAAAAAAAGGTTAGGAATCTCATAATTGTCTGCATAATTAATGATTTCTTCTGAGGCTTCTTTTAGACGATCAATAGATTCGTCAACAGCGGGATACCAGGATATCATTTCGATATACTTCAGGATTTCACCTTTAGCACTGTTATCAATTTCCCCAAGTAGCGTTCTCTTGATCGAGTCCCTAATGTTGCGCCATCCTGAATTGGATTCCGCACAAAAACAGTCCATGAAAATTGGGGTTTCATGCTTTTTAGCATCAGTACTCAAATCGTTGAACGATCCAAATTTCAAGCCAACAGCAATACGATCTTGCAGCTCATTTAACTTTAGGGTTAATAATGGTTCATATTGATGAAATTTGATTGCTTTTCTAAGTAGTTGAATACCACGTTTCAATGCAGGGATTTGAGAAGTTGAGTAGGATTTACGCATTTCAATACCTTTTAGCTATGCGCGGCATTTTGATTTATACAGTTGCTAAGGAAACCGAAAGCCGCTAAATAAAAGATATAAAACGACCATTTAATGAACTTTGTATTCGCTATCATTTACTGACACCTTAACGCTAGACTTGTTCTAAAGCCTGTGATCATAATATAATGTAACAATCAAAAGTCAATACAAAGAAAGAATAAAATGAATGAAATCAAGAGGATTATTGATGAATTTGGGAATAACCAATCATTTTCATTAAGAAAATTAGAATTAATCTTATACTTATATGATTGGTATTCATGCTTAAAAAACGTGGTTAAGCGCACCGATATTGAGTGGGAATATGAGCATGGCAGTATCAAATCAAACCTAAAAGATGTATTACTTCGAAGTTGTTTAGGCGCTCAATTCACTATTAGGATTTACTCCGAATTGAGTAAGCTTGGTACAGTCTCATATGTAGAACTTGGAACTAGCGAAAACACTGCTGAATTAGACAACGTTCATTATTATTTGTCGCAAAAATTAAAACACGCACTATTCAATGATATTGTTCATCTTGTAGAAAGCTCATACCCACTAAACTCCCCAACAATATATAAGAAGTTAAATCTACCCTTGTTGGCATCAGAGTTTAGCAACTCCGCCGTAAACCCTCGCCCGATCAGGGCGGGGATATAAGGCGGTTCTCTCGATAGAGATAAATATTGACATTTCGAATCATTTATTAGATATTCCTCAATGAATTCATAGTGTTTTATTGAAATGTTACGAGCCACGAAGATACGTATTTACCCAACGATAGAACAAGCTGAGTTTCTTGAAGCTCAGTTTGGCGCTGTTCGGTTTGCGTATAATAAAGCTCTACACATAAAAACTCACTTTTACAAAAAGAAAAACATTTCATTAAGCCTTAAAAAAGAGATAAAACCATTGTTATCTCTTGGCAAAAAGTCCAGAAAGTATTCCTGGTTAAGTCAGTTCGATTCCATTTCTTTGCAACAATCGATCATCAATCTTGATAAGGCTTTCTCGAACTTTTTCAATCCAAAGCTAAAAGCTAAGTTTCCTAAGTTTAAGCGTAAACACGGTTATCAGAGCAGTTACCATTGTACTGGTCTAAAAATCCTTGAAAACGCAATCAAAATCCCGAAATGTAAACCTATCAAAGCTAAGATCCACCGAGAGATAAGTGGAACGTTAAAAAGCATAACCATCTCTAAATCTAGCACAGGTAAATTTTATGCTTCAATTCTGGTCGATTGCGGTAATAAGGCACCTGACAAACCAAAACATATCAGCAAATTATCAGGTTTCGATTTGGGGCTGACGGATTACCTCATTAGTGATAAAGGTGAAATGATTGCCAATCCTCGGTTTTTAATTAACGCATATAAAAACCTAAGGCGGAAACAAAAAGCCCTGAGTCGATGTAAAAAAGGCTCTAAAAATAGAGCGAAAGCCAGGCTATTGCTTGCCAAAGCGCATGAGCGAGTGGCTAACGCTCGAAATGATTTTCAGCACCAGCTTTCAAAACGAATTATTGACGAAAACCAAGCGATAATTGTTGAAACGCTAAAATCATCCAACATGCTAAAAAACAAACGACTTGCGAAACACATTGCTGATGCGGCTTGGGGAGTATTTATCTCTAAGTTGGCATATAAAGCTGATAGGTACGGCAAGTGGCTGATTAAGTGTGATCAGTGGTTGCCCTCTTCAAAGACCTGCTCGTGTTGCGGCTACAAGATGGATAAAATGCCGCTTCATATCAGAGTATGGACTTGCCCGAGCTGCAATGCAGTACACTGCCGAGATACTAACTCTGGCAAAAATCTTCGTAATGCAGGTTTAATTGAATTAAAAGCGGCTGGATTGACCGTTTCTGCTTGATGATGCCTGCGTGAATCCTAATCAAGAATTAGGTTGCGGCAAACGATTCAAGAAGCCTCGCCCGATAGGGCGGGGAGAATCACAGAGACTATCAAGCCTGCATAGAACAGGCTTGTTATATCAAAAATGTGAAATTAGTGTTCTTGTCCGCATGGGCAAGAGTACCATTCCGCTTTATCTGGAGTCATATCAGGCTCAACTTCCATCTTGTCTGAAAGGAACATTGCTGCTTCAATCATAATGTCTGCTACTGAAGGTTTATGTTCAACTGCATAATCACCATGAGCTGCTACTGCGGCTTTATAAGATGGCAAGTGTGTCCAGAGATCGTATCCAGCATTCTCCTGACGATCAATGTCTTTTGCCAAATCAGAAAATAATTTCTTAGCTTCCTGACCAGATTCGGCAAGTCTTTTAACAGTATCTACATTTTTCATTATGTAATCCTTAGCAACTTTTAAGTTCAGGAGGGAGATTCGCTATGACAGCTTGTTCTCTTCCATGTACGGTGCTCAGATCAAACTTCGGTCTTTTTGAAAGCTCCGCAATTTGATCCTGTTGAATACAGTACAGCTCTGCAAGCTCTTTTACAATATCCTCAAGACTTTCTGATTTCAATTGACAATTCAATGAGTTGTCTTCAGCTCTTGAGATCGTTATTTTGTCTGTGTTTAAAACTATGCTCTGTGATTTTGCGATTGTAATTGAAGACATTTATTACCCCTTAATTATTTATGCTTTCTACGTTTTTTAGTTCCTGGTCTTGTTTTGAACGATTTACCATCAAAACCTTTTGCATCTCTCAAGTGCTCATCTGCAATTTGAATAATTTCTTCCTGAGTTGAACCTAGAACACCACAGCAAAACATCTCAATCTCTTGGTAAGCCTGCTGAGGGTAAAATTGCTTTTGGAATTGTAGTAATCTCAGGTTTGTATTGGTTTCAATATTCAATGAGCATGACTGGAAATTATAGTTAATTCGATGTACTTTTAGGTATGGCGTATTGTAGTTTACAAGCAATTGGCGATAAAAATCACTATCATTTGTAGGTTTAAAAGCATTGAAAATTCGCTCAATGATGTCAAACCAATATGCTTCACCATAATCTGCGTCCTTGAAAGCGCCTAGATTACTCATATTGGTGATAAATCGCTTTGCCGATACAGCATCGTAAAAGGTTAGATAAGGCATTTCTCGCTCTGATTTAACGCCATTTAGCGACATGTATTCAATGACCTTTTCTAATCCAGTTCTAGTAGTATTGAATTGATGGAATGCTTCACTACAGAATGTGATTAAAGGGTAATTCTTTCCACAAAAAATCAAAACTCCAACTTCAATAAATGGATCTGAGTATCTAGTACCCCAAGTATTACGTCTTGAGATGTCGCGGAAAATTTTCCTAAGTTCCTTTGCTTCAAGTTGCAGTAACTTGTCGATTACTTCAATCGCTGACACTTCCTGTAGCAGGTGCGTTTTCTTATTACGTGCAAAGACGTAGTTATCATCTGACTGACCAAAAGCTGTACAAGAGTCGTAATAATCACTATCTTTAGAAATAATTTTCATTTTCACATTCCTTATTTATTGTTCTTATTATACACATCGAATACTGGTAGTCAATTTGTTTTACAAATAAAAACCCTCTTGTTTTAAGAGGGTTTGATGCTTATTTCACTATCTTAAAAGGAACTTTTAGAGACTTTGCTGTTTGAGCAACATGAGAAAGCGGAGTTCCATTTCTCACTATGATTGCAGAAGCGTTCATGCAATCCATCATATATGAGATAGGTATAAAATCATCTTTAATCACTGCCTTTGCCTGATCATTTTCTGAAAGCATTAAGAACTCATCAACAGAATATGTTTCACCAGAAAATGAACCTTCTACTACGACTATCATTTCATTCATATTATTAGTTTCAGTGGTATCTTCAATTAAGATTTTTTCATCCAGTTGTGAAATTGTACTACCAGCTACTCGACTAATATCTGTAAACTCTGAGCAAAGTTCATTTCTCAGCCTAATCAAAGCAATAGATACGATTAAGTGCAATACATCTTTATATGTTGTGGAACTCAAGTTACTATTTTCTGTACTTACTTGTACAGGCTTATCAGCGAGATCATATCCTGGCAATTCACCAAACTTAGAAACCGCACTGGTAACGCAATTCAGTATGATACTGTCGCGAACTGTTTCAAAGAGCATGCTGCTACCACTAAAGTACAAAGTTATGATTGGATCAAGAATCTGTTTAATCAAATTAACCTTAGCATTTATAGTGATCGAGTTAGACAGGTCAATTTCAGACAATTCTTTAGTGATCGCGACAAGACGGGTTTGTGTCGCAATATAGCTTAAACTTTGGTTAGGCTCGACAACCTTAAGCATGGACATGCTTCCCTTTGCCAAGACAATCCTACCTTCACTCAGGCTGCTCAATACAGATGCTCCTAAAATAGAAGAACTCTCATTAAATACAACAGAGTATCGACCATTCAATGCATTACGCGTCTGTTCGTGAGAATATTTTACACATTGATGTCTAACTTGAAAAATCTCAATTTTTCCAAATCTGGTAATGCCAAATTCAACTATTACTGGAACACCTTCAATAGCTTCGATTTCTTTCAGTTTTTTGAGTAATCTCGCCTTTGTAATTTTTGAATCTGACCAATTCTTGCAGTTACCTTCCCTATCTATTTCATAGTAAGAGCTAGAAGTTCCCAGCGTAACCGAATCATTAGCGCCCAAGGATATGCCAACTAACCCTATGTTTGTACCAATTGACTGCATTACACCTTTCAGTGTTGTCTCCACATATGGAACGAGCCAGAATTGGATATCATCTTGCTTTAGCAAGATGTTTGCATCCTTAATAGCGGCTTCATAGACTTGCATTGCGTCTTCTTTTCCGCTTATCAAGTAACTTTCAAATTTTCCAGAAACGTCCATTTCTTCTTTAGTTAAATGATTAGATCTCAACAGATATTTTTTGTTTTTTACATGTCGAAGTAAGTCCTCCTTGTTTTCAATTATCCAGCCAGCTTTACAGTTTGTAAGATGCTTTACTGTTAAAAGATATTTCTCACCTATACGAGCCTTATCTTCTTTAATTTTCTTACAACTAAATGCAAAGGCAAGAACACCACCTATTGAATAGAATGAAAGCACGTAATTAATCATACTACTTACACTTATGAAGCTATAAGCTAGCCAGTACGCGATCAGAGAAAATATCGCATATTTGCACTTATCTGTGGTCACATAAATGTACGTTGATAACAGTGGTGCAGCAAATAACACACCAAAAATCTCTAAATCTATCAACTTAGGATTCAAGTGGAAAAAGTTGACAAGAATGTATGAAATTACAATAAAACCAATACTTGATGTTTTAGAAACATTTCCGTTTTTAGAGACCGATAAAGCACCAAAAATCAGGCTAACAACTATCAACGCATAAATATTAATCTCTCTGTCTTTATCTAAAAACTCATAGTTTATAACTGATAGTAGTTTAGTTAACGGTTGAAGAATATTGTCATCGTAACTAGCTATATGCTCACCATTTATAACTGACCTTTCAAATGCTCCAAAGTACATAGAGTAATGGTAAGTGAATCCTTTGAATTTAAATCCGTTTTCAGCAAGATTCTTAGCTAAAAGTTTTCCTAATAATGAACTGAACAGATCATGCGAGGCTATAACCAATTTATCATTTTTGTATCTTTTCAATGGTTCAAGGTTAACTAGCAAAGAACCATTTAAACTGAAAATGTTTAGTGTCGATGCGTTGATAGAATTGTCTCTACCCATTGTGTCAACGCATTGCTCAGTAAAACAAATGTAAGTAAAATAATCAAAATTGCTATAGCTTCTAGCATGAATCTCTATAGGTGAATAATATCTATTTTCATTTATATGTGATTTCGTTACAACAGGGTCATCACTTCTTAATGAAATCTCACGGATTAATTCAGAATTGCTTGTAACATAAAAATCCTTAACCCCTGTTTGCTCTGAAAGAATATTCAGTAAACCATTCTTATAATTGTAAAAAATCTCAGAGCTTGAAAAGTTATCATTTTTATTTATTAGAACAATCGTTTTTTTGTTTCGATTAATCTTGGTAGATATTGAAGACCAGTATTTATCTCCATACGCGTAAGCTAGATCAACATCTAAATAAATCATATCTTCTTTATATATCTGAGAAATAGAAGAAATGAATCGAGAGGCTACAATAATATTAAAATCATCGAGAAGCTTTGCTCTTCTCGCATTAAATTTCTCAATAATCGGAAAATCATAATCTTCAAAGTCATATTCTCTGAAATTTTTGGCGCAAGTTTTTTGCTCACAATTAAATGTTGTCAACTCAGGCTTAACTAACATAACTTTGGTATTTGCATTCTTAGCCACCTTCTCACCGAAATCGAGTAAGGTTTGATAGGAGTGCGATCTTAATAATACATAGTCAAACTTATTAGCATTAATGTAATCAATAGCTTTGTCGTACTCAGCGTAACCATATGTATTATTGTTATTTAAGTAAATATTTCGGACATCTTGAATTTTTATTAAGCTTACTCGCTTACCAGAGTTGATGACTTCAGGAACCATTGCAATAGGTAAGAACCTGTCGGAGTTGATTTGAACACTTTTACTTGATTCGAAATATTTTTGCTTTAAGCTGAATTTTTCTACTCTATGATCGACTACGTTTTCAAAGATGAAATACGTAAGTAGCACCAACATTCCAACCATTGCAAAAAGCATGTGTTTCTTATTTCTTATACCCACCCCACCAGAAACAATAGCAAGAAGTATTGGAACTAAATAGCCAATGCTGTTGATCGCCATAATCGGAAATGCGGAAGCGTTAAAGCTTACTGCCAATAGAGAGCTTCCTGCAATGACGTTGCGTAAGATTGTATTCATAAGTTGATAATTTATTTATTGATATTTAAATAGGAATTCATCGAAATATAACACAAAAATTCATAAAAAAAGAGGGCATAAAGCCCTCAATATCAATATTATCTTTTGTCTGCTTACTTTTTCTTTCTGCGATTGTAAGCAGTGGTTCCTAAAGCAATCAGAACACCTAGACCAAAACTGCCACCAGATTTATCTCCTGAATCACCATTACCGTCTGTAGCATTGTCGTCATCATCACCGACAAAGTCTGGGTCTTCTCCTGAGTTACCACCCACTTCACCCTTGTTAGTGTATGAAGGCATATTCTCATCAGCAAGAGGATCATAGCTAAACACGGTCATTTGAGCTAATTGGTTAACTACATATTCTTCACCAATCTCAGCAGTGATTGTGTTTTTAATCCAGTCTACATAGTCAGCAATATTAGTAAATTCAGAGTAGTTATTGTTGTCACAGTTATCCTTACCGATAGAGGCAATGCCAGCTAGTCGCAGACCTTTGTTGTTATCCCCTGCATTATTTGGGTTTTTCCAAATTAGTGGAGCACCAAGATCTCCGTAACACATGCCTTGTGTGTATTCAGGATGTGGAGTAGTACCACAATGTGTCAAGCGAGTATTGTAACCATCACACTTATCATTTGGCACACCAGATAGGTAATCACGCTTTAAAGCGCCATCTAGCGAGCCTTGATAACCAGTTGTTACAAACAACGGTAAACGTTCCTGGTTCTCTACCCAGAAATCTGATTTTTGCTGTGTTAAAACATTTTCATCTTCGACAGCGGTCATTAATTGAATTACACCGTTCATTGGGAAGCTGCTTTCATTGAACTTGACCAGTGCAATATCGTTTGCATCAGCAGGGTTTCCAGTAGCGCTTGAGTGTACGAAGAACTTATCGATATTTAGTGTTGCTAGACCTTCACCATCATAATCTGGGAATGATACTTGCAAACTTTCGATGTCATTCTTATCAAGACCCTTTGACACATCAAAGAAACACTGAGCAGAAGTTACAGCCCACTGAGTGTCAATGATTGCACCGCCACATACTTTTGCTTCTTCAACGCCATTCATTGTAGTGATTACCTTAACTTGCCAAGGGTAATTGCTTTCAAGAACTTCAACACCGCCAGTAGTGACTTGTTCTGTTCCATTAGTGGTGCTTGCTAAAGCAAGAGGGCTTGATACAGCAGTCATTGCAAGAATAGCAGATAGTAACTTTTTACTTTTCATAAAAACTCCGTTACGGCGTTAAAGCCTTGATAAAATCATTAAAATCAGAATGTTAATCACTTTGTATGTTTCGAATTATACACTGGCAGGATTAAGCGTCAATAATATTTGCTGAAATAAAATTAATTTCAAAACTTAATTTGATTTGAATCAATTTCTTCTTTGGTTGCTAACTTTATGTTTTATTTTATTAACTATTTTATAGCGGCATGTTACAATATTGTAAAAATAATATTGGGAACGGCAATGAACATCATAAATCGCTTACAAACTGATTTTTCAGGTTTTTTTGATGAAATAAGTGAGTCACACATTAGACTAAGAAGTGGCCTAGAAATAAAACTTACTGATTCGGTACGGAAGTCCCTTGAGGATATTTTTAATTCAAATTCTAAAATGGAAAAGATCAAAACCATTCTGAATATGGAGAAAGTCACTTATCCCGATGGAAATCCATTCGTAAACGGTGAAGACAGACTCTTAGTTCCATTGAGCAGTAAATCTAAACTAAAAGAGATAACAACTCACTCTCCAGAATCCGTAATAGGCTATATAGCCACAGATGATTGGAGCAACAACAATTTAGAATGCGCCTATGTGTATGACAACAACCTGGATACCCTAGTCCATCAACGCAGATTTGATATGCTGGGGGGAGTACAAACTGTTGACGCATACCTTAACACCCCAACGACAGTGGGTAAAATAGCATTTACCAATGATTTAGTATCAATGGAAGACAAGCTTAATAGCTTTAACTCGTCACTTCCTGACCCAATACCTAACTTCAAGTTTGGAGATGTTCTTGTAATGCCTCTAAGGGATGGGTACAGAGCTGAGGTAACAAAACAATCTAAATTCTACAATGACCAGGAAACCGTTGAATACATAATCAATGTCATTACACCAAAAGAGGAAATATTCAGTTCTATCATAATCGAAGAAGATCCAAGTTTTCTAATAGGATTAAGAGATGGACATGAACCTGTTGAAAATATGCTTCCTGAGCACACGAGGAAAGTAGCTGGCTTGAAAACAAAACCCATACAATTTCATGAGTTTACATCTGAAAAACTCCAAGATTCAATCATGAGTATGATGACTAGACAGGAGCCAATTTCCTTTTTATCTAAAGACGGTAGTTTTGAGTTAATCATCGGGAACTCTATGCCTCCGCTTGGGGTTAACTACTACCCATTAAGTGTTGATATTACGATCCGAGATATTGGTAATCATAGATTCAATAAAGTATCCAGTGGACACGTAAATTATGAGAACCTTATGAGATTGTTAAGAGATGGTAAATCAGCATTAATTGATAATCTTACGGAATACGATGAAGAGTACGTCGATAAAACTGAGTCATACGGTTTTCAAAAAGGAACAGATGGAGAGATATTAATCGGTTTGACTTTAGAGAGTGGAAACATCATTCAGATAGAGAAGAGAAACCCCGATCCACGGCTGTCTCAAGGGATTGATTTTTAATCAGTTTAAGCAGGCTTTGCCTGCATTATTTTTTTATTGATATTTAAAACATCTAATGTATCATGGTAAAAAATAAATAATTAAATAATTAAGAAACTTTTTATGAATGATATAATAAAAAGATTGCGATCTGAGTTCGGCATATATCGACAATCTCCTGTGGGAAAAAGGATAGGTTACAATTTTTGGTTTCATGTCTCTTATGCAGACTGCTTTGGTGTTGAAATTGAGAAATTCTTAAATTCACCCAAAATTGATTTCATGCCGACAATAATAAAAATTAACAATAAAACAAATGCAATATCATTAATTCAATGCGATGAATTTGACAGTCAAGATTGCCCTGTAATTGGCAAGGTTTTAACCTTCAAACAAGACGGATCTTGTAAGCTAACTAAGCAAAGCGAAAATCCTTTTATCTACCATCATAAATGGCTTTTTGTAGCCGATGATTACAATGGCTTTGACATAAATCAATCAAAATTGTACTCATATATATGGAAGTCCCTATTAGGTGTTGATCCGTCAGTATCCAGCATAATAGGCAGATATCACTGTTGGTGTGAAATCTTAAAAAAACACAAAATAGAAAATTTAACAAAACTCTGGCTTGACTGTGACCAAAAAGTGTCATCAAAAAAAACATCTATGAATTCGAGAAATAAACCGAAAATATTTGGACTTGGGTGTGATTTGGGCTTGTTTAGAGATAACACTGTCAATTTGGATATAGGGGGAGGTAAGTTTGAGACAGGTACAACGTTTCTATCTAAGATTGGAGTAACAAACTTAATTATCGATCCGTTTAACCGCCCTGTAATTGATAACGCAAATGCCATTATTCAATCCAAAAAACACGGTGTTGACACAGTTACAATTAGCAACGTGCTTAATGTAATAATTGAAGATACTGTGAAGCTAAAACTTATAGAACAAGCATTCGACGCTTTAAATGATGACGGAACGCTTTTGGTTACATGCTATGAAGGAAATCGCAGTGGTGTTGGTTGCTTTTCTTCTAAAGATAGCTGGCAGGAAAACAAAAAAACTGCTGAATACTTGCCTCTCATAAGTAAGATTTTTCCGAAATCTCACATTAAAAATGGGCTAATCCTAGCTAAAAAGTGAGCCTCAATTGAGGCTCATTTATCATTATAAATCATAGTCGAATAGAAGATTATAGTCGTGCGTATATATTACGGATTTTAGAATACATATTTCTTTTTCATTGACGCAGTCAAGTTGTAAAAGTGACTCGTAAATATTCATAAGAACATCACTGGTCTCAAGAGCTGTTAATTCAATCAGACCATTTTTATCTGTGCTTCGATAGACTTCAAAATCATCAGACGAATATTTGTCAGCAATGAGTAGTGGAATGTAGAGTTTAATGTTATCGAGCAGCGTTTTCATGAAATTGCTTCTATTCGTCGCAATCTCTATTGTTTCTAGACTATAAAATAACTCACTCAAAGACTCATGATAACAATGTGAAATGGATTTAGAAATAATTGATTTAGCTTGCTTTATTAAGTATTTAGAACGTGTTGATTTAATTGCTAATTCAGAGATTCGCTCATAAGATTCTTTTAATGCGATTAAGATTTTATCTTCTGAGTCAATGAGTGCATACTTAATATTGCGGTAAAGTTTTGATGCTAAGACGCTATATTGTTCTTCTTTGTGCATTAATAGATCAATGTTCTTCTGAGTATATCCGACTTTATCATTACCTATTTGAGCACCATAAACCTTTGAAATAGCATTAAGTTCCCTTATTACCTTAGCTTCCAACTCAGAAATTTTATATATAACATCTGTTTTAAAAAACTTACCCTCTGGTTTGTATGCTTTTATTGTTTCTATTAAGTTCAGTTCGGCTTGTTCTATTACCTGGCTCACTAAGCATTTCGAGTTCACATCAATTTTTGTAAGTCGAAAGTCTGACTCATGAAGATGGAATGATTTGGATAGCAAAATAAATTGACTAATTTTACTGTTCATAGTGTTTTTACCTTTATTTATTATTGTTATTTTCAACTTCGATAGTAACAATTACTGGTTTAAAGGTAAAACCAAAAACACGATATTGAATTTAACAACTCATAAATTAGCCAGTTAATAAAATAATTAATAAAAAGTGTTGTATTATTTTAAAAATACTTGTATATTTTATTTAATGTATATCGGAACGCGGTTACATTTCTTTGTTATTTCATTTCTTTTCCTAGAGTGGGTCTTGTTGCTTAGCAGCAAGACTTTACTCTTTCTAAATGACTAAATATTCAATTCCTCGCGCAGTGATAAGAGACGTATTTATCTGAAATCTTTATCATAATTGCCCAGTTTCCTTTACATGCATGATAAACAAAGAACGTTTGACCATTAAATTGTTTAGGCATATACTCGATAATTATCAACTCATATCAAACAAGGGTATATGATGATTTTGCATACATATGATCTCCTACGGAGTATACATGCTGTTAACGCAGCGTCTAAAGCAACTCTCAAGAACCCTTCCGAGATGACTGGTTTTCATAGAAAAGCAATCCAGCTAATGGATGAGCTAGGCATCGACTTCAATGACTTATACACATTGAAAAATCGAGGGATTGCTTTCGCATTACAGGAAGGGATACTTCAATACCTATATCATCACAATAGCAAGCCTGTATACGCTGGTGTAGAGGATGGGTTTAAGTTTTTCTTTCATACCCCAACGGAAATGACACCAGATCCAAAATTGGACTTTGATGAAAACCTACACTTGAATCTGATTGAAAATCAACAGAACAACACATTTACCCCTGTGTCTTTGATAACTGCTATCAAAAACCTACAAAGCCTGCCTTCTGGACGAAGCAATACGTCAATGGACGATTTCAAACCAAATCCAGGCCGATACGAAGGTCAAGGTAAGCATAATATTCAAGCCATAAACAAAAAGGTCATCAAAGAATATAAGGTAAATGGATTTAGTTTTTCTCAATTACTTGAGGAAAATGAGCTTGAACCAACCAGTTTCTACTCTGGGGAAACGAAACCAGGTCTTTATGGTCAGCACAGAGCGGGTCAGTTCAGGAACAGAAAGCACAACTATTGATAAATTGAGCCTGCTAAGCAGGCTCTTTTATTAGAACCAGATGTACTGGTTCACTTTGTCGAATTCAACATTGAAAACAAAGCCCTCGGATGTTGAGACTTCTACAGCCAGAACAGGATCTATAATGTAATCCCCTATTACTATCCATTTTCTGTCTATAAGCCCCATTTCCGTTATCACCTTTCCGCTAACAGTTTTCGTTACACTTAACATTTCGAGACTTAGAGATTTGTTGAGATTATTTCCAATTATCTCTGCTGCATTCTCTGCAACGATATCTTGTGCGTTTTTAATGATATTAATTGTTAATTCTTCTAGCTTCTTTTTCATACTCTTTCCTAAAATAGAAAAGCGCCAGCGGTTAACTGGCGCTCTGATTTTAAATAATAAAATTAATACAGAAATAGCTTGTCAAGCTGATCAACTGTTAGGGCTTCGTTATAGAAACCATCTAGCTGAGCTTCTTTGCCATTTTCATAGATATAATTTGGCGATTCACTATCTGCACCTGAACCAACTAATCTATAAACAGGGTAGTATTTAAACATGTCATCTCGATTAAAGATCCCTACTTTGCGTTTTATGGCATATACAAATCCTGACAATTCATAGCTATTTGCTGTTTTAAGAGTTGATGGCTGATTACTCGGGAACACTGGATTACAGTCAATTTCGTTGTTGTGATACAATCCCGAATTATTAGTCAATTTTTCACAGCTACTAAACTCACGGAAAACATGATAGTTATATGAGTTTCGTGGAGCTTTATCATTCGATTTAGCTGTCTTAACTACTTTATGGTTTATTACCTTAGTAGTATTTACTCCACTATCTAATTGCTCATTCTCAATATGGCTTCTAACTTTTCCAAGATCTGCTTCTTTTACTTTTACGTCATATGGAAAGAAGTCCACCTCTTTACCATAGAACTTTCTCAACATCTGTTCAAAATTCATTCCGTGTTTCTTGTAAAAATAGAATCCAGAATCTTTTGTGCTTTGTTGACTTGCATGATAGTAAATACCTTTTACACCCTTTTTCTTATAAATAGGGAAATAGTAATGATGTTCTTTTTTTGATACTTGACCTCTCATGAAAACCATAACAAAGCCTGATTTTAGCATTGTAGGATCATTTGAGAGTGAGTCCGAACCTTCAATTTCTACATTACATGAACCACCAATTCGACCAAATTCTTTGCCAAATGATTTGTAGCAATCTTCGATTTCATTGAATAGATAGAAGTTAAATGTTTTACTATCACTGAAAGCAAATTTCGTTTTTGAGTCTGCAATAACAATGTCTACTGGCTTAACTGCCTTCGTCTCTTTAATTGACTTAACAATCTGTGGAGATACAGAAGGCTTCTTAGTTTCAGCTTTTAACTCTGTTATTTCAGGCTTAATCTCTTCAGATTGAACTTTGCTATTCAGCTTTTCATCGTTCTCAGGTTTGTCAAAGAGGGTGTTGATAAATAACCCAAGAATAACTGCTAAAATGCAGGTTGCTGCAACAGAAGCGATTACCTTCCCCTTACCCTTAAAAATCAATCTTCCAAGGATATCGTGTGATTGTTTCTCCCCCTCTATTAATCTTAGAGGGATGAGTAAAACCCAAATAATAAATAATGCGAAATTCATTGTAGCTCCATTTATTTCATCATTAATAACTTAATACATTTAAAATTAGCTAAAACATTTTTTTGTTCTTCGCTTAATTCAAATTCAGAAATGACAATGTATTCAGTGTCAGGCTCCAGGTATTCTGTAATTGAATTAACATCATCAGGATTGTTTAGGACAAGAAGGTGTTGAGTACATTGAGATACCTTAACACCATGCTTCACACCAAGCTTATACAGTTTGTAAAGCTCATTGCAGCTATACCCTGCACCAACCTGAACTTCTTCATGAGCGCCTGAAACTATTGCATTAGCAGCCTCAGCTTTCTCATTCATGTTAAAATGTTTCATGATTAACCTTTTTTATTCTTTTTAATAAAATCTTTGATGATAAGATAACCATCTTTACGATAAAAATCGTAGAAAAGAGTGTGATGAAAGCTAGCCAGGCGATGCATTTCAAAGGAAAAATCAGTTGCTTAATGTTCATGACTATTTAAGCCCTTGCAAAAGCAAGGGCCATCCCTTTGTTTATTCTTTTTCAGATAATTCAGGCGCTTCTTCATTTTCTTCTTGTGATTTAGAAGAACCTGGTGATTTCTTAAGTTGTGATGCTACTTTAGCTTGCAATCCCATTTCATTTGAAGCTTGGCTTGTACCCAATAGAACAAGGTTGCCATAACGTGCTGCTGTTGTAACAGAGTCGCGAGTATCCATCGCTTCCATTGACATCATCAGCATATTAATCTCTGATGCGTCAGTTGTTGAATTTTTGAACTTATTAAGGTTTTCAACACACACTTGAGCGTAAGATTCTCTGGATTTAACAGCAGCTCTGGTACGCTCTTCAAGCGCTCCAGCATCAGCACGAGCATCTGCCATTTTTAGTTCGTATTTAGCATCTTTTTCAATTTTTGCCGCTTCTAGTGTGCGCTTAGCAGATACAACACGGTTTGAAGCATCACGCACTTCAGTAGGTAGTTTGGGGTCATCAATTTTAACATCAGTGATCTCATATCCGTACTGATTGTAGTTTTTGTTCAGTTTGTCGATTAGCTTCTTGGTCATGTCACCTTTACTGCTGTAAATTTCTTTTGTTTCCAAGGAATCACATTCGGAACAAGTCATTTGACGCAAATCAGACTTAATCAAAGATTCAGGATCGTCAAGGTCATAGCAAGCCTCTTGCATTTTATTCTTCATTACACGCACTGAAGCGTTAACGCTCATCCCAAGAATAACCTCATCTGCTGTTTTGACAGTACAATCTTCTGTGATTTGGAAAATGTCAAACGACACATTGTTAGCAACACCATGAATTGGAGCTGGAAGCTTAAAATAAATGCCTGGCTCAGAGATTTCGCGGACAATTCGACCACCAAAGAAGTTGATTAACACACCTTGCTTTGGTTTTACAATCACGATCATTGAAGCTAGAAGTACAAAGACAGCAACTGCAATAGCACCAAACATCAGAATATTAGATATTAAACCCATTTTATTTCCTTTATTTAACTAATTAAATTTGCATCCTGGTGTTATCACTAGGAATTTATTTTGATTTAGGTAAATATTATAGGCCATATTACTCCGTGTCAATATTTTTTATAAACATAAAAAAGGAGGCTTACGCCTCCTAAACAAATGGTTGGTTTTTTATACAAACAGTTTTGTTTTGAACAACTCAATCTCACGTTTTGCTGACTCATCACTATCAGAGCCATGTACGGAGTTTTCACTTTTAGTTTGTGCGTACTTGGCTCTCAACGTACCTGATTCTGCTTCTAGTGGGTTCGTAGCACCCATAAGACCACGGTATTTTAAAACAGCGTTTTCAGCTTCAATCACATATCCTACAACTTCGCCACTAGTCATGAATTCGATAAGCTCACCAAAGAAAGGCTTTTCCTTATGTTCCGCATAGAACGTTTCCGCAGCATGTTTGGTCATAACACCACGCTTTAGTGCAACGAGCTTAAAGCCAGCATTTAAGATATCAGCTAGGATCGAAGAATCAAGATTTTCTTTTGTTGCATTTGGCTTAATCAAGCCGAAAGTTAAGGTACTTTTCATAGTTTTCACTTTTTATTACTTATTTAAATTACGTTTTGATGTTATATCTTTTGATCTAAAGAATCAATCCATAGAGTCGATATACGTAGGAATCAATGTTTAAGTGATTCATATTTAGGCAATCAAAGCGAATTCTGCACTTCTTGGTCTAAAATTTTACTTTGAATTTCGCCACCATCACCAAATAGAAGGTCATGTTGCTTATTCAATACACTTACGAAATCAAAGTTGCTTCCTTGTTCATAACCACAGATCTTTAGTCCATTTTCCTTAAGAACTCCAACAAGCGAAGGTGATACATTCTTTGGAACAATCGCAACAGAGAAATCGTTTAATCGAATAGGATTACTCATTTTTAACTCGAAGTAGGTATACGGAGCAACAATTAGACTATTTCTTAAATCATCGATTCTAGTTATAAGTTCATGCGGCAACTGGTCAACGAAAAAGCTTTCACGTAGTTCATCGTTAACTTCACACCGAGATTGAACAAGTGCTTCTGTAGCTGCATTATTGTAAATTGATGACACATTTCCATTAGGATCTTTGAATTTGTAGTAAGCAGCTAATTCTTCGATTATCGCACTCAGTTCATCTTTAAGGCTCATGAAATACTCAGTTACTTCTTCTTCAGATTTTAACTGGTCTATGTAATTCTCGATTTCTTCTAGAGAGTGTAATCGCTCTTTTACTGATGCAGCAATCTTAACTATCGAAGTAGAAAACAAACTATCACATGTAATCAATTTTCTATTCATTTCTTTTGACAGGTTGTTTAGAGTCGCTAACTCTCTTTCTACTCCGTAGATCTCATCATGCGAAATATCTTCTTTGTCGTAATCTACATCATGCTCAGATGTTTTAAAGAAAAAGGCTTTTCCAAAGCCAGGCTCAATTGTCTTTGATACCCAGTCTTCAAAAGTTCCGCGTGGCACATGATTTTTGAAGTATTCCTCAAGATCGCTTATGTATTTCGACTCGTCAATTGAAGGTGTTCTTCTAAGGTGTTCTTTTAAATCATTCCTTGCATTGTCACAATAGCTTACATAGAGCTTTGGAATCCCGTCATCAAAGTACATGCTGTTTTCTATGAATGCGTTTAACTTCCTAAGTTCAATCCTGTTTTTTCTTGAGTTGCCATCGCTTCCACCTGTACTGCTTAGCATTTTCATTTTTAACTGCACGTCAGCCAGAAGGAGTTTTGATATTTCTTTATTAGCATCATCATCAGGAAGATCTAAAACATTGTTATTAATAAGAGCTTCAATTGATTCATTAGATAAAAAATGTATCTTTTTCTCCTTAGGGATCTCCTTAGGCTTACAGGGGTTGAGTATATTTTTCTCTTTCAAATAGAGTAATTTTACAGCAGGATTCTTAACCAACAAGTTTCTTGCTGAAATAGCTCCTTTTAATAACTCAGGATGTATAACTGTTTGGGTTTTATATTTCTCGCCAACATTAACCTGATTTGCTTGCAGGGCTGCATCTAACCGATCATTTAATTGATCCCAGAATGAGTGATTCAATTCAAAAGATACATCTGGAAATACTGAGCTGTACACATCAATAGATGAAGCGTAATTATTGTTGAAATCAATTTTTTTAGGGTCAAGAAGTAGTACGCAAGAGCCATACTTAAAGAACTCTTGGTCTGAAGGGATGAAGCCAAGTGAAGGATTTGGAAGCCCTCCGATTAGGTTTGCGAACTCTAAATCACTTTCTGTTAAAGCGTGTGCTAATGCTATTCTTTTTTTCATTAATAATGACCATTATATTTATTTCTTCTAAAATTATAACATAATGGTCATTGGCAATTAAATAATTAAAGTTCTATAGATAGGCTGGTGCAACCTTCCTCAAGTTGACTTAATACCAAGGTAAAGCAGTCGTTATCGTTCACGTTGAATTCATGCCTTTTTAAGGCTGCGTATCCAAGTAAAATAGACTTTGCATCTCTTACTGTGTTTTTCTCAAGTGCAACATCTACAGCCGCTCTAACTATCATGTTAGGGTTATCTTCGAACTCTTTTACATCTAAAGCAGATATAACTTTTCTGGAGGTTATTTTATTCAAGCTTTCGCCACCAGGACATGCGAATTCTGAAGATATTAAGTGTGATTCATAATCTTCAAAAAGCACTCTAACCATGAAATCATTGTCATTAAGAATACTTACTCGAATATCATCATAATAAACAAAATCAGGGTGTTCTCCAGTTCTATAGTATTTAATTAGATCTTCAAACACAGAATTCCAGTCTGGTGCTTGCGATGATTCAGTAATTACATCAACAGGACATTCTATGAATTCAATTGGAAGTAAAGGAGCATCATCAATATCGCGGTTGATCATAAACAAGTGCTTATGACAAGTGATAGAGTCTTTATCTATAAGTTTAAGGTATTCATTGGGTTTGCTGCGCTGTAGCTTGAATAAGCTACTTGCTATCATGGATTCAGCTAAATCTTTAAGATCTTTGGTTCCCATCAATACTGACTTGGTATTAATTAAGTTCAGATCTTTCTTGCATTTGCTCGAAGTGTGCTTTTCAATGGCATGGTATTTTGAAAGCAGGCAATCGATGTCGATATCAACTGATGTGCTAACTCTAGCTTCATCTGATGAGTAGATAATCAGATTTAAAATCATAAAAAACATCCCTTTGCTTTCTTGAAAGGGATATTTATATCATAATATTAATTAGTTTCAAGAGTACTCGACTGAAATTTCATTTGTTTTTTCTCTTCTTACAAACTCAATACGTTTTTCAAGTGGGTAACTTTGCGAATATGGTGAAACAATTCCATCATGACCTAGCCAAGACCAAAGACGAGGATTTCCATATCTTGTTATTATTTCTGTTTTGTCATTACTATCTTGTAAATCGTAAACAAGCTCATTTTCCCCTTTGTTATGAAATATCCATAAATCAACGATAAATCTCTTATCTACTACAGCAAAGTAATGTTGATTTTCATCAGTTACGTTTGGATTCGAAACTATAGGGTTGTCGCCTCTGAAAAATCCGTAAACTTCGGCTTCACCTTTAAGCTTGTTTGCGACAAAACACGCACATTTAACACTGTCCGCGATATCATCCCCAGATGATAAGTATTTTGTCGCACTCACATTATCTGAACCTAGCACTGGTTCGCCACGCAAATTGCCAAAATAGATACCTATTGATTCTGGAGATTGAAACTGTTCTTTTAGGAATTTTTTATCCATTTTGTCATCTCCTAATCACACAAAAAATGTGACGAATATCTTTATTTAACTATAGCATGACAAATACAATATAAAAACTAAGTTGAATATTTTTATAATAATATTCTAGTGATCGGGATCACATTTCTGCTACTTTATGGTAATTTTGATTTGATTTTATTTGCCATATGTTTTTATAGTTTGCGTTTTTTATAAAAAACTAAATCGTGAATTTTTTATCTTTTTAACTCAAGTTGTTGATTTAACTCTACTAATAAAAATCAGGCTAAGTTTTGTTTTTATATTTATGTGATTATTAATTTAATTATAACTTTATTTATAAGAGTAAGCCAGATATGTTACACCAATGTTAACGAAGAGTTTCGGTTAAATTTTACTTGATTTTCCATGTTTTTGGTTATACATTGATAAAAAATTAAGTAATGATTATATATTAAACTTAATTTGTTTTTATTTACTATTAATTTATAGGTTCACAAATGAAGAAAGTATTACTTACATTGGCTGTCTCTGCCGCATTCTCATCACAAGCTTTTTCAGCAACAACCTTTGACGCTCGTTCAGTAGGTATGGGTGGAATCGGTGTTTCTACTTCAAACTACCTTATGGCACCATTCCACAACCCAGCCCTTGTAGCAAAATATGGCGATAGCGATGACGTGGGTATCTTGCTACCTTCTATCGGCGTCAATCTACAAGATAAGGGCGAAATGGTAGATGGTATTGATAGTGCTGTTGATGCCATTGACGCTTTAGAAGCGAACCGCACACAACAGAACGCTTCAAATGTTGTTGATGCTCTTGCAGCGTTAAATCGTGATAGCGCTTATGTACAAGCTGGCGTTGGTATGGCAGTAGCGATTCCAAATCAATTGGTCTCTGTGAACTTGTTCACTCAAGGCTATGCAGACGCATTTGTTTACGCAGATGTCGCTGATAGTGATTTGAATGAATCGGAACTTCTTAACCCTTCTCACACATATGACTCTACAGCAACTGTCGCTGGTATCGCTGTTGTTGAATTTGGCGCAGCTCTAGCTAAAGAGTACAAACTAGAAAATAGTGTAATTTACTATGGTCTAACACCGAAAATCCAACAGGTGAAAACCATCAACTACGTTGCAGATATCAACAACTTTGAGTTTGATGATATGACAGATGATCAGTACCAGAATTCTGAAACAAGTTTTAACCTGGATGCTGGCGTTGCATATACAATGAATAACGGCTTGTCTCTTGGTCTTGTTGGTCGAAACTTAATTTCACAAAGTTATGATACCGTTGAGCTAGATGGTGTAAAAGCAAGCTATTCGATTAATCCTGTTTTCGTAGCAAGCGCAAGTTACAACTATAGCTGGTTCACAGTTGGTGCAGATATTGAGCTAAATGAAACAGAGCGATTCGAAGATATGTCTGGATTCATGAATTCAATTGATTCTTCATCAGATAACACTCAGCTAGCTGGAATTGGTATTGAACTAAATGCGTGGGACTGGGCGCAACTTCGTGCAGGCTACCAAACTGACATTGCCAACAATCTTGACGATCAATTCACAGCAGGTATCGGGCTTTCTCCATTTGGTACGGTTCGAATTGACCTAGCTGGCTCTTATGCTGGTGAAAATCAATTGGGTGTTTCACTACAAACATCTATGACATTCTAAAAGAAATCTCAAAAAGCCTAATCTTTAAGAGCCTTACATGTTAAGGCTTTTTTTATTCCATAATCCTAAACTAATTAAATACTAAGACTTTCACACTTCCTCTGGTACAATAATTTCATCTATAAATTTTAAATATCTAATCATACAGAATTCGAACATAGTTTATTCAGATAACCATTAAATGAGATTAATTTCATGAATGAATTTATCAAACAACTGGATTTAAGCTCAGCAGAAAATATCTATATACCAGGAGATATTCATGGGGAGTTTAATTTTCTACAGTTAGCCCTTAATGAATTAGGGTTTTCTAATAAAGATCATTTACTACTAGTGGGTGATAATATTGACCGTGGCTCACAGAACTTGGAAATGATTGCTTATGTACTTAGCATTGAAAACGGTCACTCCGTTGAAGGTAATCACGAAAGAATGGCAATCAACGCCTTTGTAAACAACGATAGAGCAAGTTATCATGCATGGTATCAAAGCGGTGGCGATTGGATTGATAAATATCCTGACTGCATGACTAAGTACATGCTTTCTAAGCTCAATGGTCAATTACCATATTGTATTGAATTTGAGTTCTTAGGTAAAAAGATTGCAGTTTCTCACGCTTCAATTCCTGATTATGACTACTTAGAACTTATTAAACAGGGTGTATCCAAGAGAAATATTGACTTGTTAACGAGCCATCACGAAGAGTTTGTTGAATATGGTGTTTTAAAGAACGAGCATCATAACGTTCCTGTAAAGGGCTTGGATCTTTCAATTCATGGTCATACTGGGGTTTCTAAACCTGTAATGGTTCATAATCGAATTTACCTGGATACAGGCTTGAGCAAAGATGCTGGTATTGGCGAAGGTTCGAAGAACTTCCTCAGCATTTTATGTTTCAACAAGACCAAGGGTACATCACTCGTACACTTCAAAAGAAACCTTTTTATGAAAGGGATTGAGTGGCTGGAAGATGTTGATAATAAAAAGACATACGAACAACTACAGAATCTAGGTTTTAAGGTAGATCCAAAATGAATATTGACGATATAGTTATTCTTGATGAATACGAAACTTTGATTGAGAAGTCATTTTCAAAGCAAGATGATGGAAAATCTGTTTTTTTGGATAATAAAGCCTCTAAAGAAATCATGATTCAGAAAAAGTCAGAAATAAAACAAAAGAAGAGTAAAAAATAAGTGGAGCCATGCTCCACTTATTGTTAGAAAGATAACGCCTCTTTCAATTTTGCACCAATCCCTTTATTTTCTTCTTCCTGAACTCTTCTTTTATACTCTTGGGTAATAACGTGATTTATATATGGTTCAGTTTGTTCTTTAACCGCAGTACCGAAGTAATCCCAACCTGTATTCGTAGCTTTCAAAGGTAAGCCCATTTTTTCAGCGTAAGGGACTACCAGTTTTCTGAATAATAACTCAGGGTCTCGAAGCATATTATCTGTTATTTTGAATCCCATTTGATTCTCAATAACTGAGTAGTCTTTTTTATAGTTACAAATCGCCATTTCGTTAGCCAATGCCTGTAATGCATCGTACTCATCGTCATGCCTTTCAAATGTTCGCTTAGAGAATGCGTATAACTCAAAATCCTTCGCGATTTCCGCCTGCTTTTTAAGCATAAAATCGATAGACTTTAGCTTAAACTCAATATTTTGCTCAAGTGCTTTAATTTTTATTTTGTTAACAAAACCCCCATTCTCTTTTTGAAGATTGAGTATATGGATTTTGTCCTGCTCTGTTTCTTCAGCAGCCTTATATATCGCATCACGATTTTTATGGAGTTCAGTAACCATTACTGCAAAAGATTTATATCTTTTATGAGCATTTGATAATGCTTCAGCCCTCTTAAATACATCATCAGTAAACTTTTCCTTGTTACCAATAACCATGTCACCATTTAACTCTTTGTTGACTTTATTTAGGCTTTTAATCAAGGAGCTTACCAATTTCTTTGGACTCATTCTTTTCGCTTGTTCTGCCAATAATATTTCGCTGCTTACATCCATAAAATCCGTAAAATCGTCTTTAGTAATTATGTCTTTTATGTACTTATCAAAAATGTCAGGGTGTTTTGCTTCTCTATACATTTGAGCTACAACTGCTAAAGTTGTAATAGCAGGAGCATCGAGTTTTTTAACGGCTTCAATTACCTTATTTTTTCCAAGTCTTGAAAAAATACCTGATATATTATTATCCATTTGGTTATTAAACACCCTGTTAATTTCTATATCTTTTTCACTTAGGTATTTTTTAACCATTTTCCAAGAACCAGAACTTGTCATGTTGAAATACTTATCCTTACCCTCTTTCATATGTAAGTATTTTCCAACTGACACCACCAGCAATGAACCAACAGTTAAAAATGCAGCAGGAGCAAAATAAGTACTGCTTTGCAATGCGTTAACAGCATTATTAAAGTTCGTCATTACAGCATCAGGATTTCTTATATAAGTGAAAAACTCAGTAAGAATATTTCCGTAGTTAATTGGAGCGCTTATGTAATCTGCATCTTTCACTGATGTGGCAGACTGAGCTATATTTGCAACCACATTCATCCCTACAGCGATGTTTATGCTATTTCGGATAAACATGTCTTGTCTTTGATATGCCCTATCTCTTATTACTTGATCGCTATGAATTTTTCCATCCCGATCAATTTTGACATCAGCACTATTGTCTATTTGTTTCTTAATGTGCTCACCGAAGTGTTCCCTTGTCGCAATCGATAGGTAATCAAGCATTCCATGTTCCATAGAGATATTTTCATCTGGCAGGATCTTTTTGACTGCTCGTTCATAGAAAAATTTAGGGTCTGCATATTGAGAAGCGCGAATCTTATGCTTACTATCGTTTGCTCCTACAAGATCTTTATAATTCTCTGTGGACAAAGTAATTATATCGTGCCTAACCAACCATGCTTGATGTTGCAATTGAGAATACTCTTCACCATTATGCTTTACTTTGTCTGTTATAGACTCAAAGTATTCCAGTTCAGAAACAATGTCATCAAGATCAGACTTGTCTGCTTCACCTTTGAGCACTCTCCCTTGCATCTCATAAGCCATAGCCACTAGATTAGCAAAAGAATGATATACAATGTGCTTATTGTGAAGCTCTGAGAGTCTGTCGAATATTTCATTATACGCTTTAGTGTTTGAAGTGATTTTATCCTTTGTAGGATCACTCTCTAATTGCTTATTAAGAATTTCAACATACATGTCAATTACTGACCTGAATGAATACCCTCGTTCCAAGCACTCTTCTATCACTTCTGGCTTGATAGCCTGCATGATAGCTTCAAAATCCTCGTATCCCTCACCAGTAATCCTTTGTAGTGTTTCACGCATGAATTTTTGCTCTTTACTTGGGGTTCCTGTAATAGCGCCAGAAAACTCAGATACAAATCTGAGAGAGAGCAACTCGTGCGCCTCTAGACCCTTAAAAACACTTTTGATTCTCTTACCAAGTCTAGGGATTTTTCTGAGCGATATTGATAGCCCGTTAGAGCCACCTAGAAGGTCATCAACGGATTTTTTGTATGCCTGTGCTTCGCCCTCTTGAAAGCTTCTTTGAAAATGTTCCCAAGATTTATTCTTATAGTGAACCAATGGTCTATTTTCGTCGTCAATGTGTTTTATTGACATACCAATTGCCATCGTGAGACTTGCAGCCGATGCCAAAATCCCTGCAACTGCAAGAGGATTACTTGTTAATGAGATAAAATTCCCCATTTTATAGCTTAAATAATCCATAAAAGTGGGATCTATCGGGCAATATCCGATATGTTCACCGAAGTAGATAGGATCTTCATTTTTAGTTGAGTTTGCAACGCTAACAATGCCTTTCCCCGCTTCTTGAATTAATGATGGAATATTCCAATCTGCAAAAAATGGCTTAAGATCAGCATAGCCTGGATTAGCATTTATGTATGATTTAAGGTTAGACACGAGTATTAGCATACCAAATGGTAATACCTTCCAACTCCCATCAACAATTTTTTCTCTTACTGTTTTTTTCTCGTCTATAGATATGCTGTATTTGTTATTGTTCATTGTTTTTCCTAACTACATATTTAGCGCAAAGTCTTTTTTTACTTTCAATTTTGGCGTGTGCTCATTCATGATTGTGCTGAATCTATTTATGGTATCTGAGTACTCATTGTACTTTTCAGGCCAATGACTAACTGCAAACACTTCCGCAAATGCTTCTGAAGACCCACTAAGAGATTCAGTAAACGAGTATTTGGTTGTCCTATACCAATCATCAGAGAACGATTCAGGTAATCCAAACTTATTCTCATATCTATGACCAAGCTCATGAACCAGTAAATATCTCATATGACCATATAATTCATTATCAGAAAGTGATGTGTGTTTAATTAAAACCTCATCATTTTCTGAATCGTATTTAGCTAGAGAGCGAATATCCTTAGCACCAACAAAAGAAATTTTCACACTTCCTTCCATAGCTCTGGCATGGAATCCGTCTAGTGAATTTATTGTTTGAACCAAATCTTTGCACTTCGCAAGAAATGCCTTTTCAGAAAGCGGGCTTTTGTTCGAAAACTCAATATTTCTGTATTTAAAAACATTATTTTTTTCGTTTTTAATGAAGCTGTCCACTATGTTCTCTATTTCTATTTCGTCCCAATACGTAAGCACGGCTTTGATATTGCTACCATGAAGACCATATTGTTGAAACATATCAACTTCACTTTTAATACTTTTTAATTTTGACAAGTTTTCTTTTTGCCCCTTTGGACATCTACCAGTTAAAGGAAAATGCTCTATCCACTCTTTCATTTCATGGATTCTAGATTCATTATAATCAAGAAGGCTCTTACCTTTTTCTTTTAACTCTTCTTTATTCATTTTTTCAGCCAGACTTTTTATTTGTTAAATTATATCACACTTTTTCAGCTAGCTAGAAAGAGTAATTTATAGATAGCATATTAGCATCGCTAATTTTACTCATGCCGAGCTTGAATCCAAGCTCATCACCAATGACGGTTCCTACTGCGCAGCCAACCAAGTTCATCACCATGTCATTTGTATCAAATCCACCGTAATCAACTTCGTCGTACAGTTCTTTTGCCACACCTACTGCTGCGCAAGTATAAAATCCAGAATCCTTATCTTCAAAGAAAGACTGCGAAGCAAATCCTATCGCGGTAGACGCACCAAAATGTAATATTTTGTCATCATCGACATTTGCTGATAGGGCATTTGATGCGAATACAAGTGATAGTGACAATGTGAGCGTCTTTAATATTTTCATTTTTAATCCTTTATTGAGTATTTAGGCTTGATTTTTGACTTTTTTCTGTCAGTATCTTTTTTAATTAACAAACAAAATCATTTTTTATTCAATCATTATAATATCTATGAGAGCTACAGATCTATGAATAATATTGATATTTTAGCAGTAAAATCAAACCTATCTATCTATGCAAGAGATATGCTTTCAGACCGTAGAAACCTCATGGTTTTTCTACCCAAAAGCGCCAAGTGCTCCATCTAAATCTAATGAGCCTAAGCGAAATTAATTTAGGTGGTGGTGAAAGGCGCACCACCACGAAGTGGTGGCTTTAATCAAAACCTTCCTGCTGATCCAAATACTGTTTTACGATGTCTAGCGGCGCACCTCCACAACTAACCAAACAATAGCTCCTGCTGTAAAAAACGGGCTTCCAGTAAAACTTACCCAAGTGCTCAGAAAACTCCTTTCTTACCAGTCTTGATGTGACAGTTTTTAGACTACGAGAAATCAACCGATGATTGTCTGCTTAAGCAGGCTTCATATTACAATTTCTGATGTTTTTCATGTTTGCAGTTACAGGTTCGTGATAGTACACTTAACACTGTGTATCCATACAGTGTTTTATCATGAACATCATCCCATTCAAAGCTTCTGCTGGAATCACTGGGTTTGAATCCCCAGCCAATGATTACCATACTTCGTCACTCAGCTTAGATGATCTCCTAATTCATAATCCTAACTCAACCTGGATAGGCTGTGCCAACGGCGATTCTATGGAAGGTGTGGGGATCTACAACAATGACCTTCTAGTCGTGGATAGAAGCAAAGTGGCAACTCATCATTCCGTTATAGTCGCGACACTGAATGGCGAATTTGTTTGTAAAATATGGGATGAAAAGCGACATCTACTGCTTTCCGCTAACGATAAATATCAAGCTGTCCCTGTTACCGAATACGACTCTTTTTCTTTCGAAGGGGTTGTTATACATTCTATCCGCAATCACTCTCAATCAACATTGGAGCTGTTTAAATGACCTACGCTTTGGTTGATGCAAATTCATTTTACGCGAGTTGTGAATCTGTTTTTAGACCTGATTGGAGAGGGAAACCCATCATTGTGTTGAGTAACAATGATGGTTGTATTGTTGCGGCTAACAGGCAGGCAATCGAGTTAGGAATAAAGAAATTTGAACCCTACTTCAGAGTTAAAGATATGTGTGAGCTTAAAGGCATCATAGCTCTTTCATCCAACTACGAGCTTTACTCCGACCTCTCAATGAAAATGATGGGGGTAATTGGTAGGTTTGCGCCTGAGCAATATATATACAGTATTGATGAGTCCTTTTTATCATTCAAAAGGACTTATCCCGCAATTCCATGCTTGCTAACTCATTGCATGAACTTGAGAAGGGCTGTTTGGAAAGAGTGTAGACTACCTGTAGCTGTAGGGGTTTCTAAGACGCTTACACTAGCTAAGATTGCGAACCATGCTGCTAAGAAGTTGGGGTATAGAGGGGTTTGTGTACTTGAAGAAAATAAGGAAATTGAAGCTGTTTTAAAGCAGCTTCCCGTTTCTTCTGTATGGGGCATAGGAAGTCAGCTATCATTCAGAATGAAGTTAATGGGAATTAATACTGCTTGGGATTTGGCAAGCGCCCCAATTGACAAAATTAAGAGAAACTTCAGTGTGGATGTTGAACGAACGGTTAGAGAACTTAATGGTCAGGAGTGCTTATATTGGGACTCAGTTCGTCCAGCTAAAAGGCAGATATTCTCAACTAGAAGTATGGGAGAGAGGATCACAGACCAGATTAGCCTCGAACAAGCGTTGACTAAACACGCTTGCATAGCTGCAAAAAAGGCTAGAGAACAAGGTTCTTTGTGCAAGACAATCATGTTTTTTGCTGGCAATTCACCACATGATGAATCACACCGAAGCTTTAGATTTTTACATGAGTTCACGTTTCCAACTTCTGATTCCCTTCATCTTTCACAGGTAGCGACACGCGCAGCAGAGGCATTATTTCAAGAGGGTATTCGCTATTACAAGATCGGTGCTGGCTTGATTAGCCTTATCGATGGGAAGCACTATCAAAATGACCTTTTCAACGAAAAACCAGTTAATGACGAATTGATGCATGTACTTGATTCTATAAACCACAAATATGGATCTGACACCCTTTTCGTTGGGTCTCAAGGTATCAACCCAAAGTGGGGAATGAGAAGGGATATGCTAACACCTCGATATACAACACAGTGGAGCGATATCCCAAGAATAAAATGCTCATAATTTATGATAATAATGATATAATTGAAAAAAATTATAATAAATAGGTGATGCAATGAGCATACAAAATGAAGAAATGAGTAAATGGCTTATTCTGTCAAAAATTGAAGAGGACAAAAATACATTAGGTGTATTAGATGGGATTTCCAAACACCCCAACATGCTTTCTTCAGCAGAAGACAAGTCTATTTTTTTTGATGAATTTAGAGAATATTTTCAGGTTGAAAAAGACGATTATGATCTTGTCGATGATCTGCATAAAAAAATCTCTGATTTTCACTTTTCAGAACAAGGTGATTCTCATTTTGTAGGTATCAAATTCGAGAACTCTATCATATCAATAGGGATGAATGGCTCATTTTCCATAGTAAAACAAACAGATAATGGGTTTGAGTTTACTAAGCATAGCTATGATAGATACAAAGGATTCATATCTAAGGTAATCTCAGACATGCATAAGGATATGATTAATTTATCTCCAAAACTAAAGATTAACCGAGCAATACGTGAGGCGACTAAAACTGAAAATCTTAGAAGAGAGTTGCGAATAAAAAATGTTCCTCCTATGCCTGAAGACTTTTGGGAAGCAATACAGAGATTAGCGGATTATTCAGAAAACTTTCAGGAGTTCCAAATCCTATTGAGACCAAATATGGATGATATCAGTGATCGTTGTTTAACTCGCTTAGGTAGAGCTTCAGAAATTTTAGAGCGTGACCCTGACTTACTTAGTGATGATGATTATAAAATCACCGTATATCGCTGCCTTCCAGCAGGAAAAGAAATCGAAGCTGGTGATTGGGTTACAACCGATATCGAGTATGCAAAAGCTCATATATCAAACGTAAAGGGCGAGTGGGAAATCATTGAGAGGTCAATTGCAGGAAATGAATTGATACTTGGAGCAGATCCTCTTGAAATGTATTACGCACCAAGAAGCATTTGGGGTGACTTACGGTCAATTCAAGATGTGTGGAAGTCTGTTACATATCGAAAGCCGATGAAATATGAATCTATGGAGCGAATTGTAAATCGCGCTTTAAAGGAGCAAGGACTAACCTCTAAAGAGGTTAGCGCTGAATATTCAATCTAATGAAAAAAGACTGAATCTAAGGCTAAGATTCAGTCTTTTTGATTTCATGAGATTTAAATTCTACACTCAGAAATAAAACTCATTTCTGGATTGATATCTTTTGTTTCAACACCGAAGAAATCAATTAAGCTATGGAAGAAGTTATCGTGAGAGTAGCTATTTGATGCAGCTTTTTCTCTCAAGCAAGCTTCATCAATACCTTTAGCCTCTGCATACCCCTCTCCCATCCATAGTAGTAAAGGAACTTTCGTTTGCTCTTCTGGAGCAAGTACGTATGGGGTTCCGTGTAGGTATAGACCATTCTCTCCAAGTGACTCACCATGATCGGACAGGTAAAGCATAGCTACATTGTACTTATCTTGATAAGACTTAAGCTTGTTAATAACTTGGCTTAAGAAGTAGTCTGTATAAGCAATAGTATTGTCATATACATTCACGATTTCTTCATCGGTGCAGTTCTCAATATCACTTCGATCACAAGAAGGAGTAAATTGTGTCATGCTTGATGGGTAACGCTTGTAATAAGTTGGACCATGACTGCCAATTGTATGAAATGCAATCATTTTATTTCCTTCTGAAGATAAAACTTTATCGTCAAAATCCTTAAGCATTACTTCATCATAACAGGTAAGCCCATCACAAAGTTGCTTATCAGATGATGGGTCGATTTGAATTAGCTCTAATCGTTTCGCTACAGCTTTATCTCCACCATCATTTTCATACCATGAGATAGAGACATCGGCTTTAGAAATAATATCCAATGCGTTACTTTGATTGTTAGCAACATCTTTCCTATACCCGTCTCTATCCATATTAGAGAACATGCATGGAAGAGAGTGCGCTGTTGCAGTTCCACAGCTACTTACGTCCTGAAACGAGATAATGCCTTCACCTTTTGTATACTTGTTGGTATCTCGCTGATAGCCATTGTATGCAAAATTCTGTGAACGTGCTGTTTCACCTACCACTAAAACAAACAAAGTCGGCTTCCCATTAGATGCTGAGATCATTTTAGCATCCTCACCTAATTCATTGAATGGTAGTTGCTCTTTAGGGAAAACGGTATTCTTAATGTATCGAGTAGAATAATAGATGTGAGTAGGAACAATCATCTTGTTTAGATACTTATTGTTTCTACCTACAGACGCGTAATCCTTGTAAAACAGAGCCGCTATAGCGACAATACCAACTACTGCTACTACTAGCCCTACTGCTCGGTGAATCATACGTGTTTTTAGAGGCTTGTCAGTATCGATTTTAACCAATGCGATAAGGATTGAAGGCACAATACCTGTGAAGAACACGTACATTACAGAACGCATGTTTACATATGAAGCTGCTTCACTTGAATGTGTTTCGAAGATATTTTCAATCATTCCATAATCGAAAATTACCTGGTAAGTGTTTGTTGCATAACAAGCGGCTGCTGACGAAATAGTAAACAGGATAAAAACAGGTCTGAATACAAACTTAAATCCAAATGCTGAAAAAATGATGAAAAATGCAAATGACAGCAATAATGGTGAAGTGTATGAGAACAGATGGCTTTCTGAACCTTTCGTTAGCTCAATAAGTTTTGAAGTAACAGGAGTATTCAGAACAAAGCCAAAGTACAATGACATAATTGCAAGAAATGCTGTCATTGAGATCTTATATTTTTCCCTTAGCGATGAAATGCTAAAGGAAGCAGGTGGATTAACTGCTTCTGTAGTCAACTTTACTTCCTCTTTTTAATTTTTTTAATAAATTAATATTACGCAAATAGAACGGCAGACCAAGTTAGAGCGACTAGGACTAAAGCGAAAAACACCGCAGCGGAACCAATATCTTTTGCACGTCCACTTAACTCGTGAATTTCAGAACCAACACGGTCTACTACTGCTTCGATTGCAGAATTGAGCAGTTCTACAATAATTAGAAATACAACAGAACCCACCAGCATGAATTGCTCCATTACTGTGAAGTCACCAAAGGCTGCAACCAAAACAGAAACAGCTAGAGCAAAGAACTCTTGTCTAATAGCCGCTTCATGAGTGAATGCTGACTTAATGCCTTTAAATGAATAACCTGTTGCTTTATATAATCGAAAAACGCCAGTATGCCCTGGTTTCATTGTATTACCCTTCCTTTAAAGAATTATTACATAATACTGATTTCCAATTATTTATCAATACCTTGAATACATTATTTTGCATGGTATTTTTTAATCAATAAAACCCGTCATATAGACGGGCTTTTAATCGTTAAAAATGATTAGATTTGTTTAATGTGCGTAAGCAAGACCTGTGATTTCTTCTGCTTTTTTCACAAAATCTATTCTTGATAGGTTATTTCTTAAAATATCAAAAAGATCTTCTTTTATTACATTGTTTAGCATTGACTTTATGAAGTCATAAATATTTTTTTCATTATGAAAAATAGACCCTTCACAATGACCTAAAACACTTTTCAACTCACTGCCGATCATTCCAGAGCAATATACTAGACATTCCTGACATTTTGTTGACGCCAATTTTTCGACCATACTATTGATTTCCCAGACATTTTCCTGATAACTTCTCGACCTAGATAGCTTATCAAAAACATCTGGCTCAGTTGATAAAACAGACATAGTAAACTGCCGCATATGCGATAGCACCACCTCTTCAGATATTTTATTAACTAATAAAATGTCATTTAACTTCAAATTGCGACTTGAATCAGCCCACAGAAGCTGATCAATCTCTTTTTGATTTAGATAGTTAGAAGAGTTTTTTTGTATCGCAGACATCAATTCTTCTTTTGATTTGTAGTTAAAAATGTTTTGAACGATATTCATGACTTAACTCTTTTTTTTCTTTTAATTAAACCAAGTTGTATATTGAGATTTTTATTCTCTATTCGATTACCATTAATAAAGGTGCTGATATATAGATGGTCTTCTCTCTTTAGGTGCTTGAATGCATCCTGGCAGGCAAAAGTGATTTCTGTTGGGGGGGAATATCTACAAGCAAGTGAACTATAAAACGATAACTGGATTGAAGCCTTGTGAAGCTCTGTATAGAATCCTTCATCAGCTCTAGTGTTGATAAAGTATAGGTAATTATCACCAATTCTAATGTCAAACTCCACACTTAGTGTTTTGTCATTTAAGTCTGCTATCGATTTTTCTAATTTTTCAATTTCTGCTTTAATCTCTTTAATCGATACAATTTCCATCTCATCGTTCAGATACGCGACATCCTCATCTGTTGCCCCGCGAGATTTCATTAACTCGATTTCAGACTTCTTGTTATTAATTGATCTTTTGATTCCTTCGGTTGCATTGAAGTCAAATCTCAAAGACTGTCTATCAACAAATTCGACTGAATGTTCATCAATAAATTTTTTATAGTATTCAGTCAATTTTTCGCTGTCATATTCATCTACACCGTCAATACTCATTAGTCCAGAAACAGAACTTCTCAAGCAGTCTCTAAATTTTTTTGTGCTTCCTTCAAATCCACTAACAAACTCAATGATGCCAAGGTTTAAATGCAGTCTTCTGCTACCATTCTTCTTAGCAATTGAAACATAGTATCGGACGCCTTCAATTAAATCGCTTCTATCCCATCTATAGGCACGGTTAAAGATAACTGGAAACTTTGATTTTATGGTTAAAATACTGCCTTTTCTAGAGATTACAGTATCGCCCCCGTCCGCCTTTATTTGTTCGTTCGCTTCTTTGATTTGCTGATCAATATCACTACCTCTAAAATTACAGTTCTTATCGATTTTTATGGCTATTTTATTGGATTTAACTTCATATCTACTATACTTAGAAATTTCATCAATATTCATTCTTCTTTCTCTTTATTTTCTTTTGATTGTTAAATATTATATGCATTTAACGAATGCAAATAAAGAATAAAGTCCATGAATTATAAGAACACGGTTACGATTTTAAACAATTTTTCCCATAACACTACAATTGAATATTTACTAACAAATTTGTCTTCAAGTCATTTTGAGCCAGATGATTACAGCCACCTTAAAAGCTTGAAAAATCTTAATGTTGGTCAAGCGATACTAACTCTGTTGGAAAAGGGGTGTGAAGATGGAGACCCATACTGTATTGATGTTACTGTTTCTAACTATCTAGAGAAGAAACTAACAAGAGAAGCTTTACCGTTAGTGCGCAAACACCGAAACACTAAAGATATTGATGTTGCTATTGCTTGCGCTAAGGTTGAGTCTTCACTTGGGTATTTAGGTGACTCAATTAAGATATTGCTAGACCATAATATCAATTCATTTAAAGCATGTAGTCATCTTTATACCTTCACCATCATCAACTTTGCTTCAGCATTTTGCCAAAAATCAGATAAAAACGCGTCAACATTAGAAATCGACTTGGATCCTACTACACTAACTCTTGTAGAGTGCGCTGAAAAAGATATTGATGCCGAGTTTATACATCAGGTGACTAAGTTCATGGTATTTTCAACCTGGTTCTACAATAACGCTCAGAGGATAATCAATAGTTCTGAAGATTTAGGTATTGATGTTTCTACATTAACTATTGATGGTGAAGACTTCTTAGGTTCATTAGCAACTGTCACAAAACTTGTTGGTGAATTACCTAAGTTATGTTTTGAAGGGACACTAAAAGAACAAAAAGAAAAAATATTTGAAAAAAACAAACTTCTTGATTTCAAACGCATCTCATTGATTAATCTATGGAATTTTCTATACTCGACAGATGAAAGTAAAAGTTTTCATTAAAAAGTTTAGTTTTTTTCGATTTATGGGTTGACGAAGATTAAGTTTAGTTTTATATTTTAATCATCGAAGCACGGGAACAGATTCCGATGCGTTTTTCAAATAAGTTTTTGAGGAAATGAAAATGTTACATTCATACTTACATCTAAGTTATCTATCGCTTTATAACTAGGTTGTGTTGCACCTGTCAGGTTCAGCACACGCTCCCTGGCAGAAGTATGAGTTTTCATTTCTGTAAATCTATAGGCTGAATCTATAAGTTCAATCTATATCGGGGAGGCTATAATTAGTCTCCCCTTTTCGTCTTGGTTTGTTTTAAATTTAATTTTATACGGTTTAATTATGTCTTACTTATCGCATTTACATTATTCACTAAGTTATTCACTGCTATCTACGTAGCATTGTGACCAGATACGTATACCTGGAAGCAATGTAACTAGAAGCTTCCAGACCTATCGTATCTATGATCTGCGATATGTCTATAAGGGGGCTTCTACGGAAGCCCCCTTATTGTTTTTAAAGTCAATTAAAAACTAGTTGATTTTCAAAACATGCTCTTGTGGCGTAATTGGTAGGCGCGGAAGGTTGAGAGCCTTCTAGTGGAAACACTGTCCCAGTTCAAATCTGAACTGAGCACCATTTTAAATAGGAATATTTTTTATATTCCTTAATATTTCGGATGTGTAGTCACGTATGGATCGTGAGTGGGCTGTAACCCCAATGTGTGCGAAAGCCACCAGCAAGGTTCGATTCCTTGTACATCCACCAGAATATTGGTGATAGTGGTTGAGAGGGCAATTCCCCTCTATTACCAAAAATTTGGAGAGTTGGCAGAGCGGCTGATTGCACTCCCCTGCTAAGGGAGACTGTACTAATAGTGCAGCGAGGGTTCGAACCCCTTACTCTCCGCCAAATTTGCATCTATGGCGTAATAGGTAGGCGCGGCAGGCTCAGAACCTGCTGGTGGAAACACCGTACCAGTTCGAGTCTGGTTAGATGTACCATAACAAATTGGTTGAGTAGCGAAGTGGCTAAACGCCTCTGACTGTAAATCAGATCTCCCATTGGAGTTCGAAGGTTCGAATCCTTCCTCAACCACCATGCTGACATGGCGTAATTGGTAGGCGCGAGAGATTCAAAATCTCTTACCGTAAGGTGTCTGGGTTCGACTCCCAGTGTCAGCACCAAGTTCTAAAGAGCATTCAAGAGTGTTCTTCAGAATTTAATAGAGGATTGGCTGAGCGGCGAAAGCAACAGTCTTGAAAACTGTAGGATGTTAACAGCGTCCCAAGGGTACAAACTTATCCTCTGCCAAATTATGGTGACGGTAGTTCAGTGGTTAGAATTTCTGGCTGTGAACCAGAAGGTCGCGAGTTCAAGTCTCGTCCGTCACCCCATATCTGCTTCTATGGCGTAATAGGTAGGCGCGGTAGGTTGAGAGCCTGCTGGTGGAAACACCGTACCAGTTCGACTCTGGTTAGAAGCACAAAATTTCGGGTGTGTAGTCACGTATGGATCGTGAGTGGGCTGTAACCCCACTGTGCGCGAAAGCCACCAGCAAGGTTCGATTACTTGTACACCCACCAGAATACTGGTGATAGTAACTCAGTTGGTTAGAGTCCCTGATTGTGATTCAGGAAGTCGAGGGTTCGATTCCCTTCTATCACCCCATTTACACTGGAGAGATGGCAGAGCGGCTGAATGCACTAGCTTGGAAAGCTAGCAGGCGCAGAGAATGCGCCTCGCGGGTTCGAACCCCGCTCTCTCCGCCAAACTTGCATCTATGGCGTAATAGGTAGGCGCGGTAGGTTTAGATCCTACTGGTGGAAACACTGTACCAGTTCGAGTCTGGACGATGCACCATAACAAATTGGTTGAGTAGCGAAGTGGCTAAACGCCTCTGACTGTAAATCAGATCTCCCATTGGAGTTCGAAGGTTCGAATCCTTCCTCAACCACCATGCTGACATGGCGTAATTGGTAGGCGCGAGAGATTCAAAATCTCTTACCGTAAGGTGTCTGGGTTCGACTCCCAGTGTCAGCACCAAATTCTAAAGAGCATTCAAGAGTGTTCTTCAGAATTTAATAGAGGATTGGCTGAGCGGCGAAAGCAACAGTCTTGAAAACTGTAGGAACTGTAGGATGTTAACAGCGTCCCAAGGGTACGTCCCTTATCCTCTGCCAAATTAAATAGTTGGATAAATCATAAATCCCGCTAATTAAGAGTAGGTAGCGCGTAAGTGGAAGCGCCCTGGACTGTAAATCCAGTGTCTCAGACCTTGGAGGTTCGATCCCTCCCCTGCCCACCATTTTTAAAATGCTGATATGATGGAATAGGCATCCATAATAGGCTGAGATCCGATATCTTACTACATTCGGGGTCTAATCTCGATATGATAGGCATTCATATCAAGGTAACTTTTTATTAGCTTTAATATATAAATGCTCTTCTGCTAATCCTCTAATTTCGTTAAGAGTCACACCAGCACTTAAGATTGTGATTGAAGACAACCCCAAAAACGCCAACGCTTCAATCAATAGTGTTGATTTTTCGAATGAATGAAGAATTGAGCACATAGTGATAGCACTCAAACCCAATCCCAAAAGTCCAGAGACAAAACTTAGAATATGATCATTTTTAATCACTTCTTTTCTTGTATTTTCTATATACTTAATCATTAAAATTCATGCCTTTCATCTTTTCATTGACAACGAACCAAAAAAACATATAATTCATGAAAATCTTAATAATCAGATAAATAAAGGTAAGTATGATTTATTGTTTTAGTGACTTAGATGATTCACTCTTTCAGTCTGCGCATAAGTGCAGCGTTGATACTGAAAACTGTAAACTCGTTTCATTTAAAGAAAATGGCGACATGCAAGGTTTTAGCACTCCTGCTCAGCAACAGTTTATTGATCTTATCAAGAAAAACGGCACTCTGATCCCAGTAACCGCAAGAACCGTTAATAGTTTTAATCGTGTTTCAATGGATTTTGACTCATACAAAGCAATCTGTCATGGAACAATCGTTCTTGCGCCGAATGGCGCTATTGATCCTGAATGGAAAGAATACTTGGAAGATCAAATTAGTATTCATAATGAAAAGTTTCAACAGCTTGTAGATCTAGTTCGAACATTAGTTAATGAGATTAATATTCAGCCAACTATGTTTGGCGTGAAGGAAAACTACGGTTATCCCTGCTACTTTAATTTGAAAGTCGAATCAAAAGACTCAAGTAAGCTAGAAAAGCTATTCTATCATTTTCATAGTTTTGTTAACTCAAACAGAGAATTTGATGAGTTCGCCATTCATTGGAATGACAGAACATTTGACATTTTACCTCCGTACACCAGCAAGGCGAAAGCAGTAGAGTTTATTTATAAAAAGCTTGGAATCACAAGCAGTGACCTGGTATTTGGTCTTGGTGATTCTCTCAGCGACTTACCATTCATGAATCAATGTGATTTTTTGATGATTCCGAAAAACAGCCAAATTGTAAAAAGAAAAAATTTAGGATAGAACATGAACAAACCAATGCAAGGTTCTTACAAAGAGAGTGATTGCTTATTTTTAATGCAAGAAGTACAAGTCAAGTTTGAAACGGCTGAACAAAGAGAAAGTAAAGTTCAATCAGGTATTGTCCATTACTCCGAAAAGGTAGGTAATGAATCACCTCCCACTGAAGAATACAGTAATCTTTTTTATGAGATGATGGAAAAGTATAAGGGGCGATTAGCGACAGAAGTTATGTCTTTAGCTAAAAAAATTGTTTCCAATCGTTCAGCATACGGTACGGTAGATAATCCTATCGTATTACTATCTTTAGCACGAGCAGGTACACCAATTGGCGTTCTCCTGAAAAGAGCACTTGATAAGCTTCAAGTATCTTCTGTTCATTACAGTATTTCAATCATTCGAGATAAAGGCATTGATGAAGTAGCTTTAGACTACATTGTTCAGAATTATGACGATGGTGCTGCGGTCTTTATCGATGGCTGGACTGCGAAAGGGGTTATTACCAAAGAGCTTCACCAAGCTGTAGAGAAATACAATGCATTGAAAGGAACCAATATTCCGAAAGAGCTTTTTGTGATTAGTGATATTGGTGGTACTGCTGATGTGACAGCAACTTACGATGATTACACAATGCCTTCAGCATTGATGAACTCAACTGTGTCTGGTCTACTGTCTCGCTCTGTTTTAAATGATGAGATCCTTGCTACTGGTGGATTTCATGGATGCGTTGTCTACCGACACTTAGCAGAGCACGATCTCTCAAATTGGTTTATTGATGAAATTGATAAGCTTATGGATGTACATTCAGTTTGTGATGATGTTGTTGTTTCAAAAGAAGAACGTCAACTGGTTACTAAAAAGTTTATGAATACCATCATGACTGAATACTCGGTATCGAACATTAATCGAGTTAAGCCTGGTATCGCTGAGGCTACACGCATTATGCTTCGTCGGACACCAGATCTTTTAATGGTTAAAGACATGCAACATGTGGATACTGCACATCTGGTTCAAATCGCAATTGAGAAAGGTATTGAGATTGTGGTTATTGAAGATATGCCATTTGGCGCTTGCTCAATCATTCGTGATTTATAGTTCAGGGAAGATGCGAGTGAAGATGACTAAATGTAAAAATATCGAAAACTCAATAACATATTGTTTAGTTGTAGCTCTTTCATTCAGTATTTTCGCGCATGTTTTCGTTAGTGTTGTTTATGGGATTTGCAATCCTGAATCAATCAAAGAAGATTCACTTTTTAAATATAATTTCTTCTCTCTTTCCCAAGGCGAAACTAACATGGTCTGGGCTATCACATCAGGTATTATGCTCATTATATCAGGGTATAGACTATTAGCACTCGCCAGAGGGAAGTAAACAAGAGCTGAAGCTTAGTTAATTTTAAGGCACCACATGGGAAAGTGGTGCCTTTCTATAACTAGAATCAATGAAATCTTATCTCATTGGGACATTAATATTTGTGCAGTATCGAGTATCAATACACTGGATATTGCCTACAAATATTTAGCATTTTTTCTTTCACCTTAAGAATGACACTTTCATCACCCTTACTATCCAAAATATCTGCAATTCCATCGCCTATCACATCCATTTCATCTAGACCAAAACCGCGTCTCGTTACGGCAGGCACACCAATCCTAAGTCCAGATGTTACAAATGGAGACTGGGGATCGTTAGGCACTGAGTTTTTATTTAGTGTGATGTTCGCTAAACCAAGAAGGTGCTCAGCTTCTTTCCCTGTAAGCTCTTTGTTCTGTAAATCAACCAAAAACATATGAGACTCTGTGCCATTCGAGACAATTTTATATCCACGCTCTGAGAGCTTTCTAGAGAGTCTTTGTGCATTATTCAATACGTTAGACTGATAGGTAGTGAATTCTTCGCTCATAGCTTCTTTGAAGGCTACAGCTTTAGCGGCAATGACATGCATCAAAGGACCGCCTTGAATACCAGGGAAAATTGCAGAATTTATTTTTTTAACGATGTCTTGATTATTTCTCGCAAGAATCAAGCCCCCTCTTGGACCGCCTAGTGTTTTGTGCGTTGTTGATGTTACAACGTCAGCTACATCGAGTGGGTTCGGATACAATCCAGCAGCTACGAGTCCCGCAACATGAGCCATGTCAACCATAAGCAAAGCGCCAACTTCGTCAGCGATATTTCTAAATTCAGTCCAATTTGCGATCTTTGAATATGCAGAAAAACCTGCAACGATGAGCTTAGGCTTATGCTGGACTGCTAGCTTTCTTACTTCCGAGTAATCAATGAATCCATCATCATTTAAACCATAACCAATAAAGTTGTAATTCTTACCTGAGAAATTAACGGCAGAACCATGTGTTAGATGACCACCATGATCAAGTTTCATTCCTAAAACCGTATCGCCAGGGCGTAAAATAGCTTGATATACAGCGGCGTTGGCTTGAGAACCTGAGTGAGGTTGAACGTTAGCGTATGTTGCATCAAAAAGCTTCATGGCTCTTTGCACGGCTAATGATTCGATATTATCAACGAACTCACACCCTCCGTAATAACGCTTGCCAGAATATCCCTCAGCATATTTATTTGTTAAGCATGACCCCTGAGCTTCCATGCAAGCTTTGGATGCATAGTTTTCAGATGCTATAAGTTCAATATGATGCTCTTGTCTTTCTTGTTCATTATTGATTTGAGAAAAGATTTCAGGATCTGTATTTCTTAAATTATTCATAATGGTCTCTTTTATTATTTGTACGCAGGATATTATACCATTAGATAGATGAAATTTGAAAAACAATCCCATAAAACCCACAGTTAGACTATTTTATAAACAGTTTATTTTGACAATAGACTTCGACATTTTTCTAAAGCCTGCTTAAAACTCAAACCTTTAAAAGACTTATCTTTCGCACTTTTGATTGCGCAAACCAGTTCTTTATCATCAAATTTTTCAACTGCCGAATGAACCTCATTGAAGCTTGCTTTATATGTTCTGATAACAGCATTGTTCCTACTCAACATTTGAACTTTAGAGATGTTTTTAGGACTGTTATTCGTACAATAGTGGAAAGCATTATCGGCTTTCCCTTCAAAAAGCCTATTCTCTCGCAATCCTTCAGCGCAAACGATAGTGGAAGCTTTATTGTTACTACAGTAGTCTAATCTTTCTTTTAGGTTTCCGTAGAATTCTTTGTGATTAGATAGACCTGACTCGCAATCAATGATATCTAAGGGTTTTTGAAGAGCGTATGAATTGAAAGAGATAATTCCAATTCCCACACAAAATATGGATCTTGCTATTGATTTCATTTTCTTATTCTTTATTTATTATTATTAATTAAATTATTTTTAAGGAATAATATATCAATAGTGACAAAAAATCAAAAATTGCACCATTGCTAATCAAGTAATGTTAACTTTCAACTCTAGATTACAGAAATGTTTGATGTGAATTCAATAATCACTATAATGAAAATAGTTCAAAGGTCACGAGACAAGAAATGAATCCGCAATATATTGATACAAAGGTCTATACCTCAGACATAGAAATAATGCGAATGTATGCAGAATTGTGCGGTAAGACAACTGACAACTTATCTGAACTCAAACTCAGGGAAAATCGAGTTGGCATAAGCATGTGGTCAGATGGTAAATGTTTCGGCTTGTTTGCAAAAGGATCCTCAATAGATAGGAATAAGGGATACAAAGAATTAAGCGAGGAACAAGTACGAGATCAATTTTTACAATTGAAGACTGAACACTCCATTAAATAATTTATTTTGTTTGTTTATAGAAAATATAAAGAGGGCGTGTTAACCCTCTTTTAATAATTGCTGAAAATTTAAAGTCTACATCACTAAAGTTGATTCTGAAGTTTTTTCTGTAGAGTATCTAGCTCGTTTGCTGACAATTGAATCTTCAAAGTTCTTTAGCTTGGCTGAGAATATTTCGTCAACCTCTATAAACTCAGAAACCTCATCAGTAAACTTTTTAGAAATTTCAGTCAATTGAGATTTTAATTCACTTGGCTGTAGACACAACGCATGAACAACAGCGGCGTTTGTATAATCTTCGAATGCTCTACAGGCTTTCCAGCGCGTTTCATTTGGAATTTCACCAAGAACCCCTTCGACTTTACCGTAATACGTCGAATACTTCTTACCAACAAATGAAGATATTAAGCTATCTAGATCCTTTTCGCTTTCCGAGCAAAAACCTCGTAGTTTTGTTAAACTAGGAATGTTCTTTATCAAGAAAGATGGATCAACATGCTCATAAGAAAACTCATCTAAAATTATAGGGTTAAGTTTCGTTTTAGGGAATTCCATTTTATCAATTGCTGGTTCCATCCACTCATTATGAGTCTTTAAATGTTCGCTTAGATTATTAAAGAAGACAGAGCGAGGATTAATCATATGGTGCTTGATTTGTGTTAAGACTTCACCTTTTTGCTTATATTCACCAGCCTCTTTCATCCTTACGTCACTATCTTCAGAATAGCTGGCGTTATAACCATAAATTTCATTCTTCAATTCAATGAGTTTGTATAATTCCTTGAAATTTTGGTGAGAGCAATTTTCAATTTGTTCTTTTATTTGGCTTGCGAACTTTGCCTGCACGGAATCAGATTCAGAATTAATAAACTGATCCAAAACTTTATGTATTTTAATTAACTGCAACTTAGAAAAATCACTTACAGGTTCATCAGGAAGATGCTTAACAGCGTCGATGAATACCTTTGAATGAGAGTGAATTCCATTATTAACAGAATTTTCTAAGGAACCTAACTGCATGAACATATCCTTTATTGATATATCATTTAAGTCAGTCTTATTGGACTTTAAATCAACAAGGCATACAGCGATTTTCGCTAGTGCTCTCTCCGTTCTAATGCAAATAGCAGTAGCTCCAGAAAGAACATCTTTGCTTTTCTTGAACCTAGACATCGTGATGAGTTCATTAACATCTTCGATCATCACTTTACCTATGGCATCAGATATCGCTTTATAGATCTGAATATCGTTCATAATTTCGATTCCTTTATTTTTATTTTTATTTTATATCAGAATTATATCATGAACTAAAAAATAAGTGTATAAAAAAGAGCCACTATGTGGCTCATAGAACGAATTTCTACTAATACGTTAGTTCTCTGCTTTTTTGCGCATTAACCTTTTTAACTGAATTATCAAAAACTCTTTTCGTAATCTCAGTAAACTCAGCGAAAGGAGATTTTTTCATTTCCATCTTAAAGTATTTTGGTTTATCGAAAGCGTCAATACCTTTTACACCAATAGGAACATGATATACGTCATGAAGAGTTCTAGTGCTGCTATCAGGATTAACTTTTGTTCTTGCTACTTCAATAATTGCCTGACCTACACCATGTCGAGTAGAGATTTTAAATGCTGAAATCTCATTATCATTACAAACGTATTTATCAAACTGGGTTCCACTTAACCCACTAAATTTAGGGCTTTCATCAAATGGCGTTCTTAGATCAAGCATTTCTTCGAGTCGTTGTTTTAGAGAGATTCTTCTTGGTCTGTATCCTGGAGCATCTTCAAATTGCGTAGACAATCTTAGAGCCTGCTCCTTAGTAACCTCAGTGATCTCCCCTGTGTTATGACCTTTGCACTCAATATGATAAAATTTTGAGTTATCAGCGGCATCTTTAACGCATTCTTTAGTGTGGTTTTCAGGAGATGTACTTGTAGAGTTGCAGCGGTTTAGATTGGTTCCCGCACCACTACCTTTTAAAATAGCGATCCAGTGCTGTCCATATTGGGTATCATTTAACAAAAGATCTTTATCATAGACATCCAAGTCAACCATAAACGTTTTTAGGTATTCTGGATTTTTCTTTTTTTCTTCCAAATAGATAGCCTTCAGTGACTCAAATAAATTGTCAGTCATTATTGTTTACCTTTTATTAATTTTTTTATATTATACCACTTTAATTAGTATAATAAAAAGGATTAGAGATGGAGTTGGCATCAAAGACATATGCTGTCGAAAAACATGGAGAACAACGATATGGGTTACTCCCGTATGAGTATCATTTAGAAATGGTTGCATCTATAATTCGTGAGTATTTCGAAGGTCATATATTTCATGATAGTTTAGTCAACGTTGCATACTTACATGATGTGATAGAAGATACTAATACAACTCTTGAAGATTTACTGTCTCGATTTACTATTACTGAATCATATGCAGTTGTTCTTCTTAGTGATGAAGATGGTTCAACGAGAAAAGAGCGCAAAACACTGACATATCGTAAGTTCACAGAGTTTAAAGATCTTCTGATTAAAGCTCTTGCAGCCATACTGTCTCGATTTACTATTACTGAATCATATGCAGTTGTTCTTCTTAGTGATGAAGATGGTTTAACGAGAAAAGAGCGCAAAACACTGACATATCGTAAGTTCACAGAGTTTAAAGATCTTCTGATTAAAGCTCTTGCAGCCACTATTAAGTTTTCCGATAGACTAGCAAACTTGAGACATTCAATCTCTCAAATCAAAGATATGGATGAGGGAAAAGCTAAAAAAAAGTCCATCTCTAAGCTAAAAATGTATATGAATGAGCATCAAGAATTTGTATCCATATACAAGGACTTTGTTTTATCTGAGAAGCTAAAGAAGGATGTAATCGAGTTTGACTTCTCTGTATAAAACATAAAAGCCAGAATCGGATTCTGGCTTTTTAAGTAATCAAACATTATGACATAAAAAAAGCAGCTAATGCCGCTTTCTTTATTATTAGTTTAATCTTTCAAGATGTCTGAGAATCCCAAAAGCTGAATTAGGCTTAAGAACATATTGTAGATTTGAACAAACAATGTGATTGTTGCACGGATATAGTTTGTTTCTCCACCGTTGATGATTTCAGATGTTTGCCACATGATAATTGCGCCTGAAAGGAACATTACCGCAGTGGATATTACCATTGAAATTACAGATGATTGAAACAATACCACGTTCATAATCGACATGATAAATGCTGAAATCATACCAACAGCTAGGAAGCTTGCGAACTTAGACATCTTAAGTCGCATCTTAATAGTCCAAGCCGAAAGAACCACAAATAGGATCGCGGTAGACATTAATGCTGTTGTAATAATCTCACTACCATTCGAAATTTGCATTACTTGGTTCAAAATTGGACCCAAAGTTAATCCAAGGAAACCTGTAAAGACGAATGTTAGTGGTAAACCAGCAGCGCTATCTGCATTTTTCTCAACCAAATAGAGCAACACGAAGTACACTGGCAGCATGAAGTACCAAGGTATTGCACCAATACCTGAAGACATAGAGATAAATGCTACACCTGATGCGGTTAGTAAATTCATACCCAACAGCATATACGTGTTCTTGAGAACCTTCTCTTCCGCAGAAATCGGAACTTTATCTATTGTTGCTTCTTGTTTCATAAAAAATACCTTCTTTTCTTTTGATGTTTAATATATATAATAAAAACAATAAAAACTCAAGTGAATAATGTAAGATTTTGTTAATCTGACTTAATCTTAAGGTTATTTAAATGATTTAATCAATCGTTAGCGATTTCTTTTTCTTAAAGCAAAAGTAAGGTTGAGCGATATCATAAGCTGTAGCATAGATATCGCTATCGAATTTTCGAATTTCTATCTTACCTAGATCTAATAGCGACTTAGCTTCTTCCTGCATATCATCTGATACATCATTGATATGCACTCTGCCTTCATCTTCGATACGCTGTATAAGGCTCTTAGTAACTTTTTCCATAATTAACTCTTTCATGTATACTTTTTATTTCGATATTAAATAATAAACTATTGCTTAGCAATAAGGAGTGACTAAATGTTTGCAGGAAAGGTAAAGCCAGCACGAACTATTGATAACGTGTTCAATTCAGCATACTGGCACTTACAACGAAAAGATATGAGCGAGCATGAAATCCTTACCAAGCTTCAGAATAAGACAGATAATGAAGAATGGATTGCTACTGTCATGGCTTCACTTAGAAATGATAACTACATCGATGATAAGAGATTTATTGCTAGTTACATAAGAAATTGTTTTAATAATAAAAAACAAGGACCGAATAAAATAAAGTCTGCGCTTATACATGAGAAAAAGGTTAATCATCAAGAACTTATCGATGAGATGCTTCAAGATCCTGACTATGATTTTTTTGATCTAGCTGTAGCTGCATTGCGGAAAAAATGGAAAGGTGACAGTATCGATTATAAAACTCGGTCAAAATATTACGCTTATCTTGCTGGAAGAGGTTTTACGAGCGACATGATTAATCATGCTATTGAAACCCTGAAAGAAGAAACCAAAGAACAGAATGATGTCGAATTTACAGCACTAATTGTTGGTGTTAGTTCAAAGAATAAAAGAGATATGTAAATGAATACAGAAGAATTCGGTAAAATTACACATTTAACACCTGGCAGGGTGTTTGATTCTAACTCATACTGGTTTAAAGGCGGCTCCTTTTTAAAAATGGATAACTGCCTTTACAAAGAGTTTGAAAAAGCCCTCTCTGAAGTAAAATGGGTTCAAGACCCAGCAAAGGTTTACAATGAGATCCCAGAGCATATAAAACTTCCTGAATCAGAGATTCCCAAAAACCTAACCCGCTCTCAAACTAGGGATCTTTTAAATGCTCATGCTAAGACAAACTTCCCAGAAGAACTAAAAGGGTCTATAGAAAAGCTTCTGCTTAGCTATCAAACTGAAGAGCTTCAAAGTTTATACAACTTCCAAATTGTGTTCGCTGACTTATGGAATGGGAGTGAAGGTTGTCCTTGGCATTGGGATGGTACTGATGGTGGTGACGCGTTAATCCTTGCGTATTTCAGTGATCACAAAAAGTGGAAACCTGAACTTGGTGGTCAGCTTGAGATAGGAAAGAATTTAGGCTCGGATTCTATGTATCTTTCTAAAATTGGAGAAGTGGAATCTTATGGGTTTGTGCCACCTCAACAAAGAAGCTTCATTATTGTGAACAATAAAAACCCGTGTTTTATTCACCGATGTAACAAGTTAATTGACCCTAAGATAAGAAGAATGACCCTTACTCTTGGTCTTAAGTTTGTAGTCAAAGATGATTGGTCTCAGCCATCGAAGGTGATTTGGTAGATAGATACCCGCTTAACTGCGGGTTTTTAATGGCTACGCCACAAACTTCAATAAGCGATTTTTATTTGTTATTTAAAAGCATATATTTTCTTATTGACTTTTCATACGCAATTCGTATAATTATTTTAAAGGTTGAGACAATTCAGCTAAAACAAAAAAACACACACACATTAAACAATATAAAAGGAACACTGAATATGAACGCACAATACGATGAATTAATGCTCGATCAAGAAGCTTTAGCTAAAGCAAACAGCCTGAGTGTAGTAGACCAAAATGAAATGCGTCTGGATGCCTTGTTTGGTAATCACGTAAGTAAGCCAAATAACCACAGTCATCGTCAAGCTTCTCGACCATCTCTTCGCGTTGTTAAGCAACAAGAAGAATCACAAGCTATGAGTGAAGATTTCGAAATCGACCTAGTTGGACTAGATGATGTTGAATGCGCTTCAAATAGTGTTATTGGCGGATTCTCATTCGGCAAGACTCTAACTGAATTGAAAGAGCACGGTGGCGCACCAAAGAAAAACACATCTCGTCGCGGTACTGGTTATTTAGGTCGCAACGGTCGCAACCGAAAAGCTTAAAAATCTTGATATCGAGGGGGTATCACCCCTCTGAATTGAACTGACATATCAAGTATTTACATGCTATAATTCCTCCTGACCACAAGGAGGATTTTTCATGCAAGAAAAACAGGGGTTTAGCTTAGAACCCACTTCAACTAGCTTTCTAGATTCAATTTTTGGGGATAAGCAGCATTTCGAAATATCTCAAATCGCAGAAGGTTTTTTAGACTACATTCAAGGAATGTCTGAAAAGCACAAAATACAACGCGTCCTTTCAAAATTCCAAGAGTCTATGAGCATAGACTATCTCTCTATGATTGCGGGTTATGAAGAATTTGTTGATTGCTTTGATAATATGCAAGTTGGCATTTACCCTGAGTTAAAGATTGAGCCAGGAATTACCTTCTCTGATTACCTTGTCAAAGCAAAAGTCGTAAACAAGTCCGAGCTTAAGCGTATGCTTGGCAAGCATTTCAAGGTAAGTTATAACGCAACAAAGTCAGACCCTCAAGCTCTTATTAAGATGTGTGTAGGCTACGGAACTCTTTTTGTTGGTGATGACAGGATCTACGCGTTCAATAATTGCATTGAATATCGAGTCTTTAATGCCGCAGCAAAAATTCTCGGTATGCCAACATTCAAAAACTCACTAGATTTTGATAAGAAATATGAGCTATCAGAAGAGTGCCTTAACATTCTAAAAAGCTCTAACATAAAGAACGAACTTGATAAGCTAGGTAGTGGTTACGATAGCGATTACCTTTTCTCACCTCATTTCGTTATGGAAATGTTTGAATTCATTTACCAGCTATGTCAAAACTCAGCAAGCATTTTCGAAAACGAGCAAAGTGAATCGTTCAACACCGCCTATAATCTCATAGCATTAACCTTATATCCAATATGCAGCATCTTTAACTCTCCTGCATTTATCAGTTACACGATTAGCAAATTTGGTGGCAATCACCTACTTCCGATCATAAACAACATCTATAGAAGGTTTATGATTATTGGCACGCTTTCTCCTATGTTTGAAGGCAAAGGGAAACTCTCCACGTTATCCATGTATTCAGCACTCTTGATTGATAGCGTAGTCTCCGATGGTGAAATGGGATATTTTGAAAGTCTTGATAGAGTTTTTAGTAACATCCCTGAAATCCATAGGTTTGGATACTTCATTACTCACGATGAAAAACCTATAGAGTCTATTAACTCGCCTATCATTAAACACTACTTCAAGCTCTTCCAAGAGCTGAACACCAAGAATTTACCTGGTATCAGGAGTTCCGCAGAACACTTGCCTGACGATCTAAAACATGAAGCTATCTCATCATTAGACAATCTAGAAAGCAGATTCGAGGAATTGTACAAGATAGAGATCAATGACGAAAATTCGTCTCATCTCTTCATTAAAGTGTACGCAATTTTAAGAGGGATTAAAAACGCCTACAAGCAGAAGAAAAAATTTATTCGCATATCTGAGGCAATAGTTGACAGGAGAGAGCTTGCAAGAAGCCATTTTGATAACAATAAGCTATCAGAAGCTCAAAGCGTTATTGCTGAAGTCGATAGTCTTCAAAAGAACATTCATGAAGCTCTAATCACATTTACAAAGCAAACATTTGAAGCTATTGATTCATGCTTCGAAGCACAGAAAAACATCTCTGATTCAGATTCAGTCTCGTCAGATTCTGCTTCTGCAACCGATATGGTAGAACGGGAGAAATTAGATGCGTTAAAAAACGCAAATACACAAAAGGTTTTGCAGCTTGAAACCGCAATTGAAAAGCTTAATACCGATAATCAGCGCCTAAACGACATCCTGTCAGATAAGAACGAGCTTATCTCAAATCTAGAACAGCGCTTACAAGGCGCATTATCAAAGTCTTCTATTACCATTAGCGATTCGCTAAAACAGTGTATGTATGGCAACCCTTCATACAATGACGTAGTTACTGCTATTCGTGAACTATACCCTCACGCAACTTTCGCTGACAATATCGAGAAGGTAATTTCAAAATGCAACTACGAAAATCCAGCTCGTGTATTTAAGTACCTAAACCTAATTTGCTCAGACTACTTCAATAGCATCAAAAGCGGAAAGCCTGACGCAGTATCAAAAGAGATACTTGAGCCGTACTACAGCGCAAACGAGAGCAATACAACAGTGCAAGATATTAAGCTCCGCTCAATGCGCGAGTTTCCCTTTAATGGGAGCAAGGTTCTAATCACCAAGCACTTAACCATTGGTGAAACTTTCAACCCTACAAAAACAGTACAGATATTCTTCGATATCCATTTCAATGAAGTGCGAATCGGGTACATAGGACAGCACTTAAAGACAAGCAGTTGATAGCTGGGGGCGGATATCCGCCCCCTTATTATTTGAAATGTGCTAAGTACTCTTCTTGGTAGTACTTAACAATTTGCTCAGCGTTTTCGAAATGAGGCTCAATAGAAGAGATATTTAAACACTCCTTTACTTGAGAGGATAGTTTTTCAAATTCTCGATTAAACTGATCTTCTTTGAACTTAGGAATGATGCCAGATTTAAGGCTTTGACCATAAATTAGCCTATGCGCAATCTTTGCGTCATTAACAATTAGGAATCCAATCAGTAGCTCATTTTCTTCATCTGAGTTGTTTTCAAATCGAGAGTTTAAGAGATTGATTAACTCAATTCTTACGCTTGCTCTAGTGTTGCTGTATAGGTAATACAAGCCATTAGTGCTAGAAAGAAGAACCTTTTTTTCTAATATGGCTAACTCTGTTAAATCAACAGGCTCCAATTTCAAGCAATGAAGAGCTGGCTCTATTGCAAGAATTGCGGTATCAGCCCATTTGTACTTTGCTGGTAAACCATTCTCGGAAACAATCTCGGAGATTTTTTGGTAGATACTATTACGAGTAACTTTTGAGCGAATTGTTTCGATTAACTTGTTTTTGATTTCGAATTTCTTTTCAATTGAGTCGAACGTAACAAGGGTTTTACCGTTAAATATGATCTTGATTTCACCAGGCTTGGTTATGACTTCAAAACATTCTTGCATATTTATCATTTTCTATCCGTATGAGTTTACAATTTTCTTACTAATTAGAAAATCCATAACATCTACAAGAATGTTGGAAATGTAGTCGTCATCAACTGAAATCTTCCTAGACCTAAAATAAATCTCATCATGTAGAGCGATTGATGAAATGCCCCTTCTAATACATGACTCACAAAACTTAAGCCATTCATTGAAATCAGCATTAGATAAAAGAAGATTGTTGATTGTTTTCCTTTCGAAGGAAGGCACATAATCAACAAACTTAGCAATTACAGATTCTAATATTTGCATTTTTATATTATTTTTTAGGTTATTGTTAATAACAACTTACATTATAAGATCCATACAGTCAATTTACTGTTTATCATTAATTCCTAAAGTATGATGACCCACTCACTTCTTGATTCCAATTCATGATATTTTGAGCTATAGTTACTTATCAAAAAATTAAAGACTAAAGATTGTATTTATGGATTATAACAACTGGAAGATATCAGTTCGTGGTGCAGACAAAAGCATTACTGCAAATGATGTTGTATCATTTGCCAATCAGAATGATTCTGTGACGCTTTTCGGTCTACGAAGAGAGTTAACAGGCTCTATGTCTGATGAAGCTCCTTTATTGATTTGTGAGCACTGTAGAAACCCAGTTACAATCTCTAGAAGACATAAATCGGTTTTTTTGAAGCATCAACCATTTTCAAATCGTAAAACTGGTGATGCTGTTTATTCATGCCCATTTTATAAAGGGAAAAGTAGCCCAATCTTCGATAGGATCGAAGATAAATCGGAAAGTCGCTTAAGTAAATTCGTAAAACTTAACTTAGTCAAATGCCTTTTGAAAACAAATTCAGTCAAAAAGAACACGATTCAACTAGACCCCAAAATTATCGATTCAACAGGCACAGGTGAATGGCGAAGCCCTGATGTGTACTTTGAGCAAAACAACGATCAAAAATGGGCATTTGAGGTGATTAATGTCTGGATTAATCCTCAAACAATTGAAGAACGTGAACGATTCTATATTGCCAACAATATAAATTTGGTCTGGCTAATCCCAGAAGAACGATTGAATGCATTCTCCATTACCTATGGAGACCTTATGTTTGGAAGCAATAAAAATCACAATGTGTTTTCATTAACAGTTAAGAATGTTCGAGAGTCCAGAAGAAAAAAAGACCTGTTTTTAACAGTAAATTACCCAACATTTGATAATAAATACCTAAAGATTAAGTCAAAAGTTGTTCAGTTAAGAGATCTTAAGACAACATTGCCTAGTGGTTTGCCATACGCAGTAAATGTAGACTCCATTAGCTATGCTGACATTCGTTCCTATCTGATAAAAAGTGGGTTGATTACATATATCCGCTCAGATGATGAAATTAAGATTGAAGCTCAAAAGCGGGTTACACAAGAGTTGATGAGATTACATAATCTATCTAAGAAATTTATTTTTGACTCACTTGTTGCCGCAAAGTATCTGAAAGCTATCAAGAAACAGTATCAATCACTCCCTGGCGATATTCAAAGTATCGTCTACAAAAAGTATGAATCAGCATCAAAGAGACTGAATGCCAACTTAGAAACATTGCGCGTCATGGATAGAATCGCATTACATTCAATGCATCCTGATAAAGATTTAGATTTCATGAAAGAACTAAAATCTACTCGTTTAAGCTTAGTTCAGTTTGATAACTGCAATGACATTCAAAACGCATTCTCTGGAGTTATTAAGGATAGACTTAAGGATGAACTAAGTAAGGTTAAGCTCAATGACTTGAACATTCAGTCTCAAAATATTCGTGATTTTGATGAAAACGACCTGATTATGCTGGAGCTTCATATCACTAAAATGAAGAGAACCCCTTCATTGATCAATATGCTCACATGCTCGTATCTAATGAGAAAAATTGATTCAGTAAAATCACCTTCTGATACCTTGATACGTGACAGGATTAATTTATCTAAGTCAAATTTTGAATTGATTATTCAGAATCAAGTATCCACTCTATCAAAGAGCACAGAGAAACTTGAGAACCAAGATTTGGAAGTATTACGTTTATTAATTGTAGAAGTTACTCACTTAACCAAAACGACAGGAAATAGATTCTTTTGCAAGAATTACTTCCTTAAAAACAGTAAAGCTCTAATTCTTGATTTGATAAAGACGATTGATCAAGCCTATTGGATTTCAGGCTCAAAAAACGAATATAAGAAAATTTATGCGGGACTTGTTCGCCATATTAGTGGATTACCGCAGTTTTAAGGATTAAATATGAATAATAAACACTCTCAGGCTATAGTTCAAACATTACTAGAAAAGTCAAATGTCGAATTCTTGCATAAATACCTAATAGATAATGGCTTTACTATCTCTTGCGCGGAAAGCTTAACAAGCGGTCTTGTTCAGTTAGCCCTTTCCTCACAATCAGGATCTTCAAAGTATTTCGTCGGAGGATTAACAGCGTACTCAATTCCGATGAAAGTAACGTTGTTGGGGGTTGATCATGAAGAAGCCGTTCGTTCGAATGCTGTTTCTGAGTTGGTTGCCAGACAAATGGTAGATGGGTGTACAAAGCTATTTTCTTCTGATATTGCAATCTCAACAACAGGATACGCAGAACCATTTACTGACGATAATGGCGTTGACCGTAAAAGACAAGCATTCATTGGAATCAAAGTTAATGGAGATATAACCGCACTCGAAGTAACCAGTGAAGAGCTTCAAGATAAGAATCGAGTCGAGGCGCAATTTTATGTGGTTAACAAAGCAATAGAGCTATTAATAAATCTTATTTCATAAAGATGTGATCAAATTATCAACAAAAGGAAAATGCGCAAGTTAAGTAAACTTGCGCTTTATTTTTATTCTTAATTGTTTAGAATGTAAAAAATTAATCAATAAGAATAAGAATTAAAAATGAACAAACTAAACAATAGAAATACTTTGCTTTTTAAGTGCCTTATTATAGAGATGTGTGCAGATAGAGTTCGTCAGTCAGAAAGCTTGAATCCAATAGACTACGTGAATTATATACAGCAAAGAACTTTGGCAGAAATATTTACAATAGATCCGTCATCGACTTCTGATTTTTACGAATATTTTCTCAATCTTTGTGGTTCAGAAGATTTGTTCTACCAGCTAATGTCTGAAGAGAATCAGAAATTGTATAAAGAAGATCTGGAAATAGTCTGTAATGTTATTACAGACAAAGTCAATGAGTTCGGTGAGATCTACGTTGGTATCGCATTGGAGCAAGAAGATGCAGACAATATTCTGTATTTCTTTAGATAAAAAATTTCTAATGCGTTGTCGAATATAGTATAATTAATAAAAATTAATTACTTAAGAAAATTATGATCACAGTAAAAACAATTTCTAATAGATTTTTATCTAGCAAATTAAAACCAAAGGTTACTATCGGAAAAGGCGGTAAGGTATGTGCTGGTTTCGGTGTATTTGATCGTGAAAATAATGCATATGAGATCCCTGTTTTAGTAGAGCGCAGAGCTAATGGGATGGTTTTCCATAAGTGGGATCTCGACCATTCACCTATTATTGAACAGCGTGAAGATTTTAGCTTTGTAGGTACAATGGAAGAATTACGCGCCATTTGTGATAGTGAACTGGCAACAGTTGAGCATGTTGATTTATTCTTAAAACAAAAGACCCGAGATAATTCATCTCAAGGTCTTATGTATGGTTAAGTTTAGAATTGGCACGTTACATGGTTAAACCATCCATCTTCATGGATGGTTTTTGCTGTTTAGCCATCCAAGCGTTAAACACCTTTTCGAGGTCAGGGTTCTGCTCTACAAAAAACTTCATGCTTGCGTTTGAGGGATTATCCTTTGTAGTCAAAAGTTCACCAAGCATCTGATCCTGAGCATCTTCATTTGCAAATGATATAATCTCATTTTCAGACTCAAAGACCCAAACATCCTCAAAATTTCCAGCTCTGCGAACAAAACTTTTTAAATCCAAATCGTATCCGAAGGTTCTTGCTTTAATGCCGTTTGGCTCAATACCAAGCTCTTCCATTCGTTCTGAAATGCTATTTAAGGCTTTGAATACTTCAGTGCGCATTTCTGGGAAGTCAGTAAATTTTAATCGCAAAGATATATTACCAGGAATATTTCTGTTGCTTTCAGACACATCTAAATAATTCAATAGCGCTTTATTTTCAAAAGCTTCTTCGGCTATATCGCTAAACAAATCCTTCAATGATGTCTCATCATTTAAAACTAATGCTTTACTTAATGGGAGGTTATCAATTGTATCTTGAGACAACACAATTGTAGTAGTCTTTTTAGCGATGTTAATATCATGCTCCAAAGCGAGTGTTTTGACTGCTTGTTGAGCTTGCTCTCGTGCAAAGCGGCTATCACTAGAATCACCAGTCATTAACTTTGAGACTTTAAATAATTCAAATCTAGCAATTTTATTGGATGGTTCTTTTATCATATTCTTCTCATCAACTAATCTTTTTTATTCTATTAATTATATCATTCTAAGGTTCGCTTAATCAATCAGTAATCATTTTTTATTTTTAACAATTTAATAAAGCGATTTTTCGGCAAACTTACTTGTTATATATCAATATTATATCGCAAACAATTGAGCTATACACCTAGTTATGCTTTAATGAGTTACATAAAAATATTCGGCGGACTAGTAATGAATTTTTGGAAAAAAAGTAACCGCGTAATGCTACATCTTATGACAATTCTAGTGATAGTTTCTGGTGTTTTCATTTATAAAAATTCGGTTTTAATCTCAGATCAGGCACTTATCGACGGGAAGGAGCCTGGATTGAATGTTTATGTTTCTTTCCTAGAAAACCCAGATGGTGCAAATATAGACGAACTCTTTTACCCTGCTCAATCACAGTTGAGTTTTTTCGAGAATAGAATTGATGACAATGATGCATCGATATCAAAAATGTATAATGTGGTTGATATAGACTTTAATGAGTCATTAATAGACATTAGAGACAACTTTAAAATTGAAGTTGAAAATTGCAATAATACTTTTGAGCGCCTATCAAGTCGCGCTGGATTTACCAAGATTGAGTCTAAGCATAACATCAGGATTTATGCCCACACTATAGACTGTAAAGATTTGTATTTACATTCTTTTGTATTTATGAAGGATACAGGTCACGGATTTAAAGTGTACAAGACAACATTTAACCAAAAAAAACTTAAGAGTGGTTAATATCCAATGTTTGGCGATAAAATTAAAAAATGCTGTAGAGAGTCCTTGGATAATAATGGTCAGGGATTGAATGGTGGTTTAGCATATTTCGGAGAATTCAATTCAATTAGTGGTACTTGCAAATGTGGCATTAAGTGGTATAGAGCCGAAACAAGAAATGATTCAATTCAAGGATATAAGGGTAAATGGTCTCAATATTCATATACCCCGACAGATAAGCTTAAACCCTATTACCTCAAAAAGCATCCTAACAAAAGAACCGAACAAGAAACAATTTTAGCTCAGCATAGAAAACTGAGACTCTATAAGCGAATTGTATTCATCCTATTATTTCTTATGAGCTTATTCCTGTTTACATAAAATACAAATTTCACTAAAGCCGCAGCACAATGCCTACGGCTTTTTTTATCCTTCCTGTCCGAAAGACTCCATCTAAGTCATGAAGTGATTTAGGTGGAGATGGATAGGATATTTTCGTAATAAGATAAAATTTGAAACACGGTAAAACATGAGTTAAATTAGTCAGATGAGATCAGAAAGAGTGTTAATAAAGCCTAATCATGATGATTATTCTTCTTGCAAGAAAATCGCACGATTAAGCAAGCAAGTCTTTAATCAGGCGTTGTACTACAAGCGTCAGGCTTTCTTTCGCTCTGAATTTCTTTCATTTTCTAATCTCGACCAGCTAATGAAAATTCACCATAAGTCGCTTTACGATTCATTGCCTAATGCTGGTTCTCAAGCAGTGATTAAAAAGCTGAGTGGTGATTTTGATAATTTCTGGAAAGCCTTAAATGATTGGAAAGCACATCCAGAAAAATACACTGAAAAACCACAAATACCGAAGTATAAAAAACAGGGTCAATTAAAGACTTTTCTTTTACCTGCAAAGCCGATTTCAGTAAAAGAATCACATATTCTTTTGCCAAAGAAAATGAATATTTCCCCTGTCATTAGCCGATTTGCAGAAGATAAAAAGGCTAATTCAAGCTGTGATATTTTCAAGGAAATTCGCATTGTCCCTCATGGGAGTTGTTTTTGGATTGAAATCGTTTATGACGAAACCCAATCCAAAAATCACTTTAAACAAAATGTAAAACTCAACCCTGATAATAAGTTAGCTATTGATATTGGCATTAATGTTCTGATGGCAGTAACAAGCAATCAAGCCAATTTTAAGCCTGTCTTGATCAACGGCAAGCCAATCAAGAGTATTAATCAATATTTCAATAAACAGAAAGCTAAACTCATGAGTCAGAGCAAGAAACGCAAGATTAATAGGCTTTCGATAAAACGCTACAACCAGATAAGAGATTACTTCCACAAGTGCTCAAATTACATTCTCCAGCTTTGTTTAAAACACGATGTTGGCGAGGTCATTATCGGTAAAAATAAAAACTGGAAACAGGCGGTCAACATCGGCAAAGTAAATAATCAGAAGTTCGTTTCTATTCCTCATTTCCAGCTAATTGGTCAGCTTAAATATAAGCTCGAAGCCTACGGCATCCTTGTTCGAGAGCGCGAGGAAAGTTACACCTCTAAAGCGGACTCCTTAGCTTGTGACAAGCTTCCTGCATATAAAAAAGGAGTCTCACACATCTTTAGCGGAAAACGGGTTAAGCGTGGCTTATATCGCTCATCAACAGGTAAAACCATCCACGCTGACGTGAATGGCTCCTTGAACATATTAAGAAAAGCATCGAATGATGACTTCATTGAAGGTCTAATTCGTAGTGGCTGCGTCTTTCAGCCGAGCTACTGGACACCGAATGGTTCAGTGGTTAAAAAATCAAAACCGTTAGACTGTTTCTCTGACGGGGCTGATTTTAAGCTCCATCTAAATGGCATCGCTATTTAGGTGGAGTTATTGACTTGAAGCTTATCTGGATAGGAATCTGTTCTCTCACTTCCCTCAGTTCCTTTCTATTGATATAGCCAAATGGATCGCTTTGAATAAGCGTATCCCCGATATAATAAGATATTTTTTCATGTATATGACCATGAAACCAAAAATCAGGCTGCAACCTTTTGATCAATGGGTCGAGATTAGAACAATACAAACTTGTACCTTTACCAGAATATTTGGCATATAGGTCAATATCCCCACTCTCTAATGGGTTTAGTCTCGGTACTATACCTTCTGAGTTCAACTTTCTAATTGCATCTTTGAATTCAATTGGTGTACCTTTCTTAAATCTCGACGCAGACTTAAAACTTGGGCTGTGATGTGTGATTACAATCACTGTTCTATTTTCATTTTTGTGTTTTTCGATTGTCTCATCCAAAAACAACACACATTCTTTATGTCTTAGGGTTTGGTCAATTGGTTTTAGTCTGGCATATGAATTTTTTCCGATAAGCTTTTTCCGAATAGCTTTAAAGTCTCGGAATCGATACGTCCCTTGACCAAGATACTCAGATACGTAATCTGCATCTTCTTTATTTAGAGCAATATCTGTCCATAAGGTAGATCCTATAAATGCAATCTCTCCATCTTCACCCTTTAGAATAATCTCATCATTATCAAGAACAAATACACCATCAATCTCATTGAGTTTTTCAATACCTTTCAATGACTCACTATCAAAGTTAGAATTGTAGTATTCGTGGTTTCCTGGCACATACAAAACAAGATCAAATCGACTCCTAAATTCCGAAACTACCTCTTTCGCGAGCACACCCTTTCTAAGTTTGAAAATATCTCCTGCTAGAATAAGCACATTGAAATGATCACAGTGGATAGGTTTAATGGCATCGAATTGACTCCAAAATACACTTCTTGGATATAAATCGTTAAAGTTTTCCGTATGAATATCAGATGTCTCGTAGATATCTATTCTTTTATTTGTAATTACTTTACTCATATTTCACCTATAATATAGATTCAACTACATGCTTGTCATACTCACTTTTCAGGCTTTTATTTAGCTCATACTTCATAACTTTATTGACCCAGCCCAACTGCCTATCAGCCAATGCTTCAAGGCTTCCTAGAGCACTAATAGTTCCCGTGCCAACCCTAGCTACATAATTTTCTTTATCACTGTATTCAATTTTGTATCCAGATTGTTTATCAATCTCAAATACCATTTTAACCTCATAATCCTCTGTAATAGCGGTACTAAAGTTATAGTTGATTGTATTTGAGTATTCGAAATCTCCCTTTTTACATTGGTAGTTCATTACCCAAGATCGTTTAAAACTTCTGACTGTACCTACCATTTTCAGTGAATCGCAAAAATCTAAGTATTCTCTGTTTTTAGCAATAGAAGACTTAAGATCTTCAGGTGTCCCTTTTCTCAATAAGTGCATACCAATATTTTCAGTTTCTTTAGCTTTACTTACGTCATTTTTGATTATTCTCAGGCTCTCTTTAACATCTTCACTGATAGCGGCTTCTGTTATTACCACATCATTTTTCACCTGAGAGGATCCCTGATCATCTTTCGGTAATGTTGCTAGTCCATAGCTAAGCATAGCACAAACTATGATAGCAATTGTTGTGAAATCAGAGCGATCAAAACCGCTTTCTTTAGAATCGTCGCGATTTTTCTTTCGCAATAACTGTTCTTTAGCTTTTGCTAGCTTATCCGATAGATCCGATTCGGATTTAGTCGTTATCTTTCTCATAATTCCTTCTTTATTCTAATTAATTAAATTGATTTTTACTCATTAATATACAATTTGACCAAAAATTGTCAATAAAAAACACCTCATGCTATCATTAGATAAATGAATAAAAAATAATAAAGTGAATAAAATGAATATCAATACTTACCATGCTCGAAAAGTACCAACCGTATACATGGCAAGTCCCTCAACGCCCAGGGCAAATGAGAATGAATTAAATCATTTCAAGGATTCATCTCAAAACAGAAAAGTAATTGGTTTGGAGCAAAAAAGCGCTGGTGATAAGAGTAAAGGTTGTTCCGTAGATGTTTTTGTTTAATAAATAAAAAACCGAGAAGCATCTCGGTTTTTTGTGTCTTATCTGACGATTAAGGAGTAACTAGCTCGATATGTTCTCGACATTCTGGATTTTCAGCAATATTAACGCCTACCCATAAGCACATAACCTGATCTGGTTTCAACTCAGGAAAAGCTTCTAGAACCCTAGTACATGGATCTAGAGCGGTTTCATATTGGTGATATAGGTGCTGCATTAATCGTCCAGCTTTTACGACAGTATGATCTTTACTCAAATCAGGCAAATCAAAATTCATTAGCCCACCAGCCTTTTCTTTTAATTTAATCTAAATTATATTCAAGTCAGCTTAAGCTGCTTGCGCTATCTTCTTTTCTACATACTGCCACTCGATCAATGGGTTAACAATTAGAACTAATGTTTGCCCCTTAATTGTCATCTTGATTCCATCATAGCCTAGTTTAGCTGCAATTCTACCTTTTAGCCTGATAATCTCATGCTTTAAAAAGTTCAACTTACCAGCTTTAGTGGCGTTTGGCGTGTAATCTGCCTTAGTAGGAATAACGTCAATGAAAGCTTCTAAGTCAACAATATTGCTTCGACCAAGGAAGATAAAATCAGAAAACATATCCAGTATGTTCCCATCATCCACATTACATATTGATTTCAAAATCGCCATATTTTCTGGTGTTTTTTGAAGATTTCGAGATGATATGATATTCTCTTTATTGATTGAGCACTTGTAAATACTCATACCTTTATCTTCGTAGCTTTTGAGGGTTTCTGGATTTTCGTTTGCAAAGAAGCCATCGAAAACATTGCTAACATCGTCGTTAAGCAATCCCACATCTAAACGAAGAGCGATACCATTTGCTGACTTATTAGCATGGTAGAAATCAGTGTATGACATGTTCCCTCCTATTTCTTATTTAGGTATTATAGAACACTAGAGGCTATAAAGATAGTTTTTATTATACATATAAAACACAACAAAACAATAAAAAACGAATAAAGAATAAGACCCTACATTATGAGTAAGTCAAAAAATAAATTATAAGATTTTTTATCCTTCATCGGAATTGCACTGCCAATAGATGCGTTAGCCATAGCGAATTAAGGAAGCACTAAGTTAACAAGAGATTTCCAGCGATATGATAGAAATGGCGATATGGTTTTAGAATTGGAAGAGTGGAAAGCATATGCTTATAGATCTCTGATAAATAAAAACTCAGAAACCAACCGCATACTTTTCGAAATGGACATAGATCTTTCTGACACAATCTCAAAGGATGAATTCGATATCTTTATAAAACGACATAGCTTGGGAGCTATTATTAACGAGTCCATTGTGTATTCATGGGGGAGTGACCAAGACAATAACATCTATGAAGCGCCTAAGTCAGATTTCATAGTCGATGTACAAACATTCCCTTATTTGACCATCTTTGAAAGTATAGACACCAACAAAGATGGTCACATAAGCAGATCAGAGTTTTTCAAACTCAAAGCCAAGTGATTTACTTCTTCCCAAAATCAGCAGGGATTTCTTGTGACCACTCTTTTGTATGCCACTTACGAATTTCAATTGAGCCAGCATCTTTACAAGTTCTAAGGAACTGATCGGCCTCTCCCATTAATCGCACAAGCTCAGGGTCTGCATTGCCACTGCGGATAACGTCTGAGTTGTGTGCTTTGTTTTCATACCAGTAAATGGCATTCGCTGAATCACTGTAAATGATTAGTGGTAAGTTGTATACATTCGAGTTCATCAGGTATTTGATACCATCAACAAGCGCTAGATACTCACCAATGTTTGCAGAACCACCAATGAAGACTTTACTTCTAAAGACCTCTTCTTTGGATACGTTTAATACGCCCCTATAAATCAGTTCTTGTGTCTTTTGTGAATAAGAGGCATCAACTGTTAGGCATTCGAATAACGGCATGTCTGGTACATGTTGCTTAGCTTTTTCTGGGTAGTATGCTTTCCAACCCTTCTTAAAGGCTTCGTTAGCCTCGCTTGGCGGGAAGCTTTTGTACTTAGCGCCAGGGAATTTATTAACTGCTGCTTGTGTTTCAGCCCACGTTTTCATAACCCCTTTCTTTCTGCCTACCCAAACAACATATACTTTCTTAGCCATTATTTTTTATCCTTTATCATAGATTCTTTTATAGCGATTAGGTCAACAAACTGTTCTTTGATTGAACCATTCTCTTTAACAAGCAAGTCATTCTCGCCAATGATGAATGTCCAATTTGCATCGTAGCTTAACAGGCTTTCATTCACCCCTTTTACACCTAATATACGGACGCTACCATTCATATCCCAGATGCCAACACTAACTTTACTTTCAAGTGTAATTGATTGACCGCAAGAATTGGCAAATCCAATAATCTCAACCTTATCATCGTTTAAGATTGAAATGTTTGAATCTTTTATCGAGTACGTCCAATCTGTTGTATTCTCAATAACTGTTAACACATTCGTCTTATGACGATCATATGAATCAATAGCAGCTTTATTGGCAACAAACATGGCGAAAACTGCTAGAAGAGAGAATGTAAGCATCAGGGCTAACAAGGTTAGTACGATATGCGTAGAAAAAACATGCTTCTCTTCTTCTGTCATACTACTCATGCTTTCCTCCATTATACACAAAACGAATTAAAAGTAAATAAAAGGTGAAACTTCTCGTTCCACCTCTTTTTTGGTTACGTGACTTAACTAAAAGCCATTACATATTTTTTGGAAGTAGAATTTCATTCCCGTTAATGGTTAACGTTCCTTCTTTCACTTCGGCGTGAGTCTCAATGTTTTTACCATTATCAGAGATAACGCCTTGATCAATGTGATCTTGAATCATAAATGGAGGAATTCCTAGTTTAGCTGTCATTGCTTTATCAACTGACACATTTAATTCAGCAGTAACTTTTTCTAAGAATTCATGTAAAGTTCGCGGCTCTTCAGAGAAGCTCTTAAACTTAACATCTAAGTCAATATCAAACCAATCTGATTTCAACTCGTTGATTTTGAATGTTATGCCTTTCTTAAACATGCTGCTAAGAAGCTCACCACTCATATTTCGAGAAATATCATCACTTTTTTCAGATGCGTCAATGATGTCTTTCATGTAAACATCGTTTAACTCCCAATCAAGCGTATAATCTGATTCTTTTAGCTTGATGCCATTAAACATGCCTGTAACGCCATCTAATTTGATTTTTTGATGAATAGACATTGAGTCTGTCATGGTTAAATCAGAAGTTGCCGTTAGCTTTCCGAAATCTATAAATTCCTTGTTTTCATTCAGCATGATTCGATCAGCGGAGAAATCAGTCTTAGCTTCGGTAATCCATCCGTTTTTCCATTTATAAGTTTCAGTACCACCAAACTTAGAAATGTCAAAAGTCTTATCACCATCCTTTATGTTGAGGTTCTCAATTTGATAAACAGCGCTCATCTGGTCTTTATCAAATTCACCAGAAAGTGAAACACCTTTAATTCGGAATTGACTCTGAATCTTTCTACCGTAACTACCGATGTAGTGTTCGCTCTTCTGCATATCAGGGAAATTAAGCTCAAACTTAAACTTTCCATCAACTTTAGCTACCCAGTTCAAGCTAATATCTTTAAGTTGTGGCATTTCCTCAACTGTTGACTCGCTAATTTCGTTAAAATCAAGTGTGATCTTTCCTGGAATCTCGACAGGTCTAATTTTTACAGCATTTTTAAGGTATAGCTTATCAGTATGCCCTTTCATGGAAAGTTCAAAAGTGTCGGTTACACTGAAGAACCCTTTTTCTGCATTTACCAGCTTGATGCTCAGGTCGCCGTTACTGCTAAAGTCTTTAATGAAGCCATCACGCACACCCTCATATTTTTTAGTAAATACGTGATTTCCATAGATAGTACCACCAGCAAGTGCAATTGCGATTGCAGAAGCTAATATGATCCCTTTGCTGCTTTTTTGTTCGGTTTGTTTATTTGTAGACATTTTTATTATCTCTTATTTAATAGCTGATAAATGATAACACTATGCAGCAATTCTTTCAATAAGTCATTGTTTTTTATTTCCCTTAATTATGAAGCGTGTTTGAAAAAACTAAGTATTGCTTCAAATTATTAAGTAATTTATTTGTGATATTTATAATAACTCTAGACTATGAATCAATCATTAGGTTGCAATTAAGTAAGAAAAGCCACTTGATTTTACACTTAAACTTATCTTTTAATGGATTATTTTTGACTTTTTATTATGGAATTAAAAAATCTTTGCTGATAGAATTAAGAATGCAAAAATTTAATAATAATAAATAGGTGTACAAATGTCATCGGAAAAGTATACAAATTCAGTTAGTAGCACTGATAATGCCATTGATATTGAAAAGGAAATTCAAGGCATTACTCAGATGCAGCAAGAGCAAAATAGAATAAAGCTAGCGAAAGCTAAAGAGAAAGCTAAAGAGAAAGCTAAGAAAACACACTCTATAATCAATATCATTGCACTTTCTCTATGTGCTGGAGGCTTTTTCATGCTTAAAGATCGCATCCTTGATGATAATGGATCCGTTAGTAGCCCTACAATGAAGGTGGTTTCGTTTTCTGATGTTAGTCAATGCTCTTCTTTTGCCGCAATAAATCCAGACTTTAAATCAATTAATTGTAATAAACTTTCAGTTCAGGCTCATGAAAAGTCTGAGCAGACTGGTGGTGCATGGATAATGCTCAATGGTGAAAACCGTAAGAGATGCTATAACATTCCAAAAATGGATGGGTTTTCTGTAATCAAGCAAAAAAATGGCGATAAAGCTTTTAGCATTCCTTTGTACTACGTTAAGAATATCGACTTGAGCAAGCCAGGACTATATTTTCCTAGTGGTCATCAAGCACTGCTAAACAATGATGAGACAAAAACAATGCAAAACATAGCGATATACAATAAGCGCTCTGATGTTTGTAACTAAAAAAGGCGCATAGCGCCTTTTTTAATATAAATAAGTTTAATAAATAAAATAAAGAATAAAAAGAAACTATATGATCAAATATTTCTCACCTGAGCTGGTCAGTGACTTGCTCGGCGTATCATTACGCACAATAAATACCTGGATAAAATCTGAAAAACTGATTGCTTCTTCGCAACGAGGATTTACGCGAGAAGATCTGGCACATCTTGATGGATTGTCGTTTCTTCTTGACGATAAAATTGAACCAAATGTAACTCAATCCGTTAATTTAAAGTCTATTGAACTATTCAGTGGTGCTGGTGGAATGGCGCTAGGATTAGCCAATGCAGGATTTAATCACGTACTGCTTAACGAAATCGATAAGGATGCATGTGAGACTTTGAGAGCAAACATCAATGGTAATATTGTTAATGATGCAATTGAAAATATTGATTTTACAAAGTGGTATCGAAGAGTAAATTTGATTTCTGGTGGAGTACCATGCCAACCATTCTCACATAACGGAAACCGACTAGGGTTTGAAGATACTCGTGGAACACTATTCCATCAGTTCGCAAGGGCAATAAAAGAAGTTGAGCCAGATGCTTTTATTATGGAAAACGTAAAAGGATTAGCGACTCATGATAAAGGTAGAACGCTAAAGACTATGGTTTCAGTGCTTGAGGATTTAGGCTACAACGTTGAAGCTCCCAAAGTACTCAATGCGTTCCACTACGGAATACCTCAAAAGAGAGAAAGACTATTCATTGTAGGATTCAGAGAAGATTTGAAGATACAATTCAAGTGGCCTGCAAAAAACCCAGACATAAAAGTTGTCTCAGATGCTCTGTGTAGCGGCTCACTGTACCCAATAGATGTACCTGAATCCATAGGTCAAAAGTACCCTAAAAAGGCTCACGGGGTCTTTGATCTGATTCCTGAAGGCGGTAACTGGCGAGATTTACCCGATGCTATAAAAATTGAAGTAATGGGAGCCAGCCTATTTAATGGCGGGGGTAATTCAGGGACGTTTAAAAGGCTCGCAATGGATAGACCATCCCCCACCCTAACCTGTTCACCAGCCCAGAAACAAACAGGGAGATGTCACCCTATAGAAACAAGACCATTATCCGTAAGAGAATATGCCAGAATCCAATCTTTCCCTGACCATTGGGACTTTAAAGGTACTATGGGAGCGCAATACAGACAGATTGGGAATGCTGTTCCACCAAAACTTTCTGAAGTACTAGGGGAAAGAATAGTAAAAGCAATAAAGCCCATTTGAAATTACCCACTGCATTAGCAGTGGGTTTTTATCTAATTAATCCTTTGTGAGGATTGGTCTATACTTAGGCTCTTTACTTAAATAAAGGTCAGATACCCACTCCCCAACTGTAACAACCTCACCGTTGAATAATTTAATAGGGTACTTTTCCCTTTCCCAAGATGGCACACGCTGTTCTTGTAGGAATTTCTTTAAAGTTCTATTGCAGCCTTTGAATCTAAATTTTAAGGATCCTTTGTACACTGAATCTTCTAGCTCTGTTGGTTCAATAGAGATACCAACATCCCCTTTCTTAGCAGGCAAGAAACTGACAGCCAGCCTTTGATTATCTTTAACAATATGCAGGGCATTATCAAAGAACATGATTTTTGTCTGATGTTCAATCTCAACGGTAAATTTAGTGTCATTTGATGACAAACCATTTAACCTTTCGATTAGATATGCAGTCTTTCCTGACGAGATTGCTTGATGACCATTGCTTTTAAGCCATGCTCTCACCAGTAGTGTTTGTGAATCACCATCTAGATTTTTCACAAAATCATTTACAATAAGTTTTTCTTTCTCTTGATGTGAGCAGTTTTTAAGCCATTCATTTGCTTTTTCAGCATTCATTTCTGAGGCAAGTTGACACAATGAAGCTGATTTTGAGATAGAGGATGATGCATTTCCCCATCGAGTTCTCAATAATGGAAGAACTTCATTCCTTAGGAAGTTTCGATCATAGTCAGAAGACTGATTTGATTCGTCCTCTACCCATTTCAAATAGTTTTCCTTTGCGTAAGCCATGAGTTCATCTTTAGAATAACCTAGAAGTGGTCTAGCAAGAATTCCATTACCCAAATCTCTAGTTGGGCGCATTGATGCAAGACCATCAACACCAGCCCCTCGCATTAATCTAAGTAAAAAAGTCTCTGCCTGATCATCCATGTGATGCGCAGTAAGTAAAACATCTCCATCTGAAATATTTTCAATGAAAAACTCATACCGACAATCTCTAGCTACACTCTCAAGATTGTTAACGCCTTTAAGGTGAAATTGTTTAGATTTGAATTTCGCTCCAATCTGCTTACAGAATTCAAAGCAAAAGCTCTCCCACTTTTCAGCGTTATCGGAAATCCCATGATTTACATGTAGGCAGTAAAGAGATTCATGAGATACGCGTGAAGCAGCGTGAGCTAGTACAACACTATCTACACCGCCACTTAAGGCAATATTGATTTTATTACCTTGGAAGTTCTCAATGACAGTTCTTACTGTGGATTGAATTTGTTCTGTAATAGTCATGATTTTTGCTAATTTTGGATATTGTCTTGATTATACCCACAAAAACATCAGAGTCAATATACATTTCTGTATGTTTTTTCATCATTTGGGCTGAATATCAAAAAAAACCTTTACACAGCACTTAAAAAAAGTAAAATCAAAATCAAATAAATTAACTAATAAAAATTATTATTATGAGAAATAAATTTGACGTTATAGAAGCATCAATAGATGACATAAGTGTGATTGGATTCATTATAAGCAAAACAGAGAAATCCATAAAAGTTTGTTATAGAGACCCAAAATCTGGCGAAATCGAAATGAAGAATACCAATGATGGCATAACCATCACTGGCGATGCCGATCCTTCCACTTTACCTATCTCACTAAATCAAGTACTTGAACATTACAAAGAGCAAGACTCTCGAATTTTCAAGAAAGGCGATAAAGTGTCATTCATTGACCCTAAATCCAGAAAAATACTGAAAGGGGTTATCGAATCCAATATGGGTGAATACTCTAAAGTTCTAATGGCTGACGGTTCTCACAAACGCGTTCTAAAGACATCTTTTCAGTAAGAACAAGAGGCCAATTTTTTATTAATAACCACCAGAAAGCTCTGGTGGTTTTTTTCGTCATTTAATAAACACTTAGTTGCATTCATTCCGTTGAAGAATTTGAAAAGAATTGTTATTAAACACAGTAATACTTTTTATTGAATATTAAAATTGTAATATCTAGCTCCATTTGTTATTCTATTAGTAGAAAAATATTAAAACTAAATAAATAATAACAAAGAAGAGAATTGATATGACAAATTTAACGAACAGACAGATCACAGATGCAATCAAAGATCGATCTCCTGCTGATATTTTGAAGAATGATGCTAAGATCGGATTCAAAGTTGAGCCTAGCAACCTAAAAGAAGATGGATTTACATTGTGCGCATCGTTCAATTTAAGTAACGCAGAACCTGCAATTAAGCATCTTCTACATAAAGCATTAGGAAGTAAGCGTTCATTCGCAAACTTCACAACCTTAAATGATGGCACCAAACTGGACTCGTTCGTAATCAAGTCTGAATTCACTTCTTTCTCACTAGATACCGATCAAGATAAAACATATACTCTGGAAGATTTGAAAGGGAATAAAGATCTACAGAAAAAGTTCTTAGGTGAGTTTGCTAAGCGTCACTTTATCCAACCATTGAGAACTACAATGGCTGACTATATGGAAGTGGATAAGCGAAAAGAGATGAAAATTTCTGGAACCCCAACAGGAAAAGAGCAAAGCCAAGAATCCTTTCGTGGGAAAGTGGCTGAATATATTAAATCGTTTATTCCTGGCGCTAAAGGTCGAGAAGTCGGTCTAAGCATCTAGACCGAAATCTGACTTAAAAAAGCAGAGTCATCGACTCTGCTTTTTGTTATTGAACTTTAATTGTGATATCCGAAACATTCGAAAGTTGTTTCAGTTTCTCTTGCAGGTTTTTATGATTCGCAAGCTTTTCTCTCACTTCAATCACCCACTTCGCGTTCATTAGTGTTGATTTCAATATAAAAGTGTTTAGTAGATTGATATCCGTTGCCTTCATTAATCTAACTCTATACAACTTTCCACTTAAGTCTGTATCAAGCTTAATATCTTGATATTTTTTGAACATATTCTGGATATTGATTATCTCTACTTGGTATCCCATTGATTCAGGATCATAAATATCTAGTAGACCATCTCCTGGTTCAGACAGGCTAATTGAAACTCTGTTTTCAGGGTTTTCAACAACATGCTTCACTGAATCTTCATCTAGAGTGTATACTTCCCAGTCTTGTTGGTCGTATTCAAAAACATCAATGAATTGCAATGCCTCATTGAAAAAGTCTTTAATTATCGTAGCTCGCTTTTTGATTGGATTGTCACTTGCCTTTTCTTCAAGAGCTGATGTAAAGATGATGGGCGCTAATGCTTTTCTCACAGCCGACAAAAATAATTCTTCATTAGGGAAAAATTCAGAATCACCTAACGATCTATTAACCCATATTTTTTTCTCATTATTCTTAGTGAACCTTAAGAGTTCATCATGATTATTGAACCCAAGAATCGAATAGAAGATATCTTTCATCTTTTGCTTTTCAGGGATTTCTCCAATTCTAAAACTTTTTCCCAACTCAAGATCGTCTTCTGAAGGCAGGTTCTTTTCCCATATCGTGATAAATGAGTCCATTACCAACTGTAATTTTTTACGCGGGATAATTATCTTTTTTTGCATAACTTTCAATTCTCTTCATTGATTTATTTAATTGATATATAATAAATTAAAAAAGAAGTCAAAGAAAGTCATGACCAAATTAATTAATTCAAAGGAAGCTAAAGTCTTAAGGGATAGGCTTACTCATGCAAATCTCGCAAGTAACCAGGAACCTATTGATGTTACTGTCGAATTGCTAGCAGCACATATTGAAACTATAGCTCCCATATTAAAGAAAAATCCTCATGAAATGCTGAGTGCTATTAGCCTTAATATCGTTAATGAGCTTAAAGCTGCTGCCAACACAAACTCCACTCGGTATTTTCAGCTTATTGGAAGAACTTCAAATCTCATTAGTGAAAGACAGTACGCACTTGCAAATGAGCTTCATAATCTTGGCGCATCACAAGAAGAAATTTTCTCCGCTACAAAACTGGTATGGTGTGATAACGATTTTTGTTTTAAAGGATTTACATTCGACCCAATAAGGATAGACCCATCGTACTTAGCTATGATGTTAGATAATCCTCATAGTGATAAATACAGGGTTGCGTCACTGCTGAAGATGAACCCTCAAAACTCAATCTTCACTGCTTATCCTAAAGCTAAGCAACTATCTATCAGAATGGTTGAAGGGATGAGTGCTGCGGGGAGTATAACTGTTAGTTCTTATGAAATAAACATCTCAAAAGAAAAGCTTTTAGAGTTCTACAAAGCTAATGGCTTCGATCAGGCATGTTGCTATATAAATGAAGTAATCAACCACGAACTTGCGCACATTATTCAAAATTTTGAACCAGGATGGTCTCGCGGTATGGCTGAAGCATTAACATTCCCGCATTACATTGGACAACTACTCAGCCAATCGAGAACGAGATTACTGAATGCATACCCAAATCTAAAAAAGGCTGTTGATACTTATGATCAATGCCGATTAGAACTCGCGCAAAAATATGAGTGCAACCCGAATGACATATTCGAATACATCAATGACGATGAAGAAAACATCATAATTAGTTACGCCGATGAGATTGATAACCAACCTGAATCTAGATTTCTAGAGCGGCTAGAGGATTCAATTTATGACGTTAATGGTAAGAAAACATTCTCAAAAGATGAGCGATTAAAATGGTACGAAAACACTATTGGTGAATCAATGGCAAGGTTTGTTGGGAGAATTAACAGTCAGTCAGGTTCTAACGAACCATTTAACAAGTCTTTTCCTTTTCTCTCTGAATTCGCGATTTTAAGTCAGTATCCAAACATTCCTTTATTTAGGGGAAAAGATGATTTTGAATATAATCACCAAGACTTACCGAACGAATACTACTCATCATCTCTTGGGTTCATTGATTTCTATCAGAATGGACAGACGCTAGTAAGCCTAGTTAGTGATAAGTGCAATATATCTACCGTTGTGCATGAGTTCTTAGGACACTACGTTTATGAGAATGTGTGTAATGCTGCTAATATGCCAGACTGTCCATCATGGTTAATTGATGGTCTTAAAGATCTTGATAATTCAATTTTCGAAGGTCTATTTAGTAAGTGCGCAAAGCACGAAAGATTTTCAGAACATGCTGAAAGCTTGATGCTAACTCATGCAGCAAAACACACCAGCCCAAAACTAAAAGCTGCTGCAAGAGTTCTTGAGAAAGAGTTAGCATCAACACTATCATCGGAATCGTTACACTTAAGAGACGATATTCAAGAGTGTCATAGTTTTTCTAAGTTCTATTCAAGAATTATGGGCGCTGATGAGTCAAATGCAATCTCATTGTCCAGATAGCAAAAAGGCAAGCTATGCCGCTTGCCCTATCTATTACTTTTTAGTTTGAACAGCCCAGTTGTTGCGTTTACGGCTGTTACGAAGTGCTAGATTACGTTTCATGATATATCTCCGAATTATTTTTGTTTTTATATAAAGTTAAAATCGAGAGCTTTGGATGCTCTCGATTTTTAATTCGCAGCCAAGCTCTTGATAATTGAGCTTGGTATATCATTAAAGAAAGATGTTTTCTTCAATACCTTGCTTAGTAGCTTCTGTACTTAGCAGCTCAATTAGTTCGTCATTTTTTGTTTCTACAACCATTTGTACGGTTGCATACTGATGAATTCGAATTAACGATTCAGCAATTTTTTGCAAGTTACCGCAAGGAAGATCACGGAACATGCTAATACCTTCGACACTGTCATTAATCTTTTTATCTGTGATATTAATCTTAATGCCAGTTCGAACGGTAGGATCCGTCGATGGCGTAATAACTTTTATCATTGTAAAACCTGTTATATTGTTATTATCCCAACCAGATAATGTTACTGATTGTTTTTGTTGTTGTCAATAGATTATCTATTTAATATCTAGCGGAATTTCTTCTGGAGAAGGACTCCATTCAAAAAGCCCAGAAACAACGTTCTTACAGAAATCCAGAATGATTTCCCACAAAAATTGAGCCAGAGGCTTAATCAAATCCATGAAGTTTGACACATACTCATTTACGTCTTTGTCTGTAACGTATGCATAAAACGCAACTAAACCAAGCAGAAAGCAAAAAACGATAAAGAGAAAGCCTGCAATTTTTTTTGCTAGCCCCATAATAAAATAACCTTTCTTTTAATTTATGATTAGATTATACATTCATTGAGATTAGAGTCAAGCATTTAAAATTCTTTCTTTTTCCATGTCTTCTTATGGGATATAATTTGAGCTTAAATGAGGATAATTATGAATATAAAAAACACAATCGGCTTACTCTCTATCCTGCTTTCCTCTAATGCCTTATCCACAGAAGTAAAATCAATTCCCCTACCATTAGGGGTAAGCTTTGGGATGACATTAGAGCAAACGAAGTCATTTTTAAGTGGGTACGAGCTAACTGTGCCAAGAGGGTATCCGAACACTATTGTGGTTGATAATCCTAACTCTCAAAACTTCATTTATAAACGGCTAGGCTTTTACTTTAATGAGCGTGGTCTTCAGTACGTCCAGGTGCAATCCAAAACTATCGGTAATGATCCTTATGGTAGAAATGGCGTTACGCTTTACTACAGCGAAAAGAAGCGGATATTAACTGAGAACCCTTCACTTGATATTGTTCACTTTGAGTTTGCTGATAGACGAAACACATACGATAAAACCAGCTTTTATCAATGCCTCAACTATCTAAATTGTGGTAAATACAAAACATACCTTTTAAACGGTGATGAAGTGAAGGTGCTTTTGAGCCTAAACCCTAAAAGTGATACTGAAGGGTATATAAATATTGATTATAAAGGCGATTATTGGGATTGGTAATCAAGCAGCAAGGGAAAAGAAATGATTTTAACAAACAGTATCGATATTGATTCTAAATTTCTAACGATTCAAGATGAGTCATATACACTCAACTTATTAGATAGCAATATAAGGCTTGAGTGTAATTCACATGAATTCAATGACCTTAAGAAAGCTATCGTAGCTTCATATGAGCTAACTGAAAATTCAAACCACTGGATTCAACAAAGAGTTAAAACAGTATTGAAGGCTCATAGGGCAGCGTTTGATTTTTTGGTTCATGAAGGTTACTTCAGTGAACAATTTGTCATTACAGACAAGTCTTTTGATAAGAATCATTTTAATCGCTTACAGATGACGATTGAAGATTTTCTGCATAAGTACATGAATTCAGTGAAGGGATTTCCTGTAGCCACAAGGGAATTATTTGACTTTCTTAATAGAAAAATTGGAAACAAAACAGAAATTTGCATCAATGATGGCGAAAGTCAGCTTAATGAGTGGAACGATCTCAACCATAATTTTAAACCACTAAACGAAGAAGAGAAAAAGAAAAGGTATAAGCTGGAACCCTTTTGTGTCAGTAATGCCTCTGTATTTATTGGGTTTGTTAGACCTGAAACTACTGTACAAAACATTCTAAAAATCAAAAATAGCTCAATAACATTTGAAGTCAGTGGCGATGATGTACTAAAAATGTACAAACTATTTCTTACAGAAGATCAATTTAACCTACATAAACAAGGCATAGAGTGCTGGAAACTATTTGATGACACAATTAAAGCGAACAAAATCTTTTTTGATAATTTAGAAACAATTGGCTTTGATAAAAAGTGGGCTGAATTCAAGTCGGACGAAGAGCTTAACAAAAATAGACTTTCAGATATCATGACTGAATATGATCAAGCGCTTATCAGCATCGATACCTTATCATCATACATATCGAAGCATTAGTGATTTGCTCATTTTGACTAATGGTGATCTGGCATTGTTAAATGCCAGATTTTTTTGTTCCGAAAAATAGAAAACTCCAGACCGAAGCCTGGAGTTTCTAACTAAAACAAAATTAGGGATAAGAACATCAAATTATCTTAAACAAAAATGGCAAAGGATAAAAACAAGGTCTCTGTAAAAGCCTGGATACCAGACCTTCACAATGCAGTCTCGGAATCGGAGCAATTCATGAATCGCGTCCTTCGTTAATAAATAACGATAATATGCTCGAAAACTGCATTTAACTAATTGACTATTTCCCGATAAATCAACAAGTTGAATTGGTGGAGATGGGCGGATTCGAACCGCCGTCCAAATGCATTCCAGAAAGCAAATACTTACAGCTTTATCTTCTCTTATCATTAACAATTTAGGCTGAGAGAGACAATCACCTAAATGTCTTCAGCACATCCCATACGGGTTACTACGCAATATCGGCTGTATTTCTTGCGCTCTTCCCTAATCTAATAATGACCCATGCATATACAACACCGATTAGGGCTGGTGTTGTGCATGAGGCAACCTACTGGTTATTAAGCAGCGATTGCAGTGAAATGTTCGTCGTTTGCGAATATTTTAATTTCGGTTTTTTTACGAGGCCAACCGACCCTCGGCTGATTGCAGACCTTCCAACACCTGTCGAGACCTATTTCATCCCCAAGCTTTTACAGAAACCTAATTTTTAAAGAACTTTGGTTTGTTGCTAACCTTTGATGTTGTAAATAATACACCATCTAAATTATTTTGCAAATGTTTTTTATGTTCTTTTTAAAAAAATTGAAAATTTTTGTCTGATTGCTCATTACATAGTCAATGCGGTGCGATTTAACCCCATTTTCTCAACTCTTTCAACTAAGCTTACTAAATCACTTGAACGGTAAGATTCAATATAGTCAACCGCCTGCACGTTGTGAATAGCCAAAGAGTTCAGATTCTTGTCATAAACACCATCAATGTTCTTGATCTTCAATAAGATCGGGAAATGCTCTTTATCCATATCTTTTTTCAACTCTAAAAAGTCAGGATGATCAGAGCTAACAATGTTTGCACCAGGCTTAACCTGAAGGAATGCTATCCCCTTACTATTTTCGGTATCTCTATCCTTAAATGAAGAACGCGCATTAACAGCATTCTTTAAGTCTTTGGAAGCATATAATGCTCGACCTAAGAAGCTAGGTATCATACTTTGCTTCAATGCTTCTTCACTATCTGCTTCAAACCGCTCAATGTTCCCAAAGTCCATACTTTGCGCGATAATCATTCCCGAAAAGTCTATTTCATCCGTTCTGTTCATTCTGGATATAAGGTTGATCGCCCCCTTATTCAGATCAGACAATCTATCTGGAGAAATTCCTTTTGGAGTAAACAACGTAACTTCGTCTCCATCAAACTTAGCGCCTAAAGTGTATCCTTTAATCAAAAATAGCTTCAAAACTGTACGTTTGTTTATGTTAGCTAAAGCCTCTTTGCTTTCACTACAGTCTGGCTCGATAAATTCAGCAAATTTTTCTGCTGACACCGTTCTTTCATAACGCAGTTTATCGGTAAAGATCGCGTGATGGAATTCCGTTTGATTAATCTTTAACCACTCTTTTGATTTTTTGAATACTTTAAGGTTTGTTTTCATTTTTCGAGTTTTCTATATTATTAATAACCAAAGAATTATATCATTTAATTCTTAATAAAAAAATAAGCCGCTAACTACGCCTTAGTTAGCGGCTTATTCATAAGGTCTTTTGTAAGTTTTAAAGCATATCAGGCATAAACTTGAATTCTTCAAAGACTAACTCACAATGAGATTCAAGCTGTTCCATTGTTACCTTTTCATTTGAAGCTGTAGCTTTACATAGCGTAAATGTTGCCATGTTGGTGAAGGCTCTCTTTAAAAATACAAAATATCCAATTTTAGCCAAATTTAAAGCCTCTGGATCAGGCTTTCGTAAGTACACACAAAGTTGACCGCGATACAGGCTTAGGATGAATGATTTGGTTTCAACCTTCTCTCCGCTAAAGCCACCAGCAGCCTCTATTTCTTTGACCCTGATATTTGGCACTCTCCCTTTGCCTTCGATAATGTACTGTACGCATTCAATAAATTTAACCTGATCTTCACTTAGGTTATTCTGTCTTGCGGATTTAACTACAGAATCCTAATTTGAGTAATGACCAATTCTGCTCTCTTTTTCCTCACCCGTATTCTTACTTCTGTGATGTTCAGAGTTAAATACACCCCATCTACCAAGTGTAATGTTATGTGCAGTAATTGTGAGGACTACGCCATTTTCATATATCTTCATTAATTTAATTCCTTATTATATTTATTGTTATTATAAATTTTATCACTCAACTTTCAATCTGAACGATTTGATAAAGTTGACATCGAGCATGAAGTAAGCCATAACCTCATTCGACTTCTCTTTCATAAGTCTTTCATAGTTTTCCGAATTAGCTTCCCCATAAATACGCTCTACAATAGGCCAGACCGATTCATCTGTAATATCCTGGTAACTCCACCCAATATGGATAATTCGCGATGTTGTGAGCGCACTGAGAGCGTTTAGCTGTTGCTTTTGATCGCCAAATAAAAGTCCTGATGATTCCATAAAATTATTAGAAAGCTGGATAAGGTCAGGGAAAGTCTTAATAACAGAGTTTTGATCTGTAACAATATTTGCTTTGTCATTATTTTCAATGCAGTAGTCCATTAAAAATTCTGCAAATTTTCTGGTCAATTCATCTTTGTTCAAGACATGCCTTCCATAGACAACTTTTGAATATTTAGGGTTATCATGAAACGCCGCATGTTGTAAGCGAATCAAAGACTTTATCGAATCATGAAGCTCGGCTCTGTCCGAGCTTCTATTAAATGAAAGGTATGATGTAAAACCTTTAGAAATGTTATCAACAAATCCAAACTCAAAGGAATCAAAGTCTTCGGTGGCGCTAAAAAGCTTATCAAGCAACTTTCCGATCTTGTAATCCGCGCTATTAATACCATCATTCGAATCACAACATCTTCTAGAAGTCTTAATCCACTCAACTGTTTCATCGCAAACCTGAATGCCTTCAGGTGTGAGTTTGTATGCAAATGCAAAAATCGGATTAGAGTATTCAAAGCTATCTAAAGCAAACAAGAGTCGATTCACTTCTTTCAACTTGCAGATTTTAACTAAATCATCAAATTCAAAATTCATTTTATTCCTTAACACTCCTTACGGAGTGAGTTCACAATGGGGTTCACTTGTTCTTTATTTATCTCGACATAATAAAAAAAGGGTAGCTAAAAAGCTACCCTCTTAATCATTTATCAATCTTAGAAAATGATTTCAGTTTTAATTGAACCCGAAACTACGTTGTCAGTCACTACAATTTGTAGTTGTGGAACGATTTCGTTTGTTTTTCTGTCACGAATCTTACTAAAGATTACTAGAACATCACCGCCGTAGCGAAGTAAGCGACCACTAATGCTGATTCGGTTAAGGAAGAACATTTCAATGTCCATTTCGCTTTGAATCGCAGGCTCACACAGTTCAGCGTTGAACTTTTCATTGAAAAGAGCTGTGTTTTCTACTTCATTAAGTTGAGTAAGCAGCTTTTCAATAATGCTCTGGTCATTAACTGTGATCGTGTTAATTGTGTCAGAGTTAACGATTGATGATTGACCATCACGTTTCACTTGAACAGCACATTCATCGTATTGCTCAATTTCACCATCAATTTTGATACCGTTCTGTAGAAAGATATTAAATGACTCACTGTTCAGGTTTTTCGCTTCTTTGATAAGCGTATCAAGTGTGATTTTGTAAATTTCTGATTTAATCATTATAACCACTCCCCTGATTAGTATGCTTTAGCTTTTGGAACTTCACAGTTTACAGTTGAGATAGCATCCCAACGTACAAGCTGTAGACCGCCAAAGTGGTTCATGATGATTTGTACTTCATCGTCACACACTACTGGTTCACCTTTGATTGGTGTGCCGCTTACTGTGTAGTTAGCAACAATCAGTGAAGAGTTTCGGCTTTCTGCAAGATTACGCACCTGACGGAAGAAGTGCTGTTGAAGCTTATTTACCGTAGGAGTTGGCGCATCTTTCTTGTTTTGCTCTGCAAATAGAGCATCAACATCCAATACTAGAGCTTTCGAGTCTTTGCTCATGTTGTGAGACTCTTGGCGCTTAGGAGAAAGAGATGCTAGTGCGTCCCAAGCAATTACTTGCTGGCTCTTGCCGTGCGAAGCTAGCACCAAACCAGTTTCATCTACCATGATAACTGTGCCGATTAGTTTTACGTCATTCTTCAAGAATGCAAAGACTTCTACGTCTTTAATTGCTTTTAGGTATGCGTCACGTACTGAGGTGATTTTAAACTGGTTTTTCATAATCTTTTTCCTATTAAGTTTGTTTGCTATTATTCAGCGTTGTTATTAATTATACATATTTAAGATTTCTGGTCAAGTTTTTTATTAGTCACCAAGTTTTCTTAAATCTGTTTGGAGGTTTCCCTCTCTGTTGTTGCTAACTATATAGCCGTGCGGTTCACCTGTCAACAATATTTTTATAGTATTTTAAAAAAATCGCCTCATAAGAGACGATTTTAATTGGAAGGTAGATGATTACTTGTTTCTGAGGCTATATTTCATTACTGAAAGACCGATAACGCCAGAGATTGCCGAACCAACCAGGATAGGTAGCTTATACTGCACAGTAGGGTCGTCGAAAGAAAGACCTCCAATAAACAAGCCCATAGTAAATCCAACACCACACAATGCTGCGATACCATACATTTGAAGCCAATTTGCGCCTTGTGGCATTGGTGCAACTTTTGTTTTTACAAGAATGAATGCTGTTGCGAACACGCCAAATTGCTTACCAACAATCAATCCAAGGATAATGCCTAATGAGACATTGCTAGTTAGACCACTAATATCTTGTGCTGAAATTGCCACCCCTGCATTCACAAAAGCGAAAATCGGTAGAATGAAGAAGCTTACTGTTTCATGTAGTGTGTGCTCCAAAGACTCTAGCATTGAGCGTCTTTGATGCGCTTTTCCTTCATTGTCATAGATTTTACGTGGCGACATTGGAATAAACATGCCTAATACAATACCTGCAATGGTCGCATGAATACCGCTCATGTATACACAGTACCAAAGCACAAAACCAATAATTGCAAATGGAGCAAAGTTTTCTACGTTTTTCTTGTTCATGTACCAAAGCACTAAAGAACAAACAACTGATGCAATTAGATAGTTATAGTTCAATGATTCAGTAAAGAAGAAGGCAATAATGCCGATCACCATAACATCATCAAAAATTGCTAACGTCATCAAGAATACTTTTAGCGATGTTGGCGTATTTTTACCAGCAAGTGCCAATAACCCGAATGCAATTGCAATGTCGGTTGCTGCGGCAATAGCCCAACCATTCTGTGTTTCTGTACCAAAGTTAAAGAAGTGGTAGATAGCAATAGGAACAATTAGACCACCTAGTGCAGCGGCAGCAGGTAGGATCACATTTCTTGGATTGCTTAATTCACCATTTACAAATTCCCGCTTAACTTCAAGGCTAATCAGGAAAAAGAATACGACCATTAATCCGTCATTTACAAAAAAATGAAAATCTTTCTCAAGATCGATACCCAGCAGTTTGAGAGTAAACTCACTATGACTCAAGTGGCTGTACATTGTATACAAGCCTGTATTTGCCACCAGCATGGCGATTGCAACAGATGCAATCAGTACGATGCCAGTTGCAGTCTCCATTTTGAAAAAGGACTGAACACTATAAACAAAGTTCTTCATTTACTACCTCATTTTTATTTGTTAATTAATTGTCAGAATTGTGTTTTACAATACTGATAGCAGTCAAAAGCCCAAAGCGGTTGAGTTCGCTTTAGGCTTCAAATCTTTAAGGTTATTTAGTCACTATGACTGACTTTATATTCGGAATTATACATACGTTAATTTTATGGTCAATTATTTTTTATCTCTTATTGAAATTGTTATCAGTCCTGTTAAAATGAATGAAAAATAAAGGGAAAATCATGAAAGAATTACATTACCTTTTCGAAAAGACAACGCACAATCTTGATCAGTCAACTGGTCGAGTTCTTTTTGCTGGTGACATTCATGGGCATTACAGCGATTTCATGCGCGAGTTAGAAAAGCTAAAGTTTGATCCTAATAAAGATGTTGTCTACTCACTCGGTGATTTAACTGACCGTGGTAAAGAAAACTTACAATGCCTAGAACTAATCAATGAGGATTGGTTTAAAGCTATGCTTGGTAATCATGACCTCTTTATGCTTCTTTTTCTAATTACGGGTGAAAATGAAGGCTCATTGCCTGGTCGTATGTGGTTTTCCCCTCGTACTGGTGGAGCATGGTTTAAAGATTTAAATTCAGCGCAAAAAGATCGTGTACGCGAACTAGCACAAATTTTAAGTCTTAAACCTTCTGCAAGACAAGTAGACATACATCACTCAAATGGACTAACTAGATTTGGTCTTGTTCATGCTGAAGTACCAAACAATGATTGGAATTTCGTTTTAGACAAGAAAAAGCTAGAAAACCATGCTGACGTTGTTACAGAAAGCAGAAAAAAAATTAAATCTTTTGTACGTGATTACGTTAAAGTTCATGACATTCCCCATGTTAAAAACATTGATATTTTAATCTCTGGACATAGCATTGTTAATAAACCTCTATGGTTACATAACCATCTTTATATCGATACTGGATCGTATAAACCAGATGGATATATCTCAGTGTTAGACCAAGAAGAGATTAGATTAAGCAAAAAAATGTATAACATATCTTAAAATTGGCTTCTGCCATTGGCAGGAATATTATTGCTCTATTACTATTACCTTAAGGCTATGATCTATTAAGTTGAATTTTTGGTTTTAAAGGGTTAATTTTAGCATTGGTTAAAGAAAGGATCTTATATATGAAGAAGATTTTAATACCAGCGATTTTAGCAGCATCGTTCACTCAAGCTGCTTCAGCTTCACAATTTAATGAAGGTTGGGAGTTTTCATTGGGCTTAGGCGGAGCTTACAGCGCGAGTGAAGACATAACTATTAAACGAGACAACGCATCCGATATCGAGCTTGGAGACGTTGAATTTGAAAACAAGCCATTCCAGGCACCGCTTTATTACACCATTCGTGGTGGAAAATGGTCTCTAAATGATGGATGGGCTGACTCAACAGCTTTTGAAATGGAGCTTATTCACCACAAAATCTATGCTAAAGGCAGTGACCTCAGTCAAGGCGTATCAAAGTTCGAAGTGACTGATGGTTACAATCTACTCTATGTAAACTACGCGGTGAAGAAAGACCATTGGATTGCTCGTGCAGGTATTGGTGCAGCGATTCCTCACCCTGATGTGATCATTGACGGAGAGCGCACACATGGTGGATATCAATTGGCAGGTATTACTGGTCAACTTTCACTTGAGCGAGAGTTTGAGTTGAATGAGACTTTTGCTCTGGGTATTGAAAGCAAAGTTACCTACTCATATGTAGATATCGATATAGACGGTGGTAGCGTTGAAGTACCAAATACAGCCATTCACTTGGTTGCAAACCTAAAATACCGTTTATAAGAAAACACTAAAAGAGGGGTATAGCCCCTCTTTTCAATGATTTACACGCAGTTCCCTTCCAAATTTTTGAATTTATCAAAATTTTTCAATTTAATTAAATCCTCAAATTTCATCTTTCCAAGCATTGTGATTGATCAAGTTTCACTCATGGAAAATCTGTTTTTGATCATTTACAAAGATCGCACATTGCTCAATTGTCAATAAAACGCATCCAAATCACTATTTTTTTTAACTATTTTTATTTGACATGAATATTTTTAGTCTTATACTCCACATTGTTCTTTGATTTATTACATCTCTGAGAGAGGAAGTCATTATGAAGACATTGGAACAATTGGCTAACAGCACCAAAGGTCTTAAGAAAACAAAAGACGGTATAACAGCTAGCTTTGATTTATTGTACCTAGAACCAGGATACAACGTCCGTGACGTAAACATGAATCAGGTGTTTAGCTTCTCCAAATCATTTCTTCGTGGTGAGCTTATCCCTCGACTAACAGTTCAACCAATTGAACTGAACGGCAAAACGGTTCTTAAGGTTATCGATGGTCAGCACCGTTACTTTGGCTACAAGCTGGCAATGCGGGACAAATCGTTTAAAAGTGAAGGTTTGGATGTTGTCGAATTCTCTGGCAACCTACGTGAGCAAATCATTCACATGGTTCACGCGAACAGTGGTCGTAACCTGACTAACCTTGAGCTTGCAAAAGCGATGCTACGTCTACAAGAAGAGAATGAGACTCTTGATAGCATCTCGAAACTGTTCAACGTTAGCATTTCAACAGCAGCAAACAATATCGCTGTAGCGCGTTTCTCGAAAGAACATCCTGATTTCGACGTTCTTATTGATCACAACATTGTTGGTATGTCAGTGATTGCTTCAAACATCACTAAGCATAAAGAACGTGCTTACCAACGTCTATGTGGCATGATTGGTTTCGAATCACTTGACCTAGCTCCAATTCGTAACGTTCCTCAGATGACTGACAAGATAACTGAGGAAGAGTTTGAAGCGAAAATGACTAAGTACAAGTCAGAAATCGCTAAGATCAAGAAGCAAGTTGCAGCAAACATGAAGCAGCTTAAGCCTAAGAAGGTTGAAAAGGAAACTGTAGGCAATATGTCTACGCTTATTTCTGACATCACTCTTCTAATCCGTAACAGCAAACATAAGAGTAATGCAGATGGCACGGTCTCGATCCGTTTGGATGGACCGATGATCAAAGCTCTGTATCTTGCTAAAGCTGACATTGATGAAGTTGACTCGCACAACCTGAATGCTATCGAAATCGGTAAGCAACTAGGCATGTCTGAAGAAGAGCTGGCAGAATATCAAGTGGTACAGAAGCAAGCTATTGCTGAGGCTGCAAGCAAAGCTCCTGAAGCTACACTACCTGTTAATAGCTCTGAAGAGCTTGAGGAAGAAACTGGAACTCAAGTAACTGTTGATATCGTGGACGAACAACCAGTAGACGACTTCAACCAAGATCCAGGTGGTATTGATGAGTTCGACGCTTACGATCCAAACATCGACCCTCTTCTTGATGAAGAACAAACAGCATAATCGAACTTTGAAGCTTTAGCTTCTTAATAAAAAGCCATAGCACATGCTATGGCTTTTCTGTTTTTGAGCCGTATCAGTCAAAACTCAATACAGTATCAATCTCACACTCATCAGCTTCAATTAGCACCCTATCAAGCTCTGAGGATAGCTTTTGAGCATTTTCTAGAGAAAGGGTAATCCGCTTACCATCTATATTTAATGTTACTCGCTTTGGCTCTGTTGTTCTCAACTTAACTGCGATAACTTTCTGTTTCTCTTTACATGACTTTCTAACTTGATTGATCAATCCCTTTGACTTGAATATGAAGTCATTTGGATTCGGAACGCTATCAATCTCTGCTTTTAATAACTTAAGCTCAACAAAAATCTCTAGACCAAACTCCTTAGAGATTTCATCCTCATTATGATTGCACGACTTAATGAGATCCGATAAATGAATAAACCATCCATTTATAAAAGCTTTTTCTACTTTAAACTGTTTACTCTTCAGCCACATAGCTGAGCAGACTAAAACTGACAACAAGCTAATATCTATTGCTACCAGAGCATCATCAAAATAGTTACCGTCTTCCAACTTGCTTAAAGTAAGCACAGTCAAAAATGGAATTAGTGAAACCGAAATCACCTTGGTTACTGAAACTTTATTAAATTGTTTATTTTGATATAATCCCATGAGCATTGGAATTATAAATACAACAAACATAAACAAAGCCCATAAGCTGCTGGTGGATGTTAAACTTCGTATCAGGTATGAATATTCATGATCCGTGAAGAACACAACACCAACAAACAATGAAGTCATTAAGAAGTAACTAACTGAAATCATCGATAAAGCAGTGGGGTTGTTCCATTGCTCAAAAACGTATTCAGCTTCTTCTTTAATTTTTGCATAATTCATCATGGCATAAGACACACAATTACAGTATAAATGTTGATTATTAATGAATGTTTTTACTGTTTTTAAACATACATTCAATACCTTTCAGAGTCAATGTATTTTTTATGCCATATAAAAAAGAATTGACTTTTAACCCAACAAATGTAGAGTAAAGTGAAAATGAGCAATAAACCATTACTTCGATCAGATTTAGATACAAAGTACATCGCTGTTAATAAGCAAGGCGAATACAAGATATACGATAATCAAAGTGACTGCGCTGTTGATCAAGATTCTATCGTAACACCGATTAACCGACATACACGAGTCAGAACAAGCTCTGTAGAAATGTTGGCGCAGATACTTGCTGAGACGGAAGGCTATAAAGAAATAGTCACTGACCTTCCACAAGAGCATTTTGGGGTATGTCTTGATTATCTGTTTTTTAAACATCCTGAAGTATTCGAAACAACAGAACCTGCAAAACAAGAAGCATTCTGGAATACTCAGAGAATGAGACGAAAAACCATTGTTGAATCTGTAGAAGCATACTATCACCACGCAAATTAGAGAGGACAATATGTCTTTAAGATACGAACATCCTAAAATGACTTTTCATACTGATCGCGAAGATGTATCAATTGTTGCTGTATTTCTTAAGGGTGAACAGATTGTATCTACAAAGTCTATTCTGTATTTCAATAACCAAAGTGTTCCTAATAGCGGCTATATGCCATCACAGCACGGTGATCATGCTATTATCAACCTTGATGGTGCTTACCAGTCTGGCTATCAAGATATTTTGATTTTCACAATGCATGATTATCAGAATAACTTAGATCCTAGCCGATTGTTTCTTGTAAACAATGAGGTTCAACCTGCTGAACTGGCATCAGCTCGACCATTCTCAACAAAGAACATTGAGGGTGTCCAAGCAGGAATGAACTTGTGTTTTCATATCTCGCTCGATGATTATTTTAGAACGCGTCGAGTATCACTTAATCAGATCCCATCCTGGCGTTTCAGCCAGAAAAGTGGTTATTTCGAAAACACTAGTGATACCCTACAGTCGATTCTTGCTAACAGTTTTGATTATTTAAGCATTCCATTAAAGAAATAAAATTATGAATAAAAACATTGAATTAATTAATAAAAGCATTACGTACATCGTTCAAGTAATTGAGTCTTTAAACGATACTTCAGACGAATTAACAAAAGAAGCTATCGAGGGTTACGGATTTAGTGAAATCAAAGATGCTGTGAAATCCGAGGATCTATCTGAATCTACGATTCATAGCTACCTACTTTCATTAATTCATATCTTTGACGTTTTGGATGAAGAGCTTTGTATGGAGTCAGATTTTTACGACCTAAAAGATGAGGTTGAATCAATCTCTCTTTGATAGATTGTTATCATCTTATTGATTTTTCATTATTTTATTTCCGAGTTCTTTACCTTAATGCAAAATTTGAATTTAGGTGTTTACTTAATTCATTTTTTGCATTAAGGTATATACATAAGTTGAAACAAGGACTCAGAATTATGAAAAACAAAACCCTACTACTAATAATTGACGCACAAAATGATTTTTTTGACATCCCTGAAAGTGTCTTGAAATACCGCCCTACTCTTCCAGTGCCAGGGTCATGGGCTGACGCTCAGCGCCTATCCGATTTTATCAAATCGGAAAAATTCAATATCGACTCCATCTTTGCTACTTTTGATACCCATAGTGAATACGATATCAGCCACTGCTCTTACTGGATTGACTCTGAAACTGGAGAGAACCCTCTTCCGTTCACAGAAATTACCGTCGAGAGCTTTATTTCTGGTAAGCACACAACAAGCGACCCCGCGTTGAAAGAACATGCGCAAATGTACCTACAAAGCCTTAAAGACAATGGAAAGCCGAATCACTTCATTTTCCCTAACCATTGCATTCCTGGTACTGAAGGTTACGAAATTGTGGCTCCAGTAGCAGAAGCATTGGCAGAGTGGAGTAAGGCGAAAGAGAATAAGTCAATTGAACGATTCAATAAAGGTGAAAACCCTAACTATGAGTTTTTTGGACCTTTTGAATCTCAAGTTGTAGTTGAGCATGACGACGAAACCAAACTAAAAGTCGATGTCATTAAAAACATGGTGGATAACTTTGATTCCATTCTAGTTAGTGGTCAGGCGTTATCTCATTGTGTTGGAACAGGCTTGAAGCAAATCATTGACTGTATTGAAAGCAATTACAGTGAAGATGAAGCTAAATCTCATATCTCTAAAATTTCGCTGCTAACAAATACAACTTCACCAGTTGGCGGGTTTGAGCAAGTTGGGACAGAAATCATTGAGTTTTTGAAGCACAAAGGTGTTCAAATTACGGATGTATAATTAGTTTTGTTAAAAATATCTATTAACAGAGGGCTTGATTAGCCCTCTTTTTTATATATAATAAAAACAACCAATAAAATCAAAGAGATTAATAATGGAAATTTTAAAACCTAAATACCCAAGAACGTATCACTTACCGTTCAGTGAAGCGGTATTTAATGATGATAAATTAGCTGATGATTTTTCCATGATGGATGGCGAAGAAGTGTGCGTGTCAATTAAGAAAGATGGGCAATGCACAACATTCACTTCGGACTATATTCATGCTCGCTCTGCTGAGATGAATTCACACGAATCATCTACATGGGTAAAACAGCTTCATGCAAAAATCCGTTACATGATGAACCCGAATCATCGTATTTGTGGCGAAAATCTATACGCCAAACATAGTATTCATTACAAGAACCTACCCGACTACTTCATGTGCTTTAACACATGGGATCGTGATACTGACATGTGCCACTCATGGGACGAAACTGTAGAGATCTGCGAAAGTCTGGGATTAACAACAGTAGAAGTTGTATATCGCGGCATTTTCGATATGGATAAGATTAAGGCTATCTTCCAAAATCTGGATAAAGAAAAGGAAGAAGGTATCGTAGTTCGTCTAGCGCGAGGATTTCACTACGATGAATTCCAGAAATGTGTGATGAAGGCAGTTAGAAAGGGACACGTTCAGACTGATCAACACTGGTCACATCAAAAAGTCGTGCCAAACGAATTGGTTCAGTGATTTGGTGACTAAATGCTTGGTTTTCTATTTCGAATAAAGGTTTTGGAGCGTTTGGGGTTAATAAAGAACTATTCATCAAACAAATTGTTCAAAAGACCCATAATCCATGCAGCACTATTCATAACTGAATTTTTATTGATTGGTTTCTTTTATTACTACTTGGAAAATTATGTAGTTGTAGATAGCGATCCAATCAGTTTATCAAATTCATATTACTTTACCGTGATAACAGCATCGACAGTTGGATACGGGGATCACGCCCCTGGAAATGTCTTAACGCAGTGGTATGTGATTATTTTTATGATCCTGTACCTACCGACTAGATTTATCTATACCGCTGGTGTAGCTGGCTTTTTGTTTAAGCATCACAGAGAACTTAAAAAAATTGGACGATGGTTCCCTATGTTAAAGAAACACATAATTGTATATTGTGACTCATCAACTATTGAGAGAAACAACTTTTTGTGGCTTAAGCGGTTTGTGGGGCAACATCGAAAATCGCTTAAATACTGTAAGACTCCAATCTTATTAGTGAACAACAATCAAGACGCTAACAGCAGCCTAATTAACTACTTCACAGAGTTTTCAGACGAGTTGAAAGGTGTTGAGTTTGTTAATGCTAATCTGAACGAAAAGCACTTCTTTGAAAAGATTTCGATTGATCACGCGGAGCGTGTCTATATTCTCGCAGACGAAAATGATGTTTCTACTGATAGTGATGTTTTTGACATGGTTTATCGCATCGAAAAGGAAACATCCTACAGTAATGGTGTAACCGCAGAAATAGTTAACGACAGAAACCGTGAGCGTATTCGAAACTTGGGAGCAAATGTAATCCTACGACCAAATCGCTCTATGCCAGAATTATTGGTTACGTCTACAATTGCTCCTGGCGCTTCTCAAATGGTTGAAGAGATTGTTTCACGCGGAGGTGATAGCATTGAACGGTTTGAAATTGACTGTTCTGAGTTTCGATGGGGAGATGTGTTATATCAGTTATCGATGAATGATGTAGGTATAGCAACGGCAGTCATTTATAAAGATGAAAGTGTTGATTCTAATCCATGTGGTAAATCAATAATCAAGGATGCAAAAGCTCTATTAATACTTATTCATGAAATGAAAAATCGAGATTATGATCAAGTACAAAACAGGATTAATGAAGTCATTAATGACGTTTGTAGATCTAGTTAAGGTTATTTTAATTATTAAAAAGCACTCTTTTGGAGTGCTTTTTAATGTATAATTAAATAAAAACTAAATGGTAATATTAATGCTTGGTAAACATACTGTCTCAAACATCAAAATGATCGCAAAAGGTAAGCCTTCTCTCTACGTTAAATTGGGAAAAGAGCATATCACTATCAGTTTATATATGAATTGCGCTGAAAAAAATGAAGGCATCACTATAAATGAAAACCAAAAGGTTTCAGTAATTGGTTCTATTGCTGCGCTCAACACCAATGAAAGTATTGGTGGAAAAATCGCATATAGAATTTTAGGGAGTGTTGGAGCACATCCTGGTTTTGGTTCTTTGATGTATGAAGCACTTCTATATGAATTGAATACAATGTCGAAAAGTGCTGTACTGATTTCTGATAGAGAGTCAGTTAGGGGTGAGGCTGAGAATATCTATCACAAGATGAATGAATATGACGGGATTGATACTTTTAAGATCCCAGTAAACCATTCATTGTACTCTCACGATCTTCAAATAGATGTATTTGATATTATCCTAAAAAACTCCAATCTTGATGAATATATGGATTATGATGAATTCATAGAAAGAGTTGAGTCTGGAGAGATTTCACCATATGTTCTTAATATGGCGTATGCATATAATGGAAGCTCAATCGAAACTCAGAAATATTTAAATATTCTTAAACTAAATCATCAATCAAGAAATTTATCTACAAAAGTCCTCAACGACATTGAATCTGAAAGCGCAAGCTTGGGTGATTATGTAGATTGCAATCGAAATGAACTGATAGATCTGCGAGACAGGAATTTTGAAGATTATATTTATGACATAAATACTTCTAATGAAAAAGCTCTAGAGTTCTAGAGCTTTAGAAAACATAGAGACCTCAAGGTAGAGGTTTCTATATTTTTATCTATTCGGCAAATTAACCCAAACCTTAACTTTATCCATATTTGCATTAAGGTCTTCTTTTAGTTTTTTTAACTGATTCAGGTATCTTTCTCTATCTTTATGAATTACAAGACCATTGACTGCATTTCCATCCATGCACCAGATTTTATACATTGAAATCTCATCTGCAATGTCACTGGCTCTCTTTATTGAATGAAAAATCAATCGAAAATCTTTTTTATATGGAAGCCTTTTTAGTGAAGTGATTGTGAAAGGCGCTCTCTTTCCAAAACTGGTTCTACTACACTTCCCCCTTAAATAGCTATGAAGACCAGCCAGACGCTCTCTGAGCGATTCTGATAAGCATAAATCGAAGTCAGTTAGCTTGTTTGGGTTTTTGTTTATCAGTTTTTCTAAGCACTCTATGGTATCAATAACATTCACTGGCAAAGCCACTTTCTCAAGCTCAGAAACCTTTCGCTCAAGCTTATTAATTACTGTTTCCTTATCGTTTTCTTTGCTCATAGACCTGATCATGACAATCTTTTGATTAAGAATGTTCTTTAGGTGTAGTGCGACGATAATATCCTCAGTAGTTATCAAATCCCGATTTTTTTCTAAAATTCCTTGATATATCAGCTCATAATCTTTCATTTATTAACCCCTTATCGCCAATTTTATTATTTTATAAAAGCAAAAAGCACCCTTCTGGGTGCTTTTATCGGAAATTAAACTCTCTATGATCAAATATGCAATTTTAATTTTGTAAGTTAGAAGGAAGAAAGTTTTGTGCCGTGCAATCTCTAATGAGATACCATTAGACGCTAGAAAGTATCTAATGGTATCGCAACAAAGTTGCGAATCATGGAAATTGAATTCTCTATCAGAGTTTTTTTGAAAGAAAAAATATAGTTAGAAGGAAGAAAATTCTAAGCCATGATATAGAAACTCAAAGTCATCTCTAAGCTTCCATGTTGTAAATACTACTCTAAAGGTATTCTAAATGCAATCTTTTTTATCTTTAAATTAAAAGCCCATTCAATTGAATGGGCTTTTTTATTACAACCTTAATCTACAAGCCATTTACCCATTACGGTATCTAATTGCATGGCAAAATCCATATCGAATCTAAAGTCAATTTCGTGCCTCACGACTTCATCATTAACGATTTCTTCAATAGGTTTATCTACTAAAGTGACACGTTGACCTCTTGCAACAGCATTCGCTAACACCAAGTCGTACATCGTAGGATTTGTACGGCTCATTGCTTCCGTTGATTTAGCGATATTAATCATCTTTTTAGATTCTGTGCTGGAGTTTAGACCATCGGCTCTAGTCGAAGAGTCCATATCGCAAACGAAGTAAGACATATCCTGGACATCCAAGATTAAAGGAACGCAACCTTTGCTTTCTCCAACAAGGTCAAGTTTCTGACTAACAGAAGATGGTTCAAACAACTCACCAACTTTAGCATCCTTTCTTTCCATCACTCCAACAAAGGCATTGTAATCTTCAAATTTACCGCCGCTGAAGATATTAACGAACATAACTACATATCGGATACCCATGTCAGCGCATTTTTTGATATTGATATCAATACACTCAGCAGCGCCCAATGGTGCATCTTGAATATCGCCACTGAACCTAGCCCATTCGTCCTGACTCCAATCAGAGTATGTATCCTCTGGCTCACAATCCCAGTATGTCCAATACCCAATATCTTTCATTGTGTTCCAGCTTTCATCAAGCGCTTTTGCACTCAAGTCAAAATCAACTTCACCTTTCCAGTACATGAACATACGCAGGATGTCAGCATCTTTCTCTAAAGGAATTCGGCTACCTCTTGGATAAAGTGATAGTGAGGAAGCCATAGATCGCATGGAAAGCGGAAGAACAATGTTCTTTAATGCTGGATCAATGTAAACAGTACCCAAGGATTCTTTTTGAGATAGCCGATTGTTGATTTCTGCTAATAAACATAATGATACTTTATTAGCATTAGCTTGACTCAGTGAATCTCGCTTATCCTCTTCAAGATAGAAAAGTTTAGCTCGGTTTCCTTTTGGAATGAAGTATCGGTATCCTTCATTTACCACAGGGCTATTAAAATAAGCTCTTAGTTGGAATAACTGACTAATCTTCAATTCATGAACAACTGATTTTTCTAAAGCATTAATTACAATTTCGGTGTAATCATCGCCTAAAGCATCGCCAATTCTCAACATCAAATCGATATTTCTGGCAAACTCTCCTGGTCGTGAAGAAAGCAAGCTTACCAAAGCTGTGAATGCTTCACCTCTTTCTTTTAAATCAGTAGCAAGCTTTTCAGAAGATTCAACACTTTCATGTTTTTCCGAACACATGGCTAGGAGAGTTTTTAGTGTTTTATCACCAACAGTATCACCAATAGTTACTTTCAAAGATGTGTTGTGTAAATGAATTTCCACGTCTTTTTTAGGGATAGTTCCTTTTGGAGTCTGCTGAACACCCATAGCATCCATCAACAGAGCTTCTTTCTTCGAGTTAAAAGTCTTGATACTTTTATGGTCGTTGCGTAGGACATTGAAAGCATGTGCAGCATGAGGATACTTGTTTGATTCAGCTCCAACATGTAAGTATCGACCTAAGGCTAAGAAAAGCCCTCTACGACGAATCATGTCTTCCATAAGCATATGTCTATCTAATAGAGTCATAACCAACTTACGTTGCTTTCTGGACAGCTTAAATCTGATTTTCTTACATGCCTCAAGAGAAACATCAAAACCACTCAGGTAAGCTGCTAATCGCAACACATCCGTATATGTTTTGAATTTGTCTCTCATAAGCCCAATAGCATCTGGCAAGTGTTCAGAAATCACTCCAGTAAGAAAGCAAAGTTGTTCTTTATGTGCAATCGAAACAGGAATGTATTCAAGAGCCTCTTCTTTGAATGTAATAATGACTTGCTTAACAAACTCTTTATCAAAAGCCGTAACTGATGTGCTTGATACTAGTAAGTTGCCGAAAACCTCAAATAAATCAGCTTTAGATGCTAGTCCAACATTTGATAACTTAACGATGTTATCGTTAAGAGAAAATTCAACAGTTCCTTGCTTTTCACCTTCTACATTGTCGGATAATCCCTCGACTTGATGCTGGCATACAGGGCAAGCATTGAACATGGATAAGTCGAATAATTGATCATCGAAAGAACAACCGCATGGTAGCTTGACCTGAAGTGAAGTAGGTTTGGCATTTAAGCCGAAGATGTGGCTAAAAATCACTCCAGCTCGGTTATCATGGTAAGAACGATCTTGAGCTGTATAAGGGAAGTTGGCGTGAAGAGTCACAAAATTATTAAGATCACCTTTTGCTTCAGAAAGCGTATAGATAAGTGATTTGGCTTCTTCAATCAAAGATTCTTCTGAAAGCTGTTTTAACGAAAGCTTTAAATGTGCTGACATGACGTAACCTAGACGCAGCATCTCTGTGTCTATCTCATCAAAAATCTCTTTAGCGATTTCAGCGCTCACAGGGTTGGAAGATGATTCGCTCTTTACATAGTACGCACTACGCTTTGAAAGCATTATTGATTGTAAGTGTTGAAAGTTCGAATTATCTTGATTTTCTGTTTGCACATGAGTTTTCATGAAGAATCCTTTAGATTGACTAGATTTTATTTAATTTAATTTAATTAGCCATTAACCATAACGTTATGACAATTATTAATCAATATAAAAAGTTAAAATATAAGCACGTATTCTAAGGATAGCTGAGACTCACTCATACTCTTTTGATACATACCCTTTTTTGATCCGAATGCGTCAAAATCCTTTACGACCTTAATCCCAAAATTTATAGTTGAATGCTCTGAGATCGGTTGGATTGTATTGAATGAAATTTGAGACATCATTACGGGAACGCCTGTCTTTTCAATTACCAAAGCATTGTTCGCAAGAAGATTTCTCATGGATTCATCAGTTTTAAATGATAGTACCGCGCCCACACCCATAGACAGACTGGTTCTTTCATCAAACTGAATCTTTCTATTCAGAAAATACTGCTGATATTGCTTAGCGTTTTGAGTTCCTTGCAAATCATCACCGCCGAAATCTATAAGTCTCGATACCACTTCAATCTCGAAGAATGACATTTTTAAAAATCGACATACCGTGTTTTGCTCACTGAACATTGAAATTTTCATATCCACAATGTCATAACTTTTCATGAGATCATCGGCAATTTTAGAAAAATTGAATGGATCTGACGGTTCGACTCCTGTCTTATCCATTGCATTCGCTCTTGCACAGCCGAGCATTAAAATCATACAGATTAGTAATGAGTATCGCATTCAGCATTTCCCTTACAGATCAAAAAACCCTGGCTTAATAGCTAAGGTTTTCTTAATACCTAAAAATTAGGATTTGTCTTTGGACTCTTTCTTAGCTTGTTGAGCAACATGCTTTTTAACATCATCCATCATTTGAAGTGCTTTCTTAGCACCAACGCGCTTAGCCATAGTTAAATCCTTACTTTAATTGATTAATTTTTTTGTCATTGGTATTGCTTACCAACCACCCAAATATTAAAATAAATAAAAACCAAGTCAAGCATTATTTACTTTAAAAACAATAACTGTATAATAAACACTCAAAGAGAATGAAACATGATTTTTTTCAATGCAATTTTCAGTATAGCGATAGCTATAGGCTGTTACTTTCAATTCGTACCTTACTACCTTGCTGGGATCATCGCCTTCCTACTTGTTTACTACGCCTCTGAATACGTTGACGGACTAAGGCAAAAGTTTTCTGATAATGAAACTGCTTGGAAAAACGACACGAAAGTAACCAAGATAACAAACTACGATAAATATCGCTCGATGAATAATGCAATTGAACGAAGTGTAAGAATCTCAATTACTTCTTTGATACCGCTCTTAAGTGCATTCTATGTTGCTAATACTGCAAATCAAGGAATAACAGTTATTGCTTTCGGCTCATTTGTGTCGCTGATCATGTATGGAACATTTATCAGTTCCATAGTAAGGGCTTCAATTCAAAGTAACCTATACGACGATCTACACACGGCAGCAGTGAGAAAACAAAGAGAGCTAGACGAGATAAAAAATCCGTCTAAATACAAAGCTGTAGATCTCAGTAAAGATTCAAAAGTTGAAAGTTCAGTTTCTCACTTGATTGAAATTTCTTCACAGAACACTTCAAAATTAGATACTATAATTTCAGCCTTAGAGAAAGGCACAATCAGAAAACTATAATCGCAAAAGGTAAGATAAAGTGGATAAAAGAAATGAAAGAAATCTGAGTTTAAGAATTGTTTTACTTGTCACAGCTTTCTGTGCTTTTAGTACGTTAGGCTTCTCATTTTTTAAAGACGTAAAAACGGCTCAATACGAACAAAGGCAAGCTCAGTTTCAAAAAACTGATAGCATGAAAGAGATCGCTAAAAATGAGTTTGAAAGGATTGGAACTGTCGAGCAATCATATGTTTACACCTATAAAGATTTTGATTCTGGTATCACTAGAGACTCAGTACATATTGTTAGGAATTTAACCCTTGTTTTAGTTAGCAATAATAAATCTTTTGCTCTGGATAGAGAGATACCCTTAATTAAGCCTGGTTCTAGCGTCTGGAAAGGCACCAAAGAAGGAATTGATTACTTATGTGTCGGTGATAAAAACGTTGTTTGTTCTACTTTAAATCCAAAAGATTTAATGTTCGCATACTAATTTATAGCTACAAAAAAAACTCGCTTAGTAGGCACAAGGCATTTACTTGTGCCTGTTTTTATATATAATAAGAAAAGCTATAAGGAGGCAGTATGAGTGATTTTGTTCATTCTTTCTCTCTAGACTCAGTTTTGAACAATCACCTTCAAGAATTTCCTCTACTAGCGGAATTTGAAAGTACCGTTCAAGACAGTCGTTGGCATAGTGAAGGTAATGTGAAAATTCACACAGACCTAGTTATCCAAGAGATGAAAAAACTAATTTTAAAAAATCCGCAACTTTCTGAGTCTGAACAAAAAATTCTTCTTTGGTCAGCAGCTTTGCACGACTACGCGAAGCCAATCACAACTCATGAAAGAGAAATCAATGGCGAGATTCGCTTTGTAGCGCCAAAGCACGAGCAGATTGGTGCATCATTATTATTTTCATGCAAAAAGCCACATGAGCTTACATATGAAGAATGGTTGGTCATCATCAAGCTAGTTGGATTCCACCAGCAAGCAAAGTTATTGGTGATCCGAAATGAAGACTACCGTTCATACATTCGCCTATTTAGAGAGGTAAAATCTCTCGACCTGCTTTATTACTTAGCAATGGCAGATATCTTAGGCAGAGGCTGTGAAGACAAACAAGAGCAACTTGACTATGTTGAGTTTTTCAAACTCAACTATCTAGACTACAATCTTGGTGGTTACTTCAAAGATTATGAGCTAAAGCAAAAAGAAAAAGTTGCTAAATTAATTCATAAGCCAAGTCAAAACCCCGAGCATATTAGTATCAAAGGCATTTCAAATATTATTGATGGCAACATCTATATGATTGAAGAGTCTCTAAGTAAACCTTATGCTCACATGGGCTATCCAATTGTAGATGTTTTGGTTGGTGTGGCTAGCTCTGGCAAATCTACATACACAAAAACAGTACCTGAATGCCCTGTCATTAGTATGGACAACATTAGAGTCAGGTTTAAAAACATTGACTCACAAGATGTGAACAATGAAGTGTTAAGAATTGCACTAGAGGAACTAAAGGATCACTTGAGAAGTGGAAATCATGTAATTTGGGATGCAACAAACTACAGATACGACTTTAGGAGCAAGGTTACTGAACTTGCGTTTAAGTACAAAGCTTATGTTCGATTTTTTGTTTTTATCAAAGATAAAACGCAACTTCACATTGATAACAAAAGCCGTAAAAAACGAGTTATCCCTGAGGTTATTGAAAATCAGTGTTCAAAGTTTGAATTGCCAATTGAAGATGAAGCTCATAAAGTAAACTGGTTACATAATGGAGTGCTTATTGATGTGTGAATCAGAACTGCCAACAAAAGAGAATCCAATTATCCTTCATAGGTTGAAGTGCTTTAACTGTAAGGAAAGTCCGAAGTATTTTTATGACACAACTTGGGGCGAAAACTGCTCTTCAGAATGTTCTAAAGAGTCTCCATGCGAAGGATGCCTATTAGATAGAGATCATCCTCATGTAGTTGTGCATGACCCAATTTCATGCCCTTATGGGTTTGAGTCACATGACACAACAAAGAAACTAGCTATTGAAGGCTGGAAGAAAGCAAACAACCCTCATAGAGGCAGGAAATAGACATTGAGGGCGTATTTTATTAATATAAATTAAATAACTTACGCCCTGGTTTTTATATGAAATTCGAACACGACAAAAAGTTAATTCAACATATAACTCACTCTAAAAAGAGTGATAGGTTTACAAGTGAAGATTTCCTTACCTTGTTCCCTGAACTTGTAGAACTTAGCCAAAAGTCATATACCCCAACTCGTTTGTATAGAGTTCTAATGTTAGAGAACGATAGTGACTTAAATGGGTTTGGGGTTGATTCATTATCACACAATATTTCTAGCTGCTTGAATATAGCTAACTCAATGCCTTCCATCGTTTTCACAAAGGATTCTACGATTTCTTTAGATGCACACCTTTTTTCCTTTAATGTGCCAAAAGATAGAATTCTGATTGACTTCGATACTTGCCTTCCTTTGATAGAGGATAAGCTGAAAAAGTGCTTAAACCACAAGGTTTATGATAAGCATGGTAGTCCAGTAAGTATCAAGAAAGCTATTGAGCAATATAGAAATAATGACGAGAGAGAAGTGATTGCTGATATTTCAGGATTAGAGTTTACTCGAACTAAAGTTTCTAACCAATTATACTCGATGAATTTGATAGCTAGAGATTTCGAGAATCTTAAGGAAAGCACACTTTACTACAATAACCTTGATACATTCCAAAAAAATCTTTTCCCAATAATGAGTAAAATAGATCAGAAAAAATTTCATGTATGGAAGGATAGACTTTTGATTCCTGAAGAAAAGCCAATAAAGAATAAAAGCAGTACTCCAAAAGGATGGGTGCCAGCATTTTAATCAAAAAGCCAGCTTATAGCCAAGCCGCTCGCTTAATTTGTTGAAAATTAAGCGAACCTTAACTAACTTAAGTAAAAAGGACAAAACAATGAAGCGATTTTTAGCTTGTTTTGAAAAAACAGGTCAAATAACATTTAGGAAGCCATTAAAGCAAACTGTCGAGATACTTTCTGATGATCACGTAACTCTTTCTCAAGTTACTGAGTATTTTGAAAAAGAAACTGGACAGAGGGTTGGGGAGATGAATGCATTTGGGGCAACCCTTGTGGAAATAATTGAAAAAGACACTGGTGGTGAGATAATTATTAATGAAAATACATTGACTCACTAAAAATTGTTGCTAGAAAACCTCATTCACCCACTTATCATCTGGGGAAAATATCTTACCAAAAAATAAAGACCTACAATGCAGATAGTTACCTGTATTATAAGTCTTTATTTATAGCCCAGCATTTATTTCAACAAATTAGTCGAACGCCTTGGCTTATAGCTGGCTTTTTCGTTTCGATAAAAGTTAGTACTTTCTTTTTGCTGTGAAAGTATCAAGTTTTGAAAGCTTTGACATGCACGTATTGTAGATGTCTTCCCTAATAGCTGATTGAGGACTTAGACCCGCTTCAATCAGAGATTCTCTTGCTAGATTGAAGCAAACAGATGCTACATGATCAGACTTAATTGCATAGTATGTATCAGCTCTTTCCATTTCGTAAGTTGCAGACTGAACGTTTAACGAGATTGTAGCCAAAACTCCCATTAGGACTTTATTCACTTTCATTACTTTTACCTATTTTTTGATTTCTCAATTGACTCCATTATACATATGTTGAACTCTGAGTCAATATGTGGTTTTTAGGCAAAATAAAACCCACTATTAAGTGGGCTTTTTTTGGAAAATATCGTTACAAATCAGAGACTTAGCTAAAACGGGATGTCGTCATCAAAGTCCATTGGCGGCTCATTGAATTGCTGCTGTGGAGCATGTTGTTGCGGAGCAGCGTATTGTTGAGGTTGACCATTACCTTGTGGGAAGCCTTGATCGCTCGGCTGAGAGAATTTTTGAGGTGAATCATAAGACTGATGATTACCTTGATCAGGTTGACCTTGGTGTTGACCTTGGTGTTGACCTTGGTGTTGACCTTGGTGTTGACCTTGGTGTTGACCTTGGTGTTGACCTTGGTGTTGACCTTGGTGTTGACCTTGGTGTTGACCTTGGTGTTGACCTTGGTGTTGACCTTGGTGTTGACCTTGGTGTTGACCTTGGTGTTGACCTTGGTGTTGACCTTGAGCAGGTTGACCTTGAGGAGGTTGACCCTGTGGGCGACCACCAAGCATTTGCATTACGCCTTGGTATCCTTGAACAACTACTTCAGTTGTGTAGCGATCTTGACCTTGCTGATCTTGCCATTTACGAGTTTGAAGTTGACCTTCGACGTATACTTGAGAACCTTTTTTCAGGTATTGAGCTGCTACATCAGCCAGAACGCCAAACAGTGACACGCGGTGCCATTCAGTTTTCTCACGTTGCTCGCCTGTCGCTTTATCACGCCATGACTCAGAAGTAGCGATAGTTATGTTAGCTACATTACCACCATTCGGCATAGGACGAACTTCAGGATCGTTACCTAGATTGCCGACAAGAATGACTTTATTTATGCCACGAGATGCCATTTTTTATTCCTTAAATTATTACTATTTAATTTATTGATTAATGATTCTTGATTATTATAAAGCATAAAAACTTAGCGGCAAAATCTTTTTGAAAGTTTTACCAATTTATGTAATGCTCCGTAATCAATAGCCCGAACTATAACACTAGGTTTAATCAAATGAAAAGTAAATTTATAGACTTAATTAAAAACAAACAGTTATTTGGATATTTTTTAATCGCAATTTCTTTGGGATCAGAAGCTTTAGCTCTCTTCATACAGTATGGTTTAGGATATCAGCCATGTTCTTTGTGTGTGTTGATGAGAAGCGCTGTAACTCTTATGGGTATAGCAGGGTTAGTTCAAATTGTTTTACCTGATGGGAAGATTGACTGGTTCAAGAAACCTCTTGTTTTCCTATCATCTGTAGCTTCAATCTACTGGATGCTTAGCTTTACTTATGAAGGTCTAATGATTGAAAAAGGCAAAATGATCGCAACTTGTTCAACATCATCACCATTCCCAAGCTTCCTTCCTCTGGACTCTATTTTTCCTTTTATATTTCAGCCTCATGGTATTTGTGGGGTATCACCAACCCTGTTTGCTGACATCACACTGATGGAACTAAGTTTGTTTGGATTTATTGTAGTGGCATTACTAATGGCATTGCACTTCACATTCATTTTAATTAAGAAATAAAAAAGGGCGGTTTGTACCGCCCTTTTACTTTATTTGATGATATTCAAAATGTCTGCTTTTGACAGCTTAATGTTTACGCTTGAGTCTTCCAATAGTTTTTTAACTTCTTCGATAAAGTGATTCTTTAGATTTCTTTTCGAGATTTTAGTCTTTTTAACCATATCTAAAACAGTATCTCCCACAAGCAATTCTTCAACTTGTTGTGATTTTTCATAAAGTTTATCAATTAATGAAAGATGCTTACTGACTGATTTTTCACCATCTTCAAAGCTTCGTTTAAGCGTTAAAGTAAGATAGTGCTTATCTGATAAGATATCAAACATAATAATTGCTTGCTTAATATCGATACCGATATCAAAACTTTCTGAGAATTTCTTCAAATCCGAAACAAGAGAGTCTTTAATATCTTTTTGTTTAAGCTTCAGATCTTTGTAGTATGCATTAAGCTCTTGAGATGATTTTAGCTTATCCTTTTCTTCTAACAAGTATTTGAATTTTGCTGCGAACATTGCCATCTCATCAATAAAATGAGGGATTACGTTTTCATTACTTGCTAGGATGATAGAAGACTTAATGTCATTCACCGTACTACCGAAGGAAGATTGTAGTTTATATACTGGATCTGCCATAACCGAAATTTTTCTAAGCTTCTTATCATCATTAATTTTCGTCATTACAGACGGTGGATACACATCGATGAAGTCAAGCATAGCTTTGACGGTTTTATGGAAGTATGAATTTTCGATTTTTGATTGATTTGATTTTGTAATTTCAGCGTACTTTTTCATGATTTCACTTTAATTATTTAAGGGCTGAAAATCAGCCCAGTTTCAATAAAACGTCTCTTAGCTTGTTGATGGCTTTTGACTCCGACTCACTTAAATTGAATCGGTTCGGTTCTTTACTAAACATAACGATGATTCGCTTTACTTCATCTCGTATCTGAGGGGTAATTTTTTCTAGCCTATCTTTAAGAGGCACCCATCTTTTTGAAGTCAAAATTTTTGCTAGTGCTTCTTTAATCATAACTTCTGACTGAATCTTATCCTTGATGAATTCTTTATCACCTAAGTACAAGTCAGCTATGGTGTATGATTGACGCTTTAACACGGTGTGTAATGCGTAGACAGCAACATCAATGCTTTTTCTGAAGTCTCCAGGAGTATAATCCTCAGGCATCAAATAGCCAAAGTACATTGATTGATTAACATGATCTAGATAATCATCAGGGCTATCTAAAGAAAATAGCTGAATAAAATGATCCCTGAATGTTGAGCTTCCTGTACATCCACCAATTTCACCATAAAAAAGGATGGGTTTTGATACACCCCATTGCAAAGCAAGCTCATAATCTAGCTCACTCATCTCAGGCCAGCACAATGATAGTAGATCGTATTTGTCTTTATGGATTTCTACAAGGTTTTTTGCACAGCTCTGTTCAACTTCAGTTACAGGTTTGTATGGGTTTATATCGCCAGCCAGAACCTCAACGCCGCGCTTTCTCAGTGCTTTTGCAAAGAATCCTCTTCCAGCTATTGGGTCTATAACTGAAAGCTCATTAAAGAACCTTACGAATAAATCAGCTCCCTCTAAAGAAATAGGCGCGTACATTCCAATCGATTGCAATTTTTCCGAGATTAACAGCGAACGAAGTGATTGAAAATGGTTGCTAATGAAGTCTTCAGAAAGCTTCCCGTCATCACTAAATCGCTTTTGTAGCTCATTCATTCCTACAAAATCACCCTGTTTTACGAATGATAGAATCTCATCAAATGAATCTAGAATTACTCCAGAATCAATCTTATCAATCAACTGCTGTACATTTTCAGGTATCATTTAGCCTCCAGGATTTTGTTTGTAGTATACATGCATAGCATTAAGAGTCAACAATATTGATAACTATCATCTTTAATGGTATAAAGGTTGAAACAAATTAAAAGAGACTATCGAATGAAGAAAAAGATCATCATGTTCGATTTTGATCGAACGATCAGCCTAAACGTGTCCCTGTTCAAGTCGGTTATGAGAATTTTTAAAGATTCAGGTTTCGACATCATGATTTGTACTGCGCGTTCAGTTCACAGCGGTAATGATGACATCTTTGAGCACTTTCCAGAGGATATTGTTATCTTTTGTGAAGGGATGCAAAAGGAAGATTTCATTTTGCAGCATACAAGCATTTCGTTGGACGATATTGCCTTTTGGATTGATGATGATTGCTCTTCTGTGACACGCATTGAGGAAATTAGACGCCTATCTGAAACCGACCTTTAAAGAAACGATTTTGAATGAAAATCTTTACATGGAAAAATCCAATCTATATAATTAAATAGTTGTATATAAATAATGAGAACAAAAATGAAAACGTCAAAAGAATATGGTTCTCCCCATATGGAGACACCACAAGCTGAATGCCTACAGTCAGAATTCCTCTCAAAGATCTCTGACTTTGATGCTATTGAAACTTTCGAAACTCCAATCTTCTTATCCAGTCGAATATCCAGTTTATCTACTATAAGACGTAGGTAAGCTTCTCTGTGCGCATCTCTGCGCAATATTAAACAAATTTTGTATTAGCTTTCCTTTGTGACTATGTGATTTTTATAGTCCGATGATTGCATCTTAATCAAAAATCGTCTTAATTGGCGAGGGCTTTTGTCGTCCATAGAAAAATGTCATAAGCGTTTGATTTAATTGGATTTTTTTCAATTTAGTTGTTGACAGGCACTTCATATTCCCCATATACTGTAATCAACAAGAGGGCGAGAGCCTTCTGGTCTGGGGGTATAGCTCAGCGGATTTAGAGTGTCGGTCTACGAAACCGAAGGTCACAGGTTCGAATCCTGTTACCCCTGCCAGGACACCCTAGCTTTTAATGTATTTATCAACACTTGAAGTGCATTTAAAGGTAGAGCAGCCAAAATCACCAATATTGACTTCTTTCATTCTACTTATGGTTTTTCAATAACGTTAAGTGGTAACAGAGATTGAAATTTAGAGTTGTTGATTTATTAAGCTTAAGACGTTGATTTAAAGAAAGATAAAATTTGTTATTGACATTCTAATTTGAATCATTAATATAAAGTCTCATCAGCGGGGGCGTAGCTCAGGGGATAGAGCAATGGTCTTCTAAACCATTGGTCGCTGGTTCGATTCCAGCCGCCTCTGCCATACTTAAGTGCTTTTTTATGTCTTTAAAGCATTTAAGTATGGCTAACAAATATAAATAAACAAACTAATGGTAAGCTAATGAAAAATATATATTTATATTTTTTAACATGGTAGTTTTCTTGCCCAGCTTGCTTGATAATGTTTATCTTTACTTTTATATTCGTTTTCTATAGTGGCTTTAGTCATTAAAACTTGTAAAAAAATTTGGTTTTAGTTAGTTTTGATTTTAAGCTGTTATTTATTGTTATTTATCTAAATGGCTCGGTAGTTCAGTTGGTTAGAGAGAACTCATAATTCTTGTGTCGGGGGGTTCAAGCCCTTCCCGAGACACCAGATAAAATCATTATAAACTGTTGATTAAAAAACTTTTTTTAAAAACATCTTGACTAGTTAATTTGATTTGATAATATAAAGTCTCATCAGCGGGGGCGTAGCTCAGGGGATAGAGCAATGGTCTTCTAAACCATTGGTCGCTGGTTCGATTCCAGCCGCCTCTGCCATACTTAAGTGTTTTTTATAATAATTTAAAGCACTTAATTGTGGCAAACCCATAGAATGATATTTTTTTAAGTAATTGGTCGATAGTTCAGTCGGTTAGAACGCAAGACTCATAATCTTGATGTCGGGAGTTCGAGTCTCCCTCGACCAACCATCTTAAATTTAATCTTAGAGGGTCTTCATTTAGAAGTTAATTGCTTTTAATGTGGCTTTTGTTAGCAATAAATAATCAAAGTCATATAAGATAATGTTTATTAATCGGCTCGGTAGTTCAGTTGGTTAGAACGGAGAACTCATAATTCTTGTGTCGGGGGTTCAAGTCCCTCCCGAGCCACCATAAACATAAAGAAATAAGTTGATGATTACATTTGATTAGTTTATTATGAGCTTACTCATTTTATTTATTCTAATTAATAACTCAACGGCAGTGGGGGCGTAGCTCAGGGGATAGAGCAATGGTCTTCTAAACCATTGGTCGCTGGTTCGATTCCAGCCGCCTCTGCCATACTTAAGTGTTCTAAAATGTAAGTTTCAGTGCATTTAATTATGGTAAACATATAAATCATAGTTTTTGTTCTTTAAAAAATTGGCTTTCTTATTTTAGCTGTTGATTTTCAGCAGCTTATGCATAATGACTCTCAAGGTGATAATCGCCTACCTACAATTTATTTGTAGACAATGACCAATTTGAGAGTGGTGTAGCGGCGATTGAACCAGTTCAAATCTGGTCATTATGCAAACATGACGGCTCGTAGATGTGTAAATGGGTTGAGTTCGCCGTCCTATCTCAACTCGAAGTGGCTGTTTGATCGATGTTTCGGTCTTTCAGCATACTTCTAAATTCATGTTCGTGAATTTAGAAATGTGCTGAATGTGGTCTGGTTAAGTTACAAGAAACGGTAAGACACTTTGACTTGTAAAATCCCAGTAACCTTAATTCAGCCTAAATTTGGAGAAATGGCTGATAGGCTGAAGGAGTGCGCCTGGAAAGCGCATATATAGTTTATAGCTGTATCGAGGGTTCGAACCCCTCACTCACCGCCACATTTTGCGAAAAGTATTGATACATAATTCCTATGGGTTTGTGTTGTAGCACTCTACTTTTCTCATGCGGGTATCGTGAAATACCCGCACCAATTTCGCGACAATATCGCTAAACGAATGTCTGATTGCTCCACTTCGGTGATTTGACGGATGAAGCTGTAAGAGCATCTAAGGCTTCCGACTCATAATGGTATGCGCGGTGTCCTCTTCTACCGCAAAAGGGCTTATGAGGCTAAACAGAGGTCGTGTGTTAGGGACGCACAAGTATTGGGTATAACCATGATTCCCTCCCTTGGAACATAACCATACCGCGAGTACTAAACTTATTTTGTGCTGAATGGGCAGTACTTACACTGGATATGACTTTAACTCTCGCCCTTGAGTAAGACTTTATCACGAGTGTAAAAACGGAGAGGTGGCTGAGAGGTTGAAAGCGCTCCCCTGCTAAGGGAGTATGTAGTTTATAGCTGCATCGAGGGTTCGAACCCCTCTCTCTCCGCCACTTTTTACGCAAGGCATTCGGGGTTGCTTGCTTAATCCTCCCGACCGCCCTAGAAAGCTTACTCGCTAGGGATCTATGGGAAAGAGAAGGCTCTAGCCAAAGAGCTTGTTTGGCTTCAATTAAGTTGTTAGTGAACAGCTATCTCTAGATAGCTTCTCAGTAACAATTTCCTCGTTTAGCTCAGTTGGTAGAGCGCCTTAATCCTTTTAAGGGGTCGCAGGTTCAAGTCCAGCAACGAGGCTGATTTCAAGGTTGCCGCAGAAGACGTGAGTTGCGGTTAAAGCCCAAAAAATTTGGGAGTTTAAGGGGTGATGCCGATACATTCACTCGACCTTGTTCCAAACATTGAGAGATAGCCCCCAGCTCCACCTAGTCAGTGGATCTCTCAATTAGATTAGTGTGAGTTGTAAGTTAAAATGGCTAGACCTGGGGGAGTGTGCTGACGACTTTAAGCTTTACGGTTCGATTCCGACGCTTACACTAATTGGTTGCATCACATTCTCAAATCGATACTATTTATTTGAGAATTAAGTGTGTTGTTTATCTTTAAAGAAATCGGAACTCAAATGAGTGCTAAAGCCTGGCGGATAAGGCAAAGATTGAAAGCTAGATCTGCAAACCGTCTAAATTATAATGGATAAGGTGATTAGATATTTGAATTGGTTGATGTCCAATTCTCAGTAATATCAGCATAGACTGCTTGCATACTGTTAAGTCAAGCACAGCCAAGCACATAAAAAACAGTCCTCCATCGACTGGTGTTTGATTACTGGTAGAGCATTAGGTATTTAAACTATTTATTTGCGCGAGTGATGAAATTGGTAGACATTGGGGATTTAAAATCCCCTGCCTTTTGGCGTGCGGGTTCGATTCCCGCCTCGCGCACCAATACTAAACTTACACAGTGTTATTAAAAGGGTAGACCTTTTTAATAAGATTGTGGGGATGAAACTCTGTTTGACAGCTCTGTTAAGATTAACATCTGAGTGGGTTCGATTCCTACTCATCCCACCAGCTTTTACGCGTACATTGTATAACGGCTATTACCCCTGCCTTCCAAGCAGATGATGCGAGTTCGATTCTCGCTGTACGTTCCAGTTTTTAAAGAATAAACGTCAAGATACCCCATCTTTGATGGTTTGGATGCAGGTGTAAGGTATCAGCAAGCCTGCCGACCCATACAGGAATTCGTAGTGTCCTTTCCCTACTACTAAACGGCGTATGGGGCTAAGAGAAGGTTCTGTCTCAATAGGCAGAGATACGGGAAGCTATTTTTGTTTCACGAGTATCGAGCTGTATTCTGACAATGTATAGAGGTGTTGGAATTTAGTTGCGCTATTGTCATGCATCTAATATCACGAACACTACAAATTTGCTCCTTTAGTTCAGTTGGTAGAACGGCGGACTGTTAATCCGTATGTCGCAAGTTCGAGTCTTGCAAGGAGCGCCAGTATCATGCGGTTTTTTATAAACTATTAAACTGCTTGTCCTGTAAGTTAATCTCTTACACATGGTAAGTGCAATGGCTTGTAGAGGGTTGGACACAAAGTCGTGAACCCATCACCTCTTTAATTCAGTCGGTAGAATGGCGGACTTTTAATCCGAGGGTCGCTGGTTCGATTCCAGCAAGAGGTGATTTAACCTGCTCGTTAATCGCTTACACATGGTAAGTGCAATGGCTTGTAGAGGGTTGGACACATAGTCGTGAACCCACTCCGCTCCTTTAGTTCAGTTGGTAGAACGGCGGACTGTTAATCCGTATGTCGCAAGTTCAAGTCTTGCAAGGAGCGCCATTTTTAGAATGCATCCAATTTTAAGGATGCATTTCAGAATCTCGCAAAGTGAGTCTCACAATCATTTCGTTGAATGATCTTAATTCGAATGGTTGGTAAGGTTGGTGTTTTAGAGGCTGCTATGTATTTGTTAGGGATACCTGAGAGATCATAAGGTATCAGGGTTGATTTACGCGATTTCAGCCCATGTTAAATCATGCCTAGCAAATATGTTTTGAGTTCAATCCTCTGCTTTGCGAACCAATTTAAGAAAGCCAATTTTTTAGAGTCTACCTCATATCAAAGCCTCTAAGCCTGCAATCATTAAAAGCTATCACAGAGCGCTTTTTATTTAGGTATTGGTAAAATATGTTTTCGTGATGGTTTTTATTTTATTAATCAATAAATTTAAGAAATAAAATCATGAATGAAAACGTAACTCCTATAGAAGAACAGCAACATCCTGTTCATCAGCCTCTACAACCTGTAGAAAGCGAAACCCCTAAGAAGAAACCACCAACAAAAAAGTCAATCTCAGTAATTAAAGATTACTCAAATCCTTTACTGATCATGGCTTCAGTAATTATTATTATCGCTGGTCTTAAAGAAGCCCAAGACATACTTGCCCCTTTACTCTTGGCGGTTTTCCTTGCTGTGCTTTGCAATCCAATTGTGGACAAAATGGAATCCTACAAGATCCCAAGAACGTTAGCTTCTTTAGTAACTGTAGTTCTGCTAGGTTACAGCGTTTACATGATTGGTGATGTTGTCGCATCTTCATCTAAAAGTTTTATCAAAGACATGAACTCTTCAGTCATGGTTCTCATCGAGAAGATAAATGAATTTAGTGGAGATAATGAATCTTTAATCAAAAACAAATTGAGCAGCATTAATCCAGGCTCTTTTATAAATTCGGGTTTTGCTGTACTAAATACCATTAAAAGTTCGATTTCTTTCACATTTGTAGTTGCTTTTACAACATTCCTAGCTCTCTGCGAAGGCAAGTCATGGCAGAAAAAAATTACTGCGTTTTTTGGAACGAGCAAACTCTCTGATGGCACTTCAAAGCAAATCCAGACATATATTTACGTTAAGTTTCTGGCAAGTTTTGCAACAGGCTTTATCATCGCAACGGCTCTATACTTCATTGGTCATAAGTACTGGTTACTTTGGGGCATTATTGCTACTACATTGAACTTCATTCCTAATATCGGAAGCATATTAGCTGCAATCCCTGCTCTAATCGTTTCTATGGCGACTATGGGGTTAGTCCCTACCCTTGGCACTCTAGCGGTCTATGTATCTGTGAACGTTGTAATTGGGAGCTATTTAGAGCCTAAAATCATAGGTGATAAACTAGGTCTTTCGACTTTGATTGTATTCCTATCTATGATTGCATTTGGAAAGATCTTTGGGATGGTTGGGATGTTCTTAAGCGTTCCAATAATTGTAGCTATCAAGATTGCACTAGATGTGATCAAGCCAGACAACAAGATAAGCCTACTTCTTAAATAATCCATAAACATAAAAAGAAAAAGAGGATATTGTCTACAAGACGTTAGGTTAACGTGTTGCTACATATGAATGGCTGAGAAAGTAGAAAGCCCTACCACAGCAGTGAATAGGGCTTTTTTAATTCTGACTTATTACCTTTAGAAAAATCAGAGTCCAAGTTCTGTATGGTAGTTTACTAAAGTGGTGAAGCGATATTCGAAACTATTGAGTATATTGGCATCGTTGCGCTTTACTGCATCAATATATTTTTCAACATACTTCTGAAATTGACTGGTTATATGTTCTTCTTTGCCGATGAGTTTTTTACCAGACTTCTTATTTCGTAAGACAAATACATCATCAGTAACATGGCTATCATCTCTGATTAAGAGTGCCTTTGAGTAATCCAGCCCCATGCCTTTGATGGTTCGATCTTGGCGGTTCACCTCTAAGATATATGAGGCATTGTGCTTGATATATGATCTTACAGGAATGGCGAATGTTAATCCGTTAATGGTGATTTTAACAATGCCATGACCTCTGGTTTTACTGCTATTCCATGTGCCTAAATGACTATCAAAATCCAAAGCTTGTTCTACTTTGGGGTTATCTACATAGAAAGATTGATCTATTTTTTTTAGTTCCATATCCGATCCCATATACAAAAAAACCCTGACTTGAGTCAGGGTTTTCTGGTAGATAATACAAGGAATTTAGGTTTTTTACGTGGGGATGTTCCTACCGCCACAACAAACAAGGAATTTGGTGTTTTTTACGTGGGGATGTTCCTACCGCCACAATCTACACTTATACTTTAGTACTCGTAGCCACTGCTGTCAAGCACTTTTAAGCCTTGTCTATCAGAGAGTTACTTTGATCAAATAGTCATCGTATAACCCAACCAACTGATATGAATACTATACCAATATTTGATGTAGCTCTAGCTTTCTTTCACATCATTGTGATAAATGATTTTTCCTATAGAAACTGCGCCTTTTGCTATACCTAATCTCATAGCTGGCGTTTTTCCATCTTTCCCCTTAAGGACAATATCATCGGATTTGAGAATAATGGCTGTGCAGCGAAGTTACTGCAAAAAGGGTTCTTGCAGAAATTGACCTGAATGCCACCACTTGGTGCAGGGAGCCTTAAAGTGTCTGAGAAAGATTTTTACTCACAAAAAAGCCCCCACATACAACCATAACATACTGTATATAGGGGCTTTTATTGATTATGTCAACATATCAGCAACACATTAACCAAACGCCTTGTATTGTCTATCCTCTTTTTTTATGAAGCGAAGTCTTAATAACCTTATCTTATTTAAGATGTTTTTACGTCTTTCTTCGAATCAAATGCTTCTTTAAAAACTCTTTGAAGCTCATCTGAATTAACCGCTACACCCTTCTTCTTGTAACATATGTACAAGCAAGCTGCTTTACCTAATGCGAATGTTGCTGCGAACCCAACAGAGGCAGAGATAGCCGCTCCCGCTGTTTGACCGTATACAGGTATGAACTTTGTCGCTTGACGGATAAGAAAGCTTGCACCAAATTGAATAGCAATTGTCGTACCAAGACTACCTGTGAACTCCAGGAACTCTTTCTTGTTCCACTCAAGATCCAACTTTGCGGCTAAGTCATATAACATCTTCCCCTGTATTGTTGGTACAGTAAAAGCGCCAGCAACAGGAATCGCATCTGCTGCGCCAGCAGCTAAAGAATACCAAATAATGTCTTTCTTAAGCCTGCTGTAGGCAAAATTATCCCCCTCATCATCAGCAAAGAATAAGGCTTCATAAACTAGAGGGAGTTCATCAACTAACAATTGATTAAGTGCATCAATATTTTCTAGTGAGTCGAAATCGACATGCGTTGATTTAAAATTTGAACCCCACACCTTCTCAACTTCACTGTTTTGAAGAGTGAACATCCTATTTCTATCTTCTTCTGATAGCTGAGAGCAGAAAGTGTGTATGACAATTAGATGGTTAGTAAGAATCTTTTTGGACTTGGATTTCTTTACTTTCTTAAGGGATGATAGAACATCCTTCTGCGATGGGTCGTCTAGTCGCATCACAAGCAAAATCACGTTGCTATCTATTGATAAATGTTCAATATCCTCAGTTGGGTCATAGCTTGCTTCGCATAACCCTCTTGTATCCAAAAAGCTTACAATTGGCTTATCAGATGGAAAAGTGAAGATAGACGAGACTTTAGTACATGGCATAAATCCATTACCAACTTCGACATCATCTTGTTTGGTTATGTACTTTACTAGCGAGGATTTTCCTGCTCCTGTTTTTCCAAAAAGCCATAGCGTTGGAACTATGTCTTTCAACTTGTCGTTAGCTTTTATGATTTCCTCATCTTTCGATGGGGTTATGAAATCATAAAGTGATTCTTTTAAGCTATTAAACACGAAACCACCCTTCTAAATCAGCTTGCGCCTAAACCAATAAGAATTCCCAAAATAGTGCCGATAACAATACCATATATCAAAATCCTAGTGTTGTTTTTATGAAACTCTTTTCGTGTCATTTCCATTACTTTATTTCCACTCGTTAATTAATTAGTTTTTATTTGTTAATCGAATTGTATCATATAGAAGCCCGATGTATCGGGCAATAACTCAACTGGGTTCTTTACTTCAATGTGACATAAATCTTCTTGCTACAGCTATGATTTTCATTGACTGACGACTCTATTTTTGCATAATTAGGAAAAATGGAGAAAATTATGAATAACAACATTGCTATTGCTTTCGATTTTGCGGGTGTCTTAGACGTTCAAGATTCATTCAAAATTTGCGACTCAAACCTCAACGAGCGCGTTATGAAACAAACCGACCCTGTCAAAGCTTATAAACTGCTAAACTTGATTTATAAGTATCAGTTAAAGTTCTTTTGCATTTCCACACTGGAAAAGTATGGTGCTAATGTTGTTACCGCTCTTATTCGAAGCATGAGAAATTCTGATGATGAGAATATCTCTATTTTCGCAGAAGAGTTTAGAAAGCCATTTGCTCGAAAAAACCACCTAAGAGTTAGTTCTAACTGGAATACTAAGAATTCATCAATTGCTGAACGTATTCAGTCTCACAATTTGAGTGCTGTTGTTACCATTGAGGACGATGAGCACATTGATAGCGAGTACAACCCTGTAATGGTGTACAGTCGCAAAGGTCTAGACGATATGCATTTAGCTAAAGTTGAGGACAAAATCATCAAGCTGATTTTGGGAATGGACTATATCTCACCAGAGGAAAAGTGGAACTCTGAGGCAGATCAATACAACCAATGGCGAGAACTCGATTTATCCGAGCGCACAACCTTGTTTGATAGTATGATTGATTCCTTAGACAGTAAGATTCAGTGTATTTCTGAGGAAGAAACAAACTCAAATCCTCCACACCTAGTCGCTTTGAAAACTCTCAAGCAAAGACTGGCAAGCGAAAGAAATGAAATCCTGAACACAGAGGACACTGTATGAGCATCAAGGAATCAATTTTTGAAACATTAAAGTGGTTTGAGGAATTATCGAAAATTCCATTCTCTAAGATTTTTGATGACTCCGTATCCTTCCTTGGAAAGCATCAGCACGACAACCTTATTCTTGCTAGCAAGCTTGATGATGGGTTATTTATCATGGGTATTAACAGTTACTTCAAATCGTATAGTGAAGTAACCACCTTTGCACTTAATGAATTCCTTGAAAACAATGATGCATACGCTCGAATCGATAAACATAAAAAGCTCAATCTTGATATTAAATCATTAATGGAACATGGTTCCGTAGCTGCTCAGCTAGAAAATATTTCATCAGTTATTGCGAACTTTTCTGATCGAAACCTAACCTGTGAAGAGCAAGAGTCTATCAAGAACGATGTTTGGGAGTCTTTTGTCAGAGGCTACGATTTCATTCGCAATTTGAAGCGAAGAAAAATCGGGAATATTAATGAGAATAGTGTTTTCACATCTAAGTTTGATCGACGAATTTACTTTGTTGAGTCAGAAGCTCATGTTCTTGATTTGGCACATCATGCCAAGCCTGGATTATATACAATTGCAGTCATTGACAATGACAACCCATCAGCCTGTCACTTCAATTTAGTCATTAAAACTTGTGATGGCGCAGTAATTATTAATGATTCTGAGCGAAAGGCATACGAAGATCAGGAGCGCAGAACGGACAGAGAAAATGTACAAAGGATCAACAAGTCTCTTTTTCCTTATTCCGTATTCGAGCTTACAGCATCACCAAGCGGCAAACACCTTATGTTCAGTGAGACAAGCAAGTCCACTTCTCTAACTCATTATGACGGTATCGATGACTCTAGCAGTGTTATCGATAATATTCGTGAGATCAAGGAACTTCCATTTTCTGAGTTATGCGAACTTTCAGTCTTATACGCCTCGATTGCTCTAGACTGGAAAAGTTTCATCGATGCAGAAGAGCTAATTTATGGACATGAAATCTCATTCTCTGTTGAAAGCAATACAATGCCTGTGGTGTTTAAAGGAAGTGAGAAACAATTCAATTTGCCTAAGACCCCAAGCCGTGAAGATTTTTATTCTTCTAGCCGTGATAGCAGCGACTATGCCTCTTCTGTTTCCAGGTTATCTGGCACAGATTACAACTCATATTTTGAGAGTGTTTTCAGTGAAGAAGTGAGCAAGGTTCAGATTCTGCCTAGCAATTTAGCCTTAGAGCATAAAGGTAAGCCGACATCCAAAAACATCATCACCATTCCAGAAGATGTTGTCGGTTCTCCTGAAAAAATTATTGCAGATACTGTCTTCCAGGCTCGAAGTCAGCAAGCTAAAAATCTCAGTAAAAAAATCGACAACTATTTTGAAGAACATTTTGATGATATGGCAAAATGGATTGTTGAACGCATCGATACAGATAAACTTATTCAACGAGCCTGTGCTAAGTTAGCGCTCCCACAACCAGAAAACTGTCCTGAGTGGATGAAAACTCAAGAGTTTGAGAGTAAAACGGCTAGATATGGCACGAACTCATACCATGTTAAAGGTAAATACACTCGCAGGGAGTCTGATACGTACCGACCTAGATACCCTATTTATCTGAACAAAACTAAGCCCAACTTAAAAGAATCAGGAATGGTCGATTTATTGTGTGTTGAGTGCAACAATTTCGCTAATTTCTTTGTTGAATACATCATCACAGATGCATACGATATTTCGTTCTTAACAAATACACCTGTTGACGAACTACCATTTCATTTAAAAGAGTTTGGCGTTGTTCGATATACTGGCAATAGTCTACTGTATCGCGTAGACCCGATTGAAAGTATGGATCATAGATTCCAGAACCATCAACTAGATTTACGCCTAATGATTGGATTTAGCCTTAAAGGATTGAATGCTGTAAGAGAGCAGAACGGACATTCAAAACTTAGCAGGACAGAAGCGGAAGAAATGTTTGGCGAACGTTATAGTTATTAATAAAATACATGAGCCGTTGTTTACAACGGCTCTTTCATTTTGACCATAATTTAATTGACGCAAGCCTCGCCCGATGAGGGCGGGGAATGTCAGGGATTAGATATGAAAAAAGACATCACAGAATCAAGGGTTAAAGAACTGGGTCAAATCATTCTCTTGACTGGGTTAATATTAATTACGAAAGCTATTCACCGAATAGCGACTTGTACCACGGAACGAAGAGCGAATCAGTTGCCTCAATTCTTTCAAATGGCTTGCTTGGTCGCAAACGAAACTATGTGCATCTATCAGTTAACAATGAACCTCCAAGCCCTAACGTGCTGGGTTTCTGAATAATTGATGCCGAAGCCCAAATATTCATCCTGTTAGAAACATTTCTGATGTGAAATATCAGGCGAAAGGTGCCATAGTTTTATGGTCTTATGGCTAACATCACTAGGACGTTAGCACCGCGCTTTCTTTGTCTCTCGTTTTTATACTGGTGTCGGTTCTGTCAACCAGTTTTTTCTTTCTTGCTACGATACTTTTACGAGTTTTGCTTTTGGCAAACGTATTCTCTTTAATGTAATGTATCAGTCGTTTCTTTAGTACTTTAGCTGCATTTGAGTCAGCATTATCTCTGTTCCCACATGACAAACAGATAAAAGTCGCTTGGTCTGGACGCTCTGTATTTAAGCTCCCACAGCAAGCACACTCTTTTGAGCTATTCACTGGATTCAACTCGCTAATTGCAATCTTACCCACTTTACGAGCTTTATACGCGATGTAAGTAGCCAATTGACCTAGCGCAACGCCAAGCAGTGATCGATTTAGACCGCTTTTCGCTTTGGCTCGGTTTCTGGCATAACCTTTTCCATCTTCTTTTTTCTTAGGTGTGGCACGTTTAGTCATGCCCGTTAAATTCAAATCTTCCAGACCGATAATTTGATTGGAACTTTCGACTAATGCTTTTGAAATGTGGTGATTATGATTGTTTCGGCAATCGGACTCTTTCGCTTGAATGCGACTAATCCTGGCTTGTACAATGCGCTGTTGATTCGTTTCACAAGCTTTAGTTTTGTTCTTGTTTAATCGCTTCTTGCGAGCGAGGATACGCTGATAATGCGCTATCTTTTTCGCTCTGCGCTTTTTACGCGCTATTTCTTCAGGGCTGTAAGTAACTGAAAATCCATCACTAGAACAAAGGTGAAGCGCAACACCTCTATCAACACCAGTGGTTTTAAGCTCAAGCTCTTCATAAGATAAATGCGACAAATCTGAAAGGATTTGTTTTTCATCTAAAACCAAGCGACCATCATCAAAACTGCCTGACAAAGTAAATTTTGCCCCTTGTCGTGAAAGCCTGATTTGATTCCCGATTTGCTCAGGCTTGTGGGGAACAACCAATGAAAACACAATTCTTCGCTTCGCTTTGGCATGATTGTTAATCACGATCCGAGAGCCATTCTCGAAAGGCTCAACAAAGAACATTTCTTTAGTTAAAACAACACTTCGTTTTTTAAACTTGTTTTTAATTTTTGGAAACTTCCTAAGTCCTTTTCTCGCAGCTTCCGCATCAGAAAAAACCAAACTTGCGGCATTGCGTAAAAGTTGAACTGGAATGTCTTTTAAAAATAAAAGCTCAGGATTGTTTTTGATTGAAGCGTAACCTTGAGCGATAAGCTCTGGTGTTTTGTTTTTTAGAAAGGTTTTGTATTCGTTAATCTTTTGATTACGGATCACATTTGCAGCACCAATCCACTGAGCAAAAAGTGTGGCTTGCTCTGGATTGAGTTTATCAGAAATATTGTAGCTAAAGCCTAATATTGCCAAGGTAAATCCCGATAAAACATTAGATTAATGAAAACCTTAAATTATCACGCGATACTTTTTGTGGCAACAAGGTTTTTAGTGAAAACAAGAAATAATCTGGTTTTGTTTTCATGTTCGCTCACCCCTACCTAAAGGAAGGGGATTGCGCTCGCTCTCGCTCAATTTTAAAAGAAGATAAGAATTAATATTCACTCATAAAAAAGCATCGTTAATCAACTTATTGTTATGATTTATCGATTTTTGATATAATAGTGACCAAAACCACATAAGAATAAGAACAATGTTATCTGAATACATAGCAACCATAATGATTGATGCTGCCACCTCTATACTATTCAAAGAGTATCAAAGTGAAATTGAAGCAAAGAAAGGCTTTAAAATCACTACAATAGTTGGTAGTGGTCATAGAACCAAGTGCTCTCTAAAAGGCTATAATGGCTACCTTAAGATCACCTATCAAATAGGTAAGAAGATAATTGAAAGCAAGCAAACAAGCTATTTGGAACTTGCTAAGTGGCGTTCATCCAGCGAAATCGTTTCTAAACACAAGTTTTTTGATGGCAATCTGACAGTGCAAACCTCACTTGCGCATACGGTACTTCACGAATTTGCTCACCTATTAGACATCATAAGAAACTTTACTTATGACCCAAATCGCAAGCGGAACAAAATTCATGGCGCTGTTTTTATTTCAATTCTAGAAGAGCTGAGACAAAAAGGTCTTGATAAGAAAGTTTATGATCAGCTTATGCTAGATCCATTATTCAGATCGCTTGAGATTCAGGACACAAGCAATATTCCAGCTAAAACCTATTCACAGGAAAATGTCTCTAAAGGTTCATTCTACAAGGTGATCATTGAAGACAGAATCGGAACCTTTAAAGTTCTTAACACAAACCGAAAAACGGTTAGTGGAATACTTAGTTATGACGGTTCTGAATTCATACAAGGTAAAATTGGATACGCACTTATATTGTCTGATCTTGATATCAATGAAGTCTCTATCACTTTCCCGTCAGCTCTGATTCAAGAAGGCTCAATCAAGAAAGGAAGCTTGTTCCAGGTTAAGCATGATGGCAAGTTTTACATGGGTAAAGTTACCAGCAAGAGAAATGGAACAATCAGCATGTTGGTTACAAATAATTGTGAAAACTTCTATAAAATGAAGGTTCACTCTGCTCTACTTCAACCACTAGGTGAAGAAACTAAACACATCAATCCACACTGCCTATCTCGATTCAATTAAAGGTAGTAAGCCACTATCAAACAAAGCATTTGTAATTGACCGTTACTTTTTATTATGTATAATAAATGTAATTAAAAATAAATTAAAAGGGCTGTTCATGTCTTTAGAATCAAATACAAAAGAAGAAAAATCACTTCTTGATAGAATTAATGCTAAATCAATTGAGAGTGAAAGGGACTCCGATTCTGAACCGAGAATTGCATTCTATGTTGGTTTAGACTCTCACGTAAGTGCTCATACGGTTAAAGCCATTTTAAGTAGTGAGAGATTTTCTAACTCTATCGTTTTAGCCCATTCAGAAGATGTCGTTAAGTTGAGTCATGAAGGCATTAAGGCACATGATGTTGAGTTTTATAAAGACACTGACGAACTATCCATCTTCTCTTTGCGAAATATTGAATGCCGCGATCCACTAGAGCATGAGTTATTAAAGCTAAAAAGAGATCTATGTAGAGCACCTAACTTTAATCTACAGCCTAAGAAAGTAGATTTAGATTACGGAAATACCTACCCTGGTATGTCTAAGAAAAAAGGCGGTCATCGCCATCAATTCATCAGAAAATTGAAATAATTAAAGTCAACACCATGAACATTAAAGAATTAAATGAAAAACTAATTAACTTGATGATTGTGTTTAGCCTTGAGTCCGAAGATGATAACAGGATTCGTCGTCTTAGCACTGCGTATTCTATGCTTGTAAACAAAGCAAATTACTCTGGCGAAACACATCACTCATTAGCTGACATTGACCGAATCTTATCTTCAGGCGAGAACAAATCTTTCTTTGAATATTGTGTAGAGCATGGGTTCAATATTGATATTAATGAAGGCGCACTAATGCCTCTTGATAAAGAATATTTTGAGACTTGTCCGCATAACATCTCGACACTGTTAACCACTGAGCAATTTGAGTCACTACTCCCTCATAAAGAACAAGCTATATGGGATACCGACAAGGTCTTTCTCCCTGTATCAGAATGGGATGAGGATTATGGTGATTGTTTGTTTTTCAGACTAGAAGCTGGTGAACCACCAGCCGTTACAAGTCCAATTTCTTCTGATTGGGATGCAGATTATTTTACGCATTTCATGCGATTACCAAGAGAGCTTTCTTTTACCACTAACCACCGAGAAGCCTGCATCAAAAGCGGTATCCCTACTACTATTTAAGGATAATTATTATGCTAAAAAGTATTTCTGTTAGAAACTTTATGGGGATTCAGGGGCTGCTTAGATTCGATACTACGAAAAGTGATGACCTTGAACTTTCTGTAATCAATGGATGTCCTGGTTCTGGTAAGACAAGCCTTTGTCTTGCAATGCTAGATCCTATCAACCATCTGTCTATGTATGAGAATAATAGACCAATGAATGGCAGAGAGATTCCATACATCAACATTTACTCAGAGCAAGGTTTGGCTGAGTTTCGATTTGAGTATGATATTGATGGGTGTAAGGTCTACTATGGTTACGGTAAAACAAATAAAAATGGTGTTGTTTGGGAAGAGCTTCATATAAACGGCGAAGTCATGACTAGGATTGATCGTAGAGATAGTCATATTGCAGAGATTAACCTGCCTGGAGCTGAGACATTACGCAGAAATCTTGAGACTAACCAGACTATCAGCGTTGTTCGTTATGTAAAATCTAATTCCGTATTAGATCGCAATTCAAAGGTCACTGAAATCTTCCTAAAGTTTTGTGATTTTAACGAACATGTATATTTCAGCAGCCCTGCTTACCTAACGCATTCTGCTCGTAGTGATAACTCTTACATACTTAGCAATAATGCGAAATACATCCATCAACATCAACTCACAGAACAGTTAAATAAGTACTTTCGCGATCTCGGCTTGAATCTTTGCCTCTTTACACAAGAAGAATGGGGCAATGCTACCATTAAGGTTAAAAGGGAAGGAAAAACGTTCAGCGCTAACTTTGCTCTAACGGAGAGTCAGATTATGCTTATTGATTTCTTCGTTGCGATACACAAATCAGAACAGTGCTCTTTGGTGATTATTGATGATGTATCTAAAGTTGCTGGAGTAGAGTTTGAAAGAAAAATCTCACAATACATTATTAATAATTGCAAATCACAAATTGTGTTAACTGATATCTCTAAAGAAATTAATAAACTGAATAAAATAGAACCATTTACATTTAAATAAATAGTAGTGCTAAGAATGAACAAATCTAAAATAATAGAGTTTTTAAATCGCATTGATAAACCTAAGCATCCTTCATCATCTAGGTTTTTTGCATATATACTTCTTATTATGGGAGTCTTTGCATTAAATTGGGTTAGTAATCTAAATATGTTTGAAGATGAAATATTTGATAAAATAAATGCCCGTCCAAGCGATATTTTTTCACATTTATATTTCTTTCCTGCGGTAATGATATCTATTTCAATTTCAAAAATCATAAACTCTTATGATAAATATACAGATAAAATATTCAATTTCGAGAAAAAGCTTGTAGAAACATTGAATTTAGTGAGAATAAAAGTTAAGAATGAGTATGCATTGATTTTAATTGATATAGCTTCATTTTTATTTTGTATGTTCTCAGTTATTTTCTTTGCATTTAGCTTAAGCTACAGTTTTGTAAATCTTTCCGAGTTTTCAAAATTATTCGAATTTGGTAGCCACTATGGTTTCAAGGACGATTTATTTAACACCTCAATATCTCTTTTGCTCTCATATTTGTTTTTCAACTTAATTTTTGTTAAGCCTGTAGAGAAAGAAGATAAAGATACTAAAAAAATACCATATTCAGTTATCTTTGGAATGATAATCCCGTCTCTAATCTTTATGCTTCCATTCACCCCTGGCTTTTCTGAAAATATAATTAATCAGGATGAATTTACAAGTAGCCATTTTTCAGAAATGAAATTTTATATGACTATGATGTTAGGCTTGCTCACAATAGCTATATTTTTATCAATCATATTTGACGAAAAGCCAAAGATTGATTGGAAAAAGGCAATTTTCTCATCTGCAACATCATACACTTTGATTTTATTAGTTGTATTTTCAATCAATAACTCTGTAATAGATGAAATGTTCGATAAATCAAAGTACGAGAGAACAATATCAATTAATAATAAAGAATTTACTTATCAACCTGGTAGCGTAGCACTAAAAGAAAGTGACTTCTTTTTCGCGCTTGAAGCCTATGATAAAAACGGACTACTTTTTATTAATGCGATTAATGAAATGATTTACTATTCACAAAATAATGAAGATGAAACCATTAGAGCAATTGGTAATTTAGCACAAAGACGCTACAAATTGATTGAGGATAATAAAGAATTTATTGAAAAAACCAGCGCCAACAATCTAAACGTTTTTGATTTTCTTACCTTATATATCGCCAAAATCGAAGTTCAGCATCAAGTTTATGAAGAGAGCCTAGTCTACAAGCTTGCTTCTAGCGGCAAATACCAAGATGCAGCCGATATTTATCTGAATAGACTAATGAACTCTGATATGAAGTTTGTACCTATAGAAGGCAAAGAAGTAAAGTACCTTACTGGACGATTTGAACTACCTTCTATGATGGCACTAATCATAGCATCAGGAAAAGCGAGCCTTGATACAAGCAAAATCCAAGATCAAGAGACGAAAGAAAAGTGGGAAAAAGAACTTAACCGAGTAAGTGAAATACATAACGGCAAAAAACCGTCACATATTAGGTTAACCCCTGAAGAAGCAGAAGAGATAAGAAGCTGGTTCTGAGTATATCGCATCATCCCCGCTGTTAAGCGGGGTTTTTATTTGTTGTATAAAAAAGCCGTGATATAATAACAAAAATATAAACTCAAGGGAATCCACATGAGAGCACCAATTTTATCTTATGCAAGATTAAAAGATTCAATTTTGGCGGTTGAGAAAAACGGAGATGCTGTTTTTAGCAACTTCCTTGGCAAATACGATCAAGAACTAACCATTGAAATCTTCAAAGAAAATGAAAAAGTAAAGTTTGGTTTTAATAGACCTGCAACGGAATATTATGAGATGACAGACTTCAATGTCCCTCATTTACAACATCTTTTCGATAAAGATGAGTGTTTCCCATCTGAATTCTTCGCACATGAACTTGCAGAAGCCATTATGACTATCACTGATAGACAAACTGGTGAAAATCTTACTGCTGTATTCGATATCGATTCAGAGAAAGTTATCATTCCAGAAAGACAAGAGATTTTGAGCCTTGCAGAAACGGAAAACAAATACAACGTTCAAATTCCTGAGCATGACTTAAGCATGTATGAGAAAGCTAACTCATTCTCAGAATCCCAATTCTGGAATGTAATTAATTCTATTGAAGACAAAAGTAAGAGCAATCTTGGACATGAAGGGTATTTCATTGAAAAATCAATGTCAGATCCAGAGATGCATGGTTTTAATTTACGAGCAAGAAAGCTAGTACGAGAACTTATGGATCATCTTAATGATGAGTACGATATCTTAGATATCGCTCATACAAACAGGTTAGCAAATCACGTTGTAATGCTAGGAAAAGATGAGTACTACAGTGTAATTAATGGCAAGGATATTCTAGAAGTTGTCGGAAGCGATCTTAACTCCACAATGTCAGTAGATCAGTTAAATATTCCTTACACTCTACAATCATCATACCCGTATCAACCTAAATTATCTGTTTCATCTCCAAAGCTCTATGCGCAAAAAGAAGCTGGTAGACTTTTAAGCTATCTAAGAGATATCGATTATAAAGCTCTAGAAGCAGAGACAGGGATTAACACGGATAAAGTCAAGGCAACTACCTCTAATGCAATTGCAAGGCTTGAGTGCGTTCTGAAGGGTGATTTTGATACAGCTATTAAAGGCTGGTCACATCAACAATACGAAAACTTATTGTTCCCAAGTATCAACATCCCAATGAAAACACATGAAACCGATCCTATCATTGGAGCATCAGTTTCTAATCTTATGAAAGACTTTGTTCTATGCAATGCAAAAACCATCCACCGAGATAGAGATTCTACACTTAGCATGTAGCACCTACATAATAAAAGGAGTCATGATGACTCCTTTTTTATAACTCATAAGCTATACTTTAAGTAATTTGAAAGCCCATTTTTTGAGCTTCGATTTTGATTCTCTCAATAAACTCGATATCAATATTGATGTAGCAGATCACATGCTTTTCAACATCCTCGTAGGTCTCTAGGCTTCTTAATCAATCAACAGTAAATGAATATGACTCTGCAAGCATTACTTGATATTTAACACCATCTACTTGGAATACACTTACAAAAAATCTTGCTGTCTTATAACTTTTGCTAAACTCAGAAAAAAGAACTACTGGAAATTCAATCTCTTTCGCTTCAGGGAATTTCTCAAGTATCGCTTCATTAAGCTTTTCCTGGTAAAAACGTGTTAAGTTTGATTCCAAATCCGACAAATCTAATCTTCTCATTTCTATTCTATTTCCTATAACTTATTGACTAACATTTTATTGAAAGAACAATAGAATCAATACCTTCACTAATCTCTTTGCAATTGAAGATTTCCATGTATTTTTTACGATCTTCTTCTAAATGAAGATTTAGTCTCAAGTGTTTATGCTTTTCTTTTTTGCGCTTTGAGTTCGTGCTGTAAATTTGCAAACCTTTCTTCTTGTACTCTTCTCTATCTCTAGAGACAGAGTATGGTTCAAATGACTCTTCTTCTTTATGGAAATGATACCAAGTAAAACTGTTTGCAATTGCCCCAATGATATGTCCATTGCGTCTAGCATAAGATTGACCACGGATGAACATGTCTCCATTAGCCATAATTTTCAGATCACCATCAGATGGTTTTCTCTCACTGTGTTTGTAGTAAATAATCATGTGTCACATCTACTTTATTACAATTTTTAATGATTTAACCAGTGCGTTTTTCAACCGTTTAGCTTCACTTTTCATTGATTCAATGGTTGATGTGTCAAATCGTCTACGATTGAATTGAACATGTAATGCCTGGTCGCACCCTTCTATGAAACGTAACTTCAGTTCTTCATACCCTATTTCTGAGGATTGTACTAAGCAATATTCATCAATAACGCTCAAACTCTCAAAAACAGACTTGTTGTATTCAAGTGCAGCATCTTCATTTCCCTTAACCATGTCGGCATGTGTGATTGCCATAATGCATACAGGTTTTTTCTTTTTAGGGTTCGCTTCGTAATACTTATGCACTCTACCAATCAATTCAATATCATTGTTTTTAGAGGGCTTATTTGCTTTAACAGCAAATATTACAATGTCGCTTTTTGAAATTTCTTTAAGCGTTAATTCAAATTGATTTTCACTTCCATCAATACCTTGACTATCAACCAGAGTAAAATCTACTTCATTGTTTTTGTATTGATAGGCTGTAAACTTATCAGTCGTAGGTAAGACCGACACTTCCGACATTACCTTTCCTAATAATCCATTAATAATACTGGACTTTCCAGAGCTAATCTCACCTACAACTGAAACTCTAATCGGTTCAATTTTGAACTTGCTAATTGACTCTTTATCCTTCTTACTTGTTTCGCTTACTGAAGTATACAATTTGGAATCGTATTTTTTACCATAGAGATCAATCGCTACTGTCGCGACTTCCTGATATAGAACTTTAAGTAAATGAACTCGCAAATCATCATTAAACTTATCGTAGATTTCAGAGGTAATCATTCCTCTCAGTTCTGAAATCAAACCTGTAGGAGTCGTTACTCGATATGCGCGATAAATATTCCATAGAATATTTGCCGTATCTTTATGATCATAACAAGTTTTCAGAGTCGAAACTTTCACGCTATCAACGAAAGGTATGTTTTCGAGAAGATGCTCTCGGTATTTTTTAGATACCTCTTCTAACATGATCAGAAATTCTGGCGCGGTAAAGGCAAGTTCACCATTGAATCTTGAGTTGGAACAACGGTTAGCTATCAAAGTAACAATTGAGAGTGTGTTTGCCTTAATACCCTCAATTGATGGCTCTTTCTCAAGATAGGTATCAATCAATTGATTGGCTTCTATCCAAGCATCTAGCTCTACTTGGTTCCAATTGCTGGATGGTTCAAGCCCATTAAGATCTATTTCAACTGCTTCACCTAACCTGCTTTCGTTTGCTCTTATTCTCTTCTTTTCAAAAATTACTAATGCAATAGAAGTAATAATTGCAGTAGCAATTAAATAGATGACGAAATCCAGTAATAGCTTTTGCTGAAAGATTGCGTAAAAGCCGAATCCAAGTATCCCTAATGCAGGGAAGGCAAGGTAAGCCAAACCAAATCTAGTGAATATTTTTTTCATATTAACCTCTTGTAATTTTGTATAATATAATCACATAACTATTGACTTTTCAATTTTTATTTGTATTATAAAAGGCAAGTTCAAGTTACCCACAATGTAACTTGACTTAAAATCCTCATAGAGGCTAACGTCACGGCGGTAAGACAAGGGTTTGAATGAGTACTCGAAAACCGCCCCTGATTCAACACAACTCTTCCTCACAAAACTCATCCCTTCTTACTCAAAGGCAGGGAGCAAACAATCAATCTCAATTAACCAAATAAAACATCAGTATAGCTGATGAATATCGATTCTTTTTCTTTTTCTTAATTTTGAATTTTTACTTTACTTTTAAATTGAAGTGTATAAGATTCATAACAACTAAATCAAAATAGTACACACAATTAATTAAATTAAAGGATCATTTAATGACTCAACCAAAAAAGTCTTATAAAAGTAAACTAATCCTGTCTGCTATAGCTGCATCTGTCATAGCGGTTACTGGTTATGTACATGTGATAAGCAACACACCAGACATAAAACAAACAAAAGAAATTCTTAAAATTCAGCAAATTAAGAACTCAGATCAAGTGGTTGGTGACGCATTCACTGCTACTAGCATTCAGTTGATCGAAACACTTCTCAATAAAACTGGCGGTTTTACATCGAACGATCTTCTTGTTAAGGCAAAGGTATTCGATAACATGCCGAACTGGGAAGAAGGCGTAATCGGAATGGTAAAGGACTCTGTTCTTACTCTTGAAAAAGAGTTCAGCCGTTCTCAATCGCAAGATCTGAAAGACAAAAAACTATCAGTAGCGTTTTCTTCGATCAGCTATTCTCCGACTAGCTGGTGGTTCCCATCATCAGAAGATCAATACAAGAAAGCTTCTAATGCTCTAGGTGATTACCTTTCTCGCATCTCTGATCCAAAAGATAAAAATGCTCAGTTCTATGCTCGTGCTGATAACCTTCGTGCATGGTTAGATTTGGTATCAAACTCACTTGGTAGTTACAGCCAGCGACTATCGGCATCAGTAGAACAGGAACGTTTTAATACTGACCTTTCTAATGACAAAGCTGCTGTGCAATCTACTTACAGTGATCAGAAGGTTGTAGCTAAAACCCCTTGGCTAGAAATTGATGATGTGTATTGGGAAGCTCGCGGTGCTTCATGGGCGCTAATTCAACTTCTATACGCAGTAGAAGACGATTTCGGTACGGTTCTGAAAGATAAAAACGCTGTAGCCAGCTTGAAGCAGATAATTCGAGATCTTGAAGATACACAGAAAACTCGCTACTGGCCTGTTGTCCTGAATGGTTCACCATTCGGCGTGACTGCAAACCACTCACTAAGTATGGCTAACTACATTAGCCGTGCGAACAACGGCATCATTGAGCTGATCCGTCTCCTAGAGCGTGGTTAATAGCTATGAAGTGGCTATTAAGAAGCGAAAGCCATGAGGTCGAGGTTTCAGGAGCTTCGCACCTTTCAATGGCAATGTTGGTTGGTCTGATTGAATCAGACCAGCTATATGCTCATGAGAGCCGAATTGGTCAAGACATCTTGTCTATCCCAAAGAAAAGTTCAATGAAATGCATTGATACCTGGTTTACGATGCGTTTCAATGCTCCTATGGCTGAATGTATTGAATCTGAGGGATATCTTTCAGTAATTGCGTTGTTAGAGCAAATCGTAGGTACTGATGAACCGACTCTGGGTGAAAATGACATAGTTGATGCTGCTTATAAGCTGCTTCATGAGCTACAAATGTAAAAAACGAAGAATTAATAAAACACATAAGAAGTAGTTGCACATATTTTTTATTGTTGATATTATTTCTTCTACCCGATGAGAGAACACTGTTCTTTCATCACGGAGCTGGAATCCAACTTAAGCTTTTGTGTATGGGATAGAATCCGAGTTGGAGGCATAGCGGATAAGGTCAGCAATTTTTAATTGCGTCACTACCTGTTTAGTCAATGAAGGTCGCAAAGCCGCTGGAGATTGACAGGATGTGACTGGACATTAGGGGCTGAGATTGCAGGTGACTTTTCGGTAGAATAGTAACCGTAGAGTTTTTCTTAGACCTTGGCAGGATTTCCTGCCCTGGTTCTAAAATAAGTGCGGTTGAAGTTAGAGGCTTAACGCCATCATGATGGAGTTCGCAGGTTCGAATCCTGCCTTCCGCATCCAAATGCGTATATAGCTCAGTTGGTAGAGCACTGTCCTTCCAAGTCAGGTGTCGAGGGTTCGAACCCCTTTATACGATCCAAATTTTGCTGCCGATATAAACTTTTGCTTGTTACAAGCGAGCCAGTAGTAATGCTGCTCTATCTGAAAGGCTTAAGCCTTGAGTTTAAAATTATCGGTGCAATAGAGCATCATAGCGGCTATCCCCATTTTGGAGGGGTTAACAAGTTCAAATCTTGATAGGCGCTCACTGAAGCTCACTCAGCACATAACCGATTATGCGGTCTGCATCGTCTATCACGATGTAGTGAGTTAAAGCTCTATGTGCGACCTACTGTTCACATACAGATCTAATCTGTATGCCTTTCTGGTCTGGTCAACCAGGAAGAGTTAAAGACCTAAAAGCCTCCCTCGTGGAGGCTTCTCTATATGTATTGAAAAGTAAGGTTTTTACTATGAGATTACTACTACTATTATCTATATTATGTTTAAATTCTTCTTTGTCCTTTGCCATAGAAAAAGACATTTCTTCTAAGGACGATGCAGAGCTTGATCGAATCTTTGCTGAGCTTGAGCAGCAAACTCAAGAGAGATTGATGTACAAGAGTGAACGTGATCAAGAATTTGAGATGTATAACGAGAAATTCCAAGAATTATTTAAAAATGCAATAAATCTGGATCTTGATCAGCCATTTGAGTGCCGAATAAACATTAAACTACTGCCAACAACAGATGGTTTTATTGTTCGAAAGGTAACTATGCTTTATGATAGCGGTCACTGCACACATATTCCTGAAGCGATAGAAACATTGCAATTTCCTATGCCAAAAAATAAAGAACTTATTCGAAGATTTCAAAATATTAATTTTACAATGCAAAGTGATAAAGTGTTAAAATCAGAATAACCTAATCGTTAGCATTCTACTTTAGCGAGAAACCATGATCATTTTAAATTTCAATCCTGTCTGGTTAATCATGTCTATCCTCTCAGGAGCAATGACACTGAACTTTGCTTTGGATGTACTACATCATGGTTCCTCACTAGATTCTCATGAAGGTGCAATGAAAGAGTATCATGAGATCTTCTACAAAAAATCCAAGTCACGCGCTTTAGCTTCTTTTATTGCCTTCGCACTATTTGTTATTCTATACATGGCATAACAAATTGACTCTCATAATTACCTATGTATAATAATAAACAGAGGTGATTTATGTTAATTAATATCGAAATTTCAAAGGTTTCAGAGGAAAAACTATCTGAATATCGAAAAAATCTTGCAGAGGTTTATGGTGAAGGCGAACCACCGATTAAGGTGTTTGCTGAAATGCACCAAATGGACAATCTATCCACTGAAGTCACGCGGCTGGAAGACAATACGGGTTTATATCCTGTTCGATTTGATATGAGCTTAAGCCATCAAGAACTTCTACCTGAAGGCATTAAAATCATTAAGTACCCGCACTGCTTGCCAGCTCTAGTAACACAAATCAATTACGACAAACACAATCGTATTGTTGAGACCAAAAGTAGACTTAATAAATATGGTTACTGCGAGTCTTTTTCCGATTTTATGGAAATCGCAGGTAATCAACTTAATGCATCAGCGCGTAAGTTCTTGGTTACATTCTCGTACATTAAGGGTTATGAACGAGCAAGCACAGAAGCTGACCGAGGCAGCTTAATTCGAAGCGATCACACGGTTCCGATCACATCTAATCAGATCGAAGGAATTCTTCACTATCATGTTTATGAAGTCGTGAGCAGCGATTATGAGGATATTTCGAGCAATCAAGCGTTTGAGCTGCTTGGAATGGACTTGCGAGGTGAAGTGATTAACACTGAAGATCTTCGAAGTAATTTTTGATAGCAAATGCTGATGGAAACTAAAGAGTCATTGCTCATGAAAACGACGACTAAACTGGATTGTCGGCTCTTAACGAACAACAACTGAATATAAGAAAACCTTGCGCGAACTTTTGATTCACGCAAGGTTTAAAACATTTCATGTATTTTACCAAAGATGCGCGAAAAGCTCCATCCTTCTAGGGCGGAGATGGATAGCGCACATTGCGTAGCAATGCGTTATTGATTTGAATTTATTATTCATTTATGATTCAAAACATGAAGATATTACGTGCATTTAAGTTTCGACTTAAAGTTGATGAAGAACAACAATCCGCTTTCTGGAAGCAGGCTGGCGCGTGTCGCTTTGTCTGGAATTTGTTCCTAAAACGTCAACAATACCGACTCAAGCGCGGTCACTACGTTGAAAATTATGCAACCATGTGCCTTCATCTTACCCAAGTAAAAAAGCACTTCACTTTTCTTAAAGAAGTTGATTCCACCGTGCTTCAACAAACCCTAAAAGATTTAGATAAAGCTTATAAGGATGCGTTTGATAAAACGCAACCTAATAAACGGATGCCCGTCACTAAGAAACGGTCAAAGTGCAATAATGGCTTTCGATACACGGGTCGATTTAAGGTTGAAGGTCGCCGCGTATGCTTACCTAAGCTTGGCTATTTTGGCTTTTTCAAGTCGAGAGATATTATTGGGAAAATCAAAAACACCACAGTGACACACAAGGCTGGTCACTGGTATGTTTCATTTCAGACTGAATATGAACGCGCTGACCGCCCTCATAATTCCAAGTCGATGGTTGGGTGTAAAACGTCTTGCAACGCTTTCTAATGGGTTTTATGTGGATGGTCTGTCCGCACTCAAAGTCCATTCGAAAACGTTAGCGAAGCTGCAAAGAAAGCTCGCTAAAAAAACACGTTTTTCCAATAACTGGAAAAAGGTAAAACAAAAAATCACTCGCCTACACAGCAAAATTTCCGCTGTTCGTCATGACTTCCTGCATAAATTCTCAAGTTACTTGAGCAAGAACCACGCAATCATCGTGTTTGAGGATTTAAAGGTGAAGAACATGACTCATTCATCCAAAGGAACACTGGATGAGCCAGGTAAAAAGGTTAAGCAAAAGTCAGGATTGAATAAAAGTATTCTCGAACAGGGTTGGGGAATGCTAATGGATTTTTGCAAATACAAGCAACAGTGGAAAAACGGCATGGTTTTAAAGGCTGATCCGACAGGAACCAGTCAAACTTGCTCTTGCTGCGGTCATAAAAGTAAAGCTAACCGACTTTCTCAATCGGAATTTGTTTGTGAGAAGTGCGGTTTAACCATCAACGCTGATGATAATGCGAGTCTCAATATTTTAACGTCAGGACATGGCGTGTTAGCCTGCGGAAATCCTAACTCATTAGAGTTCTGTAAGCAGGAATCAACTGGCTTCGTGAGAAGCCAGCCATTGTTAATCAAATAACAATGAATCCCCTTCCTTACCCACGCAGTGGGCGCGAAGCGAGGGGGGGGAGAATGTCAAAGGGAAAGCTCTTTTTCTTTGGTTTCTTTCAATTCTTTGTACGCTTCCTTATGCGCATCAATAAGCTTATTGATTGATTCAACCTTTTCGAGTTCCATTTTAAGGAATCTAGCATAGTTACAGTCAGAGTCAGCCTTAGCTTCATATTCCTTGATTCTTGATTGAGAGTAATCAGCTCTTTCCTCATGGAATTTAACGCGCTCTACGTGGTATTCCATCTTTTCTGCAACTGTACGATTATCGTCATCAAAAGTAATCTCACCGCTTCTCAACGCTGACTCCCTACCCAAGTAAAGAGGAGTAAAATGACGAGCAAAACCACCACCATTGTCACGCCATCTATCACTAATTGGACACGTCTCGGTGTAAGTTTTACCTGTTTTCTCATCTGTAAACACAAACTTAATGTCTGCTTTATACCCGAAATTATCTACAAAACGACTTTCCGCTGGATGGATAAAGATTTTTCCGCAATCGTAATCTCTTAACATCCCGTCACCCCAACAGTCACTTGAAGTGCTTAAACCACCAAAACGCATGATTTCTTCTTTAAAGGATTCTTCGAACTCAGCATCGATAAAGTCTGTCACCAAACCATTTTCATCAAAATGATGTGAGGCTAGGTATTTAACAGCACCTTTCAGGGTTTTATAGTCTTTCGTTTCATAACTAAGAGTACGACCACTAACCGTGTTCTTATTCATGCTATCGTAACTATGGAACGCTTGGTACTTCCCTTTTGAATTGATCACAATGCCACCAGGTGCTTCTAATTGCTTAAAGTAATCTGACAGCGTTTCACCCGCCTTAAGCTTAGGATAACCATCATCTGAATATTCTCGGTCAGCGTCTTTTTGAAACATCCCTGGATTCAAGATCTGTACTTTATTCACAACATAAGACTTGAGCTTTTCCATAGCCTGATTAAGCGCTTCATCAAGTTCTACAACATGTTTAACATGGATTTTGTCGTTAATGGTCTTACTACCATCACTTTTAGATACGTGGATAGTGTAGACACCCTCATGGTCATACAAAGGACGAGAAGAATTGTCATGAATAGCAAACCAAGATTTCATATTTACATCTCGATGGTTTGCAAACTTACAGACACCAGCAGCAACGATACCCGATTTAGGGTCATACGGAGGCTCATAGAAATCATTGCGCAATGCTTCGTTTACGAAGCTCTTAATAAGCGATTCTGGCGATACCTTCATCTCTGGTTCCAATCCCTGAATGTAGTAACCAGTTTGCTCTTCGAAAGATGTAAGAGGGATAGACTCTACGAACCCATCTTTATGACCTCCGAAAGTGATTTTGATGTTACCATCTCTGGTTTCAGGAAATTCAATAACCTTCTCAGTAACATCATTAAGAATGAATTTACCACCTACAACTTTTTTCATTATTTTTATCTCTTAGCAGTATTTGATTCTTAAATTATAACACGCTATCCCACATTTAAAAACTTAATGGTTCTATTTTTTATGATATAATCAAGAAAAACAATAGGAATAAAATAATGAAAACTCCAACATTGAGAAAGAAAATTAGAACAATATATAGTCATCTTTTAAACACGAAAGAGAAAACAAATACTTCCGATGATGAGAAAGCTCTATTTGTTCTCAAGCAACAACAAACTTTACTTCAAAATGAAATCGAAAATAAATCTAAACTTTCTAAATTGTTAACCGATCATATTAGCAATAGCATTGTATCTAACCAAAAAGTTATTGACACGATAAGCGAACAGATAAAGGCAACAAAAATTCCATATAGCAGCTTTGAAGACGAAGTTAAAAAGTCAATTGATGAGTATAACAAATCAGTTAAGCTGTTCGCAGATAAAGGCGGTAAAGATTTTTATGATCTGGCTATTTCAATGTACCCAAATCATGAAATGACACATAATGATTTAATATCTGTAATTGAAGAGCTTAAAGAAAATGGTGTTGATATAGAGATTTTGGATAATGAGCCAAATGAAAAATACGATGAGTATAGAACGAGACCATTTGGAGGAACTTATTACTCATCATTAACAGTTGTACTGCCTTCATCTCATATGATTACACTTCAAGAAGCAATTGATCAAAAAAATAGCGCAATCATTTCTACTTCTTTTACAGAGAAGTCTATTCTATGTGATTTCCATGCACACTTTATCATGCCCTATGCATATGATGAAGATAGAGAGATAACACTGGACTCGCTAAAGAAAATGATTGCTAAAGAACGTAGCAAACCTGAACGAACAGACAGGATTGTTCAAAAGGCATTTACATCACTAGGATTTTTTAGATCTGAGCTATCATATAGTGGTTTTAAATCAGAGAACTGGGATCACTTAAATGACGCGATGTTGTTAGCATTTGAAAATTTAGATTTATACCAAAACACAAATGACCATATTAATGGTTTAATGCCTGGACCATTTGGTTATACTGATGAACACTCCAAACTTCTTGGTTATGAAAAACCAACAAGAGTCAATATTGTTGATGACCTGAAACTAAGAGAGATAAAAGATAGGTCTGTGTCATTACAACCATAGAGAGAAAAGCCCGTTTTCGTAACGGGCTTATACATTCATTCAACACCATTTATTGCATATAAGTTGTTAAACGTGCTGATGTCTTATCCAAGGTCGTTTGTTACACCCTTCGACACTTCAATAAAGTCATATGTGGCTGGTAGCCCCCCAAGATAAATCAGATCTCCTTCGTCACCTTCTTAAATCGGGAAATACCTCTCTAGATAATTCGATTTAAAAATACTGAATCCAACTACGTTATTACCACGATTGCCAAATTTGTTATGGAATAAGTCAGCTTTCTGCTTAATCTCATGGCAGGATAGTCGAAATTGACGGTAAGTTGAGTATGTTTTGGAATTAGCAGCTTCACAATCTTCCTTCTATGCATAAGTGTAAACCCTGTACCTATCTATACCTTTATACCCAGTTCTACCAGGTTCTTTCCTGTTTTGATGACCTTCATCTATTTTGATTCCATAACAATTTATTAGCACACCAAGAAATATTATTAAGGATACAAGAATTATTTTTTGAGGCTTAGACACTGTTATCTGACCGTTCACTTTTTTGTCACTGAACACCAACCATTTTGTATGATTCATTGAACATATCTATATTGTAACCAAGACTATTCTTGTCATTTGAAACTTCGATGAAGTCATACGTAGCTGGAATACCACCAAGGTATACTAATTCACCTTTTTCATTTTTATAGACTGGATAGTATCGTTCGACACCAGTTCCCTTAAAAACACTTAACCCAAAAATCCGAACTTTATCTTTGTTGTATTTATAATGAAAGTCATAAATCCTATTCATTATAGTATCGCAACTAGCATGGAATTGAGTGTAAAAAACACTTCTTGTCTTATCTGTAGATCTGTACTCTTCTTTGTTTACATTAAAGCACTCTGTTTGATCTCTAAATGTGTAAACTCGATAATGATTTGTGTAATTAATATCTGTTTCTTGAGGCGCTATAGGATGCCCCTTATGCAATAAATCAGTATAACTATTAGAAGTAATCTCGTTGTGGGTAGTTTTTAGATCTGAAGCCATAGAAAGAGCCATTAAAACCATTACTACTATAATAGTTAATACTAAAGTGATTTCTACTAAGCTTACTCTAACACTACTTCCAGAAGAGCTAGGGATATCGATAGCGATCCTGCGTAGTTGCGGCTCTTCCCCATCATGCTTTTTCTTATCTCCAGTTTTTATACCTGTTTTAATTTGCTTCATTATAATTTCCTAATTTATTATATGTTATTGATTTTATATTGATATTTATTTGATAATATTTACAATATATTTACATATAATATTTAACCACGTAGAAATAATAAGGGCAATAAAAAACCCCTCGTAGAGGGGGTCTTAGTTTTACTTTTCCATCATTTTTTTCATATACATGCTATGCAAGAATGGGTGTTTTCCCCATTTGTACTCGTAGGTTGAGTAACCCTTTTCAATAAGATCAGCGCCCAAATCAATCCCGTTACTGCTCAGAGAGCAGATAGGACGACCGTAGTGTCCAAAGTCCCAACATACAAAACTTACTTCTTGTTTTTCCCAGTTCTTCTTCACATAATCAGAAGCGTACTTACCTTCAACGGTATTTTTTGCTTGGTTTCTATGTACTGACTCAGGTGTGTTAATGTTTCCTATTCGAACTTTAAAACTACCATATTTATCATTAAAGTGCTTTTTCTCTTTATTTTTTTTTGCAGCGCCTTTGAGCTGATCGTAAACACCTCGACTGTCGGCTGTTACAATCATTGTATCGCCATCAACTACTCGATAAACGACACCAGTTCCAAATACAGCAGAGTTAGGATCTAGATTTCCTGCAAATGCAGTAGAAGAAATTGATATCAACGCCAAAACACTTAATTTTTTAATCATTTTATTTATTCCTATTATTTAATCATTAATAATTTTATAATTTTTCGTTGCAACGTTTCAACAATAATCTATAGATTGTTTAATTATTAATTCCGAGATTAGCAAATAAACTTTACTTTCTATATTTAATGTGTATAATTAAGAAAAAACAAAGAAAAGGTTTAGGATTAAGATGCGTAACGAAGTTCAAAAAGAACAAAGAACAATTGGATGGTTACTTACAGCCTGCGCTGTTATGTTCAGCTCAATCTTTTTTTCTCATTTGAGCGCGTCTGTACGTCAAGACCTTCCTTTTGAACAAAGAACACATGTTTATGAGAGCAATAGCTCAAGCTATTCTGCTAATGACTTGCTTCTCTGTAAGCACTTAAAGCCAAGGTCTCTTACTGAGGAAGAAATCTTACTCGCAGAGAACAAGGTTCTAGCAGAGGAATTTCGTACAGTCTCTAAACAAGAGCTGCATAAGTTTCTAAAAGCATCAAGAACTAATCTATCTAAAGGTCAAACTTTGGCAGTAAATAGTAAAAGTTCTTTTTCTTGTGATAAATTCAATGTTGACTCAAACAATCGTTCAAATGGTTTTATCGATGATTATGTAAATCAGTTTCAACGTGAAGCTTGTCGAATTTACAAAAACCGATTCGATGATGAACAAATTCAGTACATCGCTTATAATGCTGCTGAATTGCTACTTTCCTCTAACCTATAAGATGGTCGATAATGATGAAGAACATGATTCCTAGTAAGCAACAAATCAAAGAGCTAATCCAATCCGCTTGTATCTAGCTTGAGGCTACAAATACTCATATTCAAATGGTTGACTCTTTGAACTTTGATGAGCTTAATGAAGATGCTAAGTCATTAAATACCTTGCTTCATATTTTTTTAAACTTATACATTGGTGCTAATAGCCCTTATTCTGAGCAAATTAACTTTGTGTCTGCTGCAATTTCATCAGCTATCTTAGAAAACGATCCTGAATTCGAATTCGAGAAATCTGAAACTATTGAGCAAAAACTAGGAATGCTAGAAGAAGGAACAGTGTTCTGTTGGTGTGATGATGTACTCGTATCTTTAAATCCGAATGATTCCTTCTGCACCGCACGATATGTTAATGGCGAATTGGCTTCTAACAGGTTTTATTGGGGATTTGAGAAAACCCCTGCATACACTATCGGTAAAATGTAGCCCACACATACTCTAAGTATATGAAATTCTGGTCTTTATGTGTAACATAGAGTCCAGTTTCTTGTTGAGTGTACAAAATGAAGATTACGGAAGATAAAGCTAAAGAATTATGGGCTACCTGGCACAATGAAATTGCTGCCAATCTTACTTATATAAATAAAACCATCATTACCTCTAAAAGCCCCGCGCATTTTTCTAACTGGCTAAAGAAAAACGGCTCTAACTACAATCATCACTACACTACCATTACGGATAAAACTAAGCATTATGGGAATGTCTTGTTTTCTGTATTAGTTCACGCTGAGAAAGGTAGGATGTATTTCGAAAAAGCATTTTATCCACTTTCAAAAGGTACATTTAAGAGAAGAATATCGATTGATATGGGGATAGAGCTAACAAAGCACTTCATAGAAAGGTTCATTCTTCGCTGGCAAACTCAGACTCTGCAAGAACTAGAAAGAATGATCTTGGCTGAGATAATCATGCCTCACCTTAGGCATGGCGTTAACACAAATCTTGGATTATTTGACGTTACCACTCAAGCCATTTTTATCACTGAGAATTCACTGATGCATTTGGACATATTGATGGAAGAGAATGTTGTTCGGCATATTACTGTGCTTAGTAATTCTGATCTCTCTAAACGGAAGCAGGATATGGTTGAATACATTCTGAGCACATCTGGTCAAACTGAGATAGCTTTAGCTTGCACAGATCTTCCTAGAACGACTACTGAGGCAGATAATGTACTTATGAGTACAAAGGCGCGACAAACAGAGCCTATGAACTATATTGATCAGGAGTTCTATGTAGGCAAGGAAAAGAACATGATGTTCAAGATGCTTAAGAATTATGATCCAACCTTCAATTTAACTACTTAAGCACCTTGATTGTGAACTATTCAATGACTGTAACGACAAAAGGGATTGCTTCATAATCCCTTTCGAACTTCAAACTAACCACTTGGTTTACTTCTAGAGGCTGTAGTTCAATATTTCCACGAACGTTTTCCACACAACCTCTGAGTTTTGCCTTACGACCATCCTTGAAATTAATCATGATTGATTGGTCATCATTTTCAGAGGTTTCAATTTTGACAAAGTCCAAATCGCCAAAGTAATCACCACCAACACTAACCAGATCAGGAATATAAATATCGTTACCTTTAATCCCCTTTGGAATATTTAGGTTAAATGTTGATTTCCCACGTTTCATTCTAAATCTAACAGCTCTCATTATCACTCCAATCTGATGATGATAAAGACTTATTCTAGCATTACTACCTAGTTCCAGCCACTTAATTTAATAGCCGTTTCAAGACACTTTTTGCAGACTGCAAGATCAATTTCCTTGTCATCTCTCAAATCCAGCCCCCAAAATTCTTTATTTGGACTACAAATAATTTGTCCAGATTCTCGTTTTAAGCGACCAATTTTTAGTGGTTTAGTCAAGGCTAAGTGATACTTACCACCAGAACCAACATTCTCATTTGGACTGTATGCGTAATACTTTTCAAAGTCTTCAGGATTTAGCTTGATTACTCGCTCAAGCAAATATTCAACTACCTCTTTGCTAGCAAGCATTAAGTCATATTTCAGATCGTAATCGATTCCTGATGCTCTGGAGTTGTTACATAATTTGGTTTTAACACGGAAGGTTTCAAGCTTGCTCTCGAAAATCTCAAGGATATCTTTAGTGCTTGGTGAGTTCGAAATAAACCCATCAATAATGAGCTTTTCTTCTGAAATGTACTTGCATGACTCTTTTTTAATTTTCGCTTTAGCTTCTTCGGCTTCACGGACTCTAAGTTCTTTTTGGGCTTCTTTCTCTGACTTGAGTTCTGCAACAATATCTTTCTCTAAAGAGACAATCAGAACATCTCCTTGTTTGAAAGTGCTATTTTCGGAAAGGCTAAACTCACTACCGCAAACAAGTACTGTACCGTCATTAAGGACAGTTGCTTCAATGTTACTCGACATAAGTCGATTAACTAGACCTGGATTTAGATATCTAGACGCGCTATTAAGTTTTTCTTTCATTTCTAACCCTCCGAATTTATTTTATTATACACCTCTCAGATTAAAAGTAAATAAAGTCAGAACATAATTCTGGCTTTAAAGTTTAAAATGATGATTTAAATCGCTCAATAATAACCTTTTCATAATTGTGAAGTTTGGTCTCCCAATCATACCCGCTGGTGATGGATTTTATCTTTTCAAAATCCTCACTTCTCATGCTATGAGGGGCAAGAGTACCTGTTAGACGAGTCCAGAAATAGTGATGGATGTAACCTTGAGCTTTAATACTTAGCTTGTTTCTTTCAAGCTTTTCTAAAGAATCAACTTCTTCCCAAAATTTGACGGGCTGATCGTATATTGTAGTTATTTGCTCCAGAGTAAGTATTACCCCGAACTTATCTGCAATATAATCTCTAACCTTAGAAACACACTTATCTGATTTTTCAATTAGTTTTAATTCTTTCATATTATTATTCCGTTTTTTATTATTAAATTTCACGGAAATTATAACATCTAAGAAAATTTTGCCAAACAAAATTAAATTTCGTTAATGGTAATAAAAAATCGACACCAAAGATGTCGATTAATAAATGAGTTTCTGAGATCCCTATACTCTAATCTTGGCTTGCGATGTTAGAAATCCCAATGGCAAAGAAGGTAAATAACCATACTCATCGCTATTCAGGTTTAACTTAAGCAACAAGATATCTTCTCCTTCTTCCTCTAACCCATGCTTAGTTTCTGATTGGATATCAGAGAGGTCACATGGCATTAAATAAAAGCTTCCCTTCTCAGTTGAAGCACCAGGGCTTAATAGCATATCTCCAAGATACACTAGGTCACATACTTCACATTTGAGACCCGCTTCTTCTTCTAATTCAGCAACTGCAATTGACGAAGGCGTTAAGTCTTTATCAATTCGACCTGCGACAGGCTCAATCACTAATGTGCTTTCTTCATCAATCGCGCCTGCTCGATGCTGTAGAACCGCTAAGAAGTCACCTGATTTTGGATCATATGGTAAAACGAATACTGAGTTGGATTGTCGTACAACTTCGCGTGTTTGAACGATGTGACCGACATCATTAATTTTAGGTGTTTTTAGTGAAAGACTGAAGACACTAAGAAAGCCACCCGACACTTTATGTTCACTAACTACTTCTGATTTCATAACAAAATTCCTAATTCAACCTTAATGCAATTATTGCACTAAGGTATAGGATGTGCAAGCGATTCTGTATAAAATCTTTCTTCAACTATAATTCCTATATGCTATACTCCACCGCGTTTCCAAACTACTCAAAGCACATATGAGCACGTTAACAGAAATTCTAATAAATCACGGATATGCAAAAACAGAATACGAAGCAAACACCTTGGCACATACACTAAGTAACGAACATCTTAATATGAGCTGCACAAAGCCAATTAAGGCAGCGTTAGAAACTGACTCTGAAACTAAGTTGAGAAAGTTAACAGACAACCATAAAACGCTAGCTTCTATAATGTGCGGATTGATACCAAGAGATCAGTATCCGATACACAGCTTAATGATAAATGGTCATGGCAAAGACCTTGCTAAAACCGATCAGCTATTGTCCTCGATAGGCATCCAGCTTAAACATGACTAACAGAGCCTCTATGAGGCTCATTCTCAATTGCTGCTTTTCTCCCCTTTAAAAGTTTTTATTTATGATAAAAATACTTTACTCTCCAATCTTTATTGTTATAATGACGATGAATCAATTAATGAATAAATCTAAAAAGGATACTTAATGTCTTTAGTTAAAATTCTGAATGAAAAAACAAAATCTCTAGGCACTCTAGTTGATAAAGGCAACAGCAACGACACTCATTTTGTACGTTCTTTCCAAGCAGGTGATGTTTACGGAAAGCTTTCTGTGAACATAAAAGAAGCAGGTGATGCCAAGTTCTTGCTTTTTAAAGGTGAAAAGAACCACGAGATCTTCGTAAAAGATGCACCCAACTTTATCAAAGATTTTCCTGATTTTATTTCAGATGATGAAGCTAAAAAGCTAAACAAAATTTTTGTTCCTATCGTTAACCGTCTAACAGGTACGCCTAAGATCGCGAAATTCCTGTAATTCAGTTAATTCGATATAAAGTGCGATAGACCGTCAAAGCATATTGGCGGTCTTTTCATTTTGATTAAATTCATTTACCATTAAAAATAAATGGATTTATTATCATGAATAAAATTCTATTCCTTCTTTCCCTCTCAACAGGTATCGCTTCGGCTGAAGATCACTCACTCATACGACTATACAATGCTGAAACCGTTGTATACGCAGAAGAATATAAGCAGCTATGCATAAGCAAAGTCAAAGAGTTAGATAAGCCCCAATTCATGGCAAAAACCATTCTATCTTACAGGCATTCATTGACTGAACGCTTAATCGAATCAGGCATTTCATGCAGTGTAGATGGGGTTACATATTACTATGATGACTCAGATGGGATACTAATAAAGTCATCTGGAAAAGATTCATTCCTTTTGTTTAATGAAATAAAAGCCAGATAACTGGCTTTTCATTATGTAATCAGACCCATTAATTCATTCCAACCCTGCTGACTTCTATATGATTCATCAACAGAAAAGGTGCCTGTTTCTTTTTGATTCCAAATCTCATATAGCTCCTTATTCACTGATTTGAACGAGAGTGAGCGCAATCCCCTTCCTTTAGTTAGGGGTGAGCGAACATGAAAACAAAACCAGATTATTTCTTGTTTTCACTAAAAACCTTGTTGCCACAGAAAGTATCGCGTGATAATTTAAGGTTTTCATTAATCTAATGTTTTATCGGGATTTACCTTGGCAATATTAGGCTTTAGCTACAATATTTCTGATAAACTCAATCCAGAGCAAGCCACACTTTTTGCTCAGTGGATTGGTGCTGCAAATGTGATCCGTAATCAAAAGATTAACGAATATAAAACCTTTCTAAAAAACAAAACACCAGAGCTTATCGCTCAAGGTTACGCTTCAATCAAAAACAATCCTGAACTCTTATTTTTAAAAGACATTCCAGTTCAACTTTTACGCAATGCCGCAAGTTTGGTTTTTTCTGATGCGGAAGCCGCGAGAAAAGGACTTAGGAAGTTTCCAAAAATTAAAAACAAGTTTAAAAAACGAAGTGTTGTTTTAACTAAAGAAATGTTCTTTGTTGAGCCTTTCGAGAATGGCTCTCGGATCGTGATTAACAATCATGCCAAAGCAAAGCGAAGAATTGTGTTTTCATTGGTTGTTCCCCACAAGCCTGAGCAAATCGGGAATCAAATCAGGCTTTCACGACAAGGTGCGAAATTCACTTTATCTGGCAGTTTTGATGATGGTCGCTTGGCTTTAGATGAAAAACAGATCCTTTCAGATTTGTCGTATTTATCTTATGAAGAGCTTGAGCTTAAAACCACTGGTGTTGATAGAGGTATTTCGCTTCACCTTTGTTCTAGCGATGGATTTTCAGTTACTTACAGCCCTGAAGAAATAGCGCGTAAAAAGCGCAGAGCGAAAAAGATAGCGCATTATCAGCGTATCCTCGCTCGCAAGAAGCGATTAAACCAGAACAAAACTAAAGCTTGTGAAACGAATCAACAGCGCATTGTACAAGCCAGGATTAGTCGCATTCAAGCGAAAGAGTCCGATTGCCGAAACAATCATAATCACCATATTTCAAAAGCGTTAGTCGAAAGTGCCAATCAAATTATCGGTCTGGAAGATCTGAATTTAACAGGCATGACCAAACGAGCCACACCTAAGAAAAATGAAGATGGAAAAGGTTATGCTCGAAACCGAGCCAGAGCGAAAAGTGGTCTAAATCGATCACTGCTTGGCGTTGCGCTAGGTCAATTGGCAAATTACATAGCGTATAAAGCCCGTAAAGTGGGTAAGATTGTAATTAGCGAGCTGAATCCAGTGAATAGCTCAAAAGAGTGTGCTTGCTGTGGGAGCTTAAATACAGAGCGTCCAGATCAAGCGACTTTTATCTGCTTGACATGTGGGAACAGAGACAACGCTGATTCAAATGCAGCTAAAGTGCTAAAGAAACGACTGATACATTACATTAAAGAGAATACGTTTGCCAAAAGCAAAACTCGTAAAAGTATCGTAGCAAGAAAGAAAAAACTGGCTGACAGAACCGACACCAGTATAAAAACGAGAGACAAAGAAAGCGCGGTGCTAACGTCCTCGTGATGTTAGTCATAAGACCATAAAACTATGGCACCTTTCGCCTGATATTTCACATCAGAAATGTTTCTAACAGGATGAATATTTGGGCTTCGGCATCAATTATTCAGAAACCCAGCACTTTAGGGCTGGGAGGTTCATGTTGTTCAAGCCATGAAGTAACAGCGATACTGGATAGGCAATGGTTACAAACAGCTTTGCAGGTAGATTAGCTACTCGGATCATAGCGAACACACCTGTATCTTCATTCAGGAAGTATTCGTATCTATCACACCACTTTATCTTTCTATGAATGAAATTTGCGTTATGAACACTAGGTGCAATTATAACTTGTTTAAATCCATTCTCTTTAGTGTATTTGAACTGGTAAGCCACAAATTATCCTTTTAAGATTGTTTTGACTCAATAGCATTTTCAATTATGAGTGACAATTGAAGGTTTGATAAAGAGCTAATATTGGTAGCTTCGTAGTCGTACTCAAAGTCAGGGACGAAATTGTTTGCATCATCCTGGCATTTGAATTCGATCTCTACAATAATAACATCCAAGTTATGAAACAAGTCTAATTCATATTTTAATGAACCAACAGAATAAACCTGTCTCACCTTACTAATCTTAGAATTTATTTCTGAGCAGAGAGATTCAATATCCGTTTTTTCATCTTTTGATATTTCATACTCAAATTCGAAAAGCTTACCTTCTGAGTCTATTTTAAAAGTGAATATTTTTTTAACTTCTTTTGTTTCAACATCCCACTTAAACCTGAATCGGCAAGAAGATCCAGGGAAATCAATAAGATTACCTTCTTCACTTAGTTTCAACTCATTTATTTTTGCAATCTCACCATCGAGAAGTGGAATCATTATTTTGACATCATTAACAGAAACTTCCCAACCATCAACCCCAACAGTCAACCTCTGTTTCTCTTTGTTGACCAAGTAAAATTGAGCAATTTCAAAACTGGCACTTAATTTGTTGGAGTATCTTTTTAGAAACTCATCTGCTTGTTCTTTAGTAAGCCTAAACTTTCTTTCTATTTCTTGATTCATTTTTATAACCAGTCATTTATCTTATTGAGCTTGAATCCACCACGTATGAAATACGTAGACTTAGGCATGGCTTCATTAAACTGAGGGATATACATGATATCTAAATTCAAGTAGTCTGTTATATTGTAAGTAAGGTATGGTAATGGCACAACTGAAGTTTCACTAGTAAAATAGTATTCATTATAATTAAGCCTAGTACGATGTATCCACCCTCTTTCCATTACCATTACAGCAAGATTGTAGTTGATATTATCGAGCAAATAATAACCTGTATCTGGCTTGTATGTATATATAAATCCACCTTGTTTATTATCCATATCGAATGAATCCTTCATATGGAAGTAACCAAGGCTAAAGTTATGTTTTTTGTTTTCCGACTTAAAAAACGTCCACTCTAAACCAATACCATTATGACTTTCATTGTACTCATATTTATCAAATGACTCAGTTACATGTTTTGACCAACCGCCAAATTTTATGTAAACATCATCACTATTTATAAACGATTCCCACTCACTAGCTTGTGCGCAACTTGCAGTTAGTACTATACCTGCCAATATCGGTAATATTTTATTTTTCATATTCTTAAATTTATTAGTCAATTAATTTGATATCATTATATGTTCTATATTTAAGTCGTCAAATTTATTTTAACCAATAAAAAATAATGGTATAGTAGGTTTTTAATGTATAATAAAAATAGTTGTTCAATGCCAACGTTTATATGTGATCGATGCCATTCAATCGAAAATACTGCTACATGCATGTACCACACACGAAGACACTTGCAAAAGTACTTTGGAGAGGAATTTGTAAACAATGAGATGATATGCTCTGGATGCACTCCAAAGCAGTTCCTTGATGGTAAGCCTAACAAATATGGTGGTTGGCACAATAGATTTCATCGCGAGATTGCAACTAAACAGTATGTAAAGGAACAGGCTAGTGACAATAGACTTGTCCATAGTAAAGGTCTTGAAGAAGTTCGTGATGGAGTTCAGCCAATGATCCGCCTTTCCAATGTACCAAAGGTCGGAGAGATTAAGCGAGTATTCTCAAGCTTAGTCTGATTTTTAAGCAGCTTGTTTTTTTAAGAGTGCATACATGACCCTTTCATTCTAAATCATTTCGATTTAGCTCACATGGGAACCACGAATTTTGAATTTTATTCATTAATGAGCTGTCTGGCTTTTCTTATATGCAAAAAGCTCACACATGCGCTTTTAAATACTTAAAACATCTATTCTTATCCAATAAAAAGGGGGCTGTTTCAGCCCCCTTTTCTTTTAACTTTTAGCTCTTTTTATTGATAAGCATCAAGAGCTGTGACAATGAACCTTTAGACTTGTCTTCCAAGCGCTCACCAAACCTTAGAAGCACGTCATTAATCTTCTCAGATGTGATTTGAGCGTAGTCATTAAATACAGTTTGAGCAGTAACATCAAAGCGCTCTCTACGGTCTTTAGACTCAACTTTAAAAAGATTGCTGATTTCCATAACCTTCTTCAAAATCGCTTCTTTATGCTTCTTAGACTTGGAAGAGCTACTCAACAATGAATCTAACTCAGCAGCAAGTTTCATCAAGGTTTCTGAAGATTCAGGGATCTCAATCTTATGAGGTTCCTCGATCATCTTCGGCGCTTTCTTTAATTCTAGCGACAGTCCTTCACCAAGGAATCGTGTTAACGTGCCTTTAACCCAGTTGCCACCAAGTGATGATTGAAGCAGTTCCATCATTTGGTATCGAGTCATACTCAAAGTCAAAATATCAGTTTCAGCTTCGTAGTACAGGTCGCCATAACTATCAGTGGAGTAGCTAGAGAATGAACAAGTGAAAGTAAAGTAGTCTTGAACAATTCGAGAATCCCCGAAGAAAAAGTGTGGACTACCAGATGGATTGTTGATTTTTACCATTGCCTGGTTAACACCGCGAAGATTCTTTTTCTGACTGTGTTTATCGAACAATCTACTTGCTTGAGCAATGTAATCTACGTCTTTGCTTTTCTCCACCAGCCTTAACAGGGATTCAGTCTTTTCTGTTCGACCATTTAACTCGTAGTAACAAGCTAATGGAGAGTTAGAAAAAGAAGATTGCTCATCTGCATAAGCGATAGCTTTATGCTCAACAACACTTGAAAGAGAACTACTGATAGAACTCGCAATCTCTGTTCGAACATGATGTGCATTCTGCTCTAACTTTTCTGCAATGATTTCAAAATCAAAAGCATGATCATCGGTGGAATAACCATAAACCTTTCTTGCAAAACCTTGCAGCTTCTCTTTGTCTTTCTTATTGAGAAGACAAGTAGAGCTGTTGATACGCTCTGCCTCTTCAAGTGCTTCTTCAATTTCTTTTCTGATATTGCTGTGTTTATCATTGAGTCGCTTAAAATACTCACCACTTGCTGTTTGCTTTGGCTCATATTTAGGTAGAGGTACACCATTTAATTCAATGATGTTTGCTGGCTCACCTTTATACTTTTCACGGTCAAAGGTCATATCTGACAGACCGCGCTCTGAAATTGCTACTCGGAGGATTACGTTATCTTCATCAGGAACCCACTTACCATCCTGCGCTTTAGCAAAGCATACTGAAATTTCATTAATTGTATCACTAGGAACATGTGAGCCATACATATACATAGGCTCAACTTTTTTCGGTGTAATCTTCATGAATAAGAAAGACTTTGAATAGTCTTTAGCATCAATATCTTTCTGGTATTGGTTTAATGTTTTAGCTTTCTTAATAAGCTCTTTAATGTTTTCTCTGTCGATTTGAGATAGGGACTCCCCATGCTCCACCAGCATACTCTCAAGCAGCTCAGGTTTTGCTAATAGCTCCATTTCTACTCCAAAATCACAATAAATTTTGAATGATTCTGGCATAAAACCATCAATTCGTCAATTACTTTTGGTTTTATTTATGTATAATTACTAACAATAGAACTTTGCTTTATCTTGGCTCATAAACCATTTCTTTAGCCTGTCTTTTCCATGAGCAATAATTAATTTTTCGCAGTGTTCGAATAACGCAAACCAAACCTCACAAAAGTAACTTTCTGAATACTCATCGCCATTGATCATGGCATGATTCATACAGCCACCTTTGCAGTAGTTTCGGTATTTGCAATCAATACATTTTGAATTTGACTTAATCCCTCGTTTCGAAAGTTTTCGAACTAGCTTGAAGTCAGCGACTCCCTCAACTGCGTTTCCAAGCTTATGACGCTTTGTTTCCGCCATATCCATGCAAACATACAAATCACCATTTGGTTCAACGCATATTGATTTTGATGAACAACCATAAGCAAAAGGGCAAGAATCCCCTGTGCCACACAGCTTCGTGTCTTCTTCTAAAACCATTCTAAGAATGTGTCCAAGAGGTTCTATTGGAGTGTCATAGTTAAGAACCCATTCATCCATTATCTCTATCAGAGCCTTCGCCATTTTATCAAGGGGAGCAATATCAACTGGATTGTTCGCTTCGTATGCTGGATAGAGACCAATCGCATAACCTTCACTTAAAGCCTTTTTTGCTTCCTTTACTGCATTTTGCAGACCATTCAAATCAAGTACGTATACAGAACCCGTTGGAATACTTTTACACACATCGACTACATTAACTTCAAATCTTTTCCTGTAATTCTCTGAAGTTCCTTTAAACCTTCTCTGATCCGTAAAGTGGTCTACTGATGTAGTCATTCTTCCTTCAAACTTGTCCCATAGTTCCTTTAGCTTCTCGGTATTCCCCACAAAATTACTTTGCGCACCGTCTTTAAAATTGTATCCCGACCTTTCAAAGACCGCCCTGGCATAATCAATACAGCTTATAAACATCTGACTAGGAAGGAGTGAAATCTCACCTCCAACGTACTCTAGGTCTACGTAATCTCCCGATTTTGAACCTATTGAGGGTAAGTAAGTATTCACTAGGTAATCAATTGAGCGCTTGAAATCATCCTCACTCATTCTACTGTTTGATGAATGTGGAGCTATACAATACGAACACTGAGCATTGCATTTTTTAGTCATTCTAAACTGAATGGTATAAGTACTACTTTTCATCATTTACGATCCAATGAGTTAAATTCGGTGTGATTATTCTTTTAGACCATAACGGACTAATCCATGAACCAGGCAGCTCATTGAACCAAATCATTTTTTCTTGCCTAAACATTAGGCTCATGAAATGCATGTAATGCACTACTCTAGGATCCTTTAAGGCTGGCTTATCTGAGTCACCATAATCAAACAACTGTGTGTAGTGCGTTGAAACATCACCTAACAATTCGTTTTCTACTTTAAAGAGTGAAGCATTAGGAGGAAGCATAAGTGAGTGAGTCCTTACATCGTTGCTTATACTGAATAACTGGCTCATCAACGAGCAAAGCCTTTCATTGCTTTGAGACAAAAACCCATCCCGAATTACTGGATGAAAGTATACTGACTTACCCTTTTTTAAATACTTAAGCAGAGCGCACAATAGCAACTCGAAATCGTCTGATACGATTAGCACATCAGGTTTAACTTCATAAAGTGGTGGTCTTAATTTAGTAGACTCCAAATGCCCCCCGTAAGGCACTGCTTTAGAAAGATACTCATATCTTTGTGTGCCTTTAGGAATTTTTTCATATTTAAGATAGTTAACGATCATCTGAAATCCGTTTTAATTTATCAATATTGCTTTGTATGTAGCTAAGGAAGGACCTTAACCCGTGACATTCTAAGCCATCTTTTGGATTCCATAACCTTGACCTTTGTTGACACCCACCTTTGCAATTATCAATAAATTCACAAGCTAAGCATGTTTTAGGTAAGCGTTCGTTAGCGAAGAGTTGCTGAGTTCTTACTGGAGAATTTTCTATATCAGCAATACTGTCTTCGAAAATATTACCAAAGGAAAGAGGTGTCGAGTTCCCAATTTCAGCAACGCAGGCGGTGATTAATCCATCAGTTCTTGTTGAGAATCCCTTACCAGAACCGCAGGCTATATCCACTAGCTCTTGGTCATGAATAAGGTCTGCTATCATTCCATGAATAGGATCCACTCGTAACACACCATCTTCTTTGGATTTGTTTAGAAGCCACTCTGTAATGAGAACATAGTAATCAGACTCAGCCTGAAACCCCATATGCATGTTTTTTGAAATACTGTATCGCTTCCTTTTTCTCGAAAATTTTAGGTGTTCAGAGTTCTTATCGGAAAGATATACTGCATAGTCATTTTTGGACATAGAGTGTTCAAGATAGCTGCCACCTGGCACTGCGTTGTTAATCTGAAAGTTTCTAATTCCAAGGTCATAGAAATAATCAAAAAGCTCAACGCCTTTATCAATAACATCAGGCGTAGTTGTAAAAGACAATACAACTTGTTTACCATGAGCAACCCAATCATTTATGTTTTGTTCCCAAACCTTAAACTTTCTTTCATCAAATCTATTTGGCTCATAGCTAGTGGCAATAAAGTCGAATAAATCCGCAATTTTTTTCAGCTTGGAAAGGTGCATAAAATTGGTCATCAATGTAATGAAGGTGTGCTTTCCTGTCTTTTCAAAATCAAACTTTCCACGAATGTAAGGGATAACTTCTTGGTAAAATTCGGCATCAACCAGTGTTGGTTCACCCCCCATGATGGTCATTTCAGCATTTTGAATGTTAGATTTCACAAAATGTTCCGCGTATTTATCTACTACGATTTTGAACTGCTCTACGCTCATTCTTGTTTTATCATGTCGCATAGCCTCTTCAATGAAGCAATGTTCGCATGATAAGGAGCAGTTCATGGTTGGATAAAAATAGTATTGAGCGACTTTTATATCTTGATTAGTGTGCATCATTCAAAAGTACCGATAGACGTTCTTGATGGTTTCTGATGTACTCCATAAATGGCTTAAGACCATGACAGTTAGCCTTATCGCCTTTCGCATTCCAGAATCTAGCTCTCAACATACAAGAGCCGTAGCAGTTACTTAAAAACTCACACTTACGACATTCTATATCAAGACGACTCCCCATAGAGCTATGCATTTCCTTGGCTTCTGAGTTCGCAATATCTTGCACATTGTCTTTATAGATATTTCCATAGCTAAGCATATTTTTACTGCCAATTTCCGAAGCACACCCAGTTATGGCACCATCGAAACGAACATTCATACCTTTGTTGATACAACACGAGATATCATCAATCTCATGGTTGTAAACAACTCCACTAATAAAGCTATTTACTGGATAGACATTTACATCAATCCTATCCATTCTCTTTTTATAGAGCCATTCAGTAACAGCAATGAGGTATTCAGCTTCACTCTTAAAGTCAGGAATGATTTTTGCGTTCTCAATTACGATTTTTCTTCTATTTCTTAGCGGGATCGACAGGTCGTCCGTTCTAACGGATACATGGCTTTCATAGAATTCGTTGCCGAATTCATTCTCGATAATCTTTCCTTCAGGGACTATGGTATTTAGCTGAATAAACCTAATTCCTTTATCTAGGAACTTGTCTAGTAAATCAGTACCTGCGTCAATGACATCTTGTGTTGTAGCCAAAGATATGGACAAAGGCTTACCAGATTCAAGATAGATATTGAGATTCTTTTCCCACGTTTCTTTTTTACGATCAATGCTTGCGACCATATTGGCTGAGGTGAATCTCGCTGGTTCATAACTCGTAACCACAAGGTCAAATAAATCCCTCATTCTTTCGAGATTCGGCAGGTGAAGTAAGTTCGTTACTATCGAAACCATAAACCCCTTACCAGTTTCTTCGAAGCGTTGTCTTAGGTATGGGATTACTTCATGATAGAAATCACTTGGGATTAACGTAGGTTCGCCACCAATAATCGTAATCTCAGCAAACTGAGCTTTTGAATCCTTGAAATGACTGGAAAACTTATCTGCGACGATCTTGAATTGATCCTCGGTCATGGTTTCCTTTGAATTTATCAGGCTCTTATCAATAAAACAGTGCTGGCATGAAAGCGAACACCTCATTGATGGGTATATATGGTATTGATAGTTATTCATTTCTTTGGTCATTTAATTTATTAATAAAAATGGATTATATAACCAAAGAAACGAGTCAAAATTGATGTGGGTCAATAAGAAAAGAACAAAAAGTGGATGTTTAACGTCCTTGTCTCAAGGACGTTTTTATTAAAGATAGCAAAGTCTAAAAGTGGCAGTGCCTTGGTAGAATCCTTTCACGTTATGATTCGTAACATGCGCTGTAGCACCAACTCTAAGATTATCAATTTTACCTAAATGGTCGAATTGGGTTCTACCGTTGTAGTCCATATCACCGCCATAGGAGAATCTATCTACTGGGATCATTAAAGTATGATTTTGTCCGTTACCCGTTGTCATGATGATACTGTTTTGAACAACATAACCTCTAGCTTCCCACCCTGCTGCACCCTGCGCGGCAAAAACAGCAGCTTTAGCAGAATTTGGTGATGTCACAATTGGTTCATTGTGACCAACAAAGGTGGATTCGAACTCAAGATTTCTAACGACCTGGATCGAAATGGGAGCCATAATCTCAAGCGAGGCAGTAAAGTTCTGGTCTTCAGCCTGCACAGTGGCTGATGATGCTATCGAAGCTATCGCTAACGCTATTATTCTTTTACTCATTAATATTCCTTGACTTTTTTATTGACTAATGATTTTTATCTGCGAATTATATCAAGGAAAGTCTGTTGTACAAGATCTAATCTAAAAAAAATGATCATTATAGGAAATGTTAAACTATTAGGTAAGAACACCATTTTTTAACAATCACTATGTTAATTATTAATTTGATTAATTTTGTTCTTTGAAAACCAATTGTTTGATAAAATAATAAAAAACAAAATGAGCTTAAAAAATGAATAATTTTGAAATTATCGAACAAAACAAGAACCTTATAAATAATCCATTTGAAATAAATGAAGCTGAATCGACCTTCACAGTAAATGGTGTGACTTATGGGGTAAATAAGGCTACGGTGAGTGTTATTGCTGAAGCATTTATCAAGGCTAAAGAAGATTCTGCGGTATTGAATAGACTGAATAACCTGTTTGATGCTAAGCAAATTCAGTCGGGCGAACGCCTAAACAATATGACTTTTCTATGCGTAAAAAACGATTTTTTCGGAAACTGGATAGAGACCAGTGAATCTGATGATTTTGACACAGCAACGTATTTCGCTCTTGTTGATTTAAAAGCAAAAGATAAAAGCGATTACTACAATGTTTTGATGTCTCCAGACAATCCAAATGTTTTTTGCAATTGCTATTCAGAAAATGGTGTTCCTTTATATGAAGTTCATTATTACAAAAGCAAAAATGAGTATGGACTTATTTGCAGTGGAAAAACCTTTGAAGAGGTGATTGGGAAATATGAAGAAGTAAAAGACGAACTCCCTACGCCAATAACACTCATGAACAACTATGATATTGCCAATATTGAGCTTAGTGATGGAGTAGTTATTGAAGTTAAGCAAGACAGAAAGGCTGGAAGCATTGTAAACCCAACTGACTATCAGGTTAGATTAGTCAAAGGGGATAAGGTATCTGATACGATGTACATTAGCGGTGAACCGCTTAGCATCCTTAATCTTCGCGATGGTAAAATTGACTATGAAGAGTTTGGTTTAAGTCCAGATGATATCGTCAATCAAGCTGATGTTATCCAGTCAAATATCAAACTAAAGATAAAAGATGATGTACGATCAGAAGAGATCCAAGATATCATTGCTAAATCTGTTATGAAGTTAGGCGATGAAGAATACTCTAAATGGATTTGTTTAGAAAGCGATGCTAGCCCATATCAAATCTCATTTAGAGTTGAAAACCCTAAACATTGCTCTGAAGATCAATTGCACAATATCGATTTTCAGATTAAGCATAAGCTTGGCGCTTACGTAGGTGACTACTCTGGGCTGATGATTTCTTCAGAATACATAGCTAGAACACTATCTAACAACAGTAAATTCAATTCAGGTATTTACGATGATAGATTAGAGGAAGACATGCAAAATGAAGGAGTGTTAGATATCCCTTATGAAGACCTAAGAATTGAAGATATGATTGCGAGATACATCTCTTTCCCTGGTGATTGCATTGAAGTCCACTTAGACGAATTCAATGAAAGAAACGCAAAAATATCGAAAGAATCAACCCTTTCAATTTAAGTTTTTTGATGTTAAATTAAAGATAATTGATTGAGTTATTTTGAAGATTCCATTGACTCAGTCAGTTATTTTTGTTCTCAGTAATAAAATAAATAAAACCAATATAACCGTATAAGAATACAATGTAGGAAACTCTGCAATTATGAGCGATAAAGAATTGGAAGTGCGTCCATATGACCCACTATACAAACAAAAACTGAAACGCAAAAACTTAAAATTAGTTACTGAAGCTGGTTACATTCCTACATGCTTAGCAGAATTCCACTTTCGGATCAGAAAAGAAAACCATATCATTGATTTTTATCCAAGCACAGAAACCTGGATTATTGTTAGCAATGATCACACTAAACCCAGATTTGGTATATTAAGCATGATCAAATTTTTAGAAAAAATTTAATCGTCTAATTGACGAAAACCTCCCTTTATAGAGAGGTTTTCACTTCAATCTAACAAAACTTAGTACTCCATTTCAGGTTCGGTTATTTTGAAGCTTTTAAGATCATCAAATCCTCTATCTCTTAATTCAATCAGTTCATCCAGATTAATCTCTACCCATTCACCCAATAGATCTCCATCTTCAACAATAGATTCCATTTGGTCTAACGTAAGGTTTTTCTTTCTGTGATTACTTATTAATATATCGTGGTACTTGAGATCTAATTCAGCACCTTTCCAGAAATATGCTTTATTTAGAATTGCGGATTTATCACTATCTTCATACATAAATTCATCTGAATAATTCGATGAAGATTTATCTATAACTATGAAATCAAAGTCTTTGGAAGATTCCATTTTTTTGTATAAACCTAACGCGGTTTGAGTAACATTTTCTCTATCGCTAATCAATAAAGCTCCACCTTCAATCTTAGAAAGCTCAATCATCAGTGATTGATATAGCAGTGAACCGAATCCAGGATAAGCTCCTGTAGTATCAGTTACGAAATATACTGATTTTCCGTCAATCTTTTCATCAGATCGTTCAACAGATACTTGACCAATAGTTTCAAAGTTTGAATATTGATTCTTTTTATCAATATAGAGAGTTACACATAACCTTAGGTCATCAGAATAATGATTTACTAATAGTGAAGGATTGACAGAGGAAATGGCTTTTAAATTTTCAATCGACTTAGGATCTAACATTTTTGATATTCTTTTTTATATTATTCTTAAATAATTTTACCACATAAAAATATAAGTTTAATGTTTTTGTTATTATACACACTATAATGACTCATGGTTATTCTCTGGGTATAATAATGACAGTTTTGACTGTACAGGTTGTAGCTGAAAAAAGTTTGCGAAATATTTTCAAATAGCTACTCAAAACAAGCTATGCAGTGATATAATAATTAAAAATTCATTGAGAGATAAATATGAAAGTTACTAAAGAATCACTCAGCAGACAGAAAGCTATCAAACTAATTTGGAGCCAAACAAGCCCTGACTTTAGAGGGCAGCTAGGAGGTAAACCATCAATTATGCTTAATGCTGCTGATGGAGGTGGTCTATGTACCGTTGACAGGTTAACTGACGCTCAATTTGAACGCTACTTGCAAGATGCAATTGATTCAAAAAACAGAGACACATGTAAAGATTTGGCTATTAAAATCTTTAGTCAGCATAAAGATGTCTTTGCACCATTAGACCTTCTTGATAAAAACTGCGGAACCATCAATCAGTGGTGTCGTGACTTTAATGGAATCAGAGAGCTTGTAATCGGCTTAGGTTCAAAAGGTGATGGTCATTATAGTGACGATAAAGCCAAAGAAATACTAAAGACTGTCGATCACTTTGAAGAAGTGTACAACAGAACCTCTGAACCTTCAGCATCGCTTTCCCGTTAAAATAAAACGCTAGAACATTGTTCTAGCGTTTTTTCTATTTTGGCTTTCTGTCTGTAGGTTGATTCTTTTTTTGAGTGATTTTATGTTCGGAAACAAAAGGTTTAATCGCTCTAATTCTAGCCTCTAAAACTTGCTGCTCTACATGTTTAGATTTCTTATCAATCTTCGAAAGATCCGCCTTTTTTGCCAGCTTTAACACCTGCATTAGGTAATCTCTTTGCGGGTAAGATTCTTCTTCGAATCCCGTTCTACCACGAGAATCCGCTTCACCGCAGATAGCCAACATCTCCAAGTTCTTAGGATTTCGGATTGCATCAATAGCATAGAAAAATTTGATAAATGTTGAAGGACTTCTTAAGAAAGCTTCATGTGAGTGAGTGTGAAATTCAGAAGCAATTTTACCAAATGTTCTGTATTTCTTCGGCACCCTCAATCTATCACAAATATCATCAACTAAAGGAACACCTCTAATCTCGTGCATGTGATGTCTTGGAAGAATATCCTTCGGTGTTAGCCCCTTACCTAAATCGTGAACTAGCACACCAAATCGAGTAACTGAACAGGTAGTTAGCTTTACAGATTGCTGAAGAGCCATCATAACATGAATACCTGTATCAACCTCTGGATGATACTCGCGTCTTTGTCTTACACCGAACAACCGATCAACTTCTGGCAAGATCTCTTTTAAAGCACCAACTTTCTTCAGAACCAGGAAGAACTTGTGTGGGGATTGGGTTTCTAACGCCCCCTTAATCTCGCTCCAGATGCGCTCTGGAGAGATTGTTGTCAATTCACCAGAGCTGACTACCTTCTTCATCATGTATAGCGTTTCAGGAGCTACAGTGAAGCCCAGATGCGAATATCTTGCTAGGAACCTTGCAACCCTTAGCACCCTTAAAGGATCTTCGGTAAAAGCCGTGGATACGTGGCGTAGTAATCTAGCCTCGATATCTTTCTTCCCGCCATATGGATCAATTAATTCGCCAGTTTCTAAATCTTGCGCAATGGCATTAATAGTAAGGTCACGTCTAAAGAGGTCTTGCTCGATAGAGATTTCTGGAGAAGTGCTCGGGATGAAGCCATGATAACCAGTACCTGATTTCTTCTCGGTACGAGCAAGCGCATACTCACATCCATCTTTGAGAAAAACTGGAAAGGCTTTACCCACATTAATAAAACCATCATTGAGCATGTCTTCAACACTAGCGCCAGTTACTGCGAAATCTCTATCTTTAGGCTCAATACCTAATAATGTATCTCTGACAGCGCCACCTACTAAATAAACTTTGCGCATAAAACCTCACGATTGATACTCACCCTTCCAAGGTGGAATACTATTAATTTCAACTTCTTTTATTTTTTTATCTAAGATTAGATTTTGGATGGCAGTCTTTCGAGCAGAGAAATCATCTTTGCATCCATCCTTCTCAAGCTCATAAAGAGTCTTACTGACTCCATTAGGAACAAAGAAAGGATCAAATCCAAATGCATCATTGGGAACATCCTTAATGTCTTTAAACGTTCCGTGTGTAACCCCTTGATACAAAGCAACACTATAACCATTATGAAGGGCTAACGTTGTAATCCACTCAAGCTTACAATCACTTGAATCTGCGATCTGACTAATCTCTGATAGTCTGTAACGGATATCCGTAATTTCTTCGCCGTTAACTTTTAAGATTGTATCTTCGACTATCGCGCCTTCGCCAGCTTCAAGCGATTTGTAAATCGCAACTTCAATTGAGTCCTCTGATTTCACTTCTTTAAGGTCTTCACCATGCTGAATGTCAACATCTAGACCATCAGATAACCTTATAAACTCTTTTAATTTGTTTAAGTTTGAAGTAACCAATCTAATCTTGTTCATACTATACCTAATTAAGGCTTAGAGTAAAGAGTCAATCCTACACCAAATATAATAAAAATCACACCAATAAACTCAAGTTGATTAAAACTTCTTTGATGCAAAATGAATTGATTAATTATGAAGCTAAAAATTATGGAACTACCCAAAGCCACCAATGATAGAAGAAGATAGGGAAAGGCTTTTACTCCGTTCGTGTAGTAATATGCAAAACCGACTGATACTACAACACTGATAGGCAAGCACATGAGTGCTACTTTACAATATGAAACCCATCCTAATTGAGCATCAATATTCTTTATTGCAACTAAGTTTTGCATGTGTGCGCCACACGTTGCGACAAATAACGCAAGAAAAATTCCTAAGCTTGTCATCCTAAACTCTTTATTATTAATTGTTTTATCAATTTTAAATGACGTTAGATTGTTTTTCAAACAAAAACAATATGACATTTTAATGGATATGGTTGTATGTAACGAGCGATGAATGAGTGTTGAAGATTGACATTCTCACCTCCCTCGCTTCGCGCCCACTACGTGGGTAAGGAAGGGGATTCATTGTTATTTGATTAACAATGGCTGGCTTCTCACGAATCCAGTTGATTCCTGCTTACAGAACTCTAATGAGTTAGGATTTCCGCAGGCTAACACGCCATGTCCTGACGCTAAAATATTGAGACTCGCATTATCATCAGCGTTGATGGTTAAGCCGCACTTCTCACAGACAAATTCCGATTGAGAAAGTCGGTTAGCTTTACTTTTATGACCGCAGCAAGAGCAAGTTTGACTGGTTCCTTTCGGATCAACCTTTAAAACCATGCCGTTTTTCCACTGCTGCTTGTATTTGCAAAAATCCATTAGCATTCCCCAACCCTGTTCGAGAATACTTTTATTTAATCCTGACTTTTGCTTAACCTTTTTACCTGGCTCATCAAGTGTTCCTTTGGATGAATGAGTCATGTTCTTCACCTTTAAATCCTCAAACACGATGATTGCGTGGTTCTTGCTCAAGTAACTTGAGAATTTATGCAGGAAGTCATGGCGAACAGCGGAAATTTTGCTGTGTAGGCGAGTGATTTTTTGTTTTGCCTTTTTCCAGTTATTGGAAAAACGTGTTTTTTTAGCGAGCTTTCTTTGCAGCTTCGCTAACGTTTTCGAATGGACTTTGAGTGCGGACAGACCATCCACATAAAACCCATTAGAAAGCGTTGCAAGACGTTTTATACCTAAATCTACCCCAACCATCGACTTTGAGTGGTTAGGGCGTTCAGAACGTTTGTATTCGGTCTGGAATGAGACATACCAGTGACCATCCTTGTGTGTCACTGTGGTGTTTTTGATTTTCCCAATAATATCTCTCGACTTGAAAAAGCCGAAAAAGCCAAGCTTAGGTAAGTATACGCGACGACCTTCAACTTTAAATCGTCCAGTGTATCGAAAGCCATTATTGCACCTTGACCGTTTCTTAGTGACGGGCATCCGTTTATTAGGTTGCGTTTTATCAAACGCATCCTTATAAGCTTTATCTAAATCTTTTAGGGTTTGTTGAAGCACGGTGGAATCAACTTCTTTAAGAAAAGTGAAGTGCTTTTTTACTTGGGTAAGATGAAGACACATGGTTGCATAATTTTCAACGTAGTGACCGCGTTTGAGTCGGTATTGTTGACGTTTTAGGAATAAATTCCAGACAAAACGACACGCGCCAGCCTGCTTCCAGAAAGCCGATTGTTGTTCTTCATCAACTTTAAGTCAAAACTTAAATGCACGTAATATCTTCATGTTTTGAATCATAAATGAATAATAAATTCAAATCAATAACGCATTGCTACGCAATGTGCGCTATCCATCTCTGCCTCATAAGGACAGAGCTTTTCGCGCATCTTTGGTAATAAAAAAGGCTTCTATTCATGTTAATCTTTCTTACTGAAGGAGAGAAAGTGACCTCCTTGAGAGTTCTCTTCCTTATCCTTCACAACAGAGGAATTCTCATCAATATCAGAAAGCTTCACTTCTTTCGTATGAATAGCTTCTGCACGAAAATCTTTGTAACTTTTAACTACCGACACCATTTCAGGAATTTTATAATCTCTTATTCCATATAAACGCACAAGTTTTTTAGAAACTACTCCCGATCTCATTCCTTGAAGTGAATAGTCATGTATTTGTGGATTTTTAATAAACTTTCTAATGTCAGGAACCTGCTCAACAAACTCACCGAAAATTAATTCTCCTAATCTAAAGTTAATATTAGAAAAGTTCGATGTCTGAAAATTGACATGAACTGAGCAATCAAGTTGAGAAATCAGCTTGGAAGCCATCACATCTTTTTCATCAATAATCGTCACATCTAAGTCAGAAGATAATAACAACTTAAGCATTAAATCGTAGTGTGAGTCATTAAATAGGAAGATTTTTTTTCGATCATATTTTTTAACTTCATCTAAAGCATCAATATAGGTAATCCACCTCTCTGGATTTTCTTTTGGATTAGTTTCTCCGTCATATTTGAAGTAAAAATGACCAGTGTGCATATTATGAATTAGAGCTTTTGATGTTTTGACATTTTTGAACTGATGCAATTCTGATGAATATCCTTGCTCTCCTGGCTTACTCACTGAATCTGATATTCTACGTAATAAAAATTCTACGCTATGACCGTACCCTCTAGTATCTGGCAGATCGCATGTTGAAAACGAGAAGGAGTCAATATATTTATAAGAGTTCTCCTTAAAGCTCTGTATGCATGACTCTTTTGAACCAAATTCATCAGATCCTGAATATTCACGCATATCAGTTATTGGGTAGTAATCGCAAGAAACAAACTCATAATTACTTAAGATCAGATCGAATAGTTCTTCATTATTAAGAAACCCCTCATATCTACAATAAACATCCTTATCATTTATATGACGAGCAAGTATTGAATGAGCTTGACCATCAAAAGCTAAGCTACCATTTTCATGCATAGTAATATACGTAGGAAGTTCATCCATAATTCCTTTGTATTTTTGGTATAATTCAAGATTTTTCTCTTTTTTCTCCTGAATTTGTTGTTCGCGCTCTTTTAGCATAAAGTTGATTACGTTCGCGTCAAATCCTAACTCATTGTTTTCTGTTAGCACATGATGCTTACAAGTAATCGATTTTGTTAGGTTTTCTATTTGTGTATCCAACTCTGCTTCTTGATTATCTGACAATTTGATACGTATAAGCGAATCCAACCAAATCTTCAGAGTTTCGCTAACATCACAGGAATTCTCTACTAAAGTGTACATTTTTATTCCTTTTATTTATTTCAATTTACAAGGTCTGACTATTAATCAGACCTAAAAACTTAAAAACCAACATCTTCTAAAGGCTTAATTCTTTGATTTTCATTGATAGAAAAAAGAGATTCCACTTCACCCTCGATTGAAGGTGTCACTAGGTTCTCATTAACAAGCTCTTGAAATTTTACGATATCGAAATCTACATGAATTATTTTTAAAAACTTTGCTATTTGTTCGAAATCAGTGATTCGATCTAAGAACACTTTCGGGAAGTTATTTCCTTTTAGCCAAGAGTCAATTATTGATTGAATCCTTGCTTTTCGTTTTCTAATATTTAGCATTGTAAACGTTAAAGTTAATGTGTTATGCATTTCAGAAACATCATAATATTCTTCAAATATCTTGCTAGTCTTTTCCAATATGTATTCATCACTCTTAGAATAATCAATCATGCTTGGTGACAAATACAAATAAAGATCATTCATCAATGAATTGGCTAACATACTCAAAAAGTATAATTCATCATCAATAACTAAGTAATCATCAATTAGTGATAAAGTTTTATAACTCTTATAATTTATTGCATCTGAAATATCATCAATTTTCCACTGATATTTGTTTGATAGAGTTAAATAGAGTAGGAGGTACGAACAATTATCGTAAAAATCACAGTCTTTTTCACTAAGCGAAATGATAAATTTCCTACAATCAAAATCACTCAATAACCAAGTAGCCATATGGGTGGTCTCTTGGCGCGAATTTAAAAAAGAAAAAATATCGTGTAAGTCCACACTTTGTCTATAAGCTAAACACACATCCTCAAAGAATGGTTTGTTTGAATAATCCAGTAAGGCTTGCAGTGGAGATCGTTCAATATTGTTAATTTCATAGACAGTAAGATCATGCTTTAACACAAATTCCTTAACTGAAATTCCAGTGGTTTCACTAAATATGGAAATTGCTTCTGGTTTTATCTCTTTATTGTACTGCATTAGAGATACAGCTAGAATTTCTCTATAGACCTCAGTTCTAACCTTATCTGATACCTCTCTTCCTTGAAATTCTTCAAGGTGCATCTTAAAGACATTGAGATTAGACAGAAAAAGACTGGATAACAATGCGTCTACTAGATACATCCAGTGACGGTCTCTATATGATTCTCTGACTTCATTTATCGCTCTGTCACTAAAATCTTCTTCGATACAAAATTTTTTGTAGTCTGTATTTATTGGATAACAACTTTTCTCAAGAATGAGTTCATTCAACGTTTTTATTTTCATTATTATTTACCATTAAAAGCCTCTATCAAGAGGCTTATCTATTATTTATATTGTGTTTTTCGATACCTTTTCCAGTTTCGCTCAGAATACCTTCTTTCATAGTCTGTGTACCAGTCCTTCATTTCCTGAAGAAGCTCTCTATCCTTACGCTTAATCTTCTTGATGCGAACACCTTCAAAGCATTCGTCATCTTGATTTTTCATCACCCTGGCAAAAGACTTTTTTCTATTACCTCTACCATATTTGCGCCTTCTTTTTTCTGCCGCAAACCCGCTTACACGGAAGTAAAAGCGATATATTAGGTCATCAATTTCTTTTGGATTGAGTTCAATATACTCAGACAACACTTGAGCTTTTGGTATAACGTTTCCTGCGAGATTTAGAATCTTGTAATTACAGGAACTGTAAAAACCATCTTTATCATCAAAAGCAAACTTTGCTCTTTCAGCATCAGGTAAGTTGTACTTTTGATTCCAGCTAATTTTTTCAAACTGATCACCGAACATATAGTTAAACCTTCTGATACCCATTGATTTAATGAGTTCATATAGATTATTTACAATCTGCTCATGACCATTGATATCTACTACAATATACGTTTTTTTAAACATTTTTCTTCACCTAGTTTTAAACCAAACTAAGTGAAACCCTGATCTATTGTTCGGATCATAAGCTCTTAAATCCTATCTGTAAAAGTTCGGGTGATAACATCTTGTTGCTGCTCTCTAGTTAAAGAGTTAAACCTTACAGCATATCCACTTACGCGGATTAAAGTGGGGAACTTTTTTAGACTGAGTAAGTTGGGTAAAAAATCAGACTCAAAATAGAGAGTAATATCTTACCCAAAACCTTTGAATGAACTACTTAGTTTAATTCTATGAGCCAAATCGAACTTCTTCAACCAAGCCAGTATCAATAGAGTAAGTCACCTCCACATTGCCTTCGAACTTATCAAAAGGTGGAACCATTCCTAAAACAGGTAGTTTTCGCGCTTGAACTATTTCAATGGGGTTCCCAAGAATACTACGAACTTCATCAGCATCCATATGACTATTCAATGACTTGGGGAAATGCCCATCAGCACTTTTCTTAAAGATAATAACTTCAAGTATCTGAGTATGCTTATTGAAGATCAACTCAGCTTTACTGCTATCCGAAACGATATAGAAACTATCTAAACTTTCATCAACAATTTCAGGTACGTTCCCCCCTATAAGCGAAAGAAAGGATGCATCTTTTAATAAAGTTTGATACGTATTTCCTACGAAACATTCATAAGAGTGGCTCATTTAATACCATCCATTTTGTTTATTGAGTCTATGTATTTCTTGACGAGCCTGTTCGAGTTCATCTTGAGAGTACCCCTCAGCCTTGAGACAAGCTTCTATAGCATCAAAGTTATTATCAACAGCTTTTTCTAAGTTTTCTGCGTCCAATTGTTGCTTCTCTGTTCTATTTCTTCCGCCATAAGTTTCGCTGCATTTTTGATGGACTTGAGATGGGATTGCTATACCTACAGATGTTTTCTTTATCTCTGCAATTTGGTTTTTACTCAATTTACGACGATAGAGCATTTCTGTAGCTTTAACCAGTGCCGAAAGAGAAGGAATATGGTCAATATCCATACCATCTTTTTTACTTCTGGGCGCTAGCTCACCGTAAGTTCCGACCTCCAATGGTTTTACTTTAGGTTTACTGAAAACTAAATACAGTGGAGATAACCCTGCATCAGCAGGAAAGGTGACAATATATTCAGCTAGATCTTCTTCTGGGTAGAGAACCGTGCCAATTTCTTGCTCATGCTCTTCAATTGGACGAACCCAGATGTTATGAACATCCAGTTGGTCATTCTCGGGTAATACGGTATCGGGGGTGAGGACATCAGTTGAACCGTCAGGTGTCCATGTAATCGTGATACCGTTATCCAGCTCAGCAATAAAGTGTTGACCTCGCTGAACAGCTTCACGCTTCGCCACGCGATCCCCGTATGCACTTCCTTCACCCGTTTTGATACCCACAATTTGCTGCTTGCCATTTTCATCGGTGTACATATTAAAACGGACGCGCATCGTAGTGGTATCACTCGTAGCAAACTCAGGGTTGCCATCAAGTGTTCCATCCCCAAGCTGAGAAGGCCATAATGCAGTAATCAAACCTCCGCCAACTCGTGCAAAGCTGCCTAGTGCTTCACCTGAGATGCTCCATTTCCCTAACGTAGAGGTGGTATTGGTACTGACAATCCCAAGATTAGAGCCTGCTGTACTCGCAGGCAACGCTAAAAATGCCAGCTTGCCATAATCAGTTGCTTTCGATTCCGTAGACAGTATTTTCAAGTTAACTACAGGGATGTCTTTTTCGACCAACCTTTCGTTACTAATTGATACTATTGACGTTTCAGCTAAACAGTGGCCTGTATAGCCATAAAATGTATTCAACGGTTGGTTAAATCGCTTAGGACTCTCTGGTGGTATCTCATAAACGGATTCCTTTTCTATGCGTTGAGGTTGCGGCTTCTGCACATTCAGAGAATCACCTAACGATAAAGACATCGGGTCTGCATCATATTGCGGATTAAGATCCAACAAAGCTTTCGGGGCTAGCCCATACTGGTTGGCAATCTTCGCCCACGTTTCTCGCGTTCCTGTTTCGGGATCGGTTTGAACAATATGATTAACTGGCTTTGGTTGTTTTTGTTCGGCTGGTTTCGCTGCTTCAGTTCGTTTAATTATGGGGGATTTGGTCGCCTCAAGTAGCTGAGGGATATCTAATTTTACCCCATGCTCGTTCAACCAATCATCGGTCAAATTATCTAACTCATCACGAGTAATTTGTCTTTCTAGGTAAACGAGATACTGATTTTCGACAACTTTACAGCCAAGCTTCCAAAAGACCAGAATTGCTGTTTGATCCGTGTTGTAACCTCTTTCTGGATCAAGACGCTGATGCCTGCTTAGGGTGGCATAAAAACTCCAACGTTTATCACCCTGTAAACGGTACTCTTGTACCAACTGGTTGTCGTGGAAGTGATAATAAAAGCCTTCGGTAGGGAATCCTAATCGCTCACCCAATTGAACGGTAGGTGTCACGGGAATAAACCCTTCATTAGCAACTTGTGCGCCGATATTCCTGACTTTGACGGGGTGTGTAGGAGAAATCCCCATAGGACGAGAAGCAACTTGAGCGACAAGGCGTTTAGGTTCATCAAATGCAGTCTGTATAGTGTAGCGGGTGCCATGTTCTGTCTTTGTTTCAGCCCAGCGCCCTAGCTCCACTTCATTCTCTGTTTTTGCCAAAATAAAGTGGCAATTACCAGATTTAAGTACCGAACCTTGAGAGCACGCAATTTCAAAGCTGTATTCATACTTTAACTTAGGTGGTTCATCAGAGTAATCACGTCTCGGAGGCTCAGGAATATACGTTGGCATCGGCAACGGCGGATGTAGGCTCTTACTTCGACTGTAGCCAGCGCTACTTCCACTCATTTGAGTTCTAGCTAGCAATGCACTTTGTGCAGCAGGTTCAACGTTATCGGTAGCTTGAGAGTTCAAAGACCACGTTTTGCCTCCCCCCATAGCACCTGATTCAGAGATCAGCATTGGTGTTGAAGGCGAGTCCGTCAGTAAAACAAGGTGTCCTTGCCTTAGCTGCTCCATAAAAGCGTTAAATCCCATCCCTGATGGAATTGCCGTCTTCAACTCGTTTTCATTGAGTTCATTAAAGCCACCTTCAACTTGTCCAAACTCATAAGCCATTAACTCTGTGATCCGTACAACTCGATAGCTCATATCACCTTGACCTGATTAAATATTTTACGATTTCATTTTAACCACTATGCCATAGATAACATATCGAACTTAAAACGATTTATTGAATGAGAATCACATATTGATAAGAAGTCATCCACCGTCTTATAACGGTTCTTAAGTGGTGTTAAAGTCAATTGCGCTATACGAAGCCACTAGGCTCTGATTAACGATCTTCAGATAATACGATAAGTATATCCAAGTACAGGCTAAGCTACAGCACTCCCTACTCTACTCTCAGCCCAAACAATGAATGTTTTAATATGTTTTTTACGAATTACATATAAATTGGACTGGTTTTTAGACTGGCTTTAATTAATACTCATTTAATTCAATATAATGGAGTGGAGTAGAGCAAGATTTGAGCGATAACGAAGAACTCGAAATTGGAGAGAAAGACCCTGCAAGGCACATTAAATACAGTGATATAGGTAAAGATCTTATCGTTGTTTACGTCAAAGTACCTCGATACCCCATGATAAAGCCTGAAGTTAATCAGGAGACAGGTGAAATTGACTTTACCGTCACGTATGACAAACGTGCCACAAAGAAACTGAAGAAAAGCAATCGAATCCCCAAAGTAGACGACCACGCTATACTGCCAGTCATTTTAAACCAAGACGGTGTCCCACTCCTTTTGGAGAACCTGTACTTGAGATACCGAATGAACCGAATTAAAGAAGATACGTTGAAGCATGAGGCGGCAGCAATGCTCGCATTCTGCCGATTTGTGTACTCCAGTCAATGGGAAAATGATATTGGTGAAGTGGAGCATATGACCTTCAGAAGCTTGACCAAAAATCCCAAATACGGTGCTCCATACCTGTTTATGGCTGATCTTGTTAATAATTTACAGGCATTAGATCCATCTAGTGGCATTGTCTTAGAGGATGGTTGGGCTACGAGTACCGCAAAATCCTATGTGAGCTGTGTAATTCGATTCTATCGCTGGCTTATGGAGTCAGGGTACTTAAAGGTAACGAATGACTACACGCCATTTCACAGTAAGGATTATGAAATTAGTTTTACTAACAATGGTAGCCTTGGTCACACCAGTAAGGGGATGAAAGTAACGATACAAACGACTGACATCATGCAGGAATTCAATACAAATAAAACATCTTCCGTCCCTGCATGGCAAACACTAAAACCAATGACTCCGCTTCATCGAATTATGTTTGAAAATCAACTCAGCAAAAGTTCTGGCTCGGCAAAAAGCCTAATGTATGAACTTTGCTTAGAAGCGGGGTTACGGATGAATGAAGTATGTACATTTCCTGAATCCGTTGTTCGCCCACCACGATCTGGAGAGAGCATTATAAAGGTAAGCATTAGCGAACTCCTGAATGGCTGTAAAACTAAATTTAGTAAGCAAAGGACTATTGAAATTAGCGACAAGCTGATGCAGAAACTGTGGGATTACAAAGCATCTGATGCAAGACTTTCTAGACTCGAAAAGGCTTATAACCTAGATGTGCCAACTGATGATAATCCTATGGGCAATAAAACATTTGATCAGATTGGCTTACTTGAAGAACAGAAAGAGTTTGAGCTAGAGCCTCATGGTCGGTTGTTTATATCCGAAAAGTCACATGAACCAATTGCTAAAAATACACTGCAACGCTATTTAAGTGACATTCGGAAGCATCTAACTATCAACTATGACCGAGAAGCCCAAATAGCCCTTGGTACTAAGCCTGATGAGGCTGACGCTGTCTATGATTTTCATGATCTTGAAGAACGAAAGCGTCACAGCCTCATTCCTGATTGGTATTACCGACCGCACGATACTCGTTCGACATTTGCTACTAGATGGCTGATTAGGGAACACATTCAGCGACAAGTTCCAATGGAGATGCTGCTTGATGAACTGATGCTTCTCATGGGGCATGAAAACGTCGAACAGACAAGAAAGTACGTTAAGTTTTTGGACGCAAAATTACTGCGTTTTAAGAACGCATCCAGAAAAAATATGAACGCATCAATGATGTACTAAGGCTGATATTAAGTGGTTAGAAAAAGCTTTATGAAAAAGCGCTCCACAGGCGCTGTAAGAAGAGAAGTGAAGACCAGAGAAGCCTTTGATTTGAGTTGGCTTAAGCTCAGTTATGAGGGGCGGAGGTTGATTTATCTCGCCTTTATTTTTATTCGGCAAACCCTGATTTATTAAGAGTCGAGGGGCGTGCTCAATACGTAAATAAGATCGCTAAAGGCATTCAGGATAAGATTAAGCTAGCACGTTCTGAAAGCACATATGCGATGGCAATCATCAACTTCAGGCGTTACGTAATGTATTGCGATACTAATGGTATCGAGCCATTCTCTAAGGAAGGGTATCTAGCCTACGTTGGTGATGAAGGTGAGTTGAGACGTAGAGCTAAAATCAATGAAGACCGCCCTCCATTTTTGATGCAGTCGAGTGATGGTGATTCGTTGGGATTCTCAGAAGTCACCTGCTCATCCCATACTCACGATGTTAGAACAATCCTTAAGCTGGCAGAGGTTCATGAGCCAATTTGGGAGCGTAGCTATGAAGCATTTTCTAAAAAGAACAGAAAGTTAACTATTCCTTACAGCAGTGATGAAACAGATTTGGCTGTTAAGGTATTACTTAGAGCGTTTGACGCTTTGTATGGCGCTCTTTCAAACCATTATGAGTCAAGCCCCCACACCCTTTTACCTAAATCGATTGAAGTTGAATTAGGTGGAGATCTTGGCAAGCTGAACCTGCCAGAGCTAGGTGTATCGACAAGTCCATTCAATATTTGCATGGCAGCAGGTTATGCTCTGTTTGCTTATTACACAGGACTCAACCGAGATGTGGTTCTCAACGCTGCACACCCTATTAAGTTTGAAAAGCGCAAGCTGAAAGACAAGACGATCAATCAAATATCACTATCACTTTGGAAAGCTAGGGCAGGCAAGTTTGTGAAGGCAGAGCTTACTGATGATATGCCTATTTTCGACTTCAGTGAGGACGAGTTTGATGTTGAGATCGAGAAGAAAACGGGAGTATCTTTAGTCAACAAGCTAGTGAAACTCGCTGAAATGTTTGGTTCAACGACTGAGCGCAGCCCTTTATTTTTCAACCTTGGTGTTAATGATGAAGTAGTTAAGTTTAGCCAAGAGCCTGTATTTAAATTATCTAAAGTATTAGGGTTAAAAAAGCTAAATACTGAGTATCTATCGCCACTCTTTGCTGAAGGGTTAGCAATGGCTCTTAAGGGGAAGTTTTACGTTATATCTAGCACAGTTCAAGCCGATGGTTCTCACCGAGTAAGTAAAAAAGTTTCTTCTCTAAAGCCTTATAAGACAAAGCGAAATATCGTTTCTTGCGCTTCACTTCTACTCAGTGGATACAATAACCCAGAGGCGTTCTATGGAGCCAGATTGCCACTCATGGTGACTGAAGATAAAGGCAACCACCATTACCACTTCCAAACATGTTCAGGAGCCAAGGGTTACTTCATTCTTCCCAAAGAATATCGAGAGGTAATGAAAAACCTTGAGGCGTGGTCGAGTGCTAATGGGGAAAATGAACATAGGTTTCTGTTGCCATTTCCTAACTCTACGGGGAATAGGATTTTTGATTGGAGAACTCCTCAAAGGCTGCCGCCAATGCACACCATTCTCGATGATCTCGCCATTCCACATGGCGAGTATTATCTCGACATCAATACCAGACGATTCAGGGCATTGATGGCATCTGAAACTTACAGTGATAATGATCTTGGCGAAGAGGGTTCTATCATTCTAGACAATGAGCTAAACACCTTTCAGCAAAGTTATGCGGATGGAAACCCTGAGGAAAACCAAATGATCTTCTATGAAGGTCTAGAGATCCTTTCGAGAATTTTTAAAGGTCAAAGCAAGGAAAATGCGATTACCGCCCTTAAGAAGCTTTTGAAACGTGAAACACTGACATTCGATGAGGTAAAGCAAAGAAGGCTCCACATTAATCAAAATGGGATCGCATGTAACGGTGTGCCAGATATAGACAGAACAATGGGTGATGATTACCACCGTGGTGCAATTAAAACAGCTAAAAAGATTGGTATTGATCCTAAAGGTTCTATGCCGTGCTACCAGTTAGATCAGTGTTCTCGTTGCAAATCAGCACGGATGGTCGATGATGCGAAACAGGTATATAAACTACTGTCCTTCATTGAGGTAATGGAGTTGAGAATTGACCTTCGTCCTGATAATGAATCACTATTAGAAACTACTACCTACCTAAGAATTATGATCAATGAAAATATCTCCAATGAGGTATTGGCTGAGGCAAATAAAATGCTTTATCTCAATGGTTTACACCCGCTTGTAGAGAAGATGCAAGCAGCTCAAATTCTGGCATAAGGAACCCACAAGTGATCAATGCTGCTTACTCATTGGAATCCGCTTTCTATTACAAGCGATGGGATAAATTTGCTAGAAAACAACATGACTATATGGAACATGTTGTTAAACCACTTTTTGACAGTAAAAATTGGCAAGCAATAAATGAGCTGCCTGTTCTTGTCGATAAAGGAGGCAAAACGCTAATCAAGTTTGGCGATGATATATGGTCACTCAAGGATCACCTATGGAATGGTGATTATGACATAAGTAAAGTGACAAACTTGCACTTTTTTGCATATGAATACAGCGGGATACAGGTTGATATTGGCGCTAGACTGCCAACTCAGTTTAATCTTGAAGTTAAACTGTTTGCATACTATTGCTTATTCATGGCACCTAAAATCACTGAGTGGATTGCAAGTGTAAGGTCTTATGTCAACCCTTTGAAGTCTTTAGCGATGGAGTGTTCAGAATACGGCTTGAACTCATTTCAAGAGCTAAATCATGAGACCCTAAGGAGGATGATCAATCTTGGTTTTGTCGAGATACAACAGAAGACAATTGCATCATTAAATGTGCTTACCAAAGCATATGAGCTACCTCTTAATTTTGAAAATGTTGGCACGTTTACAACAAAGGCTTTTCCATCTCTTATTGAAAGAGAGGGAGAGCAAAACCAAGTCATTCCCCTTGCTGTTTACAAAACGCTTTTTGACCAAGCTGAAGCAGTAGTCAACAAATATTATGACTCCAGAATCGAGCTTCAGGATAAGTTACGGGACATCCAAACTAAGCAAAAAGCAGCTAAGATCAAGATTCAAAAAGCAATTAGGACGGGTTCTTGTTCGCTCAATGGTTACTTCCGCCCTCCAGTGCAAAAAAAGTTGATTGAGCGATTTGAGGAAGCAGGTATCACTCTAATTGATGATTTTAAAGAAGGAGATAAGTGGGTTGAGCTAATCGAAGATATCGACCCATCTTACAAGTCATTTAATATTAGAGATCATACTACCCCAAGAATGAAAGAGAGAGGTTACGATCTTCTTACCAGAGAGTTTTATTGGAAAAGCCTCAATGCGTTTAAAGACACTCTTTCTGAGATAGATGCTGCTTGCCGATTCTTGATACAAGCCTTGAGTGGAATGCGAACTGATGAACTGTGGCGAATGAGACCTGAGTATGGATTGCAGCACACCACCATTAAAGGGACGGTTATACCACTATTAACCACTCGACAAAGCAAAATCTCAATGAATGCAAACACTGTGAATGATGTCTATGTAACAACAGAGATGGGAGCGAGAGCGTACCGCCTGTTAAATGATATACACGCACCACTTAGAGATAATTTTAAGACTGGCAAAAACAGGTTCTTCGGAGGATTTAGAGGGCTACTTAAGACAAAACCTGCTGACAAAGACACTGACAACATTACGAAATACGTCAAGCTTTGGCTTAAAGACTACAAAATGACCGACGAAGATATTTCTCAACTTGATATGTCGAATCCAGACCGTTCCACGAATAAAGCAGCGGGTGTCACTTTTAAGTTTAACCCACACCAGCTAAGGCGCTCTCTAGCGTATTACTTGATAGGATATGAATTGTTGTCATATCCGCAACTCAAACAACAATTTTCACACTTCACGGTGGCAATGACTCGCTGGTACGCAAGGTATGCATCCTCATTTGCTAGGATGCATCGTGAAATAGAAGTAGAAAGGCTGAACCAGAAAGCTCAAATCATGGCTCGTATTCATAGGAAGCTTGCCAACGGTGAGCGTCTTGGCGGAGGCAAGGTAACTGAAATTACGAAGAATATGGCTAAGCAAGGTGAGAGCCAGTTCGAAGAAGGTAATGAGGATAGAGCCGTTTCAGTCGAATACTGGAAAAGACGTATTCGTTCAGGTATCGAACACATCCACGCAATTGCTCCAAATATGTACTGTACTCACAGCTCATGCGGAATGCGTATTTCCGTTGACTTATCTGACTGTGTTGATTGTGGTTTCGACATCTTTGAATTCGCCACATATGCAGAGTCTGTTCGTAAAGAGGCTGAGATTGCTTTGCACCTAGCGGATGAGCTTGGTGAACTAAACCCGCCAACTATTGCTAGGCAGGTTGTGCAAATCAGGTCTGCTGAGAAACTTATGATGGATATGGACGTACCGTTTGAACCCGTTGAGATACCAAAGGAGTGGGAAGATCTGGTTATTCATTGGGAGGCGGCATAATGGCGATTAGAGGCACGAGAGAGTGGGATAAAGCGCAAACCCAGAAGAAATTTCTTGAAGCAATAGAACGCCTTATCTCAGGCAATGTTAAGCATAAGAAAGAGCTAAAGACCTTAAAGGTCAATGATTCCAACGTCTGCAAAGAAGCTGGACTAAAAAACGGGGCGTTAAAACATTATCCAAGGCTGCAAAAGTTCATCAAAATTAAAGCGAAGTTCCCTGATGCCATATGGACTGATGATGGTGATTTCCAATATGTTGACGGTAAAACTATAAGCTTAGATACAGTTGTTGACACCCTTAACAAGTCAAGTAAGTCCAGAGCGAGTGATAAACAGAAGAAAAATGAACTGGCTGAGATTAATAAGCTTCATGTCGATGCGGTAAACAATGCTTTGGAGAACCAGATTGCGGTAACAGAGCCGTTTGTCGCTGCTCTGATGGAGGCATTGCCTGATGCTAAGAAGGCAGAATTGATTGAAAAGTACGAGAAAGTACTACATAGACGTGATTATGGAGGTGATGTAATTCACGCTATTTTTGGTAAAAATAAACTAAAGGCGGGTAAATAATAAATAAAGGCGCATAAAGCGCCTTTATTCAGATGCTTAACTCTTATAGAGATTCAGTAAAAGTACGTGCAATTACGTCTCTTTGCTGTTCTGGAGTTAAAGAATTGAAGCGAACTGCGTAGCCTGAAACTCTTATGGTCAACTGTGGGTACTTTTCTGGGTTAGCTACAGCATCTTCAAGGGTTTCACGCTTAAGAACGTTAACATTTAGGTGTTGACCACCTTCAATCTTTGGGGCAGCTTCCATAGCTACTTCACGAGACTCGTATTCACCTAGAGAATCAATAGCTACAACTTGATCAGCTTCAAAGCCAGAAGCTGCGGCAACACAGCGTGCCTCGCCTTTTTCTGAATCCAATAGCCAGATTGAGTTCAGCAAGTCATCGTTTGCTGATTTAGTAATTTGAATTGCGTTAATCATTTGACTTCACCTATTTTGCTTATTTTATATTTGAATCTTTAACAGTTTTTGAGCCATTTTTTAGACTCAAATAGACTAGGAATTCGGTCTAATTTTTGGCTGAACTAAATGTTTTTTAGACTGAGTGAGTGTTTGTGCTCAACAAAGTATGGTTAGTGATGTGAACCAAGGTATTTACTAGGTTTTTTCTCACTCAGTCATAAATTTAGTCTAAGAGATTACCCATTGTAACGAATTGTGAGCTGGGGATACTTTTCTGGATGATTTATGGCATCTTCCAATGTTTCCTTGTGCATCACGTTTACGTTCAGATGAAATCCTACATTTTGATTAATCTGTTCAATTTCTAAAGGAATTTCATCATATTCGAAACTCCCAAGCTCATCAATAGAAACTATTGAATCAACTTCAATTTCATCTGTGTTTGCTGCCAAGCATCTAGCCTGGTTTAGAGCTTTATCAAGCAACCAAAAGGAACCGATAAGTTTCTTATCAGAGGATTCCGTAATTTTTACACCAATTATTTTACTCACAACATCACCTTACTTACTACATACGTTGTTTTTTACTTTACTGAATTCAATCGCTTCATTTTGGCTCATCCTCAAGCCGTACTTCTTAACTATCCTCTCGAATCTCAGCACATATTGGCATTGATATGGCTCGTTAGGAGGAAGCCACTCCATAGGAGGTTTTGCACCTTTTTGTCTATTTAGACTTTTATCAACCACTATGATGTTTGCAGGATCGTTTGCAATTGCTTCTTTCAATTTATCTGATAGCATATAACCGCCGTGCTCGTGAACCCATTTAAGTGGAACAACGTGATCTGCATCTAAATCACCAGGATTATAGAATCGCTTACCAGAATACGGGTCATTCCAAACTCCGCTAAGCACATTGCATTGTTTTCCTGTTTTGAAATCAACTGCACTTACTGATTGAGCGATAAGAGCCTCGTGTCTTGAGTTCTGGCAATCCCCATCGACATCTTTCCAATGAGGGTACATATCTCTTTCATATTTAGGGATAAGACCATTACTAGGTGCTTCTTTCTTTTCAGATCCTGAATAAGAATACCCTTTATATGGAGTTCCCCCATTCTCAAGACACTGAGTCATTGATTCAAAATCAACTGATTTCTTAATCCTTGAGTAGTATGAACTGTTTGAGTCATGACAAATACCTGACGAGCTTTGTTTTACAACATCGGCAAAGACACTCGTAGATACTAACGCAATAGCAGTTAGAAGAATAAAGTTTCTCATCTTAAGCCACTTTTTATTATTTTAAATATATCTTGCTATTTTAGACAGCCTTTGTAAAGCGCGTTTCTTTTAATAAATAAAAAACCCGCTCCAGCGGGTCATTTCCCAATCGCTTTAGTTTTATGCTGCTACCTTTTATCACACCTCGCTTCAGAGCCATTACATGATAGCAAAGTACAACAAGGAATGTTTCGAACGCTTCATGTTCACTCATGCCTTCAACGTTAATCTTTTTCTCATTTCTAAGCCACGTATATGCATTTTGTTTAACCGAATCGGATTCGAAGTCGATTTTAAGTTCGTCAATCCATTTACCTGCACGTTCTTCATGAGCGAGTATGTCCGCCATCATTAACACAGGTATCGAGTCCAGTGACATTTCTTCTTTTATAGTTAGTTTGTTCATCGTCAATCTTCCATTAATTTATTTATTTTCAGTTATTCTATTCATATCGAGCACATTATCAACACTAAGAGAAAGAAACCATTGATTTTGGTCTGAGCTAGCTCAGACCTGCTGATCGCAAAATGATCAAAACTATTGATAAATGTATGTTTTATGCCCTATTACAACGAATTTTGTCGAAATACAAGGTTTTTTTGACGTATCTATTGACATTAGACCATTGTCAATATATAAATTACATCAAGACTGTTAATTTATAACGTTTTTCAGGTGATGATGAAAAACTAAAACGATGAAAACTAAGGGCATCGCATGAAAAAAGATTCTCAAACCAAAGACCAAGCTGGCAACACATATGTTTTTTATGCCGCTGAAACACTTGAAATAGTTGGCGAGTCAGACAAAGTAAAAGACTTTTTAGAAGAATATTTGAAAGAAGAACTTAAGAGCTACTCTGGAATTTACCGAACAAACCAGGTTAAAGATGGCAAGCAGGCTCTATCCGCATATCGCGGCCTTATCATGCGTGTAAAAGGAAAAGAGGACGAAGTTCCATTCCCAAGTGAAGAAGTACGCACAAGCGCATCATCTCGCCGTGATAACGAGTGGGATGTGTATGATGCATTCACACATGAAATCGTAGAGCGAACTAAAGATATCCGAGATTTTTGTACTAAACACGATCTTGGAAAAAATGCTCACGTACAGATTTACAAAACAAACCACTATGATGAAGAGAACAAAAAGCATCTTCTTCCTAGTTATAAAGGGTACTTTATCCGTAAAGCTGAAACAGCAGATAAGCTTGTTCCATTCCCTGAGAAGAAGAGCGTTCCGCCAGAGTCATATGACGTATATGAGTACTCTACAATGAAGTTGATGGGTAATTACAAAGACCTTAAAGTGTTTATGAAGGAAAAAGGTCTGAACCCAGCACTAGAAACTCATCTCCGTAAGACAGGTAAACCAGATCGAGAAGATCCGTCCAAACCAATGGCAAATCAATATCGTGGTTACTTTGTTCGTCAAGTTGGCAACAATATTGAATTACCATTCCCTGGTGAACCAGAGCATCCTGCAAAAGGTACGGGCAACGTTTGGTGTATATTCGATAAGAATCTAAACATTGTTGAAAAGACAAACGACCTTCAAGCTTTTGCTCAAGAAAAAGGATTGAAGCATTACAAGCCTTTCTACGACACAAACCGTGTTAGAGCGACTAAAGGTGATGGTGAAACTGATGCGACTATCATGCGTTTCTACAAGGGTTATCTGATTCGAGCTGAAGAAGATCTGAGAAACTGGACTCACTTGCCGCTTCCTAATCCTAAGAATGCAACTGATCCTGATACATCTAGCTTGGATCTAATGGTTTGGAAAGAAAACGGTGACGCTCTACAAGGTCGTTACATACCTTCTTACCAAAAGACATTTGGTGTAGATACCCTGGATAAAGAAATGCTTTATGAGCTGGCTAATAAGTTCCTAAGCAACCCAGAAGCTAGACAGGATGGCTATGGTGCTGTGTTTATCAAAGACATGAAGCCTGGCAATACGAAGAGTGATGACACAATGGAAGCGCTGGCTGAACTAGAGGTCATTCTTCCTAAAGAAGTGCTCGATTTCCTATCGTAAACACCTTTTTAGCATTTATGTTCTTTCCCCCGAGACAATGCTATTTACCTACACATAAGAAAAAGGACAGCGATTTTGCTGTCCTTTTTTATTTGTCTGTATGACTCATCGAGCTACCATTTCATCTAGCTCTTCAAGCAAGGCGTTACGCCACTGTAGGCGAAACTCATATGAAATCATATCGGTTTCACGAGGAATAGTTGGAAACTGCTTCTTGAAGATGATGTCAAATGTTTCACATAAATCTCCAAACTCGGTTTCTTCTTCTACCCAATAGCGCCAAGTGCTCCATCTAAATCTAATGAGCCTAAGCGAGTTAATTTAGGTGGTGGCTTTAATCAAAACCTTCCTGCTGATCCAAATACTGTTTTACGATGTCTAGCGGCGCACCTCCACAACTAACCAAACAATAGCTCCTGCTGTAAAAAACGGGCTTCCAGTAAAACCTACCCAAGTGCTCAGAAAACTCCTTTCTTACCAGTCTTGATGTGGCAGTTTTTAGACTATTCACCATTTTACTTGGTTGTATTTTAGGATTTGCAGAAATCAAGAGATGAAGGTGATCGGGTTCTCCATTGCATTCTAAAAGCTTGCAATCCCAAGTTTCCAGTAACCTTTTATATTGTGATTCTAAGTATGCAGCAACCTCTGGCGTGATACAGAGACGACGATATTTAGTCATAAGAACTAAATGATAGTGAATATTGAAAACGCTGTGATGTAGCGTGTTTAGGGCTTGTTTTTTCATAACAACTAAATATAATCGATTGTATGAAAAAAGCAATCCGTAAAGTCACATACAAACTGAAACCATCAGTTTCTCAAGAAGAATCGCTGATGGATTTGTTTGTACATCATCACCAGTTGTATAACTGGGCTTTACGTGATCGCATCGAAACATACCGCAATTCTGATTACAGCCTTAACTTTTCAGAGCAGTGCAAAATCAACACGCTATGGCGCAACAATCGCAAAGCGCATGGCATTTTCAATGCCAATGCTCAGAGTGAACAAGTCACCTTAAAGCGTGTCGCGCTAGCTTTTGATGGGTTTTTCCGTCGATTTAAAAAAGGTGATAAGAAGGCTGGATTCCCACGTTTTAAACCGTTTCAACGCTTTAAGGGTTGGGGTTACAAAGCGCATGGTGATGGCTGGAAACTCCACCTAAAGGAAAAGAAACAAGGTGCAGTTTATCTGGCTGATGTTGGGATCGTTAAGATGCGAGGTAAAGCCAGAAATGATGGCGGTAAGCCTAAAACTGCCGAAATTATTCACAAGAATGGCGAGTGGTTTATCTCAGTTTCAATGGAATACGATTCTATTGAAAGACAGTGTGGCACTAAAGCTATTGGTCTTGATTGGGGTGTTTCTCATTATTTTTCAACCATCGATCAAGATGGTAATTTTGAACAAGTTGAGAACCCGCGCTATCTCAGAAATAGCAAAGAGCTATTAGCGGCTTTGCAACGCGACCTTGCGTTAGCAAAAAATGGGACTCGCGCCCATCGCAAATTGAAGCACAGAATTGCTAAACTGCACCAAAAAATCGCCCGTCAACGACTCGATTTTACTCATAAAGAAACGGCAAAATTAGTGAAAGTGGCGGCGTTAATTGCCACTGAAAAACTCACCGTTAAGAACATGACCAGCAGCGCCAAAGGCACTGCCGAGAAGCATGGGAAGAACGTAAAACAAAAGGCTGGCTTGAATCGGGAAATCCTGAATACCGCGCCAGCCATGACTCTTAATTTGCTATCCTATAAAGCGGCAGAAGCTGGTAGCGAATACGTTGAAGTACCAACAAAGCAAGTTAAGCCAAGTCAAACCTGCCCAGACTGCGGAGCTAAAAAGAAAAAAACCTTAGCTGAACGCTGGCACTCATGCAAATGCGGCTGTGAGAAGCCCCGTGATGTAGCCAGTGCGCAAGTTAATTTAAACTGGGCGTTAGGCATTCAGGCTGGGAACCAGCCTAAAAAGGCAGCTTAGGCTTTCTTTTTGAAACTCCTTCAAAACGCGTAGCGTTTAGTGGGAGTTGTTCATATAGCTATCAAACTCTTGATACTCTCCGACCTGAAATACATCATTTATACGCTCCCGAATCACGATATACTGATCTTCATCCACTTGGTCTAGCAGACCCAATAAAAAGACCCACAGACTCAGATGCCATGTGCTCTGGAACACCTCTGTCGCGATATATCTCATGGACTACATCTTCTCGATTCGTAGGCTTTAAAACTCCAAGCAAACCATCTATTAACTCTTTAGCTGATATCGATTGCTCATTAACTAATGCCATAGTCACTTTCCTTTTTATTTACACCAATACCGAAATGATTCAGAGTCCAAACACAAAGTCATTGACCGACATGCTTGAGGATGATTTTATCGATGTCTCGAATCAGTTTTTGACGGATTTTTTCAGGATAATCTTTAATCTGATAAGTAATTATAGACTTCTTATCACTGCGGATATCCTCTTTTTTAAGGACAGCCTGACTTTTTCTGGATCCTTTAGCTAAAGGGATAAACTCTGGCTTTTTAGGAGCTAGTTCGCCGCACTTAAAAATAGCTTCTGCTGCTTCTACGATACGCTTAATGACGTATGTATTTTTTGCGACAAGATCACCTTCGTACTCTAGAAACTCTTTGGAAGCAACAATCTCAGATTTCGTTTCCTGTAAGCTTGCTATTTGCTCAGCATCCAGCTTGTTTTCAAGTGACTTAAGCTTGGTAAGATTACCTGCCCCAAGCCTAGACGGTGCGTAAGATAACCCGATTAAATCCTCATTAATATTTGCAAATTCGATACAGTTGTTTACATGCTTTTCTGAGAAACCATACATGTCTGCTACGTCTTTTGCAGTGAGTTCGTTTTCTTCGATTATCTTTTTCCAGAAAACACCATTATCTCTCGCAGAACGACCTAATTTTGCTTCAGTTTGCTGATCGTATACTACGAAGTCCGCTAAGGTTATCGGTCTGTCAGATACAAACACTTCGAGAGGCAGAGTCTTCTCAATAGCGTTAAGCCTTCTTCTCGAACCATCGAACAGCTCAATAACACCATCTTCGCCTTCATAACCATATGCTTCCTCTTTCTGCTGTTTTGACATTGTTTTATCAATATCTTCTACATCTATAGAGGACAGCCATGTTTGAGAGCGCGGGTTTAACGATGACACTCTTGTCTCGGATGCTACCTTGCCAGCCTCAATAACATACTTTCTGAAAACATATGGCTGAGGATCATCTAGAATCAGAGTCTTACTTAACTGCAATCTTTCAGATACTGCCACCAGCTCACCTGAAGATAGCTTGATCAGATTTGCCAAGATGTCATCTTTATCCAAATCATTGACATCATTATTGGTGGCTTTAGCAATCTGGAAGATCACATCATTAGCATCGATATTATTAGACTTCACAGCAGAAAGAATGTGATGAATGTGCTTTTGAGTTTGAGCTACACTCTTTGCCTTCTCTGCGCCTGGGAGATTATTTAGAGAACTAGCGCCTGTACCAACAGGTCGGTTTTGTCCCATTCCTGGTTTTTTTCTAGCCATGATTACGCAACCTCTTTCTGTTTGCTCCAGACCTTATCCATGTCAAATTTAATTTGATTAATGTAAGCATTCATATTGATAACAGCAGAGCGAATAGCTTTCGAATCATTATGAACCTCACGGTATTCTGATGGAGAAAGGTCAAACACTGTCTGCATATTGTTAGAACACTTGAGGATTGCCTCTGAAAATTCGATTTTGCAAGGCATCAAGTTGTTCGGGAATAGAGACATGATTTTTGACTCATTATCGCCCTGAGATTTCGTCTTTCTGTAGTTAGACATCAGAATGCCAATGCGGTCTTTATAGCCTTCAAAGCCATACTGAGACATGATTTCAAATACTTCAGGAAGAGTTGTAATCCAATTCAATGTTGCAAAAAGGTCGTTGTCATTTGGCTGTAGCGGAATGTACAGCAAATCAGAAGCATAAAGAGCATTACAGACATGCAAGTCAATTGATGGTGGCGTGTCTACAATGACCACGTCAAAGTAATCATCCAGCATTTTCAACTTATCTTTAAGCATTTTGTACGGGTTGATATCTGGGTTCTTGCTAGCAATATCTTCCATATCTTTAGCGAGTGAGGTGTCTTTACCTCGACAAGGCAACACAAATAAGTTTGGTATTGTCGTGTCTTTTAATTGGTTGTAGACATACTCGGCTTCCGACATACCATCAGGGATGTCATTTAAGTAGGTTTCAAGAACGAGATCACCAATAGTGAACTCATTATCACCATTCAATCCCTCTATCTCTACAGAAGCTGGAGAGTAGTACGTTGAAAGGTTTTGCTGCTTATCGAGATCAACAATAAGAACACGGTATTGTTCATGTCTGAGAGCAAGACCTGCGCCTAGATGAACTGAATTTGTCGTTTTGCAGGCTCCACCCTTCTGATTAGCAAAGGTGATTATCAACAGCTCTTGAATTTTTGAACGATTAAATTTGGGGTATTTCAGCTTATTTTTAGGCTCATTATGCAAGGCTTCTCTAATCTTGTAGATATCCTTAATATTGATCAACCATCTCGAACCTTCCTCTCTAAATCGATTTGGATCGATTCCAAGCTTGGTGCAATAAGCTTTAATTGTTTTCTCAGTAGGACCATTTGGACCCAAGAATGCTTTAGCGTCAGCCAACGTAAAATGACGCATGTCCTTTTTGTTCGCTATGCAGCAAATTTCTGCTTGTTTTACAGCCATAGCTTCTTCAGCAGTAGCTGCAAGAGCATAAACCTCTGATCTAGTATCGTAAAACATGAGACCCCCGAATTTAAGTTACGGGGTGTAATCTAGCAACAAGAGTTGATATTGGCAAATAAATATTTAAATTTTTACGCAGGGTTTGATTTTTATCACCCTCCCGCATTTTCATCACCGAAGTGGATTTTTCAGGGAGAGTGATAAAGGGTATGGTATACCCAATAAATCGCACGCGCTATTGATACATGAGGATAAAAAGCTAGTGATTCTTGATATAGCGTATAACTTAGCTTCCGCCATCTACATTAACTGGATAGGAAAAGGATCACTGAAATTAATTTGAGCAATATCTTGTATTCAAAGTTAGGGGTAATCCACTCTTATATGCTGTCAATTGATGGCTTTATGCTTTCTTATAACGTCATATCTGACAGATCGATTGACAGAGCACCTTCTTTATCAAAGTAAGCATCTAAATCTGTGAATCCACCGATGTAAACTTCATCAAGGAAGATTTGTGGGACAGTTTGCACTTCAACACCTGCCTGTTCTTGAATCCGTGCGACCATATCCTCTTTTGAAATATCTACACCGATTTTAATGATTTCGATATCCGCATTTTTTTCATTAAGAAGATTGATTGCTTTTACGCAGAAGGGACATGCATCCTTTGAATATACTACAGCTTTCATTTTTTAAACCTGAATTTTATTGATTTATATTGAGGTTCAATTGTAAATACAAAGTTTAAATACATCAATAAAAAAAGGGGGCTATAAAGCCCCCAGTTAACAAATCGGTTTGTTCTCGTTTGTTTCTATTCTTCTACAGGCAGTAGAGCAACTTTGTCTTTAATTGCCTTAACTGGTGTAGCAGACACTTTCATCTTAGCTTCAATATGAATATCTTCGCCAGTCTTTGGATTTCGACCTTTACGAGCTTTTGCTGTTGTAACTTTCATTTTAGCCAGATTAGGGATGGTGAATTCATCCTTTTCTAGCAAAACTTCTTGACCTGTTTCACCCAGAGCTTCAAGAACTGCTTTGACTGAAGTTTTTGGCATCTGAACCTTTTCTGAAATGGTTTCAACCAATTTATCAATGTTCATGATCATCATCCTTTTGGCTTGATTCAATAAAACACTGGAAATATACATACAAAATAGAGCAGCTATCAAGTATTTTTTTCAAAATATCGTGATTTTTTCCAGATATGAGCAAATGTTAGCCTAAAATGTGACCTGGATTAGAAATTAATTACTGCTTGGTTAGTTATTACCCCGAATCTAACCTATCGCTCTGATCTTCTTGGATTTTTGGTTACAAATAAATGACGCCATCTTTGTCAAAGATATGTCGCTCTGTACGCTATTGCTTAAAAATCCCTGTTACATGCCTAACTATCAATCCCATTGGGTTAATAAACACTCAGTACCTACCCGTCTTAGTGTATTATGCGGCAAGTAAATTAATTCATTAATTATCAAATTTTAAAATTCACCATACTTTAAAAGAGGTAGGCATCATTTTTTTGAGAAATCCGCCGTGACATTTCTATTTTGAACTCGATTAAAATTTTATCTTTATTTAAAGACAAGCTTTACGTTTCAACAACTTTCATATGTAAGCTATATTTTGTTTTTTTACTATACATTCATGCGCATTAAAAGTAAATATTAATATTGACCACAGCCATAGAGAATGTATAATAAGAACAAACAAAACCGCCAAGGACAATAAAATGACAGCTACAGAGAACATGGTTCAAGTTTTTGCACCTACAGACCTCGCAAGTAAACGATTGAAGATCACTAATACGGCTAAAGGACGTAAGATTCAGATCTCTAGCAACCTACTTCCACTGTTCGGCTTCGAAAAAGGGACTCCTGTCGTCGAAGAGCCGCTTGGTGAAGGTCAGGGGTACAAAATCATGCTTGCTGAAGGACTTCCATACAAGAACACTAAAATTATCTACTCGCGCACATACAAGCGCCGTAAGAACAACCCGTTTGAAGTACTATTCGAGACAGCTTCTAAGAAGATTTTGGATTCTACTATTCCACAATATTGTGAATACATTCATGTCACTATTCGATTTGGTGTCATGTATGTCAAACCTATGATTAACCATGTTGCTGAACGCATTGCAAAAGTAATGAAGGCAGCAAACCCTTTTACAATGTTCGCAGCTTGCTCATCTGGTATTGATGCTGCCGCAGCGCAGGAAGCAGGCTTCAAGGTTGAGTCACTGTTAGAATACCGACCAACAGAAAAGCGTGACAAGCGTGACCTAACAGAAACAGGCGTTGTTTCTGCAATTTCTAACGTACAGCTATCCCATGTGTTTAACGAGGATATCACTCAAGTTTCAACAGAATACTTGAAGTGGGCGACAAAAGATAAGCCTTCAATGCTTTTCACTATCTCCCTCCAATGTGATGATTTCAGTAACGTGAAATCAAACAATTTGAAAGAGAAGTCAGAAGCTGATTTAAGTAGCACACTCGATATGGCAATCGACGGATTACGCATCATCGAGAAGCTACAATTCCCAATGGTGCTTCTTGAGCAGGTTGCTCCGTTTGCGAACAGCGAGATTGGTCGCATGTGGGATTTGCGATTAAGAAAAATGGGCTACAAAACATTTTCTCAAAAGATTGATGCTCGTGATCATGATGGATTAACAAGCCGAGTTCGATTTTTTCACTTTGCCACCTGTTTGCCAACAGAATTTTTCTGGCCTGAACAAACTGAGCGTAACCAAACACCTATCTGGGAAACTTTCATCAAAGATCGTATTCAAGATTTCCGTGACATTACCCATACAAGCTCTATGAAGAAGGGGATTGATACGCGTCGAATCCGACCAATTAAAGAGGATTCACTTCACTCTCCAACACCTCTGAAATCACAGGCTCGACAAGCTGCTGATAGCTTAGTGATCATGGAGAAAGACGGAACCATTCGATTCCCTGACGAGCAATTACTGAAAGACCTTATGGGTATCCCTCAGTCGTTTAACCTAAATGGTGTAAACAAAGAACAGGGTACTGAAATTATTGGTCAAGCAGTGGATTACCCTCTGTATAAGAGTCTAATCATGAGTATCAAAAAGCACATCAAAGACTTTTTGGTAAAAAAAGACGAGTTCTGTTTAAAGTCGTTCTTATCAGCGGCTTAATGTAAGATACACTAATCGAAGCAATTTCATCGCGTCACCATATTAAGTGGCGCGAATTCAGGAGACCGATTATGGCTACAAATATTGAGAGCTATTTTTTTCATCAAGACCACAATTCGTTAACAGTTGATGAGATCCGTAAGCACGGATTTGCAGCGAAAGAGGCATCTAATGGATTTATTGAAGCGTATCCTACGATGCAGCTTATCATTGCAGAGAAAGAGCTTGAGCTAAAGCGTTCACTTACCATGAATGAGTCTAATGAGATTCACAATCTCAATGAAATTAAATTTCTGGATCTTCTAATCAGCGGTGTTAAAGATGGCTGCCCTCCAATCATGATGTTTTGCGATGATGGTGATTATGAAAACACACTTACTGTATTCACTACGCCTACATTAAAAGAAACCATTGTTGACAACCACTTCACCTCCGATCAGGCGAAGATTACTAAGAAGCTTGAAGAAGTTTACGGAATTAGTGATTATTACTCGCACATTGGATTTGCCAGACATACTGAATACGACCTAATTACTGATGAGCAACGTAAACAGAAAGATGCTCATAAAAAGCAACTTGAAGATTACCAGTACAGCTTATGGTTAAAGACATTCTCAAAATTATCCGAACGACAAAAGCTTCAACGCCTTAAAGATGTAATGACTGAGAATAAGTCCAGTTATGTAACCCGCTCTAATACTGATAGCTATAAAGAGAAGCTATTCATTGAACGGTATATCTCTGAAGAGTAAAGAATGCATATTTAAGGGAGCGAGATAGCTCCCGTTTTTAACTGCGCTAACTCCCATAACAATAAATCTAACTTATCCCAATCCATAGCAAAATGATCTGCTCCAGCTAGACTGGACACTTCATTAAGCGACATTTTGCTGTTCAAAGTTAACTGGGCTTAGATACCCAAGAGCACTGTGCCTTCTCGTCCGATTATAATCAACCTCTATGTACTCGAAGATCGTTTGGCGCATCTGGTCTCTCGTCATAATTGGCTCATTTTGGATTGCTTCAACTTTCATAGAATGGAAGAAGCTCTCAACACAAGCATTGTCCCAGCAATTTCCTTTCCTACTCATACTTTGTTTTAGATTATAAGCAGTTATGAGATCTCGATAATCTTTTGAGCAGTACTGACTACCTCGATCACTATGAACGATAACCTGCTCGGGGAATCCGCGACGGAACAACGCCATTGATAGCGCATCACAGACCAGCGTAGCCGTCATTCTGGTATCCATAGACCATCCAATTACTTGTCTTGAGTAAAGGTCAATAATTACCGCCAAGTACAGCCAGCCTTCGCTTGTCGCTATATAGGTGATGTCTCCAGCCCATTTTTCATTCGGAGCAGATGCGCTAAAATTCTGAGCCAACAGGTTTGGAGCAACAGGCATTTGATGCTTGCTGTCCGTAGTGCACTTAAACTTGCGTGCAGCTTTCGGCGTTAAATCTTGACGCTTCATACTGGCAGCAATGGTTTTAACATTGTAGCGTTCACCGTTCTCAGACAGTTCTTTTTGGATACGCCTTGAGCCATCTCGGCCTTTGCTGTTGTCGAAAGCTTCTTTAACTTTTGTATCAAGCTGTTGGCGAATAGCCTCACGTTGGATGGCGTTGTGCCGATGCTTAATCCAGTAATAAAACCCACTTCGGGAAATCCCGAACACCTTAGCCATACGCACTATACTGAAGCACAGCAGGTGTTCGAGCATAAACTCGTAGCAATCTACTTTAGATTCTTCGCGAAGTAGGTGGCGGCCTTTTTTACAATTTCTAGCTCTTCAGCTTGCTCAGCCAACTGCCTTTTGAGCTTGGCAACCTCTGCGGTTAGCTCTTGCTCTCGCTGACTAGTACTGGTGTCTTTCTTCGAGTTCTTCCGCCACCCGTAGATTTGAGATTCGTGTAAAGAAAGCTGTCTTGCTGTCGCAGCTACTCCCACTTTATCTGCTAACTTCAGGGCTTCTGCTTTAAATTCAGGGGAATGTTTAATTCTAGTTTTCTTAGTTGTCATTGTTCACCTCGTTAGTGATTGTACTCACTTAACTCAGTGTCCAAAACTGCTGGGGCGGATCAAAATACTCATTAAGGGCAGTAGCATAAGTCGAATATTTTCTATGCAGAGCCTTCTCCATTCTTCCATACGACTTAAGAACTAACAGTACTTTTGACTCGTGGACAACACCTTTTTGTGAGAGCTGGTTAACTACTTCAGATAATCTTATCTTTGAGTCCCTGCTTGTCTTTCCGATTTTTATAAATCTGTCTGGCATACCTTCAATATCTGCAACAAAAGACATCACATACAGATCGCATCTATTTAGATGCTTAACTTTTTCACGAAAAAGAGACTCAACTCCCTCTTCCTCTTCTTTCAGTTTTTTATCCTTAGCTAAGATCGAAAATCGCTGATACTTATCTATGTTGGCAATAGAGCAGCTTCTAGACCTAATCAATCTTAGATAGTCCTGATTTACACTTAACCTCTCATTCTGCTCGCTTTGAATCTCAGACTGCACATCAATACCAATATTCGATAGCGCATCAAAGACACAAGATAGCTTATCGCTAATGTTAAGGTTTTCATCTACAAGAGATGAATCCAAATCACGTATTTTGGATAAGGTAGTTGTTAGAGCTTCAGACCTACTTACTTCAGATTTTAAAATCCCCATTAAAGCAAGGTCATTCGCCGCTTTATCCTTTCCTTTCCACCAATACACATCTTTATATCTGGTAACTCTATCAATCAGCTTAAGCTCATTAGAGTTAAGGAACTCTTCACTATCGTACATAGGAATGCTGGCGGACTCAGTAGCCAACTTACTTTTTTGGCAAGTAATACCAGCATGAGAGAAGTGATGGTCTCTAACATCACCTTTTTTAGATATTAAAGCCACTTTACAGAATGGGCATTGTAGATGAGACTTTCCCTTATCAACTTCATCTATAGAGACATACTCGCCCTGCTCATTTAATCCATATGTAAGGAACATTGTTCTTTCACCTCCGAATATTGGTAGTTAAATATACAACAGAGATAACATACATTCAGAATTGACTCGTTAGCTAATTTATATATAATGGCAAAAAACAATATAGAGAATGAACATGATTCAAGCAATTATCGATGAGCAACTAACTGACAAGTCTTCACTTTCCGTGATTTTATTCTCTCTTGCTCGCAAACACTGCTATGACTTTACAGAAGAAAGAGTAAAAAATAGCAGCTCATTAAGACAGCAATTAAGTAAGAAAGTCATGAATGAAGCTAAAGAAATGGCTCCACATGTAACAGAAGAACAGTGGCGTGATGCAGCCGAATATCTGGGACAAAAAGGATGATCGACATTGCCCCCTTGGGGGCTAAAGTAAAAAACCCTGACTTTACGCCAGGGTTATTTCTGTTAATGATTAAGGGACGAATGAAGCTCTCGCTTCTTTGTTATCTCTAATATCTTCTCGCCATTCAAAGTTAAAATTGGAGCGACTCAGCTTAACCATTCTGCCATCTTTCGGATGGTGCCATACGATCCCTACTGCATTTAGAGTAGAAAAGAACTTTTTTAGACCATCGAAAGTGTAATCTTGAATTTTAACCACCTCTTAGCCGTGACGTACAAGCTTGTTGCCTTCAAGCTCATATACGTTGCCTTGGATGCCTTCTCCAATTAGCTCGTAAGTACCATCTGCTTTGACTTCCAACAATTCAAAAGCAGAAGCAAACTTTTTATCTGCTTTATCATTGAAGTCCACTGGAAACCAGTAAGGAAAGTGCAATGAAATAGGTGCTGGTTTTTCTTCAAGCTGTATTGCTCCATTAGGTACATCTACCCAAAAGCGCCAAGTGCTCCATCTAAATCTAATGAGCCTAAGCGAGTTAATTTAGGTGGTGGTGAAAGGCGCACCACCACGAAGTGGTGGCTTTAATCAAAACCTTCCTGCTGATCCAAATACTGTTTTACGATGTCTAGCGGCGCACCTCCACAACTAACCAAACAATAGCTCCTGCTGTAAAAAACGGGCTTCCAGTAAAACTTACCCAAGTGCTCAGAAAACTCCTTTCTTACCAGTCTTGATGTGGCAGTTTTTAGACTATTCACCATTTTACTTGGTTGTATTTTAGGATTTGCAGAAATCAATAGATGAAGGTGATCGGGTTCTCCATTGCATTCTAAAAGCTCGCAATCCCAAGTTTCCAGTAACCTTTTATATTGTGATTCTAAGTATGCAGCAACCTCTGGCGTGATACAGCGACGACGATATTTAGTCACAAGAACTAAATGATAGTGAATATTGAAAACGCTGTGATGTAGCGTGTTTAGGGTTTGTTTTTTCATAACAACTAAATATAATCGGTTGTATGAAAAAAGCAATCCGTAAAGTCACATACAAACTGAAACCATCAGTTTCTCAAGAAGAATCACTGATTAATTTGTTTGTGCATCATCACCAGTTGTACAACTGGGCTTTACGTGATCGCATCGAAACAAGTTGGTTCAACATCGCGAGTAGCCATGTTTACATTACGGTCAATAACAAATAAAGCTTTTATTTTTTCACAATTAAATCCGCAATCTGAACACAAGTTTCGAACCTCGTGGACGCTCAGCTTGAGGATTAATCAAGCGGATTTAATATTACTTATAAAAAATCCTTAGTCAACATTTTATTTTTTACTTAATGCTGTATTTCTCTTTAACTTCCTGAATTTTAGCCCACACTTCATCGCCGCATTCATGCTGTTTAACTCGTTTGAATACATTAGATAGAACGCGAGCTTCTTCTTCGTTTACCTCTCCATCCTCTAGGGCAATAGAAATCAGGTAGTTTAGTTCTTTAAGATCAAGTGTACCGTCATTCATAAAACAAGAGATTGATGCAGTTGCAATTCTTAGATGACTGTTATTCATTTTTTGATTCCTTTATTTTGCTTTTTGATAATTCGGAACAATTATTTCAAAAAATAAACTTTGATCAAGACTATTCTTTTCATAATATTTGAGCGATTCTAAGCTTTAAGTTGCACTTCATATACATCTATTATCGTTCTTTATTGAGCCAATTATCGAATACAACAGTTAAAAGAAAGCAACGATAGCATTTCACTATAAGCGCTCGTGAATCAAAGAAAACAACGATATCATTTCACTATTTGCGCTCATGAATCAAAGAAAACAACGATATCATTTCACTATTAGCGTTCATTAATCAAAGAAAACAACGATATCATTTCACTATTAGCGTTCATTAATCAAAGAAAACAACGATATCATTTCACTATTAGCGTTCATTAATCAAAGAAAACAACGATATCATTTCACTATTAGCGTTCATTAATCAAAGAAAACAACGATATCATTTCACTATTAGCGCTCATGAATCAACGAAAACAACCATATTATTTCATAACTAAATACTATGAATCAAAGAAAACAACGATATAGCAAGCGTTCAATTTTGTTGAAACTAACTGTAAAATGACATTTTTTACCAATAATTTAAGATCCGTATCCCTGACCGATCATAAACGTTCTTATAGAATTCCAAAAAATCGACTCAGCGATCAAGCAAAACAACGATATAACAAGCAACCCATTATGCTGCAACTAACTGTAAAATAACGTTTTTTACCAATAATTTAAGATCCGTATCCCTGACCGATCATAAACGCTCTAATCGAATTCCAAAAAATCGACTCAGCGATCAAGCAAAACAACGATATAACAA
>NZ_CAWNHR010000017.1:76918-97528 GCF_963874485.1 Vibrio sp. V15_P4S5T153 | reverse complement strand
CAACCTATTATGTTGCAACTGGCTGTAAAATAACGTCTTTTACCAATAATTTAAGATCCGCATCCTTGACCGATCATAAACCTTCTTATCGAATTCCAAAAAATCGACTCAGCGATCAAGCAAAACAACGATATGATAAACGACCCATTCTATTGCTAACTATCTGTTAAATTGATGTTTTTACCATTAATTCAAGATTCATACCCCTGACCGATCATAAACATTACGTACCAATTTCAAAAAATCGGCTCACCGATCAAGCAAAACAACGATATATCAAGCAACCTATTATATTGCAACTAGCTGTAAAATAACGTTTTTACCAACAGTTTAAGATCCGCCCCCTTGACCGTTCATAAACATTAGGACTAGATATTTTACTCAATAAAAACATCATTAACCAATTGAGTATTTCGCATCCAGGATTGGTTGCTCTCTTTTCTAACTCTTTATGCTCTCACTAAAATTGATCTTTGGTCACATCATCCGACATTGTTCCTTCTCTCTCTATGGTAGCGGTTGTTTCTGGATAGCATTCGTAGAAAAAATAACTTATCAATAGTCATTCTGTCATTGGAAACAATGATATTCCTACATTCATTTCCTGCACTTAGAGGTCAATAAACACAGCTATAACCCTTCTTTCACTTTCTTCTATCAGAGATCATGGTAAACAACGATAGCCCTGTTTTCACTTTTTGCGTTCAGAGATCATGGTAAACAACGAAAGCCCTGCTTTCACTTTCTGCGGTCAGAGATCATGGCAAACAACGATAGCCATGCTTTCACTTTCTGCGCTCAGGGTTCATGGAGAACAACGATACCCTGCTTTAACATTCTACGCTCAGGGGTCATGGAGAACAACGATACCCTGCTTTCACTTTCTGCGGTCAGGGGTCATGGAGAACAACGATACCCTGCTTTCACTTTCTGCGGTCAGAGATCATGGTAAACAACGATAGCCTTGCTTTCACTTTCTGCGCTCAGAGATCATGATAAACAACGATAGCCTTGCTTTCACTTTCTGCGCTCAGAGATCATGATAAACAACGATAGCCCTGCTTTCACTTTCTGCGGTCAGGGGTCATGGAGAACAACCATAGCCCTGGTTTCACTTTCTGCGCTCAGGGGTGATGGAGAACAACCATAGCCCTGGTTTCACTTTCTGCACTTAGAGATCATGGAGAACAACGATAATCAATATTCCAAATTCTTTATTCATACATCAAGCTAAACAACGATATAAGTCACACGACATTTAACGCTAAGTGAATGAAATTATTGTATAAAGATTGAAATAGTCAAGAGTTCGGTCTTGACCGATCATAAACATCGACACCAGTCTTTCAAAATTCAAAATGACAGATCAAGAAAAACAACGATATAAGTCACGCGACATTTAACGCTAAGTCACTGAAATGGCTAGATAATGATTGAATCTATCCAGAGTACAGGCTTGACCGATCATAAACATCGACACCAGTCTTTCAAAATTCGAGGTGACAGATCAAGCAAAACAACGATATAAAACTCATGACTTTCAGTATTAAGTGACTGAAATTATTAGATAAAGATTGAAATAATCAAGAGTTCGGTCTTGACCGATCATAAACATCGACATCAGTCTTTCAAAATTCAAGATGACAGATCAAGCTAAACAACGATATAACTCATACGACATTTAACGCTAAATGGCTGAAAAAATTAGATAAAGATTGAGGCAGATCAAGGTTTAGGCTTGACCGATCATAAACATCACCACCACCCTTTCAAAAACTGAGGTGAGTGATCAAGCAAAACAACGACATAAAACTCATGATGTTCAACATTAAGTGGCTGAAATTATTAGATAAATCTTGAAATAATCAAGAGTTCTGTCTTGACCGATCATAAACATCAACACCAGTCTTTCAAAATTCGAGGTGACAGATCAAGCTAAACAACGATATAACTCATACGACATTTAACGCTAAATGGCTGAAAAAATTAGATAAAGATTGAATCAGCTCAAGGTTTAAGCTTGACCGATCATAAACATCACCACCACCCTTTCAAAAACTGAGGTGAGTGATCAAGCTAAACAACGATATAAAACTCATAATGTTCAACATTAAGTGACTGAAATTATTGGTTAAAGATTGAGATAGCCAAGGATTCGGTCTTGACCGATCATAAACATCGACACCAGTCTTTCAAAATTCGAGGTGACAGAACAAGCAAAACAACGATATAAGTCACACGACACTTAACGCTAAGACACTAAAATGAAAGGGATAATGATTGAATTTATCCAAGATGCAACCTTGACCGATCATAAACATCGACACCAGCCTTTCAAAATTCGAGGTGACAGAACAAGCAAAACAACGATATAAGTCACACGACACTTAACGCTAAGACGCTGAAATAAAAGTGATAATGATTGAATTTATCCAAGATGCAACCTTGACCGATCATAAACATCGACACCAGCCTTTCAAAATTCGAGGTGACAGATCAAGAAAAACAACGATATAGATTCATGGCATTCAACATTAAGCTACTGATATTGTTGGATAAAGATTAAAAATTCCCAATATTCAGGCTTGACCGATCATAAACATCAACACCAGTCTTTCAAAATTCGATGTGACACATCAAGCAAAACAACGATATAAGACTCACGGTATTCAACATTAAGTGACTGAAATTATTAGATAAAGAGTGAAAAGCCCAATATTCAGGCTTGACCGATCATAAACATCGACACCAAGCTTTCAAAAATCGAGATGACAGATCAAGCAAAACAACGATATAAGACTCATGACATTTAACATTAAGTGTCTGAAATTATTGAATAAAGATTGAAAAGGCCAATATTCAGGCTTGACCGATCATAAACATCGACACCAGGCTTTCAAAAATCGAGATGACAGATCAAGCAAAACAACGATATGAAATACGGGGTTTTTAAAGCTAAAGCACTGAAATAACAGAATATTAATTGGAGCAGCTCAATTTTCAGGCTTGACCGATCATAAACACCACTATCATTCATTCAAAAAGCGAGGTGAGAGATCAAGAAAAACAACGATATAAGATAGACAGAATTTAAGGCTAAGCAACTGAAATTAAAGGGGTAGCGAATAAAAAATCCAGAATTTAGGCTTGACTGATCATAAACATCATCACCACCCTTTCAAAAATCGAGGTGACAGATCAAGAAATACAACGATGGAAGAAGTGACAAGAGAATCGATTTCAGAGTTCATAATAAAAAGTGAAAAACAAGATCAAGATCAAATTTCGGGGATTTTTCAAAAAAACAATGATGTAAAAATAATAGTTTAATTTATTCAGCAACTTATGTGCGCTTATCCAATTTAGACCTTGACCGATCATAAAGAAGCAAGCTAATACAGGTTACATAACTTATGTATAACGTCTGAATATCTGTGCATAAGTGTTTAACAAGCTGTTATTAGAGTTTGACCGATCATAAAGATCTGCTTGATTGATCATAAAGATTTTATTGACCGATCATAAAGGATCCCTTGATTGATCATAAACGAGCTTTGACCGATCATAAACACTATTCTCTGTTATCCACAACCATGAAAACAAGCATTTTTTTGAGATTACATGTTGGAATCGCTCTTTAAGTGTTTTTAAATCATTAGCTTAGCTGGATTTCTCGGATTCAATCTAAGTTCTTAATCTAGCCAGTTTTTTCTGATTGATATCGCTGTATATCAGTTATAGATCACTAACAAGAACATATAAAAAACAATAGAAAAAATCATTTTTGTTAATCCATGAAAAACAAAATGAATTTGAAGATCTAACTTCAGGTTCGATGAGTTGAAATGTCTGGATAACTCCTTTATGATCCAGCAATCATAGAAAACAACGATAGAGCCACACCTAATGACATTCGAACTGAATGAACTTGGAGAAGAATTCACAAAAGACCTCAATAGAAGAGGTCGTTTTACGATTTTCGCCTTTTCTGGGAAAGAAGAGTCAATCTTGGATTTGGTTCTATCATTTGAAATCAATGACAAGCTGAAATCCATAGCAAACTTTTTGATACTAAAATCCCAGACTGTAAATGCAATAAGGGCTACTGAAGCTATTGAAGAGATTGTATCACAATACAAAATCCCTGAATCCACTACTAGACGCGCTTTCCAAGAGCTTGTCAAAGAAGGGATTTTGTTCAAGCCTGAGGTTTTGTTAAATGGGAATCCATGTGATAAAGCTTACTGCTATCAGTTTTATAGCAAAAAAGAAATCTTAAACTCATTGAGCAGAAATAAGATTGCTAAGTCCAATAACCATAACCGCAACACCATAGAAGATCAAAAAAGCATAAAGTCCTCTATCGAAAGTATGGGGCTGACACTTGAAGATATTGACGCTAAAAAGCACCTCAAAGATGGCTTGCTCTTTTACCCTAGCTTGATTCCTTTACAGTATTTATCATTAGCCCCTGAAAAGAGAAATGGTAAAAACTATGTAAAAGAGGAGTTTAGTCATGTGGTCGGCAATGAGACAACTGGACGTTATGCAATAGAAGCAGCCGCGCATGATCAAGTTGTTACCACCCCTGCAATTCTTACTCTAATGGCATTGATCAATCTTAGCATTGCTTACAATGCTAAAATGCTGCAATCAGGTCGATACCAAGAACCATTTGAGAACAAAGAGGTTCCAATTCATCTGCTAGATATTATTTATGTCAGGGGTATTAAAGATTCAGGTCAAGCAAGAATTAGGATCAGAAATCATATTCAAGAGCTACGAGAGACTATCTATAACTGGATTGATCTTACTGGCATCAAGGACGAGAATATGAAAGATATATTTGGATCCAAGGATTTCCAATATATCGTTGGCCTTAAAACCAATGCTGAAATATCTCCCGTTAAGCTAAGAAATGGTAGAATTAGAACTAATCCAATGCTTTTCTTCATCAAATTCAATGACATCCTGATAGACAAACTGAAAAGTAAGCGATTATTGTTTACTCTACCATATAAAATAGTAATGGATGATCCTCTTATTTTTACATTTTATCTTGTTCTAAGACAGATGAATAGGAGTCGGGAGTCTATTCTTTTACGCGATATTGCTGAAAAAATGTACTACATGAATAGTACAAACAAACTCTATTCTTTATTGAAAGATAGGCTAGAGGAAAACTACAAAGCTGAATCAAATGTATTTGAGGATAATGACTTTGTCTTTGACTACAACCTTTGTGGTTATTACTTAAGTTTTAATAAGAATCCTGATGGAGATCGTACCGTACATCTTTATTGTGATCATGAAGAAATGATTAAACATAGCGGTGCTGAATACAATCCTAAGCTTAAAGATTATAATGCTCCTACACTACCCAACCCTGTTTACGCTTCGGCTGAAACTGTAGAAGAAATCCAAACTAGGGAAAAAGCTCAAAATATAGCTTCAACACTACTGCAAATGTATTTAGATGAATCTACTAGAAGAGCATTACAGTACCGAAGACTACTTATTGGTAATAAATCATTAGATGTTTCTGCGTACACAACAAATGAAGAGTTATCCGTATACAGTATAATAATTAGTCAGCAATTTGATATCGAAGAGGATGTTGTTGACATTACTTTAAATTTCATTAAGGAAGTCGTTAAACCTTTAGGGTATAGTGAATTCACTATTTCAATGAATAAGTTCCATAAGCTAAAAGCACATTTGGTAGATGTACATAATTTAGAATTAGATACAATTGAGCTAATCAATTTAACCAAGCATTTTAGGCTAAAGAACATGCAGCTTTGGTACAATGAAGATTATGAGTCTGTAGCCAAAGAAGTTCTTTCAAGAATTACAATAATGCAATACGTTTAACATCAGAATGTGGGGGGTGATATCATTGTATATTGCCCCTTTTTCTTTATATGTGTCTGTTCAAATAAATTGACACCACATTTCTTTATCGTATTGACTTTTGCCAATACAACTTATAACGTCTTGCAATCAAATAAATGAACGAACAAGGGTTTAAGAATGATTAGCAAAGTATTTGCAAAAATGGGTTTTGGATCAGCAAAAGTTGATACTCAACTAGACAGCTCCTTTGTAGAGCAAGGCGGAACTGTTTCTGGTAATGTCGTGATCAAAGGTGGCAACGTAGATCAAGACATTTCAAAAGTGACCTTATCTGTTATGACTCGTGCTAAGCACGAGAATGACGAAGGGTACTATTACGCTGACCATTGTATCGGTGGCGTTGACATCCCATACGATTGCACAGTACAGGCTGGTCAACAAATTTCAATTCCATTCAGCTTTAATCTTCCTTCAGAAACTCCAATTACAACAATTAACCAAGGTTCTAATGAGTTTCCTGTCTGGATTGACACTAACTTGGATATCGATTTTGGTGTAGATAGTGAAGATCGTGATTTTCTTAATATTAAGCCTCATCAAGCAGTCCAAAAAGTACTTGATGCAATCACTGAATCTGGTATGCGTGTTGTGAAAACCGATGTTGAATTATGTTACTTAAACACTCAGCAATTTAGTTCTACTAGCGGCATTTGCCAAGAAATTGAGTTAAAAACTTCTGGTTTGTTCAGTCGTTTTGAAGAGGTTGAATTTAGCTTTATTGTAGATCGAGACCAAATCCATCTATTAGTTGAACTTGACCGTCGATTCGGTGGTGATGGGTATAAGGAGTACACGTTCCCTGCTGACATCACTAAAGAGTATGCAAATTCTTTAGTCAGCGACATTTTTAGCTAAAATTGCAAATAGTAAAAAAGACAGTCTTATGGCTGTCTTTTTATTTACATGAATCTTAATTGATGTATAATTAGAACAATTGTTTATTTATTGGGATTCCTTAATGTTCAACACGAAAGATGGCAATGACGCTATTAAAAGCCTGAACAAGCATTTATCAGGTTTTCCCACTGTTGCTGGCTATATTGATAGTGGAAAGAACATTGGTCAGTGGGAAATCACCCGTTTTGATCTTGGTGCTGCAACAGGTTACTTTTCTCAGATGAGTGACTACGGTGATGGAATTGCGCTCTTAAAAGACAGAGTGGTTTGGATGTCTATCACCCCAATGGAGATTGAAAGCCACATTCTTCCGCAGCACAGCGCCAAAGGTAAGGTTGTAATTGCTGGTTTGGGTCTTGGCATGATCACCCTTAGCTTATTAAAGAAAAAGTCTGTTAAGAAGCTATACGTTCTAGAGATTGATGAGGATTTAATCCAAGAGTTTCACTCTATTCTAGATGAGTCGCATCAAAATCTATGGCATGAAAATATCCAGAGTGGAAGACTAGAGGTCATCCAGGCAGACTGTCAAAAGCCTTTTGAGAACAGTGTTCTTCACAAGATTAAAGATGCCGATTATGCTTGGGTAGATATTTGGGAGAATCTTGGCTGTTATACATCACTCCCTAAAGCAGCATTCATCCAAAGTCAAATCAAAGCGAAGCGTATTGATTATTGGGGTCAAGAACTTGAGTTAATCGAACGATTGTCCCGAGTAACATCAGGCTCTGATAAAGGTGAAAGAAAGAGAAGTCGATTCCTTGATATCATTAAGGACTTTGAGCTTCCCATCACTCCAAAGATCTTAAGCAAGAAGGGGCAATCATTCTATTTCGAAGTATCTATGCTTGCAGCGATTAATACTGTAACTGGAATGAGAGAACAAAAAGCAAAGAAAGAACCTCTTGCTATTATCTCCCGCTAGTCGGGAGATTTTTATTTCAATAAATAATTGACTGACCACCATCTGTTTCATACACTTAAGCCTCTAATTCCCCCCATTTAATTACAAAAATAAATAAATAAACAAAGGTTTTGTATGAATTTTACGATATTAGTTTTGTCGGCTTCACTTGTGGCTATAATATCAGCCTTTTGCTCATTGGCTGAAGCGTCTGTTGTTGGATTATCAGATTTAAGCATTAAGCAATTAAGGAAGAAAAATCAATCACAAGCTGATAAGCTATCAAAAGTATTAAAAAATAGATCTAAATTTTTATCCTCGATCATTTTGTTAAACACAATGACTAACATCACTGGTAGTATGTTGGTTGGTACGCTTGCAGCAACCGTTCTTAGTGATAGCCAAGAGTTTGAGTATGTAACTTACACTAGCTTTCTAACCACAATGACATTATGTATGTTATTGTTTTCTGAGATAAAGCCAAAGGTTTTTGCAGCTCAAAGATCGGTTCCTGTATGTATTGCTATTTACTACCCTCTTACCTTTATTACTTGGCTGCTGACTCCAGTTGTTCAGGCAATCAATGGATTCTTGAATAATAAAGAGTCTAACTCGGAAGATTCAATCAATCTTGTAGATATCGAACATCTAATATCCACTGCCTCTGAATCTGGATTGTTAAAGCCTGGTGAAACTAATTTGGTTATTAACGCCCTTAACTTGAGAACTAAAAAAGCAGTAGACATTCTTGATGATGACACGAATGTTATCTCTATCAATGTAAATGACAAAGTTTCTGATCATAAAGAAACGATTCTGTCATTAACTCATAAGAAGATTGTTTTACTAAACCACATGAAAATGCCTGTTGGCGTTGCATTGAGAGAGGATGCTTTGAGCGCTTTAGTGCGCAGCGAAGACATTCTATTTAGCAATATTATGCATAGACTTCCTGTTGTTCCAGATGATTACAATCTATCTTGCATTGCTCAAGAAGTAAAAGAAGCGCCTGCAAAACTTATTGCCGTTACAAATAGCTCTGGATTCGTTATTGGAGTGATCGGATTAAGCGATATCAAAGAAATTCTGTTTGATGTTCAGTATTGACCTTGAAAGTTTTTAATGTATAATTGCGAAAAACACAGGGGTTTTAGAATGAATAATCAAATTGAAAAAATCATTAAGTCTAGCATTGGAATCAATGAAGCGTACTTTGCTCTAACTGGAACATTAGATGGTTTCGGTTCAGGTATTCTTGCATACTTTAAAACGTTTGAAGAAGTTGAGATGGCAAAGAACACGATCAACGATTTGATTGGTTCAAATAACCCTCCTGTTAATATTGAAAGCATTGAGACAGCACTTGGCACGATTACGACCATCAATGATAAAGTAAATCACTATGATTGGTTAGATAAGCACTTTGAGTCATTTGCAGCGGTTTTAAGTGATAAGTCAACGATGTTGAATGGCTTCATCACTGCTCATGGTGATAAATGTTATTGTTACAAGCGAAAATGGCTAAAAGCAGGTATCCCCTTTCCGATTGGCGTAGCTATGTATCTTATGAGCTATACGGAAATTGGACCTGATGACCGTTCTAATCGCGAATACCATGTTTCGGATTGGGTTATCGACATGGTTAACAAACACCGTCATAACTTACCATCTGTTGATTTGACTGATTCTGATATTTTGAGAAATTTTTAAGGCTATAAGATGATTAAAAATAAATATCTTGTTAAAAAGCTAAATACACTAGGCTTAAATGAAACTATAGAAGATGTATTTGTTACAAGCAATGAAAAGCGTACAATCGCCTTTTCTCTTAATTCAGAGAATCCTCTGAAATCTTCTCTGAGCGCTAGCAAGAGCTTAGATAGCAAACCTGCTAACTTTGACCTTAAAGACATCCCAAAGGCTCACACGTTGATGCACATGAAGCCTGATGATATGACTAGCGATGATTTCTTTGATGCGATCAAAGAACTTGGCAATATTTATGAATCCGTTCGAAATTGAGGCTTCTATGAATAAACAGGAGCTTCTTTTAAGATACGAAATTGATTCAAAATGGAGAGATGCTTGGAATTCATTAATGAACAATTCTGAGCTTATGAGAAAGAAATACCCTTTACAGACTCAGCTCGAAAAAATTGAACGCCGCGCAGAAATCGCAAACAAAAGAATCGGTAAGTTAATTCCTATCTTCCTCGCATACAAGAATAACGAAATCAAAAATGATCAAATTGATTATTTTAGCGAACAAGTTCCTTTTGATAGTATTGCTTTAAATGGCAAACCGATCTTTGAAGCTGAACTTGCATACTCTTGTTATTCAGAAGTATATCGGATGTATGTATCTAAAGATGAAAATGTAGGATTTATGGCAGTTGGTCTACAAACGCAGAACTTAAATGATTAAAAGGAGGTATCTTAAAAATACCTCCTTTTCTCATCACTAAATCAATCCTTCAGCATAGTCTTTTATCCCTTCGATATATTCAACTTGGTTTGCCACGTCAGGTTCAATTTTTTCGTATCCATTAAAAGCACCCCAAATAGAACCAGCCATCGATCCTATTGTGTCAGTATCACCACCCAACATATAGATAGCATCTAGCATATCCATTAAAGGAAGCTCTCTAAATCTTAAGGCGTAGTAAATGGCTGTAACAACAGATTCTTGAGCGATAATTCCATTACCTAAAGAAGTTGCCACAGTGTCCTTATCTACTTCCTGGTTGTTCTCAATATACGTTTTCGCAATGGTTAGCTTATCTTTGTATAGATTTGATTCTGATTCATTTAAAAGCGCTTCTAAGATTTTTTCATTACTGTCATTGTTCAACGCAAATCTCACACAAAATCCGATTAATCTAGCGCCCTCAAGGGCAAAATGATGGGTATGAGTTATTGAACTGCATGAATCAACAATTTCACGAAATTTTTCATCAGACACTTTATTAAAATGCACGGCTAGTAGTGGAGTTCGCATAGCGGAACCGTTCCCGTATGAGCCGCTAGGATAAATTGATGTTGACGCTGCTTTCCAATCGACACCTTTACGTATTTTCTTCAATACTTTTCTAGCGCCTTGACCATATCCACGATGAGAAGTAACCCCATTTGCAAATTCAAGAGCGAGATTATTTAGGTTCAACCCACCCTCTTTGATTAATGATCTTGCCAGAGCAATAGACATTTCTGTATCGTCGGTATATCGAATTTTTCCATCTGATGTTTTAGATACAAATTTCCAATATAACCTTTCCAATACACCACCTTCGTGTTTTGCCCCGTAAGCATCACCAATAGCTAATCCTACGAACACACCTAAAGCTTTATTTTTCATGTTTACACCAATTATTATTTTTATTATTAGAATGACAATATAACACCAAAATATTTTTTAATAAATAAAAAAGCCACCCTTGTCGGAATGGCTTGAATAATACACTTTTTTCATTCACCAATGAGCGAAAAAGCCTCTTCAAAGGCGTTAACTACGAATTCTTTACCAAAGTAGTGCAGAGAAAACCAAAGCACGATCTCTATAAATCGGTCAGCATTTTCCTTTCCGTTGGTCACTGATGTGCTACCATGATTCAAGGATGTGTAAGAGAATTTCCCCCTTCCTTTAAAGATAATCTTTCCATCAATACCATAATCTTTTGAAAATTGACTAAGTTTTAAGGTTGGTTTTTGATATGAGCGATTATCAAGACCTTCTTCATTTTGCTTAATTGATTCTAAACTATCAATCTTTTGTAATACCGATTGTTTGGAAAATTCAGAAGCAGCTATAAGCAGGGCAAGATACAATGATTTTTCAGGACTTTGCTTCTTCAGCCTCATAAATCGACGCTTTCCATTACTCATTTCTATGCTGGCTGTGGTTAATTGCGAAAGCATTACATCACTTCCAATCTTAGTAAGCAGACCAGTCTGCTCAGGCATTACTTTTATATTCATTTGATTTTCCATGTTTATTGATTTTACTTTATCATCATTATACGCATCAATTACCAGTAATTAAAGACAAAAGTAAAAACTCAGGAAAGTCATGCCATTTGGTATTTACTGAATTCTTTCATTATGTATAATGAGTGCAAAGGAGATTCTAAATGAAAGTGAATACACAAGTTTATAAGCTGAATACAGCTACTGGCGAACTATCAGAACCTTTATTGATTGAACATATTGAAGAAGGTTTTCTTGGTTTTAAAGTAACGGTAGATGGTGAAACTCACACAGTTACAAAACCATGTTATCAAAAAAAAGGTGAGTTACCTCCCTATCTAATCCTTACTGAGTCTGCCGTTAGAAAGTATGAACAAAGCGTTTGTGGGGCAACTTCAACGCTGTGTGAAACTATGGTTAAATTTCTAATTCGGCACATGGAAGACAAAGACCGAGAGAAATTACAGGAACATTTGAACAATCTAAATGATTTTCTTTCTGGATGCATCGATAAGTTTGAGGAAAAGGATCGGTTCCCAAGCTACGCCCGTATGTGGACAGTAAAAGGACTAAATGAAACTGAGATTAGAAAGAAGCATATTGATAATGATTTATGTAAAATTAGCTATAAAGAACTTGAAGAAAAATGATATTGTAAAAGCTTTTAGCCCTTGGAATTTATCATGCAGAATTTAACACCTCTTGAAGTGGCAAGTATCGCAAGGGCTAAGGCTATATTGCGTAATCTAATTGATAAAAGCGATTCTGAACTCAGATCTTTGGTTATTCAAAGTAAGGTTTTTGATGGCTCTCTATCACATTTGGAAGAAGCAATAATTCTTGTGGAGTTCTTTGACGCTCTTACGGATATAGCATATTTCTCAGAAGAACTCTACCAGGTCAAAGATCAGCTTGAAGAAATATTATCATAGATAGTGAATAAGCAGCATAAAGCTGCAAGCACCGATGTCTCTTTTTCTTTTCAATGTTTTAGTCTAGAATTTAGCTCGACTAATTGGAGATCACTATGGAAAAATCACACACATTAATTCGGTTTGGTAAGCACGTCTTATGCGTATCAATCAATCCAGAAATTGAGTCAGATCGAGGTTTTATTCGCTTCTACTCCGCAGATCATGAGTTGCTTGATGTAAAGGAAGAGACACTTGAATCTGTAGCTCTTAATCACACTAACTTATATGGAAATGGCTTACCATTAGAGTTAGCAAAGTCACTTATAGATGCTAATAATTCAGAACCCTTTTCGGTGATCAAGGACAAGTCAGTCATCATCAAGCCTGAAGGAAGCTCTTGGTTCAATGACATCAAAGACAGTTCAGCTTGCTTCTTTTCATACATTGACAAAAATACATCTGAAGAGTGTTTAGCTGCTGTGAACATGAAGGGTATGAGTGTAGACGTTACAAATGTGGATCAAAATCTTCTTCAATCAATAGAAAACGAGGTTGTCTTAAGCATCCCGAAAGGAATTTTTAATTCATAGTAATTTTCAGTATTTACTCTGCTTGTATATTATGTATACTAACAAAAAACAAGCAGGGTGAACGATATGTCATCTGAAAAAGAACAACTTAAAGGCTTTGAGTCTTTAGTGATCAAACTAAAGAATGAATACGCAGAAAAAAATGGCGCTGTAACATGTGAATTTTCTACTGGCGAAGAAATGCTCGTTGAAAAGCTGGGGATTCTAAACAAGCATTCCCTCCACAATAATGAACTTAGTGCATTTTGGATTATGTTTCCATGTAACACATGCAAAGGCTATCATGAAGATCGACCGATCCATGTACTGCTTCAAGATGGCATTTCGTTTCAAAATCAAGCCGATTTATCTAACATCAAAGTTTTGCATAGCAAGATTGAGCAACAAAATCATGAGTTAGAAGTTATTAAGACTCACTGTGAAAATCATATTTCCATGACTCCAGAATCGGTTGCTGAGCTTGTCGAGCTTGCTCTCAAAGGTCACTATTCATCACCTCACTATGGAAAAGTCCCAGATTCAATTATCGAAGCATCATATTTATCAGATACCAAATAATACATAAAGGGCAAGACGATTATTCGACTTGCCATTTTCTATTTAATAATGAGTTCGTATGGCGAAATGTAGAACATACCTGGTTGATAGTCAGCGTAGCTTACCCCATGCTGCTGAAAGTAAATCTTGATATCTGAATCATCCTTAGCCGTATACCAGTAGTATTTAACACTATCCTTGTACTTTGGATCTTTAAATCTGTACTGTTCTCCATCCTTACAGCAAAGGCTTTCTCTAATCATATCTTGCTTACTAATCTCTAGGAAGCCCCCATAATCGCCAATAACAGTCCGAGAATAGCCTGTAGCGACTTTTGTTCCGCTTTTGGTATATAGCCCTACCCTATCACCTTCCATCTTTACCTCTTGAGGTAGAGACTCTAAATAAAGCATTCTTGATGACATAGATAGGTCTTTAGGAAGTTTTGAATACTTTCTTTTTTTGGCTAACTCTTCCGCATAAGCAACGGGATCGATTTTTTCATCTAAAAACATACGCCCTCCGTCACTTAATAGTAATGCAAATAAAAAACCCTTCAACATCGTTGAAGGGTTTTATTGATCTGAATCTAATTAAGCTTCAGCGCTTTCTTCTTTCTTTTGTAGCTTATCTGCAATTAGTGAGTGGACGATACCACAAACAATACAACCAATGACTACGTATAAGCTTAAGCTATGGTCGATTTTCGGAATTTCAAGACCGAAGGTTTTGTTCAATCCACTAATGATAAGTTTTGCTGCGATGAACAGAAGAATCAGACCAACCCAAGCTTCTAGTTTACTTAGCTTATCTACTGCTGCTTGAAGCAGGAAGAACAAGTTACGAAGACCTAGAATTGCAAAGATTACAGCAGAGTAAACCAGGATAGGCTCTTCTGTGATTGCAATGATTGCTGGTACGCTATCAAAGCTAAACGCAACGTCTGTAAGTTCGATTACAGTAAGACATAGGAACGCTGGTGTTGCGTAGAATGCTGCCTTTTTAATGCCGCTTAGTGACGGATTCGTTTCTTTTAGCTTTTCAAATGTTTCATGGTTTACAAAAAGTGATTTACCATGAAGCATTGGAATTACAGGGAAGAACTTCTTAACTAAACGTACAGCTTTGTGTTGCTCGTAATCAATATCTTCATCATCCTCATCACGGAATACCATCACGTATGCTGCGTAAAGAATGAATGCCGCAAATACAAGTTCAACCCAGTTACCCATTGAATAAAGCATTGAGCCTGCCGCGATAAAGATCGCACGGAAAACAAGAGCACCAATAATACCCCAGTATAAGATTCGGTGTTTGAGAACACTATCTTTAATACCAAATGCACTAAATACTGCGACAAATACCATCAGGTTATCAACGGAAAGGGTTTTCTCAAGCGCATAACCCGACAAGAATAAGCTTGCGTAATCCTTACCATATTCGACGTAAAGAAATCCGTAGAACGCTAAAGCCAAACCTACCCAGAACACAGACCAGATACCTGCATCTTTTAGTGAAATTTCTGTTGAGTTTCTGTGACCCCAAAGGTCAAGTGCTACCGAAGCTATTACAGCTATACCAAGTACAGTTATAAGCTCCAATGGAAAGCCAAGTGGCGCTAATTCCATCTATATCTCCTAATTTTTTTATTAATAATTAAAAATTTATTTGTTAATGTGTCTGTGATTGGACTCGGTGATTATGCGTCAATTATTATCACAAGTAAATAATATTTTTAATCTTAATTATTAATAATTGTTTTGAACACAATTTGAACTACTGATACTATCCCTCTAAAAAGGAGAGCCAAATGAACAATAAATTACAAATATTTTCCATATCTTTTAGTACATACCTAATTGGCGTGATGATTGCTTGTATTGCAAATTGGTATGTTGGCATTGAGTTTAGTTCAAGCTCACTGTTCTATATGATTGGAAGCGGATCCTTACTACAAATCACCTCTTTTATTATATATTTAATATTCGATATAAAAAAATCTAGCAAACCAAAATCCCTCGATACCCTCAAGTACCCACAAAAACTTTGAACAACATGTGGCTTTCTTAAGTGAAGGAAAGCCATCTTCCTTATAAAATATTCTGAATATTAATGAATGCTAATTTAGTGGTTCTGTTATTTTACACAACACAACCCAACAAATCTGAAAAGTACGCTGTACTGTAAGTTTGCCAATAAGCTATTGAAATATCATCGCTTTACACCAGTTTTGCTAATAATAGAGTTGTCATTAAGATTCATAATTGGTCTTTTTTTATACTGGAATCATAATCTGTATGGCAAAAAAGAAAAAAAGTATTTTCTCCTGAATATGGTTTCAAAAACAGTATTAAAATCTGGTGAATGCATCATTTTGCACTCGAATTCATCAAGATAATGCGAGTACATAGTCCCTTTCAAGATGAAATCACTGATAAAAAACACCTTTTTGGTTGATTTTTAGATATTGGTATTTGACTAAAAATACTCATTGATCTAAATTTACCTACATCGATGCACAACAAACTATGTGCATAACAAAAGAGATATAAACATTTTGGAAATCATTTACTAATGTGCAAAAAGGCACTGTTTAAGAACCAATAAAGTTTACGATATCAAACTAGATTAATAAGGATTATGAATATGAATGCTAAAACAGTTACAGTTTTCCAAAAAGGTAAAGGTCGTCTAGGCGTACAAACTCTTTCACTTAATTCTGGCAATCGTCGTGAAGAGAAGCCTAGCCGTCCACAGTTGCAAGTTGTACGTCAATCCGTTTCTGATGATGAAGCAATTAAACGTGCTAACATGCTCGCTCCAGAAGATCAAAACATGCATACAGCAAATACACGCAGAAAAATGCGTGTTGTACACAACAATATGCAAGATGATCAAAATACTTATGAACAGCGTCAGTCTTTCTACGGTAAGCCTGCTGCAAAAGAAAAAGAGCACCGCGTTCCTGGACTTTACGGCTGCAATCGCTGGAAATCAAACCAACAAAAGCAAGGCTTTGATTCTCAAGAGTCATTCTCATTTTTCTGATTCGCGCTGTATGGCAAAAAAACAAAAACATTTTTTTGGTGAGACTATGAATACTAATCCTGTAGCAGATTTTTTAAATAACAGCATTCTTTCCATAACTGGTAACAAAAGCTCGTTTCTTTCTAAGGCGCTTCATAAACTTCACTCAGCGAGTGAGAGCAACGCTTCTGAATCTAGTGATTCTGAGTTTATGGTGAAACATGTAAGCGAAAAACATCAATCTATGCTCCGAGTCGTAAGAAATGTTGAACAGCCTAATTTTGCGTTTTGTGAAAATCCACTAGTTCAGAAGAAACTTAGTCGTGTGCCTGGTCTTTATGGTTGTAACCGATGGAAATCAAATCGAAACAAAGTAGTGCAAGAAGAGATTAAAATTTTCTAGATGCTAAGAATCATAGTGTTTGGGAAATCAACCACCTTATATGACAGTTACTGTCTTTTTTTTGAAAACGCTTGTATGGCGAAAAAACAAAAAGTTTTTTATTTTGGAGTTAAGGTTATGCAATCTACAAGAATTTCTAATTCATCCTCAATTGCTAACAGAGGGTTAAGAGTTATAACCCAAAAGATTGGAAAAGTAAGCGAAGATGAAAGACGTGTGGCTAGATTTTTTCGCAAAAGACTAAGAGTAGTTTCGTCTACTTGATAAAGTTCAACCATTGGAAAACTCTTATTAATTGAAACTATGATTTGCGATCAAAATATCGTATTATCATTCCAAATAAATAATTAATAAACTTAATCAATAAGAGTTTTATGAATAACTACACTACCATAATGTCTAAATGCTTAGACTCGATAAGTAGAAATCTGGAAGATGAAAAGAGTCATCTAGATGATTTACTGATTAAAAGAACGAGGATTACAAAAAATCTTCAGCAAGCCATATCCACTGCCCTATCGAAATCATTTTCTGAATCAACTACCGTTGAGGAAATGGTTTCTATTATAAAAGCTGCCTTAAACCTAGATCTTACTCCGTTCCTTAACAGGATTCAGTCTGAGAATGAAGAGGAAGAAGCTAAAGCATTTGCCAGAATAAATCAGTATCAAATCACATACTTGGACTTCAATCCTGGAGATGTGGAGGATGTTATTGATGCCTTGCAAGACCAAAAGCAAACAGCACTTAAGCGATTATCTACACTTCTAAATCAAGACCCAATATTAGCACCATACTTGGAAGGAAGAGAGATTAAGCACCTTTCAGTTTCTAAAACTCAATATCGCGATGTATTTCATATTGCAGCCACATACTCAGACCAGTTTTTCGGTAAGTGTATAGGTAAGTTTGGCACTATCACTAGATTCATGAACAGCATTAGCTCCGAGACATATTATCGAATGATGAATGCGAACATCATGCTTAACGAAATGGATCCTGATGCTAAAGCGTATGTACTAAAGAATAAGGGTAAGTTAACGCCTTCCTCCTTTACTGAAACGGTTGATGATCTTAGAAAAGAGATTTTTCAATGTGAGCTAACTGAATCTGTTCAAAAGACTAAACTTAGCAAGTATAAATATGAGCATCGCATGTATGAGGTAGCTAAGAGCCATAAACCTATAAGTGTAGAAGAGGTTAAAAGTAGCATCCTAATGAACTTAGAGAGAGAGTCATTAAAGGGTGATATTAGAAAGCTACTGCTCTATTTAGAAGATGCATCGAAAACAAATGAATCAATAAAATACATTGCTCGCGACATTTCTGAGCTTTACGCATCTAGATGCCTGTTGATGAACTTAATTGCTTACTATAGTCGTTCGACCAGTCTTTTGGATGAGGTGTTTGAGAAGAAGCGCTTACTACTTAACAAAGCATCTAAAATAGTAACAGAAAAAGACTTTAAAACTTATGGCTCTACTATGTTTAACCCTGAACAGTTCAACGCTATCTACCTTGCAAATGCAGAGATGAGGGGTAAATCTGAATTGATAAGCTATGATTTCTCAAAATACAGCATTGAGAGTCCTTTCGACATCGAAGAGCATTTAAATAAATTAAATGCAGAGACAAGTGTTCTGCAACTCTTCCCTGTACGATTTGGGTTTTCAGTTGAGAAGTCACCTGACAGAAACTTTGAGAGCAGTGGTCTGTTTAATGAGTTTTTCAAAACTCATTACGAACTAATCTATGAGATAGAGAAAGAAAACTCTCTAATCAATAAGATGGTTTCCAACTTAGAGAACTTCAACAAACTTCAACTAGAGACCGATTCTGATATCGAGTTGAATTTAGATGAGGGTATCTCAGTTGGATTTGATGCAAGTGGATTTAAACACAATTAATAAAAAGGCTCCGAGTTGGAGCCTTTAATATTTTATAGAGAAGGGTTTTCTTTCAAGTATTTAATAACGAAATCACGCTTCATATTCTCAATCACATCTTGTGGATAATCCAAGCCATTCAAAAGATCATCAATCGTCAGAAAACTGTTCTTTTTCTTTAATTCAGGATCATCAGACTCATGGTATTCTTTATTGAAGATATAACAGTTAATCCGATGAGTTGTGACATTTAGTGCTTTTGCTTGTTCACGGTATTTTTCAAGAACTTTCTCGTACCACTCGCTCGCTCTGAAGTACCCTTCTAAGTCGTCTTTGTCTTGAGAGTTATCATTACTCAACTCTGTGTAATCGTCTCTATGCTTTTCAATTGCTCTATATTCCTCAGCAAATTGATTAAGTGAGATATCCCAGTTTTTTTTGTCATGCCACACCTCTACAAGGCTATCAATGCTCTTTTGGCTGTCAAAAAATTTTAATGCAGTACGGAATCCATCAATCAACACGCCGCTTGAAAAACAAATTTCTGTATAGATAGGTTTCATTTTACTACCCTCTCAAATTGAACATCCCTAGTTACCGAGATAACTAGGGATCTATAATTAGCCGTTTGGTAAGATTCGCAGTTCTACACGGCGATTACATTGGCGACCTTGCTCAGTTTTATTTGAACAAATAGGCATTGATTCGCCATATCCAGTGATGTCAGTACGAGAGCTAGATAGACCCATTGTATTCAATGCAGTTTTAACAGACTGAGCACGATAGAACGAAAGCTCTTTGTTTCGTGCAGATGAGCCTACGCTATCAGTATGCCCTTCAACCAATAAGACTGTATCTGGATAGCGATTCATTACAGTAACGATGCTACGAAGCTTAGGATATACTGCTTGTTTGAGGCTAGATTTGCCAGTATTAAATGTAATAGCCCCATTCATGATTAGGCGGATTTCGTTTCCTTGACGCTTAACCTGAACACCTGAATTTAGTAGTTGCTTTCGTAATTCTGCTTCTTGCTTGTCAAAATTATTACCAACAAACAACCCAGCACCACCCCCAGCTCCACAGCCAATCGCTGCGCCTTTTCCACCATTTAATGCACCACCGACGACAGCTCCAGCAACGCACCCTAATAAACCACCCTTCACGGTAGAGTTTGTTTCATACTCACCTGTCATTGCATTTTGACGTGTAACCTGACAACCTACCAGCGACATGCAAATAAGTGATAGCGCGATAATTTTTTTCATAATTTTAACCATTTCTTTATTTAGTTGATGGTTTTATTATACATAAAAAAGCTTTAAAGTCAATAATTGAAGGCGCATTCATTTATATGCAAATTTCACTTATCGCGCAAAACCCGCCTTCTAGTTAGGATGCTGACCAAGAACAACTCTTTTAATCCGAATATATTCACTAGCAAGCGCCCTAACCTATCAGTGAACATAGACATGATTATCCAATTTATTCCTAGTTAGGAACCTAACCGAGAAAATAGAGTTTCCTTTGGCAGATTCCAAGGCAACCCCTTCGACAGCATAGTATCCATATT
>NZ_CAWNHR010000017.1:0-76673 GCF_963874485.1 Vibrio sp. V15_P4S5T153 | reverse complement strand
CCCTTCGACAGCATAGTATCCATATTCATCTTGGAAAAATTCCGAGTTAGGAACCTAACCGAGAAATGAAATCGTGTTTGTCAGATTCCAAGGCAAACCCTTCGACTGAATTTTACCCGTATTCGTCTTGGAGAATTCCAAGTTAGGAACCTAACCGAGAAAATTGAACCTTCTCTGTCAGACAACTGTGAAGCCCTTAGACAGCATAGTACCCATTATTCCACTGCCCTGACATGATTTGGATAAAACTAACACCACACAGGTAAAATCTATTGCTATTCTCCTTGTTTTAACGGAATAAATTATCCCTTCATAATTGATATCTGAGCAGTTTTGCTTTTCGTTCAAGTATGCTATTTTTAAGAAATGGCAGAGGTGCCTGAGATGAGTTGAACTCGAACACCTTTTATTATTAAGACCTCAGTGTTTGCAAGTATTTTTGGTAACTGGCTTTTTCCATATACGCATAGCACTTTAAATCAACTCGTGCTGTATAAGGATTTAGCATGACTATAAAAAACAAAGAGCAATTTGCGAATTGCGTTCGCTCGCTTCAAAAAGATGTCAATTCACAAGCAGGTACTACGATAAAGCTCTCTGTCATTCGAGAGGCTTTAGCTCATGCATTAGAGCAAAAGAGTTCCAATGGATTGTTATCTGTTCTTCCTATTTCACTTTGCGATCCCTCACTTCCAGCTAGACTCCATAAGTCTCTGATGGAATTAGCAGGAGTAAGCTATAGAACATCTTTATCTACCTTTCCCTATCCTTCTGGTCTGGAGCTAAGCCAGTCAGAAATTATGGAGATACTACAAAGTGCTCCCAAACCTAAGTTTAAAGAAGAAGATGCAAGCTACTTAATGATGATGGCGGTTGATAGTGGGTTTAAGTATCTTATTACAGGTGATGTTTCAATCATTCCAAATGGTGATGGCACTTGGTCATCTCCTGACAAATCAAACCTAAAGCTGTTGAGGCTTCTCTTGGGTGATGAGCGAGTTAGCTATATCCCGAACACTCACAATATCTCTGCAAGTAAATTTAAAGACATCTATAGCAAACTCTATCAACCATTCAGTGAGTGCATTAAAAGCAGAGATCTTTGGCAACAAGTAGAAAACTCTATTATATCTTCATTGGGAAATGAGAACATCATGCTTGAGGATGGTGGACTATTCACAATCACGCCCCAAAATTTTGATATCACAGTAATGGAACTCTTACAGCTTAACTTAGTTTCCGTTGTTACAGGTGAGCCAATCAATCAAAAAGCACTGGGCTGTATAAGTGTTGGGTTTATTAATGACTTTCTTATCAACAAAAAATATGCTGAAAGAGATTTCTACATCGAAAACGTGTGGAAACCTATGCTTGGAGATAAATTTGAATCAATTAGCTATGACAAGTACGAGAATGTTTGTAGTGATGATATTTGGAGCAAAGAATCTAAGCAGGCGATTAACGAACTATTTCTCACCATCTGCAAAGCTAATAATTGGCTCAGTAAGCCAATTAGTTCAATTGTTATCCCTCGCTTTAATGATGATATTCAAACACAATGCTATCGTTTTGAACTCGCTGATGAGAGCTTCTACTGTAAACAAACTATTGATGAGGTTGAGTTAATATCGAAACCATATGCTCGTTCAACGGTTCTAGACTACCTTGAAGGAGAAATTATTATCGAATCTGATGAGATAGAAGAAAAAATTTCAGAGATAGAGTTAGAGTATCAAGAAGCTCAATCTGAGCTTGATGGGATCGATGAAGATGATGATATTTATTATTTTGAAGACCCAAGTGATGCTCGATATGAAAAGCTATCAAAACTTCCTATACCGCTAAATGTACCTCGCATTTACAACGTCGAAGCTAAACTATCCAAGAAAGCGATTGTTTCAGGAACAGCTTTCGATCTATCAGAAGCTGATGGATATCTTGGATACTACTATGATTATATGGATATGTTTACGAACGATTTCTGTTACTTGTCTAATGCAGCAAAACAATTCAATGATCTGCGTAGTGCTGAATCTATTTTCGTTTTAGGCTCGTTTAGCTATTCAAATATTAATGATTTCCAGAAGTGTTTGGATGAAATCGTTAAGTTTCATATGGTCGATTTTATTGTCATAGACATAGATTTCATCAAAGGGGTTTTCCCTGCCTATCCACATAAATCTTTTGCAGGTCTAGACAACAAACTTCAATCTAAAGTAGATGAATTATTTCACTGCATTGAATCTAACTTTGAAGTGTCCGAATACACACTAGGAATTCAAAAATCTGATCCGTTATTCAATGCTGGTATTTACTAAAGAAAGGCATTTCGATGCAAGGCAATGCACTTTAATGGGACTTAGATTATCGAGCCTAACAATAAGACGCTGTTTTATTGCGATAATTAACAAGTAGATAAATAGAAAATCCCAAGCTTGGGATTTTCTAATATCACCCACAACCAATTATTTCTCCATTACTAATCCCTACTTTTCAATTCAACCTAAGCGAACTGAACCATTGAATTATGCGCTACGGGCAAACTTCATTATCTCAAATCGTTCTTTCGGACGAACTTAATCTTTATTATCTCAACACAACCATTCAACTGCATAGTCCCCATATTCATCTTGGGAATTTCCAAGTTAGGAACCTAACCGAGAAATTAGAGCTTGATCTGGTAGACGCTGCGGAAAGCCCTTCGACTGAATTTTACCCGTATTCGTCTTGGGAAATTCCAAGTTAGGAACCTAACCGAGAAAATAGAGCTTACTCTGGTAGACATTACGGCAAACCCTTCGACAGCATAGTACCCGTTTTCGTCTTGAAGAATTCCAAGTTAGGAACCTAACCGAGAAAATACAGTTTGACCTGGTAGACGCTGCGGCAATCCCTTGGACTGCATAGTACCCATATTCGTCTGAAGATTTCCAAGTTAGGAACCTAACCGAGAACTTGGAGCTTGATCTGGTAGACGCTGCGGCAAGCCATTCAACTGCATAGTACCCATATTCATCTTCAAGAATTCCGAGTTAGGAACCTAACCGATATAGCAGTATGGTTTTGATTTGTTTCCAATAAGCAAGCACACATTAAACCATCTTAAATTGACACGGTTTCTTAGTTGTTGTAGTTTGAGAGTTAGGGCAACACCTAGTCCTGACCCACCACAAAGGCAAAGCGTATGCATAGGGTAGTTTAAATTAAAATTACTGATTGTTTTTTCCAGTCAGTAAGAGTGGTGCTTATTGGCATAAAATCGGAAATTACTATCATGAACCAACGCATCTATTTTTCTGTAAAAGAAGCAATCCAACTTAAAAATGACATCAAGACTTTAAATAATTTTGTATGCTCAGAATTCACCCTTAAAAAGAAAATCACTAAGATATTAAATGAGTTTTCTCAACAGTTTGGGTATACCTCATACTCACATTTAAAGAAGATTTCAGAGTCATGGAATGAGTCATCTTATGATAAATTTCTGAAAGATCTGGTTAGCGCTAGTGATGCAGAAAAACACTTCATTAATACATACCCTGAAATCACCAATAAACCAGGCGTATTTGAAAATGCCTACAATTTGTGGCTTGTCCCGCCAGCGAAAAAAAATGAATACGATTTCAAACTTAATGAACTACATGAATTAATTAATCAATCAGAACTGAATGAGCATGTTTACAGCGGAGAAGATGAATTCCCAATTGAGTTTCTGATCCAAGCTAAAAATCGAAAGTTCAAAGAATTCAATTGTTGGGATAGTTTTACTGTTGTTAACGGTAATGGAGTCGTAAAGGAATACACTATCATTGAGCAATATTCTCACATCTACACCAATCAACAAGTATTGAGAGTAGGGGAGGGGATTTGGGTAGAAGTATCAAATGGAGCATTCAGAGTAAAGTAATCGAACTTGCCCCGCTTATGCGGGGCTTTCTTTTTGTAAACACCTTGATTAAAAGTGAAACTATAATATCATCTCTAAAAATTATAAATTATAAATTATAAATTATAAATTAAAAATGAAATATATAGTCATGAAAAAAATTAGAGAAATTTTAAGAAAAACTGACAAGCTGATAATTTTAGCTGGAGCGGGGTTTTCTGCTGATAGCGGTTTACCAGTGTTTAGATCCAATAATGGGTTTTGGGATAACTACCCACAATTGAATGGAAAAGAGTTTACTCAGGTATCCTCGCCAGAGATGCTTTATGAAAACGAAGATCTCTTTCAAGGGTTTTATATCCATAGAAAAAATCTTTATGATTCAACTAATCCTCATATTGGATACAAAAAGCTTTTAGATTTTATTAATGAAAATAATATCGACTACTTTGTTTTAACAACAAATGTGGACGAACACTTTGAAAAAGCTGGCTATTCCAAGGATAAAATCTACGAGGTTCACGGTTCAATAAATCACTGGCAATGCGGAAAATACAGTTGCGATTCACCAATTTTTCCCATTAATGAAAAAATTGAAGTGGATAATAACCTTGTTCCTGAACATAAAGTTTACTGTCCTAAATGTGAATCAATCGCTAGACCCAACATTCTTATGTTTGAAGATTTTGAATTTAAAAGTGATAGGACAGATATTCAGGCTAAGTTGTTCAACCAATGGTATTACAATATTTTTCGACATGATGATTTAAATGTGACTGTACTTGAATTCGGAGCTGGACAATCAGTTGGTAGGCTTAGAATGCAGCATAGCTCTATTTTAATGGATATCCCTGATGCAATTGGGATTCGAATAAACACAGACCCCGAAGAAATTAACCTTATAAGAAGAAATAATATGATGCTTGAAACCAAAAGTAGTTTGGAGTTTATAAACGAACTATGTTTCTACAAACCTTGAGCATCAAACCCCAGCAGAGTCGCTGGGGTTGTCTTTTTAGATATCGAAGGAAGCTTCCTTATTCTTTTCTTTTGAGATTGACAGGACTTTTTCTTTTGAAACAGTACCATGAACAATCCCTGACTTTTTGGTTATGGCGTTAGTAATTTCCTTTCCATGTCCATTGTGGAATACTGTTCCTAGAGATTTCCAAAATCGAGCTGCATTGCCTGGTTGAATGTCCATAATCTCAAGATCTTTTCCAGTGGTTGCAACAATCGATTGAATTACTTTTGTTGCATACCCCTGTCTTCTCTCTTTGAAATTCTTTTCATTTTTGATAACGATATTAACCAAGCCATTTACATCGAAAAGAGTACCATCTTCGACAAATAATTCCACATGCCCAACTTCAGAAAGCCTTTGTGCCTCTACTTGATCAATGCCTTCTCTCATTAAAGACTTTATTCTATGGTTATCCATAATGATGTATTTCAATCGGGTTTCATGAGCGCGACTATTACCAGATCTTGAACCACCAGCAAGAGTGATAACATCATTTTGAGCACAAACAAAAAATCCGTACCTTTCAACTTCCATTTTCATTGTAGTTTTCTCTATTTTTATTTTAATATTAATTATACGCAGTTTGAGGACTTGCTTCAATTCAAGTTCCTGCTTATGAATGATATAATTATTAAAATAACTAAGAGAATTTGAAATGATAACCACTTTTACAGCCACCCCAAAAAGATTCGACAAGTTTGACTTCAATAAAATAGGTACTGGTACTGGTTTAGCAAGGCACGGTTTTGGGTTTTATTTTGGAAGTCCTGACTTAGCCAAAGATTATCTATCAACATACAAAACATATGATGGTGCAGATCCTACATACATGTATAAATCTAAAATAATCGAACCTGAAACCATACCGTATGAGGTTATAGAGGTAATTGAGTCGAAAGGATTTGATCAAGCAATTGACCACTTCTCTGGCATGTCTGAACATATAAAGTTTTTGAACGTACTAACCAATAATGGTAATGGCAAAGCATACTCTTGCCCTCATAGAGGTGTGCTGTATCATGTCTCAATCCCACACATAGATATTTCTGATTTGAAGGACTGGAGTGAAACTCTGTATGAATCAGATGATCTAATAGATATCTATATCGACTTTTGTAACAAGCATGTAAACCCACAAGATTTCGACCCCGAAACTTTGAAATATTTGGCTGATGCAGGTGTCTTTATAGATGAAGATACTGATTTTGAATCAATTATTGAGAACTTGCTTGATAAGGGGTTTGACGAGACTTATGACGTAGATCCTGATGATGATGAAATATATCCTTCTGCAACTTGCAGTACAGATCTAAAAGACATATGTATACACAGAGCTTTTGATGACTATGACTTCGATGATGGATTCCAAGAGGATTTCGATAACCTTAGTCAAAAATTTAATGCCGCGTTTCAGTCTTTAATCAAAAACACACCTGATTTTCACCATGAGGACTTCTCTTTGGGGGATATTCATTCAGCTTTAAATCACGCCATATCAAACCTTAATCCAGATCTTACAGAGATTGAATGTGCTAAAATGGCTAATGAATTTCTATGTAAGAATCTCAAAATATCTGGATATACAGCCGAAGCAATGTATGGAAAGCCTGGAGAAAAAGAGATTGTAATTATTGATCAGCAATTATTAGAGTCTGCCAAAATCGTAGAAGTGAACCCATATAATGATTTTGAGCTTGGTTATGATTACTAACAAAAGGGGGCTAAGCCCCCAATATCAGTTTTCTAGTCTTCTTCTTGCATTAGCTTATTGAGGTATTCTAACGTCTTTTCTTTAACTTCATCGCTAGCACCTTTGAAGCTAATCATTAACTCACCAGACTCTTTTTGAGTTGATCTGATGTACTTTTTGCTTTTCAAAGATCCCCAATGATAAACTGTTCGAGCTTTTTTGGGTGCAGGCACAACATTCTCAGGGGCTTCAACCTGACCATCAATACCAGATCTTCCCTTGTTATCATCTTGGTAGCTGCTTAGTCCATCTAGAATTGTTTTAAATGCACTTTCCAACCTTTCCAGTGGTATGTGCTCAGATACGGTTTCTGGCGCATCATCAGTGGCTTCTATAGGTACTCTATGATTTTTAAGCTCAACAACAATTTCATCTAATATACCCAGATCATTGGCTTTGATATAGAGAGGGTAAGCTAAATGTGACACAAACCGTTCGGTGATTGCTTCTCTTGGTACATAAAGAAACATATCTTCCGAAATTTCAGATAATTGCTCAGCAAGCCCATCAAGTTTATCGATCACCGATTTTGCATATGGATCAGGAATAACGTTAAAGTTAACATCTGATAGATCGTTATCATCATCAACATGCTCTTCAAACACTCTAACTTCATTCTTTAAGTTCGCATCGAGAACATCAAGCATGTTTAACGCATTAAATTTCGTGTACAGAGGGTATAAGCTCTTATCGAAAAAATTGTATCTCAGAGTGATATCTGAAAAATGCTTGATAATTGAAAGTGGAATCTTTGTAAAAGACACCATTCTCTTTACTTTACTCGAACTGTATTTTGAATCAATATTCGAAAACTCTTCGATACTCGCTTTAGTATTCTCAGTTTTATACTCATGAAGATCCGCAGCTATTGCAATACATTCCTCTAAGAACGAGTGCTCTTTAGTAGCCTTGAATGTTTCTCGAAGAAATTTTCTTTGAATGGCTGTTACATTACCCTTCAGAACAAAGACGTAATAATCTTTCTCTGCAATAATGCAGCTTCGTCTACGACGACTACCGTCAATAATCTCGACTACTTTACCACCATTACCATCATCGATTTCAACACCGATAGCTGGCAGGCTTTGACCAGACTCCTGAAGAGTACCTAAAATATCTTGTAAAGATAGAGAGTTAAGAAGTTCTTGAATACGGGCATTTGATCTCGTATTGACAACAGTTTTTGACTCAATTTCGTCGTACTTGTAAGTGCGAAGCTCCATTGGTCTTAACTCAGTCTCACCATAAAGTGGGCTAGTTAAATAAAACGTGCCAGATGAATTAACGTTGACCAAACCGCTAAAGCCAGACAGGTCAACCTCTAACTCTTTTGTCAGCTCGCCTAAAAACTGATTGATATCTACTCTATTTAACTCTTCAATGTGGGAGTTAATTGCTTGAGCCACCACTTTTACAGACTTACCTAACGCCTCAGCATTTGCCTGGTGGTTGAAGCTTCCTCCTGTAGAGGTAGCCTTCTTTTTTTTGCTTGGGGAAACGAAACGATCATTCATATCTCACCCTCCTAAAGAAACCTTTCAGAGACAACGTCGATGTAAGACTGATAAAGCCTATTCATGGAGTTCTGCGCCTCTCTAACGCTAGCTTTTCTTGTTTTGTATAGTTGGATTGGCTTGTAGTCCTCTGCCGATTGAGAGAACGCCACAGACTCCTGTATGATTTCTGGCAAACAATCAGAAACGCTTAGTATTGTGCTTACATTTTTCCAAACTACTTTATCAGCCTTTGTTGCTCTATTGATAATTGTTTTAATAGAGTTCAAACCCTTCCAATCTTCAGGCAGCATTTCCTTGAAAACATATTCAAGGTTAACAAGATGCTTCTCATAAGCTCTAAAGTCGATAGGTTTACCCGTAGCAGGCATTAGAAGGTCTGTAGCAGCGTACAGCGCATTCATTAAGAACATGTCTGGACTTGGACCCAAGTCGAATACAAACAGGTCAAAATCATCTTTAAGAGGCTCGATAATCATATCCCTAACATATGACATAGAGCATAGCTTACCTTCCTCAAGTAGCTTCGCTGATGAATAAAGCTGGAATGAAAGGTCAGTCAGAACAGAAGGGATTAGTTTTAGCGCAGGAACGCTAGTAGGAATAATGACATCCTCTAGTAATTCATTACGATAGAATTCACGCTTTTCTTTGCGTGTTTCTAGATCGTCATCCATCCAGTCTTGGAACTTATCTACAAAAGAAATGTAGTTGTCATCCTTAGCGTCCACTGCTTCTTTCGAAAGAAATACTCTTTGAGTACCTTGAGGATCGAAATCGACTAGGCAAACACGCATGTTTCTAATAGGGTCTAAAGCAGCTTCAATAGCAACACCTTGAGCAGTTGTGCTTTTACCAACACCACCCTTAGCTGTTTGAACTACGACAACACTAGGGCTGATATTTTTCTCTTTCCTTATTTCCTTGAAAGACTTAACACCGCACCGCTTTACAAACTCAATCGCTTGAACCCTATCAAGCTGATATTGATTACTATTATTCTGATTGAAGATATAACCGTCCTCAATCATACCTTTTTTGACCTCTTCAAACTGAGCATCGCTGATATTTAAAGCGCCTACAAGCTGCTTTTTAGAGTAAAACTGCTCAATTAGCTCTTCTTTAACTTCTACTTTACCTGAAGTCATGCTCTTTACTTTACGGTGTTTTTCTAGAGCTGTGCGTTGACGCTTAAGCGCTTGTATATTCTCTGCACGAAGATTTGTCATGATATCCGCCTTCCCCAAGGTTAGTGATATTAGAAAAAATATATTCTGAACAGGATGATAGCACCAAACTCAATCAAATCAAGCGAGTTTGGTCAAAAATACCAAGTATGGTCATTTAGAGCGAGTATGGTCTTTTCGAGCAAGTATGATCAAACCAAGCGAGTATGGTCATTACGAGTGAGCATGGTCAATCATCTGATCTTTGGAATACGGCACTTATTTTTCTGAAGATGAAATCTTTGTAAGTCAACTAATACGTAACACAGGTAAACCTGTGATGAGGCGATTAGCTCACTTTGGCTCATTGTGTTTCAGCGCGTCTCAAGAAGAAGCCTGCGCAAGATTTATTCATCAAACTAATTAAAAAATAACCAGCATTCCGTTTTGTCATAAGTTCAATCGTGGTATCATATGAACATAGGCGAAATAATTAGGAAACCAACCTATAACGCACCAGTAAGCCGCAAATTAAATGTATGAACTAAAATTTTACTAGCAATAAAATCAATTACTTAGAGGCAAGTAGTGTGTTTATTGTTGCTTATGCAACTATGTCGCGAGCAATGGTGTTAAAAAGGCAAAAATAAACTTTACTTTTAGCTTTATCTAGGTATAATCGAACGAACTGAACAGAATAACAAATAAATTAAAGTTCAAATTAATTGGCTGTAATAGAGGAAACAATCAGAATGCAAATCAGAGGTTTAGAGGCGAACGCATCCCAAGAAATACTCGCTCAAGATGTAAGATTAGATAGCCTAATTGCGAAAGCGGAGGAAATGGCTAATGGTGTTAAATATCTTTACGTAAAGAGAAGTAAAAACTACGGTTCGTTTGCCGTTACTCTTAGCACAAAGACAACTAAGACTTTCCGTTTTGACTGCCTTGATTCACTAAGCGAATCATACGCTGATGCAAAATTTACGATTTTCGAAGATCGTGGTCAAAACACTAAAGCGGTAACAAAGAAGCGTTCACAAGGTGGCATCTACATGCGAGCTATTGAGCGTAAGAACAAAATCTCAACCGAAGTTAAGATTGTTATGTCTTTTGCTGACAACTCTGGTAAAAGCGCTTTTCTTGGCACTTTCGATTCAGAAAAAATCAGTGTTGAAATTGTTGATGCATGGGCTAAAACTGTAAAACACGCAGCGGCAAACGGTACAGTGACTTATCAAGAAGTGAAAGATTCGTTTAACTACATTAAGAAAAACTACGTTAATGCTACTCTTGTTGACTTTCTAACACTGAGCCGTGGTTGGTTCGATATGGAACTGAAAGCTAAAAACGTTACTGGCGTTTTTGCACCAGCACCAGTGGTACGCGCAAAAGGTAGTCGAGTTTTACCAGACAACACTTCGTTTCAGTCGCGTCATGGTCGTGGTAACATCATCGTTTCAAAAGATGGTCATCGTATGACTTTAGCTTTTCGCGATACACCAATTAAAACAGTTGAAACTAAAGCAGTTCAGTGGCTTAATGAAAACATCACATCACTGAATTCAATGACTGATTCAAACAAACAAAAACTGAAAGAAAACTGGAACGCCTTTTTAAATCGTTGTCAGACTTGCAAGCCTCAGAACATGAATCATTAATATAGGAAATAAATAATGTTGGAAGTAGAGATAGAAAGTAAAGATTTTGAGTCAAACTTAGATTCTGCTCTTGAAGAAGTATCTTCGACGGGGAAAACAGCAGTTTTAAAAATGAATAATGAACCCGTTGCCTACATTATGGATATCCATACGTATAACGAAACAAAAGCGCTTATAGCTGATCCTATTCCTCAAACAGCCAATCAGTAAAAGCCAAAACATCGTTACATATCGGGCATTAGCCCGATTTTTAATATTTAAAAGTGGAATAAAAAATGTTAATTACAGAAAACTTTGTGTTCTTTTATGATAAGTCAGAGGTTTACTCTCAGCAGAGTAAGCATGGATTTACATACAAAGGATTTAAATTCAAGTCAGCAGAGCATTGGATGATGTTTCACAAGGCTAGAATTATGATTTTGGGCGCAAGCTCAACCATGAAAGATGTATTCGAATTTATGCGTATGCATCCGAAATGCCTGTTCAGAAAAATCCTTGATGCCAAGACACCACAAGCAGCTAAAATGCTTGGTCGAGATGTTAAGCCATACTCAGAAGAAGTGTGGAAAGAAAACCGTGAAGATGTTGTATTCTATGGTAATTTATTAAAATTCCAGCAAAACAAGGTGTGTAGTGAGTCAATGGCTACAGTAGGAACAAAGCAATTTGTTGAAGCTGCAAAAAATGACTTAAATTGGGGCGTAGGTTTGGATGAAAAGAACCCTAAGATTTTGAATCCAAAAAATTGGGTAGGTCTAAATCTTCTAGGTAAACAACTGGATAGGGTAAACCAAGTGCTATTTATCAACCCAGTATCAGTCGAGATCCCATACTAATTAAAAGCCCTACATAGCGATATGTGGGGCTTTCTAATATCAGGCATATTTCTCCATCAATTTCTTGATTTCGATGTCTACAGCAGGAGCTAGAGAGGTATTTTCTAAGAAGCTATCTACCCCTTTACCTGACTCATGATTTACGCATTGTAGGAAGATAAGACCTGAAATCTCAAAACCAAAATGCGGAGCATCAAGAAGGTTTTTATACATCAATCTTTTTTCTTCTTCTGTAATCTCATAAGTAAAGAAATGCGCATTTAGATCATCTTTAACTTGATGTGTACAAAGCAATTCTAGCTTGGATTCGTCAATACTAAAATTAAGCTCTTCACGAACCTCTCTAACTGCGCCATGTTTTAGAGATTCACCCTCTTCAACTAACCCCCCTGGAAAACCGAACCTTGAATCCCAGCGTAGGTTTAAGGCTACTTGCAAGATCTCTTTATTTCTAGCTTCTACAGGCAAAGATTCAAAACCACGCCATGCTTCCGATTTGAAGTGAAAGCCAACAAATGCTGCATTACGCTTTCCAAGCGAACCAGGAATGTGCTCAATTACTTTTCTTTTCATTATTTATTTACCATTCAAAAAACCGTACTAAGATACATGAATGTCAATCATTTTAAAAGCTAAAATTTGTTTGACTATAGCCCTTATATATGTATAATTTAAAACAATCAATTAAGGAAAAAATAATGCATCACATCATTGCAATGGGCTTGGGAGATCACAAATCCTTCCTTGTAAAATCAGATCTGATTAACGATTTCTTTGCTGAGGTCTCTGACCATATTGGGTATAACATCGCCTTCCCTGAGATTATCCCTGCAACAGAGCTTCCAGAAACTATCAATCTGACTAATGGTGATGTGTTAGTTCGATGCGCCGACGAATATAGCGCTGAAATTGCCTTTGGTTTTCTGCGCAAAGCAAAACTATCAAATGGATATCTTTATAAAAAGGAAGATTTATTTGATGAGTATGGTGATATTAAAAACGGCAGTTTTGATCTCTATGCTTATGACGCTAACTCAAAAGAACAGGTAAAATTCTTAGAAAGCATCCTAGATGAAGAACTAACACTACTGAATGATGAAGTAATGTCATTCATCAAAAGTGAAGTAAGTAAGAATGACTTCCATGAAGATTCAGACATCATGAAATTGTATCGCGGTGGTTTAAAAGCAAGTCGATCAAGAGGTAACTATGTTGCAACAATCGAATACCGTTAATAAAGACGATAAGTGACTTCCTCTTTTGCGCTTTATCTAATCAATCCAAAGAGGGGATCTTTAAATCTACAGGGTTATGCTCAATTAGCGCCACCATTAGATGTCTAGAAAGCGCAATCAAAGATGAAAAAACAGCTCTTGTTGTTTTAGATGAGCCAGACGTGGGTTTGTCTGACTATTGCTCTCCAGCTTTAGGTGAACATATCGAACAAAAGCTGAATGGCTTTTCAGACAATAAAATGATGATTTTGACATTCTCCACTCCCTCGCTTCGCGCCCACTACGTGGGTAAGGAAGGGGATTCATTGTTATTTGATTAATTTCACATTCCAAACATCTTCTCTCTGGATTGCTTGGTAGTTATCAAGGTAACTGTATCGAGTTTGGTATCAATACGGAAATGTCTCTTTCTGACTGGTCAAAAAGAACGGAACGAGCGACTATTGAGGAACTTATTGAGATTCAAGGACTTTCTAGTAACATCAGGAATGCCATTAGCGATGTTAAACCGAAAACAAAGCAATCGATGATTTAATTGTTTTCTAGTTGTTTAGAATCATTGTTAGTGACAGATTTCTCTTGTATTATTTTGGTCAAATAAATACCAATCAAGAATAATTAAAAGATGAATTTGTACATTTTGACTGAAGAAGTAAAAAGGGATGTAGTCGCTAAGGAAGTATACTGGGATAATTGGGGAACAATTACAGATTACTCATTGTCTGGGGCATATATAAAAAAACCTGAGCTTTTAAAGCCTGGTCATCAAATGGAACAATACAAGTTATCTATTGATGCTGAAAGTACCGTATATGCTCTTGTATTGAGATATTCAGAGATTGACTCATTTGGAAGTAATAGCGGAAAAGGCGAGCTTATCTGGACTTATACAAGTAAGAGTATTGCAGAAAAAGCTATGCTGGCGTTTCAAGAACAAGTAAGCGCTCATAAGCAAAAACGACCTATTAATGTAAAAATTCCCATTGAGCTTGATAACAAAGAAGTCATATTAAAAGAACTGCAAAACCCCGCATCAAACGGCGGTGATCATTTTGATAGAATCGATGTCATTGAAGTTCCTATTATCCAATAATCTCCAACAGAAAAGGGTTTGATAGTTTTATCAAACCCTTTAAGTATTGCTATTTCAGCCTAGTGCTTTTTAATTGTCAATGTGTACGTATTGGCGTTATCTTGAAAATGCATTACGGTAATTTCTTTATCTGATGCTAATGGAAGTGCAAATCTACCATCGGTGCCAAATTTAGTAATTACTGGCAACTGAATTCTATCATTCTCACCCATCATAACCATTTCTATACTTGATAGAATTTTACCGCTTACAGAAATGTATGCGTCCGTTGGGCTACCACTTTCATCATAGTTTACATCGTCAATTATAATCTCTAGATTGTCATTTCGATTTAAATAGTGATTGGTTAAGAGAGTCTTCTTATCTTCTTCTGATAGACTTCCATCATCATCACTTGAACCGCTATATCTAAACCCATCAAAGCTTGAATCCTTTGGGATAGACACCAGAACAGAAAAAATATCATCAGGCATCATAAATCGAGACGGAGAATGCTCTCTCAAAGAAACCAGGTATGTAGAAAGATTTTTGCTGAGTTCAATCTTCTCTTGCCCATCTGGAGCTTGTTCTGCTTTATCAATGCTAGAGCATCCTGCTAATGCCAATACCGACACTAAACCGATAATTACTGATTTTTTCATTATGGATTCCTAATAAAAGGCAGGATGACCTGCCATTAGTCGATTACTCAACTCTTTTTATTGTTACTAACGTTTGCTTATCTGAATCTTTGAAGCTTCCTTTTGAAACAACAAGATCTTTACCAATTTCTGGTAGTTCGATATTTGTAGCAGTGAATGTTGATGACATTTCTGGCGGGATAGTTTCTTTAATCATAAAGCCTTGCTTTAGATAATCATCTGTGTTCACCAAAGTTTGCGTATTGATTTTCATGCTGGCATAGTTGCCGTTGATAAGAGAATATCCCTTAAATTCAAGCTCCACGCCGTACTCAATGATAGGATCTCCTTCCTTAGTGAGTACAAAATCACCTTCAGCATCTTGCAGAAAGTAATTTTCACTAAATTTTGAAACTGTATGGTATGGGCTATTGTTGCTCAACAGGATTTGTTTTTCGAGAATAATGTTTGACTTGTCTTTGATTGATTCAGAAACAGTTACAACATAGACACTATTCGTTTTTATTTGTGGGCTAATTTCTTCTGCATGTGCAATTCCCGATTTTGCTGCACCACAAACAGCTAGCGTACCCATGCATACGCCAAGTAATGTTTTCTTATTCATCTTTTATTCCGAAATTTTTAATTTATTAATAAAAAAGCAGGTATATACCTGCTTTTAGTCTATTATTTATTTTCTTGTTTGGCTAGTCCTAGATGCTTATCTTTTTTCAATCCTTTTAACGCTAAAAGAGTCATAGCGGCTCCACCAGCGAATAGGATTGTAAACACGAGGCTTATTGTTATCTCAAAAGGTTTGAAGTAGTAGACCGCGCTAGCTACTGCGAATGAACAACTCATTCCTGCTATGTAAGCCATTATCAACAGCTTCAAATTCACATTAATCATAAAGAATCCTTTTGTTTTTTACGATTATACATCCATCTAATCATGTTTCAAGTCATAGAAATACATTTAAAGCTTTAATATCAGACAATTAGATCAAAGGCAAATTTTGCTTACATAAAAGGCGAGTTTTTGCTCTAAATGCTATTATATTGATAATATTAATAATTAAATTATTGCTAATTGATACCACTAAGGTATAGTAATGCCTGTTCGAGGGGAGTTGGTTTGCATCTCAGAAATAGACCAATATCTGCTTGTAAACAAGGAACGATTTCTCTCGAACACACAAAAAAACCTGAATGTTTCCATTCAGGCTTAGCAATCATTTCTCAAGAACTTTAGATTCTAACCAGTGCATATAAGAGTTAGTTGCCCTCTCTTTCTCTGGAACTTCGCTTTGATACTTAAGGTATAGATCTAATCTAGCCTCATCCAAGGCATCAAATGCCAAAGGATGAAAACTGATTGAGCAGTAAACCGACTCTTTCATTCTTTTAGGGACTCTGCCAGATTCTTCCGCATTTAAGCCATCCGAGTATTCTGTCATGTACTGCTTGTTTTCTTCATAGAACTCTGATAAATCGAGCACAAACTCCCAAGAATCTAGGTGGTCGTGCTGACATCCAATAACCCTAGCCTTCATGCCTGGCTCAAGAAAGCTATCGACAAAGATCGTTTCATTAATTCGAACAACAGGTTTAGTGCCTGATTGAATCAATTTGAATAAAGCAATATTCTCATGGTGGATCTGCTGGATGTTTTCCATACCTTCTCCTAAATAATCTCTAGCGCTTTGGCGCGTCTATACACAATGTAATCACAATACTCTGCATAGTCCCATGAAAGAAGTCCATTTGCACATCCTAAACAAGCACAAGCTTGGCTTTTACACCATCGCTCTACCTTTCCATTAGCATAAGGGCTACCGCTTACTTTTCGATGAATACTTTCCAGTCTTTCGGAAGGTGTTTTCAAAGATTTTAATTTGTATTCATACAGTGCTCTTAAGCTATAGAACCCCTTATCAAGAGTGAAGAACCGACACAGATCAATATCATTCTTTAGCTTAAGCTTTTTGTTTTGCTTGATACATGCTTTTTGTCGATCAAAGCCCATACTTCCAGGTTCAAAACCTTTAGAGGACAGATAATCACACTGATCTTCTACATAAGCATACTCAGCTTCAACTTTTCCATTTTCATCGTAAAAAGTAGTAGTGCCATGCTTATACCAAGCGCCTGCGCCATTTTTGCTTCCATCATCATAAGTCACAGAGAATCCTCGATTCTGAGTCACTAATTGACGCAATTGTTTTTTCGATAGGGTATCAATAACTTGCATAATTCATCTTTAATTGGTTTTTTCTTGATTATACGTAAATGAAGGTAAAAGTAAACAAGAAGCCAGAGTATGACTTCTTGTTTTTGTAATCATAGAATTGCGAAATCAATTCCTGCAACTAGTGAGTTTTTAAGGTGTCTCATTCTATTAAATCCGTGGTAATGAGCAGAGAATACTTCATCCAACATTGACACATCTCTGAACTCTCCCTTGTAATCACCAGCGACCTTTAAAACCTTATTTCCCTTGCTCTTGGTCAATGTATAGCGAATCTGTAGCCCATTTGGTTTAAGTGTTAAAACAAATCTATCAGTGAAGACAAATCCCTCGTAGTCAGATAATCTGGTAAAAGTGACGCTATCATCTTTTAAATGCTTTACCTTTAGATCTCTGATTCCGATTAAAGGAGCTACTGAGTTAACATGCTTAGCTAAACCATTCAGCAGAAGAGGCTTATTTCGACCCTCACTGAAAATTTTATTTGCAACCTCATGAAATCCATTCATGAAAAACAGTGAGTAAATTTGCTTAGCGCTATTACGCTCAAAAATCTCAATCTTTGATACTAAAGAATGGTTTGATAGTGCTTTTTTCAATAAAATCATTGTGTCATAGGTGACACGAGCCACTAGTTTACAGTCTGGATGAGCGGCTCCACCGTGTGTATACCAAGCACTAGATGTTCGATACCAATGATCAACAAATGTTGCAATGTGATTATAGAATTCGTATCCAGCCCATCGAGTGGCAGCTTTCAAACAATCATTATCAATCCAAAATTGTTGATATGTACAATCTTTACTAAAGCTAAGATGAGAGTAACGCGAGCTAACCACATGATAGATACAGATCAGGCAGATTTTATGCATGGTTTCTTCGTGATTATCAACAAAGATAGGTGCCTTTGAATTTTTGATCTCATTAATGATTTTATCCACAATATCTCTGGATAAGTCGGATAACTCTAACAAATTCAACGCTGCGCTTACCGCAACAGTTACACGATCTGAATCATCACTTCTCTTAGACAAAGCTAATGCAGTTTCAAAGTTTGGCTGCTTCCAGATTTTTGCAACCAACTGATCAAGCTTGCATCCCTTCGGCGCTCTGCCAAGCTCAGACATTAAAACTTCTTCAATACGTTTACGTTCTTCAAGTAGTGCTTCACTACTGTTTAGGGTCATTTTAAGCATGATATATACCTTCTAATGGTCGGACATTTTTAAAGGCTCGCTCATTACCTGTGTCCGAATTAAAGAAAGAAATATCAGACTCAGTAAGTTTGTTTTAAGTTCGTACATGCCAAAGTGAGCGAGGCAGGCTCGACAGCCATCATTAGGGCAGAACATTGTTCTGGGCTAATGTCTTTATTATACATAAATTAAGAATGATTTCAATAAGAACGAATCGCATAATAATTTGTTTCTGGTTAATTATTAATGATAAAATAATTAAAAATACTCAAAAAAGAAAAAACTATGAGCACAACAATAAAGCTAGCTGGACTAAAGCGTAATCTTGATTCTGGTAATGGAAGACTGTACGTACATGAGTTAGGCAATCCTAGTAAGACATTCGTACTTTTAGATGAAGGTGAAGCAATGGCAAGCTGGGGATTGAAGCGCTTCAATTTATATACCTGCGCAAAGCCATTCAGCGAACCTGCAAGCCAACTGCAAAACGTTAACTGGGAGTTAACCACTGAACATGGAAAAGACATAAATTGCTTCTTCAATGGACTATCTTCAGATAATCAAGTAAAGGTACTCAGTATTAAAGAAGAACTTGAAAGCAAGTTTAGAACTGAGCAGGCTATAGGCATTCATTATGCCGAATACGGCTCTATGATTCCTGCTGACCAGTTTAGCGAAGAAGAGAAAGAGAAAACTGATATTTATGCATTCCTTCCAAACGATGAAGAAATGGGAAGATGCACAAACTGCGCATTGTATGTAGCAGAACAATACCCTGGACGTTCTAAAGTATACGGTTTCTATTGTGAGGACAATCCTGAATGCACTCATAAAGAAGTTACTAGTGCATTTGGTCATGATTTCTGTGTCATTGATAATCGGTACATTGTTGATTTTTGGGTTAGCCTGTACACAGGCAGTGAGCAACAGTCCGTCTTCGACTTAGAAGATAAAAATGACCATGCGAAAATTAAGCAGATTTACGGAAACCCTGAGAGATGGAGTGTTATGGTTGATGGTTCATTTGTGAAATATAACGATCATAAGTTTCCAGAAAACCTAAGAGTTAAAAGGGTAGAAGTCAAGGAATCTGAACTTGCCATTTAATAGCTCATAATAAAAAAAGCCTCAGATTTGAATATCTTGAGGCTTTTTAATCATTCTAGAGAACAAGGTTCTTGAGCTTTTCTAAATCTTCCCTGGTCTGTATAAACTTACCTTCGCTTCTATTGCCAACACCAGCCAGACATTTTACCCAGTACTTGTTCGGCTGATCATAATGATAGGTAACATTGTCGGTGAAGCATAGGTAGGGGGCATTCTCTCTACCTTGCTCTACTACAATACCAAGACTTTCCATGAATTTAATGAACTCATCATAAACCTCTTTATCGGTATTGTTTTGAGGAAAAGATTTCGATGAGTAAACATAAAAATTAAGCAGTTGTGGGTACTTGCAAGGTATGAACTCTTGTTTCCCTAGCATTGCTCAATCTCTTGTGACAGTGAGCGACTACCAACAGAGTAGTAGCCAAGCTCTTTAAGCTTTTGTAGGCGGTCATTAATAACATGATACGCCTTTAGCTCTGAATCTGTAAAAGAATGACCTGATAGTGACAAAGAGAAGTGTTTTTCAATACACCAGCCATGTACATCATCAATCGACACTGAAACACCAGCATTGTTTTTTGCCGCTTTAATAACATCGGCTCGCTCAGTCAGTGTGATTTCAGCAGCAAGCCACAAGCTTTCCTTCGAATAGTTTTCACGGTTTAAATCTGTCATAGAGACCTCTTTAATTATTAATAGCTGATTAGTTAACCTCTAAGTCCTTCATCATCTCGAACAAAGCAATCATTTGAAGCTGAGATGAGAAGACATCACTTCTGTAATAGCTATCGACAGGCTCAACTCTGAAAATCTCACCTTTAAAATCAATTGAAATCAAAAGTGTTTTTGGATCTACATTTACAGTTAAAACATGTTTTACGCTCTTACCTTCCGCAGACTCAATGTATACAGATTGCACCGCCTTAGAAGTAAACTCACCAGCTTGATTAAATTCAGCGCCAGATGTTTCAGAAACAGTCACTTCAAAGTAGCTCGTTAGGTTTTCAACCACCTTGTCTAGCACATTCTGATTTAGACCTTTCACCTTATATTTTGAGGCTAAATTTTTCAAAAACTCACTGTTAGGGTCTAACAGCCCATTTTCAGACCAAGCCCATTCAAATGCCAGCTTCGCCCCCTCATGTAGTGATTTAGTATGAACGGATTCAATACCCGTAACACATTGGTAATAGCCTGTTTTTGAGTTCAATTCAAAGTGAGTACCTGAAAACGGGCAATAGCAGATAACATCCTCACTTTCTCCAACCACATAATCAGTTTCGTAGTTTTCGATAACATGGCTAACACGCTCATCTTGATTGAAGTTGCCGTTCTTATCAACCATGTCCATAATAAGCAAGCTTTGAATGTATGCATCAAAGATTGGATGAGCAGGAATGTGAGAAATTTTTGATTCAGAAACCTCTACGATTTCATTTGAACAGTAAAAATCAACACCGTATACGACACCACCTTCTTTTTCTGACTTTTCTCGCGCAATACCAATACGACCATCTTTGGTATAAACATAGTTTGCGTATTGAATGCCACCCTCTGCAACGCCAGAATCTGGTAGATCTCTTGGTGTTTCAATCTTACTCATGGTTGTCATAGCTAGTTCCTTGAAGAAGTATCTTTCTTTTTATGTTTTTAATATATATTAATTACAGATAGAGTCAATAAATATTTGACTAGTCATTTAAAACTAAATAAAATAAACGAAATTGAAAATTGCAATGCAAGGCATTGCTTAAGTCAGGAAAATCCCGTGCAAGAAGAGTTTATGTTGAGAGCCTATTCTCAAAATCACTACAGCAACAAGGAAGATTTCTTAGCAGCCATTCTCCCATTTATTGGAGAGGGGCTATTATTAGATCTTCATAGCAAGATGATTGATAAATACGGAATGCCAAAACTGGGAACATCGCGAGTTTCTTACGTATCAAAGAAGGTTGTATTTAAAGTTCCAATTTCTCAAGACGGCTTTAAGTACAATGACTTTGAGTTGAGCCTATTGTCTTCAAATATTGAAGGAGGGGCTGTTTATGGGCATACTCGATTAGCTAAGCCAATGGGTATTGATGTAATTGCAATGGAAATCATTGAGCGAGCTGAAATTGAAGATATTGAATCAAGGCTAGGTTCAGTTCCAGATTGGATCTATGAGATCGACATGGGGCAGGTAGGTTTTAATTCAAAAGGTGTACTTAAAGCGTATGATTACGCTGATATTCTAGACAGGCTATACTAATGAGCAACAAAATTAGCAACAGTAAGGTTTTCCACTATGTGTGCTTTGCTACCATGTATGGAGCACAAAGCAAACTTTTGACTTCAATTATGATTGTTCTCTTCATTGTAATTGGAGCGTTAGTTAAATCCCAAATCCCTAACGATATGGCTGCTAATTTAATAGTGCAGACATTTGGTGTTTTTATCGGTATTCGGTTTGTTCTTTTAGCAATTCCTGAGATTAGAAAAGATGCTTGTAAAAAAATGAACTGGGTATACCGATAATTACACTACAGTCTATAAACTTATTTAAATTGTATAATAAAGGAGTTTTTATGGGATGGGGGTTTCACCCTGACACTATGGCTATCGCAAGTGCTCAATACGCAGCAAAACAAGAGGTTGGTGAGACTGCGGATAGCCTAACTTACGCTAAAGCGTATAGAAATCACTACAAGAATCAAAACAAAAACAATCCAGGCATTTCTGGACTTGATTCATACCTTGCTGAACTTAATCAGAACATTGCCTGGAAAGAAGAAGGTAAAACTTACGAGGAAATTCAACAAATCCAAGCTGAGCGATTTCATAGAACACTGATGAAAAACAGAGGTGTACCAGATAAAGAGATTGAAGAATTCCTTGATGAAAAATTCCCTTCAAGGATTAAAGTCAAAGAGAACTTCCAGCCGATTACGTGAAAGCTATATAAGGCATTATTAGAATTGTTAAAGGATGAGTTTCAGCTCATCCTTTATTCATACGAAAGAAAGTTTAAATTTGTTTTTCAACGCTTATTTTTTAATCCTGCTTCTAAATCTATACTTATGAAAAATCAAAAGTGAGAAGCCACCATACACCCAAACAACTAAGGCTAAAGAAAACCATGTGTAAAAATACAGCTTGGTTTTACCATGAATCTCTTGTACCGATGTAAAGTTGAACGTGCTAGCAACCACGTTTGTTTTTTTATTGTAAACAAGCATGAAAGTGTGTTCATTTTGATTACTTCCTAAGTCCTGATAATGCTTACTTAATATATCATCAGACGCAATAGGGAATGTGTTTGGATTGTACTTTACCCTGTGAATTGCTGAATTCTCATTCTCAGAAACAGACTTATATGCCTTGTAAAACTCTCGATTATCTTTTTTGTCTGATGACCAATTACATACTAGGCGTTGTTCATGACAATAGTCGTAATACACATCCTTGCCTTTTCATGAACTGACACATCCCTATCAATAGAGTCAATAAGATTTATGCTTATCATGGATACATGAATAACAAACCATAAGAGATTCACTGCTGTCATGATCCCAAAAGTAAAAACTCTATCCATGCTTCTTTGTTTTTTGAAAAATAGAAGCACACCTAAAATTGATGGGATCACAACAAGGAATGCAACAGTTGATACTTGGTTGTTTCCATTATAAGCACTATACAGACTATAGATCAGGCTATTGATTTCATGATAAAGAGCACCAAATAATATAGAAAACCCAAGAGACCACTTATTGATCTTCTTGGTGAATATGAGCGTTGCACCAATAGCTATAAGGAAACCCACTGAAAATAATGTGAACTCAAAAGGTATGTTTGCATCCAATTTATTTATAATTTCTAGCATTTCAATTACTTAAAATTCATGTTTTTTATATGATAAATTAATTGTAAATACCTGTAACTTAAAAGAGCCGACTTATCGGCTCAATCTTCAATTGGTTCTTTGCTCTCTTCGTAAGCCTTAAAAAATCCATTGTGCGCTAATCTGTCTTTCATTTCTCCCCATCCAATAATGGTATTTTCATCAACAGTGGCAAATTTCTTTTCAGTACCATAGAAAAGTACGTGCCTGTTGAAAGGATGGAGATCTGAAACAACTTCGGCAAGAGATTCATTGTATGGATATGCCTTCTGCCAAAGCATGACATCCTCACCGCGAACATAGTCTCTAACCCAAGCAACAGGACTGTTCGATTTACTAATCGTATCATGCGCCACAATTTGACCGATAATGATGTCCTGGTGCTCATTGGGAACTGCAATGATGAATTCTCCAATAGGGTTATTCACTTCAAACACAATGTTTCGAAACTTTTCATGTTCATCGATTGAGTCTTGCCGAGCTTTTCTGTAACCGATGTTATAAGCTGACTTTTCGATAGATGCGCATGATTTTCTGAATACAAACTTTAACATCGCAATGATTAAATTTTTCATTAGACCTCTCTATTTTATCTTAATTATACAATAATTTGACTGACTTGCAATAAGCTTTACTTTTATACATCAGTAATGTATAATTAGGGAAAACTTATAGGGGCGATTATGAATATTATTATTTTAAAAAAGAATGCTGAGCACTACAAGAACATTCTTAAATTAAAGGGTTTTGAAAAGGAATCCAAGATTTTTGAACAGGTTAGATTTGGTCGTGATAACGATAGGATTGATTTTGAGCTTGAAGGCACAATATCAATTGAATTGATTAACAACCTAATTGAAATCTCAAAAGAACTGAATGATGGTGTTAGCTTGAGAGAGTGCGAAAAGCTCAAGATGTTGATTGATCAGAATGACACCACCATTATTAAGTCTCTGAAGGCATTTCGAAAATCGTTAGAAGAGTACATACTTAAAGATCACTTGGATGGATGGATTTACGGGCTGACTGATAACAATGTATTTATCCCATATCTTGTTTCCAATATTGTTCACTCACCATCGAATCCTACAACTGGCGAACAAGCTTCTGTAAAAGTATATTATGATTTCAATTCACCCAAGAAAGGTTCGCGTTACGGTAGATCTGAGTTTTTCATTTTCAATCTAAAAGATGTTCATGGGTATACCTTAAGTACAATCTTGGCTAAAAAAGGGCTTTTTAAAGAAACAAAGGAACTCCAGTCTAGATACAACAATCAAATTTCTTTGTATGAGCAATATTCTAGACAAATTGGCGCTCAGTTTATCGGAAATGGTAATAGTGAGTCTATGGACTCGCGAACATACCGTAAAATTATGAACGATAAATTGGTTGTTGATGAAGAGCCAAATCGTCCTAATGAGTTTAACCAGACGACACGTACAGCGCTTAATAATGGCTCAAGAATGGATCTTGGTTACTTCGATGATGATAACATTACCGCAAGTGACGATTTCAAAGTAATGGTTCATCGAATTCCGTATCATCCTTTCATTAAGATGTTCAGCCTTGCACATCATGAGTGTGTCTGGATGTTAGCTGACGAGATTGTACCGTATGAATACACTAGCGATTTAAGCGATAAACTTGTACTTCCAGAGGATCATAAAGACCTTATCGACATCTTAATCAACGATGCGGACATTGTTCTTGATGATATTGTTGGCAATAAGTCTGGCGGGACAGCAATTTTATCAAAAGGAGCTGCTGGTTTAGGTAAGACTCTGACTGCTGAGGTGTATGCTGAGTGCGTCCAAAAACCCCTATATTCAGTTCATGCGGGACAACTTGGCATCAAGCCAGAGGAAATCGAAAACAGGCTTGAAAAAATCTTAGATAACGCTGAGAAATGGAAAGCGATTCTTCTACTAGATGAAGCTGATGTTTATATTCGTCGCCGCGATAATGATATGAGTCATTCTGCAATTGTAGCTGCATTCCTTAGAAAGATTGAAAGGTATAATGGCATTTTGTTCATGACAACAAACCGAGAAAATGATGTGGATGAGGCTATTGCGAGTCGATGCTCAGCAATCCTCAAATACGAATTGCCTAGTGACGATGAACTATTTAGGATCTGGACTGTTCTTAGCAATCATTACAAGATTGAAATGAGCAATGAACTGATTAACAAACTAATCGATAATATTGAAAATATGGTAGGGCGCGATGTTAAGGAGTTACTTAAGCTAGCTGCTCGATACAAATCACAGAGAAATGTTGAGATTGACTACGACATTTTCAGGAAATGTGCGATTTTCAGAGGTTTATCTTTCAAAGGAAAAGGTAAATAAATGAACAACTCCCAACGCTGCGCGTTTTGAAGGAGTTTCAAAAAGAAAGCCTAAGCTGCCTTTTTAGGCTGGTTCCCAGCCTGAATGCCTAACGCCCAGTTTAAATTAACTTGCGCACTGGCTACATCTCGGGGCTTCTCACAGCCACAATCGCATGAGTGCCAGCGTTCAGCTAAGAATTTTTTCTTCTTAGCTCCGCAGTCTGGGCAGGTTTGACTTGGCTTAACTTGCTTTGTTGGTACTTCAACGTATTCGCTACCAGCTTCTGCCGCTTTATAGGATAGCAAATTAAGAGTCATGGCTGGCGCGGTGTTCAGGATTTCCCGATTCAAGCCAGCCTTTTGTTTTACGTTCTTCCCATGCTTCTCGGCAGTGCCTTTGGCGCTGCTGGTCATGTTCTTAACGGTGAGTTTTTCAGTGGAAATTAACGCCGCCACTTTCACTAATTTTGCCGTTTCTTTATGAGTAAAATCGAGTCGTTGACGGGCGATTTTTTGGTGCAGTTTAGCAATTCTGTGCTTCAATTTGCGATGGGCGCGAGTCCCCTTTTTTGCTAACGCAAGGTCGCGTTGCAAAGCCGCTAATAGCTCTTTGCTATTTCTGAGATAGCGCGGGTTCTCAACTTGTTCAAAATTACCATCTTGATCGATGGTTGAAAAATAATGAGAAACACCCCAATCAAGACCAATAGCTTTAGTGCCACACTGTCTTTCAATAGAATCATATTCCATTGAAACTGAGATAAACCACTCGCCATTCTTGTGAATAATTTCGGCAGTTTTAGGCTTACCGCCATCATTTCTGGCTTTACCTCGCATCTTAACGATCCCAACATCAGCCAGATAAACTGCACCGTGTTTCTTTTCCTTTAGGTGGAGTTTCCAGCCATCACCATGCGCTTTGTAACCCCAACCCTTAAAGCGTTGAAACGGTTTAAAACGTGGGAATCCAACTTTCTTATCCCCTTTCTTTAAACGGCGAAAAAATCCGTCAAAAGCTAATGCGACACGTTTTAAGGTGACTTGTTCACTCTGAGCATTGGCATTGAAAATACCATGAGCTTTACGATTGTTGCGCCACAGAGTGTTAATTTTGCACTGCTCTGAAAAGCTAAGACCATAATCAGAATTGCGGTATGTTTCGATGCGATCACGTAAAGCCCAGTTATACAACTGGTGATGATGCACAAACAAATTCATCAGCGATTCTTCTTGAGAAACCGATACTTTAAGTTTGTATGTGACTTTACGGATTGCTTTTTTCATACAACCGATTATATTTAGTTGTTATGAAAAAACAAGCCCTAAACACGCTACATCACAGCGTTTTTAATATTCACTATCATTTAGTTCTTGTGACTAAATATCGTCATCGCTGTATCACGCCAGAGGTTGCTGCATACTTAGAATCACAATATAAAAGGTTACTGGAAACTTGGGATTGCGAGCTTTTAGAATGCAATGGAGAACCAGATCACCTTCATCTCTTGATTTCTGCAAATCCTAAAATACAACCAAGTAAAATGGTGAATAGTCTAAAAACTGCCACATCAAGACTGGTAAGAAAGGAGTTTTCTGAGCACTTGGGTAGGTTTTACTGTAAGCCAATTTTTTACAGCAGGAGTTATTGTCTGGTTAGTTGCGGAGGTGCGCCACTTGAGATTGTGAAGCAATACTTAGATCAGCAAGAAGGGTTTGATTAAAGCCACCACTTCGTGGTGGTGCGCCTTTCACCACCACCTAAATTAATTTCGCTTAGGGTCATTAGATTTAGATGGAGCACTTGGCGCTTTTGGGTAGACGTGTAAAGATATATTGAAAGCCCTTAATGTGCATTAAGGGCTTTAATCTAATTAAAGAGATAATGATGAATCTTTGCCTTTTGAAACATCAATACCTGCTTCGATTTCAGCTTTTTTATGCATATCTTTAAAAGTAAGATTTAATGTAGAACAAGTTCTCTCAATTGCATTTTTTAGCGCATTCAATCTAATGAACCCTTGAGTTCCATATTCTGAATCACCCTGCCATTTGCTAATCTTGATGTTTAAGTTTTCAATAGCTCTCTCTGGATAAATTACTTTACCGTCTTTAAATTGAACCCTACCTCCGTGAGAAACCTTCACTGAGTCAAATTCTCCTTTAATTGAAGTGTTTTTCGCTTCAATAGTCATAAAGGCATCGTAATCTTCAGGATCATCATTAGAGAATAGATTTCTTGGTGTTTTGATACCTTCGATCATTCCGAGATTGTATTCAGTGAAAGCTTTGATTACAAAATCCTTGTGATTCTCGTACATATAAGAAATGGTTTCTGTAATGGCATCGCGAATACCAAGCATCTCAATATATCCGCACATCCCTTTCTCACTTTCCCCTTGAAATTTATTCATGTGAAAACGAAATGACTCAGGGTTTGATTCTTCTGGCATTGAAATAGTAATACCGTTATTTTGATTACCTAAACCTGCTTTAATAAATTTTTGCATTATACATTCTCTTTTTATTTTTAATAATTATATCATGCTTAAATCGTTAAAAAACCCTTATTAAATAATAAAACTATTGACAGGCGATTACAGTAATATATACTTAAGACAAGCTAAAGTCGGAGCTAAATCAAATGGTTTGTCTACCAGCCGCTCGCAAAGGCAAAAGACATGAAATCACAATTCACTTTCTTTATTGAGCATCAGCGTCAATTTGAAAGGTTAAGCGAGCAAACTATCCGCAATTTGAAACGCCAGATGCTAATGTAAGGAAATTGAAATGATCCGCATCGAAACACATGAACAAGCTAAAAAGCTAACCCAAGCCATTCACACCTATTTTATGAAAGGCAAACCAACCCTAAATCAGTTCCGTGATGAATTCGCTTCGAAGTTTGGTTACAAATCTTTAAGAGACCCATTCACATCTGAACAAAGTGTTGATATGACCGTTCAGGATGCTCTGTACAAGGCATTTGTTGGTATCGTGGTAACACCTCTAGATGATCCTCGAATCACGCTATCTGTCGCGCTAGATTACAAAAAAGACATGTCTGATAGCGCCTGCTTGAAGCTAATCAATTCTTTAGAATCTGAGCATGATATTGCAGACCCTAAATTCAAAGAGAAACCAACGATTGAGGAATTTAAAGATCGCTGTGAAGAGCTTTTAACACTCTTTGGCTATCAAGACGATTTTTACGAGACTCGTCATTTATTCAAAGTGCTTTTTAAGGTCTCAATGCCAGCTCACCGCATTCAATATGAGCGTCACGGAAATCCCGAACGAGAAGCTGCTAAAGAGTTTATTAAATCCATTTCAGAACATATTATGCTTGAAAAGATTTTGGAGATGATTAAGTACGATGAGAAATCAGACTTCTCTCCACAAGATGCTTTTAGCTCATTACGTAGCAAAATCGAAATCTTTATCTCCTGCTATATCTGGACTTCTAGCCCTGTAGGGCATCACCTTCAAAAAACAGCAAGAGATATTGCGGGTTACAAGTCATGATTGAATTTAAAACTTAATACACGTATGAAATGCCAATCGATGCTTTAGCAACTCCGCCGTAAACCCTCGCCCGATCAGGGCGGGGATATAAGGCGGTTATCTCGATAGAGATAAACATTGACAATTCGAGTCATTTAATAGATATTCTTCAATAAATTCATAGTGTTTTATTGAAATGTTACGAGCAACGAAGATTCGTATTTATCCAACGATAGAACAAGTTGAGTTTCTTGAAGCTCAGTTTGGCGCTGTTCGGTTCGCGTATAATAAAGCTCTACACATAAAAACTCACTTTTACAAAAAGAAAAGCATTTCATTAAGCCTTAAAAAAGAGATAAAACCATTGTTATCTCTTGGCAAGAAATCCAGAAAGTATTCCTGGTTAAGTCAGTTCGATTCCATCTCTTTGCAGCAATCGATCATCAATCTTGATAAAGCTTTCTCGAACTTTTTCAACCCGAAACTAAAAGCTAAGTTCCCTAAGTTTAAGCGTAAACACGGTTATCAGAGCAGTTACCACTGCACTGGACTAAAAATCCTTGAAAACGCTATCAAAATCCCCAAATGTAAACCTATCAAAGCTAAGATCCACCGAGAGATAAGTGGAACGCTAAAAAGCATAACTATCTCTAAATCTAGCACTGGAAAATTTTATGCGTCAATTCTTGTCGATTGCGGTAATGAGGCACCTGCCAAACCAAAACATATCACAAAACTATCAGGTTACGATTTGGGGCTGACGGATTACCTCATTAGCGATAAAGGTGATAAGGTTGCGAATCCTCGGTTTTTAATTAATGCATATAAAAACTTAAGGCGGAAACAAAAAGCCCTGAGTCGATGTAAAAAAGGCTCTAAAAATAGAGCGAAAGCAAGGCTATTGCTTGCCAAAGCGCATGAGCGTGTGGCTAACGCTCGGAATGATTTTCAGCACCAGATTTCAAAACGAATTATTGACGAAAACCAAGCGATAATTGTTGAAACGCTAAAATCATCCAACATGCTCAAAAACAAACGACTTGCGAAACATATTGCTGATGCGGCTTGGGGAGCGTTTGTCTCTAAGTTGGCCTATAAAGCTGATATGTACGGTAAGTGGTTGATTAAGTGCGATCAGTGGCTACCATCTTCAAAGACCTGCTCTTGTTGCGGCTACAAGATGGATAAAATGCCACTCCATATCAGAGTATGGACTTGCCCGAGTTGCAATGAAGTACACTGCCGAGATATTAACTCAGGCAAAAACCTGCGTAATGCAGGTGTAATTGAATTAAAAGCGGCTGGATTGACCGTTTCTGCTTGATGATGCCTGCGTGAATCCTAATCAAGAATTAGGTTGCGGCAAACGATTCAAGAAGCCTCGCCCGATAGGGCGGGGAGAATCACGCATGAAAATAGATACAAACCGTGATCTAGAGAATCTTGATTTGTGTGTTCTTCCAGATAATAGAATCGTTAACATTCTAGCGGCTACTCGACTTTCAGTTGGCGATCCTACGATGAATCACAACACTGCGGAATACGGATTTGAGGTTGAGATCGTTCAGGAAGGGTGTGAAGGTCTATATCAGTTCATTCTCTTTAAAAATCAGCGAGAATTAATCAAAAAGGTTCGCGAAAAAAGACTTAATAACAAAAAGTCAAATATCAAGTGGGATAAAGACATGAAGCGAGTTGGCGCTGTACTTCTAGATGACCCATCTGAAAGAGCAGAATTCCTAGAGCTTGGTGCTGAAGACTACCTTTATCAATTTAAATTTTAAGATTAAAGCCTAGAACACACTATGTTTTCTAGGCTTTTATTTGTACTTAACTTACCAGAATTTCTCAATTTCAACTTGCTTGATTTTCGAGTTTGGGTATTTATCGTAACCATTTTTTCTAAAGAATGCTTCATACTTATCGATATGCTTTTTGCAAAATTCGTTTAGCTCATCTTTCGGTAATCTTGGTGAATACACAAACGCATTATCAAAGAGGTCACAGATCATGAATGTGCCATCTTTAAAGTCAGTTAGACTGCTCATTGTGTAGTCCATAGCCATGTGAAGGTAATCAACCCCTTTCTCACCAAGAGTGATTGTGATAACGCCTGGCTCATAAATTTGAGCTGGTATGTGAGTTTTACCTTCGAATTCGTATGGTTTATCAGTGACGATATAGGTTCTATCTCTTAGGAATATCATATCATCAGCTACCAAAGTGGTAGCATCAACAATCTCCCATTTATCATTCTTGAAACACTTTACTTGATTATTCATTTATTCACCTATTTAAATTACGCTCAAAGCCAGTTTTGCATTGTTATCAATTGTATCTAGAGGTTTAGTAACAATGTCATATGAAAAAGCTGTATCCCAATCTTTCTCGTCGCTTTCAAGAGATCTCATACCTTCCTGAATTGCCGATTCTGACTCAGCTCTTCCAAGTAATCGTGACTTACAGGTATCAATGCTTTCATTCACATAAAGCACTACCGAGGAAATTCCGTTCTCTTTTAGTTTTGCTTTTGCATTTACCGCACCACGAGGATCTAGAATTAAACAGGTATTCGCCTGTTTTAGTGATTCAATCACAGCGCTTAATGTAGAGCCGTAATAGTTACCCTTATTTACTTCATGCTCTAGAAACTCACCAGATTCAACTTTGTACAAAAACTCGTGCTTACTTAAAAAATGATAGTGAACACCGTCTTTTTCATAAGGTCTAGGCTCTCTAGTTGAAGTGGTAATACATTTTTGGATACCGAATTCTTTAATAAGCCTGGTTGCCAGTGCGTCTTTTCCTGAAGCTGTTCTGCCAGCAATAATTAATAATTTATTCATAAATTAAACCTTTTATATTATATTTATTATTGTATATAAAATGACTGAGTTTTCAAGATATTTATCAATGATTAGCCGTCAGTCAGACCATAAATTCAAACTTGACTGTTGGGTTCATATATGTATAATAAGAGAAAAGAAAGAGGATACCGCCACTATGAGTTTATTAAACACAAAATTTAAGAACATTCTTCTGGCTTTGCCATGTAGCAATACGCTTGATGGAAAAAGCCCTGATGATGTAAAGACTTTAAACCTAGAAGCAAACATTGTTATCTGTTCTGAGATTGACAACCTTCCGAAAAGCATTGTGATCAATTCAGAAGAAGATTATGGTTTTGTACGAACTCTTAGAAACCGATTGGACGCATTAATCATACAGGGTGCTGGTGGTATTACTAGCGCGATGCATGAGTCATCAAAGCTATCAGTTGATGAGCTGTTGTCAAAATTTAGCGACTATTACATTATTTTCACTAAAGCGATGACAAAGTACAACAAATCAATGCTTGCCAATGACGCAGACACTAAGACATTGATCCGTTATCTTCTATGGAACCGATATTATTCTAGCGTTGATAAAGTAAAAATTCTATCTGAATTGGCTGATAAAGGCTTCCTGTACCGACTAGAAATCCAAAGTTCTGTGTACTACCAAGTGTCAGGCATTGATGTTAGCGTAGGGACGAATGAGTATACGGATAAAGGCAACCGAATCATGGCAAAAACCATTGGTCGCCAACTTTTTAATTTTCATGTTAGCTTCGAGCACGACGAAGAATTTAAACGTCGATTCCCTGATATTCACGCTAAACTATCAGCTCCTGCAATTCAGATGTTTGAGACGGATTTTAGTCGCACTGGCAAGAACTCTGCGAATCCGATTTCACTGAGCTTCAGAGAAAAGATGTTCATCGAAAACAAAAACACAATTGAAGCTTGAAAGTCCAAAGGACTTTCTAATAAGGGATACGCGCCATGCTTGCTTTGACACAAACATACCCTAACTCACGAAAGAGACTTGTCGAGGTTAATGACAATCAAGTTACCCTGATCGGTACAGGAACAACCTTTATGTATTCTCACTTTTTTGATGTCAATCGAATCAGCGATGAAATTAGTAAAGAGGGTATCCCTATCGAAGACGCAATTTTGATTATCGAAGATGTAAAATCAGCATATGAAAATCATTTTGATGGGGGAGGGTTTTCTGTAGCTATTGTGAAACAAGCGGTTGCAGAGATTGAATTTCTAAAAAGTAAGATGGATTAAGTTATGAGATACATCTGTCATGATAGTTACGTAGATCTTTCCACCTATCTTGCCCTTAAGCTTTTAATACTGCTGAAGCACTAAGTATTTTATGTGAATCCTATGGCTTCTATGACAAATGTATTGATTCCAACATTAAAACGTTGAGCCGCGAGCTTCTTGAGGGATTTTTCGAATCAAACATTGAAACGGTTAAATCCAAAATGCATAGCAAGCCGTTTGATTCTAGCTGCCTAAGTGAATTTACAAGCTTGATGGTTAATGACTGTTTAGGCTTAGAGCCTGACTTGTTTTCTGAAAGGTTGAGGAATAACAATGCAGGGCATTTTTCTAAATGGTACATTGAGCGAAATCCTGAAGCGGATAGATACTATCACTGATTTTTTCCCAGCATTTGAGTCACGGTCTTGACGTTCTCCACTGGTTAGTGATAATGACACATTAAACACTTAATTTATTGGACGTTATCGCTAACCACTATGAAACAAAATGACCCATTATGGTTTTTCAATCCTGCGATGCAAGGTCTTGGAATTCGAGGGCTGATTATTCAGTTCGACTCAGTTACATTGATTGATTCTGAACGAGCTTACTATCCAAATCTTGTTTGTCATAGAGCCAAAAATGAAATTCAAGTCAGGGGTAAGAAAACGAAATCTGTACACAATCAGACTTTCTATTTCAACGATAAATACTGGGCTTCCGATTTCAGAATCGCAGTAAAGATAGCCTACAAAACACACCTAAAATTCCACGGAATACATGATTCAGACACACTAAAGGAAGAGCTTGAGGCTGCATTGAAATATGTGGGTACTGAAGAGTTCTTCGAGCGTGTACACTCCGAGATCATTAACAAGTCCAAGTCTTTAAAAGGCGGGTTGAAAGCTGTAAGGTTCTATCCTAGATGGGTTAAGAACGCTGTAATTACAGGTGTTACATTCAGTAATTTAAAAAGCACTAACCGATTCCCAACACTTGAATTGAATAACGTTAACTTAAAGGATGAAAAACTTAAGTGCAGAAAAAATATCCATGACTATAGAAGCCTATTCTTATGGTCTGCGAATTACGTAGCAAGACTTATTCGTCATAATTTAGAGATTGAAGATGTGGCACTTGAGTACGCTATGGGGATCTACTGGATGCTAAAAGGCGACTGGTATAGAAAAGCTTTAAGTTACGGCTTTGAAGTTGGTTTGGAGGAATCCAGATATAATCTTAATCTAACATATTGGTTGGAGAGGATTGATATTGAGTATGGTTTTATTAACTCAGACCGTTCAAAAACAATCCTTGGGGTCACTCCTAATTCATTAAACAAACCGTTCGATTTCACCATTGAAGATCAGCTTGAGACAAAATCTTTAGTAGAAATCATCCCAAGAAAACACTGGCTAGCCGTGATTCACTCGTTTGGAGATAGAACCTTTATTGCTACTGAGGTTAAGCAGTTTTTAAGCGAAATAGGCTACGATATCTTGCTTACTTCGGTAACTAGCAGGCTTGTTCGAGACTGTGAAGTGGTTAGCTATACTGATAAAAACGGAAGACCAGGAAGGAAATTTAAAGCGCTAAAATCCATTTAAGTTGCTTCGCAACCACTCTCGATGTGCTCTTTTCTTCCCTTGAATCAGCCATTGACTCTACGCTCTGTTTCTGTATAATTAAGACAAATAAAGAAATCAAATATTCGTATAGGAGCACACCATGACTGTTGATTATAGCCAAATGACCCAAGAGGAAGAACGCTCTTACCTATTGCAGGTATTAGCCAATGAAGGCTTCAATATTGTAACCGACTGTGGTGAGTGCCATTCAATTCTACGTGAGCACTTCAATAACGATGTCTTAAGTAAATTCGAAGCTAAATATCCACAAAAAGCATTTGGTGAGAGTGGTGAAGGTGAGGCTGATTATTCTGCACTTAATGAAACCCTGTTTTCTGAACTTCTAAACGAAGTTACTGATGAATACTCTAATGATCAGTTACTCTCTATTGACAACATCTACAGCATTCTACGTGAACGCTTTAACAATGAAATTCTTGAAATCTTTGAGATGGGAGAGTAACTATGGTTATGTTTAGCAAGGAGCTAATGGTTACGTCACAGAACACTACTATTGGTCACTTCGTCTCAATGAAAAAAGAAGGTCATTTATATCTGGATGCCGACTATCAGCGTGAATACGTTTGGACTCGCGATCAGCAGCAATGTTTACTTGAATCTATCTTTCATCGCATTCCCTTGGGTGGAATTTCGGTAGTTGTAGATCCTAAATCAAGTGATAAGTATCTTGAGGTGGTTGATGGCAAGCAACGCTTAACTACAATCCTGAAGTTCGTAGATAATGAATTCCCATATATTGATGAGTATGGAAACTTTCTATACTACCGCGATCTAGATGTCGTAGATCAACGTACATTCACTAATGTGATTCTTCCATCCAATGAGTTGCGTGAAGACGGAGTTCGTAAGCCAAGCCGACTGCAAATTCTTAAGTTCTTTTATCGCGTTAACTTTGGTGGCACACCACAAGCAGAGTCTCACCGCAGAAAAGTCGCCAACATGATTGCTGAAGAGAAAGGTATTTAGTTAGCACAGAAAGCCCAGAACATTGTTCTGGGTTTATTTTTTCTAGTATTTAATTTAATATTAAGAAAAAATAAAAAAGCAACAGGTGCTAAATAATGAAAAACATTGACATTCAGCTTAAGAAACTTGAAAGAGAAGGGGATTTTGAATTAATAAATCTTGCAAAAAAAACTCTTATATCAATGAAAAAAAGCGGATTCGACCCAGTAGATCAACTTGTAAGAGTTGCTTTATGTCTTGATTTTTCTGGCAGTATGAGAAAAATGCTATCAGACGGAACAGTAACAAAAATTGTAAAAAAATGTCTTGCTCAATCAATAATTCTTGATGATAACGGTGAAATTGAAGTGTTCGGCTTTGGAACGGACGCAAAGTATTTGTGCTCTGTTAATGTCGAAAATTACAACAATTTCTGTGAACAATTACAGGTTGAAAAACCAAATTTTGGTCAAACTAATTACAATCGAGCATTAGAAGAAATCATAAAATTCTATGATGCAACTGGCTATGGCTTGCCTGTTCTAGTCATCTTTGTTACTGATGGCAATACAGCTAATAAGCGACTTACCACACAAATTATAAAGGATTCATCCACTAAACCAATATTCTGGCAATTTGTAGGAATTGGTAAGGATAACTACGATCCAACTCTAGACATGACAATTCTCGATAAACTAAAGAAAAACACAGAATTTAAGTATTTAGTTAAATTAGATGAACTAAGCGGAAGAAAAATTGATAATGCTGGCTTTTTTGCTGTGCATGACCCCAATTTAGTTTCAGACGAAAAAATTTATGACTCGATAAATCATGAATTCCCCGAATGGCTTGAGGCTGCAAAGAAAATTAATCTTTACTAAAAATTGATAAGCGCGAGTATGAATCTCGCGCATTTTTCATTATATCATAGGAATCTTGGCAAGCTCCCAATCGTCTCGTGTTGGCTTTGGAAGCTCTGAATTTAGTATGATTTGCACCGCCTCTTTAGGAAGCATGTATCTACCAGTACGAGCACCTGGTGGACAAACAATAACGAATTCATTCTTAGCGGCTATCTTTTCTGCAAAAGACTGAGTGTGCTTCGAGTTCAGCAGTTTGAGACCTGAAATCCCGTATAGATTCACGTCCAGATCCCCACTTCGACACATAGTCATCATCGAACGCTCAGCAAGCTCAATAAGCATTTTTCTCTCATCCTCATCGATTTTGCTTTGCGCGTGTAGGACTAAAAAATACGTATCAAGATACTGTTGAGAATAAGTACCCTGTAGCACATCTTTTGAAAAAGTAACCCAACCATTTTGCATTGCTCTTTTCATTTCGGATTTAGATGGCTTTATATCAAAACCCATTGCTCTAAGGATTTTATTAATTAATAACATATTATTTCCTATTTACTTTTAAATTTATTTTTGTATAATTACAGCATAACGGAGAGCGATATGAATTACGAAACCTTAACCATTGTTCGTCTATCGAACTTTAAAGAAATTGAAGATGTCCTAAATCACGAATTTCCTGTAGGCACTAAAGCAAATGGAAGCGCTGTTCTTTTTGCACAGGGTCAGAAGCCATTCGATTTAAACAGGGAATTTACTTTGCTTGCTCTGAATCAGTTATCAGAACTCGTATCATCAATGTCATCTATCAGACCATATGTTGATGATTCTGAAATTGACTCTGAATTAAAATCATTTCTGCTCGATTTCACCCGTATTGGGACTTGGACGCTCAACTCTGCTAGTGTCGCTCGAAGCGATCTAAAAGAGTTCTATGACTTTGATAAGATCGAGCTTAAGCAAATGCTTCTTAACTTAGCCAATAAGCTATGATCGGGTTAGCTGAGGGTTAACCTTAACCCTCGGCTAATTGATACCATCGATTACTTATCAAATGAAAGTAATCAGCATCACTAATTCCCTTGTATTTTCCAAGCGAATAACCGTCATTTAACTCAATAAGCGCGGTTTCACCTGTATCCAACAAACCAAAATCCAAACTGTAACCATTAGGAAAAAATCCGTTATTGGTTAAAGTTTCAACCGCATTCTCAACAACACTCATGTCAATTGACAGATCTTCGTCAGGATTGTCGTCGTACCTACAAGAAGCGAGAATTTTACCCTGGCTAACATAAACTCTGAATTCACACAGCCAGGTTACAATAGGGCTAACATACAGCTCTGTATGCCCATTTAAACCTCTAAGAATACTCATCCCCGACATAGGGCTGAACTCTTGCCCTGTGAAGAGCTTAGCTTGTTTAGGCTTTGCAAAGAGCTGTTCACCTAAAACAGCAATACGGTACATTGCTTGAGAGACCGTCAATTCTTCAACCTCCCTACACATTAGGTATCGAAGGCTGCTTGGATAATCGTCAATATCAACAGGCTCAACACCTAAAGATTTTAGCGTTCTGTGAATACAAGGAATGTTACCTACAACAATGTCTTTACTGCCTACCTCAAGAGGGGTTTCATTGAGTCCAAATCTAACAACTGGAATATCATTCAAAATACAGTATTGATAGATAGAACTTTCCTCTCTACCAAGACGATTAGAATCATCATTCATTTTTTGCAGGAAAACTTTCATCGCGATCCTTACATCATAAAAACGACACTAGAGATGCTAGAAGCAATAACAACCAAAGATATACCAGAAAACCACATAGCTTTCTTTAAGCCATTTCTTACGTCTTCGTCAATTGACTTGTCAAAAGGGTAATGGAACATACTCATGCTTTTTCATCTCCACTGCACTCAGGCTGAGGCAGATCAATTTCAACCAATCTGTTCGATATTTCTTTCTCTACAATAATTTTCATTTGAGAAAGGATTTCCAATACAGCAAACGGCTTGTCAAGGTGGTGTGTAGCCTTAAGGATCGAATATGAACGGTACTTGCTTACGTTTTTCTCTATATCATCATCGGACAGTTCAATAGGCAAGCTGATCATATCACCTTTTGTTAGTGGAGATTTTGAGTTCACAAGAAACACTTGCTTAGGATTAGAGCTGCTAAACTCCTGATTAGCCAGAACATTGAGCTGATAGCAGTACCCATCTGATTCGAGTTCTTTTGACTTGTTTGTTATTTGTTCATTCATTTTATATTTACCAAATTAATTGCGAAATGATTTTATCAACCATTTGATTCATTAAACAAGCAATAATTTCTAACCTTTTCTTCGCCATTGCAGAGTTCTCGCATAAAAGTAAAACCCATAAAAAGCAATTAGAAATGATTGAACGATCATAGCTATGTTAATGACAATCTGGAGATCAAGTTGAAGCATCAAAGATAAATCACACGCTGCGACCAAATAGATAAACAGAAAAGAAGTGACAACATTTTTCTTGATTCCAAACCATATCGAATAACAAATCAAAGAAAACTCTTCCAATATCTTAGACATTCCTTCCTCACCGCCGTGAATTGCATCAGCTATCTTGTCTGAACTCACATTTCTTAACATGGTAAAGACTACCAATATAAGAGGTGTGTAAATCGCTCCAGAGAATAATGAAACACAACCACCTATTACCAAAGAAGCTAGAGCAAGCGATAAAATTGATGATATTCCACCAAACTTTTCATAGTTTTCTGGGGTGAATAGTGGCTCAGTCGCAATTTCTGGTGACATCCTGGTTTCTCCAGACATCACCAAGACAACATCAATGACTAGCAGGATACCGAAAAGCAACTTCCAGTTATTAACAAGAAACTTATAAGGTTCAGCGTTGGAAATTTTATGATGGAAAAGGTGTTTATCAACGCTGGTGGACTTTACAAATGACTTGAGAAAGCAAGCCGTGGCGTAAATCAGCAATACTGAAAAGCTAAATGACAAAAATAGAGAGTTGTATCTTTCAAAATGGTGATTTAGAGCTGATATGGAAAAGAAAGAAATCAAAAGCAATGCGGCTTCCAATCCACTTACATTTATGTAGTTTTTTATATCTGTTTTAAATTGTATCCAAACGGACTTTTCATGGGCAGAGTAGAACACGATTAACCTTTAATTTTTATTAATTTAATGAGGTTAATTATATTCATTATAAAAAAGGAGTAAAGTTAAAACTGCAAGGATTGCTATAGTAACAGAATAAAGAAAGGCGCAATGCGCCATTGAAGCAAATGGCTCGCCCTGCCTTTCGACAGGGCGATTTAATTTATTAAAAGCGCATACTTGCGTACAGACCTACCTCGTCACCATTCACGTATGGTGCGAACGCGATATTGGTCATTGAGTAACCCATACTTGTCACGGCATACTGGATACCTGTTGCTAGTGCTGCTCCTGCTGCCACATCGCGCCAGTAGTGCTTATCTGCTTGTACGCGAGAGTAGCCAACAACTGCTGATACAGCGTATGCAGGTAGACCATATTCCCATCCGTAACGGAACTGTAGGAACGCTGCACCTTGAGTTGCTGCCGATGTATGACCAGAAGGGAATGAGTTGTTTGCTGAGCCATCTGGACGCTCTGCATCAACCGCCCACTTTAGAGCGTGTGTTGCTGCTGCCGTGTAAAGTGCGCCTTCCGCTAGCTGAAAAAATCCTTCTGTATCACCCTTCCATAGCGCGATTGCACCAGCAGTGATAGGAACACCGATTTGAGCGATATCACCGAACTGAGTAAGACTCTCGTTTTCCGCATGAGCCATTTGAGCTGTAACAGATGCGGCTACAAGAGCCAGTGCAATAAAAGACTTCTTCATGAACATTTTCCTTTGAAAGCTAATAGTCATTATATTTGGTATTGATATATATTTTAGCGGTGGATATATAACCCCGCCTAATGGTTACAATAATACATTTACAAACGAGCTAGTCAACTTTTTTCTGACATATTTTCACTGCGAAATGTAAGCAAATTTCAACATTTGAAAATATTTATTTTTATAGAAAAGACTCTAAAAAATAATGTGTAATTTAACAATTTAAATAAATAGCTTTAAAATTAACCACTTAAGGTTATGGCTGTATTGATTTCTTTCGATTGTTCTGCTATATTTTATTTATATTCAATAAAATATTGAGTTTTTGATTTCTAAAAGGAATGTGATTTATGAAAAATCAGAGAGTTAGACAGGGATCACAAAATTGCGACATTATCACCCCTCTGTTGACATATGCTGTCATTGATACCAACGGATATTTGCTGGCTACATCTAATTTAGAAAAGGCTTTATCAGTTTTTCATGATGAACCCGTGGATAACGAGTTTATTTTGCTTCTGGAGTCTGCTGATCTGAATGAAATGAATTCTGAAGATGAAGTTTATGCTTTGGATGAAGATGGTCAGATTAATTTTGAAGGGACAGTTGAGCAATTCAAATACCACATTGAGAATATTGATTTCGCAAGAGGCAAACGAAATATCAAATTATCCACTCATACGAAGAAGCAGGAACATCGATAGTGAAGCCCGTTAAAGGGCTTCTTACCTTAGCTTCATATGTTTGGTAAATTCGAACTCATGATCTGTGTGACACTTATATTCTATAAGCTTCCATTCTGATGCATTCCTTCTAGGATCTATTTCTGACATCTCTAAAAGATATTCGTTCACATTATTAAATCCAGCCTCGCCAAGCTTCCAGCTAGTTGTGAAACCCGTTAGCGTATTCAGGAATACAAATCTCGTTTGAGTAGATTCACATGAAAGCTTTGATGCATGTAGGATCTGTTTTTTGATTTTCTGAAAGAAAATTCGCTCAATGAATTCATAAATATCATCCAGATTTTGCACATCCTCATCGGTCAAATTATCAGCAGAAATGTCGCTACTGTATTTGTATCCGTGAACTTCAAAATTGAACATTCCATCCTCAATATAGAGTGTGCAGTTCAGCCTATGAATGTTCTCATCAAGCTCTGTGTGATTAATAGAAACATAGACGGTATCTTGCTCTTCAGGAACTTGTATAAATAAGTGATATTTTGGATTGATATCAATAGTAACCTCCAGGTTTGGAGATACTTTTAATCCTGATATAGCCCTTTGACATGTAAAAGACATATTGTTCATTTACTGAACCCCTTCCCCATTAAAGACATCAAAAGAAGACACCCTAACAAAAGAAACACCGTTTATAGGTACACTATCAATTCTTGTTGACACAGAAGCCAGGGAATCCTTTAGAGAGCTGATTAATATATTGCCGTTACTTTTTAAATATTCGTTTTCTTGATTTTCCATTTTAAACAACCTTTAATCGTTCTGCTTCCATTCTGTTAATCTCTAAGCCTCTATGAATTAATATATCTTCGCTTTGAGACCATTTTGCCATCAGAACCTGAGCAAGAATTCTAGAGTTATGCTCTCCAACCTTAAAATTCAGTTCTGAGAACATTTCATCTAATTTTTTAGTTATTGATTTTTCAATTCCGTTTGACTCAGAAATATTCTTATCAAAGAAATACATTGAACCCAAGTCTAATGGGTCATACCCCAATGGTGAAAGGTATGCTGGCATTTCAGAGATTACCTTTATGAAGTGACCATACCCGTCAAAATAACCGTAAGAATCAGAAATTTTTATCACAAGTTTCCCTTCAAAGTTAGCAGGAACCTTTGATAAACAGCATACCTTAGAAATTTCTTCACTTAAAAGGTCAAGAAGTTGATTTTGATTTCCAATAATCTCTAATGACTTTGATATTGTATAGCCCATTTACACACCATAAAGAAACCCGTAACTTGAGATAAAGCATGGGTTTTATTCAAAAATTTATTATGCATAGATTACAATACAATCAGTTTTTTGCCAATTGAAATACTGCATTGAACACAGATTTTCTGTCCGCTTTGTCAGCAGGGATCACCTTTCCGCCTTTCAAAGTGATTTTACTAAATAACTTTCCAAATAACGGTTTATTTTTCTTTCGGCTGAAATAACTTCCCCAAAGACCTTTAATAGCAATAGGGTAGACTGGTGCTGGAGTTCTTTTCAATATGTGCTCGATACCAGATTTAAACTCATTCATCTCGCCATTATAGGTAATCATTCCTTCGGGAAAGATGAATACAGCCTCTTCGTTTTCAAGAGCTTCAGCAATGAGATCGAATGCTTTGCTAAAGACTTGCTTATCTTCTTTATAACCAGCAATAGGAATCGCCTTTATTGCCTTAAAGAACCGATTTAGCAAAAAATTGTTATATATCTTGTAATATACGATAAATCGAATAGGTCTTTTTATCTTGAGGGAAAGTAAAACTGCATCTAGATAGCTAACATGATTTCCAACTAGCAACAACCTACCCGTTTTAGGAACATCAAGGTTTTCTTTTCTAACTCTATAGCAAACATTGATAAACCCTTTCAATATCACTCTGATTGAATTCACAAAGAAATTTTGAACATTGTTTTTTATTTTGGACATAAAAATACCAAGAAGAATTATTTTTAATAAATAATACCATAAAAAACACATAAAAAAAGAGCCACTCGCGTACAAAGTGGCTCTTTTGAATTGTTGACTATAAAAAGAGAGTAAGCAATGGTCTAAATTTATAGTGGTAGTTAATGGCTATTAAATCAAGTAACTCGCAACTCGATTCTGTAATCTATAATACAGCACGTAATTAATAAGTCAAATAAAAAGTCTTATAATTACAAAAGATTTTGTGACAATCCATTACATCCAATAGCAATGGGGTTTGCTAGAGTGACCATAAAGCCAAACACAAGGAGTTACCATGAAACACAAGTACTCCTGAACATCCAGATTAAGAGTCGGGCAGTATGCCTTACTAGCATTCAGATCTTTATTGCTCATACGAAATCCTCCAGAGTGTATTTAGACAGGTCTAGCTTAACAGATGTTGCTTCGTATCTTGAGAATCCATAGATGTTCGCCACAGCCTCAGAATATGCTGCTTTAGCTGTAGAGGTAACACTACTAAAAGCTCCTGCTGAACCATATAAATTCGACAACCATTTTTGAGTCTTTTCGATCACATAATCAGCTACGTAATCAGGCGTTAGAGCATATCGCTGCATTTTATAGTAGATTGATTTACCATCCACAAATGTCCAACCATTTTTCTTGAATGACTCTGTAAATTCGAAGTCTGTATTCATAATACTGTCTTCAAGAACAAAGAATACATAGAACAACATACATTGAATCGTTCTAGCCTTGCGAATGGATTCATCCTCAAGCTCTTCAATTCTCTTATCATTATCAAGCATCCAGAATGAAAAACCGAAGTTTTCATCATAAAATTGCTCAATCCATGCCGTTTCAGGTTGATCCTCAATACCATCATGCTTCATGCAAAGAGCTAAAATTTCTTTTGTTAGGTTGGGATGATGATCATAGATAGAAACGCAAAGCTCTGTCTTATCGAAAGAAAACCCAGAAAACAGACCGCAGTTATTATAGTGTTCTAGAGTCCCTTCCTCGATAACTAGCAGAGAGTCCTCGATACGATGAATACCGTAGTTTGTTGCCCCAATAATGTAATCAAGGATTTGGCTTGCAAACAAATGTACTGGTTTTACCTTTTGGGTTTTCATTTAACTTCCTTATCTTTCAACAAATCTACATAAAGCGAAAAATTACCGCAGCAATATTCTACCTCAAGCGATTCTTTCATCGCTTCATACGCACCATGAATCATTAATTGAACTTGATGAACACGAGACTCGCGACTGGAAATGATCTCAACCTGCTTCATGAAGTCCAAAAATACTTCTGGTGCATCATAAGAGTTGTAGACGGGGATTCCGAACTTGTAATCTTCCTCATCTGATTCATTAACCAAAATAACACCTGAAACATTTGATAAATGCTCTGGAATTACAAGCTTGAAATCACCATCAGAGCAAACCGTAACCGACAACAACGTTGTCGGAAGCTCAATGTACTTCTTCATCTTCTCTTTCAAGGGTGAGTTTTCTGGTAGTACTAGATACAACTCGTCAATATCTGGCAACAAGTGACCAAATAGGGCTAATTTATTCAATGATAACTCCAAAATCTGATAAATTTAACAACATATTCTTACCTTTACATGCTATTACTTTTCAAGTATTATATATCCATAAGATTAAAAGTAAAGTATTTTAGTTAAGGTGAAAGTATGGGTTATGAAATCGAATTAACTAACCAAAAGCTCAATATCATTTTGCAAAGCGGAATTGTTTCTGGTGTTCGGTTTGCAATCAGTGAACACAAAAACCAAGTACATCAGCTTTCTAAAAAGTTTGACAATGCGTACACTGACTCACAAATGGACTTACGCATTGGAGATTCAACAGTTGAAGTCGTTTCAGGCTACAAGGCTCTTAGCGATCATTACAATAACACTTCGCTAACACACCTGACCGATAAGCTAAAGAATGAAAGCGCAAAGCTAACAGTAATGCTCAATGAATTTTTTGATTCTTTTGGTAGCGAAGAGTTTAAAAAACTAGAGGACTTACTTAACAAAGTAAAATCAAACCACGAATTCGATAAACTCAATACAAAGAGAAAAGAAAAGTACAAACAGAAGGTTTTGTACCACATCGCAATGCTCTTAACAGGTAAGAAGCTCGATTTTGCTTTGCGAGATATTTTTAAGCTAGACACTTCCAAAGCTAATGTTAAGCTTGCGAAAGAAATGCATAAGTCATTGGTAAGCAAAAAGCACAGCATTTTGATGGATCTTAGCCATGATAAAGGAAGTAATCTATCAAAAGACCGTCGAGCGCTATACATGCTTGCTAAAGACTCTGAAAACGACCTTCTTGATCTAGCCTACTTGATGACGGCAATTATTGATGATGAAAGTCTAGTCGGATACACGGATGAGAGTAAGTATCTTAAGAATCTTTTCAAGTTACTTTCCTTGCATTGCCATAAGATTCAATCTCGCTAAGGAATTCATCATGAGTCTAACCAATATTGAAATCTCGCAACCAAAGTGTATTGATGGTCGCTCTCTACAAGAATGGCTATGCGAATTTTTATCAAATAATCTTCCTGACAAGGAGATCTATTTGATGCCAGATAAACCCCATGATTTCACAGGAGAGTCTGGATTTTTCTGCAATGTTGATGTGGATCATCATATTAGAAAAGACGAATTACTCTCAAAAATTTGTAGTATCAGCACAGACAAAGCGGCTTATTTCTATGTGCAGGATGTAGTAGAGGCAGCTTGCGGTGATGGAGTCCTTGATGATAGTCACTACCATGTTTTATTTAAATAATTCTAAAAGATAACCACAACAAAAAGGCTTGATCTTATCAAGCCTTTTTTACTAACTGAATTGTTTGTTACTTACATAGGCTCGAATCATATCTAAAACTGAGATATTTATGGAGTTTTCATTGACATCTTGATTATAGAAAAAGGCTAGCTCAGCTTTTGAGAAACCACTAATGATCTCCCTCAACTGCATTTCATTTCTTTCCATGATTTTAGACGCCACTTTTGAATGAATTTTAACGGTTGATAAAACCCAAAAACAAAAGCTCATAAGACCAATTATTAATTCAGCCCTAGAATCAAGCTCTGCAATCCACAAGGTAAACAAAGTCAAAGGTATGATGAACAATGATGCTGTAACAATAGAGTAAAAAAAAGTTACTTTAAGTTCTTTGTTCGTGCTATCAGTTACTTTCATTACCGAAGCTTTAAAAGCTTGGAATTTGCTAAATTTCGATGCGGTGGAATTCATAAAAATAGAGTCTTTTATTAATTGTTTTTAATGTATAAATTTTTTCTTTGTATGGATAAAGGCTGGCAAACCAGCCCTTATAACTATCAACGCTGGAATTTTACTCAGGGTATTTATCTGCAACAAGTGAGTCTATAACTTCAGCATACTCTATCGCGTTAGCTCTACCACCAAACTTTTCACTAAGTTGCATAGCAATATTTTTAGTGACATTAGCTCCCTGGATGTTCAGGCTTTTTATTAGCTCGGGTGTAACCTTGCTTACGCTCTTAGTTTCTTGAATGGAAATGACATCAACTTTGCTCTCAGTTCCATTATCATTAGCTAAAACACCAGTCGAGGAAATAGCAAAAACAATCGCAAATAAAACCTGTTTTTTCATGATATTACTCCATTATCCATACAAACCAACCATAATTCATAACACATGGTTCGTCAATAATGCGCAGGCACCACATTTCCACAATTATTGCATCTATGAACATCGCCAGATTTGCTTTTAACAAGCACTCTATTTATTACGAAGCTCTTAGGCTCTTTTCTTGTCCATCCATAGCATCTCGCGGTTCTTGCTGCTTTCCATACAGAACCGTGCCGATCCAAGAAGGTTTGGAAAATATCCTTGCCAACAAAGGTTATTCCGCATTTTGAACAATTTGATTCACTCATATTTAACGTTTAGTAATTTTAGATAATTTCATTGTACCAAACAGCAAGCTTTACCTCCATAGTTATTTATGTATAATTGGAAACCCTGACAATACCATTTCATTGATTGATGAAGAAACCAACGAAATCATTTGTCGTATTTAACTTACAGATAGGCATATCATGAGCGCAAAAACTAAAAGTATTGTGATTAAAAAAGAAACAGTTGAGTTTTTTTTCAAGATTTACAACAAAGTTCGTATTGATAAACGCATTCAAGATCTGACATTAGAGAACATTGTTTTTATCACCAAAAGCAATTACTACTTTGCAAAAGAGCTTATGTCAGCTCAGTTTTACATCCTTCGGAATAAAAAGGATGATTTGTTAGCTGCAACCGAGACAATGATGGAATTGCTTGAAGACAATTTTATCCCTCAAGATTTGGGTTCTGAAGTATTTGACGATGTAGTGTTCTTGATTACTGATCAGATGCTAGATGATTTTGTTAGCATGGCTTTACAAAGCCATCCATTATACAAATTTTATCCTACTCTTCGCGCCGATCTTGAAGAAATGCTGGTTGAAATTCCTTCCCTATATTTTGAATATAAGCAGGGAAATCTTTCGAGTAAGACTGATTCTATCTCAGACACTTACGCTAGAGATTTATTTAATGAAAAATTAGCCTACAAAATGACAGGCGTTTATCAAAAATATGAAATTACTCCTGATATGTATCAGGCAAGGGTAAATGAGGCTCTTTGGCTGAACTCATGTCCTGAGAATGGTGTTACGATTCATGAAGAGACACTAACCATTGCACACAGAATGCTTGGAAAGCTCAATGAGCAGCTAAAGCACGCAACTTATCCTCAGTTTGTATGGTATTTAACGCAATACCCTGAGTTGCTACGAGCAGTATTCTTTTTGCATACTCAAGTCAGAAGATTTACAAAGCCCGTACTTATGTCAGGAGAAGAGTTGAATGTTTTCTTTGGTCAGGTGGATTCTCTTAATACACCAGAAGATTTTGAAGGTGCCGATCTTACATTTTCTTTTGATGATGAGATCATTGAAAAAGCTAGAAATCAACTAGAATATCTTCTTCCGCACAATCAAGCGATTAAAGAGCGTGAGAACTTAATCAAATTCCTTAAGCTCAATTTTGATTTTTATCTTGAATGGGTAATTTCAGATAACAGCAAGATCTGCAAAACTTTCATTGAGCGATATTTACCTATTTGAGGAAAAAGCATGTCAAATACTTGCGTGTACATCCGAAGTCTTGAGTTAAATTCTCAAGCTAAACGAGATCATGACCGCTATATGATTGGCGATAAAATTGAAACCGAAGGGCTATTCGACCAGTATCCTTTTGACAACTACCTAATGAAAGTTGTAAACCGAACCTGGAATGAAAAATCGAACACACTGACGATTGATATCGACTTCATCATGCGCATTCGAACACCAGACGAAGTGCAAAATTACTTATTAAACCATTGCACTCCGAGTTGGGTTTTTGACAATTTTGGCGATGACATCGGAAACATTATCCGAAGAATGGATATTTACAGACTCTTTCCTGAAAAGAAAATTAAGAGCAAAGCCGATATCTTTGAGAAGCTGGATGATGAGTGCAAAAGAACAGGGAAGCCATCGATTAGCACATTAATGGCTCTCTTTGATTTATCTTAATCGGTTAGTGATGAGGCAGGAATCAATCAGCATGGAAAAACAATTAAGCGTATCGGCAGCAAAACAGCTTATCGAATTTATTTTCAGTACAAACTACCGATTGGCACCTGATGGTGACGGTCTGTTTGCATCCAAAGAATAAGCAATCAGCTTTATGAACAACTCCCACTAAACGCTACGCGTTTTGAAGGAGTTTCAAAAAGAAAGCCTAAGCTGCCTTTTTAGGTTGGTTCCCAGCCTGAATGCCTAACGCCCAGTTTAAATTAACTTGCGCACTGGCTACATCACGGGGCTTCTCACAGCCGCATTTGCATGAGTGCCAGCGTTCAGCTAAGGTTTTTTTCTTTTTAGCTCCGCAGTCTGGGCAGGTTTGACTTGGCTTAACTTGCTTTGTTGGTACTTCAACGTATTCGCTACCAGCTTCTGCCGCTTTATAGGATAGCAAATTAAGAGTCATGGCTGGCGCGGTATTCAGGATTTCCCGATTCAAGCCAGCCTTTTGTTTTACGTTCTTCCCATGCTTCTCGGCAGTGCCTTTGGCGCTGCTGGTCATGTTCTTAACGGTGAGTTTTTCAGTGGCAATTAACGCCGCCACTTTCACTAATTTTGCCGTTTCTTTATGAGTAAAATCGAGTCGTTGACGGGCGATTTTTTGGTGCAGTTTAGCAATTCTGTGCTTCAATTTGCGATGGGCGCGAGTCCCATTTTTTGCTAACGCAAGGTCGCGTTGCAAAGCCGCTAATAGCTCTTTGCTATTTCTGAGATAGCGCGGTTTCTCAACTTGTTCAAAATTACCATCTTGATCGATAGTCGAAAAATAGTGAGAAACACCCCAATCTAAACCAATGGCTTTAGTGCCACATTGTCTTTCAATGGAATCGTATTCCATTGAAACTGAGATGAACCACTCACCATTCTTGCGAATGATCTCGGCAGTTTTCGGCTTGCCGTCAGCGTTTCTAGCTTTACCTCGGATCTTAACGATGCCAACATCAGCCAGATAAACAGCACCATGCTTTTTTTCTTTTAGGTGGAGCTTCCAGCCGTCACCATGTGCCTTATAACCCCAGCCTTTAAAGCGTTGAAATGGCTTAAAACGCGGGAATCCAGCCTTCTTATCACCTTTTTTAAATCGACGGAAAAACCCATCAAAAGCTAGCGCGACACGCTTTAAGGTGACTTGTTCACTCTGAGCATTGGCATTGAAAATGCCATGCGCTTTGCGATTGTTGCGCCACAGAGTGTTAATTTTGCACTGCTCTGAAAAGCTAAGACCATAATCAGAATTGCGGTATGTTTCGATGCGATCACGTAAAGCCCAGTTGTACAACTGGTGATGATGCACAAACAAATTCATCAGTGATTCTTCTTGAGAAACTGATGGTTTCAGTTTGTATGTGACTTTACGGATTGCTTTTTTCATACAACCGATTATATTTAGTTGTTATGAAAAAACAAACCCTAAACACGCTACATCACAGCGTTTTCAATATTCACTATCATTTAGTTCTTGTGACTAAATATCGTCGTCGCTGTATCACGCCAGAGGTTGCTGCATACTTAGAATCACAATATAAAAGGTTACTGGAAACTTGGGATTGCGAGCTTTTAGAATGCAATGGAGAACCCGATCACCTTCATCTATTGATTTCTGCAAATCCTAAAATACAACCAAGTAAAATGGTGAATAGTCTAAAAACTGCCACATCAAGACTGGTAAGAAAGGAGTTTTCTGAGCACTTGGGTAAGTTTTACTGGAAGCCCGTTTTTTACAGCAGGAGCTATTGTTTGGTTAGTTGTGGAGGTGCGCCGCTAGACATCGTAAAACAGTATTTGGATCAGCAGGAAGGTTTTGATTAAAGCCACCACTTCGTGGTGGTGCGCCTTTCACCACCACCTAAATTAACTCGCTTAGGCTCATTAGATTTAGATGGAGCACTTGGCGCTATTGGGTAGAAAGCTCTGAATACAATCCCTGTAACCCTTTATGTGTTTGCTTTGACACAAAGCAAGGGAGCTATTGGGATTCTGTATCTGCAACTTTTAATGGTTAAATTTGGGAAATGGAAGACTACTCAATGGGCGGAGCCTACTCCAGCGGTACAACCATTGAAGATGCTTTAATCAACCTAAGAAAGCAATGTGATCTTGACGATGATTTTTGCCCGTAGAGCTATCAATTATCAAGTAGGAAGCTTTTGCTTATACTCATTCAATATTAAATTTTGGATATAGTTATGGAACAAGCTTTTCTTCAAGGTATTGACTCTATTCATTATACATGTATAATGAAAAACAATAAATAAAGAAGGAAAGCACCATGAAAGAATTTTCTTATTACTTAAGACAATCAGCACTGAACTCTTTAAAGCTACTGCCTACTGTCGGCAAACATCTATCTGATTCAGAACTGGATGAAATCCAATCTCTAATTCACAAAGAGGAACCTAGCTTAAGCGTTAAGCGTCAAGGTGCAGGTCTACATATCACATCTTCAAACTTCCGACTTCGTGATGGTGACTTGTCTGAGATGGTTTCTGATTGCGTCCCAAAAAGGCTAACAAAAAAAGAGCTTAAAGACGCTGAAAACCAGGCGAAGCGCAAGAAGTCTGTTCAAGAGAAAAATGAGCGCATCGATCAAACGATTTGTTCAAATGAAAAAGCTGCCAAGTGGGTTGAAGACACATTCGGTCTTGCAAACATGAACAACTACAACAAAGCTGCTTTGATTGACTACATCACAGGCAAAGAGAAAGAGTTCAAGGGCATGTTGAATCGCTTAGCTGGCGAAATCGCATACAAAATTGGAGCTGTGAAAGACAACATGTACGATTACTCTGTAATTAAGCAGAAATTTGAGGTTGATACCTTAAGCTGATCACAAAACCTTCAAAGCCAGCATTAGCTGGCTTTTTATCTAGACTTAACCCGTAACCCATAATAAATTACAGGCAGAATTTAGTTATTTATGCTTAAGTGAGATATGTATGAGCCAACAAATCAGAAAAACAGATCTAGAAAAATCAGAGTCGATGAGTGAGCCATCGCAAGATAATGTAACTCTTCTTAGTGAGGAATCTTTCGATAAATTGACAAATATCCTTGAAAATCCACCAAAACCAACTCAAGCGATGAAAGATTTAATGTCAAAGCCAAGACTAACTAAGAATGGAAATTCACTTTAATTTTTGAGTTGGAACATTATTCCTGGCTGTCGATATCCCGTTCCTTATCTAGCTTATAACCATCAACCGACTCCGAATCCAATTAAGGAGAATTGGACAAAGTTAGAGAACAGAAATCGTCCAATCAGGGGTTTACCCCTGTAAATCATAGGCATCATAATCATGTTCTGGTGCTTTCGTTTTCTTAGAAAAATGCTAGTATCTAAATATACTTAGGAGATCAATATGCGTTTTTTCGAAGACCCAAATTTTGTCATCATGGATTTTAGCTGTCCATACTGCAAGCAGGATACAACAGCTACTGTGCATGAAGATGGCGCATCATGTTGCAATCGGTGTAATTCAGAAGTGAAACCGCCATTGACGTATGCGGAAGCAAAGAAACTTAACTGAGGCAAAGTAAGTGAATCAAGCAGCTCAGAGTGAACTAGACACTCTTATCAAAGAATATGACTCATTCGTCAAAGAATCATTATCATCGCAATTTGGACTAAGAAACAAATATCTTCGAAGCGATAATGGTTCCATTTATGTAAGAAAGCTATTACATCCTTCGCTACCGCCTTGCTTCTGCATTTCAAGTATTGAGTTCAGTGAACACATGCGAGGAAAGGGGATTATGACAGGATTCCTTGATCATGTAGAAAACAACCTTTCTGAATATGCTGGCGTTGAATTCGAATGCATTCATAACCAAGAGTTAGTGAAGCATTTAGAAAAACGAGGGTATACATGGTCTCCATACCGTGCCGAGTATTTGAAAGATCTAGAGCATCATTTGTATAAGGCTAAAGATTAATATCAAGAGACTTTCCCTTTATTTATTGGTACAATAATTGAGCAATAAATAATAAAAAAGGAAAGTCTTATGATTATAGAAATGAAGTTTAGTAAAGCCCTGAAAGAGCTTAGAGAAAGAACTGAAATCGAACTTAATTCCATCTTAGAAACATCTGTTGAAGATGACTCCTTATCTGTTGTATTCAAAGATACTCAAGAATCATATGCTATGATCAGGTATTTCATGATTGGCAATGAATGGACTCATTCTATTGATGTAGCCAAAGGCACTCTTCAAGAAGCACTTTCTGCATACTCGGAATCACTTCATGGAAATGCTGGATACATACAATGCTATGCCCCTGGAGCAAAATAAACTCACCATAGGTGAGTACTATCAATGTTTCATTACTACTGCTGGTAGCGTTAACCTTCCTGCTTTGATTGACGCTGCCACTCTATGCCAACCATCCCAGATATAAGCTTTCCCATCAATCTCAGAAATGTACACAGGCTCTCTGATTGGGTTTTTGAGCATATCTTCGAAGTATTCTTCGCCTCTGATATCAGATAAGTCCTTTACTTCATCATTAAACCAGATCTTCCAGTCTTCCAAGTTATCCATTAAATGAATCAGTCTTTCAATAGGGTAGTTCCTTTGCACACTAAAGGTTCCATTACTAGGATCAATGTAGCCAGGATCTTCTTTACACACATTTTCACCTTCAAGCATAATGAAATCTTGCTTTAGAATTTCTGTTTCCATAACCCCTCCTTGTTTGAGATTATATAGATTTTATATCAAAAGTAAATAAAATGCCGTTAATTAAATTATTTTTGTTGCTTTGAGATTTTTACTATGTATAATAAGAACACATGAATGATGAAAATCCAATTCAACATAATCGACTATGCGCCAAATGCACAATTATTTGGGACAAGCACAAGCTCGGTTCCGACTGTCCAAAGTGTAAAGCTCACAGCTTTATGACTATGAATACTGGTGACATTGGCACTGCCATGTTTCTTGATCAATCAAAACTAACCATTAACAATTTTACTCCATATGAGGAATAGAAATGGCTAAAAGTAAAAATAGCGCTAAGGTTTGCAATTCGAAAGAAGCGTGAGAAGAGCGGATACTCAAAACACAAAGCAATGAATGCATACTGATTTGAGAGGTAAAATGATTAAATCTTATCGTGAGGTGATTAACCGAAGATAGCCAGCACCACGGTGGTGTTGGCGTTAGAGGAAATCACTATGTTACATAAAAACAAGAAAGCAAGTTTACGTATCCATCATACAAATCGCATGAAAGATAAAGCATTTAAAAAGCTATACGGAACCTGGTATCTGCCTTCATGCACAGAAGGTAAAGATGAAGCAATTAAAGCAGCAAAGCTATCCGCTAGTAGGGTAAAAGACCACTTGGCAGTTTGTAGTTGCTTTGGCTGTGGAAATCCTCGTCGTCATAGCTTCCGTAAAAGCGATAAGTTAACTATGCAGGAGCGCCGTTTTTTAGATAGCGCAAAATCTTGGGATTATTAATTAAATGGCGCTCGATGAGCGCCTTTTTAGTTTTGAAATATTGACCTTATTTCCAACTTGTGTATAGTGGCAACAATTAAAGAATCTAATCCAATTCAATAAAGAGTTTACTAATGGCTAAGAAGCAAAAAATCAAAAAGAAGTTTGGGAATCCTCAAAAGCAAGCTCAGTACGCCAATCAACAGGCGCATAAAGAGCAGATTGAATCTGATAAGCTTTTAGTTTGCTCAATCATGGATCGTTGGGCTGAACAATGTAAGCCGAGAAAGGACTTGGACTTAGGCGAACACTATCTAACATTCACCCTTGTTCCTGCCTGTATTCGTTCCAATACTGAGCTTGTAGGGACTTATGAGGCTGTAATTAACTACTGTGAGCAGGTAGTCTCAGGTAAAATTATTGAGAACAACCAAATCATCAATGAAGCGATAAGAATGATTAAGCCTCTATATCGTTTAAAAGCAGAACAATACAAAAAATCTGTTGCTGAAGTCGCTGTCTGATCATGAAAAAGTAGAGAAAGAAACTGACTGGTCAAAGAAAAGCGAATACTAGCGATAAAGAGATTGCTTGCGCTGTATTTTTTGGCTTTGCGCAAATAGCCTTGAATACCAAAATATAAGGAAGTTTATGAAATTGCCAAATGATTTCCACCTTGCAAAGCTTGGTCGATTCTATGTTGCTCAGTCATCTCCAAATGGTATGAGTATTATAGTTGGAGCACCTATGTATCAAGGCGTATTTGAAGGTGGCGAGGTAATTGAAATCAGTCAGTCACTAGGCTCAACTACCGCTGAATCTCTCGGAGTAAGCGCAATTTATGGTGATGATTCTGATAATGGCTCTGTCGATAAATTACTAGGGAGTTCGCTTGGTAGGCACTGCATTGCCAAAGATAATCCTGAGATTGTTTCAAACTCAATGGTCGGGCGATTTTACGTTAAAGAAGCTTGTAAACAGTTAATTTTCATTGGATGCATCAAATCAGATTTTGCAGAGATCGGTGATGTTTATGAAATTCGACTAGAGCATGGACAGGTTAGCGTTGTGAATTTAGGTAAAAGTGTTTTTTATGGTAAAGACGAGGTAAACCCCAAGTATAGTATTGACAGGTTACTCGCCCTCTCTCAAGGCTTTCATTGCGTTGTTTAACTCCAAATTGTAGTGGCAGTATGCCACTACTCAACATTTCTCAACAAATCTACCCATTTTGGAATTTGTTTTGCTTCTCCAGAAAACCCATCGTTAGTCCAGATGTACTTGTCATCGAAACTATAAATAAGACTAAGATCCATCCTTTCTTTATATTCTTTTACTTCGCTATCAAGGTTATCTAGGACGTAACGCTTGTCCGATTTGCTGTCAAATACAAACAACACCATGTGCGGATCGTTAAAACTTTTCATATTGACGTAAGCAAGTTTCATGTGAGACCTTTTCACGCCAAGCTCACTTAATGCAAAAAACTTTGAAATTACGAAGTCTTCCGAATCGCCAGATTTATCTCTTGAAAACTCAGCAGGTGTTTTCCATACATCGGATTCACCAGGCTCAAGCTCGAATGAAAATTGGTTGTAATGATTGTTTACCAATACAGCCTTATCCAAAACGCTTAGGTTTTTATCTTTATCACTAAATTCTGTTGGTAAGGCGATTGCTTTTAATGATACAGCCATAGCCATTATCAAAAGCGTAATTTTTATATTCATAATTAATTTAAGCGCTACCCGAAAGATAGCGCGATATTTATTAGTAAATCGTACAAGGTTTAGCTAGCTTAAAATGGAACATCCATATCAAAGTCAGAACTGTTAATATCTTTTATATGAACAAAGTCTTTAAGTTCTACCTTTTCCAAATTATCAATTCTATAGGTTGAGCCTGCCTTTAAGAAAACTTCAGTCACATCACCAGACTTCCAATTCCTTACTTTTGCATAAACACCTTCTTTAGACATAGCGCCAGCAGCGTTCATTGTTCGATTATCTAAAGTGATAAGACTCACATGTTCACTTTTGTCCCGAGTCAACATGGTGTGAGAGATAACAGCAGAAGAATCTACCCTACTATTGAAGTTGTCGGTGGAAAACAATAAAGGATGTTCTTTATCATTTCTTAATCCAACAACATCTCCCGTATAGTCTGAGTAATCAAATACACCGCTCTTATAAGCTTCCTGTCTTAGCTTTTGTGTTAGTTCGCTAAGTTCAGCCTCAATCTTTCTAATTGTCTCGACATCAGAGACAACAAATATCTCATCAATAGAGTGATGTGTACAGACATCTCCATCTCGATCATCTAAATCATGAACAATTGACTCAACAGCATTAACCAAGATCATTGATGATTTAACAAGCTTTCTTGAGGCAAAATCTGCGATTGACTCAGCTTCGCATTTGTTATCGCAATATACTAGATTCCCTTCAATTGATAAGATATCAACACCGTCTCGTGTTAATACAACACCGTCCTGAGGGTTTAGCGTGAAACCGATTGATGTTTTGTACGATTCCTCAATATCACGGACGCTTTCACCAATAAAGAAGCGTTTACCATTAACATCATGATACTGTGGCTTCTTACCAAGATCAGAACACATTGCGTTGTGCAAACTCATGGCTCCGATTTCTAGCTGACTTACTCCAAAGGAATCCTTTAAAATACCAACTTCTTCATCTGTGATTCTGTAGCTATTTCTGACGTGAGAAAGCAACTGAATAACCGCATCAGTATCAACAGGAAAAACCAACTTTTCACCGATCATTGGTCTGGCAGGAACCAAAGAAATATTGAATCCATCATTCTCTAAAATTTCTTCGATGGAATCATATTCAACTACAGATGTCTTATCACCATCGATCAACTCAAATTTCATAAAAAAAACCTATTTAATATTTTTTTGATTATACAATAAAAAACCATATTTTGCACATCACTTGAAATTATATTGATTAATTATATGCATTTTGTTACTTTAATTTGATGTTCATTAAGGAAAATTACGATGAATAAACCAAAAAATGCAGAACTCATCCAAAAATTAATCTTGCTTGGTGATATTGCTAGAGAAAACAATGGAAGCCTTTCCCTAAAAGGTCTGTCTAAAGAAGAGTCAAAGAAAGCTCTCAGTGAATTTTTCAAAAACCGTCGAAAAGCTTAAGCCGCACTCATGGTTAACCACTTCAATTGGGTTAGCCTTTCATAAACAGCATTCTCAGAGACACCGAGTTTGTTTGCTAGAGCTGACAAATCGGTGATTCTCTCTTTAAGAATCAAATAATCAACCGCTTCTTTTGGTATGATGTACTCCAAAGCAAGTTGTTGGCATCTTCTGATAGACCACGATGTTGACTCCAAAGAGAAGTCCTCAATGGTAAAGAAGTTTGCATCCCCCTCATGGATAGAGTGATGATGCATACTGATATAAGCAATAACATGAGCAATCATGTAACGTTTTTGCTCGTCTGAGATGGAAGGTCTAAGATGCAAATCATACCTTTTAAACCCGCTCTTTGAATTTGCAATATTAAGCTTAGCTTCCAATTCAGAATTAAGCTCATTATCGCACACAACTGAAAGACCGAGGTTATGGGAAATGCCCTCGATATCTACTGGAATTTTCCAGTTCCAATACATATCTATAAATGTAGATGGATTACCAATAGCGTCAAAAACCATAAAAATATTCACATAAAAAACAATGGCTCAATTATACACTTAGCCATCACTTAAGTCCTGTATTTTATAGTTTTGAGCAAGGTATGTTCATATAAACCATACCGCTAATTGCGTAGCACTTTTGATCGGTAAAGTCGTAAAACGTACCCTCAGGATTTTGATAGAAATCGTAATCAGTGGTTTTAGTTAATTTTTTGATATAAGTATATTTAGTCTCTGACTTAAAACCATCCATTGATCTGCCATATTCAGGAATAGTAAGCTGATCGGTCTCAATTTCATTTGTTACCGTTTCAACAATGTTATGAGTAATCTTTCCATCAATAAGAATCTTGTTCATATCGTTTGAAATAGGGTAAATTGGCGAGTTGGCTTTTGCAATGTTTCCATTGAAAGTAGTATAAGTAATCACACCCTCAGAAAGAATTTTTTCACAAGAGTATGATCGACTTACAACCTCAAAGAAATCATTTTCAAAGTCGATTGTTCGCTTGTAGTTTACACAAATGTCCGTATCACCGATCTGATAAGTCGTTACTACGTCATAACCACTATTGCCACTACATCCAGCCAGAGTCACTATAGCTGCAATGGCACTGAGCATTTTTATTTTCATCATTAATTCCTTGAATTTCTTTATTGATTAATTTTATGTTTACTGCAATCATGACTTAGATATAATAACGCATATAAAAACGAAATGGATCTTAAAATGAAAACAATTGATTTAAAAGTATTATATGGCTCTATGGTTTTTGGTCGATACAGAACAGACAGTGAAAAGTCAGGTGAAGCACTACGAGAAGATCATTTAGTTCCATTGTTAAATGAGGATGATGATGCTATCACTGTGAAGTTGAACACTAGCGGATTATCTTCAGGATTCTTAGAAGAGGCATTTGGCGGTTTAGTGCGAGTGCATGGTTTCACTAAAGATGAACTTACTGAACGACTATCATTACTCTCTGAAGATAGATCTGATGTCATTGAGGACATCTGGGAATACATTACTGAAGCCCAAAATTACAAAGCTGAGAAAATGTTGAGCATGTAAATGAAAAGAGTTATATCAGATGGAGAAAGGAATCTTTCTAAACAAAAAGAGAATGATAATGCAGGAAGAAAATTGGAAATGGACATAGTCAAACTAGCTAGAACCATAAGAATTTACGATATATATGATTCTTGCTTTTTCTACATTGTCATTCCGTTTGTTCTGGTTCTTTCCCTTGCGCCTTTTCTATTTATTGGTGATACCAGAATTGCATCAATGATAGCTATATTCATCGGTGTTCCATTTTCATCACTGTTTTTTTATTTATTTGACTCTACTCTCAATAACAAGCAAAGACGATGGAGACATATGCTTGAAGAAAGAATCACTGAGTACGACAACTTCTGTACAATGCATAACATTAATAACAATGTTCAGTAATAAAATTACAAAAAAATTCGGAATAAATTAATGAAAAAATTAGCTATCACGTCCATTTTATTGCTTTTGACTGGTTGCAATACGCAGGATACTCCAGATAAATACATTACAAGCAAGGTATGTGATGATGCAAAGGTTAAAGAGATGACCTTGGAGTGTGTAAAAGATGGGGATTGGAGTCTTAGCCCCAATCGCGGTCAAACGTATGAGAGCGCTTGCAAGAGATTTTCGGAAGAAATGAATTGCTCCACGAGTAAAACACTGAACCCTGAATGGGTAGAGTTTGAAAGGGCTAAACAGAAAAGCGATATGAAAATTGTAATAAAATCAGAATTAATTGAGAAATAAAAATCATGCAACACGAAATTGCTAAACACAGATCAAAGATGGACAATATCAAGAAGGGTATTGACTTCAAGCTTAGACTGATGAACGGTACTAAAGCATTTATCGTTCTAACAATGGCATGGGTGATTTGCGGGTTCTATGAGTACAACTGGCTAGAATCATTCGAAAAGTGCCTTTTTACCTTTGCCATGATTTTAGTTTGGTCTGGATTATCCATAGTTCTTTTATTTAATAGTGAGGATGAAAAGCTTATTGACTATGAGTACCATCAATCCTGCCTAGAAAGACTTCTCAAAATCCAGAACATTCAAAAGAAGTTATACCCAAATACAAATCCACCCTAAAGGGTGGACATGTTCTCAATAGCTTCTAGGTCTTTTGTGCTGAACAGCTTCGTGTTGTCTGGGTGTACAGCAAAGCGTTCCTCTACAGGCATTCTCGACTGAAGCTTTTTAATAATTAAAGAGTTCATTAGAGAGAAGTCATAGTCGCCAACTAGCAATAATTCTGGTGACTCATCTAAATTTAGGTAGATATGGAACTCGCACTCTAAGCAGCTCTTGTCATGTTCTACTTGGATGATAGAGACCTTTTGGTTGAGAACCACTGAATCCCAGCGGTGATAAACGTCCACATAAGGGCTGTGACGTGAGTTTGGAGTAGAAATCGAGTATCCACCTTCAGACTCTTCCCATTCAATAAATGGTGCCTTTCCGATTAAAGTCGAACCAGAAGAGTGAATGTCTTCTTTCCATAGCTCCAGAATTTCATTAGATAATGGATGATCGGAAGATTTCAAAATATGAGCAATGGCACTTTTATGCTTGTTCATGAGAAGCACGTAAGTACCCTCCGTCTCTTTATCTTCCTCTTCCATTTGTCGGTAGTCCTGAAGTGTCATAACGTTTTTAAGATTAGACATTTTCTGCTTATCGAATTCGATTCGCTGACCAGGTTGGTTATCCCACAATAGAAAATCTTCGAAAGCACCTTCAAAATCACAAACAATATCTTTCTGAACACCCTTTCCTTTGATTAATGAGGTAATGGTTTCTACATCAAAACCTTTAAGGTGTTGAAATGTAATATCTTCAGCACTGTCTACTTGAACACCGTTTTCACTCAGAAAGCTGAAAATTCGCTTCATGGAGGATGCTGGCAGATAGGGATTCAGTAATGATTTTGGATGACCGAAACTGTAAAACATTGCATATCTTCCTATATAAATAATGTTCTCATAATACACAAGTTGGACTCAAAGTAAAGCCATATCGCTATAGCAAAATTGAGCTAAATCAAAACTGATACCGTACCCGAGTGGTATAATTATTAATTGAAAAATAAATCAATCAATCAATCAATAAATAAAGGTTTTAGAAATGTCCGATAAAGTGATCCATGTTATTAAGCGTGACGGGAATATTGTTCCATTTAATTTGTGTTGCATTGTAAATGCGGTGATTAAGGCTTTCCAGGCTACCAAGGAAGTCGCTCCCGATGAAATGAGTGACAAGGCTGAAATCATAGCTAATGAAGTGTTTGAGTTAATAACCAATTCTGACTCAACCAATCTACATATCAATGATATTCAAAAGCTGGTGGAAAAAATACTCTCAAGACACTTCCCAGAGACAGCTATTGCATACATGGATTACCGTCATGAACGTGATATCGAGCGCGATAAAAATACTGCTCTGTACAAGGATATCGTTGGCTTAACCACGATGACTAACAATGACATCTTAAACGAAAACGCCAACAAAGACGGTAAGGTAATACCTACTCAGAGAGATCTTTTAGCTGGCATTATCTCTAAGCATTACGCAAAAAATCATATACTTCCTAGAGATATAGTTCTTGCTCACGAGCTTGGGGAAATTCACTATCATGACCTAGATTACTCGCCATTCTTCCCTATGTTTAATTGCATGATTGTTGATCTAGAAAACATGCTGACAAATGGATTCAGAATGGGTAATGCTGAGATCGAAACTCCTAAATCAATCCACACGGCAACGGCTGTTACTGCTCAGATCGTTGCGCAAGTTGCTAGTCATACTTATGGAGGCACCACTCTAAACAGATTAGATGAGGTTCTTGCGCCATATGTGACTTGCAGTTATCAGAAGAATATTGAAATTGCTAGAGAGTGGAGCATAGACGACGCAGAGGGTTTCGCGATAAATCGTACAGAAAAAGAGGTTTATGATGCATTTCAGTCACTAGAATATGAAATTAATACGCTTTTTAGCGCAAATGGGCAGTCACCGTTTTTGTCAGTGAACTTTGGGCTAGGGGTGTCATGGGAGTCAAGACTAATCCAGAAAGCAATCTTATTGAATAGAATCAGTGGTTTAGGTAAAAGCAAAAAGACCGCTGTTTTTCCTAAGCTTCTCTTTACTATTAAAAATGGGGTCAATCACAAGAAAATCGATCCAAGCTACGATATTAAGCAGTTAGCGCTAGAGTGTGCGTCAAAAAGAATGTACCCAGACATTCTTAACTATGACAAGGTTGTCGAAGTAACTGGCTCATTCAAAGCACCTATGGGATGCCGTAGTTTCCTTGGCTTATACTTAGATGAAAATGGCAATGAAGTTCATGAAGGAAGAAACAATCTTGGTGTTGTTAGCTTGAACCTTCCTCGTATTGCTATTGAGGCAAAAGGGGATGAATCAAAGTTCTTTGAGATTCTTGATCAAAGAATTCAAATTGTTCGCAAAGCGCTTGAAACTCGAATTGACCGTTTACGTAATATCAAGGCTAAGGTTGCACCAATCCTTTACACCGAAGGAGCTTTAGGTGTTCGACTGAACCCAGACGATAATGTCTTTGAAATCTTCAAGAACGGCAGAGCCTCAATTTCAATGGGATACATTGGCATCCATGAAGCAATTAATGCACTTTATGGTCAAGATGAGCATATTTACGATAGTGAGTTCCTAAGAGAGAAGGGGATTGCCATCGTGAAGCGCCTAAAAGAGGCTGTAGACAATTGGAAAGAAGAAACTGGGTTTGGGTACAGCTTGTACAGCACACCTTCAGAAAACCTTTGTACGCGATTCTGCGCATTGGACTCTAAAGAGTTTGGTGTTATTGAAGGCGTGACTGACAAAGGGTACTACACTAACAGCTTCCACCTGGACGTAGAGAAGAAAGTTAACCCCTACGATAAGATTGATTTTGAAATGCCATACCCTGAATTATCAAGCGGTGGTTTCATTTGTTATGGTGAATTTCCTAACATGCAGCATAACATTGAAGCGCTTGAGAACGTATGGGATTACAGTTATGACCGAGTACCATACTACGGAACAAACACACCAATTGATGAGTGCTATGAGTGTGGTTTTACAGGCGAGTTTGATTGTACAAGTAAGGGCTTCGTTTGCCCTAAATGCGGGAATCACGATCCTAAAAAGGTTTCTGTAACGCGAAGAGTTTGCGGATACCTCGGCAGTCCAGACGCGAGACCTTTCAACTCAGGGAAGCAAGCGGAGGTGATTCGAAGGGTGAAACACTACGGGAATATCTAAACTCGCGGACGAATAGAAAAACCGCATTCTTCTGGATGCGGTTTTTTATTTGATTAATTATTGGTTGAACAAAAGCTGCACAAAACTTATAATCAACTTAAATCAACAAATAAAAGCAACGAAATTATGAAAATAGGTGTAAAACTAGCTCAAGATAGGCTAAGTAAGATTTTTTATCTCTCTATGGTAATAGCTCCCATAGCCTTTATATATTTTATGTTGGGAGAGTTAGTAGGATATCAAAGCTCAATATCACTAGAATTAAAATCATACAGTGGTTTAGTATATGTAACCTCCCCAATAGCATTAATGATATCATTTTCATTTATCATAATGCTTTCCGAAAAAATAAAAAGAAGCGCATTTAATAATACTAAGCTAGAAATAGTGATATGTGATTTTCTTAAAAAAATTGAGTTAATAAAAAATTCTGTTTGGATTTACCGTATTTTACTAGCGTCTTTTTATGGGTTTTTTTATTATACTTACACTTCCAGTATTATATTGATGGCAAACGATGTAAAATTATTTCAAGAGTTTAATCTAGTAACTATGGAAGCGAATGATTACTATCGGGTGGGTATTAATTATTTCGTAACCTGCTTAATTATTTCGACTTTGATGACAATTTCGCTTTTACTAATTAAACCTAAAAAAGGCATAAGTGATTTTTTAACAGGATTAATCTGTATTCCCCTGCTACTAAATGGGGTGATTTATGGCATAGTGGGTAATCCATTCACCGAGATTTTCAATGACTTGCAGAATGAAATGCTCTTTATTTCAAGCCCCATGTCATTCGTCGGTAATTTTAACTTAATCGTTTTATCTATAGCTTCAGCGCTTTTGATTTCATTTATTGCTTATTATACGATAAAAGACAAGGAAAAATTGATACAATATATCCTTGGATATGCATCTTCAATTGTGGCTATTGCAATAAGCCTATTCCTAGTCTGCATAGGAAAGCCAGTTCATTATTACAACAATAATCCAAATATTATGGATGTAGAGGTTCTTGGTCAAACATATAAAATCAATCAAACCTTATTAACGGAAATGGATGACATGGACACAGAGTTTTTGATCGAGTCATACGCTGGCCTTAGTATGCACAATAGTACGGATGCGTTGGATTATTTATTGAGCGATAAATATGTCGGAAATAAAGAACAGGCTATTAAATTAGTAGCTGACATCACCCTTACAAACTTTAGGCTTTACGAAGATAAGAAAGAAAATATTGTCGAGACTCTAAAGACAAAGAAAATATCAATGTCAAGCTCAGTGAACATTCTGATTCCTTTTATAATTAATGAAGCTTCTCCGCTGAACCACCAAGAAAGAACATTGGAAAGCATTCTTAAGGGAGATTATCAGTTGGCAGTCGATTATTACATCGAAGATGCAATCAACCGTCAGGATACTGAAACACTATCCCTAAAAATGAAAGATGAAGATAATCAGACAAGAATTGGTTCTTTCGGTCATCCTATGACACAAAGTTTGGTTTCAACTCTATTACATTTGAATTTTGCAGAGTTGGACTATAACAAAGTTACCCCTGACAAGAGAGAGAAGCTAAAGGAACTTCTTAAACCTGTCACCGTATATAAAGATTTCACGGATGAACAGGTAAAAGAATGGTTTAAGATTTTCAAAGCTGAAAGGTTTTTATAAAAGAAAAAGCTGATGCGAATGCATCAGCTTTCATTTTTTATGCGGCTTGTGAAAATTTTGCCATTGATGCCAGAGGTAATTTCTGGTGAACGCTTCGATGCATCATGCGCGGATTATTAAGATCATGAGTAAACTTCGTTCTTCCGTGCGTGATACGTGTATTATCCATCACGATCACATCACCTTCATTAAGCATGAACTGAAGGAAAAATTCTCCCTGTTCATTATAAAGCGCCATCAAACGTTCTACTGCTTCTTTGAGGTTTGGAACCAGTTCATATCCAGATTCCCAATCCGCACTTGAGTCGAAAGCAAGTCGGATAATCTCACGTTCGTAGATTGAATCCAATCCGAACACGCAATCTGTCATTTCTTCGTTGATACCATTAAAGGTAGAACGTCTGCGAAGTGCGCTTTTATCCTTCAATACATCTACAAGCTTACTATCAATTGATTCCAGATATTTAATTGCACCATAGCCATTAAACAGTGTAGTTTCACCACCAGAAACAGCCTGATTTTGACAAAGCAGCAACGTTGTTTTTACTTCACCTAAAGGAGAGAAAGTACCATCAACATGCTGACCAAGCGCCCCAGACTCTTCAAAGACTGGATGTGCAAAGTCATCTCTGTTTTCTTCGTTGAAGCCAATCTCTGCTACTTTGTCGCTGTTAGATTTATTAGGGAAGTAGGTTTTGTTGTATTGAGATACGAAGGTTTCTCCTAGCTCCAAAATATCTGCAAGCTCGGAAAGCTTGTTTTCAGATTTTAGTGTTGAACCATCAACAACGACAAAACCTTGCTTATAGAAAGTTTCCATAAGTAGCTGAACATTATCAGCAGAACAAGCAGTTGTAACCGCGCCAACAAAAGTAATCATAATCTATTCCCTTGGTTATTTTTTAATGATGATAAAAAATAAGCCCCACTCGCTAAAGCAGAAGCTTCAATTAATTGACCCATGCAATGATGGTATCATTGCTAGAGTATATGTTGGTGTTTCCTATTATACATAAATGACATTAATGGTCAATATGGGTGTTGATTGTTTTTATTGTCAATTCAAATATAATCTTAAAAACAAAAATGGTAGGTTTTTATGATTAGAGAACAATCGAATGCATCTAGGAACAATGTTCCGCAAAATGATAGCAAGGTTATTCCCATTCTTCGTATTTGTACAAGTATGTCGAAAGGAATAGTTGATAAGAATAATACACCTCATAAAGAGGTTATGGAGCAATTGAGCTTATGTTCGTCTGCGGTGAAGAAATAGATAAGGTTCTGATTGTGAGAAAACCCTATGCTCACTATATCAGAGACGGTATAAAAACATGGGAAATGCGTGGTAAAAAAACCAAAATCCGTGGCAGGATTGGCATTGCTGAACAAGGAACAGGTAAAATAATCTGTTTAACTACGATTTCCGATTGCTTAGAACCAATACCTGATTCTGAGATAGATCAGCACTTCTCTAAACATAGGGTGGATTACAAAAACAATCCTGACCTATTGAAGTGGAATACGCCTTGGGTTTTGTCTGATACTAAGCCAATTGAGCCTGTTGACTATGTTCACAAAAGAGGCGCTGTAATATTCGTAAACGTTTGACTAATACTCTAACTCTCATATAATTGGAAAGTTAGAGTTATTGCTATGCTCCAGGAATAAAGGGTACAACAATGAAATTAGAAACAGGAAGCAGTTTAACCGTTATCACATTCAATTTTCCTGATAGCCGCTGCAACTACAAAATGAAGTCGCCTAAGTTAACCGTAACAAAATACGAAGTTACAAAGGGTGGCGTTACTCAGGTTACAATTAAACCTGTAGATGTTGATGATGAAAACCCACTAAAAGTTAAAAACGTCAAAATCTCGGATTTTGGCAAAATCTGTAATACAGCAACACTAATGACAAGACAAATTGTCTTTGTTGAGCACACGGATTTAGAACACTACATTAACGTTGCAAAAGAGTATCAGCAAAACGCAATTAAAGAACGAATTATTGAATTAAAAAGTGAGCTTACCAATCTTGAATTGTTGGTAAAAAACTAGCCATTATAAAAGATGCGCGAAAAGCTCCGTCCTTCTAGGTCGGAGATGGATATGGCACATTGTGTAACAATACTTTATTGATTTGAATTTATTATTCATTTATTATCTGAAACATGAAAATATTACGCTCATTTAAGTTTCGACTTAAAGTTGATGAATAATAACAACCTGCTTTCTGGAGGCAGGCTGACGAGTATCGATTCGTATGGAATACTAATGGACTTTTGTCAGTACAAACAGCAATGGAAAAATGGTGTGGTTTTAAAGGTTAATCCGAAAGGAACCAGTCAAACTAGCTCTTGCTACGATCATTAATGAGGATTGTGAATTGAACCAGTAAGTAAAAAATGTTATATTTTTTAATATAAATCGTCTGTTAGCCGTATAATTATCGTTATATAATTAATATTATAGTATTTTGGATAAATAAATGAAAAAAACATTAGGAATTTTAATTTTAACTCTTTTATCAGTACCAGCGTATTCAGCTATTCGAAATAGTGAAATAAGAGACCTTGAGAAAGAGATTATCAAAAATGAATGGTCGGCATGTTTAACGCCTAATAATTTTTATGATCAGGTGTATTGCGCTTCTAAAGTTTATGGTGTTGTTGATAAAGTCTTAAATGATCAATATAAAAATACAGTTAAGCTTTTGTCTAAAGAACAGTCAAAGAGACTTAAAACTGTTCAAATAAAATGGATTCGAAACAGAGATGATAAATGCGCCAAAATCATTGATGGTTCGGTGATGCTAGATATAAGCTGTTCAACAAAACTAACAGTAGAAAGCATATATTATCTTAAACAGATTGGTCGTAATCCAAACGACTTTAATTTGCTTTTAAGTGAATATGAGCGTGGCGAATAATATAACAAACGCCTAAATAAGGGCTGTCAACGCTTGGCGTTACCAGCCCAAATGATTCGTTGTGGTTACGGTTTTCGCGAGGATATTGTTATTTCAAATTTCACATACACATAGACTTAACGGGTAGTAACACATGCCTAATACAAAGAATGATCAAAAAATACAGGTTACACCAAATCAAAAAGCTTTATTAGTCCAGACGGTAAAGCAATTAATTACACTAAATCAAAAAAAACCGACAGCGAGCACCACACAGGAACAAATCAATCAGACTATTAATAAGTTAAGCAATCGGCTCAACGATATGTTTGAGATAGTCGAGCAATAAGGATCTTTAATATGAAAGTAATAGAGAATAAAAAACACCACATAAGCTTTGTTAAAGTTTTCGCTCTTGCTTATGCTGTGCTTTGGACTATCAGCATTTTTCATGCAAAGGCACCGATCACCCCGCCGTTCTACCCAGTTGTCGCTCTTCCATACTTTACCGCTGCATTTATGTGGGCTATCACGCCAATACCTACCTATGTAGTCTCCAAGTCATTTAAATACATTCACGATCACTAAACTCATCCAAAAGCAAGATTCTCCATTTTAAATCATCACCTTAGCTGATATCATATTTAATGAATTTTTCACTGGGGATTTTGCATGAGTTCATACATCACTTCATTTACAAGAGATATGGTCGATAACTTTAGCTTTTCAGATCATACTCTAAAAGAGTTCGACTCTCGTGATTACGAATTTATAAGAAGTGACATTTTGAATGTTGATCTAGATCTTGTAGTAGGAACTGACCACCCTGATTATGAGGGAAAAACATGGGGCGAATTGATTCCAATTGAAGGTGATAAATACCATACTTTAAAGCGAGGCGAGCGAGCTTTAAAGCAACTGCAAGAAAACCCCGATTATTATCTTGAAGACAAAAACAATTCTGATTGGAAATTTCATCTTGTAAATGGTGAGTTTTATATTTGCAGTACAAACCATAGGGTTGTTACAGCAAAAGCATTTTTCGAAGCCAACCATCTTCCGCCTATCATTAAAAATGCACACGTAAGTTTTTATCGTCGCAAGATTGATTCTGATTCAATTGCGAACAGTCTTCGTGATGAGCAAGATACAAGCTCGTCCATTACCTCATACCTCAAAACAACCGAATTTAAAGTTATCCTGGCTTTGTGTGTACTTGCTTACTTTTTCTTCTAGTATTCATAAATCAAGATACAGCTACACAAAAAGAACCGAGGCTTTTCATCATGCAAAGTAACACAATCCCAATTACACACATAGCACCGTCTTATAGCCAAGAAAATCTAGACCTGATACTTTCTAGAGTTAAACAGCTACTACCAAGCCTTAATGATGAAGGTGCGAAGCAATATTTATCTGACCTTTTGAACCAGGATATTGAAACCCTTGTTTCTGATTGGTTGACCTATCAAGAGGTCGAGCCATGCGTCAGTAGCGCCGAGTTACACGCTTTAGCTGAACGAGTGCTTCCTTATCACTCTAATTTAGAGGAAGCCATATACTCAGTTAGAAACACTCTCAACACTGTACCTCGCGAAAGAACTGACCTGCGTGATTACCTAACGAAAGATAGAAAAGAAGACGTTATAAAATCGCTGTCTTTACCATTATTCGTTTCTAAAAAGAAATATCCTTCATTCTCATCCATTGAAGAATTGATAGAAGCCTTAAAGCCTGTTGATCAAACAATTGTAGATGTGACAGCCTCAGTACTTATGGATAGAATCCAATCTATACCAATGGAAAAGCAATTAGGCATTACTGATCGACAAAAAATGCTTAGCGTTGCCGCAGTCTATGAGGTTAACAGTGCGGTAGGGTTTGAGTGTAATTCTATTTGGTTAGCATCGTTTATTAGCTCTCAGATGTGGGGCTGTGTAAGTGGCTGGGCGCACCCTGACGGTGAGATGTGCCGAAATCGTCACTTTGGATTCAAATCAGACCTCGATTGCGTTGATTTAACCTTAAATTCTTTGAAGTATGTTGATGCTATCTTAGCGGATAACCCAGACCAGGAAACGGTATCCCTTTACATTGATACAATGCTTTCCTGCTTAACAATTATGGTTCGTGATTACCTGCGTTATAACAAAGAAAGTGAAGATTATGGAAAAATTGATTCGTTGATTGAGCAATATAGTCATCTAATGAATCCTGCTCAATTACTTCGTCACTCCACTATCCAACTTCATTTAGCTCAAATAAAGGGCGTAGCCAGGGATCATTATCAATTATTGCTACCGTTTTTCGAGTATCAGGAGGGGCGTGGTGATCCGAGCAAGGAATACTTGCAGTATTACGATTATCACAACTTCATTCTCATTGATTTAGAGTATTTAAAAACACCAAAGTTTGAACTTGCCAGCTCTCTCTTAGGCTCATCAATGCTGAGTGAGGATCTGCTTAGAACATCAGAGCTACTTCTTGACTGCCTAAAACTGAATTTGCCTGATGATGTAGTCAATAGCTTTAGCGGATTTTTTACTAAATACTTGTGGACACTGATCAATGATGATTCTGACGAACAGTATCTGTTTGATGCCATCTTGACCGTTAGCCTTAATAGTATGCATCTATACGATACAGTAAGTAATATTCGATTTATGGCTGAATTGGGTCACTTAGGCTCTATACGTTGGTTGATTGATAACGACCAATATGAGACCGATAACGAACTTAAATACTGGGAGATAAGAAGAGATTACCTAGAATCTGTCTCTATGAACTCTAAGTAAAATCCCATAGACTCAATAAAAAAGGTTAGACAGATGTTGTCTAACCTTTTCAATATATTCTTACTGGTAGATTTACTAAGTTTTTTAAACCATCAAGAAATCAGAATGCGTGACTACGTATTAATCAAAACTGTTTCTCTTCATAAATACTCAGCAGCAGATTAAGTCGGTCTGTGTAGAATTTAGCCATTCCAATATCTTGATACTTGATACGCTCTTCAACCTTAACCATAGTTTCAGCAATCTTCACTTTAAGCGCAATAGGATTTCTTGAGCATCGCTCAAAGTAATCACTATCTTGCTCACCTTGTTTTTGAGAAATTGCTTCAAGCGCTTCCATCATTCGATCATATAAGTGATAGCGAGAAAGGCGCGAATGAATAGTTTCGATTGAGCAGCCAGTCATCACAAACACATCTTTTAGCCAAGCAATATCGTGCAATAGATAGTTTGCATCTTTATCATCAGTTCTGAATACAGCAGCAACCTTCTTGCTCACGCGGCTTAAATGATTGATGTAACGCTCATCTTCGAATTTCTGATTTCTGTGACAGGCAGAAGCAATAGAATAGATAGTCATCGTTCAATCCTTATTGTCTAGAGTAGACATATTTTTTAGCCGACTCATCGTAATCAATCGAAACAGTTTCTACCTTAGTAGCACCAGAAATCGGATTTGATGAAAACGTAATGCTGAAATCAGGCTCAGTTAAGCCCAATACTTTTAGTTTACTCACCAATTTAATAAACGGTTCAGCAAGTGATTGTTTTACCATTTTCTCAAATTTTTCTACGCCACTTCTCCATTGAGAGTCATGGTTAGCCAAATGCCACGCTAAAACGCTCCCTGATTCATCATATAGAGCTTTATCGATGGAATTGGTATCAATGGTAGACCAAACATGAATGTAGTTTGATGGAGCGTACAAGAAGATTTTATTCTCAACTCGAACAACCGCTTCTACAAAATCCTCATTCATCTCGACGTGACAGTTTTTGTATTCCTTGAAATCAGCAAAAACCGACTCGTTATCAAATGCTACTTGAGCATTATCATCATACAAGCGCATGTACACGGTAAATTCAAAAGGAATAACCAAACATTGGCTTTCATTTCCTTTAGGCAAGCAGCAAGCAACAAACATCTGAACCACATCTGAGATACCGATATGATTTGAGTTCAAAATTTGTGAGGGGCTATCTAGCTTCATTATAAATCCTTTCAAAGTTCGCTAGCGAACATTAACGATGTTCTGCTAACGCGTCTTCTTCGATTGCTTCAATAGCTTGTTGAATCATGCCTACCAGATCAACCGCTTTTTTAGGGGATAGGTCGCAGGATACAACGCGATTATCTTTCACAGGAAAAGAGGCTTTGTGGATACTCACACTAACACCATAGGATGAGCTACCTTTAATTCTTGAAACATCACAGCGCTCGATAGTAATCACTTCTTTTTTGAGGTACAGAGTCTCAACTCTATGACGATCAAACTCTTCGCATAATGTTGATTTCAGTGAAGCATCAAGTACCTGCTTAGCAAAATCAGCCGCGCCTTTTGCATGTAAGTAAGTGAATACTGACTTATCCTCTGACGTAGAGATTTCCAGGACTACGACATTTTTATTATCGACCAAACCCGCAGTGCATACGATTCGATTAGTGCGTTTGTCCGATAGAATCGGCTCTGCTTTTAGAACGATAACCTGATCATCATTGATGAATACGTTTGAATCTTGTTGAATCATTGTTAGCACTCCACTTTAGTCATTTTGCCAAGAACTTGACCTTCATTCTCTGGCTTTTCATTAATAAAATCGGCAATCTCGTAAGTGCCTGGCTCTACGATAAATTTGCGTAAATCATCGACATACAACTTCATTTCATCATCGCACAAACTAAAGACGGTTTCACGGTCTGCAATGTATAGATTCTGACCTGTTGTGGTAACTCGGTGCTCACCAGAATCACCACTAACAAAATTAAATCCATCATCCACTTTCACAATAGATACAGCATGATTATCTTGATGAGTCCATACACATCCAATCCCATGCTTTCCCAAACACTGGCTAAAAGTTGAATAACCTTTCAGCGAACTCAAACTTACATGATGGTCTCGGTATTCTGTTCGGATTTCTTGAGGGATAAACTCAATGAAATCATCATGATCCATAAGAACAAAGTGTCCAGCATTTGAGCTGAATTGTTGACGCACTGTGATTTCATCCGTAGCAACTTTGCATGGCTGAATACTTTCGTGAAGACTAACCGTTTTAGATTCAAGATCTGCATTGAAGAAAAGAGCATCACCACATCCTGGACAATTGCTACGTGTAAAGTCATGAAGAGTAATCAAGCTAATCTTATGATCACCTAGCATGGCAAAGCGGATTCGGTAAGAACGCTCAACCTCTTCACGCGTAATACAATCACCGATTAACAGAGATTGCTCTGTCATATTCACTAAATGCTCAGATAGGATTTTTGCCAAACTATTCTCATCATAGAAGCCTGAAAGACTAGCTGCTGCATCTTTGACTGTTACTTCATTAAGTTGGCAGTGACCTTTTAAGTTTACGGAGAATGAGTCATAACCTTTTGTGATTTCACGACATAGTGATAGGCATTCGTCTTTTAGTGCTGGCATATCAGATAGAATACTCACGTCACGATTTTTACTTTCCGAGACTTTTCTAAGGATAAAATCAATAAATTCTGTTTTCATTTTTATCACTTTAATTTTCTAAAAAAACTGGCAACTGAAAAAGTCACTTGCACTATTTGAGAATAATGCCTGAATTTCCCAAGGGCTGTATCCTTTCTTAAGGATTTCATCAATAATCGGAAAGGTATCTTGGCGACATAGATTTAGCAGATCAATACCAGCCTCAGTATGTAAGCCGCTATCTTCATTTAGCAGGCTCATAGCAACATCTGGAAGAGCAACAGCTTCAATTTCCCAAAAGGATTTATCAATTCCGATTTCGCCATTTGGTGTTTTTCCCTCACCAAAAACCACAAGTCGCATCAGCGTTACAAAATCATTACGCACAATAGTCTCAACATGAAAAGGATTGAAACCTAGATCGAAATAGTGATTCAAAATTCTGTGCAATGCTGTTTCGTATTTAGAGATAAAATCAGCCGCTTCGTAAGTGACTGAGTACTGTTCTGTAAACAAACTTTTCATGGTGGTTTCCTTTTTAATTGTCTCAATAATACATCATTTAGAGTCAGAGTCAATATTTAAGGTGATATTTAATTATTGACTTTGTTACTTAATTATGTATATTTAATGCAAAATATTAAGGTTAAGATAAGTATGAAAGACGACCAAACCATTAAACAAGAAATTGAAAACAAGAAGGCTCAGAACAAGGTAATTGTTGATACCGTATTATCAGCAATGAAGTCCTCAGAGCCAGGGAAGTCCCTGTCAGAGTTTAACTCATACTTGATTTATGTGACTATTCGCATTCATCATTCCGACATTTTTATTGATAAGGAAAAAGTCCTTCCAATCAGAACTGATTTCATGAATTTAATCAAAGATCTCGCTAAAAAGCACGGATACACGATGGAAGGATTGTATTGCTATTTTAGCCATATTTTCAATTACATGATTGGAGTTAGAGCGCAGTATTTAACACTGTTTCACGGCACAGATCATGAGTTCACCATGATCTTCGATTACTATCCGATCCTTTACACTGAAATGTGCTTATCAACACCGAAGCTAACGGATAAACATTTTAATACAGAAGACTACTTGATGCTTAACAATATCACGGTTGGTGATGCTTTATTCAGATACGACATCTTCTTGGAAGATATCAAAGAAGAAAGTGACGACTATCAGGTTGTGTTTAACCAGCGTAAGATTGTAGAAGAAAACATGCCTAAGTCAGAATGTGTAAAGCGTTATCATGAGCTTAGAGATTTGTTATATAGTCATGGTAACTCTTACATGCCAGCAATCCCAAGCTATGAAGATGCGAGTGATTTAGTGAAAGATAAATACTGGTTTGCGAAATCTTTACACTTCACCACAATCCGTAGACAAGCAAATAATTGAGTTAATGGAAAGACGATGTCTTTCCTATAAAGGTTTATAAGATGACGATTGATGTAGTTAAAGATCTGCAAAGCACTTTTACGAGCTTTCCAGAGGGTTACAAGAAATTTGTAGGGGAAATCTTGCCATCGTATGGTGAGACTGAATGGCGTGAGTTGGTCGCATATTTTGGCTCAATTCTATCAGGCTTGGTGTTTAAGCCAGATTCGAAGAATAACGACTTCATGAAGGAATTACTTCCAATTGCAATCAAATGTGAGTACCAGTCCAATCATGAAGATCCTCAAGCTCTAAAGCATTTTCGAAGCGAATACATCAATGAGTTGTTTTTTAAAAATAACGGACACTTACTAACCAGACAGGTTTTTGAGTCAGTAAAAGATTATCTTTTTGAACCAATAAACTACTATTCTAAAGCAAGACGGTACGTACCTTACTTTGCCGATGTCATGAACACAAGCGACATTATGGAGTACCTTAGAATCAAACCTGAAAGTCCTGAAAGCAAACTTTCAGAAATGATCGATAGCGGTATGGTTGACCGTATGTTCATTAAGGCTTTACTCGAAAGTCGATGCTTCCAGCTTCTTCCTGATGACATTAGAAACGCTAATGCAGAAGCAGGGTTAATGCTTAATGCTCATAACCTCAAGCATTTGAATGAGGAAAATAGAAGTAAGTATTTACATCTGGTGTGCTTTGATAGCAATCCACTACTTACAAAACATCACCCAAACACCTTAGATATCCAGAAGAGCAAGTGGATTGACTTTGTAAACAAAGACCCTCGATGTTTACGTTTTGTCCCTCGCGTACACCTATTGTGTAAGTCGCTATTCCCTGATGATTACCTCTTTGAGCTACTTAAGAAAAATCAGTGCTATTTCTATGCAAGATATAGACTGGTATCATTCATCAATGAAATTGCTCCTGAGCGTCTAACCTATGAATTTTGCAAAAAAATCAAAGAGAGTGGATTTCACGAACAACATCACTTGGTTGTATGCCAAGTCCTTAAAAATAAGGGTTAACAATGGTTATTATTGAATATTTGCTCGATTGTAAAACAGTGCAATGTAAGCTTAGTGAAATTGAGAATTATGTCAGCTCTGGTCGCATTGAGTATCGAAATGTTGGTGCCAGAATGGTACAAGGAATAAAACTGATTCAACTAGAAGCTTTAGTCTATTTCATGATCGGAGACTTACATAAAGACAATACTTTAGATGTTCGAGAAAAACAACGGATGCTTGATGAACTCAAGCTAATCCATTTCTTTCTTGGTTATGACAATTTCATTGACCCGTTTAGAAGATTTTATGGATTTGAATTTGTACCAGTTAACTTAGATAGGCTTAAAACATATCTCGATGTGCTAAAGAGATATCCCACCCTAGACACTATAATTTTCGAGAAACTTGTTGATGAAATGGAAGAATCTAAGGTCTGCCTACAGGTAGTAAAACAACCGTTTTTTAATCATTATTTTCGAAAGATTACATCATGCTTTCGCCATCAAGAAAAGAGTTTGTCATGGTAAGAACTGAGAAAATCGGAACGCTATCTAGAGCGATCCATAAGCATAAAGTTCGGTCTAGAACGTGGGATGCGAAAAGCTCCAAAAATGCATTTAATCGGTTTCTTCCGATTGCGTTGAACAAATTTCCTTTGTTAGATGAATTTATCCTTCCTGTCCGAAAGACTCCATCTAAGTCATGAAGTGATTTAGGTGGAGATGGATAGGATATTTTCGTAATAAGATAAAATTTGAAACACGGTAAAACATGAGTTAAATTAGTCAGATGAGATCAGAAAGAGTGTTAATAAAGCCTAATCATGATGATTATTCTTCTTGCAAGAAAATCGCACGATTAAGCAAGCAAGTCTTTAATCAGG
>NZ_CAWNHR010000016.1:0-3328 GCF_963874485.1 Vibrio sp. V15_P4S5T153 | reverse complement strand
CCGGTAAGCCGAGCGATTTCAGCATAGCTAAGGCCTTGCTTTTTATAGGCAGCGATAGTATATCTGTCCCCTTCGGTGAGCTGTTTATAAGCCATAATTTTTCACTTCTTGGCGGGAGGAAAAATAGGGATTATGACAGCTCACTGTTTTATTTATAAGCGTTGCACTTAGTATATGAATCCAAGCTAAAATTCTTGGTTCACTCAAGCCGTAAAACAGGCAAGGTTCTTTGTTTGCCTCAATCAGTTTTAGCGTTGGCGTGTTGTAAATTAAGTGGGCGCAAAGTGTGGAAAGGGCAAGTTTATCGAGTATTTCGCATTTGCTGAAAGTCTTGCTTGTTGAGTTTGTCTCATTCAAAAGCTTGGTTTGTTGTTGAACGGTGGACTTTGTTTTGGCGGCTTATTTATCTCGGCTCCTACTTGGGTTGGTTCTTGAATCACTCAACCATTGCAATTGTGGCTTTTGGTCGTGTAAAGTCAGTTTATCTCATTGAATTTGCATAACAAACGGCTCAAGAGGGATTGTCAACGCTTGGCGGTTTTAGTGCAAAATTGAAGTTCAGTGTTTACAGTGTGTTTTTTGAGTTCGGCGGTGCGTTGTCAACCCCTTAGCCGGGCGTTAGCCGACTTCTACCACCTTACTCATCAGTAAGTGTATACTTAGCCAAGTTTTACTTACATTGAAGAAGACCACCATGACAGCATTGACAGATAACATGTGGAATATGAAACCAAATATACCGTTGGCTAAACAACTTGCCAAAAGAGATGTTCCAGCTTTGGTTTATGACGCTGTTAACCTCGAGGGTGTTGCAATGACTTTACCTGAGGTGCAAACCATTCTTGATGGGATCACCGTAGGTGGCCATCGAATTAGTGATCAAAATATGGCGATGAACCAAGCTCGAGCATGGGAGCTCATTTTTGGCTTAGTTGATCAAGGTGAGTTTCAATTTAATAAAGAAACCGCCTTAAAAATCCACAATATCGCTGGCAAAGAAGAAGCGTTAGAGTGGGGCAAATTTCGCTCTGGTTACGTTTCTATCACGGGTTCAGAGTATGAGCCTCCTGCTCCAGATGAGTTGGACGATAAATGGCTTGAAGTTGAGAGTCAGGTGAATAGCGAATCTGATGTTTACGATCAAGCAATTACTGCATTTTTACAAATGGCACGCGCTCAATTTTTTTGGGATGTTAACAAACGTACAGGCCGGTTTATGATGAACGGTATTTTGTTAGCTAACGGTTTCCCTATCATTAATGTGCAAGCTAAGCGTCAGCAAGAGTTTAATACGCTCATGCTCGACTTCTATTCTTCTAATGACATGACAGCAATGAATAAGTTTTTACGCAGCTGTTTGGATGAAAAAATTATTCGTAATTTCAAGCTAGATTTGAAAATCGGCTAACAAACGCTTCAAGAGGGACAGCCAACGCATGGCATTTTTATTATGCGTTGGCTTTTGTGATTAAGGTGTTATGCGGAAACTTGGTGGTAGCGTTGTCTGCCCCTTAAGCGGGCGTTATATTTTTTTGGAGTTATTGTGAGAGATTTTACTAAAGTGTTTGAAAGGCTGATCTGGTTTTTAGCTGCGTTAATTGTCTTTAGCGGTGGTGTGGCGATATATCAATATAGAAAGGTATTCGATGGCACATTATCAACTAGTTCAAATGATTGGGGGGCATTGGGTAGCTTTATTGGTGGGGTCTTCTCTCCAGTTATAGCTTTTGCTACTTTGATTGCAGTTGTTGTTACGATTCGTTTACAGAGAACAATGCTTGAAACACAAAAAGAAGAATTTCAAAGGTTGTATAAATTACAAGGTAAATCGTTGGACTTAACTGAAAAAGAAGCCCGTTTTTTTAAAGATAAGGCATTCAGTGATGAGTTAAATGCGCAAAAAAGCTATTCTTAGATTTAATTTTTCAACAGATTTCAATAAAGTTAGATGAAAAGAACAAGGCTCATGAACGACTTTACGAATTATCAAAGTGGTCTATAGAAGGCACTGAGGTTGATATAAACCTCCTTTCGGAAACCGCTGAAATGGTTACAATAAGGGATATGCAAATCGATATTCTAACTCGAATTTCAGTTAGGTTTGCCAGAGGGTTTTATAAAAAACCGCAAGAAATGGATCGGGTAATAGATCGAATATTTGAAACAATAGAAGACCCTGAAAAGTTAAATGAATTACATAATTTAGGGGCTGACTCATTCGATATGAATGGCGCATAAAACTTAGTATCAAGTTTGAAGTGCGACACTTTCTATAGATGCGCATGAATATACTCCGTTGGTGTTCTATACCCAAGTCTTTTGCGTGGGCGCGTATTTAATTTGTGTGCAATTTCATTGCAGAGCTTCTGTGTCACGTGTGACATAGAAGTTCGTTTTGGTAAGTATTGTCGTATCAAACCGTTGGTGTTTTCATTTGTACCTCGTTCCCATGAGTGGTAAGGATTTGCAAAGTAAAACAGACAGTTATGATGTTTTTCTAGTTGTGCATAACCATGAAATTCAGTGCCGTTATCCGCAGTTATCGTCTTAAAAGGTAAGTCAGAGCGGGTCATGATTTTGCTCATTCTTACGTTGAGCGACTCGCTTGTTCTATCGTCCATTTGCCCAATAAAAGTGTAGCCAGTCATTCTGTCGACTAAAGTCACGATGCAGTGCTTAGTTCCGCGGCCCACGACGGTATCAATCTCCCAGTGACCAGGCTCTTTTCGATGCTCAGCTTTTGCTGGTCTTTCGGTAATATGACGCTTTGCTGCCAGCCGACCTCGGCTGTCTTTTGAGTTATACCTTTTACGCCTTTTCTTAGTGGATTGGCGTAGGTGTTTCCATAGTGTTCCACCGAGAGTTTTGTCGTTCCAAATGTACTGATAAATGAGCTCGTGGCTCATTGTTGGATAGCCTCTTACCCTCAGGTATCCGACGATTTGGTCAGGACTCCAATCCAGTCGTAGCAAGGCTTCAGGTAACCTGAAGTCGATTTCGCTGTAGCGCTTATTTCTGCGCGAGCGACTCAGCCGGTTGCGAGCCATTTGTTGGGCTCTCCATGCTTGATAGGAGTACCTTTTAAAGTGTCTGTTGTATCGGGAGTTCCGTTCAATTTCTCGATAGATAGTAGCTTTGTGACGACCCAGTTGTTTAGCTATTTTAGGGGTACTAATTCCTTGCTTTCTGAGTGCAGAAATCATATACCTTTCGTTCTCAGTGAGGTGCGTGTATCTCATGTTTTTTACTTCTTGGCGGGAGCAAACTTCATGATTATCGCATCTCACTGTTTTTATGTTCAGAGGTGTCGCACTTCGTACTTGAATCC
>NZ_CAWNHR010000015.1:0-4501 GCF_963874485.1 Vibrio sp. V15_P4S5T153 | reverse complement strand
CTTCAAGAGGGACAGCCAACGCGTGGTATTTTTACTATGCGTTGGTTTTGGTGATTACGGTGTTATGCGGTAAGTTGGTAGTAGCGTTGTCTGCCCCTTAAGCGGGCGTTAGCTTTCCTAGCTCGGAGTTCATATGAAAACTTTAATTCAAAAAGCAGATCGATTATTTGAAGAGACACCAGATATCTATAAGATAAAAAAAGTCTTTTTCGGAATGCTAGATTATTTACATAAAAATGATTGGCAAGGAGCTTGTCATGCGAGTTCATCTATTATGTATCTGATTCTCAGAGAGCAAGGTGTTGATATTCAGTTATACCTTGGTGAGGTTAAGCGTGGAGACATAGTTTTTGACCATTCATGGCTTGAGTATCATGGTCAGCCCATAGACGCTGCAATTAGTAATACAAATATTCGTGGTTTTAGCTTTCCCCCTGTTTTTTTAGGTTACGAGCTTACTCATTCAAATGTAGAGAAAACATCATCAAATTATTCATTTGTTGAAGGAGAAGGTTTAGACCCAGAAATGTTATTTCACAGTAAAAACTCATTTGGACAGTATTTGGATGGGTTTTCTGGTAATCCAAATGGTTTATGGGGTGTGGCAAAAAACTTTTCTAAGACAATCGGATATAAATTCAATATAGCTAAGGCGAAATCCAGCTACAGCAATGACCGTTGGCAACTAAAAAGCTAACAAACGCTTTAAGAGGGACAGCCAACGCGCGGCATTTTTATTATGCGTTGGTTTTTGCGATTACGGTGTTATGCGGAAAGTTGGTCGTGGCGTTGGTTGCCCCTTAAGCGGGCGTTATGACACAAGAGGACATCAGTATTAAAGAATTATCTTTTGAACCCGAAATTCTGAAAGTTGATGCTATTGAATTTCGTCCATTTATGATCGAATGTGCATTCGACTACTATCAAGTTTGTATTGAATCTCGTCATCAAAGGATGGGCATACAAACCGTTATGTCAGCGCTAGTAATTGAAGTACTCTTAAAAAGTTTCAACGCCAGAGTTACGGGTAACGTTGGGCGGCTAGATGAAACTTATGAGTTTGATCGGAAAGCGGCAATCTCGAAAAATTCTAATGCACATGATTTGATCACTTTGTATGAAGCATTGCCGTCAAATTTGAAAAATTATCTATTCGATGACATCGATTTAGAAATCCTCGAAGTGAATCGAAGTTTATTTAGTTCTAGTCGATATGTATATGAAGCTAAAGCAAATAAAATCCACAATGATGACATTATTAAACTGGCGGCTAGGCTTATTTGTAAAATTGTGTGCCTTTACCGTAAGCAAAATTGTAATGACCCGTTTATAAACGAGTTTGATGTAGAAAAGCTCTTTTTGAGCCATAATCATCCAGTTTGGTGGTAATTGTGTCATAACAAACGCTTCAAGAGGGACAGCCAACGCGTGGCATTTTTACTATGCGTTGGTTTGTGTGGTTACGGTGTTATGCGGAAAGTTGGTAGTAGCGTTGTCTGCCCCTTAAGCGGGCGTTAAGTGTCATTTAGATTCAGGAATCATAAATTGGTTATGGAGTTTTAATGCAAGAAAGTAATAGTCGAATAAACCAAGAATGGGTGACCTTAAATGCCGTTCGAGGCATGGTTAAGATTGCATCCAAAGGAAGCATGTCAAAATCGACATATGATAGTACTTTGGAATTAGGTGGTGAGTTATACCCAGAACTTCTTGGCCCAGAAAATAGTTTATTAAAAAGAGAGCGAGAAAGTGAGACAACAAAAGAGTACCGTCAAATTGCAGAACTAACATCGTTAAAAGATGGTATCTCAGTAACGGCGCTAGATCTAGTTTTACAAGATATTGATAAATATGAATCTTTATTATCTGTAGCTAAAACAAATACAAAAGATCAAAAACGTACAGACCAAATTAAACGTAAGCTTAGTCAACTTGATAAAGCCAAAAAAGAGTTAGAACCTAAGTCTCACAGTGAAAATCAATTAATTTTTCGCGATGCTTATAATGTTGAAAGGAATCTTCCAGAGTTATCAAGAGGGCATGCTCATAAAGATTTTCATTTGCCTGATGGCAAAATTCTCCGAATTCGTGTTCTTCATCCAGATCGGCCTGAGCATATTACCGGTGCTGACATAATTTATGAGCGCCATAACCAAGAATCGGGACGTATTAGTGTTGTCGCAGTACAATATAAAATCTGGGAAGACCGACAGCTATATCTTTCAGATGAACGCATGCTTGGTCAAATAAATAAACTGCGTGATTTTCTCTGTAATAAAAATATTTGCCAATCTGACTCCAGTGAGTATAGGTTTCCATGTTGCTCTGGTTTCTTGCGTCCTACTGATAAGTTACAAGCGGTGGATCAAAAATTTATCTCTACGGGTGAACATTTACCTATTTGCAAGATTAATGAGTGTACGACAATAGGTAAACGTGGTGGTGAATTGCTGAAATACGACGAAATAAAAAAATTCTCGCTTTCAGGAGAGTTGTTCGAGGAATTATTCAACCGCGGTAAAATTGGCTCACGGGAACTAACTCACGAAGAACTTGAAGAGCTCTATCATAATGCGTCTGTTATAGATTCATCTGATACAGTAGTCATTTATGCACAGGAATTTGACACTTAACAAACGCTTCAAGAGGGACAGCCAACGCGTGGCATTTTTACTATGCGTTGATTTTTTTGATTACAGTGTTATGCGGTAAGTTGGTAGTAGCGTTGTCTGCCCCTTAAGCGGGCGTTAGGCAAAGTGAGTTTCTATCAGCTAAATCGAGTTTGAATTGAACGGTAAATCCCATGTTTTCTGGCTTAAGTTAAGCAATAAATAATCATCACCTATTTGTTGTTTCTTGATCGCGTTGAGTTGCTTTTCGTTGTGAGTTTAGCGGCAAAATAACCTTCAGCATCCAAACGTCCGCCGAGCATGCTACGCTCGTCACTTTTCTTCCAAATCGCTCAATTTTAGTTTTTTGTTTCTTTGCTGATTCAGCATTTTGGTTTATAAATGAATCGGTTAGTTTGTTTCAAGTTTACAAAAAAGCTCGTTCTTTGGTTTTGAAAGTCTCGGTGTCAATTGGTTGGCCTAACAAACGGCTCAAGAGGGATTGCCAACGCGTGGCGGCTTTAGTACAAAATTGAAGTTCAGTGTTTAAGTGTGTTTTTTAAGTTCGGCGGTGCGTTGTCAACCCCTTAGCCGGGCGTTAGGCAAGGTGAGTTTTTATCAGCTAAATCGAGTTGAAATTGAGCAGTAAATTCTATGTTTTGTGGCTTAACTTAAGCAATAAATCGTCATCACATATTTGTTGTTTCTTGATCGCGTTGGGTTGCTTTTCGTTGTGAATTTAGCGGCAAAATAACCTTCAGCATCCAAACGTCCGCCGAGTATGCTACGCTCGTCACTTTTCTTCCAAATCGCTCAATTTGAGTTTTTTTGTTTCTTTGCTGATTCAGCATTTTGGTTTATAAATGAATCGGTTAGTTTGTTTCAAGTTTACAAAAAAGCTCGTTCTTTGGTTTTGAAAGTGTCGTTGTCAATCGGTTGGCCTAACAAACGGCTCAAGAGGGATTGTCAACGCGTGGCGGCTTTAGTACAAAATTGAAGTTCAGTGTTTACAGTGTGTTTTTTAAGTTCGGCAGTGCGTTGTCAACCCCTTAGCCGGGCGTTAGCTATTTAGGGATAATTCAATTTGAGATTCGTGACGATACTTAAAGATGAAGATGGTGCTATTTCATCTAGAGAGTTTGAGGATTATTCATATCAAGGGCAAGCCGTCGACGTATGGGCGGAACGTTTTTCAATGGTAGGAGAACGTGACAAGTACATCGTAACAATTCGTGCGAAAGACGGAAATTTTACAGAGCTAGCCACTAGTAAAATGTGTGCTAATCTTCACACCGCTTTTCGCTGGGCTCGCAACAAGCTTGATGGTTATCCGAGTGTTTATGGTGAGCTGGATTTACGGGATAGTAAGTCTGACGCCGCTGTTAAGGGAGAAGGAGCTGAACTCTATATTGCTGGCTATATTATGCTTGAGTTGGGGTACATAGTTTCTGTTGCTAGCCCTAATATGCCAGGCTATGACTTGTTGGTTGTAGACCCCAAGACTAAGAAGTCATGCACGATCCAAGTTAAGTATCGTTCCTCGAACACATCGTCATTGAAGTTAAACTCGACAGATTTCGATTTTTTAGTGTTAGTTGACAAGCCTACTCATGAGATTCAAAAAGTATCCGTAAATGTTTCTCGTCCGATCGCAACATTTGATGTTTGGATCTTAGATAATAAGTATGTAAAAGAGCAAGTTAGAGCTAATGGGGTGTTGTCAAATCCAAGGTATGACATTTTTTACCACAATTGGTCAGTATTAGTTCAACATTTATCTGAAACAAAATACTTAGTATCAAGTTTGAAGTGCGACACTTTTTAAAGATGCGCATGAATATACTCCAGTGGTGTTCTATACCCAAGTCTTTTGCGTGGGCGCGTATTTAATT
>NZ_CAWNHR010000014.1:0-4744 GCF_963874485.1 Vibrio sp. V15_P4S5T153 | reverse complement strand
CCTGTTTCACTCCATTGGTGGTGAAGGCTAAACCCCTGCTCTGTAGCGCGAGTTTTCTCATGTCCACTCGGGTGATACGCAAATTGCAGCGGGGTATGCTCGCCTACAGACAGTTGCTGTAATTGGTGCTTCGTCCATTGATATTGTCGCGCGGTTTTGCTGCCTGATGAACCAATATGGCGGCCATGTTCGTCGTATTCATGAACGAGCGAGGTGCCGTTGAGGTTTTCTTCAAGGAGCAATCCTGATGGGCTGTAAGCAAAGGAGACCCACGCATCACCATTTTCGGTGTAGGTTAAGCGAGAGGCGGCGTCGTACTGATCGCGGTCGACACGCGTAAGAATTGAAGGGACAAGTGCCCCAACGGATGGAACGGATGTGAGTTGTTAGTACAAAACAGGCGAGGCTCAATTTGAACAAACGTCGTATCCATTTACTTCGATTGGATAGCTAGCTTCCGTCCCCCATCCTTATCAGCACATCCTACCCTCAACAAACTATCTGTTTGTTGGGGCTTGGCAATTCCGACTGTTCATTGTCAAAGCCAATTCCGTTCCAATATCACTGGCTACAACACAGATCTAACCACTTGGCTATCGCAACAAAGACTAACCAAGACCTCGCGCTGTATTAGCATGTGCCTTGTGCCTGTCCTTGTTATTTCTTGGCAAGGCCATTAAGACTGAGATACCATATACACCAACTCACTATCCTTCTCTCCAAAGAAGTAAACAGCGTTTCCGGCAAATAATGAATAGTCATCAATGTAGGAATCTCTAATTCCACTTGACTCTTCAAAGTTTTCTGTTTTTTGTTTTGGAGCAGATTCTAGTTTAGGAAAATACAAGTCAATATTAATTTGAAATAAAAAATCGAAAAAAGCCTCACCATCCAGCGTTAAAGGCGACTCATCACCCACAAGCCACTTTGGTTTTTTCCCTATAAAGCCAAAACTGTTAGCTTCACAACTGGATATTTCTAGAGATTGATATCTAAGAACTTCCTTATACTCATCTTTTATAGTGCATTGCTTTATATTCGATACTATGATTTTAAAAAAATCTTGTTTAAACTGAATACAATCGCTATCCACGTTGTAACCTGACTCATTATATACGACCATTTCAGGTAAAATTCGGTCTAAAACAAAATCATCAGTTACACAAAAAACTGATATTAGTTTACCGGCCCACTTATGCCACTCAGGAAGTAACACTTGAAAGAAAAACGTCATTTGACTTCCGCTATCTGGATGGACTGGTATTCTAACATCGGTTGGCAGCATAGGTTTTCCACCAATATAAGAAAATGATACTGCGTCATTTTTAGATAAAGATATATACATTTTTTACCCTTAATTCCCAAACTTACGATACATTTTTGTCCCATCTTCAAACACTGCTGTGTATTCCAAAGATGATGGTCTAGTTGAAGGACCATCATAGTTAGCTTTTACCGTCAACTTGGCTGATTGCCCTGTTTGATTAACTCTCTCTGCTATATTTTTTTCCATAACCCTAAACGCCCCTCGGTTTACTTTTGGTGCTTGAGGGAAGATATTATCAGTATTTGTACCTGTTCCACCTAACTTACTGCCAAGGGCGTGTCCAGCATCATCATTATGCGCCCCCAAAGAGCGGGCATAATCTCTAGCTTTTTGATTAGTCGCTGTTCCAGTACCAATATCTTCAGGAGAGACCTCAGAATCCCATTGAATGATCCTTCCAGAAGAATCTTTCGTGATTTTAGGACACTTCGCCAACCCCAACGGATCAACCCACTCCAGCGGGTTAAACACGTACGCCTGTGGCCTTAACCCGCCTGCAAAACCTATCGGGTCTGGGCTTAGGTACTGGCCACTGTCTGCATCGTAATAGCGATTAACATTGTAGTAAAGGCCGGATTCGCGGTCTTCTATTTGCCCTTGGTAACGCAGGTCACAGTAGAGCTCATCATTGTGGGCGTTTTCTCTAACACCATAATTAGGAAGTGTATTTTGCTGTTGATAATGGCCCCATAAGGCTTGCTCCCCTTGCCAAACCACCTCGCCATTTTCGCTGCACAGCTCCTGTGGCGTGCCTGCATGGTCAGTCACGATATAGTGTAGCTGAGACGCTTGGTTGGCCTTATGCGTCACCTGCGCGAGTGGGCGAAAGCTCTCTGGCTCGTACAGGTATTCAATTTCCTGAATAACACTGCCATCGGCGGTCTTTTGGCTGTGCTGGACAATGTTTGCCCCATCCCACAAATACTCAGTGATTCGCTGGGTGCTTAAACACTCTTTTGCGACTCGCCTACCTAACGGGTCATAACGGTAGCGGTACCGCCCACCATCGGGCAGCTCTATATGAGTAAGCCTGTCATCCCCATTCCAAACAAAACGGGTGGTTTTGGGTCGGAAGCCGTCTTTGTATTCGGTTTTCTCGACCACGCGGCCACACTTATCGTAGTGATAACGGAATCGACCCGTATCTAATACACGGCCCGCCTTATCGTATTGGCGAGATTGGCGTTTTACTCGTGCGTCATCGAGCGAGACTACATTGCTGTCGCTATCACCGTATTCAGTGGCAAAACCTTGTTGGTTAAGGTTGAGCTCACTGTCGTAACCAAACAGGTGTACAAAGCGTTGCTGGCTTTCCCACGTCTTTTGCTGGCGGACGGCTTGAACTTGGCCATTGGCGTTTAGGCTGAACCTGGATTTACCGCGTTTGGCATCGTCAATGCCCACTAGCCTGTCTAGGGCATCGTATTGATACTGGCGTAAGCTATCACCATTTCTACCAAGCTGTTGTTGCAGCAGTAACCCTGTTTCACTCCATTGGTGCTGAAGACTAAAACCCTGCTCTGTGGCGCGAGTTTGCTCATGCCCACTGGGGTGATACGCAAATTGCAGCGGCGTATGCTCGCCTACAGACAGTTGCTGTAATTGGTGCTTAGCCCATTAATATTGTCGTGCGGTTTTGCTGCCTGATGAACCAATACGGCGGCCATGTTCGTCGTATTCATGAACGAGCGAGGTGCCGTTGAGGTTTTCTTCAAGGAGCAATCCTGATGGGCTGTAAGCAAAGGAGACCCATGCATCACCATTTTCGGTGTAGGTTAAGCGAGAGGCGGCGTCGTACTGATCGCGGTCGACACGCGTAAGAATTGAAGGGACAGGTGCCCCAACGCATGGAGCAGATATGAGTTGTTAGTGCAGAACAGGCGAAGCTCAATTTGAAAATACGTCGTATCCATTTACTTTACTTCGATTGGATCGCTAGCTTCCCGTCCCCCATTTTTATCATCACGCCCTGAGCTAAACAAAGAATCAACTTGTTAACGCTTGGCAATTCCGACTGTTCATTGTCAGAGCGTAAATCCGTTCAAACATCACTTGCTCCTGCTTAGATTTGGCCACTTACCTATCGCGACAAGGGCCAACCAAAACCTCGCGCTGTATTAGCATGTGCTCTTTATAGTAGTGCCTGTCCTTGTTATTTCGTCTTATATATATACTTCATAATATGATATGGAGTATTCATCGTCACTAATTACAACTAAAACATCAGGATCAAAAATGAATAAGACAACATCTTTATTTCCATTTAAACTCTCCATCGCACTTAAAAACCCATCTACATTATAAAAATCAAAACCTATTAATGTGTACTCATCAAATAAAAAATAACATTTTTTACCTAACAGCCAAGTAAAATTAGACTTTGTCCATTTAGGCAGTTCATCCTTATTACTTGTTAAATCTAGTTTGCGTACTGGTTCTATTTTCCTGTTGTATGAATTAATTTTTTTCAGCGCGCCAAGGAATCTTGTTATATCTAGTTTATCAGATTCAACAATACTGGAGCCTTCCATTCCACAGTGACTGTTAATAAAGTTCCTCGCATTGTTTTTTGATTTTAGCCTATCAATTTTGTTAGTCATAATAAATATGGTGGTCTCCAGTTTGTTTATCAGTAATAACTTTACCGTATCTTTCTGTTTTAAAATCGTAATCTCTTGGATTTGCTTTCGCCTTCCCGCCATGAAAGTGAGCTGTACCAAGTTTATTTCTCGGATCGTTATTATGTTCAACCACAACAACTTTATGGTTATTGGCATCTCTATATTGGTAGAACCTCCCATGTTCCGAAGGATTATCTGAATACACATAATTTGGATAGCCCCTACGAGTTGCATCATCACCAACCACCCAATGGTTTTCATGTTGCTGAGATCTAGGGATATTGACAGCATCTTTAGCTTCATTCATTGCTTGACGCCTATTTTTCCCCACACTTCCATCTTCATGAGCTTCACCCGCTAAACCAAGCGGATCAACCCACTCCAGCGGGTTAAACACATACGCCTGTGGTCTTAACCCGCCCGCAAATCCTATCGGGTCTGGGCTTAGGTACTGGCCACTGTCTGCATCGTAATAGCGATTAACATTGTAGTAAAGGCCGGATTCACGGTCTTCTATTTGCCCTTGGTAACGCAGGTCACAGTAGAGCTCATCATTGTGGGCGTTTTCTCTAAAACCATGATTAGGAAGCGTATTTCGTTGTTGGTAATGTCCCCACAAGGCTTGTTCACCTTGCCAAACTACCTCGCCATTTTCGCTGCACAGCTCCTGTGGCGTGCCTGCATGGTCAGTCACGATATAGTGTAGCTGAGAATCTTGGTTGGCCTTATGCGTCACCTGCGCGAGTGGGCGAAAGCTCTCTGGCTCGTACAGGTATTCGATTGTCTGAATAACACT
>NZ_CAWNHR010000013.1:0-6064 GCF_963874485.1 Vibrio sp. V15_P4S5T153 | reverse complement strand
AACCATATATCGCAGAACTTGAGCAATATACTTTTTTATAGCATTGATAAACCACATTCTTATTATATATTTCCAACTGTTCATAATCATTATGATGTGTACAAACATTTAATTTTTTATTTTTCCTTTTTATACCTTCAATATATTTATTGGGTGTATTTTCTGGTATAAAAGATCTCCAATCAGCAAACATATATTGAATAAATCCTTTTGCAAACAAGTTAAAGTTCCATGCCATATGTTCACAATCTGGAATTGGGTTACTAAATCCTCTATCAGAAAGAAGGCAACATTGCTCGTCATAAGTATAAATGTTTATAAAGATCATATTGTCTTTACTCTCACATAACGATTTTACAGAGTGTTCTAAAATATTTATCCCACTAGAGTCGAATGGAGTCAATAACATAAAAATGATTGTTAGCCAATCACGATAGATATCTTCTGTTATACCTAATTCATTACACAGATATTGTTGATGTGGTTTTTTACCACTTAAAACCTTATCAAAGATTTTTTCAAACTTACTATCTAATGGGTACATAGTCAATAAGGATGGAAATGTATTTAAAACCTTTTGTATTGAAAAAGGATTTCTAGCAAAATTAACCATTTTTAATACAAATATATTTAATATCTCATTCTTTATATCACTGTCATTTTCTTTAATTTTCATCAATAATGATTCGGTATTGTTTTTAATTAATTTTTCGTATTTCCCAAATAAGCCTTCGAAATTATACCTTTCAGGATTACTTCTAATAACATCAAAACTAAATAAATCATTAAGGCTTAAATTATTCTCAATTGAAACCCCTTTTGGACAATCTAAATTAAGTTTGTACTCTTCTCTATCTCCTAAAGTAAATGAATATATTTTCCTTGGATTATTAACAGAGGCGTTTAACTTTTGTTCGACTTGCGATATAAAATGCTGATTCTTAGTTTTATTTATAAATTCCACTATAACTCCAATTTGGTTTATAACGCCCGCCTAAGGGGCTGGCAACGCATAACACTAAACTCAAACACAACAGCCGTAACCACCGCGGCTCATTGGGACTGGAAACGCCACGCGTTGACAGTCCCTCTTGAGGCGTTTGTTAAATTGCAATTGCTCGCCGCTTTGCTTGGGCAAATACTGTAATTGAATTTTCAGTTGTTCTCTCTACTTCAAAATAACCACCTGACATTGAAAGTTGACGCGCATTCAATGCGTCGGAGCCAAGTTTTTTAAACCAATACGGTGCAAGAGAGCATTGTGCTGAGCCTGTTGCTAAATCCTCAGATATGCCAATTTGGGGAGCAAAGTATCTTAGAACATAACCACTATTACCATTTGCAGCCGTTACAATCAGAGCATGGTATTCGTTGATTTCTCTCAAACGATCATCATCTGGCTGGAAATTCATGACAGCCTCAACCGAAGGCAAAACCAAGACTAAGTCTCGGGTAGAAAAAACATCAATCGCATTCGTCGCTAAATCAGAGATTTCTACTGGAACAGCACAAGGCTTTGCTTCCCAGCTTGGTAATACCAATGAATATTGGTCATCTCTTTTAGAAATCACAACTTCACCGTATTTACTGTTGAAAACAACACTTTCCAGTTGGTACTTAGAAAGGATCGCTGCACCAGAGCCTAAACTCCCGTGACCACAAAGATTAATTTCACCATCCAATGCAAACCAACGAATGTGAAACTGTCCGTCGACGTGAGTAATGAAAGAAGTCACAGGCTGTCCAACTTCACGGGTTATTTGATGTAACTCGCTATCGGAAAGCCAGCCATTTAGCTCTAGTACCCCGCAAGGATTACCAAAGGCCGATTCGCCAATAAACACATCATAAATATCAATTTTGATAATCCACCATCCTTGACTGCAATTTAACGCCCGGCTAAGGGGTTGACAACGCACCGCCGAACTTAAAAAACACACTTAAACACTGGACTGCAATTTTGCACTAAAGTCGCCACGCGTTGGCAATCCCTCTTGAGCCGTTTGTTATGCAAATTCAATAAGATAAACTGACTTTACTCGATCAAAAGCCACGATTGCAATGGTTGAGTGATTCAAGAATCAACCCAAGCAGGAGCCGTGATAAATAAGCCGCCAAAACAAAGTCCACCGTTCAACAACAAACCAAGCTTTTGAATGAGACAAACTCAACAAGCAAGACTTTCAGCAAGTACAAAATGCTCGATAAACTTGCCCTTTCCACACTTTGCGCACGCTGAATTGGCAACAAACCAACACAAAAACTCATTGAGACAAACAAAGAAACTTACCTGTTTTACGGCTTGAGTGAACCACGAATTTGAGGGTAAAAAAGCTGATTTGCCGACAACACAAAACGAATGGCCGGAGAAATCCCAAAAGATTGAATCCCTAAATTTACCAGAGTTGCATAACGCCCGCTTAAGGGGCTGACAACGCAAAGCACTGAACTTAAATTAACAGCCGTAATCACAAATGTTAATTTGAACTGAGAGCACCACGCGTTGGCTGTCCCTCTTGAAGCGTTTGTTATGCTACCTTTTTGCCATTGGATGGCTTGGATTCAATTGAAGAAGATCCCACAAGTTTCCATACAAGTCTTCAAACACTGCTACCGTTCCATAGTCTTCTTCTGTTGGCTCGCGGACGAAGTTAATACCAATCGATTTCATACGCTTAAAGTCACGCCAGAAATCATCAGTATTTAGGAACAGGAATACTCGACCACCTGCTTGATTCCCAATGAAATCATGCTGCTCTGGCTTCGAAGCTCTGGCAAGTAACAACGTAACACCATGAGAATTTGGTGGAGCCACAACCACCCAACGTTTGTCTTGTTCAGGCTGATGAGTATCTTCAATAAGTTCAAATTTGAGTTTGTTTACATAAAAATCAATGGCTTCATCATAATCTTTTACAACTAAAGCAATATGGACAATGTTCTGTTTCATAGTATTCCTTATTGAAGATTTCGACTGGTAGCATAACGCCCGGCTAAGGGGTTGACAACGCACCGCCGAACTCAAAAAACACACTTAAACACTGAACTGCAATTTTGCACTAAAGCCGCCACGCGTTGGCAATCCCTCTTGAGCCGTTTGTTAGCTGCTGCACTTTAGCCGGAGATTGACTACCCAACGGCCTAATTTGAAACACATTATTGTTTTCAAGCGACAAAGTAAAACGGACAACTGAGAAACTAAAACCTAACCCACGAAACGCACTTGGCAAAGAAGAAATAACAGCAAAACTGACGAGCTTCTAAGACTTAAATTTACAAAGAATTCTTTCGAAGAAGCCAACAACCAAGTGCGCGAAATCAACTTAAGCGCGAAAGAGCTTCAAAACCAAAGAAGCCACACCAAAGAAATAAACAAGCACATCACTTCCCGTAAGAAGGCTTCGGTTAGTTCAACCACTTCACGAACAGTGCCACTGGCGAGATACATGGAAAAGTGCTGACTTTCAGGTGTAAAGCCAGAGCCTCAGACTAAGAAAAATAAACGCTTAATTTTATGATTGTTCTTAACCTCAGCTAACGCCCGGCTAAGGGGTTGACAACGCAACGCCGAACTAAAAAAACACACCGTAAACACTGAACTTCAATTTTGCACTAAAGTCGCCAAGCGTTGGCAATCCCTCTTGAGCCGTTTGTTATGCAAATTCAATGAGATAAACTGACTTTACACGACCAAAATCCACGATTGCAATGGTTGAGTGATTCAAGAATCAACCCAAGCCAGAGCGGTGATAAATGAGCCGCCAAAACAAAGTCCACCGTTCAACAACAAACCAAGCTTTTGAATTAGACAAACTCAACAAGCAAGATTTTCAGCAAGTACAAAATGCTCAATAAACTTGCCCTTTCCACACTTTGCGCACGCAAAATTCACAACGCACCGGCGCTAAAACTGATTGAGGCAAACAAAGAACCTTGCCTGTTTTACGGTTTAAGTTAACCACGAATTTTAGAGTAAAAAAGCTCATTTGCCGACAACACAAAACGAATGGCCGGAGAAACCTCAAAAGATTGAGCCCTAAATTTACCTGAGTTGCATAACGCCCGCTTAAGGGGCAGCCAACGCTACTACTAAGCTTCCGCATAACACTGTAATCACAAAAACCAACGCATAATAAAAATGCCACGCGTTGGCTGTCCCTCTTGAAGCGTTTGTTATGTGAATTTGAGCCTAGTGAGCTAACCATTTACAAGGCTCCAGGCTCATTTCGGTAAATTTTGCTGTAAACGATGATTCTGAAGGACTGCACGCATAAACTCCAAAACTGACCACTTTTTGTGTCGGCAAGGGGGGATTACATTTACCCATTTCTATCGTAGTCTCTCCCAACTGATGTAAGTGAAAGATACGCATCTGGTTAAAAACCAAGCCATCAAACGAGGATTCGATAAGAAAATCTGGCCCTCTACGACTTAAACGATACCAAATCTCTTTAGGAAGCGGGATATCGGTGGTTGCCCAATCTGAATACCCTAAATTTGTAACTACACTACCCAGCCTAGAAAATGATTGATTTTCGTACTCTATCGAAGCTTTAAACCAATTTTCATTATCGAGATAAATGATCAATCCACATTGATCAAACAGCTCTTGATAAGTAAAATTTACCTTAGCTGTAAATGTGAAATTATCTTTTGAATCAATCAATAATGCAGGGGCATTTTCATTACGAAATCCATAATAAGAACGTTGCCAAAAATCAGTTTTCGGCTCGGTTGTTATCGAAACAAACTCTGAAGTGACTTCACTGACTTTCGGTTCAGACACCCACTTCCCAAAAGTAAAATTTACCATTATCAATCTCTTTGTTGTTCACAAAACCCACATATTCACATAACGCCCGGTTAAGGGGCAGCCAACGCCATTACGAAGCTTCCGCATAACACCGTAACCACAAAAACCAACGCATAATAAAAATGCCACGCGTTGGCTGTCCCTCTTGAACCGTTTGTTATGTTTAAGCTTCAATAACTTACGTTTTACCTAAACCAAGATTAACTCGGTTTTGACTGACAAACAAAAGCCAAAAACCAGAAAACTGAAACAACTCATAGATTTGAAAAACAGACTTCGAATTTCGGCAATTCAAGCACAAAAACCTGTGTTCAAAATACTGATTGAGCCAGCCGAACCAACCTCGCGCTTACTCGAAAATAGACTGAGGCAATTCTCTGAATTTCCAGCGCCAAAGAATAAATGTCCAGAAAACAGCGCCAAACGAAGCCAACTTGCCGAAAAACTAGAAACTAACAAGCCGATGGTACAAAGAAAAATCATAAACCACTGAATTTACGTGATTAAACATAACGCCCGGCTAAGGGGTTGACAACGCACCACCGAACTAAAAAAAACACACCTTAAACACTGAACTTCAATTTTGCACTAAAGCCGCCACGCGTTGGCAATCCCTCTTGAGCCGTTTGTTATGATTCATCTTGCTACCTTCGTAGCGCCACGCTACAATTATTAAAACTTTAAATGAAGGAGCACATTATGTCTACCGCTAGCATACGCCTTGATCAAGATCTCGTAGATAAAGCCGCTATCATGGCCAAAGCATTGAATCGCACTACACCAAAACAAATTGAACACTGGGCTAAAATTGGGGAAATGATGGAAGATAACCCAGATTTACCTTATGAATTTGTTCGACAAGCAATTATAGCTAAAGCTGAAAAAGAAGCCGGAAAACTTGAGGCATACAACTTTGGCTAATATTACACAGGTTCTTCAAACGCCATCATTCAAGAAAACCGTTAAAAAACTCCACCAAAATCAGAAAGTGGATCTGGACAATGCGGTCAAAGCACTTATCGAAGATCCGCTTTTAGGCGAGCAGAAAAAAGGAGATTTGTCCTTTCTCCGTGTTTATAAATTCAAAATGGTTAAGCAACTCACTCTTCTTGGCTATAGCTATCAAGATGGGACGGTAACTCTTGAACTCATCGCCCTAGGCGCGCATGAAAATTTTTACCGAGATATCAAGATGTTTTACTGAATCCGGGTGAATCATAACGCACTGTTAAGGTGTGAGCAACGCAATAC
>NZ_CAWNHR010000012.1:0-6368 GCF_963874485.1 Vibrio sp. V15_P4S5T153 | reverse complement strand
TCGTACTGATACTGGCGTAAGCTATCACCATTTCTACCAAGCTGTTGCTCTAGCAGTAACCCTGTTTCACTCCATTGGTGGTGAAGGCTAAACCCCTGCTCTGTAGCGCGAGTTTTCTCATGTCCACTCGGGTGATACGCAAATTGCAGCGGGGTATGCTCGCCTACAGACAGTTGCTGTAATTGGTGCTTCGTCCATTGATATTGTCGCGCGGTTTTGCTGCCTGATGAACCAATACGGCGGCCATGTTCGTCGTATTCATGAACGAGCGAGGTGCCGTTGAGGTTTTCTTCAAGGAGCAATCCTGATGGACTGTAAGCAAAGGAGACCCACGCATCACCATTTTCGGTGTAGGTTAAGCGAGAGGCGGCGTCGTACTCATACCAAGCTTTACCCAATTGTTGCTCGTTGTGGTCAAGCGTCACCGTATCGAGTAGTTTTCCTGAAGGGTCGTAACTGTGACAATGTTGTACACCATCCGGTTTGATGTGACGATTCAGCCGACCTGCTGCATCGTACTGATAGTGGTCGACACGGGCATCATAGTGGTGCTCCGCACAAACTCGTCCACCTTGATCAAACTCATAGAACCATTTTTCACCCTGTCGATTGGTGACACCAGCAAATTCTGCCTCAGCGTTGTAATGATAGTGTGTGGTTGCCCCAAAAGGGTCCGTAACCTGCCTCAGCTTATCAAATGCTCCGTAATTAAAGTGCTGGCTATGCCCAAGCGCATCCGTCACTTTAATTAAATTACCTTCTATATCGTATTCAAAATGCGCTTGCGTTCCATCTTCATACTGAATTAGACAAGGTTGCTTGCTGTTCTTCTCGTAAACCCATTCTCGCACTTGCTTATTGTCAGTCACGCGCTTTATCAAGCGCCCCTGCCCGTCGTAAAACAAGTCCATACCGTAACCGACAGGTGGCTCAACCCGAGCCAACAAGCCATTGCTATAGTACGAGTAATGGGTTATTGAACCGTCAGGCCCTGTCACGCTGGCACGTTGGCCAAACTCGGTATAGGTCATTTGGGTTTTACGGTTTTCTGGGTCGGTAATGGATGTCACATCACCAAACGGATTGTGCTCATAAAACCAAACTGCACCCATCGGGTTTGTATAACTTACCAGCCAACCTTGTTCGTTGTATTTATAGTGGTGCTCAGCGCCATTAGGTTCAATGACTCGGGTTACGTTACCCCAATTGTCATAGGTGTACTCTACCGTTTCTCCTAATGCATTTGTCTTGCTAAGCAGAAACTCGTCATGCCAAACACTTGTCGTTTGATTACCGAACTCATCCACAAATAAAAAGGGGCGATTACGTTCGTCCAAGTGCACTGCTTGAGTGCCACCAAATGGGTTACGGTAATAATGGATATGATTGTCATCATCGTAGTGCAGTTTGTCGTTCCAGTACCGACCAGAACAGCGCGTCGCAATGGTTCGGCCCTTATCGTCATAATCATGCTCTACCCAAGTTTGAGAAAGATCATTCCAGCGCGTTAAGTAACCTTCTTTACTGTATTGGTAGTCAAAGCTGCGCCCTGCTTCCGCACGGACAGATGTTAAGAATCCTTTTTTGTCATAACTGTACTGTGCGAGTCTATAAACTGGCGTTTTATCCGCTTTACAAAGCGTTAAAGTGTGGATTCGTCTTTTTTTAGTTTCAACTTGAACTAATCGACCATCACAAAGTACTATCCATTTCAGTGTGCCCCGGTCGTACAAAAACTGCGTCGCGTTTCCATAGGCGTCTTGTTGTTTTGTAAGACGTAAGGTTGTACCTACTGCATGTTCAAAATGATATTCCAGTCCGCTCTTATTTTTTAGGATCAACTCTCCACGCTCACCGCGATGTAAGCACCACTGTGGCATTAACTCCGAACGAGTCGGTGAACCTTGATAAGGTGCGTCAAAAAATGCTATCGAGTAATCTTTATCAATAAATTTAACGGTAGAGCCTTCAATCGTCAGGCTTATGTCCCAACTGCTGCGCCAGAGTACACCGAGAAGCCCCGTCTCTCGGTCCCCCATCGATTGGTAATAGCGCTCGTGAACAAGCGGCAGTCGAGACGAAACAACAAAATCTTCTCTCGTTTCGTAAGCTTTACCCGTTAACAAGTCAACAGGCTCACCAACCTCGCATTTCTCGTTGGTTTTGTTCTCTCCGCTTCCGGTGCATGTCTCTGATTTGCTCTCCCCTTTCTCAGATTGCTTTCTGTGTGGGTCGGCCTTACCTGCGTTGGCATTTTGTGGGGTAACCGCGGTATTTTTTTTTGTCGTGGTACCGGGAATACGCGTGGAGACGAGCTTTGTAAACTCGTCAATTTTGCCGCGCATCCAGTCAATGGATTCTTTGATCTTACTCTTTAGGTCCTTCAAAGCCTTGATGAAAAATGCAAATTCGTCTTTCATCATCAAGACAATCCAACTGCTGCTCGCAGAATCCTTGAGGACTTTTGTCAAACCGTTAATGATTTTGTTGAGCAGGACATCCGCCTCAACAGCAACCTCATCGAGCTTGTCGCCAAAGCTCAATAAGTACTTAACAATGTTGCCGTTTGACAGGCTGCGAATTTTCTTTATCGCCAGTTGTATCACACCTGGATCTGCTTTTTTCAGTGTATCTAGGATCGTTAAACCGATTTTTTTACCTGCATCACCCAAACCGGGGATGAAACCCAACGCAATAAGTGCGCCTTCAGCCCAATGCCACTCATCAAGGCTTTTGCCTTCATAGGTTTTCCAACCCCAACCACCTAGATCATAAAGATCCATTGCCTGACCGACTACCGGAACAAAGCCAAGCGCAACTTCGCAGAATAAGATCAATGCTTCGTTGTCTTTCGCTTGTCCAGCGACTTCTCCCGCTAGGCCACAATGTGCGCGGTTAACGGCTTCTTTTAGTGAAGTCGGCCCGTCGTTAATCTGTTCATGTAACTCCCAGAACCGCTTATAGGCTTCTTCATATCCGTCTGGAGCAACACCAAACATTGACATGATACCCACACCATCAACGTCAACTTCATCTTTGTCGCTGCCGTCCGCATCGTAAGTCAGGTAGCCTTTTCGGTTTAAAATGACGTACAGGGCAAAGTATTCTCCGGTGATGGCGGAGTATTCTGGGTTGCTCTGAAACGCGGGGTTGTTCGCCAACACTTCCTTTGGCTCATAATCATCTGAACCTTCTTCCAGATATAACTCATAGCCACCACAAGGCATATTGATCACTTTCAGCAAGCCATTTTCATCTGTTTGCCCAGTCGTTTCACCTTTCTTACTGTCGACAATGGTGTATGGCGCTTCTTTTATCGGGCTACCGTCGTCGTAATGGCAACGTACAAAAACTTCACAACTGCACTCTTTACAGTTGCCTTCTTTGACATTGTCTGTAGAGAAATTAAGCTCAGCGGCTTGTGCACTACTCATTAGCTCCGTGTGCTTATTCTGGCTCATGACGTCGACGACTCCTCGTTTGTTTGTTTTAGTGCTTGAGCAAACAGCTGATCCATTTGACTTTTTTGACCCAGATGACGTGGCTTACTCAACGCTTCTTTCGCCCATGACGTCTCAATAAAGTCTTTGCCCATTACGACTGAGAGGCTTAAATAGCGCACCACATCGTTAGGTTGCTCAAACCCGTAATCTCTTGCTTGTTTGGTTTGCTGCGGCAAAAATGCTTTCCACTCATCCTCACTCCATACATGAGTGACCGGGTGATGCTGCTGAAGGTGCTCACGATATTTTTGGTGTTGATGTCGGTCCGCCCAGTTCGACAAAGCTAGGTATTGCTCATCCGTAAGTTGAATGGGCGTTTTTACCAGCACCTCTGGACGCATATCACCAATGAGAGCGCTGAAGGATACTGACCCATCTTCGGCCTCCCAATAGCAGAGCGATTGGATTGGCCCTTTTAACTCGGGCTGTTTCTCTGCGGCTGTCGCATTCCATAAAACATGGAAAATGCTCCAGTCAGTGCTCCGTAGTATCGCCACTTCCTGCTCGGGAGCTTGCGCCAATGACCAAGTTCGTAAATGACTGAGCAACATCTCTTGCTGTCTGTCTAACGTCTCACCATGAAAGGCTTCATTAATTTGAATGGCCATTCCCCAATTTGACTTATGGGTAATGTTTTCATCTAACCAGTCAATGGAATGCATTGGTATCAAGTAAGGTGAAATTGAAGCGTGAACCTCGCCCATTTCATCCCAGTACAATCGACTTTGAGGCTGAGGTGAAGGGATAAAATTCAACACGCCCGAGTTTATGGCTGAGTCGACTAAAAGCCACCAGCCTTTTTGTTTTGATCTCTCTTGCCACTCTTGGCGCGAGATTTGTGCAATATTTGGCCATTGATTCATCATGACTCGAAGCCTGCTTTTCCTTCCATGCCCAACCAACCCTCTGTTCGATAATTCATGAGTTCGTCTCTGCGGCCTTGGTATTTTTCGTTAAACTTACCAATTGCATTTCTCAACGAGTGATGGGCTAACAAATCATAAAAATCTGGGTGTTCATCGAACTTGTCCCCCAAATAAAACCGATACAAGGCAAAAGTTTCCCTTCCAAGAGCATCGGTATCTGGATACTTTTGTGCAGCAAGCTCTAGCCCTTCGTTGAATCGAATGGCGACGTTTTCTCTTGGTAGCAACCATGCATAATTCGGTGCGAGTTTGTTATGCAGAGAATCAATCAGTGAGTCCAACCTCTCCGGATAGAAAAACAGGCTGTACTGGCTAGGAGTCAACTTGACTGGGTAGGTGACCAATTGTTGGTTTAACTCTTCCATCGGCTCACCCGCCACTTCTCCACTCATAACGGCGCAGAGATGTGGCTTGTCCTCGTTAAGACAAGGCGTGTAGATCTGGCAATGTTCACCTTTAAAGGCTTGTTTTTGGATATCTGTTAAAATCGAGTAAAAAGAGGTAATAACCATCGGATCATAGAAACGCAATAACGCTTCTTGTCCATCTGGATAAATCACAGACAACCAATTTCGCCAATGCTGATAAATTTGTTTTAAGCTGCCTTTATAGCGACCAACGATACCGAGTCTCTCATAATATTTGGTGTAATCATTCAACCAATACAATAGACTTTCACCGGGGTTTCCATCAGCAATAGTAATTAATACCGGGGATGCATCTTGATATTGCATGTACTTGCTATCTTGCCATAAGTAACACCACTCTACATCAGAGCGCAGCCTCATGGTTTTCCAAAACTCATTCGCTTCAGGGTGCTGCACTTGATCGAAAATGACATACAGGGTGCCCTCTTCCGTTTCGGATAGAACTTCAAAAATCGACTTTAAGTTATCCACTTACCAAACACCTTTTAAACAACGTTTTACAGATGCACATCAATGCCATAGCGCTCTCTTAAGATTGTTTCATCAGCTCGCTTTGACTCTTCAGATTGAGGTTTTAGAAATCGATTCACCCCTTCAACCTTACACTCAGAACGTGATCTATAGCCGCTAGGCTCTTTGCAATAGACGATGTCATTACGAAAACGCTCGCCGTAAGGGGTTAGTGCAGGAAACTTCACACCAAGATCTATCATTTTCTGTTGGATGGTAAGCATTTTTTGGTAAGCCTCTGTAGACTTGTCCATCATATTGAGCTCATCCTGAACAAAGTAAGCAGGTGTCATTCCTGAGTCAGACATTACAAAGGGATCCGCGCCATGGTCCAACAAATATAACGCCTCATCGAAACTAACAAGAATAAAATCAAATAATACGGTTTGACCAAGACGATCCCGAGCATTTACATCAGCGCCAAACTCAACCAAGAGCCTCAAAGAATCGTTATCTTCCAGAGTCGGTACGTCGTAAATCAAGGTACTGCTACCCCTTTTGATCTCTGTATCCATTCCGGCTTCCAACATAGCTTTAAGTGCCTCTGTGGTTTTACGCCACATAGCAAAATGCGCCACCGTTTCTGAGACATCACTTCCAGCGATCACTGTATCTTCAAGTTTAGCGGCAGGATCAGCCCCTAACGCCATCAACATTTTAATGGCTGGAACATTGTTATCAGCAACAGAAAAGGCGAGCAGTGTGTAATTTTCTGTACCCGGAGCATCAATGTCCGGAAGTTTTTCTGCCAACTGCTTAGCTTTTTCAATATCCTTTTTCTTAATGGCTTCGGCCACCGCCAATAAATCACCTGAAAAAAAGACTTCTGGGTACGGTTTGGTACGAAAGATATTTAGCACTCCTGCTTTCGCGGTCAAAGGCAGCAGTAGTACAGTACCCAGTAATACAGCCACCACTTGGTTTAACATCCGCTGATGCTCCGTTTAAAGTTTCGCATCAATGCCATAGCGCTCGCGTAGAATCTTTTCATCAGCCAACTT
>NZ_CAWNHR010000011.1:1680562-1754854 GCF_963874485.1 Vibrio sp. V15_P4S5T153 | reverse complement strand
CTCAATGGAAGAACATTGAATGTGTGAATGAGAACGAAACAGCTTTCCGAATTAAGAAATTTGCTTGGCGACCATAGCGTTGTGGACCCACCTGATTCCATGCCGAACTCAGAAGTGAAACACAACAGCGCCGATGGTAGTGTGGGGTCTCCCCATGTGAGAGTAGGACATCGCCAGGCTTTGAATTTATAAGAGCCCGTTTGTAAGAGCGGGCTTTTTAGTCACTTGTGACACAAGATACAGTGTGCTGATATGGCTCAGTCGGTAGAGCGCATCCTTGGTAAGGATGAGGTCCCCAGTTCGATTCTGGGTATCAGCACCAGTTTTATAGCTCTGTAAGCTAAAAGAATTTGCTTGGCGACCATAGCGTTGTGGACCCACCTGAACCCATGCCGAACTCAGAAGTGAAACACAACAGCGCCGATGGTAGTGTGGGGTCTCCCCATGTGAGAGTAGGACATCGCCAGGTTTGAATTACGAAACCTCAGCAGAAATGCTGAGGTTTTTTTCTATCTATTCGTATCATTCAATGTCCAATCATAGTGATAGCTGATACTCTTTTTCTCGCTTTTTAGTGCCTTGTTGTACTGCACTAAGTGCTCAAATAATTGCTGTTTCGTTCCAAAATCTTCAGCAAACCAGTCATAAATAGAAGACAGAACCCATTTATCATTGGTGACCTTTACTCCTTTTTCGCTATTGATAAACTCAGTGGCTGATTTCTCCAGTAATAATTCAGTATTTTCTGCTGTGAAAGCCTGCTTTTGTAAGTTTGGGCAGCCAAGGCTTGCGCAGTTGACCGCATAATGGGTTCGAGGATCTTTCCAAATGGGTCTTAAAATTCGATGTTCAATATCATTGAGAGTCAGCTCTTTTTGATTGATGGTAATGATCTTTTGTTCCCAAGGGCCAAATGAGAAAAATCCTCCCAGTTTAGTGATGGATGGTATTGGATAATGGTCGACGATTAAGTTAACTGTTAAGGCATTATATAAGTTGACCCAGTAAGCATATTGTTCAAGCTTTGCATACTCTCTTGGATCAAGGGCTGATAATTGTGAAATATAGAGCTCTAATTGCTCTTTATCTTTTGAGTTGACCCTTTGATAATCGAAGAGGTTGTTGTGATTTTCTTGGATTAGATAAGTATCAAGTGTTGTCTGCCAAATTTGATGTGAAATGGCTTGTGTATTTTCTTCATTACTAGAGTTCCAATAATCCCATAGCTGTGATTTAGGAGCAGAAAATACATTCGTTGACCCGAGTGTCAAACATAGCGTTAGTAGATATTTCATCGTTTACCTCTCATCTCATAGGCTATATGACCTAGGCAGGGATTGATAAATTTCAGATAAAAGAAAAGGTTGATGCATCTACACCAACCTCTGGAAATTAAATCGATACTCGCTATTTCAAAAAGCTAGGAATTTTTGTTTCATAATCAGCGATTTTATCTTCGTGCTGTAGCGTCAAACCGATATTGTCTAATCCATTAAGTAAGCAATGGCGACGAAATTCATCAATTTCAAATGAGTATGTTTTTCCATTGGCTTTAACTTCCATTCGTTCAAGATCTACAGTTAGTTGAGCACCTTCATTTCCTTCAACAAATTGGAATATTTCATCAACTTCTTGCTCTGTAAGGCGGACTGGAACCATTTGGTTATTGATTGAGTTACCATAAAAAATATCCGCAAAACTGGGTGCAATCATGGCTTTGATGCCGTAATCCGCTAAAGCCCAAGGGGCATGTTCTCGTGAAGAACCACACCCAAAGTTTTCACGAGCAAGTAGAATGCTCGCTCCTTCATAGCGAGGTTTATTCATGACAAAATTTGGATTAGGTTGTTGACCTGCATCATCTAGAAAACGCCAATCATGAAAAAGGTGTTTGCCAAAACCAGTGCGATTTACTTTCTGTAAAAATTGCTTAGGGATAATGGCATCTGTATCGACGTTCGCTGCATCAAGAGGAACGACCAAACCTGTGTGCTGTTTAAAACCTGACATTGGTGATCCCCTGTTTAGTTGAGTGTTGAAGAATGAATATTACGGATATCGACAAAGTGTCCAGCGATGGCGGCGGCGGCGGCCATTGCAGGACTGACTAAATGTGTTCGGCCATCTCGACCTTGGCGGCCTTCAAAATTGCGGTTGGATGTTGATGCACAGCGTTCACCTGCACCGAGCCTGTCATTGTTCATAGCCAAGCACATTGAACAGCCCGGCAAGCGCCATTCAAAACCCGCTTCAATAAATATTTTATCCAAGCCTTCCGCTTCCGCTTGCGCCTTAACTTGCTCTGAACCTGGAACAATCAATGCTTGAACATGTGGTGCGACTTTTTTACCTTTCGCGACTTGAGCTGCTGCTCGCATATCTTCAATGCGAGAGTTTGTGCAAGAACCGACAAAGACTTTATCCACTTTATAGTCTGACAAGGATTTACCTGCTTCCAGTCCCATATACGCCAGTGCTTTTTCTGCTGATGCTTTTTCGACAGGATCACTAAAGCTATCAGGAGATGGAATAGTTTCGTCGACAGCAATTACTTGCCCTGGGTTTGTGCCCCACGTTACTTGTGGTTTGATGTCCGCGGCATTTAGGGTAACGACTGCATCGAATTTGGCATTATCATCGGTTTTTAGCGTTGCCCAGTATTCAATGGCGGCTTCTAAATCGCTTCCTTGAGGAGAAAATTTGCGACCTTTAATGTAGTCGAAAGTAGTCTGATCAGGGGCGATAAGACCGGCTTTTGCCCCAAGCTCAATCGCCATATTGCACACCGTCATACGACCTTCCATTGAAAGATCGGTAATCGCTTCACCACAAAATTCAACGACATAGCCTGTACCACCGGCCGCCGTTGTTTTACCTATAATGGCTAGCACGATATCTTTAGCGGTGATGCCTGGAGCGACTTTGCCTGTCACCTCGATTTTCATCGTTTTAGCGCGAGCTTGTTTTAATGTTTGGGTTGCAAGTACATGCTCAACTTCTGACGTGCCGATGCCAAACGCTAACGAGCCAAATGCGCCATGTGTTGCTGTGTGTGAGTCACCGCAGACAATGGTCATACCGGGAAGAGTAATACCTAATTCTGGCCCCATGACATGAACGATGCCTTGGTATTTATGATTTAAGTCGTAGAGTGTTACGCCAAACTCAGCACAGTTCTTTGACAGTGTTTCCATTTGGATTCTAGCCATCTCACCTGAGGCATTAATGTCTTTTGTGGTGGTTGAAACGTTATGGTCCATGGTAGCGAATGTTTTACTCGTCTGACGAACTTTACGTCCCTTTTCGCGTAAACCATCAAATGCTTGCGGTGATGTCACTTCATGAACGAGATGACGATCGATATAAAGGATGGGGGTTTCCCCTTCAGCTGACACCGCAATGTGGGCATCATAAATTTTTTCGTATAAGGTTTTTGCTTGCGACATTGCTTCTTCCTTGAGCTCTTTGAGCTTTATAAAGGACTAGGCGAGCCTAGTCCTACTAATTATGAGTTTAAAATGTAGCTGGCAATTTTATCGCCCATTTCAGAGGTTGAAAGTGCCGCTTTACCACTGGCAAGATCTGCGGTGAGTTCGCCTGCGGTAAGCGCTTTTGATACGGCATTTTCGATATCTTGAGCGGCACTTTCTTCGCCTAAGCTATAACGTAGCATTAAAGCGGCGGAAAGAATTTGTGCTACTGGGTTAGCGATGTTCTTTCCTGCGATATCAGGTGCAGAACCACCCGCAGGCTCATAGAGACCGAAATTGCTTTCATTAAGGCTAGCGGAAGGTAGCATGCCCATTGAGCCAGTGATCATGGCGCATTCATCGGAAATGATGTCACCAAAAATATTAGAGCACAGCATGACATCAAATTGAGAGGGATCTTTAATGAGCTGCATAGTGGCATTATCGATATAAATGTGTGAAAGCTCGACGTCTGGATAATCTTTTGCGATCTCTTCCACGACCTCACGCCATAAGATAGAACTTTGTAATACATTCGCTTTATCGACTGAGCATACTTTTTTACGACGTAATCGTGCGGACTCAAACGCTATTTTTGCAATGCGTTCGATTTCGTAGCGGTGGTAAACTTCGGTATCAAATGCTTTTTCATTTGCCCCTTCTCCTTCGCGTCCTTTGGGTTGGCCAAAATAAATACCACCAGTCAATTCTCGAACAACCACAATATCGAAGCCACGATCGGAGATATCGGATCGTAAAGGAGAAAAGCTTTCTAAGCCTGAGTGAATTTGAGCAGGACGCAAGTTACAAAACAGTTGAAAATGTTTGCGAAGCGGTAGGAGTGCACCGCGCTCTGGTTGGTCGTTGGGTGGTAAATGCTCCCATTTAGGGCCGCCTACGGAACCAAACAATACGGCGTCTGCCTCTTCACATCCTTTAATTGTGCTTTCAGGCAGCGGGCAACCGTGGTTATCAATCGCAATCCCGCCGACATCATGTTCTTCTCTGGCAAACCGGATAGCATGTTTTTTTTCAATCGCATCCAATACCTTGTGTGCTTGTTGCATTACTTCTGGGCCGATACCATCACCTGCAAGAACGGCAATTTTGTATGTTTTGTCTGTCATGTTAGTCCTTTACTATTTTTATATTTGCTTGCCCCAGTGAGCTCTAAAGACTGAAAGCTCTAATCTAGGTACGTTAAACGGTTGCCACTTTCTTTTGTTTAATTTCTGCAATTTGATCGGCACGATGAATGCTATTGATCACGTGCAATAAGGCTTGTCCTGATGCTTCGACAATATCCGTAGAGACGCCTGTACCGTGATATTTTCGCCCTTTGTAGTTGGCAATAATATCGGCTTGCCCGAGTCCATCTTCACCTTCGCCCTTGGCGGTAAGGTCAAATTTATCCAATACGATCTCATAGCCAGTTAGACGGTAAATACATTGGTAAAGCGCATCGACAGGGCCATTACCAACGGCAGCTTCACATTTTTCTTCATCACCACAAAGCAATTTAATACTGGTGGTCGCCATAACACTGCCTGATTGAACACTCAAATAGTTCAATTTGTAGAAATCGTCTTCATCACGCAGATTTGAAAAGTGCATCAACGCTTCTAAGTCATAGTCAAACACTTGGCCTTTACGATCTGCCAATTTTAAGAAATCTTCATACAAGGCATTGAGGTTGTATTCGTTTTCATTGTAACCCATGCTATCCATATGGCTTTTTACTGCGGCGCGGCCACTGCGGCTCGTTAAGTTCAGCGCTTGGTTTTTTAGGCCAATTGACTCTGGAGTCATGATTTCGTAAGTGTTTTTGTTTTTCAACATGCCATCTTGATGAATGCCTGACGAGTGGCTAAATGCGTTGGTACCGACAATCGCTTTGTTACTTTGAATCGGCATATTGCACAGTTGGCTAACCAACTTACTGGTGCGGTGGATCTCATCATGCTTTAAACCAGTATGTACGCCGAGGAATTCTTGACGAGTTTTGATGATCATCGCGATCTCTTCCAGTGAACAGTTACCAGCGCGCTCACCAATACCGTTGATGGTGCCTTCTATTTGCCTTGCGCCAGCCTGTACAGCGGCAATCGAGTTTGCGACTGACATTCCCAAGTCATCGTGGCAATGAACGGAAATAATGGCTTTATCTATGTTAGGGACTCGCTCAAACAGCATCTGAATAATGCCACCAAATTCGCTAGGAACAGTATAACCGACCGTGTCTGGAATATTGATGGTCTTAGCTCCGGCATTAATTGCGGCTTCGACCATTCTACAGAGATTATCAATGGGCGTTCGGCCCGCATCTTCACAGGAAAATTCGACGTCATCGGTGTAGTTACGGGCGTGTTTCACCGCACTGACTGCCATCTCGAGCACATCATCATAACTGCGGCGCAATTTATCTTGCACATGAATGGTTGAGGTTGAAATAAACGTATGGATACGAAAAGCATCGGCGACTTTCAGAGCTTCGGCCGCTGCATCAATATCTTTTGCTACCGCGCGAGAAAGCGCGCAGACGCGGCTGTTTTTAATGTGTTTGGCAATCGTTTTGACCGATTCAAAATCACCTGGGGAGGAAACTGGAAAACCTGCTTCAATAACATCAACACCAAGGCGCTCTAATGCGTAAGCAATCTGCAGTTTTTCTTTAACGGTTAAGCTTGCTGACAAAGCTTGTTCGCCATCACGTAATGTGGTGTCGAATATAATGACTTGATTATTCATGTTTGCTCCCTTGCACCGATGGTTAATCGTTTACTTCCTAAATATAGTTATAAAAAAACCCGCATCTCAGTGCGGGCTCTTGTCATCTTGTGTGGTGTTTTTCTTCCACAACCTACCCGCGCGAATGGTTCACGATAAGGAGCAGGCCCAGCAGGATAGAAAAACGGATAGTCATTCGTAACATTCCACAAGATTAAGTTAACAAATTAGTACCGTACTCGACTTAACTCGTCAACCATTAAGTTGTTTTTTTATTCATATCGGATCAGTTTTAGTCAAAAGCGGTAAAAATGAGCAGAATTGGCAGAGAGGATCACTTTTTGTAGCACGGAATGTTTTCACGCAAGAACGTTTGTCATCGGTTAAATTCATTCATTCTCCAACAAACAGTCACGTATTTGTCATTTTAAACTTCTACGTTTAGAGCGTAAGAGGTTTATGGAATGACAGGAGTCGCTCATGCGTGCCATCGGACAAATTGTTAAGTTTGACGTAGCGTTTTCGCTATTTTGTTTACAGCATCGTTTTAATCAGCCTGTAGCGCAGATCAGCAAAGCTATTTCCCATACTGGGGATGGGCATTTGTACGCGTTGATTGGTGCTTTAGCTTGGTATTTAGACCCGCTTAATGGCCACCTATTCTTAATGGCTGGACTGGCCGCTTTCGCGATTGAACTCCCTATTTATTGGGGATTGAAAAATAGCTTTCAGCGTCGTCGCCCTGAAGAGTTTTCTCCTTCATTCATTGCCTTTATTACCCCTTCGGATCGCTATAGTTTGCCCTCTGGTCATACGGCTGCAGGGTTTGTTATGGCGACATTAATTGGCCACTTCTATCCTCATAGCGATGCTTTTGTCTTGGTTTGGGCTGGCTTAATTGGCGTATCTCGCATCCTACTTGGGGTTCACTTCTTGACGGATATCGTGATTGGCGCGCTGCTTGGTGTAAGCAGCGCAAGATTTGCTTTGTGGTTGGTGGAGAGAGGCTTTTGAAAATTCTGTATGGTGTCCAAGGCACCGGAAATGGCCATATTGCTCGTTCACGAGTGATGAGTGAAGCGTTGAAAGAAGCCAAAATTGATGTGCAATTTCTCTTTTCTGGACGTGAAAAAGAGAAATACTTTTCGATGGAAAGTTTCGGTGATTACCAAACTCGGCGCGGTTTTACTTTTGAAACTGAACAGGGACACGTAAATTACGTTAAAACGGCGCTGAATAATAATTTGCTGACTTTCGTGAGTGAGACAAAAAACCTCGATTTGTCTCCGTATGATTTGGTCATTAATGACTTTGAACCAGTATCGGCATGGGCGGCTAAACAGCAAGGTATTCCGTGTATTGGGATAAGTCATCAAAATGCATTTCGTTATAATGTGCCTTTGAAAGGGGCAAGTTGGCTGGATAAACAGATTATTCAACAGTTTGCGCCTGCCAACTACCACGTCGGTTTACATTGGTATCATTTTGATCAACCGATCCTTCCTCCGATTATCTATCGTTCAGAGCAGCATACGTCTAACGAGCATTTCATTTTGGTCTATCTTCCATTTGAGCATGTTGATGATATTCTTGAGTTGCTTTTTCGTTTTTCAAATCAAGCATTTATTTGTTATCACCCTTCCTTAATGGAAGCGCAATCCGTTGAAAATGTTGAGCTGCGTCCCTTATGTCATACCCATTTTCAATATCACTTGCATTGTTGCGATGGCGTGATTGCTAATGGTGGCTTTGAATTACCATCAGAAGCACTTTCATTGGGTAAAAAGCTGCTACTTAAGCCACTATCGGGTCAATTTGAGCAGCAAAGTAACGTTGCCACTCTTGAGAATCTCGGGCTTGCTGCATCTATGGAGTTTTTGGACCCGTCGGAGTTACGCCGTTGGTTGGATGAAAAACAGGTCGAGCGCGTTGTCTATCCTAATGTAGCGAAAGCCTTGGTTGAATGGGTACAAAATGGCAAATGGGATAATCATAAAGAGCTGAGCCAGTCTTTATGGCGACAGGTTGATTTCCCTAGTTATGTGTCATTTAGCTAATATTGACGAAATGCTTTGAATTTTGACGTAATTAATTTATTTGGTGAATGTATCAAGGTGAAGGCTTGTTATTCATCACTTGATTCAATGTTTTGAATAAAATGCATAAATTTTTCTGTTTTATGGTTTTTTATAAAAATACATCGTACTGATAAATAAGGACAATCTTTTTGTTTGGATAAAAAAAACTGATATTTTATCAATCTTGTTGCCAATCGATAAATGCTTAGCAGATAGTAGCCTCCACCCAGTTGTGTCTGGGTAAATATAATAAATGGCAGGTTATCTATTCTAAAAAATTACTTTTACGGTATTGACGATAACAACAAGAGGCGTCCCAAAAATGTTAGATAAAAAAGATGCAATGAGCGCTATTGCTAGTTACCGCATGGAAAGCACATTACGTGGTGTAGATTTAAACCTGCTGACGGTTTTTGATGCAGTAATGCAAGAGCAAAATATTACCCGTGCCGCTCATAATTTGGGTATGTCTCAGCCAGCAGTCAGCAATGCTGTAGCGCGTTTGAAGGTAATGTTTAATGATGAACTGTTTATGCGACAAGGGCGAGGTATTCAACCTACTCAACGTGCACGTCAACTGTTCGGTCCGATGCGTCAAGCACTGCAATTAATCCGTAATGAACTGCCAAGTTCGGTGTTTTCTCCTGAAACATCAACACGCTTATTTAAATTAGCGATTTGCAGTCCTTGTGATATGCGTTTCGCGCCGAAAATTATGTCATCAGTTCATGAACAAGCGCCTTTGGTCCAACTTCATCTTGATGCGGAATTTAACCGTTTGTTAGCCGAGCGTATGCGTTACCAAGAGATCGATTTTGTGATTGATTACGCGCGTTTTGATGAACAAGGGTTCTCCAGTACGGAAATTTTCCAAGATGAATTAGTGGTGGTGGCATCTAAGTCTCATCCTCGCATCAATGGCTCTGTTAACGCTGATAGCCTAACAGCTGAAAAGCATGCGAAGTTATCTCGCATCCATGGGCAACGTAGCTTTTCTGAGCAAGCATACCGCGAATTAGACTGTGTTCCTTATTATGAAGGGACCAGTTTGAGCAACGTGCTTTATGTGGTCGGACAATCTGAGTTGGTGACGATTGCACCTCGTTGGATGGTTGAGAATGCGGCTAACCGAGATCAGTTACAAATCCTCGATTTCCCATTTGCAAATGGTCAAATCAGTGGTTATCTCAGTTGGCATGAGTCTAGTGAAAAAGACAAAGGCCATATTTGGCTGCGTGATCAGTTAATGATGATTTGCGGCGAAGTTGTTGCATTAAACTAACGTTTACCCGTTAGTTTGTACGGTGATCTAAACTTAGTGATACTCCTCTTTGAGCCTTGAATTGGTTATATCCATTCAGGGCTTTTTTGTCTGTAGAATTAATTGATAACTTTGACATCCGTCAGTTGCCTTTTTTGCTTCTAAATGTACACTTGTGCGCTCAAAAAGCTTACATGTGTAAGCTACAGGTAAAAAAGATGCCCAATTTAAATTTCCATATCGTAAAAAGAATTCGTGAACAGATTGTCAAAGGTGGCGAGTGCATTGCTCTAAAACACAAAATAGAGAAAGAGTGGCATGGGATCAGCTGGAAGCAATTTGGTCAACGTATCGATGCGATGTCACTTGCACTTTTAACGCAAGGTATAAAAATCCAAGATAAAGTCGGGATTTTTTCGAATAACATGCCGCAGTGGACAATAGCTGACTTGGCTACTTTGCAGTTAAGAGCCGTTACGGTACCTATTTATCCAACTAATACGCCAGCGCAGGCCAGTTATATTATTCAAGATGCTGATGTCAAAGTGCTCTTGGTCGGTGAACAGGCACAATACGATGCGGCACTGGATTTTTTTGATGAGTGCGAACAGCTTGAATTAATTGTCGCCATGAGTGATGGCATTGATCTAAAAAGTTTTCAACATGGCATCCATTGGCAGACTTTTATTGAACAAAATACAGATGGCCAGCAAGCGGAATTAGAGTCTCGCCTTGAACAGGCGAATATGGATGATCTGCTGACGCTCATCTATACCTCTGGCACCACAGGTCAACCTAAAGGCGTGATGCTTGATTACCGTAATATTGGCGCTCAGCTTGAAGGGCATGATGAGCGGTTAAACATCTCTAAGGATGATGTGTCACTCTGTTTTTTACCATTGTCACACGTGTTTGAACGGGCGTGGACTTTTTACATTCTTTACAGCGGTGCAACTAACTGTTATTTGCAGGATACGATGCAAGTACGTGATGCATTGAGTGAGCTAAAGCCAACGGTAATGTGTGCCGTCCCTCGCTTCTACGAGAAAATTTTCTCCGCTATTCACGAAAAAGTCTCGAAAGCGCCGTTGCATCGAAAAGTGCTGTTTACTTGGGCGGTCAATATGGGGGCTAAGATGGCTCTTTGTCACCAAGAAAAGCGCCAACCATCCTTCATGCTGAAAAAGAGTTACGCGTTAGCGGATAAAATCGTGTTGTCTAAATTGCGTGCATTGCTTGGTGGGCGGATTAATTTCATGCCTTGCGGTGGCGCGAAATTAGATGAAACCATAGGTCGATTTTTCCATGCCATTGGCATTAACGTGAAGTTGGGCTATGGCATGACGGAAACCACAGCAACGGTTTCTTGTTGGGATGACCGGTGTTTTAATCCTGATTCAATAGGCATCTCGATGCCAGGAGCTCAGGTCAAAATCGGTGACAACAATGAAATTCTTGTTCGCGGACCAATGGTTATGCGCGGCTACTATAAAATGGCAGAAGAAACGGCGTTAGCATTCGATGAACAAGGTTTTCTCAAAACAGGAGATGCTGGGCACATTGATGAGCAAGGTAATGTCTTCATTACTGATCGTATCAAAGAGCTGATGAAAACCTCCGGTGGTAAATACATTGCGCCACAAGTTATTGAGGGAGCGATTGGTAAAGATCACTTTATTGAACAGATTGCGGTGATTGCTGACACACGTAAATTTGTATCGGCTTTAATTGTACCTTGTTATGACAGCTTGGAGGTTTACGCCAAAGAGCTCAACATCAAATATCATGACAGATTAGATCTTATCAAGAATAACCAAGTGGTTGAGATGCTGGAAAAACGAGTCAATGATTTGCAAAAAGAGCTAGCCAAATTTGAGCAGGTGAAAAAGTTTAAATTATTACCTAAGGCTTTTTCAATGGACAAAGGTGAGCTGACGCCGACTCAGAAACTGCGTAGAAAAGTCATTAGTGATCGTTACCAAGATGAAATCGAGGAAATGTACAAAGAAAAGACTAAAGGTGAGTAAGATTATCTTAAGATAGTTTTTTCATTGTTTAAAAATCCTCCACTTGCTTTTCAGATAAAGCGTGGGGGATTTTTTATATTACGACGGAAGTTAAACCTCGCTTCCTCATAACGCTACATTGCTGCATGGTAATATTTTTTGCTTTATTTTTGCTAATTATTCATGGATTGAGCTGTTTTTGATACCATTTTTACGATAGTTACCTAATAAAATTCCATTTAACCAAACATTTGCCAAAGTGTGCGCTATTTGGCGTTCGACCCGATGATAAGAAAGAGTTACAGTTGTTGCGTTACCTTGTTTTTTGTTATGACAAAAGCAAGACATAGCCGAAAGTGGAAAGTTTTCGAATTAGGCTACAAATAAGCCCTAAACTATGTAAAACCAGGCCCATTGACTGACCATGTGTTGGGTACTGGTAAGGAGAAAAAATGGCAACGCAATCCAATCAACAGATGTTATCTGGCGCAGAGATGGTGGTTCAATCTCTGATCGAAGAAGGTGTAGAGCAAATATTTGGATACCCAGGTGGTTCCGTTCTTGATATTTACGATGCGCTGCACGCAAAAACCGACCAAATTAAACATGTCCTTGTTCGCCACGAGCAAGCGGCCACGCACATGGCAGATGGCTATGCTCGAGCAACCGGAAAAACGGGTGTGGTACTTGTTTGTTCTGGCCCAGGGGCGACGAATACCGTCACAGGGATTGCTACCGCTTACATGGACTCAATTCCAATGATTGTTATTTCAGGCAACGTGCCAAATAACCTCATTGGTAACGATGCGTTTCAAGAATGTGACATCGTTGGGGTTTCTCGTCCGATCGTCAAACACAGTTTTCTTGTAAAAAAAGCTGAAGATATTCCTGAAACCATTAAGAAAGCCTTTTATATTGCCTCAACAGGGCGCCCGGGGCCGGTCGTGATCGATCTGCCTAAAGATGTGATGAATCCTCAGATCAAACTCCCTTACACGTATCCTGAGTCGATCAAACTGCGCTCATACAACCCAACTACTTCTGGTCATAAAGGGCAAATTAAAAAGGCGCTAAAAGCGTTGTTAGAAGCCAAAAAACCCGTATTGTACATTGGTGGTGGTGCTGTTATTTCAGGCGCAGATCAGCACATTTTACAACTGGCTGAAACGCTCAATTTACCCGTAGTCAGCACGTTAATGGGGCTTGGTGCTTTCCCTGGGACTCATAAAAATGCGTTAGGCATGCTTGGAATGCATGGTATGTATGAAGCCAATATGGCGATGCACAATGCGGATTTGATTTTCGGTATTGGTGTGCGTTTTGATGACCGTACGACCAATAATCTAGAAAAGTATTGCCCGAACGCTAAGATCATGCACATTGACATTGATCCTTCGTCGATCTCTAAAAATGTGCCAGTCGATCTGCCGATAGTGGGATCAGCTGAACAAGTACTGGAAACTATGCTGCAATTGCTCTCTGAGCAAGGTGGCTGTAATGATTCGCAGGCGCTTGAACTATGGTGGCAAGATATCCAAAGCTGGCGCGACCGCCAATGCCTAGCTTATGAGAAATCCAGTGAACGCATTAAGCCGCAGCAAGTGATTGAAACTTTACATAAACTGACTAATGGAGACGCATATGTGGCCTCCGATGTTGGTCAGCACCAAATGTTCGCCGCACTTTATTATCCATTCAATAAGCCTCGTCGTTGGATCAACTCTGGCGGTTTGGGCACCATGGGGTTTGGTTTACCCGCTGGAATGGGGGTTAAATTTGCCATGCCAGAAGAAGAGGTAGTGATTGTCACTGGGGATGGCAGTATTCAAATGAATATCCAAGAGCTTTCCACTGCGTTGCAATATGATATTCCAGTGAAAATTATTAACTTAAACAACCGTTTTCTTGGCATGGTAAAACAGTGGCAAGATATTATTTACCAAGGACGTCACTCTAATTCTTATATGAGTTCTGTTCCCGATTTTGCAGCAATTGCAGAAGCTTATGGCCACGTTGGCATCCGTATCTCACAGCCTGATGAACTTGAAGCCGGGCTTAAAAAAGCACTCGATATGAAAGATCGATTGGTTTTTGTTGATATTAATGTGGATGAAACGGAGCACGTCTACCCAATGCAAATTAAAGGCGAAGGGATGGACAAAATGTGGTTAAGCAAAACGGAGAGAACATAATATGAGACACATTATTTCAATATTAATGGAAAACCAATCGGGTGCTTTGTCTCGCGTTGTTGGTCTATTTTCTCAACGTGGTTATAACATTGAATCACTAACGGTTTCGCCAACCGATGATGCAACATTGTCACGCTTAAACATCACCACTAAGACCGATGAAATGCAACTTGAACAAATTCAAAAGCAACTGCATAAGTTGATTGATGTGCTTAAAGTGCAAGAAGTGTCAGAGTGCGAACACATTGAACGTGAGCTGATGATGGTGAAAGTCAAAGCTAGCGGTTTTGCGCGCGCCGAAGTGAAACGTACAGCTGATATTTTCCGTGGGCAGATCGTGGATGTCACTGCGGCGCAATATACTGTGCAGCTTGCCGGAACCAGCGAAAAACTCGATGCCTTTATTCAAGCGTTGTCGGAAGTCACGGAAGTAATCGAAGTCGCGCGAAGTGGCGTGGTAGGTATTGCTCGCGGGGAGCGAGCGCTTAAAGCTTAATTTACCGAGCTCCCTATCGAAATAAGGAAGGCCACATTTTGTGTGGCCTTTTTGTCATTTAGTGCTTTTACTGGAGAAGTGCTTAGTGAAGAATACGCGCACGAATGGTGCCGCTGATGCTTTTCAGCTTAGTCAGAGCTTCCGCAGAGCGAGCGGTTTCTACGTCAATCACTACATAACCGATATCCGCTGACGTTTGTAAATATTGAGCGGCGATATTGATCCCTTCTTCGGCGAAGATGGTGTTGATTTGTGTCAGAATACCCGGACGGTTTTCGTGAATATGCAGTAAACGCGAACTATCACGGTGAATTGGCAGTGATACTTCAGGGAAGTTCACGCTTGATAAGGTTGAGCCGTTATCTGAATATTTTGCCAACTTACCGGCTACTTCAATACCGATATTTTCTTGTGCTTCTTGAGTTGAGCCACCAATGTGCGGTGTCAGAATGACATTATCAAAATGCATCAGTGGGGATTCAAAAGGTTCAGAGTTTGTGGCGGGTTCTTCTGGAAATACATCTATTGCCGCGCCAGCTAGATGGTTTGATGCCAATGCATCGCAGAGTGCGGGAATGTCGACTACCGTTCCGCGTGCTGCGTTGATAAAGATAGAGCCAGGCTTCATGCGTGCAAACTCTTCTTTACCCATCATATTTTTAGTATCTGGAGTTTCAGGCACATGCAGAGAAATGACATCACATTTATTCAGTAGCTCACTCATGGTATGTATTTGCGTTGCATTACCGAGTGAGAGTTTGTTTTCTATGTCATAGAAATAGACTTGCATACCGAGGTTTTCGGCAATGATACCGAGCTGGGTACCAATGTGGCCATAGCCAATAATACCTAAGCGTTTACCGCGTGCCTCATAAGAGTTATCAGCACTTTTTTTCCAAATACCACGATGTGCCAATGCATTTTTTTCAGGAATCCCACGCAGTAGTAGCAGTGTTTGGCCTAAAACGAGTTCAGCAACACTGCGAGTATTCGAAAATGGTGCATTAAAGACAGGAATCCCGCGTTTTGCGGCTGCATTCAGGTCAACTTGGTTGGTGCCAATGCAGAAGCAGCCGATAGCAACCAACTTCTCTGCCGCGTTGATTACCGCTTCAGTCAAATTAGTGCGCGAACGAATTCCGATGAAGTGAGCATCTTTCACCGCTTCGAGCAGTTGTTCATCACCCAGAGAACCTTTGTGATACTCAATATTGCTGTAACCGGCAGATTGCAGTACTTCAACCGTTGAAGGGTGTAGCCCTTCGAGGAGTAAGATTTTGATTTTGTCTTTTTCGAGTGAAACTTTGGCCATTATTCTCGTCCTTAAAAATGGGAAGGTGGGCAAACACGGCGCACATAAAGCAAAAGGGCTAATGTAAAGAGGAAGATTAACCATTTTGTTGGAAGACAAACGTTTTCCTTGTGCGTCTTCTGACCAATAAAGTAACAAACTTTTTTTGTTTTGGGTAAGAAAATTACGAAATAAGGCATGATTTTCTAGGGCATAGCGAAGAAAAACGGCACCCATGGGTGCCGTTTGTAATGAAATAACGGAAAGTAGCCTTATTTTGTGACTTACTCTTCGATTTTGGCACCATTTTCCGTGCCAGTGATGACGACATCAGCACCTCGGTGAGCGAATAAACCAACGGTTACTACGCCGACAATCCCATTAATTTTATCTTCTAATGCTTTGGCATCAGTAATTTTTAATCCGTGCACATCCAAGATAACGTTACCGTTATCCGTTATTACGCCATGGCGATAGGCTGGATCACCACCAAGTTTAACCAGTTGACGTGCCACATAAGAGCGCGCCATTGGGATCACTTCAACTGGAAGTGGGAATTGACCTAGAACATCGACCGCTTTTGTACCATCAACGATACAAATGAATTTATCCGCAATCGCGGCAACGATTTTTTCTCGAGTGAGCGCAGCGCCGCCGCCTTTGATCATATCGCGCGCAGGGTTGATTTCATCTGCGCCATCAACATAAATATCGAGTTGATCAACATCATTGCAGTCGAACACTTCAATACCTAGGCCTTTTAGCTTCTCTGTTGAGGCGATAGAACTTGAAACCGCACCTTTAATATCATCTTTAATCGAACCCAGTGCATCAATGAAGTGATTCACCGTTGAACCCGTACCCACACCAACGATGCTGCCTTTTTCTACATATTTGAGTGCGGCCCAGCCGGCGGCTTTTTTCATTTCATCTTGAGTCATGCCAATCTCCTGATATCGATTTATAGTGACGGTAATGTTGCGGGGCGATTATAGCCTCAATAATTTATGATTCCCATTGCCAGATTTGGCTTGGAGTCACTATTTGAGGTAAAGGTATATCCCATGCTTCGCTCGGCAGATGAGTCACTTGTTGGCAATCATGAGCTAAACCTATGGGTAGGGCACCTTTACCCGTTTTAAACCAAGCTTCTAACGTACGATCATAATAGCCGCCGCCCATCCCGAGCCTTTGCCCTGTTTGATCAAATGCCACCAATGGTGTGCAGATGATATCTAGCTCATTTACTGATTTGATCAATGTTTGGTTGAGCTTGGGTTCGGCAATGCCGTATTTATTTCGCGTCATTATGGTTTGAGCATCATAGCGCAAGAACAATAAATTCCCACTCGAGAAGGGGTGTAAAACGGGAAGATAGGTCTGTTTGCCTTGTTGCCATAACCACGCTATGAGCGGTTGTGTTTCTAGCTCACCATCGGTTGCCAAGTAGAGGGCAATGTGCTGACTCGTTAAAACTTCAGGCAGTGTTGAAAAACGAGAGACAAGTTCAATTGAAGCGTGTTTTTGCTGCGTAGGTGATAGCTGTTTACGCCGCTGGCGGATGACTTGACGAAGTGTGTGTCGAGTGTTTTGCATAAGGATACCCCAGAGTGCCGTTGCGGATTTTGGCCCTTGAACCAGCTGGTTCAAGGCGGATCAGCAATGGTAACCGCAGGCTTCTCGGTACGAGCCGAGCTTGCTCAATAGCTACCAAGTACTAACCCTTTGGTGTTGCTTATCGGCTCAGGGACTTAAATCCGGCTGACAAACACTCTAGGGTAAATTTGGTTACGCTGGTAAAGACTACTGCTGTCCTAGCTTCACTTTACTGATGGCATCTTCAAGAGATGCAGCGAGCTGTTCCATGCGCTCGGTTAATTGATTTTGTTGGCCTAGGCTCTCATTGTTTTTGGTTTGCAATTCATAACAAATGTTGAGCGCAGCAATCGTGAGTAGCTTTACCTCATTGGTAACTTTAGTACGCTCTGCCATCTCTTTCAATCGGTTATCAAGATCTTGCGCCGCTTGGATTAAAGACTGCTCTTGTCCCGCAGGGCAATTCACACGAGTCAATTTTCCTAAAATTTCTACGTCTACCGCTTGATTACTCATGATGGATGAACTCTTATCGCGCTGTCTAAGATGGTGCCACTCACATGCCCATCGAGGTGGAAACTATAGGTAAAGCGGCCCTAAGATTCAAGCTTTTCAAAGCGAGCAGTAAAAAATGAGGGACTAAAAACACAGTTATTAGGCAAATTGAGTAAAAGCTACCCACAATTAACGCTTTGAGCATTTTCGCATTGGAAGCTAAGTGGTAGGATCGCGCTTATTTGATTTTATTACGAGCTTCCCATGAGCGAAAAAAAACTACCGGATTATCTTTCTCTTGCCACTGCCCTTCAATCTGCAGCACTTGCGGTTAACCCTGCTGAGTTGCATGGGTTGCTAACGGGCATGCTGGCCGGTGGTCTGGGCTTAAATGATAAGAGCTGGCAGCCACTTATTTTTGATTACACTAACGAAGGTATGGGTTGGCCAGATCGTCCGTTGACATTGGCTGAACAAGTACTCACCTTTACAATCGAAGAGCTCACTGGTAGCGGGATGGAGTTGTCACTACTGTTGCCAGATGAAGAGGCGAGTGCCAGTGTATTTGATTTGGCTGATGGCGTAGCCGACTGGGTAAATCACTTTATTTCTGGGCTTGGCTTGATTGGGGTTGTTTTGAAAAAAGCGTCCGCAGAGACTAAAGAGGCCTTGGCTGATCTAGAAGAAATTGCCAAGCTCGGTATCGATGAAGAGGATGACTTGGATGAGCAAGCTCAACTTTTGGAACACGTCATCGAGCATATAAAAGCTTGTGTGTTAACAATTCATGCTGAATTTGGTATCAAACCTCTACAAGAAACTCAGCCGACCGTGCATTAAAGAGAGATGACTGTGAAGCAATTTGATGTGATTATCGCTGGTGGGGCGATGGCCGGTGCAACACTGGCGTTGGCCTTAGATACGCTTTCTCAAGGAAAGCTTGCGATTGCTGTGGTCGAAGCGCACCCGCTGGATGGTAAGCTCGCCCATCCCGGCTTTGATTCGCGTTCAATTGCTTTATCCCACGGTAGCGTACAAATTTTGCAAAATCTCTCCTTGTGGCAGTCGCTGCAAGAGGTCGCCACCCCAATTACACATATTCATGTGTCGGATCGGTCTCATATTGGGATGACCGATATCACTTGTCAGCAACTCGATTTAGAAGCATTAGGTTACGTGGTTGAATTAGCCGATGTTGGGCAGATTTACGCGCAAAAAATGCAGCAGAGCCCGCATATTGAGTTATTTTGCCCAAGCGCGGTTCAGCAAGTGGAACGTAGTATGGATAAGGTCACTGTCACCCTTAACGATCAACGAACGATCCAAGCTAAGTTATTGGTCGCAGCTGATGGGGCGATATCGACCTGCTGCGAGCAAATCGGCCTCATCCAACAAGAGCATGATTTTGAACAGGTCGCGGTTATTGCTAACGTTGTGAGCTCAAAAGCTCATCAAGGACGGGCGTTTGAACGATTTACCGCCGATGGTCCTGTCGCGTTATTACCAATGAGTGATAATCGACTCTCTTTAGTTTGGTGTTTACCTCCCGCGAAAGCCGAGCAAGCTTTTTCACTCAGTGATGAGGGTTTCTTAGCACAGCTTCAAGATGCGTTTGGTTGGCGTTTAGGGCGAATGAATAAAGTGGGCACTCGTGCCTGCTATCCATTACAACTGCGTTATCGAGAGCAGAACATTTCACATCGTTTTGCCATTGTGGGCAATGCCGCTCAGACATTACATCCGATTGCGGGACAAGGTTTCAACTTAGGTATTCGAGATGTAGCAAGCTTGGCGGATGAGCTTATCAAGCAGCAAGCCGATGTTGGCTGCTATCACGGCTTACAGGCTTTTTCCCAACGCCGAGAAGCGGATCGTGATGCCACCATTAAGCTGACATCATCCCTGGTGCATCTCTTTTCCAATGATTGGCTAACCACTCGTATTGGTCGCAATGTAGGCCTCATGATGATGGATAATTTACCGTGGCTGAAAATGCCGCTACTGCGCCGAACGCTTGGCGTAGTGAATAGATAAAAGGGTCTGTATATGATGCAAAGTGTCGATATTGTCATTGTGGGTGGCGGAATGGTTGGCCTTGCACTGGCCGCCGCATTAAAGCATAGCGAACTGCGCATCGCCGTGATTGAGGGTCGAGTACCCAGCCTTGAACTTGCAGAGCTGCCGGATGTGCGAGTCTCCGCCTTAAGCCGTTCCAGTGAAATCATGTTGCGAAACCTTGGTGCATGGCAAGGCATCATTTCTCGCCGTGCTGCGCCTTATTCGGCGATGGAAGTGTGGGAACGCGATAGTTTTGCGCGGATCGAATTTAGTGCCAATCAAATGACTCAGCCGGATCTGGGACACATTGTTGAGAACCGCGTCATTCAATTAGCCTTACTCGAACAAGTACAAAAGCAAGCGAATGTGACACTCTTTATGCCCGCTCAATGCCAATCGCTGGCTGTCGGAGAAAGTGAAGCGTGGCTAACGCTCGATAACGGTCAATCACTCACCGCAAAATTGATAGTAGGAGCCGATGGCGCAAACTCTTGGGTTCGTCAGCAGCAAGACATTCCATTAACCCATTGGGATTATGGACACAGTGCGCTGGTGGCAAATGTCCGCACGGTGGAACCACATCAATCGACGGCAAGGCAAGTGTTTACCCCACAAGGTCCGCTGGCCTTTTTACCTATGTCTGATCCTCATATGAGCTCAATCGTTTGGTCTACAGAGCCCAACCGAGCGCAGCGCTTGCTCAGCCTGTCTGAGCTCGAATTCAATAAGATACTGACCGCTGAGTTTGATCATCGTTTAGGTTTGTGTGAGGTGGTCGGTGAACGTGCTGCTTTCCCACTTAAAATGCGTTATGCCCGAGATTTTGCTTTACAACGAATCGCACTCGTTGGTGATGCGGCGCACACCATCCATCCGCTAGCCGGGCAAGGTGTTAATTTAGGTTTACTTGATGCTGCAAGCTTAGCTCAAGAACTACTCGCGTTGTGGCATCAAGGTGAAGATATTGGCTTGCTCAAAAATTTGCGAGGTTATGAACGTTGGCGAAAAACAGAAGCTGCCAAAATGATTGCCGCGATGCAAGGTTTCAAAGACCTTTTTGAAGGTGATAATCCGGCGAAGAAACTGATCCGTGGCATTGGCATGCAGTTGGCTGGACAACTTCCTGGAGCCAAAGATGAGATTATGAAAAGAGCACTGGGTTTAAAAGGTGATTTACCTGATCTTGCCAAGAGTAAAATGGTGCTGCTTGAGCCCTAACAGTGATTAACCTAATGATGGCAAAAGGGCTGGCTTATGGCCAACCCTTTTAAAATTCTTTAATGAAACTCGTATTATGCGTAGGCGCAGCGTAGTCTCATGATTTCCTGATTCACTTCCTTCACCGTCTGAAAGTGGCGCTTGTCTGCGCGCTCTGGCAAGATCAGTTTGCCATTATCGAATTCAAATTTTCCAACCCCGTAAATATAGATTCTTCCTTTAAAAAGCCGACTTACGTGTTTAGCTATCATACCTGGCGTATAGCGCTTAAACAGTCTCATACTTCGATCCTTCTGTTATTCTAACACTGCAAATTATAAATAAATTGCGCCTCTAATAGTGTGATTGCCATAGAGGAATATGCAGTTATTGGTGACTCTTTTGGATATTTGTGCTGCCGTAGGCAAAATGTTGGATAAATACCCATGTTTGCGTGATTATCTCCTCAAAATAGTGCTAACAAAAAATGCTCAGTGCACCATTCACTTGGTGCATATTAAGCACGACAAATATTACACTTTAAAGAATAGCTGCTGTTTATGGAAAGTGTTAAATTTTGGTTAAGAATAGCCTAAAAAAAAGCCCGCTTAAATAATAGGCGGGCGAATAGTCACAGATGCATTACACAAAAAGTGGATGTCCTGAAACAATCAGTGGATTCACTTTTTTGCTGGTCAGGGCAACTTCTCGTTTGTCCTGACCAGCATTGTTAGATTACGTCAAAATAAACCTGATGACTATTTATGTTTCAATAATGACTAAAAATTCATCCCTAATGTTGTGTGATTTAGAGAGCGATCACGTGCCAATGTAATGGATTACATTATTGCATTCTTTTTCCTGGAATTTATTCGAGATAGGCGAGTGTTAGAAAGCATACGCCTCGTAAAGAGGCGCATGGTCAATATAAGGAAGAAGCTTATTCGTCAGTAAGAGAGTAGGGGAGAGCTTGCATAAACCAACGAGTGTTTGGTTGGCTTGCAAGACGAAACTCAGTTTCTGGCTCGAGATTGTTTGGTAAGACTATTAAACCGATAGCGGTATTATCAGCAAACGTGTAGTGAACTATTAATTGCCCAGCACTACGCCAGTTTTCTCCAACTGAGCGTTCGATCATGATTGGTTGATCATTATTTAGCGGTTGCTCAATGTTGCCTTGAAGGATGTACATTGCACGCTTATTAATACCTCGATATTTAGCGCGAGCGACGGTTTCTTGACCTGTATAACACCCTTTATTAAAGCTGATACCATTAAAGGCCTGAAGATTAACGGCTTGCGGTATGTGCTCATTTTGATCCGCTTGACCAAGGACGGGGACTGCTTCTTCGATATCAAAGCGAGTCCACGTTTCCTCGGTGACTTTCAGAGCTTCACTTTGCGTCATGAGCTGTTGCGCGGTTTGCTCTGAAACAAGTAATAGCCAACGTTGGGATGAAATTTTGATGGCGCTACCGCCGTCAATCAAACGCACTTCACCTTCATCCGCCGTTAATGTATTGATATATTGCTCAGCTTGTTCGCCCATAACACCCAGAGCGATGTCTTGGCTCTGGCTGATATTGACCTTAGAAAAAATAGCGTATTTTTTCAGCTCTCTTAATTCAGCCTCTATTGCTGATAAAGGCTGGAACATCGCATAACCATCGTGATGGTGGAACAGGCGAAAGACGGACCACACTTTGCCTTTCGCATCACAATGGGCGCCTAAGGTTGACTGTGTTGGTTCAAGAGTGACGACATTACAGGTCACTTGGCCTTGCAAATAGGCTTTTTTATCATTGCCTGAAATGATGATAGCGCCCCAGGATGCAAGATGAGTCAGCATCAGTGGTGGAAGTGAGTCATTGGCGGTTACTGCGAGAGGTGTCAATGTGTTTTGCCAGTCCATAGTCGTTACCTAAAGAGAATCTTGAGCCCCATGTTAATCCGGAAATTTTTTTTTGTCAGCTTGAACAGGGACTGTGACTCATCTACTAGTTGTATCTTCATCCAGTTGATACACTCAACGCAAATAAACATAAGGTGAGGAAAACCGATGTACACCACTGAAGAAAAAGCAAGAATCAAGTGGGCATGCCGTCGTGGAATGTTAGAGCTCGATGTGGTTGTGATGCCGTTCTTTGAAGAGTGCTTTGATTCTCTGAATGAAAATGAGCAACGAGATTTCGTTTCCCTACTTGAGTCTGACGACCCTGATCTATTTACTTGGATCATGGGGCATGGTCGTAGCGAAAATCTTGGGCATGCGGCAATGGTGGATAAAATTGTTGCTCACAACCTCAGCAAAGTGCGTTAATTTCGTATTATTTCCTTCCCATTTTGCCCGCATTACTAACTTCATTTGTTTGATGATAGCCGTGTGGGCATTATTGATATCGCCCATTCCACTTGTAACGCTCCCTTTATTTTACGCACCTCTTATCGCGGCGCAAAAGAGTACCTCACTGTTAGTCCCTAGCTTAATCGGCCAATTCAAGCTCACGAGTCACGGTGAGTGGCAATGTGCCGACCAGAACCTGTCCATTGAAAAGGTTTCTACACAGTTTGCGTTTATGGTGTTAATCATTTATGCACAACAAGGTAAGCGCTATCTAGTGTGGCGCGACAGTTGTGTGGAAACGGATTATCGCCGTTTATTGGTGCAGCTTCGGCAGGTTACCCATAACCAATCACCAACAATAAAGGAGCGATAAACGCTCCTTTATTCATTCGGTCAACTTGACGCCAACAGATGATCGTTGGCGAGGTTACTCGTCTGGCGTTAGGATCGTTGGGCCACTATTTTCGGCTAACTCTGGGTAATCGAGCGTGTAGTGCAAACCGCGGCTCTCTTTACGTTGCATAGCACAACGCACCATCAGCTCTGCCACTTGCAGTAAGTTACGCAGCTCAAGCAGGTTATTTGAAACGCGGAAATGACTGTAGTATTCGTGGGTTTCTTGTTGCAGTAATTGAATGCGGCGTAGTGCTCGCTCTAAGCGCTTATCTGTGCGGACAATCCCCATGTAATCCCACATAAATAGGCGCAGTTCATGCCAGTTATGTTGGATTACGACCTCTTCATCAGAGTTATTGACCTTACTTTCATCCCAACCGGGTAAGCTTGGTGGGAGCTGAGCCGTTGGTAATCCTTTTAAAATATCCTTTGCCGCTGACCAAGCATAAACGACGCATTCTAATAGAGAGTTCGACGCCATTCGGTTAGCACCGTGCAAACCGGTGTAGCTAACTTCGCCGATCGCATACAGATTATGCAGATCCGTTTTACCTTGTTTATTGACAATAACGCCACCACAAGTGTAGTGCGCCGCAGGAACAATCGGAATCGGTTCTTTGGTCATATCAATGCCCAAATCCATCAAGCGTGTATAAATGGTTGGGAAATGTTTTTCAATAAAATCGGCCGGTTTGTGGCTGATGTCCAGATACATACAATCAGCACCTAAACGCTTCATCTCATAGTCGATGGCGCGAGCCACGATATCACGAGGAGCCAGTTCGGCACGTTCATCAAAATCGAGCATGAATCGTGAACCGTCTGGGCGTCTTAAAAAAGCGCCTTCGCCACGTAGTGCTTCTGTCAGTAGGAAATTACGTGCTTCAGGGTGGAAAAGACAAGTTGGATGGAATTGATTGAACTCAAGGTTCGCCACTCGGCATCCTGCACGCCACGCCATTGCGATACCATCACCTGAGGAAACATCAGGGTTAGAGGTATATTGATACACTTTTGAGGCGCCGCCCGTGGCTAAAACGACAAACTTAGCGCGGATCGTTTCAACGTGTTCCTCATTGCGGTTCCAAATATAAGCGCCAACCACTCTTTTTTTATCACCACCGATTTTATCTTCGGTGATTAAATCCAGTGCATTGTGACGTTCAAGGATAGTAATGTTGGGGTGATTATGAACATTGTCTTGCAAGGAGGTTTGCATTGCCATGCCAGTGGCGTCAGCCGCGTGCAAGATGCGGCGATGACTATGGCCGCCTTCACGAGTTAAGTGATAGCGAGGTGCTTCATCACTGTCATTCTCTTCTCTGTCAAAAGGAACGCCGCCATCGATAAGCCACTGAACACACTCTTTAGCATGCTCGGCGATGAAACGGACAGTATCCTCTTCACAGATCCCTGCGCCCGCAATTTGAGTGTCTTCGACGTGTGACTCAATACTGTCTGATTCGTCAAAAACAGCGGCAATACCTCCCTGAGCGTAATAAGTGGCACCTTCACTGCGTGGTCCCTTACTCAGTACAATGACTTTACTGTGTTTTGCTACGCGTAGTGCGAGCGATAAACCCGCTGCGCCACTGCCTACGACTAATACATCGCATAGATGTTCACGGTTTGCGTTCATAAAACTTTTAAATTCCCGAACTAGAGTAGAGTTGTCCAACTCTCATTTTAAATATGCATTGCATGTATCTATACTCTTGAAGTGATTCAGCCGCAAGGTTTATCCACTAACGGTATCGCTATGGCTTCAAGCCAATAGCAGTAGAGAAAGATTTGATGCAATACTTTGTAAATGCCATTGTCTTTCGTCTTATCGACCCTCACTATACTGGGGATCCCCTATAGTGAAATTAGATCACATTTATTGAATAATGCTTGGCAAATATTTTTAGACAGAATGGAACTTTCTATTCTCCCTTGAGTCACAATAGTGCTCATGTAAGCGGTGGTGTCAATACTACATTTTGCATAATGAATGCCCATATCTGAGAAGGTAAGGGGAATAACAATAGGAGTACAGGCTCGAATGAACGAGCAGCTGACCGATCAAGTATTGATTGAGCGAGTTCAGAGTGGAGATAAGCAAGCATTTAACCTTTTGGTTTTAAGGTACCAAAATAAAGTCTGCAACCTTATTTCTCGGTATGTGAGCAATTCCGGAGATGTAGCCGATGTCGCACAAGAAGCGTTCATCAAAGCGTATCGGGCTATCCCAAGTTTTCGCGGAGAGAGTGCCTTTTACACTTGGCTATACCGTATTGCTGTTAATACCGCTAAGAATCACATTGTAGCCCAAAGTCGTAGACCGCCCGCTAGCGATGTTGATGCTGAAGATGCTGAATATTACGAAAGTGGCAACGCATTAAAAGAAATATCGAACCCTGAGAACATTACGTTGTCGAAAGAATTGCAGCGGGTCGTTTTTGGTGCGATAGAAGCGTTGCCTGAAGATTTGAAAACTGCGATGACCTTGCGTGAACTGGATGGTTTAAGTTACGAGGAAATAGCAGAAGTCATGGATTGTCCTGTAGGAACGGTGCGTTCTCGCATCTTCCGCGCTCGTGAAGCGGTAGAAAAGAAGATTAAACCTCTTTTATAGCGCTCATACTGGTAACGAAAATGGTGAATAAATAATGGCTGACAAAGAAAGACTTTCAGCACTCATGGATGGGGAAATGGTCGATAAAGCGCTCATTCAAGAATTAGAGCTCGACCAAGAAAGTTTGCAAACGTGGAAAAATTACCATCTGGTTGGTGATGTGATGCGTGGAGATGCCCCAGTCCGAGCTGAGTGGGATATTGCACAGAGCGTTGCATTAGCATTGGATGACGAACCCGCACACAGTCGTTTACAATCTGCTTCGGTTATTGATTTTCGTGATGCAAGCCGTGAGTCTCAGCCGACGCCAGCTCAAGCTCGTCGGCAGTTACCGGCTTGGCTTTCCCAATTTGGCCAGGTTGCGGTTGCTGCGTGTGTGTCGTTTGTGGTGATTTTAGGTGTTCAACAATACGGTGGCCGTAATTCAGGAGTGAATCAAAACGACCAATTACCCGTACTGCAAACCATTCCGTTGGCTGGCAGCGCAGAGCCAGTGAGCTTAACGCGTGATTCAGTAGAGCGCCAAACCAGCGAAAGCCGCGTGCAAGAACAACGTCGCCGCGTAAACGCATTATTGCAAGACTACGAGCTGCAACTTCGCCTGAACAGTGAAAGTGCAAGCCCACATAACGATGTACTTGAATCGGTAGTTGAATGAATAAATTCCTGATCAGTGCACTGGCGCTGTTCAGTTTGAACTCTACATTAGCCTTTGCAGAAGACCAACCTGCAGAGGCTTTGTTGCTTCAAATGAACGAGGCCAGTCAGCATTTAAATTATGAGCTGTCTTACATTCTGATTAAGAAAAACAGCATCGATCCACTGCTGTATCGTCATGCAAGTCAAGGCGATCAGCAATTTGCGCATCTCGTTTATCTCAGCGGCCCGATCCGTGAAGTGATTCGCCGTGGCAATGAAGTGAGTTACATTGAACCTGGGGTAGAACCGTTCACCATTGAGTCAAGCACTATGGTTGCGCCGACGATTCCGATGCTAACCAGCAATGTCACCGAATTAGGCCGTTACTACGATTTCGTCAAAGTTGGCCGTGCACGTGAAGCGGGCACGGCTTGCCAAGTGGTGCGAGTGGTGCCGAAAGATGGCTTACGCTATTCCTATATTTTGTGGGTAGATGAAACCAGTAACTTGCCATTGCGAGCTGATTTAGTCGATCGCGACGGCGAGGTGCTTGAGCAATATCGCACGATTTCTTACGCCATTAGCGACAAATTAGCGCAGGCGATGCAAGGGCTAAATGACGTTGAGTTACCCGAGGTATTGACGTTACCGAAAGGCAACCTTACCGAAAGTTTTTGGCAAGTGAGTTGGAAACCTGAAGGCTTTGAACCCAAAGAGCTTAACCGTTATCGTATGGCGATTACTGAGCGTTTGGTCGAGAGCCAGATGTTCAGTGATGGGCTATTTAGTTTTTCTGTTTATATTTCCGATAGTGACAACCATTCGCTGAAAGGCCAACTGGTTCGTCAAGGCCGCCGTACCTTGCATAGTGTGGTGAAAGGAAACAATGAAATCTCAGTGGTCGGTGATATTCCACCGGCAACGGCGCAGCGCATTGCTCAATCGGTGACGTTTGTCCAGCCTGCGGCGCCCTCAACAGAGGCAACCAAACCATGATGACGGCGTTAGCAACAGTCACCGCTGTTCAACCTGATGCTAAAGGGTTTCACGTTGAACTCAGTTGTCAGCAGCAGACCAGTTGCAGCAGTTGTTCGTCCTCCAAAAGTTGTGGTACAGGGATCGTATCGAAAGCGATTGGTAACAAAGCGCTGTTATGGCAACTCGATACGAAAAAACCAGTGAAGCAAGGCCAGACGGTTGAAATCGGTTTCCCCGAAAAAAGCTTGCTTCAATCGGCAGCCTTAGTGTATTTGGTGCCGCTTTTTATGATGATGTTCGGCGCTTGGCTGGGTGAGAGCCTCTTGGCCCCTTGGCTCGGTTTAGGTGAGGGCATCGTGATCATCACGGCCGCTGTTTTTATCGCGCTGGGGATCGGAATTGCCAAACGTTGTTCTGTGGTTCTTGAAAAACGATCGCAGCAAGAGGTGGTTTTGGTCCGAGTCCTTGGTGAACCTATCGCCTAATTTATGATGCGAACCCTACCGAAATTGGGTAGAATCGGCCAACTTTATGGAAACGCCGCTTGATGTGGCTTTCTTATGTCCCTTTTTTCAAGAGTTTAGTCATCCCAAATCTATGAAGCACATTCGTAACTTTTCGATTATCGCCCACATCGACCATGGTAAGTCGACCCTATCTGACCGTTTGATCCAAGTTTGTGGTGGATTAAGTGATCGTGAAATGGAATCTCAAGTTCTAGACTCTATGGACCTTGAGCGTGAGCGTGGCATCACCATCAAAGCACAGAGTGTGACGCTCGATTACAAAGCAAACGATGGCGAGACATACCAGCTCAACTTTATCGATACTCCTGGACACGTTGACTTTTCTTATGAAGTTTCCCGTTCTTTAGCCGCCTGTGAAGGTGCTCTATTGGTGGTGGATGCTGGTCAAGGCGTTGAAGCGCAAACATTGGCTAACTGTTATACCGCCATTGAAATGGACCTTGAAGTTGTCCCAATCCTAAATAAGATTGATTTGCCAGCCGCAGAGCCTGAACGCGTAGCGGAAGAAATTGAAGATATTGTCGGCATCGATGCTATTGACGCAGTGCGCTGCTCTGCGAAAACAGGCCTTGGCGTGGATGAAGTGCTAGAAAAAATCGTTTCTGGTATTCCGGCTCCTGAGGGCGATCCTGCTGCGCCGCTGCAAGCGTTAATCATCGATTCTTGGTTTGATAACTACTTAGGTGTTGTCTCTTTAGTGCGAGTGAAAAATGGTGCGCTGAAGAAAAATGACAAGATTAAAGTGATGAGCACAGGCCAAACTTGGGGTATTGACCGTTTAGGTATTTTTACGCCAAAACAAGTCGACAAAACCATGTTGAACACTGGTGAAGTGGGCTGGGTGGTTTGTGGTATTAAAGACATTCTCGGCGCTCCTGTAGGTGATACCCTGACCAGCGCGAAAGATCCGTGTGAAAAAGCATTGCCAGGCTTTAAAAAAGTGAAACCGCAGGTGTATGCGGGGCTTTTCCCTGTCTCTTCTGATGATTACGAAAACTTTCGTGATGCGTTAGGTAAACTGAGCCTAAACGATGCCTCGTTATTCTATGAGCCAGAAAGTTCGGCCGCTCTTGGTTTTGGTTTCCGTTGTGGTTTCTTGGGTATGCTCCACATGGAGATTATTCAAGAGCGTTTAGAGCGCGAATACGATCTTGACCTTATCACCACTGCGCCAACGGTAGTCTATGAAGTGAAGAAGACCGATGGCACGATGCTTTATGTTGATAGCCCGGCTAAATTGCCTGCGGTGAACGACATTGAAGAGATTCGTGAACCGATTGCGCGTTGTAACATTTTGACCCCTTCTGAATATTTGGGTAACGTCATTATGTTGTGCGTTGAAAAACGTGGTGTGCAGGTTGATATGGTCTATCACGGTAACCAAGTAGCCTTGACTTATGATGTACCGATGGCCGAAGTGGTGCTTGATTTCTTTGACCGCTTGAAGTCAACTTCTCGTGGTTATGCATCACTTGATTATGGTTTCCAACGCTTTGAAGCTTCAAGCATGGTCCGTGTGGATATCTTGCTAAATGGTGACAAAGTGGATGCGCTAGCCATCATCACTCACAAAGACAATTCGCAAACGCGCGGTCGTCAAGTGGTTGAGAAAATGAAAGAGTTTATCCCTCGCCAAATGTTTGATATCGCGATTCAAGCGGCGATCGGTAACCACATTATTGCTCGTTCAACCGTGAAGCAGCTACGTAAAAACGTACTGGCGAAATGTTACGGTGGTGATATTAGCCGTAAGAAAAAACTGCTTAAGAAGCAGAAAGAAGGTAAGAAGCGCATGAAGCAAATTGGTAATGTTGAGTTGCCACAAGAAGCCTTCCTTGCCATTTTGCACGTAGGTAAAGATTAAGCATTGCTTTGGCTTTCTTATGCATGCAGCAGTCACCATTTAAGTGAAAGAGTTTCGGCTCTTTCACTTTCGTATTTTTAGATAAGGGAACTCCATGGCGAATACATTTTCACTCATCTTGGTGATCGTCACATTAGTGACCGGCATAGTTTGGGTGCTGGAGAAGTTGGTGTGGGCGAAAAAACGTCAACAGAAGATGGCCGCTATTGAAGCGCAAACCAACGGCTTGGATGACAAACTCAGCGCCAAAATTTCCGCGCAACCTTGGTGGATTGAAAACAGTGTTTCCATCTTCCCTGTGATTGCTTTTGTGCTGGTGCTACGCTCTTTTGTGTACGAACCTTTTCAGATTCCATCTGGCTCAATGATGCCAACGTTGCTGGTGGGCGACTTCATCTTAGTTGAGAAATACGCTTACGGTTTGAAAGACCCAGTATGGCGTACTCAACTGGTCGAAACTGGTGAACCAGAGCGTGGTGATGTCGTGGTCTTTAAATACCCACCGCAACCAAGCATTGACTACATCAAGCGCGTGGTCGGCATGCCGGGTGACACAGTTCGTTATAGCAGCAACAAAGAGATTTGTATTCAAGCTCAAGGTTCAACAGAATGTAAACAGGTCAAACTGTCCAATGTTGAAGAGAGTGAGTTCAACCAAAATGGCATCCCTTTAATTCAAGTGAATGAAAAGTTAGGTCAGGTTGAACACCAGATTTTGATCAATCCATTGCGTCGTGATCGTGTTGATGCTTATCAGCCACGCCATGGCGTTAATGAATGGGTTGTTCCTCAAGGTCAGTATTTTGTGATGGGTGATAACCGTGACAACAGTGCTGATAGCCGTTACTGGGGCTTTGTTCCAGAAGCAAACTTAGTCGGTAAAGCGGTCGGTATTTGGATAAGTTTTGAATTTGAACGTGGTGCCGATAGCGTTTTACCTTCGTGGATCCCAACTGGTGTGCGTTTTAACCGCATTGGTGGCATTAACTAGGCTAGCTTTGGCTAGCCATCACTACATCGAGAGAGCATGAATTCTCCAATTAGTAAATTAGAAACTAAACTCGGTTATTCATTTAATGATCCCGAGTTTATTTCCTTAGCACTGACACATCGCAGTGCAAATGGTAAGCACAATGAACGTCTTGAGTTTCTGGGCGATTCAATTTTAAGTTTTGTCATCGCTGATGAGCTGTACCACCGTTTCCCTAAAATTAACGAAGGGGATATGAGTCGTATGCGCGCTACGCTTGTGCGTGGTCACACATTGGCTGAACTGGGCAGAGAATTTTGCCTAGGAGATTACTTAAAATTAGGTCCAGGTGAGTTGAAAAGTGGTGGTTTCCGCCGTGATTCAATCCTTGCTGATGCCGTAGAAGCCATCATTGGTGCGATTTATTTAGACAGCGATACCGAAGTAGTACGACGTATTATTTTGAGCTGGTATCAAGAGCGCCTTGACGCCATTGAGCCGGGCGTATCGCAAAAAGACCCAAAAACTCGCCTACAAGAGTTTCTGCAAGGTAGAAGAAAGCAACTGCCTATCTACACAGTGACTAATATTAAAGGTGAAGCACACAACCAAGAATTTACGGTATCGTGTGATGTAGCAGGAATGGGAACGCCTGTAATTGGTAAAGGCACCAGTCGTCGTAAAGCTGAACAATCGGCGGCTGAAATTGCACTAGAGCAACTGACAAATGGCTGATAACGAATTTGATTTGGATGCGTACTTCGCATCAAACACCAACAGCAATGAAGCAACTCCGGAAAGTGGTGAGCAGCACTGTGGTTTTATCGCCATTGTGGGTCGCCCCAATGTCGGGAAATCAACTCTGCTGAATAACTTACTGGGACAAAAGATATCCATCACATCGCGCAAGCCTCAAACCACTCGTCACCGCATTATGGGTGTCGATACAGAGGGGCCATACCAAGCGATTTACGTTGATACTCCAGGGTTACACATTGAAGAAAAGCGTGCGATTAACCGCTTGATGAACCGCGCGGCAAGTAGTTCACTCAGTGATGTTAACTTAGTGCTGTTCTTAGTCGATGGCACTCAGTGGACCGCCGATGATGAAATGGTGCTCAACAAGTTACGCAATGCTAATTTCCCTGTAGTGTTGTGTGTCAATAAAGTCGATAACGTGAAAGATCGTAACGATGTAATGATGCACATGCTAGAGCTATCGAAGAAAATGGAATTTGTTGATGTCGTGCCGATTGCGGCAAAACATGGCAAAAATGTCGATGTATTGCGCAAACATGTGCGTGAGCATTTACCTCAAGCCACGCATCACTTCCCTGAAGAGTATGTGACCGATCGCTCACAGCGTTTCATGGCTTCCGAGATTGTGCGTGAAAAACTGATGCGCTTTACTGGTGAAGAGCTGCCGTATTCAGTAACCGTTGAAATTGAACGTTTTGACTATAACCCTGAAACCGATGGTTTTCATATCAACGCGTTGATCCTCGTTGAACGCAGCGGCCAGAAAAAAATGGTGATCGGCAAAGGTGGTGAAAAAATTAAAACCATCGGCCGTGAAGCACGTTTAGATATGGAAGAGTTGTTTGGTCGCAAGGTTTACCTAGAAACTTGGGTGAAAGTGAAATCCGGGTGGGCAGATGATGAACGTGCCCTTCGTAGCCTTGGTTATATTGACGATCTATAACCTCTATTCGAGGTGGGCGAGAACATCGCTCACCTTTGAGTGCTGATATGTCAGACGGTTTACAGCGCTGTTTTGTCCTTCATCGACGTCCTTATAGCGAGTCGAGCCTAATCCTTGATGTGTTTAGCGAGGAGTATGGCCGCGTTACCTTAATGTCCAAAGGCGCACGCAGTAAACGATCGAACTTAAAAGGTGCGCTGCAACCTTTTACCCCCTTATTGCTCAAATGGTCAGGCAACGGTTCAATGAAAACCTTGCGCCAAGCTGAACCGATTAGCCTTGGCTTACCGCTCAGTGGTATTCATCTCTATTCTGCCATGTACGTCAATGAGCTGATTGGCCGTGTACTTGCGCAAGAAGTGCCTTGCCCGGGTCTGTTCCATGATTATCTGCATGCACTCACCGAGTTGGCTCAGTGTGAAAATCCAGAACCAGCACTGCGCCGTTTTGAACTCGCGTTGCTAGCTTCAATGGGTTATGGCGTTGATTTCTTGCATTGCGCCGGAACGGGAGAAGCCATCGATCCTCGCATGACTTATCGCTATCGCGAGCAAAAAGGTTTTATCGCTTCTGTTAGGCGCGATAACCTCACGTTTATGGGCGATGAGTTGATTGCCATTAGTGAGCGGCGCTTTGTCAGTAAAGAGCAGCTTCAAGCGGCAAAACGCTTTACACGCATAGCGTTAAAGCCGTATCTTGGCGGCAAACCTTTAAAAAGCAGGGAGCTTTTCCTGCCCATGTCTAGTTTTTCCAGAGTACGGAGTATAGGAAAATGAGCGCAATTTACTTAGGCGTTAATATCGATCACATCGCCACGTTACGAAATGCCCGCGGTACTAAATACCCAGATCCCGTGCATGCTGCTGAAATGGCAGAGCGTGCCGGAGCCGATGGCATTACCATTCACCTACGTGAAGACCGACGCCATATCAAGGATCGCGATGTGCGTATTTTACGCGAGACGTTGCAAACTCGAATGAACCTTGAGATGGCCGTTACCGACGAAATGATTGATATTGCTCTGCAAACTCAGCCTGAATTTGTGTGTTTAGTGCCTGAAAAGCGTGAAGAACTAACGACGGAAGGTGGGCTGGACGTATTAGGACAGCTTGACAAAGTGAAAGCGGCAACCGAAAAACTGACCGCTGCAGGCATAAAAGTCTCTCTGTTTATTGATGCTGATCGTGAGCAGATTAACGCAGCTAAAACTTGCGGTGCACCGTTTATTGAATTGCATACTGGTCATTACGCCGATGCAACAACCGAAGCGGATCAGCAAGATGAGTTAAAGAAAATTGCGGCGGCTGCGAGTTATGCAAGTGATTTGGGCATTACGGTGAACGCTGGTCACGGTTTGACTTACCACAACGTAGCTGCCATTGCTGCACTGCCTGAAATTTACGAACTCAACATTGGGCACTCGATTATCGGGCGTGCTGTATTTGATGGTTTGGAGAAGTCGGTCGCCGATATGAAAGCCATCATGCAAGCGGCTCGCAAATAAGGTCTACCGATGGCGATTATCGGCTTAGGGACTGATATTGCGGAAATTGAACGCATAGAAAAAGCATTGTCACGCAGTGGCGATGCTTTTGCCGAGCGGGTGCTAACCCAAGATGAATTGGCGGTGTTCCATTCGCTCAAGAAAAAAGGGCGCTATTTAGCGAAACGTTTTGCCGCTAAAGAAGCGGCATCTAAAGCGCTTGGTACGGGTATTGCGCATGGCGTTAGCTTTCAGGATTTTACCGTCACCAACGACGCCAACGGAAAACCCGTGCTAACACTATCAGGTAAGGCTAAGCAGTTGGCTGCCACAGCCGGTGTGAATCACATTCACCTAACCATTTCTGATGAGCGTCATTATGCGGTGGCGACGGTGATTTTAGAGTCTTAATCTGTCAATCTTCTCTGCTTGCTGATAAGCAAACATGGCAACTGCGCGGCAAGCCCCTTTTTTCATTCGGTTAAATTGTCTCTTCGGTTAAATTGCTCATTCGCTTAAATACGGTTTAGCGGTAGCGATCACTTTGTCCATCTCATCTTGTAACTCAAATAATTCCGGTTCGACATCGCTGATGGATTTGCCGGAGCGCAATGCCTGTTCGAGCGCCGCGCACACTTTTTTCAAGCGGGGTACGCCACTGTATGAGCAACTGCCGTGCAGTTTATGAATATGGTGCAGTAGATCTTGAGTAGAGTATTCATCATCTTCCAACGCCATACTGACGACTTGGCTCACCTGTGGAATAGAATCAACTAGCATCTGTAGCAGCTCTTTGGCCAAATCTTCCTTGTTGGCTGATTGTTTGAGAGCATTTTGCCAGTCAATGATAATGGTGTGATTAGGCTGCTCAGCTTCCTGTGACGGCGACGGTATAACTTGTTCTGTGAGTTGTAATTTCTCCAACTGTTTACGGTTGGCGTAGGGGTTCCAGTGTGCTAACACTTGCTGCAAGATGTGCTCTTCAATCGGCTTAGTGAGGTAATCATCCATTCCTTCTTTCAGCAGACGATCGCGCTCTCCGATCATTGCATGAGCCGTTACCGCAATCACGGGCGTTTGGTGATTGAGTACCGTTTTCTTAATTTCCTGGCAAGCGGTGACCCCATCCATCTGTGGCATTTGGATGTCCATCAAAATCATATCAAATTTCTGGCGGCTTGCTTGTTCGACCGCTTCTTGGCCATTCGTACAAGCGATGACGGTTTCAACACGTTCTTGCAGCAGGGCCATGATCAGTTTGAGGTTGGCAGGGTTATCATCCACCGCCATTACTTTCAGGGGCAGTGTATCGAGTGTGATCGGTAGATCTTGAATGGCAGGCTGTACCGGTTGGTGCGCGATTAACAGTTGCAGCAATTTTTTACGCGACAGTGGCTTGGTAATGCACTGCACTGGATGATGCTGCATTAAATAATCGGATAGTGCGAGCTCGGTACTTGGTGTACCGATAATCACGTTGTCGGCAAGCTGAATAGCCTTTGTGACCCACTGCTCAACCAAATCTAAATCAGTCTCTCTACTTGGGGCTAAATTGAGTAATACATAATCGAAGCGATCCGTCTCTTCTGGCATCACCGCTCGATATGTGACGGTTAACCCTGCCTGCACCAACATTTGCTGAATAATGGAGGCGGCTTGCATATTGGGTTCAACGAGCAACAACTGTTTATTGCTTAAAATATGTGGGTCAAGCCAGTCGCTCATCGGCATTTCAGTGGTATTGAGACGCAGCGTAAACCAGAAGGTGGAACCTTGGTGAAGGCGGCTGGTGAGGCTAATTTCGCCGCCCATGTGGCTGACCAATTTTTGAGTAATAACCAAACCAAGCCCAGTGCCGCCGTAGCGACGAGAAATACTGGCATCGGCTTGGCTAAAGGCTTGGAACAGCTGTGCTTGTTGGCGCTCTGAAATACCAATGCCGGTGTCGCGCACCATAAATTGCAGCTCAACCACATTGTCGCGTTGTGAGCGCAATTCAACACTGATGTCGATGTTGCCACGTTCGGTGAACTTAATCGAGTTACCGACAAGGTTGGTCAACACTTGTTGGATACGAAGTGGGTCACCTACCAAGCCTGCTGGGATTTTTTGATCCACTTTAAGAGTGATTTCCAATCCTTTTTCATGAGCACTGGTCGCTTGGAGGTTAACCACCTCTTCCAAACTTTCTTGAAACTCGAACGGAATATTTTCCAGCGCTAACTTACCGGCTTCTAGCTTGGAGAAATCCAAAATGTCATTGATGATGTTCAATAAGTTATTGGCCGATTTTTCAATGGTTTGTAAGTAATCTGCTTGGCTATTCGTCAACTGGGTTTTGAGCATTTGGCGGGTGAAGCCAATGACACCGTTAAGCGGTGTGCGCAACTCATGGGACATGTTGGCAAGAAATTCTGATTTTATGCGCGCGGCTTCTTGGGCGCGTTTTTTGGCAATGTCCAATTCAACGTTTTGGATTTCCAACTGCTCTAAGGTTTCTCGCAAATCCGAGGTGGCTTGGTCGATACTGTGCTGCATTTCGACGTGATATTCCGATAGCGATACCGCCATCGCGTTGATCCCTTTTTTGAGCGAATCTAACTCACCGTGCATTTTGCCTTCGATCCGCACATCAAGGTGGCCGCGACGAATTCTATCCACCATGTTTTTCATGTGTGAGATAGGGCGAGTCACATCGTGCAGGAGTCGGAATGCGAACATTCCCGATAAACCTAGCCCAAGCGCAAGCACTAAAAAGGCGGAAAAGACCTCTTGATACTGTTGTAAACGCAATGAAGAGAGATCCAACTCTATCGCGATATAGCCGAGCGCAGGCGTTGATGTATTGGCATTTATACCTTCGGTTAGACGGTTTTCGGCCAAAATTGGCGTGCGCAGTATTAAAGTGTTCTCGGTGAGATTTGAGCTGCTTAAAATCGGAATGGGCTTATCTTTTGGATAAGTTAAGCTTTCAAAGTTAGGGTGAAAATTCGAGGTGACAAACAGTTCGTGGTTGGCGTCAAACACCGCAATACTACGGACAAATTTAGAGTTCTTTCGATGCGCGTAGCTGATAATGCGGCGTACCGACTCACGGCTTTGGTTTTTTAAGGCGTCTTCACTAGCAATGGCCAAGGGCTCGATGATGCTTGCCCCCGCATTGATCACCTGTTTTTCCAGATCATGGTAGCGATTGAATGAGAAAAAAGCACTGAGCAACAAGCCGATAATTAAGGTTGGAGCTAAGGTTAAAGTAATAACGCGCGCGCGTAAGCCATATCTGGTCATTATTGTCTAAACATCGTGGTGTGGATATGGGAAAATAGCCCGCAATTTGATGAGCAAGCCTGTACGAAAATCGTTTAATTGACGGCTAGCTTAATCAAGTCGAGTAAGTTCGACAATCATCCCCGCACTAAATAGTGACGCTAGGGCAAAAAACATCGATTTAATTTTACTTAGGCACAGAGCATGGCACGTTTTTTCCAACCGAAAAAGAAAGCGCAATTAGAAACAAAACATCAAACGGTATTGATTGAACGTCTTGATCATCAAGGTTCTGGTATCGCTTATCAACACAATAAACTGCTTTTTGTTGATGGCGCACTGCCCGGTGAGCAAGTGCTGATGCAGCTAACTGAAAGCAAAAGTAAATACTCTCGCGGTCAGTTGATTAAAGTCTTAACGGCCAGTGAACAACGCGTGACGCCATTTTGTCGCCATTACGCTCAATGTGGTGGTTGCGATCTGCAGCATTTAGAGCACAGTGCGCAGGTCGCGCACAAAGAGCAAACACTCTCGCAATTGATGAGTAAATTCGCCGGACAAACGTTGGCCTTGAGCCCCGCAATAAGTTGCGCCGATAAAGGCTATCGCCGTCGCGCCCGCATCAGCGTGTTGTGGGACAAAAAGCAGCAACAGCTGCAATTTGGCTTTCGTAAAAAGCAGAGCAAGCAAATCGTTAACGTGACGGACTGCCCAGTGCTAGAACCACAACTCAACACGCTACTTACACCTATCCAAGCGCTGTTAACGCAATTTAAATCTCAGCAAGCGATTGGCCATGTTGAATTGGTGCTGGGTGATCAAGGCGCGGTGATGGTGTTGCGCCATCTTCAGCCGCTGCCAAGTGAAGATCACGCGGCGCTGCTGGCGTTTGCTCAGCAGCATCATCTCACTTTGTATGTGATGCCAGAAAGCGATCAGCTCGAACGTCTTCACGGAGAGATGGCAAACTACCGTGAAACCGGATCAGTTATCGAATTTTTGCCCTCCAACTTTATTCAAGTCAATCGTCAAGTAAACCAAAAAATGGTGGCTCAAGCATTGGAATGGTTAGCCTTGACTGAGGATGACCGAGTGTTGGACCTATTTTGTGGCGTAGGGAACTTTAGTTTGCCGATGGCCCAATACGCTCAATCGGTAGTGGGCATTGAAGGTGTGGATGAGATGGTTGAGCAAGCGACACAAAACGCGCAGCGCAATCAAATCGATAATATCGCGTTCTACCAAGCAAATTTGGAACAAGATATGTCAACGCAAGCGTGGGCAAAGCAAAAATTTGCTAAAGTACTACTCGACCCCGCGCGAGCCGGGGCGGCAGGCATTGTCGACCAATTGGCTAAGCTCGGCGCTCAGCGCGTGGTGTACGTTTCTTGTAACCCGGCGACACTGGCAAGAGACAGTCAAAGTTTACTCAGCCAAGGTTATAAGTTGGTAAAACTTGGCATGTTGGATATGTTTCCACACACCAGTCATTTAGAATCGATGGCGCTATTTGTAAAAAGTCGGTAGACAGAGAACTAACTCAGTCGAAGTTAGTCGAATACCACAAACTATAAAACTAGGACGAATCAGATGGTTGCGGTACGAAGCGCACACTTGAATCCAGACGAACAGTTTGAGCTAGATAAATGGATTGCGAGTTTACATCAAGATAAAAGCACAGCTTCTAAACTGACGGACGTATATCGTCAGTGTGAAACGTTATTAGAAGGTCAGGCCAAAGGACCGCTACTGCTGTGGCGCGGCCGTGAAATGATCGAAATCCTGATTACCTTATCGATGGATCGCGCCACTTTAGTCGCGGCTCAGCTCTTTCCTATCGTCAGTAGTGGGCTTTTTGACCGTGAAGTATTAGAAGAGACCTATGGTAAAGGCATAGTGAAGCTGATTGATGGTGTCGAAGAGATGGCGGCACTTGGTCAGTTAAACGTCACCTTGCAAGGCAGTGAAGCTTCAGAGCAGGTGGATAACGTTCGCCGCATGCTGCTTGCGATGGTAGATGATTTTCGTTGCGTGGTGATCAAATTAGCGGAGCGCATTTGTAATTTACGTGAAGTAAAAGATGAACCTGACGAAATTCGCCGTGTAGCGGCTAAAGAGTGCGCCAATATCTATGCCCCTTTAGCAAACCGCTTGGGCATTGGTCAGCTCAAATGGGAAATTGAAGATTACGCATTTCGCTACCAGCAGTCCGATACCTACAAACAAATTGCTAAGCAGCTTTCCGAGCGCCGCATCGTGCGCGAACAATATATTCACGATTTTGTCGAAGATCTGCGCGCCGAGATGAAGCTTTCTCATATCAATGCCGAAGTGAGTGGCCGTCCGAAACACATCTATAGCATCTGGCGCAAAATGCAGAAGAAAGGGTTGGCTTTCGATGAACTGTTTGATGTGCGTGCAGTTCGCATTATTGCTGATCAACTGCAAGACTGTTACGCAGCCTTGGGCGTCGTTCATACCAAATACAAGCACTTGCCTAGCGAATTTGATGATTATGTTGCGAATCCGAAACCGAATGGCTATCAATCCATTCATACGGTGATTTTAGGGCCAGAAGGCAAAACCATCGAAATTCAAATTCGTACTAAGCAGATGCATGAAGAATCTGAACTTGGGGTTGCTGCGCACTGGAAATATAAAGAGGGCGCAACGGTTGCCCGCAGCGGTTACGATGAGAAAATTACTTGGTTGCGTAAGCTTCTTGATTGGCAAGAAGAGATGTCTGATTCGGGTGAGATGATCGACGAGCTGCGTAGTCAGGTGTTTGATGATCGCGTTTACGCCTTTACACCTCGTGGTGATGTGGTTGATTTACCCATGGGAGCCACGCCGCTTGATTTTGCCTACCATATTCACTCTGAAGTGGGGCATCGCTGTATCGGTGCCAAAGTCGCGGGTCGTATTGTTCCATTTACTCATAAATTATCTATGGGTGATCAAGTCGAAATCATCACTCAAAAAGAGCCGAATCCTTCGCGTGATTGGCTAAATCCAGCAACGGGGTTTGTTCATTCAGGCCGTGCGCGCGCCAAGATTAACGCTTGGTTCCGTAAACAAGGCCGCGAGAAAAACCTTGAAGCCGGACGAGAGATCCTCGAGTCAGAATTAGCCAAAATCGGTGCTACGCTAAAAGATGCCGATAAATACGCGCTCAAACGTTTTAACGTCAATACGCCTGACGAGCTGTACGTCGGCATTGGCAGTGGTGATTTGCGAATCAACCAAATCGTCAATCACATCAATGCTTTGGTGAATAAGCCGACCGCTGAGCAAGAAGATCAACAAGCACTGCAAAAATTGCAAGATGCGCAAACTCGTCCAGCTCAGCCACATCGAGCGCACAAAGATGCCGTTGTAGTGGAAGGGGTAGATAACCTCATGACACACCTAGCGCGCTGTTGCCAACCTATCCCGGGTGATGAGATCAAAGGTTATATTACTCAAGGGCGTGGTATTTCAGTCCATCGCAGTGACTGTGAACAGTTAGAAGAGCTGAGCCATCACGCACCTGAACGCATCATTGATACCGTTTGGGGGCGCGGGTTCGTTGGAACCTATATTTTGACTTTGCGCGTTGAAGCGATGGAGCGAGGTGGGTTACTCAAAGACATCACCACCTTGCTTGCGAATGAGAAAGTGAAAGTCATCAGCATGAAAAGTCGTAGCGACTACAAAAGACAGTTGATCATCATGGATTTTGATCTTGAAGTGAGCAACATCGAAGCGCTGTCACGAGTATCAATGCGAGTAGAGCAGATCAAAGATGTCATGTTGGTGAAACGCCTAGGCTAAATTTCATATCACAGTAACACTCTTATTGGCGTGAATCGCAATTAAATCGCGACGCAAGCGCCCTAGGTTTTCAAAGGCGAGTGGCAATGACTGCTCGCTTTTTTATTTTAAATATTGATGTAAGGAGCGATAAATGAGCCACCCAATCGAACAACTGGAACAGATCATGGCACAGTTGCGTGACCCAAAAACAGGTTGTCCTTGGGATATCAAGCAAACTTTTGACACGGTTGTTCCTTACACAATCGAAGAGACCTATGAAGTGGTGGAAGCGATCCACAACCAAGATTGGCCTAATCTCAAAGAAGAATTAGGTGACTTGCTGTTTCAAGTTATTTTTTATAGTCAAATGGCGAAAGAGCAAGGGTTGTTTGATTTCTCGCAAGTTGTTGAAACGGTGAATGAAAAACTTACGCGCCGCCATCCTCATGTTTTTTCGGGTGCCAAGTTTGAGGATGAAGCGCAAATCAACGCCAATTGGGAAGCTGAAAAAGCCAAAGAAAAGGTACAAGCAGGAAAAAAAGATCAAAGTATTCTAGACTCAATACCACACGCTTTCCCGTCTCTTTTACGTGCTACAAAGATTCAAAAAAAGTGTGCCCAATATGGCTTTGATTGGGATTCTATCGGCCCAGTGGTTGATAAAGTCCAAGAAGAGATCGAAGAAGTCATGGAAGAGGCGTTGCAAATTAACCCTGATCCGGTTCGAGTAGAGGATGAAATGGGCGATCTATTATTTGCCACCGTTAACTTTGCTCGGCACTTAAAAATCGATCCAGAAGTGGCGTTAAATAAAGCAAATCGAAAGTTTTCACTTCGATTTAAAGGTATTGAAATGCTGGTGGCACGTCAGCACAAAACCTTGACCGATTTTTCTCTCGAAGAATTGGATGCGATGTGGAATGAAGTGAAGCGCTTGGAGTCGAAGTAATACCCTGTGTTGGCAATCCACAATAAAACCCACCCATTGAGACAAATTTGACTCATTTGAGTGGTGTGATAAGCCATATCAAGCGGTGCTCTTTGATTTGAAGCAAAAAATAAAAAATGACAGTGTGATAGATTTCACGTTGTAGCGAATAAGGGCTTCTGGTATATTTTTATCCCGTCCAGAAGAAATCCATTTCCCTCATTCAACCAATTTCAGGTTAAACATGACGACAAATTACATTTTTGTTACTGGCGGGGTTGTATCCTCTCTAGGTAAAGGTATTGCGGCAGCATCTCTTGCGGCGATTTTAGAAGCTCGTGGTCTTAAAGTGACTATGATGAAGCTTGACCCTTACATCAACGTTGACCCAGGCACAATGAGCCCAACTCAACATGGTGAAGTGTTTGTCACGGAAGATGGCGCTGAAACTGACCTTGACCTTGGTCACTACGAACGTTTTATTCGTACCAAAATGACCAAGCGCAATAACTTTACTGCTGGTCGTGTTTATGCCGATGTATTGCGTAAAGAGCGCCGCGGTGACTACCTAGGTGCAACGATTCAGGTTATTCCACACATCACTAATGCGATTAAAGATCGCGTTATCGCAGGCTCTGAAGGTCACGATGTCGCTATCGTTGAAGTGGGCGGAACCGTTGGTGATATCGAGTCATTGCCATTTATGGAAGCGATTCGTCAGCTTGCGATTGAAGTGGGCCGTGAACACGCAATGTTTATGCACCTGACTTTAGTTCCTTACCTTGCCGCTGCTGGTGAAGTGAAAACCAAACCGACTCAACATTCAGTTAAAGAGCTGCTTTCTATCGGCATTCAGCCTGATATTTTGGTTTGTCGTAGCGATCGCGTTATCCCAGCGAACGAACGTAAGAAAATTGCTTTGTTCTGTAACGTGCCTGAAAAAGCCGTTATCTCGATGAAAGATGTTGATTCTATCTACAAGATCCCTCAACTGATCAAAGCTCAAGGTTTGGATGATATCGTTTGTAACCGTTTTGGTATTAAAGCACCGGAAGCGGATCTTTCTGAATGGGAACAAGTGATTTACGAAGAGGCTAATCCAACCGCTGAAGTGGTGATCGGGATGGTCGGTAAATACATTGAATTGCCTGATGCTTACAAATCGGTTAACGAAGCACTGAAACACGCAGGTTTGAAAAACCGTTTGAGCGTGAAAATCAAATACATCGATTCTCAAGACGTTGAAACCAAAGGTGCGGAAGTACTGACTGGTTTGGACGCAATCCTCGTACCTGGCGGTTTTGGTGATCGCGGTATCGAAGGCAAAATTCTTGCTGCGCAATATGCCCGCGAAAACAAAGTTCCTTACCTAGGGATTTGTCTTGGTATGCAAGTGGCGCTGATCGAATACGCACGTAATGTTGCGGGTATGAAAGGTGCGCATTCAACAGAATTTAACAAAGAGACTCAATACCCTGTGGTAGGCTTGATCACTGAATGGGTAGATGACGAAGGTAACGTAGAAGAGCGTACTGAAAAGTCTGATCTTGGTGGTACTATGCGCCTTGGTTCGCAGCTATGCCACTTAGAAAAAGGCACTAAAGCGTATGAGCTTTACGGTAGTGCAACCATTCATGAACGTCATCGTCACCGTTATGAAGTTAATAATAAACTTCGTCCGCAGATCGAAAAAGCCGGCTTGAAAGTATCAGGTCTGTCTGCTGATAAGAAGCTAGTTGAAGTGATTGAGAACCCTGCTCACCCATGGTTTGTAGCAGCTCAGTTCCACCCAGAATTCACGTCAACCCCTCGTGATGGTCACCCACTATTTGCAGGCTTTATTAAAGCGGCAGGTGAGTTCCAACGCGGTGAATCAGAGAAGTAACAAGGATACGGGCAGTTGCAATTGTTGTGCTGCTGCCCTTTATAGTTTTGACATTTAAATTCAACGAGAGGAAACATTAATGTCTAAGATCGTTAAAGTTCTAGGTCGCGAAATCATCGACTCACGTGGTAACCCAACAGTAGAAGCTGAAGTTCACCTAGAAGGCGGTTTCGTAGGTATGGCAGCTGCGCCATCTGGTGCATCTACTGGTTCTCGCGAAGCTCTTGAGCTACGTGACGGTGACAAATCACGTTTCCTAGGTAAAGGTGTTCTTAAAGCGATTGCAGCTGTAAACGGCCCAATTGCTGATGCTCTAGTTGGTAAAGATGCTAAAGATCAAGCAGCTATCGACCAAGTGATGATCGACCTTGATGGTACTGAAAACAAATCTAACTTCGGTGCGAACGCAATCCTAGCGGTTTCTCTAGCGAACGCAAAAGCGGCTGCGGCTGCGAAAGGCATGCCTCTATACGAGCACATTGCTGAGCTAAACGGTACTGCTGGCCAATTCTCTATGCCTCTACCAATGATGAACATCATCAACGGTGGCGAGCACGCAGATAACAACGTAGACATCCAAGAGTTCATGATCCAACCTGTTGGCGCAAAAACTCTTAAAGAAGCAGTACGTATGGGTGCAGAAGTATTCCATAACCTAGCTAAAGTTCTGAAGTCTAAAGGCTACAACACTGCTGTTGGTGACGAAGGTGGTTTCGCTCCTAACCTAAAATCTAACGCTGAAGCGCTAGAAGTTATTGCAGAAGCGGTTGCAGCGGCTGGCTACGTGCTAGGCAAAGACATCACTCTAGCGATGGACTGTGCAGCATCTGAGTTCTTCGACAAAGACGCTGGCATCTACAACATGAAAGGTGAAGGCAAAACGTTCACTTCAGAAGAGTTCAACCACTACCTAGCGGGCCTTGTTGAGCAATTCCCAATCGTTTCTATCGAAGACGGTTTGGACGAGTCTGATTGGACTGGTTTCAAACACCAAACTGAACTTCTAGGCGACAAAATTCAGCTAGTGGGTGACGATCTATTCGTTACTAACACTAAGATCCTTAAAGAAGGTATTGAGAAAGGTATCGTTAACTCAATCCTTATCAAGTTCAACCAAATCGGTTCTCTAACTGAGACTCTAGCTGCAATTAAGATGGCTAAAGATGCTGGTTACACAGCGGTAATCTCTCACCGTTCTGGCGAAACTGAAGATGCAACTATCGCTGATCTAGCGGTAGGTACAGCTGCAGGTCAAATCAAAACGGGTTCTATGAGCCGTTCTGACCGTGTTGCTAAGTACAACCAACTAATCCGTATTGAAGAAGCGCTAGCTGGTCGTGCTCCTTTCAACGGTCTTAAAGAAGTGAAAGGCCAAGCTTAATCCCACGGGGTACAGCTTAGCATCATTACTTTAAAGAACGCCCTGCATTGCAGGGCGTTTTGTTTTTTCTGCTATCTCAACTCGTATTTTGAATTGCGAGTTGAGAAGAGAAAGATTTACACCGCGCTAATCGCTGCGATCCGTCGTTTATCCAGCTCTTCTTTGATCGCTTTCCCTTGAAAACCATCACGGATCACCTGTTGTACATCGACACTCAGTGCCGCTTGATAGGCTTTGAGAAAAATATCGCGTTGCGGATAAGGGGTCTCTTCGCAACCTAATCGACCCGCATGATCGGCCTGACAACAAAGTAAAACGTCCTGCAAGCGCTCAGGCTTGCGCCATGCATCGAGTTTATCGAGTATTTTGAGTTTGGTACTGGGTTTTAATTCTGCCGCTCGATGAATATTGGAGTGCTGCTCGCAGACGAGCAGTGCTAACTCTTTACACTCATTTGGAATACGCACCCGCTCGCACAAGGCTTTAATGATGTTAATTCCTGTGTGACAGTGCATTTTATGGCTGGGCCATTCGCTTTTAGGTGTGACTCCTTTTCCTAAGTCATGCACTTGCGCTGCAAAACGAACCGCTATCGATGAAGAGAGCTTCGCCGCTTGCGCTGCAACCATCAAGGTGTGTACTCCGGTATCAATTTCAGGATGCCATTTTTCCGGTTGAGGAACACCAAACAGGCGATCCAGTTCGGGTAATACTACTTTGAGCGCACCGCATTGACGTAAAGCAGAAATGAAAATTTCTGGATGCTGAGTGGCGAGTGATTTCTGCCACTCTTGCCATACGCGCTCGGCGGTTAAGTGTTGCAGCTCACCTGATTGCGTTATCTGTTTCATCAGTGCCATGGTTTCATCGGCAATGGTAAAACCTAAATGCGCAAATTTGGCTGCAAAGCGTGCCACGCGAAGGACGCGCAGAGGATCTTCGATAAAGGCATCAGAAACATGGCGCAGTAGGCGATTGTGCAGATCGCGCTGGCCGCCATAAGGGTCAATAAGCTTACCAGCGTTATCTTGTGCGATGGCGTTAATGGTCAGATCGCGGCGGGCGAGATCCTCTTCCAAAGTCACATCGGGTGCGTAGTAGCAGGCAAAGCCTGTGTAGCCAGCGCCAGTTTTGCGCTCAGTGCGAGCAAGGGCATACTCTTGTTTCGTTTTCGGGTGAAGAAATACGGGAAAATCTTTTCCTACAGAAGTAAAACCAGTGGCCAGCATTTGCTCTGGGCTGCTGCCTACTACAACCCAATCTTTGTCATAGATATCAATATGGAGCAACTGATCGCGTACCGCGCCCCCAACTAAGTATACTTGCACCGGATTACCTTAAATATGCTGAAACGCCATTGGCGATTGATGTTAGTAATGGTACTTTTCATCACAGTGAAATGATAGAGACGAGAGAATGTATAAGGAATTTTTTGGATTTACCGAGCCGCCATTTTCAATTGTACCGAGCTCTCGTTACCTATTTTTGAGCCATCGTCATCGTGAAGCGATGCAACATTTACAAGCAGGGCTGGGTGATGGTGGTGGTTTTGCGCTATTAACTGGCGAAGTGGGGACTGGCAAAACAACCATCGCAAGAGCGATGCTTGCGGCACTCGATGATAGTACTCAGGCGGGGTTTATTTTAAATCCAACTTTTTCGAACATCGAGTTGCTTGAAGCGATTTGTGATGAGTTTGCGCTGTCTTACCCACCTTCAGGGAGTTTAAAAGCGCTTAGCCAAGTAATTTATCATCATTTACTGCATAACCACGCGCAAGGGAAACAGACGCTATTAGTGATAGATGAAGCGCAGCATCTGGCCGCCGATGTACTGGAACAGTTGCGACTACTGACTAACCTTGAAACGGAGAGCCGTAAGTTGCTTAAGGTTTTATTGATTGGTCAGCCTGAGTTACAACAAAAATTGCAATTACCTCAATTACGCCAACTTGCGCAACGTATTACCGGTCGTTATCACTTGCTGCCTCTCAATGTTCAAGAGACAGAGCAGTACATCCACTTTCGTTTAGCGTTAGCCGGCGGTCACAAGGGCGGTCACAAGGATTGGTTTGATCAGAAAAGTATCAAATGGATAGCAGAACAGACCCACGGTATTCCGCGTTTAATTAACTTAGTGTGCGATGCGAGTTTCAAGTTAGCCTATCAGCAGGGCGTGAAAGCGCTCTCATTTGAATTAGTGCGTACCGCGGGTCAAGAGGTCATGAATTTTCAGTCTTCGGTCTATCAGTCGCCTCATGCTCGCCTCGTACCGTCTTCAATATCGTATCGCTCTCCTCTCATTGCGGGCTTAATGTTAGCTGTGTTCATTGCGTGGTTTAGCCCGCCATGGATTGATCGCATGATGCGCTTTGCGTTGCCTTCCCCTGAATTACCTAAACCGATCACTCAAGTGGTGATCAGTGCTCAATTGGAACAAGATCTAGAACGCTCGAAGGCATTGGAAGCGGCCATTAGCGATCTTTATAAAGTGTGGGGTTACAGCGCATCTTTGGCCGATAGTTTTTGTGATGCTCAAGCACAAGGACGCTTTCAATGTCAGCGTATGCAGGGTGATTTCAACCAATTAAAGCAGTTAAATTTGCCAGTGGTGCTCACTTTAGCTGCGGAGCAAACACAAGCTTATGCGGTGCTGTACCAGATCAATGCTGAGCAGGTGCAATTGTTAATGGCAGGAAAGCATGTGCAAATTAACCAAAGTCAGCTCAATGACGTATGGACAGGAGAATATCACTACATTTGGCAGCACGATTTACTTCGAACGTTGAAACAGGGCATGCAAGGAGATGATGTTGAACTGCTTGACCAAAAATTGTCTCAGTTACTTGGAGAGCAAGCCACAGGGCATCAACAATTTGATGGTGAGGTAAAGCGCAAAGTAGCTTTTTTCCAACGCTGGCAGAAAATGGACAGCGATGGTATTGCTGGGGCTCGCACTATAAGTCGGCTTGAGCTATTGACTCAACACAACGCACCTCGTCTTCTCATTACTAAGGAGCAAGGATAATGTCGCAAGTGCTTAAAGCATTAGAGCAATCAGAGTTGAGCCACCAGAGCAAAAGCTTGCCTCACTCTTCTCATGTAGCAGTGTTTAATCAATCCTTGCCATCTTCATGGTGCTCGAAATCATCACTTACCGCGTTGTTTGCTCCATCGCTGCTTTGTTGCGGTTATCTTGTTTATCATTCATACCAAGCTCGAATCGATGAGCTAGAACAATTGAAGCACAATGCGCCACAAGTTGTGCAACAAGAGGGGGCTTACCAAGTTCTGGAATACCCTGACTTTGGTGAGTTACAAACTAATACACCACGAGTGAAAACACTTACCGAGACAAGCTCTACGCCGCCATTTACTCCTTTACATGGTACTCAGTTGACGACTCGTGAGCCGCGAGATAAAAACGCAGATCAGGAGTTTGGCCTTAATGATCTCGACTTAAGTCAATTATCCCCGGAATTGGTACAACGAGTTGAGTTGGCGATTCAAGGCAAAGATCAAGTCGTACTGGTAGGAGACACATCAAAAGATCATCTTCTGCTCACAGAACATCTTGATACCTTTTCAGGACGTATCCCAGCGCTGAATTTCCAGACTCACGTTTATTCAAGTCGCACAGATAAACGATGGGTAAAAATTAATGGCGTAGAGCGAAAGGTAGGCGATGATGTGGTGAATGGCGTGCAATTAGTCGAGATCAATCCGCAATCAACCTTGATACGTTTCGATGGTGAATTGATTGAAATCCCAGCTCTTTATGATTGGAAAGGATAAAAAAACGGTCACCTTTCTCTGGTGACCGTTTTTCAAGTGATAGATCCAGTCTGTTAGGGAGATTATGCCCAACCAGAAGGGTGTTTCTTACGGCGTGGGATAATGTGTGGCAAAATTAGTCCAAGTAACAGACCAATACCCGCTACGCCGCCCCCATAAGTAAAGTATTTAAGCAGTAGATCCTCTTTCTGAGTATCCAGCTTAGCGCGCAGTTCGCGAATTTCAGTTTGTGAATCAGTGAGCTGCTTACTGATATCACTGTAGTTTTGTTCTAACTCTGAAATTTGTTGATTGCGAGCCTCTAATGAATTGGCCAATCCGGCTTTTTCACTGTCTGCATTTTGCTTTGCATTGGCCAATTTACTTTTCACTTCGGCCAGCTCACTCTCCAATTTAGGCAAACGCATCGCCATGCTTTCTTGGCGAGTGATAAAACGGCTTTCAACCCAACCCGAGCGGCCTTTCTCATCGATAATTTGGCTATAACCGGTATTTTTGTCGACATCAAGCAGTTTTACCTTATCGCCCGCATCAATGCTACCGAGAATGCGAAATTGGTTACTTGGACCTGAATGCATATAAGTAAAGAGTTTGTCCGCAATATAGCGGTCTTGCGCAAACGTTGGCGCAGCCAACATGGTCAGTAAAACCATGCAGATCAGTTTTTTCACGATAAGTCCTTTAGCTATCAAATGAGGTATTAAAATGCTTTCGACAAATATTAAGAAGTTTCGTTGATTGGTGCAACAAAGAAGGGAGGCTAAGCCTCCCTTTCTGTGCGTTTGAGTCAATTAATGACATTGCACTTACAATCTATTGACTTATTGTATTAGCCAAATATTGCTTGCAGGGCATAGAAGAAAATGACCGCAAGTAAAGCGCCTGCTGGCAAGGTGACAATCCATGAAGCAACGATATTACGCACCACACCTAGATTCAATGCCGCAATTCCACGAGCAAAACCAACCCCTAATACCGCACCAACAAGTGTTTGTGTGGTTGAGATTGGAAGGCCAGTACCTGATGCCAATACGACCGTTGACGCTGTTGCCAACTGAGCGGCAAAGCCACGGCTTGGCGTCAGTTCAGTGATACCCGTACCGACCGTCGCCATCACTTTGTGACCAAGGGTAGCTAGGCCAACCACAATACCAAAACCACCCAGAGGCAAAATCCACCAAGCAATTGAGCTTTTAGCACTAACAGCACCCAAGCTTTCAACAGTTGAAACCACCGCAGACAGAGGACCAATCGCGTTAGCTACATCATTTGAACCATGCGCAAAAGCCATTGCACACGCAGTGATCACCATCAATACGCTAAAGATGCTCTCAACACCGGAAAACCCATGGTCTTCTTCGCGGTTAGCAAATTTTCTCTTGATATAGTAGTAACCACCGACCATAACAAGGCCTGATAACGCCGCCGAACATAACCATGCTTCACCGGTACTCAAGTGTAAGCCTATATGTTTAAGGCCTTTTTTGATGGTAACCAGTGCGATCACCATAGTGGTGATGAACATATAAATAGGAACAAAGCGTTTGGCATTCATCAGTGGATTTTCAGTATCGAAAATCAATCGTTGAGCACTGACGAAGATTAAGTAGGCGAACAAACCAGAAATGACTGGGGTGACAATCCAACTGCCTACGATGCCTTTTACTGAGGCCCAATCAACCGCTTCTGGGCCGACAGATATGCAGGCAAATCCGATAATGGCGCCGATGATAGAGTGAGTCGTTGATACAGGCCAACCCATGTATGAAGCCAGCAATAGCCATGTTCCGGCGGCGAGAAGTGCAGACATCATGCCATAAACAAGAACGTCGGGTTGGTGAGCGAAAAGTGCGGGTTCGATGACGCTGTTACGAATGGTTTCGGTTACTTCACCACCCGCTAAATATGCACCAGCGAATTCAAAAATCATCGCAATGATAATAGCTTGTTTTACGGTTAGCGCTTTTGAGCCTACTGAAGTTCCCATTGCATTAGCAACATCATTTGCACCAATACCAATCGCCATCATGAAGCCAAAAGCGGCTGCAACAAGAATCAGGACAGTGCCGTAGTTCGCAAGGATATCCATCGTAATACCTAGTCTTTTGATAACAAGCGGAGCATAACTGGACTCATTTTCTTGAAGCGAGTCAAAACCATCAGCGGAGAAAATAATCAACGCCTAAGCTGATGGATCAAGTTTTGCTCTTCGTTATTTGGTTAACTTACTGATTTAAGAGCGAGAAAGCATTAGTTCAAGACGAGCGCCAACGCGCTGAGCTTGATCGGCAATGCCGCCCACCCATTCTAGAATTTTGTACAAGAACATTACATCGATCGGATTCATTTTCGACTCAATAGCCATTAATTGTTGGCGGAGTCGAACCTGCATCGCATCGGTGTCATCTTCAATCACATCCAGTTGATTGATCATTTCCGCCACAAGTGTGACTTCACGACCTTTAAATCCTGTTTCCAATAACTCATCGAGCTCATTGATCACTTTTTGCGCTTGATTTGCTGCATCAAGGCAGCGTTTTACGTAGGCAATGAAGTTTTCTTGAAGAGGCTCTGGGATGATCAATTGACGACCGTAGACACGGCCTGCAATATCTTTTGCAAGGTTGGCCAGTTTATCTTGCTGAGTTAACAGCTCTAGCATGTCAGTACGATCGACAGGCATAAATAAACCGCGTGGTAGTTTAAGACGAATTTCACGCTTGAGTACGTCCGCTTCTTTCTCTAAATGAGAAATTTGGGCTCGAATTTCACCTGCTTTCTCCCAGTCACCCTTTGAACAAACTTCAAAGAAATTGACTAAGTGAGAGCAACATTCATTCACACACACAACGTGGCGCTGCAAAGGCTTTATAGGGGACTTTGCAAATAACCCCATAATTGTATTTACTGGCATGGTCGTTCAACCTAAAAAATATAACCTTAAAATAACATACACCATTCATGGCGAAATGTTGAGCGATGGCTATAAAGGCGCGCATGTTAACCCATTAAATCTCTCATTAAAACTGTTTTAGATCATCATTCCAGTGATATTTGTTACTTGCCCCACTGTGCATTAGGCCATATTCTTTCGCTATCTGCTTTGAAAGGGTTAGTTATGGAAACCGAGATAGAACTGAAGTTTTTTGTTTCACCAGAATTTTCGGAAATTTTGCGTTACAAGATCTCTGAAATCAAAGTACTTCAGCACAGTTGTCGAGCGTTAGGGAACACTTACTTCGATACACCTGACAACTGGTTGCGTCAACACGACACAGGGCTTCGTATTCGTCGCTTTGATGATGTGTATGTTCAAACTGTTAAAACGGCTGGTCGAGTCGTTGCAGGGTTGCACCAAAGACCAGAATACAATGCTGAGCACAACAGCAATGAACCGAACTTGACGCTTCATCCGGAAGATATCTGGCCACAAGGTAAAGATATTACGACCTTACAATCTGAACTGATGCCTCTATTTTCGACCAACTTCACACGCGAGCAGTGGTTGATTGGCATGGCCGATGGCAGTCAAGTTGAAGTGGCTTTCGATCAAGGCTTTGTCGTTGCAGGTGAAAAACAAGAACCTATCTGCGAAGTGGAGCTGGAGTTGAAATCTGGGCAAACGGATGCCTTGTTTACGTTAGCTCGCCAGTTTTGTGAGCACGGTGGTATGCGTCTGGGTAACTTGAGTAAAGCGGCGCGAGGTTATCGTCTTGCGTCTGGTTATCAAGGTGATGAAGTTCACGCCTTAACCTTGGTCAATACAGTCAGTACTGACAGCGTGGAAGAGTGTTTTATTCACTCGCTAGAGCATGCATTATCCCATTGGCATCACCATGAACAGATCTACACCGAGCGCGATTCAATTCCGGCGTTACATGAGATAAGCCACGCCACCAGTTTTTTACGCCAGATCTTGAGCATTTATGGCGGCATTGTGCCACGTCGCGCCAGCGCTATTTTACGTCAGGAATTAAAATGGTTGGAGCAAGAGTTATCTTGGTTAAAAACTCATGACTACCTAACAAATCTGCTTGAAGATAAAGGCCACGCACTGCGTAAACTGGACGCTCGTAAATTTATCATCGCCGAGTTAAAAGAGCAGCAAGAGGCACTACCTAATCGGGAAGAAAACTTAAAGCTACTCAGTTCGGCGCGGTATACTGGGTTACTGCTTGATCTCAGTCGTTGGATTTTGAGCCGTGGATGGCAACCCTTCTTGGACGATAAAGCCAGAGAAAAAATGGCGCGTAACGTCGGTTCGTTTTCGGTGAAGCAGTTGGATCGCACATGGGCCGAGTTAATGGAAGCTTTTCCTCCTAAAGTTGAGCTAAGCCCTCAAGAGTATATTGATCAGCAGTATCGTTTAATGCGTAATCTCTACACTGGCATCGGTTTTGCGAGCCTTTATGATATTGAAGAACGCAAAAACTTCCGTCTCCCTTGGGCTGATTTACTGCAAGGAATAGATGATTTATTAATGCTCAAGCCGCTAGAGAATTTGATCGACAAGTTGCAAGAAGACGAACAAGAACAACTCAAGCGATGGCTGATTCGCCAACAAAACTCCATTGTTCATGCGATGGAGCAGACGCGACAAATTGGCATTGAAGCCGAGCCTTATTGGCGTAAAAGTCGCTAATCAACATGGCTCACAGCCAAAATGAAAAAGAGATACTGCGGTGTCTCTTTTTTATATCTCTGCTCATTTAGTTTCATTAATTGCAATTGATTTGTGGATGAGATCAAATCTCCAACAGGTTGCACAACGAAACGACTACAGTTCAAAAAATCAGGGTCGATAGAAACCTAACAGGTATCATGATTGACAGGGATGAACAACAAGCCTGAGATCACAAATAATGCCATGAGTGAGTGGATCAGCAACAATAAACACATTGGATTTGTCTCATCTTTGATATCATCTTTTTTCATACGAAGCTCAAAATAAATAGCTTTTTTAGTTTTTGAGTTTGCTTACTTACCGAAATTTCAACATATAAGACATAGTGGAGAACTGACAATGGCAACAATGGCATTTAAGCCATGGGAACGTTTGATTACCGATATTCGTCTCGTTCCTAAAATGGTTATGCTGATGGTGTTTAGTACAGTATTGATCATCGCAAAGCAGCTTTGGGATGCTCGTACTTTTTACGAATCACTGCTTGCAGCAACTCAGAATACCGAAATCGCTCAGCAACACTATGATGCTTATTTGACTCAAGTAGTATGGCAAACGGCATTCATGATCATCGTTTTTGTTGTGCTTTTACTCGCCGCAGCCAAAGTCATGCTACGCCAAACACAATATTTAAGTGATTCAATTAAGTTGATGGCAAGTCGTGATCTTTCCACACCGATTAATATGGAATGTAAAGATGAGTACGGCGACGTTGCGCGAGAGCTTGAGAAAACCCGCCGTCAGTTGCAAGACGTCATTAAGATGCAAGTGGATGCCTCACAAGAGCTTTCGTCACTTACTGAAGTCATGACCATCAGCATGTCAGAAACCAAAGATTCGGCTCAAGAAGAGTTTAACGAAATTGACCAATTGGCCACCGCCATGAGTGAAATGACATCCACGGTGCAAACGGTCGCAGAGCATGCACAAAATGCATCAGCACTAACCGAGCAAGCGTCAGGTCAAGCAGAAACTGGTCAGCGTTTTGTCAAAGGCACCATCACTAAGATGAGTGAGCTATCGAAGGATATCGCGGCATCAGCGCAAGCCGTCAACCAAGTTGAAGAACGAGTGGTTGCGATTGGCAGTGTTGTTGGAACCATCCAAAGTATTTCCGAGCAAACCAACCTACTCGCGCTCAATGCTGCCATTGAAGCGGCTCGGGCTGGTGAAGCTGGGCGTGGTTTTGCGGTGGTGGCCGATGAAGTGCGTAACTTAGCGCAGCGCACCCAAAAAGCGACGATTGAGATCCAAGAGATGATTTCTCAATTACAAAATAGTGCCAATTCAGCCGTTGATTTAATGGAAAAAAGTGTAGTTGAAGCGGCTGAAGGAGTTGAGCTGGTTACGAATGCGGGCACTGAATTAGATGGTATTGTGAATCAAGTGCAACGGATCAATGACATGAATATCCAAATCGCAACGGCCGCTGGGCAGCAAACTAGCGTGGCTCAGGAAATGGACCAAAATCTAACCAATGTGAGGGAGCTCGTTGAAGCCTCAGTAACAGTAGTTGGTGAGTTGCTTGAAACATCAGAGATCATGCAAAGCAACGCTGAAGAGTTAGATCGGAAAATCACGATGTTCAAAGTCTAACTCTGTAGAAATTCGATCCTTCAATCAACGCCCACAATTCTTGTTGTTGGGCGTTTTTTATTGATATAAGTTTGCTATAAATAGCCTTCTAGCGACTGCATTGGTCTCAATTCACAAGGATGTCTCATGTTACTGCCTTCATCACTTCACGCTTTTGCGCACACCACCTATCAACATTTGCTAGAGCAACAACCGAGCATTGCACAGTGGTCCGAGCCATTGAAAAAACAGCTGTTGTATGTGGTCGGGATGAGCCAGTTTATCAATGAAGCATTATTGCGAGATGAACGGTTGTGTATGCAATTACCGGAAATGTTGGCGGGAGAGTCAAGGCTAGAGCATTACCGAGACGATCTCGCTATACAGCTAGAAGAGTGCAAAGATGAAATGTCAGGGCATCGTATTTTGCGTCAGTTTCGTAACCGTGAAATGGTGTGCATCGCTTGGCGAGATTTCACCGCCAGTTGGACATTAGAAGAGAGCCTTGCACATCTTTCAGCACTGGCGGAAGCACTCATTTTTGAGACTTACCAGTGGCAGTACGCTGTTTGCTGCTTCGAGTGGGGAACGCCAACTAACGACCAAGGTGAAGCACAACCTATGCTGATCATCGGCATGGGCAAGTTAGGTGGCGGTGAGTTGAACTTCTCATCGGATATCGACCTCATTTTTACTTATCCTGAAAACGGTGAAACACAAGGCGCTCGCCGCAGCATCGCGAATGCGCAATTTTTTACCCGTTTAGGCCAGCGAATCATTAAAGCGTTGGATCAACATACCTTTGACGGTTTTTGCTACCGAGTTGATATGCGTTTGCGTCCTTTTGGTGAAAGTGGCCCACTGGTGATGAGCTATGCGGCGCTCGAAGATTATTACCAAGAGCAAGGGCGTGATTGGGAGCGTTATGCGATGATCAAAGCTCGAGTAATGGGGCGGGAAATGTATCCGCAGTACCAAGAGCTGCGTCAAATGCTGCGACCATTTGTGTTCCGCCGCTACATCGATTTTAGCGCCATTCAATCTCTGCGCCGTATGAAATCGATGATCAGCAGCGAAGTGAGACGTCGAGGGCTGCATAACAACATCAAATTAGGCGCAGGCGGGATCCGCGAAATTGAATTCATCGCACAAGTATTTCAGTTAATTCGTGGTGGACGAGAACCCAGTTTACGTCAGCGTGGACTATTAGAAACACTGGTTGCAATAGAAGAACTTGCCCTGCTCAAACCGCAAGAAGTGACCGATTTACGACAAGCTTATCTGTTTTTACGTCGCCTTGAGAACCTATTGCAAGCGATGGCCGACAAGCAGACGCAAACCTTGCCAGACAATGAACTGGATCAACTTCGCTTAGCTGTTGCAATGCAATGCACTGACTGGGTAACGCTGTTTCACGAAACGCATCAACACATGACCAAAGTACATCAAGTATTTGCAACTCTGATTGGCGATGATGAAGAAGATGATGACCAGTGCGTTGCCAAACATTTTCACGAGCTGTGGGATATGGCGCACAAGCCTGATGTGCTTGAAACGATTTTTCAACAAGAGCTTACCTGTGATGATCCTGCCGGCATGGCGCATGTATTGATCCAATTTAAAGAGGATTTGGCGAAAAAAACGCTGGGCCCACGCGGACGAGATGTATTAAACCGGTTGATGCCAAAACTGTTCCAAGCGATTTTCATTCACCCAGATGCGCAGTTTGGCTTACCTCGTGTGCTGCATTTGATGTACAAAATTGTGACTCGAACCACTTACCTTGAGCTGCTAGATGAACACCCTGCGGCATTGACGCAACTGGTGCGTTTATGCACCGCAAGCCCGATGATTTCGGAACAGCTTAGTCGTTACCCCATTTTACTCGATGAACTTATCGACCCGCAGCATCTCTATAATCCAATGGAGTTGTCCGCTTATAAAACTGAACTGTGTGATTTTCTTGCTCGTATTCCCGAAGAGGATATGGAGCAGCAAATGGAAGGATTACGCCAATTTAAGCAGATCTGCATTTTGCGTATTGCTGCTGCTGATATTGCTGGTGCTTTGCCTGTGATGAAAGTGAGCGATCACTTAACTTACCTTGCTGAAGCCATCGTTGAAGCTGTGATCAACCAAGCTTGGCAGCAAGTCAGTGCAAAATACGGTCAACCCACTCATTTAAAAGAGAGGGATGGTAAAGGGTTTGCAGTCGTTGGCTATGGCAAAGTGGGGGGCTGGGAGTTGGGCTACAATTCCGATCTTGATATCGTGTTTCTCCATGACTGCCCAGTGGATTGTTACACCGATGGCGCAAAAGAGATTGATGGCCGTCAGTTTTATTTGCGCTTAGCCCAGCGCGTGATCCACATTTTTGCCACTCGTACCGCTTCTGGTATTTTGTATGAAGTTGATACTCGTTTGCGCCCGTCTGGAGCGTCCGGTTTGTTAGTTAGCCCCGCTGAAGCATTTGATGAATACCAGCGCAATGAAGCGTGGACGTGGGAACACCAAGCCTTAGTTCGTGCCCGAATGATTTATGGTGATGAGCCACTGCAACAGGCTTTCCATCGCACCCGCCATGAGATTTTGTCATTGGCAAGAGATGAAACCAAGCTCAAGCAGGATGTAGTCGCGATGCGGATAAAAATGCGCGATCATTTGGGGGGAAAGAAAAGTGGCCGTTTTATGCTTAAACAAGATGCTGGTGGCATCACTGATATTGAGTTTTTAGCTCAATATCTAGTGCTGTGTTTTAGCCATGAAAAGCCAAAATTGACGTTTTGGTCAGACAACGTACGCATTTTTGAGTCACTACTGAACCAAGGTGTTATGGACAAAGAACAAGCGCAGGCTCTCACCGATGCCTATACCTCAATGCGCAATCAGATCCATCATCGAAACTTGCTTAACTTGGATGCGGATGTTGACGAAAGTAAGTTTGTTGACCTGCGAAAACGAGTCACAAACGCTTGGCAGCAGTGGCTAGGTTGAGTGTTTTAGAGACTCAATGAGCTGTGTTACACTCAGCGCAATAACAAAAATTGGAGATCCACAATGAAACCAATCCTACCTGACTACAATGATGCAGGTGTATTGATTATTGGCGATGTGATGCTTGATCGCTACTGGTATGGCCCAACTGGTCGCATCTCACCAGAAGCTCCCGTTCCTGTAGTAAAAGTAGAGAATAGCGAAGAACGTCCAGGCGGCGCGGCAAACGTTGCAATGAACATTGCTTCGCTGGGCGGTCATGCGCACATTGTTGGTTTAACTGGCGTGGATGAGCCTGCTAACGTTCTGACTGAAACGTTAACAGCGTTGAAAGTGAGTTGTGATTTTGTTGCTCTGCCAAATTATCCAACCATTACAAAATTACGCGTGCTAAGCCGAGGCCAGCAACTGATCCGTTTGGATTTCGAAGATAAGTTTGAGAACACCGATCCAGAACTGATTTTATCTCGCATGGATCTGGCGTTACCGAAAGTGAAAGCGGTGATCTTGTCTGATTACGCTAAAGGTGCATTAGAGCATGTGCAACAATTGATCCAAAAAGCACGTGCAGCCAACGTTCCTGTTTTTATCGATCCTAAAGGAGCTGATTTCGAACGTTATCGTGGCGCAACATTGCTCACACCTAACATGTCTGAATTTGAACAGGTCGTAGGCAAAGTAAAAACAGAGCAAGAGCTAGTAGAAAAAGGCTTTGCCTTGATTGAACAGTTTGATCTTGGCGCACTGTTGGTGACTCGCAGCGAACATGGCATGACACTGTTACAACGCAATCAGAAGCCATTCCATTTACCAACATTAGCCAAAGAAGTGTATGACGTAACGGGCGCTGGAGATACGGTGATTTCAGTGCTTGCAGCATCAGTTGCAGCAGGTAAACCACTTGATGAAGCGTGTGCATTAGCCAATGCGGCGGCGGGTGTTGTGGTTGGTAAACTGGGCACGTCAACCGTTTCAACCATTGAACTAGCGGAAGCGGTTCACGGTAGCAAAGATACTGATTATGGTGTCATCAGTGAACAAGCCTTAATTGATGCGGTAAAAGTGGCTCAAGCTCAGGGCGAAAAGGTGGTAATGACCAATGGTTGCTTTGATATTTTGCATGCAGGACATGTTTCTTATCTTAACCACGCAGCCAAATTGGGCGATCGCCTGATTGTCGCGGTCAACACGGATGAGTCGGTTAAGCGTTTAAAAGGCCCAGGTCGCCCAGTCAATACAACGGATCGCCGCATGGCGGTGCTGGCTGCATTGGGCGCTGTCGATTGGGTGGTTCCTTTTTCTGAAGATACGCCACAGCGTTTGATTGCGGCTGTACTACCTAACTTACTGGTGAAAGGTGGTGACTATAAACCTGAAGATATCGCTGGTGGTGAAGAAGTGATTGCTGCGGGTGGAGAAGTCAAAGTGTTGAACTTTGAAGATGGTTGCTCAACCACAGAAATTATTGAAGCGATTAAAGGCGGCAGAGGCTAACATCACGCCACATCCTTTGGCTGATTGTATCAAATGAGCCAATCGCTACAAAAAAGCCGCTGAAAATTCAGCGGCTTTTACTTTTAGCTGTCTGCTTTTAAGCCAGCGTTGATATCTAAAATATCTTGCTCGCTCAATGTGCCTACCGCTTGACGCAATTGCAGTACGCTCAGTACATAGTCATAACGTGCGTTAGAGAGATTTTTATTCGCATCGTAGAGACGGCGCGTTGAATCAAGCACATCAACAATAGTTCGCGTACCGACATCAAACCCTGCTTCGGTCGCTTCCAGTGCTGATTTCGCTGAAATAACTGACTGCTCATAAGCACGTAAAGCGCCAATAGAGGCATTGATGTTGTTGTTAAATGCGCGTACATCTTTCACAACGCTGCGATACGTTTTTTCTAAATCTTGGCTTGCAGCAACGTACGCAAATTCAGCTTGTTTGGTTTGCGAAGTGGTTTTTCCGCCAGTATACAATGGCACCGCAAGGTTAATACCGACATTAAAATCGTTATAATCCCCTTTAGAGCCGCTGTTATTATTACTTTCATCACCGTACTTGTAGCCGCCATCAAGAGTCAGTGAGGGTAAGTGCCCTGAACTTGCTAATGAAATATTATCTTTCGCGACATCTTGAGCAATACGAGCGGTCAGCAAAGAGAGATTTTTCTGTTGGGCTTCTTCAAGCAGAGCATCAATCGGCTGTGTTGTTTTGCTGGCTGAAAAGCGATTAGTATCCAACACACTTAAATCAGAATGTTCTTGGCCGGTAATTTCACGCAAGGTTTCATAACTATTGGTGAGGCTATTTTTTGCCAAAACTTCATCAGCAAGTACGCCATCGTATTGCGCTTGTGCATCATGCACGTCAGTAATCGCAGAAAGACCGACTTCAAAACGTTGTTTCGTTTGCTCTAATTGACGAGCCACTGCCGCTTTTTCTGCACGGACAAATGCCAAGTTATCTTTGGCGCGAAGCACTTCAAAATAGGCTTGTGCAACGCGTAAAATCAGACCTTGCTGGGTGGCCGCATAGGCAGAATCCGCTTTGCGTGCATTCTTTTCTGCCGTGTCTAAAGAAACCCAACTTGAACGTTGATAAAGCTGCTGAGAGAAACTGATGCCTGCTGTGAGCTTATCACTTTCGCGTGCATCAATATCACTGCGGTTGATATTGTAACCAGCGGTCAGGTTGATTTGTGGTAACAGATCGCCACGGCTAGATGTGACCGCTTCAAATGCAGCATCACGTTGAGCTGCAGAGCTCAGTAACTGAGGATCATTTTCTTTGGCTTGATTATAGATTTCAGTAAGAGTATCCGCCCATACTGAAGAACTCAGGCTGCCTAATGCTGCGCTGATGAATAGTGGAAGCAGTTTTTTCATTGGTCCTATTCCCTGCCTTAATATGTAAGAAGGTTACTTTTAAGGAGTTTAACTTAAATTGGTGGTAATTCACTCGAAACTTTGCACTTTTTTACACATAACTGTCCATCTGTGCAATAAAATTCGATGCTCGTTTAAAAATAAATATAAAATTTATATAAAAAGTTGAGCAATATCCTTGGTGATGGATGAATTCCATGATTAAACTATGAGATTCACTGAGCGAGGTTTTAAATGCAGCAGTCTGACAAACAGTACAACATTTTTACGCCCCAAGATGTGGACGTCATTTCAAAAGAAACACTGTTCCAAGGTTTTTTCCGCATGGTGAAATACCGCTTTAAACACAAGTTGTTTGAAGGTGGATGGAGTGAGGTGATTGAAAGAGAAATGTTTGAAAGAGGTCATGCTGCGGCTATGCTTCCTTATGATCCTGCGCGTGATGAAGTCGTGATTATAGAGCAAATTCGAGTTGGAGCACTAGAGCACGCCCATCCTTGGCAACTGGAGATTATTGCTGGAGTCATCGACCCTAATGAAACGTCCGAGCAGGTTATTCGTCGAGAGGCGATGGAAGAGGCGGGAATTGAAGTGAACCGAATCGAAAAAATTAGCTCTTATTATCCATCATCTGGCGGATGCTCTGAATTACTCGACGTCTTTGTTGGTGAAATCGATGCAACGCAAGCTAAAGGCGTACATGGGCTTGACTATGAAGGTGAAGACATCAAAGTTCATGTCATGAGCCGTGAAGAGGCTTACCGCTTAGTGAAAAACGGCCAAATTGAGAATGGTGCCTCAATTATCGCTTTACAATGGTTAGAGCTAAACTATCAACAGTTACAATTGCAATGGCAGAATTAGCATTGAAAAAACCGTATCACGTTGATTTATCGGAACTAATGCGTGTGTACGAAACTAACTACGCGAAATTGAACGCTTTGTTACCAAGTCAGCCGAGCGTGGGTGACTTACGCTGTTATCAGGCTGCTCAAATGACCTATCAATTACAAGTGCTAGAGGTCACAAAGTACACAACTTTAGTGGAGATTTGTCAGAGTGATGACGTTTCAGTATTTCCATTACCGTCGATGTCTGTCAGGCTTTACCACGATGCACGTGTTTCCGAAGTGTGTGCAAGTGCGCGGATAAATCAGATCAAAGCTCGCTATGATTACCCGAATGAACAAATGATGCAAAAAGATGAGAAAGCGCAAATCAATCGCTTTTTAGGCGATTGGCTTACTTTCTGTTTAAAGCACGGGATTAGCCGAGCTCCAATTTAGTCTTCGTCATAGATGAAAATTAGTCATTCAATTTGGATTAATAAATTTTGAACGTGTCGCCAACTCTAGACAATTCAGACAGCATCAAGCTGCTACAAATTACCGATACGCATCTGTTTGCGCCGGATGATGGCAGCCTGTTGAGTGTTAATACGGTAGATAGCTTTCATGCTGTTGTGGCAGAGATCTGCGCGCAACGTGTTGAATTTGATGCAATTCTAGCCACGGGCGACATCTCGCAAGATCATAGTGCTGAGTCTTATCTTCGTTTCTCTCGTGGTATTTCCTCATTAGAAAAAACTTGTTTTTGGCTTCCCGGTAATCACGACTTTAAACCTAATATGGGCGCTGTATTCCCGTCAGAGCAGATTCAACAGTCTGAGCATGTATTACTCGGTGAACACTGGCAGATGGTGATGCTCGATTCTCAAGTGGTGGGCGTACCGCACGGACGGCTGAGCGATCAACAATTGGCTTTACTTGACGAAAAATTATCGACGCACCATCAGCGACACACCTTGATTGTGCTGCATCATCATCCTCTATTGGTGGGGAGCGCCTGGCTCGATCAACATAGCCTTAAAGACAGCGATGCTTTTTGGAATATCGTCACGCAACATCGCAATGTAAAAGCCGTCCTGTGTGGTCATGTTCATCAAAATATGGATAAACTCCATCACGGTGTCCGAGTGATGGCCACTCCCTCGACCTGTGTACAATTTAAGCCCAATTCAGATGATTTTGCTTTGGATCGCACTTCCCCAGGATGGCGTGAATTGACGCTATCTGCTGATGGTCAAATAGAAACTCAAGTCAAACGTTTAGCTAACGGCGCATTCCAACCGGATTTTAACGCTAATGGATACTGAGATGCCTACTCGTCAACCTATGCTGCTTTATATTCACGGCTTTAATAGCTCGCCGCTGTCGCACAAAGCACAAGTGATGGTGAAGTATTGCCAAATGCAGCGTCCTGATATCAAAGTGATGGTGCCTAAGTTACCCAGTTTTCCCGCGCAAGCTGCGGAATATCTACTTGATCTTATTCATCAACATCAAGATCAATATCGTATTGCGCTGGTGGGGAGTTCATTAGGCGGGTATTTGTCTATTTGGTTAAACCATTTGTTTGGTTTTCGTGCCGTGGTGATAAACCCAGCAATCAAACCGTATGAATTATTGGTCAATTTTTTAGGCGAACAAGTCAACCCCTACACGCAAGAGCACTATCGGCTAGAGGCGAAACATATTGAAGAGCTCAAAGCATTAGAGGTTAAAATTAATGACGTCACGTCATTTTGGTTGTTGCAACAAATGGGCGATGAAGTCTTAGATTACCGTCAAGCCGTCGCTAAATTGACGGGAGCAAAACAGACGGTTGAATTTGGCGGCGATCATAGTTTTGTTAACTTTGAGCGATATCCGCGACAAATCATCGAATTCCTAGATCTCTGACCAATTCATTGAGGGGGGAGTCATAATTTTACCTGTAACTTACTTATCTCGCTTGACATAAGCAAGGCTCTTCCAGACTATGTCCTATCTATACTTTTGCAGTTTGTAATGCTGAAAAAATCAGCGTTGTTGTCGTTAATTAATCACAAGCACATCATTGATAAACTGCCGAAAAAGTAACGAATCATTTATCTATAAAAGCATTCCGTATTATGACTGAACAATATAATGCTGGGGCCATTGAAGTTCTTAATGGCTTAGAACCAGTACGTCGCCGACCTGGGATGTATACGGACACCGCGCGACCTAACCATTTAGGCCAAGAAGTTATCGATAACAGTGTCGATGAAGCGCTAGCCGGATATGCCTCCAAGGTACAAGTTATTCTCCACGCAGATCAATCACTTGAAGTGATCGATGATGGGCGTGGTATGCCTGTTGATATTCACCCTGAAGAGAAAATATCAGGCGTTGAGCTTATCTTCTGTAAATTGCATGCGGGTGGTAAGTTTTCAAACAAAAGCTACCAGTTCTCCGGTGGTTTACATGGGGTAGGTATTTCCGTAGTGAATGCCCTATCCAAGCGTGTGGAAGTGACCGTTCGCCGTGATGGGCAAATCTATGAAATGGCGTTTGAGCACGGTAATAAAGTCGAGGAATTGACAGTAACTGGTACCTGTGGTCGTCGTAATAAAGGGACGAGTGTCCACTTTTGGCCCGATACCAGCTACTTTGATTCGCCTAACTTTTCAGTGACTCGCCTAATCAATAATTTGCGCGCTAAAGCGGTACTTTGCCCGGGGCTCGAGATCACCTTTAGTGATAAGGTTAACAATCTTGAGCACCGTTGGTACTACGAAGACGGCTTAAAAGATTATCTCGCAGAAGGCGTAAAGGGTTACACTTTATTACCCGAAGAGCCATTTACGGGTGAGTTTGTCGCTGAAACTGAAGCGGCCAACTGGGCAGTGATTTGGCTACCTGAAGGTGGTGAGATGATCACTGAAAGCTATGTTAACTTAATCCCGACCGCACAAGGTGGTACGCACGTTAATGGCTTACGCCAAGGGTTGCTCGATGCGATGCGTGAATTCTGTGAATTCCGCAACCTGTTGCCGCGTGGCGTTAAGTTAACTGGTGAAGATGTCTTTGACCGCTGTTCTTATGTGTTGTCGGTTAAGATGCAAGACCCACAGTTTGCAGGGCAAACCAAAGAGCGTCTTTCTTCACGTCAAACCGCGGCTTTTGTTTCAGGTGTAATAAAAGACTCCTTTAGTTTATGGCTGAATGAAAAACCACAACTCGCTGAATTACTTGCCGAAGTGTGCATAGCCAATGCGCATCGCCGCATGCGAGCCAGCAAAAAAGTGGTACGGAAAAAAATCGCATCGGGCCCCGCGCTCCCCGGTAAATTGACCGATTGTTCAGTTCAAGACCTGAGCCGCACGGAAATCTTCTTTGTCGAAGGGGATTCAGCAGGCGGCAGTGCTAAGCAAGCGCGCGATCGTGAATTTCAAGCGGTTATGCCACTGCGTGGGAAAATTTTAAATACGTGGGAAGTGTCGGCAGACCAAGTGCTGGCTTCACAAGAAGTGCATGATATCTCTGTTGCGCTTGGGATTGATCCTGATAACGACGATCTCGATGGATTGCGTTACGGTAAAATCTGTATTCTCGCAGATGCTGACTCTGATGGTTTACATATTGCCACCTTGCTCTGTGCCTTATTTACCAAACATTTCCGAGCACTAGTCAAAGCGGGCCACATTTTTGTTGCTATGCCTCCCTTGTATCGGATCGACTGTGGTAAAGAGGTCTTTTATGCACTCGATGATGCTGAAAAAGAGGGCATTTTAGAGCGACTTAGCCAGAAAAAAGCCAAAATCAACGTCCAGCGATTTAAAGGTTTGGGTGAAATGAATCCGCTTCAATTGCGTGAAACAACGATGGATCCAAACACGCGCCGCTTGGTGCAACTGACCATTGATGATGCTGAAGCAACGGATGAAATGATGGACATGTTGCTAGGTAAAAAGCGAGCAGATGACCGCCGCGCATGGTTGCAACGTTATGGCGATATGGCAGAGGTGCAATAAATGTCAACTGAAATAACCTTTGATGGTGTTGAGAAACTGCCGCTGCGTAAGTTCACTGAAGACGCCTATCTCAATTATTCGATGTACGTCATCATGGACCGCGCACTGCCTTATATTGGCGATGGTTTAAAACCGGTACAGCGACGTATTATTTATGCGATGTCGGAGCTTGGACTCTCGGCGTCAGCCAAGTACAAAAAATCAGCGCGTACCGTTGGTGACGTGCTCGGTAAATACCACCCGCACGGTGATTCGGCCTGTTACGAAGCGATGGTATTAATGGCACAACCCTTTTCTTACCGCTATCCACTGGTGGATGGTCAAGGTAACTGGGGTGCTCCGGACGATCCAAAATCCTTCGCAGCGATGCGTTATACCGAAGCGAAACTGTCTAAATTCGCTGAAGTTTTACTGGGTGAGCTTGGACAAGGCAACGTTGATTGGCAGCCTAACTTTGATGGCACAATGCAAGAACCACAAATGCTGCCGGCGCGTTTACCTCATATTTTGCTCAATGGCGTCACGGGAATTGCGGTGGGTATGGCGACCGATATCCCGCCACACAATGTGCGTGAAATTGCCGATGCGACGATTCACCTGATCGATAACCCGGAAGCGCAACTGCATGATGTGATGCAGTACGTGCAAGGGCCAGATTATCCGACCGAAGCGGAAATTATTTCACCCAGAATTGAAATTGAGAAAATATATCGCTCAGGTCGCGGCAGTATCAAAATGCGCGCGGTTTGGCATAAAGAGGGGAGTGATGTTGTGATCACAGCATTACCTCATCAAGTCTCAGGCGCTAAATTGCTCGAACAAATCGCTAACCAAATGCGCGCGAAGAAATTGCCAATGGTTGAAGATTTACGCGATGAATCGGATCACGAGAACCCTACGCGTATTGTTATTGTGCCGCGTTCTAACCGCGTAGATTGTGACTTGTTGATGAGCCACTTATTCGCATCAACCGATCTAGAGAAAAGCTTCCGTGTTAACTTGAACATGATTGGCTTAAACAATCGCCCAGAAGTGAAAGGTTTAGTGACCATTCTTTCTGAGTGGATTGAGTTTCGTCGCACCACGGTTCGCCGCCGCTTACAGTACCGTCTTGATAAAGTCATGGCGCGTTTGCACATCTTGGAAGGTTTGCTCATTGCTTATCTGAATATTGATGAAGTGATTGAAATCATTCGTACTGAAGATGAACCGAAAGCGGTATTGATGGCCCGGTTTGGTATTAGTGCTATTCAAGCCGATGCGATTTTAGATACCAAACTTCGCCACTTAGCCAAACTTGAAGAGATGAAGATTCGTGGTGAGCAAGATGAGCTTGCCAAAGAGCGCGAAAAATTAGAGCAGTTGCTTGGTTCTGAGCGTCGCTTGAACACTTTGTTGAAGAAAGAGATCAAAGCAGATGCTGAGAAGTATGGTGATGATCGCCGTTCACCACTGATTGAGCGTGCCGAATCTAAAGCCTTGACTGAGCGTGACCTTGTGCCAAGTGAAGCGATCACCGTTGTGCTTTCGGAAAAAGGCTGGGTACGTCATGCCAAAGGGCATGATGTGGATTGCCAAAGTTTGAGCTACAAATCCGGCGACCAGTATTTGGCTCATGCTTGTGGTAAGAGCAATCAACAGGTCGTATTCTTGGGTAGCGATGGTCGAAGTTATTCGCTTGAAGCCCACTCGCTACCTTCGGCGCGTAGCCAAGGTGAGCCGATTACGGGTCGTCTCAATATCACAGAGGGCTCGTCTATCCGCCAAGTAGTGATGGGGGAAGAGGATCAACTCTGGTTAGTGGGCTCGGATGCCGGTTATGGTTTTGTGTGTAAAGGTGGTGAACTGCTGTCGAAAAACCGTAGTGGTAAAGCCTTAGTTAATTTGCCTGAGAACTCAGAGGTAATGACGCCGCAGGCCATCGGTAATTTGGAGTCTGATGACATTTTAGCGATCACGAATCAGGGCCGAATGTTGCTATTCCCAATCAAAGATTTACCACAGCTAACCAAAGGCAAAGGCAACAAAATAATCAATATTCCTGCGGCTAAGTCCAAAGAGCGTGAAGAGTTTGTGTCACACTTAATCTCCTTGCCTCAAGGGGCGGCTATTACGCTCTATGCCGGCAAACGCAAACTTGGTTTAAAAGCCAGCGATCTAGAAAACTTCCGTGGTGAGCGTGGACGTCGAGGTAGCTTGCTGCCGAGAGGGTTACAACGTGTTACTGCGATTGAGATTGAATCAGAACTTAGTGATTCAGATCTTGAGCAAGAGTAAAAGTCTATAAATAAAAGCCCCCTTCGTGAGTTGGGGGCTTTTTTATGTCTCTTTGTTTTGTTTTTGGTGGCTTAGTTTTATTCGCGTAGGTCTTCAACAATTGTCACGGGAAGTGTCATCTCTTCACCTTTACGTAAGATGAGCACATCGACAACGGTACCTGGGCGCAAGTCAGTGACAATTTCCATCACACTCTTGCGACCATTAATTTTTTTACCGCCAATTTTTAGAATAATGTCTCGCTCTTTAAAACCAGCCGTTTCTGCAGGGCCATTGGGGTCAATGCCCAACACAACTATGCCGCCAATATGTTCACTGCCAAGTAAGCGAGATGTTACTGGAGTAATATCTTGCCCATCAATACCGATATAGCCGCGAATCACGCGTCCATCAGCAATGATTTTTTCCATAATGGTATTGGCTAATTTGTAAGGAATCGCGAATGATATACCATCGGTTTTCATTTCAGTTGCTTGTTGAAACGAAGCCGTGTTAATACCTACGAGCTCTCCTTGAGTGTTGACCAAAGCTCCACCGGAATTGCCTTCATTAATGGCCGCATCAGTTTGGATGAAAGCTTGACGTCCATCGGTACTGACTGATGAACGTTCAGTGGCAGAAATGATACCAAAAGTAGTGGTTTGTCCAAGGTTGTATGGATTGCCAATGGCCAGTACCACATCGCCAACTTTCACCGAGTAATTGGGATTTTGTGGAATAACGGGAAGGTTCGTTCCTTCGATTCGCAAAATTGCGATATCCGTGCGTCGATCTTTGCCTACTAATTGCGCGGCTGCGAGACGGCCATCTTGTAAGGCCGCTACGATTTGGTCTGCTTGGGCTACTACGTGATAGTTAGTAATGATGTACCCTTTCTCGCTCACAATCACACCAGAACCTAACCCTTGAATCGACAGTTTACTGCGATCGCTTTCGGTGTATTTTTGGTTGTAAATATTGACTACAGCAGGTGCGGCGCGGCGAACGGCTTGGTTAAACGAAATTTGCAAAGAGAGCGCATTGGGAGACTCTTCGGCCGCGATTTGCGGGAGAACATTTGAACGTAGCGAGGGAACCGCTAGTAAAATAACAATAGCAGCGAGAAGCCCAAGCCCCACTGAACGAAGTAAAAAGTTAAGCATATCTTCCCCAAACAAAACCCGCTATATACTCAGCTTATTTTACACCTGAGCTTGAGAGAGGAAGAATAGCACTACATGATTGAATAAGAAAAGGGCAGCATTCAAATGCTGCCCTGATCGCTCCACAAGCGATTCTCACTAATTAGCGAATAACCAAGTAAATGGTTCTATCACCTCGTTGGATATTCAGCGCAAGTATGCTCGGCTTTTTCTCCAAAATTTCGCGTAATTGTGCGAGGTTTTTCACTCGTTGGCGGTTAACACCAATGATGATGTCCTCTTTTTGTAGTTGATACGCTTCTGCCGCTGACCCTTTCTCTATAGCAGTCACTTTAACGCCAGCGATTGGGTCTTGATCCGTCGTATTGGTCAGTGCCGCACCAGTCAACCCCGAGTGCAGTTGCTCTGCTTTAGTTGTGGTGTTGTTTTCACTCAAGGTTACGTCGAAGGTCTTGCTTTTACCATCGCGGATTACATCGATTGTGATTTTTTTACCTGCACCTAATGTTGCCACTTTGGCTCTTAATTCATTGAAGGTAGAAACGTTTTTTCCATTAATAGCTGTGATGACATCACCCGCTTTGATCCCTGCTTTATCGGCGGCGCTATCTTTGATAACTTGGCTAACAAACGCCCCTTTACTTGACTCATAGCCTAGCGCTTCAGCCAGTTCAGAGGTTATTTCACCCCCTTGAACGCCGAGCACGCCACGTTTTACCTCACCAAATTCTAAGATCTGTTCGGTCAAGTTTTTCATCATATTTGATGGTATTGCAAAACCTATCCCAACGTTGCCACCATTCGGCCCAAGAATCGCGGTATTAATCCCAATCAATTCACCATTGAGATTGACTAAGGCACCACCAGAGTTGCCACTGTTAATCGCGGCATCGGTCTGAATAAAGTTCTCAAAGTTTTCAAGATTAAGTCCACTTCGTCCTAGCGCAGAAACAATGCCGGAAGTCACCGTTTGACCAAGACCAAACGGGTTCCCGATCGCGACAGTGAAATCACCTACACGCAGTTTGTCTGAATCTGCGATACGAATTTGGGTTAAATTTTTTGCTTTTTTGAGTTTGATCAGCGCGACATCGGACATTTTATCGCCACCGACGAGCTCCGCATCGTATTCTCGGCCGTCGTATAGTTTGACGCGAATCTTATCAGCGCCATCGATGACGTGATAATTAGTCACAACATAGCCTTTGTCTGCGTCAGTAATGACACCAGAGCCTAATGCTCTAAATGGCCGCTCTTGCGATTGGTCGATTGGGAAGTCAGGACCAAAGAAAAATCGAAACTGCTCGGGTAAACGTTGATGGGAAACTTGAGTTCCCTCAACTGAGATACTCACAACCGCCGGTGTCACTTGCTCTAGCATCGGTGCTAAGCTCGGCAATGGCTCACCACTGACAGAAAAGGGTAGCGCTGCCATTGCGGGTAGTGGGGTGATGATTGAACTTAAACTTAACGATAGAGCGGTTAAAAGAAGTAAAGGTTTTTTCATCATAAGCTCCTTTGGAATAACTGTGTTCGAAGTTTAATATTTGTACGAAAGACAAAACTTCAACACTCTCGTGAGGTTTATGACTCAAAAACCTTTATAAAGTTCATGAATTCAGATTAAACGGCTTTCACCTTAACCACGTCTGCAGAATGAATGATCTCTTTTTTAGGGGTATTAAAAAGCCCTGTTGCGCCATTGGCATAATCTTTCGGTGGCTGTTCCAAAATGTCATCGTTGCTTTTCTCTGTATCATTATGCAGAGCGATTTTTTTGATAAATGGGTTATCTTGCTCTGGCATATTCGGCAGAATTTCGGACGATGTTTTGGCCATGTGTTGATACAGTTTTGTATAATCTTTACCTAGTGTATCGAGTATTTCTGCCGCTTGAGCAAAATGATCCGACAATTCTTGGCGTTGTTGTTCCAAACTAAATTTCGCGTTATCTAATTCTTTTTGTAGAGACTTTTGGTTTTTATATTGAGGCGTAGTCAATCGTGAAATGACCATTCCCAACACAGCCCCTACTAGCAAGCCTACAATGGCATATATCCAAGGCATAACAGCTCCTTATTGTTGTTATTTAACATGTTTTTTACCTGTTGGTTACGCACGTCGCTTGGACATGTTACTATGACTGCTCTAGCCAATAAAGCGAAATACACGAAATAGCAGTTTCCATTTTCTTTAGTGCAGTAGGCGGTCATGACACCAAAACAGCGATATGAACACGATGTAAAAAAACTCGGTTTTCAACGAGACTCTGCTCAAGAAAGCGCCGTCGATGCGCTGGATTTACTCTACCATCAGTTTCAGGATTATCTTAACCAACCAGTTAAGCCCTCCGCGGTTTGGACCAAATGGCTTGGTCGTCAACCTGAACAGCCTAACTTACCTAAAGGGCTCTATTTTTGGGGCGGTGTCGGGCGAGGAAAAACCTATCTAATGGATACGTTTTTTGAAGCTCTGCCAACCACTCGCAAAATGCGAGTGCATTTCCACCGTTTTATGTACCGAGTTCATGATGAGTTGAAGGCGCTGGCTGGAGTTGAAGAGCCCTTAGAAAAGGTTGCCGATATTTTAAAGTCTGAAACGGAAATTATCTGTTTTGATGAATTTTTTGTATCAGATATTACCGATGCGATGATTTTGGGTACCTTGTTTCAAGCACTGTTTAAGCGCGGCATTATCTTAGTGGCGACATCGAATATTCCACCGCACGACTTATACCGCAACGGCTTGCAGCGAGCACGCTTTCTCCCTGCAATTGCTTTGATTGAATCACACTGTCATGTGTTGAACGTCGATAGTGGCATTGATTATCGCTTAAGAACATTAGAGCAAGCGGAAATTTACCACTATCCATTGGATGAAGCAGCAAGCCACAATTTACAACATTACTATCGGCAATTGGTTGGTGACGAGAAAAAAGAAGCACGCAGTGAGATTGAAATCAATCATCGCACCCTCTCTGTTGTAAAGGCTAGTGATGGTATTTTACATGCGACATTTGAACAGTTATGCCAAACGGCGAGAAGCCAAAACGATTACATTGAGTTGTCCAAAATTTACCACACAGTACTGTTGGCTGATGTGAAGCAAATGGATCGCGCCATCGATGATGCAGCGCGGCGTTTTATTGCGTTGATTGATGAATTTTACGAACGACATGTAAAAGTAATTATCTCCGCCGAAGTGGCGCTGGACGATCTGTATCTGCATGGGCAACTGGAGTTTGAATTCAAACGTTGTCAGTCGCGGTTAATTGAAATGCAAAGTCATGAGTATTTATCAAGGGAACATCTGGCCTAGCTCAATCCGAACACTTTTAAAGCAAAATAAAAAATTCGTGATTTTGTTCAAAAAGAGGTGATTTTTTCTACTGACTTCCCTATAATCCTGCGACCCACCGTTACTGCAGGCCTGTTTCTGTGAAACGAGAGGCCGAGAGAAACCAAACGCTCGAAGGGGCAACTTTGGACTCTTAGACAGTGGGGGCATTTTAATGCTCCTTTTAGTGTAAATTTTATTTAACGGGTTATTATTAGCATGAAAACTTTCGTTGCTAAACCAGAAACTGTAAAACGCGACTGGTATATCGTAGACGCTGAGGGTAAAACTCTAGGTCGTCTAGCAAGTGAAATTGCATCTCGCCTACGTGGCAAACATAAAGCTGAATACACTCCTCACGTGGACACTGGTGATTACATCATCGTTGTAAACGCTGAGAAAGTTACTGTAACTGGTAACAAAGCAGCAGCTAAAACTTACTACCGTCACACTGAATTTCCAGGCGGCTTAAAATCAATCACTTTCGACAAGCTGATTATTCGTAAGCCAGAGATGGTTATTGAGCTAGCGGTTAAAGGTATGCTACCACGTGGTCCTCTAGGCCGTGCTATGTACCGTAAGCTGAAAGTTTACGCTGGCGCTGAGCACAACCATGCTGCTCAACAACCAAAAGTACTAGACATCTAATTGGGGATTTCGAAAATGGCAGAGAATCAATACTACGGCACTGGCCGTCGCAAAAGCTCAGCTGCACGCGTTTTTATTAAACCAGGCAGCGGCAACATTGTAATCAACAAGCGTAGCCTTGATGTTTACTTTGGTCGTCCAACTTCTCGCATGGTTGTTAAACAACCTCTTGAGCTAGTTGAACTAACTGAGAAACTAGATCTATACATCACTGTTAAAGGTGGTGGTATTTCTGGTCAAGCTGGTGCTATCCGTCACGGTATCACTCGCGCTCTAATGGAATACGACGAATCACTACGTCCTGTTCTACGTGCAGCTGGCTACGTTACTCGCGACGCTCGTTGCGTTGAACGTAAGAAAGTTGGTCTGCGTAAAGCACGTCGTAAACCACAATTCTCTAAGCGTTAATCTTTTTTCAAAAGATTCGCTTCCAGTGTTACTGGATTGTGGTTCAAAAGCCCGGTATTTATACCGGGC
>NZ_CAWNHR010000011.1:880356-1680461 GCF_963874485.1 Vibrio sp. V15_P4S5T153 | reverse complement strand
GGGGATACTTTGTTGACACAGTTGGTGTGAATGAAGAAATCATCAGGCGTTACGTAAGGCACCAAGACAAGAAAGATCAAGAATATGAGGCGCAGTTAGAGTTGAAGATAAACTAGCAGTGCAGGGATGCCCCCTTATAGGGGGCTATAAACCAAAGCCGCCTTCTAAGAAGGCGGATTTTTACTTTTTGGTGTTAGCAAACACTCATTTTTTTAATCACATCATTTGGTTGTTGCTCTTTAATCTTCCTTTTGTGACCTCACGTGCGATTTACTTCACGAATGTTACGAAAAGGTAGCTTTATCTTGTCAAAAAGTAGGGTTTTATTTATGATTTGCCATCAAATAAATACAACTAGATTCGTATTTTGTTAGCCATGCTCTTGATAAGCGGAATAATAATAATCCACAGGGAGCAAATGGGAGAATGTTTGGATGAGCAATGCGCCTTTAAATAACGGTCGCAGACGTTTCTTAACCGCGACAACAGCCGTTGTCGGAGGGTTAGGAGCCGCTGCTGTCGCCGTTCCTTTTATTAAATCTTGGAACCCAAGTGCCAAAGCCAAAGCGGCTGGAGCCCCCGTTGAAGTTGAAATCGGTAAACTTGAAGAGGGGCAAATGGTTCGTGTTGAGTGGCGAGGAAAACCTGTTTGGGTTGTTCGTCGTTCTCAATCAGTGGTCGATGGGCTAAAAGATATAGAAAACCAACTTCGAGATCCTCAATCGGATGAGCAGCAGCAGCCTAATTATGCGCAAAATGCTTATCGATCGATTAAACCTGAATATTTCGTTGCTGTGGGTATTTGTACTCACCTTGGCTGTTCACCTACTTATTTGCCTGATTCTTTTAGTGAACAAGTTCAAGGGGTTAAATCTGGTTTTTTCTGTCCTTGCCATGGTTCGAAATTTGATATGGCGGGTCGAGTTTTTCAAGGTGTTCCGGCACCACTAAACTTGGTTATCCCTCAATATATGTATCTTAGCGATACTCGTATTGTCATAGGATTAGATGAGACCGGGGAGGCTGCATAATGCAAGTTTTACTTGATTGGGTAGAAAAGCGTTTACCTGCAATGAACGCTTACAAAAAACACCTATCTGAATATCCAATGCCGAAAAACTTTAACTTTTGGTATTTGTTTGGATCGTTAGCCATGTTGGTTCTTGTTAACCAACTGCTCACTGGCGTGTGGCTAACCATGAACTATGTGCCATCAGGTGAAGGGGCTTTTGCATCTGTTGAATACATCATGCGTGATGTTGAGTATGGTTGGTTACTGCGCTATATGCACTCCACTGGCGCTTCAGCTTTCTTTGTGGTGATTTATCTACATATGTTCCGTGGCTTAATTTACGGTTCCTATCAGAAGCCTCGTGAGCTGCTATGGCTATTTGGCATGCTGATCTTCTTAGTGTTGATGGCCGAAGCTTTTATGGGATACTTGCTACCATGGGGACAAATGTCCTATTGGGGAGCGCAAGTTATTATCTCTTTGTTCGGTGCAATCCCCGTTATCGGTGATGATTTAACTCTATGGATACGTGGTGACTACGTTATTTCAGGTGCCACTCTGAACCGTTTCTTTGCACTGCATGTAATTGCTTTACCTATTGTTTTATTGTTGCTAATTGTTCTCCATATATTAGCACTGCATGAAGTCGGTTCTAATAACCCTGACGGTATCGAAACCAAAGTACCAAAAGGGGCGATGGGCGATGATTATAAAACGCAGTTTAAATTTCATGACTACTACACCAAGAAATACGACATCATTGATTCGATTCCATTCCATCCTTACGGGACAGTGAAAGATCTTATTGGTGTAGCTGGTTTCTTAATCCTGTTCTGTTATGTGTTGTTCTTTAACCCAGAGATGGGTGGTTACTTCCTTGAGCCGCCTAACTTTGAAGCGGCAAACCCACTAAAAACACCAGCACACATCGCACCTGTTTGGTATTTCACGCCTTTCTATGCAATTTTACGTGCCGTTCCTGATAAGTTAATTGGTGTGGCTGCGATGGGTGCATCGATTGTGGTGTTGTTCTTATTGCCATGGCTGGATCGTTGTAAGGTTCGTTCTTACCGTTATCGTAGTAAGTTCCACTTAATCAATATTATTCAGTTCACTATCTGCTTTATTGCGTTAGGTGTTTTAGGTGCGTTACCTGCGACAGCCACTTACACAATGCTTGCACGTATATTTAGCGTTGGTTACTTCATGTTCTTTGTTTTGTTGTTCTTCTACAGCAAAAATGAAGCAACGAAACCATTACCAGAGAGGGTGACATTTAAATGAAAAAGTGGATTGTAATTTTGTTTGCAATGCTGCCATCTCTTGCTTTGGCAGCTGGCGCAAATGTACATTTAGATAAAGCAAATAATGATTTAACAGATCAAGCATCACTGCAGCATGGTGCAAAGCTATTCATGAACTACTGTTTTGGTTGCCACTCAACTCAGTACCAGCGTTATGAGCGTGTAGCGAATGATTTGAATATTCCCTCGGATTTGATGAAAGAGAATTTGATTTTTGATCCGAATGCCAAAATTGGTCAACTGATGGAGAATGCGATTCCAGATAAGTCGGCAGCGAAATGGTTTGGTGCACCACCACCAGATTTAACGCTTGTGGCTCGTGTTCGAGGAACAGATTGGTTGTATACTTACCTTCGTTCATTTTATGCCGATCCTAGCCGGCCCTTTGGCGTAAACAACATCGTATTCCCAAGTGTCGGTATGCCTCATGTGCTTGAAGAGCTACAAGGGATCCCACAACCAGTTTATGGTACTCATCTTGTCAATGGCGAGGAAGTCAAGGCTGTTATTGGTGCCGAGTCTGATGGAACGGGTGAGCTGAGCCAAAGTGAGTATGATCAAGCGGTCCGTGACATTGTTAACTTCCTTGAATATTCAGCAGAACCAGTCAAGCTTGAACGTCAAACTTTAGGTTGGTGGGTAATGGCATTCCTTGTGCTATTTACTATCGTGGTTGTTCTATTGAAGAAAGAATATTGGCGTGATGTGCATTAATTGTGCTACCATGCGGCGTTAATTTCTAATTTTTAGAATCTTCAATGGAGGCTTGGCCTCCATTGTTTTTATATCTGTAAGTGTGCTGGAGGGCTCCATGGCTGTAGCTGCCAATAAACGTTCTGTGATGACGCTATTTTCGAGTGCATCTGATATGTATAGTCATCAGGTACGTATTGTTCTAGCGGAAAAAGGTGTCAGTGTTGAAGTAGAATTAGTTGATGAAACCAATCTGCCAGCTGACCTTATTGAGCTAAACCCATATAAGACAGTACCAACGTTAGTTGATCGTGAGCTTGCTCTTTATGACTCAAAGATCATCATGGAATACCTAGATGAGCGTTTCCCTCATCCACCGCTGATGCCTGTTTATCCTGTGGCTCGTGGTAATAGCCGTTTGATGATTTACCGTATTGAGAAAAACTGGTACTCACTGGCTGAGAAAGTCGTGAAGGGTAATGCGGAAGAGTCAGAAGCAGCTCGTAATAAATTACGCAATGATCTGCTTACTCTTGGTCCTGTGTTCGCGGAATACGAATATTTCATGAGTGAAGAGTTTAGCCTCATTGACTGTTATTTAGCTCCATTACTATGGCGCTTACCTATTTTGGGTATTGATCTGATTGGTCCTGGCTCTAAAGAGCTTAAAGTATATATGAATCGTGTTTTTGAGCGTGATTCATTCTTGGCTTCTTTAACAGAAGCTGAACGTGAGATGCGTTTAGTTCGTTAAGGCAGTTTGATGGATATCTCTCAAATGACTCCTCGCCGACCTTATATGCTTAGAGCATTTTATGATTGGCTATTAGAAAATGAATTGACTCCTCATGTTGTTGTGGATGCCACTCTTACGGGTGTACGAGTGCCTATGGAGTTTGTGCAAGATGGACAAATTATCCTTAATCTTGCCCCAAGAGCGATAGGTAACCTTGAGCTTGGCAATGAAGCGATTACGTTCAATGCTCGCTTTGGCGGACGTCCTCATTCGGTCATAGTGCCTTTGTACGCAGTGCAAGCGATCTATGCACGTGAAAACGGTGCAGGTACGATGTTTGAACCTGAAGAGGCCTATATCCCTTATCTAGAAGCGGGCATAACAGAGGAATCTGAACAAGAGCCGATGTTAAGCGTTGCTTCTCAAGAAGATGAGGAATTATTAGAGACTCGAGCACAAGAAACTTCTCGGCCGAAGGGAAAACCAAGCCTAAGAGTCATTAAGTAACTCATTTTCACACATTAAGCAGTCATGATCGAAAAAGCAGCGATATTCGCTGCTTTTTTTCTAAAAAAAAACAAAGGATAACCGAGATTATTCGCTGTATTGAAATGCCTTAATCACCTGTTTTACGCCTGATATGTTTCGGGCAATATCACTGGCTAGATTAGCCTGTTCTGCCGAGACATAGCCAAGTAAAAATACTTCTCTATTTTCTGTGATTACTTTGATTTTGATTGTGTTCAGTTCAGAATTGGCCAACAGCGCTGATTTTACTTTAGTCGTAATCCAACTGTCGTTACTGATTTCGCCAATTGATAAAGGCGCTTTTATTCTGACTTGATTATGAATGGTTTTGACCCCTTTTGTCTCACGTGCTTTATTTTCAAACTCATTGAGTAATTCGGAGTTTTCAGCTTGTCCCATCAACACGACAATCCCTTGATAAGAACTGGCCGTAATGCGAGTTTTTCCGTTAAAGGGGGCTTTATTGGCGATACCTGCTACTTCAAATTCGATGTTATTATCATTCCAAATTTCTTGAGTGGTTCGAGGGTCTGTTACTAGGCTCGCTGTTGTTGCCGCGCCAGCAAGGATAACTCCTGCACAACCTGATACAGCAAAGCTCAACAGTAGAATGAGTGAAAGTTTTAATCTATTCATTGTCTATTCTTCATGAGAAGGGAAAAGGACTTGATCAATCAAGTCACATAAGCAGTGTAGGGTGACCATATGAACTTCATGGATTCGAGCCGTCCGCTGCGAGGGGATGCGGATCTCCACATCATTTTCACCTAGAAGACCAGCCATTTCTCCACCGTCTTTGCCTGTTAGAGCGATAATCGTCATATCGCGAGTCACAGCCGCTTCCATCGCTTTAATGATGTTTTTGCTGTTACCACTGGTTGAAATAGCCAACAAAACATCACCAGGTTGACCAAATGCACGTACCTGTTTCGAGAATATTTCTTGGTAGTGATAGTCGTTAGCAACTGCGGTTAACGTGGTATTGTCTGCGGTTAATGCAATGGCGGGTAAACTCGGGCGTTCAGTTTCAAAACGGTTCAGTAAGCAAGAAGAAAAAAGCTGGGCATTGGCCGAAGAGCCACCATTACCGCAACAGAGAATTTTATGACCGTTAAGTAGCGTTGCCACCATGGCTTGTGCAGCATGCGTGATCGCATGGGGTAGTGCTTCAGCAGCCGCAATTTGAATTTGGATGCTTTCGGTAAAACTGTCTTTAATGCTGTCGAGCATCGTTTATCCTTGAGTTATTGCGTTTTTAATCCACTCAATGTGGTGCACATCTTGGTGGATGGCGATCACATCGAAACGAAAATCGGTGTCATAGGGCGATAGGCCATGTTTCAGTAGCCATAAAGTTGCGGTTTTCATCAACTTTGCCATTTTTGCAGTAGTAACCATTTCTGCGGCATGCCCATGACATTGGTTTTTCCTGTATTTAACCTCTACGAACACTAAGGTGTTTTTATCTCGCATAATGAGGTCGATTTCACCGACTTTGGTATTGAAGTTTTGTTCAATAAAAGCCAAACCACAACCTAATAAATAGTGTTTGGCTGCGGTTTCATACTGTTGACCAATTGCGCGGCGACTAAAGAGCGCCATGCACCGCCCAACTGATCTCTCTCTGTACCACGCATTGCCCATCAATACTTAATGTGCCTGTTTTGCCATCGATACTATACCCCTCGACGACCTTCATTTGTGGCAACTCAATCATTAACTGATAAGCATCCATACCTAATGCTTGTAAGCGTCGCTCGCTATTGGAGTTCTTTGGCCACAATTGGTTCATTTCATTATCCAGCATTGAATTGGGATGAATGAGTAATGGAATATCGCTATAAGTTACACCAGAGAGGTCTTCATACTGTGTGTTACCACTGTTACTACGAGAGTTTGAAAACAGTTTGGGTGGCTTAGTGTCAGGGTTAATTGCGACCTCGATAAAGGGTTTAATTAAAGTCAATTCTGCGCTGTTAGCCACGATATAAACCGAATCGATATCACGACGACTGCGGGGCAGGCTTTGCAAATCAATACCCATCAACGCATCCATTTGCGCGATATTTTGTTGGCTATCTTGCAGACCAAATACTGAGTTAATGTTGCGTTGCAATTGACGCTTATCACCAAATAGGTTCACCGATACTTTATTCTTGCTGTATTTTTGCCATTCTGCGTTAAACGCTTCTACTACACGCTGGCCGTAATTACCTTGAGGAGCGAGTATTAAAGGGTACTGATAGCCTTGGCTAAACAGATACTTAGCGGCTTGTTCAACCTCTTGCTCTGGCGAAAGTGCAAGATAGCAAGTGTTAGGATGATCTTCAATTTGGTCTGGAATATTCAACGCCAGCGTAGGGATAGAAGCTAAGCGTGCTTGTTGAAGCTTATGTAGATTCTCGATGTTCTCTTTGATGAGTGGCCCAACAATGAAATCAATGTTTTTTTCAATCAGTTGCTTATCTATGAGCGCGGCGTCTTCGGCATTGGTATCAATCACAGTCAAGGTAGCATTGAGGTCACGGTTACGGTCATTCATCATCGCCATGATAAAGCCATCACGGATCAGTTGAGCTTGCGTGGCAAACTTTCCTGAAAGAGGAAGTAACAACGCGGTGTTAGTGGGTTTGATGATTTCCAGCGCTAAAATATCTTGTATCGCTTTAGGTGTATAACGAGCCGCTGGGTGATTGCTGTTTTCCGCAAGCCATTTTTCGAGCGTATTCTTCAACTGCGGAATATTGCTATTGAGCGTTTTCATATATACAGCCAGTTGTAGCCAGCCATCGAGCACGTTTTCGTTAGGCTCTGGATTTAATTGGGTAATTTCACGTTCGCTATAGTGATTGAAATTGAGCCAAATTTGATCGGCAATCGCTTCTTGCTCGGCATCATCAACGTAAGTGCTTAATGCAATAAGCTCCCTACTTGAATCAAAAGGGCGGCTGAGCGCGGTAAAAATATCGGCGCGCATTTGATGGTATTGAGCCCATGTTTCAGGGCTTAGCTTCCACCAAGCCTGAAAATTAAGCTGAGAGAGCGCTTGTGAAAACTGTTCCGCATTACTCGACAACTGAGCCTTAGCCATTTGCCATTCAGCTTGTTGCGCTTCAGAGAGCGACTGTTTGGCTAAGCGCATAATCAACAGTTGCGCTTGTTCGCTGTTGTTTTCGTTAATTGCGGCTTTAAGAGCCATGATCAACCAATCATTTTGCAGTGAACCTTGGCTACTATCTGCTTGCATCAAGTAAGTTTGCGCTGACTTGGTGGGATCTTGCGTAATATCGACTGAGGTGGGCGTCGATGGTGAAGACGAACACGCCGCCAAAGCCATTGCTAATGCAACGGGCGTGAATAAGCGTGGTACACTGAGTCTCGGATGGTTCTTCATAGCCATGAGTTCTTTCGTTATTCCGTGTAAAATTGTCTCTATATTAATCGTTGAAGTGATGGTAAACAAATGACAGATAGCAAAACCTTGCCAGCAGAGATCCCAACTCTCTACATTGTTCCTACGCCAATTGGCAATTTGGGTGATATTACCCAGCGAGCCATTGAAGTACTCTCAAGTGTTGATGTTATCGCTGCGGAAGATACACGCCATACTGGCAGACTTCTCGCTCACTTCAATATCCAGACTAAAACCTTTGCCTTGCATGATCACAACGAACAGCAAAAAGCACAAGTGTTAGTCGATAAATTATTATCAGGGCAATCTATTGCGTTGGTTTCTGATGCAGGAACGCCACTGATCAGTGATCCAGGGTACCATCTTGTCAATCAATGTCGTCAAGCTGGTGTGAGAGTTGTGCCACTTCCGGGCGCCTGTGCTGTGATTACTGCGCTCAGTGCATCAGGCTTGCCTTCTGATCGTTTCAGTTTTGAAGGTTTTTTGCCGCCGAAAAGCAAAGGGCGTAAAGATAAATTCCTAGAGATCGCTAAGGCTGAACGCACCTGTATTTTTTATGAGTCACCACACCGAATTAGCGAATCACTGCAAGATATGTTAGCTATCTTAGGGCCAGATCGTAACGTGGTGCTAGCCCGCGAGCTCACCAAAACCTTCGAGACGATTCAAGGTTTGCCGTTAGGCGAACTGATTAATTGGATTAATGAAGATGAGAACCGCAAGCGTGGTGAAATGGTGTTACTGATCCATGGTTACAGAGAAAGCGTGGACGATAGCTTGCCAGACGAAGCGTTGCGCAGTTTAGCGATTTTGACAAAAGAGCTGCCTCTGAAAAAAGCGGCCGCATTGGCGGCTGAAATTTATAACCTTAAGAAAAATGCCCTTTATAAGTGGGGGCTTGAAAACCTATCTGCTTAATTAGCCAGCGGCATCTTGATGTTTTAAATCGATGGATAATTAAACGCTTAAGCGTGAATTAAACACAGAAGTTGTTTGAGCCTAGACAGTACCTATCTTTCTCTATACAATCCGCCCTCGGAGTTGACTGGGTAGTCGCTGCTTCATTGATGTCCTTTAGCCTTGTGCTGGGGAGACTGATGGAGGGGAGGAAAGTCCGGGCTCCATAGAGCAGGGTGCCAGGTAACGCCTGGGGGGCGAAAGCCTACGACAAGTGCAGCAGAGAGAAGACCGCCGATGGCCCAATTTCTTAGGAATGGGCACAGGTAAGGGTGAAAGGGTGCGGTAAGAGCGCACCGTGCGTCTGGCAACAGTTCGTAGCAAGGTAAACTCCACCCGGAGCAAGACCAAATAGGCTTCCACATTGCGTTGCTCGCGTAAGGAAGCGGGTAGGTTGCTTGAGCCAGTGAGTGATTGCTGGCCTAGACGAATGGCTACTGCCGCGCAAGCGGAACAGAACCCGGCTTATACGTCAACTCCACCTATTGCAGACCCATCATAACTCTTGCGGTTATGATGGGTTTTTTGCTTTTTATTGACGAAAATTATTTCGTAAGCACTAAACTTAGCGCAATATCACGTGATGCCAACGTCAAGTGGTAGCGATGCGGCGTTAAATCAGTAAACTGAATACTTGCGCCGTAGCCGATTGCTATATTTCAGCTTTAGCCCGATGAGAAAACGATGACTGAACCTTTTCAACACATTTCTGTACTACTGAATGAATCCATTGATGGCCTTGCTATCAAACCAGACGGTATTTATATCGACGGCACGTTTGGCCGTGGTGGTCATAGTCGTACAATTCTCTCTAAGTTGGGTGACAATGGTCGGCTTTACAGCATAGACCGCGATCCACAAGCGATTGCTGAAGCTGGAAAAATTAACGACCCGCGTTTTACTATCATTCATGGCCCATTCTCTGGCATGGCACAATACGCTGAGCGCTACGATCTGGTTGGGAAAGTAGATGGAATACTACTTGATTTAGGCGTTTCCTCGCCGCAGTTGGACGATGCCGAGCGCGGTTTTAGTTTCATGAAAGATGGCCCGCTTGATATGCGTATGGACCCAACGTCAGGGATCCCTGTCTCGCAGTGGCTTGCGCAAGCCGATTTGGACGACATTACTTGGGTGATTCGTGAATTTGGTGAAGACAAGCACGCGCGCCGTATTGCCAAAGCGATTGTCGCTTACCGTGAAGACGATGAAAAAGAGCCTCTGACGCGTACCAGTCAATTGGCTAAACTGATTTCAGAAGCCGCGCCGAAAAGCTTTAAAGAGAAAAAACACCCGGCTACGCGCTCATTTCAAGCATTTCGTATCTATATCAATAGTGAATTAGAAGAGATCGACACTGCATTAAAAGGCGCAGCTAAGATCTTAGCCCCACAAGGGCGCTTATCGGTGATCAGTTTCCATTCGCTTGAAGATCGCATGGTCAAACGCTTTATTCGTAAAGAGAGTAAAGGCCCAGAGGTTCCACATGGTTTGCCGTTAACAGAAATACAAATTCAGGCATTGGGCTCAGCCAATTTAAAACCAGTTGGGAAAGCGATTATGCCAACTAAAGAAGAGGTGGAACTCAATCCCCGTTCACGCAGCTCAGTATTACGAGTTGCTGAAAAACTGTAGTCCATGTCTAAGTCGCCGCCTAACTTAACCAAACTGATTGCACTTGACCTATTTACGGTGGGTCGAGTGCCGCTTATTTTGTTAATGTTAATTTTTGCCAGTGCGATGGGAGTGGTGTTTATTACCCATCATTCTAGGCAGGCGATTTCAGAAAAAGATCAAACCTTAGTTGAGCGCGAGCGGCTCGATAATGAATGGCGTAACCTCATTCTTGAGGAAACGGCCCTCGCAGAACATAGCCGCGTGCAGAATCTTGCCAAACAAGAGCTGGAAATGAAGCGACCTGATTCTGATAAAGAAGTGGTGATTACGCTCAAATGAAAAAAAACAAAGACAAAGCCCAAGCGGCACCTCGTCAAGAAAAAGCGACATCTCCTATTTTGATCCGTTGGCGATTCTATCTCATCCTCTTTTTTGTATTCGTTGCTTTCGCTTTATTGGTTGGGCGCGTTGCCTTCATCCAAATTATCGAACCGGATAATTTGATCCGCGAAGGGGATATGCGCTCTGTCCGAGCCAAAACCTTGCCATCGGCACGCGGAATCATTTCAGATCGTAATGGTGAACCTCTCGCAGTCAGTGTTCCTGTCGATGCAGTATGGGCTGATCCTGTGGCTATTTTTAAAGCCGGCGGCTTAGTTGAACGTGAACGTTGGTACGCACTGGCTGATGTGTTAGGCATTAAGCGCAGTGAGCTTCTGAAAAAAATTGAAGAGAACCAAACCCGCCGTTTTATCTATTTGCAGCGTCAAGTGAGCCCTGCAATGGCCAATTATATTCGCGAACTTAAATTAGCGGGTGTGGGGCTCAAGGCAGAATCTCGCCGTTACTATCCAGCCGGTGAGGCGAGTGCACACTTAATTGGTGTGACGGGCATCGATGGCCACGGTTTAGAAGGGGTTGAGCGCAGCTATGATAAATGGCTGACGGGGGAAGCTGGCAAACAGGTGATCCGCAAAGATCGGTATGGCCGAGTGGTGGAAAATATCTCGCTTGAAGAGCGTGAAGAGGGCAAGCCACTGGCGTTGACCATTGACCAACGTTTGCAAGCGATCGCCTTTCGTGCGGTCAAGCAAGCTGTGGCGGACTATCGTGCCACTTCGGCATCGGCCATTTTGCTCGACGTGAAAACGGGTGCAGTATTAGCGATGGTTAACGCCCCCTCATACAACCCCAATAACCGTTCCGATTGGCAAAGTTTTAAAATGCGTAACCGCGTGATCACGGACGCCTTTGAACCGGGCTCAACTGTCAAACCTTTTGTAGTATTGGCCGCGCTTGAAAATGGCGTTGCGAATGACAAAACGGTGATTGATACAGGGAATGGCATCATGCAAATCGGCGGCAGTCGAGTGCGTGATACCTCAAAAGTCGGCAAAGCCGATTTAACCTTAATTCTGAAAAAATCGAGTAATATCGGAGTGGCTAAGCTGGCGCTTGAAATGCCTCTCGAAGCCCTATTAGGTATGTATACCTCTGTAGGGCTTGGTGAAATGTCCGGTTTAAACCTCGTCGGTGAGACTTTGGGTATTTTCCCGAATCGCCGCCGTTGGTCACCGTTTGAAATTGCCACCTTGGCATTTGGCTATGGTTTGTCAATTACCCCCATTCAGTTGGCTCATGCTTATGCCACTTTAGGCAATTTAGGTCAGTACCAACCAATCCATATTATTGACAGCAACCAGCAAGATTTATCACGCCAAGTGGTTGATAAAACTAATGCTAAGAAAGTGTTGGAAATGTTAGAAACCGTTACCCAACCCGGTGGCACAGCAACTCAAGCCGCGGTTCCGGGCTATCGTATTGCGGCCAAGTCAGGCACTTCGCGCAAAGCGATTGCCGGCGGTTATGGTGATGAATATTTTGCTTACACGGCAGGAGTGGCTCCAGTGAGTGACCCTCGAGTATCGTTAGTGGTGATGGTGAATGAACCTCAAGGTGACTTATATTATGGCGGTTCCGTTGCCGGCCCTGTCTTTGCCGAAATAATGAAAGGAGCGTTGCAGATCCTCAATGTCGCTCCTGATGAAAATCGATTCCAAAAATAATTAAGAGAGAAGCACAATGACGCCGAGTATGTGTTTACAAGATCTCATCGCCCCTTGGCTTGACCTCGATGGCCATTCTATTTCAACGTTGTCGGTGACTCGTTTAGTGCTCGATAGCCGTAAAATATCACCCAATGATACCTTTATTGCAGTGGTCGGCCATGCCATCGACGGAAGGCAGTTTATTGATAGCGCCACTCAAGCTGGGGCGAATCTGGTATTGGCTCAAGCGTGTGGGCAGCATCCGCATGGCAGTATGACTACGGTCAATGGCGTGTTAGTGATTTACCTTGCTGATCTAAACCAATATTTATCTCAACTGGCATCGCGGCTTTATCGTTCGAAGGCTAATACGTTGATTGGGGTTACGGGAACCAACGGTAAAACCACCATTACTCAATTAATCGCGCAGTGGATTGACTTGTTAGGCGAGAAAGCGGCGGTGCTGGGTACGACGGGGAATGGTTTTCTTAACCATTTACAGCCTGCCGCCAATACCACAGGTAATGCCATTGAGGTCCAAGAAACACTCTATCAATTAGCGCAGCAGGGCGCTCGCTATACCGCGCTGGAAGTCTCTTCGCACGGATTAGTTCAAGGGCGAGTTCAAGCATTGAAGTTCGCTGCGGGCGTGTTTTCTAACTTAAGCCGCGATCATCTCGATTATCATGGCACCATGGAAGAGTACGCCAAAGCAAAGCTCTCCTTATTTACCGCTCATCACTGCCAACACGCTGTCATTAATGCCGACGATGCGGTGGGGGCGAGTTGGTTAGCACAGCTGAAAGCACCGATTGCCGTCTCTTTAAAACAGCAACCGCAATGCGCTAAAGCGCTGTGGGCGAGCTCGGTCTCTTACAGTGATAATGGTATTTCATTAACCTTCGACGGCTACTATGGTCAAGGTGAATTGAGCGTGCCGTTGATTGGCGAATTTAACGCCAGCAATCTTCTACTCGCTTTTACCACTATGCTGACTTTAGGTTTTGATAAACAAGCCTTGATGACAACGGCTTCTCAACTGCAGCCGGTCTTAGGGCGAATGGAGCTCTTTCAAGCGCCAAATCGTGCGAAGATCGTCGTCGATTATGCACACACGCCTGATGCTTTGGAAAAAGCACTATTAGCACTTCGCGTTCATTGCCAAGGTCAGCTATGGGCGATTTTTGGTTGTGGTGGCGACCGTGATAAAGGCAAACGCCCGATGATGGCCGAAATTGCAGAGCGCTGCGCCGATAAGGTCATTTTGACCGACGATAACCCTCGTAGCGAAAAACCGGCAGACATTGTGCAAGATATGGTGGCAGGGCTTGAGTTTACAAGTCGCGCACACGTTGAACACAATCGTTACGCTGCCGTGCAATACGCCCTGCAACATGCTGATCAGCAAGACATCATTTTATTGGCAGGCAAAGGGCATGAAGATTATCAAGTGATGGCCCATCAAACTATTCACTATTCGGATCGCGAAACGGCGCAAACCTTACTGGAGATAAGTGCATGATAGAAGTCTCTTTACAGCAATTGACGCACGTTTTGCAGGCACAATTGGTTGGTTGTGATGTCACCGTGTCTGAGGTCTCGACCGACACGCGTCAAATCAAACCCGGTGCGCTCTTTGTTGCCTTGGTCGGTGATAAATTTGATGCTCATGAGTTTGCTGTACAAGCGGTTGCGTCTGGTGCAAAGGCGTTATTGGTTCAGCGCCCTTTGGCGGTTTCGGTTCCTCAACTGGTGGTCACCGACACCAAATTGGCGTTAGGCCAGCTTGGCGCTTGGGTTCACCAACAGTGTCAAACACCGACCGCTGCGATTACAGGCAGTTGCGGTAAAACCACAGTCAAAGAGATGGTGGCAAATATTTTATCAGCCAAAGGCCGCGTGCTCTTTACTGCTGGCAATTTTAATAATGATATCGGCGTGCCGCTCACTCTGCTTCGCTCTGGTCTTAGTGATGCGTATGCGGTGATTGAGTTAGGGGCGAACCATATTGGTGAAATTGCTTATACCACTTCTTTAGTGAAGCCGGATGTCGCATTGGTGAACAATGTTGCGGCGGCGCATCTGGAAGGTTTTGGCTCAATTGAGGGTGTAAAACAGGCGAAAGGTGAAATTTATCAAGGCCTTGCTTCAGATGCGACAGCCATTATTAATTTAGAAAGCCACGGTGGTGAGCGGTGGAGCGCTATTTTAGCGGACAAAATCGTTAAAACCTTTTCTAGCCGTCAAATGGCAGATTTTTACGCCCGTGGTATTAAGCTTAACGAACAAGGTGAAGCCCAGTTTGAAATGATCACACCCGTCGGTCATATTGACATTGGGCTCAATATTGTGGGTGAACATAACGTTTCCAATGCGTTGGCTGCGGCGGCATTAGCCATTGAGTTGGGTGCAAATCTTGAAGAGGTGCAGTACGGACTTGCGAATTTAGCTCAGGTGAAAGGGCGTGTTGATGTCACCCAATTGAGCACGACTGTGAAACTGATTGATGACAGTTACAATGCCAGTGTTCCAGCGATGAAAGCGGCGGTTGATCTACTTAACACTTTCTCTGCAAGGCGTTGGTTAATTTTAGGTAATATGGCTGAGTTGGGCGATGAAAGCCTTGCACTTCATCGTCAAGTCGGTGAACATGCTGCACCATTCCAGTTTGACTATGTCCTTACTTACGGTCGCGATGCAAAAGTGATCAGTGACCTATGCCATGGCCTCCATTTTGAAAGCCATGCGGACATGATTGCTTATATCGAGCAGCAATTATCACAATTCGATCAAGAGTCTCATACCTTACTTGTCAAAGGTGCAAACAGTGCGGGTATGAGTAAAATTGTGGCTGCTCTCAAGGAGAAATACTCATGATTATTTGGCTCTCGGATCTACTCCAGCCATACTTCTCTTTTTTTCGTCTGTTCGAATATCTCTCATTTCGGGCCATCGTCAGTATTTTAACCGCACTTGCTCTGTCGTTATGGATGGGGCCGCGCTTGATTAAACGTTTGCAACTACTGCAAATTGGTCAAGTAGTGCGGAACGACGGCCCAGAATCACATTTTAGTAAGCGCGGTACGCCAACCATGGGCGGAGTGATGATCCTCGCCTCTATCATTATTACCGTACTGCTGTGGACTGATCTCTCAAACCCTTACGTGTGGGCTGTACTCGCGGTGCTGCTTGGTTATGGCGTCGTCGGTTTTGTGGATGATTATCGCAAAGTGGTGCGTAAAAATAGTGATGGATTGATCGCACGCTGGAAATACTTTTGGCAGTCGGCCATTGCGTTAATAGTGGCGTTTGCTCTCTATGCACATGGCAACGATACCGCAGCTACTCAGCTTGTGGTGCCTTTCTTTAAAGATGTGATGCCGCAACTGGGCTTGCTCTACATTGTGCTGACCTATTTTGTCATCGTCGGAACCAGTAACGCGGTGAACTTAACCGATGGTCTGGATGGTTTAGCCATCATGCCGACTGTTTTGGTTGCTGCTGGTTTTGCTGTGATTGCATGGGCAACTGGGAACGTCAATTTCGCCAGTTATCTGCATATTCCTTATGTTCCTTATGCCTCAGAGTTGGTGGTGGTGTGTACTGCAATTGTGGGGGCCGGTTTAGGTTTTCTGTGGTTCAACACTTATCCTGCGCAAGTCTTTATGGGCGATGTGGGTTCACTCGCTTTAGGCGGTGCACTCGGTACAATTGCGGTGTTGGTTCGTCAAGAGTTTGTGTTAGTGATCATGGGCGGCGTGTTTGTGATGGAAACCTTGTCGGTGATTTTACAAGTCGGTTCCTACAAATTGCGTGGTCAACGTATTTTCCGGATGGCCCCTATCCATCACCACTATGAATTGAAAGGTTGGCCAGAACCACGCGTGATCGTCCGTTTTTGGATTATCTCAATTGTGTTGGTGTTAGTGGGTTTGGCTACACTAAAAGTGCGCTAGTGATAGAGCAAAACGGCGTTGAATGGAATGAAGATGGATCGTTGGCAAACTGTTAATAATGTGGTGGTCGTGGGGCTAGGTATGACGGGCCTCTCGGTGGTTAACTACCTTTTGAGCTTAGATCGCTCGCTCACGATTAGGGTGATCGACACGCGGGACAACCCGCCAGGTCGAGAGCATTTAAGCTCGCAAGTTGAGCTACATTGTGGCAGTTGGAACCAAGCTTGGTTATTTGACGCTGACCTGATTGTTACTAATCCGGGCATTGCTTTAGCTACGCCAGAGATTCAACAGGCGTTAGCACAACATATTCCCGTGGTGGGCGATATTGAGCTCTTTGCTTGGCAGGTGGATAAGCCTGTTATCGCTATCACAGGAGCCAACGGCAAGAGCACTGTGACGGATTTAACCGGAGTACTTGCTAAAGCTGCTGGGGTTAAGGTTGCCGTTGGCGGCAATATTGGTGTGCCTGCTTTAGATCTACTTCAGCAAGAGGCCGATCTTTATGTGCTGGAGCTCTCAAGCTTCCAGCTGGAAACGACCTCAAGTTTAAAACTCGTCTCTGCTGCCTTTCTCAATCTGACTGAAGATCATATGGATCGCTACGATGGTATGGAATCGTATCGCCAAGCTAAATTGCGCATTTTTAAGTATGCGCAAGCGGCGGTCGTGAACGCCGATGATAGCCAGACGGAACCTCCCTCATTTTCAGGTCACATCGCACGTTTTTCCGTTGAACATGACGCGGACTATTGCACGCAAATGATTGATGGCAAATCGTTCTTAGTGGCGAAAGGCACGCCATTGTTGGCAAGCGAGGAACTCAGCTTAGTGGGACGACACAATAGTGCCAACGTGCTCACTGTGCTCGCACTGCTCGATTTGGCGGGTGTTGATTACTCATCTGCGCTTGATGCATTGAAATCTTACCGCGGGCTGACACATCGTTGTCAGGTTGTTGCTGATAATCACGGCGTAAAATGGGTCAATGACTCGAAAGCGACCAATGTCGCAAGCACTCAAGCGGCGTTGTCGGGGTTAAATTGCCAAGGGACTTTGTATCTGCTTGTGGGGGGCGTTGGCAAGGGCGCTGATTTCTCGCCATTAGCACCGATACTAAAAACATTGAACGTAAAACTGTGCTGTTTTGGCGTTGACGGTGGGCAATTCATGCCACTGCATCCATCGGCTCAGTTTTATTCATCGATGGAAGAGATTATCGTATCGATCAAACCGCAGCTGCGTCGTGGTGATATGGTGATGCTTTCGCCTGCTTGTGCCAGTTTTGATCAGTTTAAAAACTTTATGGCCAGAGGTGACGCCTTTGCCGAGCTTGCGCAGCGTTACGCTTAATCAACAGGAAATTGCATTTTGTCCTTTTCAAGTCTCATCAAAATGACTCGTCAATGGTTTCAGAGCCAAGCGCCTGAAGCCTTGTTTGATCGTCAATTGGTATGGATTGCTTTAGGTTTGATGCTTACTGGGCTTGTGATGGTGACATCGGCTTCGTTTCCTATCAGTTCGCGTTTAACGGATCAACCGTTTCACTTTATGTTTCGTCACGCCATTTTCTTGATGCTGGCCATCGTGACATCGAGTGTGGTGTTGCAAGTGCCAATGAAACGTTGGATGCAATACAGCTCGGTGCTACTTGGCGTCTCTTTTATGCTGCTGATTGTGGTTTTGCTCGCGGGCAAATCGGTCAATGGTGCCTCGCGCTGGATCCCTTTGGGGTTATTTAACCTGCAACCTGCTGAGGTCGCGAAACTGTCACTGTTTATTTTCATGGCTGGTTACTTAGTTCGTAAACAAGATGAAGTGAGGCAAACCTTTTTTGGTGGTTTCATGAAACCGATTATGGTGTTTGGAACCTTGGCTATCTTGCTACTTGGTCAGCCAGATTTGGGAACCGTGGTTGTGATGCTGGTGACTCTGTTTGGTATGCTGTTTATTGCTGGGGCCAAACTGTCACAATTTATTGCGCTCATGGTGGCTGGAATTGTTGCGGTAATCGCACTGATTGCGGCAGAGCCTTACCGTATTCGCCGTGTAACTTCATTTCTTGACCCGTGGGAAGACCCGTTTGGCAGCGGTTATCAATTGACTCAATCTTTGATGGCCTTTGGTCGTGGAGAGTGGTTTGGTCAAGGGCTTGGTAACTCGATTCAAAAGCTAGAGTACTTACCTGAAGCGCACACTGATTTCGTATTTGCAGTGCTAGCTGAAGAGCTCGGTTTTGTTGGCGTTGTACTGGTTCTACTGCTGATTTTTAGTCTAGTGCTTAAAGCGGTGTTTATCGGTAAAAAAGCCTTTGAGCATGATCAGCAATTTGGTGGCTATTTGGCCTTTGGTATTGGAATTTGGTTTGCATTCCAAACACTCGTCAATGTGGGTGCTGCAGCGGGTATGGTGCCGACTAAGGGCCTAACGCTGCCCTTGATCAGTTACGGCGGTTCAAGCTTAATTATTATGTCGGTTGCGGTGTCGATCTTATTGAGAATTGATCATGAATGTCGACTCAAAGATCGCAATCGAGTGTCTATAGAAAAAGAATCCAATGATAAACAATAAACGTTTAATGGTTATGGCTGGTGGCACGGGGGGACATGTTTTTCCCGGTCTCGCTGTGGCTAAACAGCTCCAACAGCAAGGTTGGGAGATCCGCTGGCTAGGGACTGCGGATCGGATGGAAGCAGAATTAGTGCCTAAACATGGTATTGAGATCGACTTTATTCAGGTCAAAGGTTTACGTGGCCAAGGCATAGGGCGTTTGCTGAAAGCGCCTTTTCAAATTGTGAACGCGATTTTTCAAGCGCGTCGTTATTTGAAGCAGTGGCAACCTGATGCGGTGCTCGGCATGGGCGGATACGTCAGTGGCCCCGGTGGCGTGGCAGCGTGGTCTATGGGAATTCCCGTTGTGCTTCACGAGCAAAATGCCGTAGCAGGGTTAACCAACCGTTGGCTTTCGAAAATTGCCAAACGCGTATTTCAAGCCTTCCCCGGAGCCTTTACTGAGGCGCAAGTCGTAGGTAACCCTGTACGTCAAGATGTCGCTACATTACCCGAGCCGCAAGTACGCTTTGCTGAGCGAAATGAACCGATCCGCATTCTCGTGATGGGCGGCAGCCAAGGTGCGCAGATTCTCAACCGAACTTTGCCTGACGTACTAGCTGTGCTTGGCGATAATTACCAAGTTTGCCATCAAGCAGGCAAGAATAATCAACAGTCGGTTGAGCAAGCTTATCGCGCGCTTCAGATCAAAAATGCACACGTTACTGAGTTCATTGAGGATGTGGCTGGCGCTTATGCGTGGGCTGATTTACTGGTGTGCCGCTCGGGAGCATTAACGGTTTCCGAAGTGGCAGCGGCCGGTGTTGGCGCTATATTTATCCCTTTTATGCATAAAGACCGACAGCAAGCGCTTAACGCGGATCACTTAGTCGCTTGTGGTGCGGCTAAAATGATTGAACAGCCGCAGCTCACAGTAGAAAAACTAGCGCAAGAGATTGCTTCTCTTGAGCGTCATGATCTGCTGTTGATGGCGCAACAAGCGCGTGCAGCCGCACAACTGGATGCTGATAAAGTCGTTGCCGACGCTATCATCGCACTTACCCAATAACGAGAAATTTTTCATGACCATTAAACATACTCAAGATTTAGCTCAAATCCGTGCCATGGTGCCAGAGATGCGCCGCGTCAAGTGTATTCACTTTGTCGGTATTGGTGGGGCGGGAATGAGCGGAATTGCAGAAGTATTGCTCAATGAAGGCTACCAAATTACCGGCTCAGATCTCGCTTCCAACCCTGTGACTGAAAGATTGGCAAATAAAGGGGCTATCATTTATATCGGTCATCAAGCCACTAATATTGAACTCGCCAGCGTGGTGGTAGTCTCTACTGCAATCGATGAGCTAAATCCTGAACTGAAAGCGGCGCGTGAGCGACGCATTCCTATTGTTCGTCGTGCAGAAATGTTGGCGGAATTAATGCGTTTTCGTCATGGCATTGCGGTGGCTGGTACGCATGGTAAAACAACGACTACGGCATTGGTTACGCAAATTTATTCTGAGGCTGGTTTAGATCCCACGTTTGTTAATGGCGGGTTAGTCAAAAGCGCTGGCACCAATGCGCGTTTGGGTTCAAGTCGGATTTTGATTGCTGAAGCTGACGAAAGTGATGCTTCATTCCTTCATCTTCAGCCTATGGTTAGTATCGTGACTAACATCGAAGCTGATCACATGGATACGTATGGCGGTGATTTTGAAACGCTCAAACAGACCTTCATCGATTTCTTACACAACCTGCCATTTTATGGTCAGGCGATATTATGTATTGATGATCCTGTTGTGCGTGAAATCATCCCACGTATCAGCCGTCAAGTGATCACCTACGGTTTTGCCGATGATGCAGATGTCAGGATTGAGAATTACCATCAGCAGGGGCAACAAGGCCAGTTTACGGTCGTCAGACAGGGACGAGCCAATTTGGATATCACGCTTAATATTCCAGGTCGTCATAATGCGCTTAATGCCTCCGCGGCTATTGCAGTGGCAACGGAAGACGACATCAGCGATGAAGCGATTTTAAAAGCGATGGCTAGCACCCAAGGTACGGGACGTCGTTTTGATCATCTGGGCGAGTTTGATACGGGCAATGGGGTTGCGATGCTCGTTGATGATTATGGTCATCATCCGACCGAGGTGGGCGTGACTATTAAGGCGGCGCGTAGTGGTTGGCAAGAAAAACGGCTAGTGATGATTTTCCAACCTCATCGCTACAGTCGAACTCGCGATCTGTATGATGATTTTGCCAATGTACTGGAGCAAGTCGATGTGCTGATCATGCTCGATGTCTATGCAGCAGGAGAAAAGCCGATTGCGGGAGCCGATGGTCGATCGTTGTGCCGAACAATACGCAGTCGCGGTAAAATTGATCCTATTTTTGTTCCTGACAGCACCATACTGCCTTCGGTTCTGGCTAATGTATTACAAGATGGTGACCTCGTGCTGACGCAAGGTGCTGGGGATATCGGCAAGGTAGCGAAACATTTAGCGGGGCTCGAACTGAATATCAGTAAAATGCAACAGGTTTAATTTAAATGGCTTATTTGTGTATCAATATTGAATAACATGGTATCCAGTCCAGATTTATTACTTTCAATGTTTGATACTTTCAGCGACCTCAGTATAATCCGGAGGTTAAAGTCAGTGCTTTTACCTCTATTGTGAACCAAATAGGGCATGCGATTGCGATTTAGAAACAGGAACATCAGGCTTTGTTAATGAATGTGTTCGATGAAAGCCGAGCTGTGTCCCGTTCGCCACTCATAAAAGATCACGCCGCTGGCGCTATTTTTTTATTTGTGGTGTTGTTGCTGATAAGTTCACTCATTTATTCAACACTCAGTTGGATGTGGGACGAACAGAGGCTACCGCTTTCAAAAATTGTTCTACAAGGTGACTTGCAATACGTATCTTCGCTAGATGTGCAGCGCGCTTTTGCTCAGTTGGATCATATCGGTACTTTCATGTCGCAAGATATTAACGTACTTCAATCGAGTGTACAGGTCATCCCGTGGGTGGCCCATGCATCGATTCGTAAACAATGGCCTGACACAATAAAAGTGTTTCTGACAGAGTATAGAGCGGTAGCGATTTGGAATGGCAACGCTTTGTTAGACGGATATGGCACGGTATTTAATGGTGATATTGGTCAATTGAACGGCGATAGAGTGAAACTTTATGGCCCGCAAGGAACCAGTCACGAAGTACTGGATGTTTGGAATAAAACGAACCCTAAGTTTCAATCATTAAACTTAAATATATCGTCACTGTTACTCAACGATCGTCGAGCGTGGCAAATAATTTTAGATAATGGCATCCGCTTAGAGTTAGGTAAAGAATCACTAGATGAGCGAGTTGCACGTTTTATTTCGCTGTATAAGAATTTAGGTAATAAAGCTGAACAAGTTAGCTATATCGATCTTAGATATGATACAGGAGCCGCAGTAGGTTGGTTCCCTGAACAAGAAGCACAAGAGAGTAAAAATGACTAAGACCGCTGATGACAACATTATTGTTGGTCTTGATATAGGCACAGCCACCGTGTCAGCTTTAGTCGGTGAAATACTGCCTGACGGTCAAATTAATATTATTGGCGCTGGTACGAGCCCATCCCGTGGGATGGATAAAGGGGGAGTTAACGATCTTGAATCGGTCGTTAAGTCTGTCCAAAGAGCGGTTGACCAAGCAGAATTAATGGCGGAATGCCAAATTAGTAATGTGTTTCTCTCTCTATCTGGGCGACATATTGCGAGCCGTATTGAAAAAGGCATGGGAACTATTTCGGATGAAGAAGTTTCTCAAGAGGATATGGATCGAGCGATTCATACCGCCAAATCAATAAAAATTGGGGAAGAGCAAAGAATATTGCACGTCATTCCTCAAGAATTTACGATTGATTACCAAGAGGGAATTAAAAACCCGCTTGGTTTATCAGGTGTGCGCATGGAAGTGAGCGTGCATCTTATTTCTTGTCATAATGATATGGCGAGAAATATTATCAAAGCGGTAGAACGCTGTGGTTTAAAAGTTGAACAACTGGTTTACTCTGGTTTAGCGGCAAGTAATGCAGTTATTACGGAAGATGAGCGAGAGTTAGGTGTGTGCGTGATTGATATAGGCGCAGGCACTATGGATGTTGCTATCTGGACCGGTGGTGCGTTACGACATACTGAAGTGTTTTCTTATGCAGGAAACGCAGTAACCAGTGATATTGCTTTTGCGTTTGGCACACCAGTCAGTGATGCTGAAGAGATTAAAGTAAAATATGGCTGTGCGCTGAGTGAATTGGTAAGCAAGGATGATACCGTTAACGTCCCAAGTGTAGGAGGAAGACCTTCGCGAAGTTTGCAAAGACAAACCTTGTCGGAAGTGATTGAACCTCGCTACACTGAATTAATGGGATTAGTTAACCAAACTATAGATACTGTCCAAGACAAATTGCGCAAAAATGGCATTAAACACCATTTAGCGGCTGGTGTTGTTTTAACTGGCGGCGCTGCGCAAATTGAAGGTTTGGTTGAGTGTGCGGAACGCGTTTTCCGCAATCAAGTTCGCGTAGGCAAGCCTTTAGAGGTGAGTGGCCTTACAGATTACGTAAAAGAGCCGTATCATTCTACGGCGGTTGGTTTACTTCATTATGCGAAAGAGAGCCAAATTAATGACGACACGGAATACAGCGAACCGAAACGCCAATCCATGTCGAGCTTAATTGGTCGTTTGCGTAACTGGATACAAAAAGAGTTTTAACCTGAGTTGCAGGGAAAACGGAGATAACACATGTTTGAACCGATGATGGAAATGTCTGACGATGCTGTAATTAAAGTCGTTGGAGTTGGTGGTGGTGGCGGTAACGCTGTTGAACACATGGTGCGTGAGTCCATCGAAGGCGTGGAATTCATCAGTGTCAATACCGATGCGCAAGCACTTCGTAAAACAAGCGTAAGTAGCGTCATTCAAATTGGTGGTGATATCACTAAAGGTTTGGGTGCTGGTGCAAACCCGCAAGTTGGACGTGATGCAGCTCTAGAAGACAGAGAAAGAATTAAAGAAGTTCTGATGGGTGCCGATATGGTGTTTATCGCAGCTGGTATGGGCGGTGGTACAGGTACTGGTGCAGCTCCTGTTATTGCAGAAGTTGCCAAAGAACTGGGTATCTTAACCGTAGCGGTTGTCACGAAACCTTTCAGTTTTGAAGGAAAAAAACGTTTGGCATTTGCTGAACAAGGTATTGAAGAGTTGTCAAAACACGTTGACTCTTTGATTACCATTCCTAATGAAAAACTACTGAAAGTATTAGGTCGTGGTATTACTTTGCTCGAAGCCTTTGCAAGCGCGAATGACGTGCTTAAAAATGCAGTGCAAGGTATTGCAGAGCTAATTACACGCCCAGGCATGATTAACGTGGACTTTGCTGACGTACGTACTGTGATGTCAGAAATGGGCCACGCTATGATGGGTAGTGGAGTAGCTCGCGGCGAAGATCGTGCAGAAGAAGCGGCAGAGATGGCAATTTCTAGCCCTCTTTTGGAAGATATTGATCTTGCAGGCGCTCGTGGCGTGTTGGTCAATATTACTGCTGGTTTGGATATGCGACTAGACGAATTCGAAACCGTCGGTAATACTGTTAAGGCGTTTGCGTCTGACAATGCGACAGTTGTCATCGGTACTTCGTTAGATCCTGATATGGCAGACGAAATTCGCGTGACTGTCGTTGCAACGGGTATTGGCAATGAGAAAAAGCCAGACATTACTTTAGTTGCAGGCGGTAAAGCCAAAGTCGCACCAGCAGTTCAACCACAAATGGTTCAGCAAGCAGCGAAAATCGAAGAAAAAACGGCACAGCCTTTGCAAGAAAGAGCAGAAGTGAAACCGCAATCAGCATCGTCGTCAACTGTTTCATCTTCTTCCGGTGCAAGCCAAAATACGGCACCGAAAGCAGATAAGGAAAATGGATATCTTGATATCCCAGCATTTTTACGTCGTCAGGCTGATTAACAATTAGACATAATTTGACACTGTTCAAAATTATGGTAGCATTCGCGGTCGGTGCTTTACCGACCGTGTTTTGTCGCACTGACATAGAGGCAAGTAGATGATCAGACAACGAACTCTGAAAGAAATAGTGAAAACAACTGGGGTGGGCTTACACTCTGGTCGTAAAGTCACATTAACGCTTCGCCCTGCTGCTGCAAACACTGGGATCATTTACCGCCGTACTGATGTCAATCCTCCAGTAGACTTCCCTGCGGATCCTGAATCTGTTCGCGATACCATGCTATGTACTGCTTTGGTCAACGATGAAGGTATTCGTATCTCTACTGTTGAGCACTTAAATGCAGCATTAGCGGGCATGGGAATCGACAACGTTATCATCGAAGTTGACGCACCTGAAATTCCTATTATGGATGGTAGTGCTAGCCCATTTGTTTACTTGCTACAACAAGCGGGCATTCAAACGCTGAATACACCAAAACGTTTTATTCGAATTAAGAAACCAGTTCGATTTGAAGATGGTGATAAGTGGGCGGAACTTGTACCCCATAACGGTTTTCGTATGGATTTTGAGATTGACTTTCAACATCCTGCTATCGATTCTGATGAACAACGCATGGTGTTTGATTTTTCCTCGCAAGGTTTCGTCAAAGAAATTTCAAGAGCTCGTACTTTTGGTTTCATGCGTGACATTGAGTACCTACAATCGCAAAACCTCTGTTTAGGTGGTAGCTTTGATTGCGCCATCGTATTAGATGAATACCGTATTCTTAATGAAGAAGGTTTGCGTTTTGCCAATGAGTTTGTCACTCATAAAGTATTGGATGCCATTGGTGACTTGTACATGTGTGGTCATTCCATTGTGGGTGAGTTCCGTGCTTATAAATCAGGCCATGGTTTAAATAACCAGCTACTGCGTGCGGTCTTAGCCGACCAAGAGGCGTGGGAATGGGCTACTTTTGAAGAAGAAGTTGGCTCTCCAGTGGCGTTTGCTGAACCAAATATGGTTCTCGCTTAATCGCAATTTTTAAATAAAAAGGCCAGACAGTTGTCTGGCCTTTTTATTTGTACTAATTCATTGATGACGCTTATTTGGGCCTAGCCAATTTCGCCAAATTTTCCAAACGTTTTTTGACTTTTGGGGAAGCGCTACTCGCCACCATCAGTAATGCCTGGGCCGTATTTTCAGATAGTGGTGGGCGAGCGACCGTTTCTTTTTCTTCTTTCATACCACGATTACGATAGAGCGCTGGGTTTATCTTGAGCTCAATGCTGATCAATTTGGCAAATCCTTGGTTGCGTAACTGATTCAAAATGTGTAATCGGTCATAATCAAGCTTCATTTTTATTGATGCACTGGCCACTTCAACGATTAAGTGACCACCGCGCACATTAGCGGCTCGGACATGATCGGCCGTTCCTTTAGGAAGCAACTTATTGAGCACTTTATTTAAAGCGAGGATCTCGGTGGCATGTTGCTGTATTTTCTTTAGAGATGAATCGCTGATCAGCTCTTTCGTTAACGTGGGACGGTGATCGCGCATAGTGTCTCCCTCTTAAGTTGCCATTCAATTCTATTGTGGTGCCTATGATGCGTATAGTAATAAATCCATGTTATTGCTTAAACAGTGCTCAAAAAGCGTAAAAATATTAAGTGTGCTTCAAACAAATAGTTTTGCTATTGGTTGTTGCCGCAAAAATTCCTTACACTATGCGTTACATAATTATTTAATACCTTGAAAATAAACCTCACCGTCACAATATCTGTGATACATGATTTATCTCAGTATCCTTAGTTCAAAACTGGTAGAGACTGACGGCATTAAGAGTAGATCGAAAACGATCTAATAAAGAGAGATTCCTGACACATGATAACTAAGCTACTGACAAAGGTTATTGGCAGTCGCAATGACAGAACGCTGCGCCGCCTTAAAAAAATTGTCAAAGAGATCAACAACTACGAGCCTACTTTTGAAGCACTAACTGATGAAGAATTAAAAGCCAAAACGGTTGAGTTTCGTCAACGTTTAGAGCAAGGTGAAACCTTAGACCAATTACTTCCTGAAGCATTTGCCACCGTGCGTGAAGCGTCCAAGCGCGTATATGGTATGCGTCACTTCGACGTACAGTTGATCGGCGGTATGGTTCTCAACGCGGGTCAAATCGCAGAAATGCGCACTGGTGAAGGTAAAACGTTAACCGCGACTTTACCTGCGTATCTCAATGCCTTGCCTGGCAAAGGCGTGCACATTGTTACTGTCAACGATTATCTTGCTAAACGTGACGCAGAAACAAACCGCCCACTGTTTGAATTTTTAGGCATGACGGTCGGTATTAACGTACCCAATATGCCACCACAAGAGAAAAAACTTTCTTATCAAGCCGATATTCTTTACGGGACCAATAACGAGTTTGGTTTCGATTACTTACGCGACAACATGGCTTTCCGTAAAGAAGATCGTGTACAGCGTGAACGTTTCTTTGCCGTAGTCGATGAAGTGGACTCGATTCTTATTGATGAAGCGCGAACGCCGTTGATCATCTCAGGTCCTGCAGAAGATAGTTCTGAGTTGTACATCCGCATTAATACCCTCATTCCACTTCTGCAAAAGCAAGATAAAGAAGATTCTGAAGAGTATCGTGGTGATGGTCACTACACGGTTGACGAAAAATCAAAACAAGTTCATTTGACTGAAACGGGTCAAGAATTTGTTGAAGAGTTAATGGTGAAAAATGGTTTGATGGAAGAGGGCGATACTCTTTATTCACCCACGAACATTAGCTTACTTCACCACGTCAATGCCGCATTGCGTGCGCATGTGTTATTTGAGAAAAACGTTGATTACATCGTGACAGAAGAGGGCGAAGTGGTCATCGTTGATGAGCACACTGGCCGCACTATGCCAGGTCGTCGTTGGTCTGAAGGTTTACACCAAGCTGTCGAGGCGAAAGAAGGTGTTAAAATCCAAAACGAGAACCAGACTCTTGCGTCGATCACCTTCCAAAACTATTTCCGTTTATACGAAAAACTTTCTGGTATGACGGGCACTGCCGATACCGAAGCGTTCGAATTCCAATCGATTTACGGTTTGGAAACCGTGGTGATCCCAACCAATAAACCTATGGTTCGTGATGATATGCCTGATGTGGTGTATCGCACTGAAGCTGAAAAATTTGCGGCGATCATTGAAGACATCAAAGCGCGTGTTGCGAAAGGTCAGCCAACGCTAGTCGGTACGGTTTCGATTGAGAAATCTGAACTACTTTCTAATGCGTTGAAGCAAGCTAAAGTGAAACATAACGTGCTTAACGCGAAATTCCATGAAAAAGAAGCAGAAATTGTAGCGCAAGCGGGTATTCCGGGCGCGGTGACGATTGCGACTAACATGGCTGGTCGTGGTACTGATATTGTATTGGGCGGCAGCTGGCAGGCACAAATTGAGCAGCTAGAGAATCCAACACAAGAGCAGATCGATGAGATCAAAGCTAAGTGGAAAGAGGTTCATAACCAAGTGTTAGCCGCTGGTGGTCTGCACATTATTGGTACTGAACGTCACGAATCTCGTCGTATCGATAACCAGTTACGTGGTCGTTCTGGTCGTCAAGGGGATGCGGGTTCTTCACGTTTCTATCTATCGATGGAAGATTCACTGCTGCGTATCTTCACCTCAGATCGTATGGCAAGCCTTATCCAAAGTGGTATGGATGAAGGTGAAGCGATCGAAAGTAAGATGCTTTCTCGCTCGATTGAAAAAGCGCAACGTAAAGTCGAAGGACGTAACTTTGATATTCGTAAACAGCTTCTTGAATACGATGATGTTGCTAACGATCAACGTAAAGTAGTTTATGAGCTGCGTGATGAGCTCATGGAAGCAGACGATATCAGCGAAATGATTGAGCAGAATCGTCAAGATGTTCTGACTTCCGTTATTGACGAATACATTCCGCCACAATCACTTGAGGATATGTGGGATGTTAAAGGATTGGAAGATCGTTTGAAAAACGATTTTGATTTAGAGCTGCCATTACAGCAATGGCTAGATGCTGATGATAAATTGTACGAAGAAGCGCTGCGCGAACGTATTCTTGAACAAGCGGTTAGTGTGTATCGTGAAAAAGAGAAAGCGGTTGGGGCTTCTGTTCTGCGTAATTTTGAAAAATCGGTCATGCTACAAACTCTGGATACTTTGTGGAAAGAGCATCTAGCGGCGATGGATCATTTGCGCCAAGGCATCCACCTACGTGGCTATGCGCAGAAAAACCCAAAACAAGAGTACAAGCGTGAGTCATTTGAGCTGTTTGAAGAACTACTGAATTCTTTAAAAACCGATGTGATTACTATCTTGTCGAAGGTGCGCGTACAGCAGCAAGAAGAAGTTGAACGTATGGAAGCACAGCGTCAAGCACAGGCGGAAGAAGCCGCGCGTCGCCAACAGTTCCAGCACCAAAGTGCCGACAGTTCGGTTGCAGATGAAGCTTCTGAAGATCAAGGGCACCAGCCTATGGTTCGTGAAGAGCGTAAAGTTGGTCGTAATGAGCCTTGCCCTTGTGGTAGCGGTAAAAAGTACAAACAGTGCCACGGACAGATCAACTAATCCCTTGAATGATCACCCCAAGAGTCGCTTAGGCGACTCTTTTTTTAACTCAATATTTCTCATCTTTCTTTTCTAGGTTGGGAAGTCGGCGAATCGGAGTCTTTATGAAACGTGTTCATATTGTTGCGGCTATTATCTTCAATAGCGATAAATCAGAAATTTACATTACCAAACGACCAGATCATCTTCACAAAGGCGGTTTTTGGGAGTTCCCTGGCGGCAAAGTTGAAGCGGGAGAAACGATTGAACAAGCTATTTGCCGCGAGCTAGATGAAGAGATTGGTATTCATATTACTGAGCAATCTCCTTACCAATACCTTGAGTTTGACTATTCAGACAAGTCCTTAACTTTTGATTTTATTTGCGTGACACAATTTGATCATCAGCCGTATGGTAAAGAAGGGCAGCAAGGAGAATGGGTAGCGGTTTCTGAGTTGGCAAACTATTCATTTCCTGAAGCCAATACGCCCATTGTCGAGCGCGTCATGAAAGAGTTTGCCTAAGTCGCTAGCCACCACAAGCAAATGTTGATAGTTTACAGAAACACCTTGAACGAAGAGAAACGATGCAAGCTTAAGCTGATGTCGTCACAATGGAGAATAACGCAATGGTGAGAATTGCGATTGCAGGAGCGGCGGGTCGAATGGGCCGCAATTTGGTGAAAGCCACTTATCAAAATAACCATGCTCGAGTGGGTGCGGGCTCAGAGCGTCCTGAGTCCTCGTTGGTTGGTGTTGATATCGGTGAGTTATGCGGTGAAGGGCGATTTGATATCGCGTTGGTGGATAACCTAGAGAATGCCGTAGATAACTTCGATGTCATCATTGATTTTACAGCTCCTGTGAGCACCTTAGCCAATATTGAGTTATGTAAAAAACACGGTAAGAAGCTAGTGATTGGCACAACGGGCTTTTCTGAAGCAGAAAGAGCACAAATCAATGCTGCCGCACAACAGATTGCGATTGTCATGGCTCCTAACTACAGCGTTGGGGTTAACCTTGTTTTCAAATTGCTTGAAAAAGCGGCTAAAGTGATGGGTGATTACTGTGATATTGAGATAATTGAAGCCCACCATCGTCATAAAGTGGATGCTCCGTCAGGAACCGCAATTGGCATGGGAGAGGCGATTGCTAATGCTATGGGCAACCAACTGAGTGACGTTGCCGTCTATGCGCGAGAAGGTATTACCGGTGAACGTACTAAAAATGAGATTGGTTTTGCTACGATTCGTGCTGGCGATATCGTGGGTGAGCATACCGCGATGTTCGCTGATATCGGTGAACGTGTAGAAATCACCCATAAAGCGACGGATCGTATGACTTTTGCCAATGGTGCAGTGAGAGCGGCGGTTTGGCTTGCTGATAAACCTGCGGGTTTTTATAGCATGACTGACGTGTTAGGTTTGAACGATCTTTGATTACATAATTATGCGTCAGTGTTTTCTGGCGCATCTTTGTTACACCTCTTTTTACCGATTTAATTATCTCTCTTTATTTTCACTTTACTGACTTACTTTTGTTGTATTTTTAGTTGGTATTGCTTTCTTTTTGCTTTAGATCTCTGAAATTGCACTTATTCTCTGCTTGATTAACGTTTGCGTGATTTTGTTTATCGTTGATTGTTTAAAATGCATCAAAGAGTTTCAGTTTGCTGATTCTAATTCCTCCATTCTCATTTTTTTACTCATCAAACCTATTTTTTTACTGTCTTAGGTTCGCTTTTTATCTCTAACGCTTTAAATGTTGCCTTAATTTATTATGAAATGTTGACAGTAATCATGGTGGTCATTAGAATACCGCCAATTTGTCTAAATCACCCTATGGCGCGACTCTATGGCCTTAAGGAAGACAGATTTGCAGTTTAATTTATATTTTTTGCATTTTTATTCTGGAGGTTGTCTTGAGTAAGTCAGCACTGTTAGTCCTAGAAGATGGGACGGTGTTCCACGGTGTATCCATTGGCGCTGATGGAATATCCGTTGGTGAAGTCGTCTTTAATACCTCGATGACGGGGTACCAAGAAATCCTCACTGATCCTTCCTATTCTCAACAAATCGTTACTCTTACTTACCCCCACATAGGCAATACCGGAACCAATTCCGAAGACGAAGAATCCTCTTCTATCCATGCACAAGGCCTTGTGATTCGCGATCTCCCTCTTATCGCTTCTAACTTCCGTAATGAACTTTCCCTTTCTGACTACCTTAAATCACAAAATATTGTGGGCATTGCCGATATCGACACGCGCAAGCTAACGCGCATTTTGCGTGAAAAAGGAGCTCAGAATGGCTGCATTATGGCAGGTGACCATTTAGATGAAGCATTGGCGCTGGTAAAAGCCAAAGAGTTCCCCGGTTTAAAAGGAATGGATCTTGCGAAAGAAGTTACAACAAAAGAAGCGTACCAATGGAAACAAGGTTCGTGGACGCTCGAAGGTGGACTTCCTGAAGCGAAAGATGACAGCGAGTTGCTCTATCACGTTGTTGCCTACGATTTCGGTGCAAAGCGCAATATCCTCCGTATGTTGGTTGACCGAGGATGCCGCCTAACTGTGGTACCAGCACAAACCTCGGCAGAAGAAGTTCTAGCGCTGAAACCTGATGGTGTCTTTTTATCAAATGGCCCTGGTGACCCAGAACCATGTACTTATGCGATTGAAGCAACCAAAGTGTTCTTAGAGAAAGGACTGCCTATTTTTGGTATCTGTTTAGGACATCAAATTTTGGCATTGGCGTCTGGTGCAGAAACAGTAAAAATGAAATTTGGCCACCATGGCGCGAACCATCCAGTGAAAGATTTGGATCGTAATGTGGTGATGATTACGGCACAAAACCACGGTTTTGCTGCTGATGAAGCAACGCTGCCTATCACGCTTCGTGCAACGCACAAATCGCTATTTGATGGTTCACTACAAGGAATTCACCGCACCGATAAGCCAGCCTTTAGCTTTCAGGGACACCCTGAAGCGAGTCCTGGCCCGCACGATGCCGCCCCTTTGTTTGACCATTTTATTGAACTAATTAAAAAGCACACAGCGTAATTCGGAGTAGTAGACAATGCCAAAACGTACTGACATTAAAAGTATTCTAATTCTAGGTGCTGGCCCGATTGTAATCGGTCAGGCTTGTGAGTTTGACTACTCTGGCGCCCAAGCGTGCAAAGCCCTGCGTGAAGAGGGTTACCGAGTGATTTTGGTTAACTCGAACCCAGCCACTATCATGACTGACCCAGAGATGGCCGATGCGACTTATATTGAGCCTATCCATTGGGAAGTTGTGCGTAAAATCATCGAAAAAGAGCGCCCAGATGCGGTATTACCGACCATGGGTGGCCAAACCGCATTGAACTGTGCACTTGAACTGGAAAAGCATGGTGTTCTGGCTGAGTTTGGCGTTGAGATGATTGGCGCAACGGCTGATGCGATTGATAAAGCGGAAGATCGTTCTCGCTTTGATAAAGCGATGAAGTCAATCGGCTTAGCTTGTCCTCGCGCTGATACGGCAAAAACGATGGAAGAAGCTTACCGCGTTCAAGAAATGGTGGGTTTCCCTTGCATTATTCGCCCTTCATTTACCATGGGTGGAACCGGCGGCGGTATCGCTTACAACAAAGAAGAGTTTGAAGAGATCTGCCGCCGTGGCCTTGATCTTTCGCCAACCAACGAGCTGTTGATTGATGAATCACTCATCGGTTGGAAAGAGTACGAAATGGAAGTGGTTCGCGATAAAGCGGACAACTGCATCATAGTCTGTGCGATTGAAAACTTTGACCCAATGGGCATTCACACGGGTGACTCGATCACGGTAGCTCCTGCGCAAACGCTAACTGACAAAGAATATCAGATCATGCGTAACGCATCGCTAGCCGTACTGCGTGAAATCGGTGTAGAAACGGGGGGGTCGAACGTACAGTTTGGTATCAACCCGAAAGATGGCCGCATGGTGATCATCGAGATGAACCCACGTGTTTCTCGCTCTTCGGCTCTTGCATCTAAAGCGACGGGTTTCCCTATTGCCAAAGTTGCGGCCAAATTGGCGGTAGGTTTCACACTGGATGAGTTAATGAACGACATTACTGGTGGTGCAACCCCAGCGTCGTTTGAGCCAACTATTGATTATGTTGTGACGAAAATCCCTCGCTTTAACTTCGAAAAATTTGCCGGTGCTAACGATCGCTTAACCACGCAAATGAAGTCGGTGGGCGAAGTGATGGCGATTGGTCGTAACCAACAAGAATCGCTGCAAAAAGCACTGCGTGGGCTGGAAATTGGCGTAAACGGCCTAGACGAAATGGTTGATTTAGACGCACCAGATGCACTGACTAAAATTCGCCATGAGCTGAAAGAAGCGGGTGCTGAGCGTATTTGGTATATCGCAGATGCTTTCCGCGCTGGTTTGTCTGTGGATGGAGTCTTTAACCTGACTAACGTTGATCGCTGGTTCTTGGTACAAATCGAAGAACTGGTCAAAATGGAACAAGAAGTCAAAGCGGGCGGTTTTGCTGGCTTAAATGCAGATGTTCTACGCAAGATGAAGCGCAAAGGTTTTGCGGATGCGCGTCTCTCTTCACTGCTTGGCGTGGCTGAAAGTGAAATTCGTCGTATGCGGGACCAATATAATATTCATCCGGTTTACAAGCGTGTCGATACTTGCGCGGCGGAGTTTTCGTCTGATACGGCTTACATGTACTCCTCTTATGATGACGAATGTGAAGCACAACCGACCGATAGAGACAAAATCATGGTGCTCGGCGGTGGTCCAAACCGTATTGGTCAAGGTATCGAATTTGATTACTGTTGTGTTCACGCCTCACTCGCGCTACGCGAAGATGGTTATGAAACCATCATGGTTAACTGTAACCCAGAAACGGTTTCAACAGATTATGACACCTCCGATCGCCTCTATTTTGAACCAGTGACACTCGAAGATGTATTGGCGATTGTTCGTGTTGAAAAACCTAAAGGCGTCATCGTGCAATACGGTGGTCAAACACCGCTGAAATTGGCTCGTGCCCTTGAAGCCGCTGGAGTGCCTATCATTGGTACTAGCCCAGATGCGATTGACCGCGCCGAAGATCGTGAGCGTTTCCAGCAAGCGGTTGAGCGTTTAGGTCTGCTGCAGCCAGAAAACGCAACAGTGACCACGATGGAACAGGCGATTGAAAAATCGAAAGACATCGGCTTCCCGCTGGTGGTACGTCCGTCTTATGTTCTTGGTGGCCGTGCGATGGAAATCGTCTATGACGAACAAGATCTGCGTCGTTACTTTAACGAAGCGGTCAGTGTGTCTAACGAATCACCAGTACTGCTTGATCGTTTCCTTGATGATGCAATTGAAGTCGATATCGATGCGATTTGTGATGGTGAGCGTGTCGTCATTGGCGGCATCATGGAGCACATTGAACAAGCGGGTGTTCACTCTGGTGACTCAGCTTGCTCACTACCGGCTTACACGTTAAGCCAAGAAATCCAAGATGTGATGCGTGAACAAGTTGAGAAGCTGGCGTTTGAATTGGGCGTTCGTGGCTTGATGAACACGCAGTTTGCGGTTAAAGATAATCAAGTTTACCTGATTGAAGTGAACCCTCGTGCCGCTCGTACCGTACCGTTTGTGTCAAAAGCAACGGGCGCACCGCTTGCTAAAATTGCCGCGCGCGTGATGGCAGGGCAGTCTCTAGAGTCACAAGGCTTTACTAAAGAGATCATCCCGCCTTACTACTCAGTGAAAGAAGTGGTTCTGCCATTTAATAAATTCCCTGGTGTTGACCCACTGCTTGGCCCTGAAATGCGTTCAACGGGTGAAGTGATGGGTGTGGGTGCAACGTTTGCTGAAGCTTATGCAAAAGCGGAATTAGGTTGCGGTAATGTTTATCCTGAAGGCGGCCGAGCTCTGCTCTCTGTACGTGAAGGTGATAAACAGCGTGTGGTTGATTTAGCGTCGAAACTGGTGAAATTAGGTTATCAGCTTGATGCTACCCACGGTACAGCTGTAATTTTAGGTGAAGCCGGTATTAACCCACGTTTGGTGAATAAAGTGCATGAAGGTCGCCCTCATATTCTTGACCGTATTAAGAATAATGAATACACCTACATCATTAATACAGCCGAGGGGCGTCAAGCGATTGAAGATTCTAAAGTTCTTCGTCGTGGAGCATTAGCACAAAAAGTCAACTACACCACAACACTGAATGCTGCCTTTGCAACCTGTATGTCTCATACGGCCGATGCGAAGTCATCAGTTACGTCAGTGCAAGAGTTACACGCGCAAGTGAAAGCACACTTAGCATAAGCGTTAAAAAATAATAAATCAGTAGGTCTAAGACCTACATGACAACCTCATTGCCCGCTGAATTAAGCGGGCTTTTTTTATTCGGCCGAATTGAATCGTTTTACCAATGAAGAAGAGATTTGGCTTAGAGGATAGCTTTTTAATTGATGAAAAATGGGAATGGGTTGTTGTCTTGGCTTTCGCTGTTTTCACCTTTTAAGTGGTGCTATTGTTGGTTTTTATTGTTCAATGCGTTGATAAGAAATGGAACTTTCACTGGAAGTATTAGGCCTGTTGTTTTTGGTTGCAGGGATTGCAGGGTTCATTGATGCGATGGCTGGCGGTGGCGGTTTGCTTACTTTGCCGGCTTTGCTGGCAGTAGGCGTGCCACCGACTCAAGCGCTGGCTACCAATAAGCTGCAAAGCTCATTTGGCAGTTTCTCCGCCACTTGGTATTTTGTACGCAATGGCATTGTGAACCTAAAAGAGATGAAGTTGGCGATAGCTTGTACTTTTATCGGCGCTGCGTGTGGGGCTGAACTTGTGCAGCATATGGATGCCAGTTTGTTGACCAGCTTAATCCCGCTGTTGCTGATCGGTATTTCGCTCTATTTTCTACTTGCACCCGCGACGAAAACCCACAATGGGCCTGCTCCATTGTCTGAAACGGCTTTTGCTTTTACGGTCGGTTTTGGTATCGGCTTTTATGATGGTTTTTTCGGTCCGGGCACCGGGTCTATTTTTACGGTCTGTTTTGTCGTGTTAGGTCATTTTTCGTTGATTGAAGCGACTGCAAGAACCAAGGTTCTCAACTTCACTTCAAACATTGCTGCGCTGCTTTTTTTTGTTATTGCTGGCTTGCCGATTTGGAAGATAGGGCTGGTGATGGCCGTTGGTGGTTTTTTAGGGGCGAGAATGGGCGCAAAGATAGTGGTGACTAAAGGGCAGAAATGGATCCGCCCATTAGTTATTGTGATGTCGATGTTGATGGCAATAAAACTTCTTTGGCAACAGCATCAGCAATGGTTGTTATCAATCTTTTGACCCTTGGCGAGCGATAACTATTGCTGCGCAGACAGAGATGAACAGGCCGAACCAAAGGTTGCAGTTCATCAAAATCAAAGTAGTAGCGAGGTTCAATGTTCAGTGCTTTAATCACTGACAGTGGTACTAAAGCAGGCGTCATGCCTCCTAATGCCAATTGTGCTGCGGCCGTATACGAGTCCATTTCCATCTGCGGCGTGATGGCGAGTTTCGCCAATATATCGACTTGATAGGCGTTCGCTGGGTTGGACAAATCATTGGTAACGAGCTGTTTAGGTAACGAAGATAAGGGGGTTTGGCTGACAATGTAAAAGGGTTCATCTACCAGATGAAACGTCATTAGCCCATGATTAGCGGGTAAGTAGCCTGCGCAAAATCCTAATGTCGCTTTGCCTGATTGAACGTGCTGAACAATCCTCGGCGTATGGTTCGTGGTGATGGTGATGAACTTATCGTGCTTGAGGTACTGCCCCATGGTGGTATTAATATAGCCAGCGACTAACGTTTCTGAGCAGTCTATCCTGATCAGTGTGGCATCCGTAAAAGATTGCTGATCGAAAATTAAACCGCATAACTCACTAAAGCTTGGGCCAATAGTTTCAACCAAGGCCTGTGCATCTGTGGTTAATTTAATCTGTCTGCCATCAGGCTCAATCAGCTTTTTACCGACCCTTTTTTCTAAATTAGCAATCCGCTTACTAACGGCGGACTGGCTAATGTAGAGTAGGCTGCCCGTACGCCCCATGGTTTTTTCTTTGCTCAGCACCAGCAAAGTTTCGATACCTTCTAGCAACATAATTAATGACGATGAGGAATAGATTAGCTCATCTTATCGCAAAGCGACCATAACCCATAGCGTCTGTACATGTTACTGTTTGTGGTTTTGATGAGATCGGCTTTATTTATTCAGTGCAAAAGTGGGCAGTGATAAGTGCCAGCGGATCGCTCCAAGTCGAATTATTAAGGTTGAGGCGACTCCGGCCAGAAAGGCGCTTGAGCTATCGTAGCCCATCGCCAGTGCTGTGGTATGAAACAGACCGCCGATGATACAAGCTGTAGCATAGACTTCGCTGCGTAGCACCATTGGAATCTCACGGGCCAGTACATCACGAATAATACCGCCGCCACAGCCAGTAATAACGCCCATGATTACCGCAACCATGGCCGAGTCTTGATAGTTCATCGCCTTTTCAACACCAATGCCAACAAACACGGCTAAACCGATTGCATCACAAACGGGTAAGATCCACCAAGCAACGCGTTTAGGCCTGCGAACCAGCAGCATGGTGAGTAAACAAGTGATGAAAATGACCCAAAGATAAGTGGTGTCTTTTATCCAGAAAACTGGCGTCGCACCCAATGCCATATCACGAATTGTTCCACCGCCAATTGCAGTAACGCTCGCAAGTACGACCACGCCAAACGGGTCCATTTTTAATCGACCAGCTAATAATACGCCAGAAATGGCAAAGATAGCCGTACCAAATAAGTCAATAAGATAGAGCAGCATGGAGTCCATGTTACTGGGTTCTCTTTAGTCGTTAATGGAACAAAATTCGGGCAGGAATTGTACGAGATTTTATTACGCAAGCGTTAGCGTTTTTGGCGAACGACGGAAAAGTACTCACACACTTCTTCTATCGCTTGCAGTGTTCTGGGCGTTGGTCGATTTAACCAATCTGAGGTCAGTGCCCACACAAACCCGTTTTGTACAGCGGGTAGTTGCTGTTGCCACTTTTGCCACATCGTGCCATTTTTTATCGCATGTTCAGAGGTGAAAATTACATCAGGTTTAGCCAGCAGCACTTGCTCAATCCCAACTTGAGGGTAGGGGGATGCGCTGTTGGCAAAAATATTTTCGCCGCCACAAAATTCAAAGACCTCACTGGGCCAACTGCTTTTGGCCAGTGTGATGATCGGTTTTTCACTGAGTTGATAGAAATAACGAACTTTACTTTGGCTGCCATAACTCTGTTTCAGAGTGATGAGTGATTGACGAAAATTACGCGCCGCTTGCTGGCCGATACTCGGATCATCGGCAAATTGGCTAAGTGCTTCAATATTATTGGCAATGTCATCGAGTTTTTGAGTTTTTGTCGTATAAATTGTCAGCCCTAACTGTTCTAATTTATCAAGCTCCTTCGCCGGATTGCCCGCAGGCCAAGCAATCACTAAATCCGGTTTTAGGGTAAGAATGCGTTCTATATTCAACCCTTGGTAATTGGCCACTTTTTCGAGTTTGAGTGCTTGTGCTGGGTAGTCACTGTACTCGCTGACGGCCACCAATTTATCACCAAGGCCAGCAGCAAAGGCCAATTCCGTGGCATGAGGGGCTAAGCTAATGATGCGTTTAACTTGCGCTTGAACTGGAAAAGCTACGCACAGCGTGACGACAATATTGAGAAACAGTAAACGCATCTAAAATCCTTGATGGACGAGCAGCAGTATCGCGCTCTCTAATGCTATCCACGCGAAAATACGCCAAGCTAACAGTTTTTGGATTTGCGCAAGGTGGAAGGCTGATGGGGCGATACGTCCGCCTATTTTTACGCGTAGGGCTTTTTTATCACCGTAGATAGCTGGGCCACCTAAGGCCAGTGATAGTTTATTGCCGACGGCGGTTAACAACCATGCAGGCCCCGGGAGTGGCCATAAGCGGCTTTGTTGTAACATGGCTGAGAAGGTGTTTGATGCGTTGCGACCAATGATAATCAATAGGCTAAATAGGCGCAGTGGCACAAAGTCAAGCACAGCCAGCAAGCGTACCGATGGAATACCAAAAGGATGAAACGCCGCTCGCGAAGGCGCCCAAGCTCTGGCGAGTTCAGCGATGAGACGGTACATCAACGCGCCAATACCGCCAAGACAGGCGTACCAAAACAGCACCGCGATCACGTTGCGCCCATAGCCAATAATGACGGTTTCAGCGCCCGCCTTACCTAACCCCAGCGCTGACAAGCTATCGGTTTCACGATTCACAAAAGGGGCAAGTACGCTGCGAGCGTATTTTTTGTCTTCTTTGCTGAGTGCACCGATAAGCTGATTGGCTAATAATTCTTGGCTACGCCAATCAAATGCGAGTAATAGTAGCGCTAAATCAAATAGTTGAGGTTGCCATACCAAAGGTTTTAACGCGACTAAGGTGACCCATGCGGGTAGGCACATCAATAGCCAAGCCAGTGTGCCGGAAAGTAGGCTTTGTGAATAACTGCTACTGGTATTGACTTTATCCGCTAATATTTCCGCAAATTTTCGCCACAAAGTGACGGGATGAGCGTTACGCGGGATGGGTAAAATAAGATGAAAGGCAACCGCTCCCCACATAACGAGGAGCGTACCGTTGCCATACAAGTAGGTGATTAACTCGTCCATGTTGAGTCTGTCACTGCTTACTTAAGCAGTTCGACCATCTTAATCACCATTTCTGATGAGCTTTGTGCGGCAAGCGGTAAAAATTCATCAAAGGACATCGGAGACGCTTTATCGGCTACATCTGAAATGGCGCGAACGACCACAAAAGGCACTTTGAATTGGTGGCAAGTTTGTGCAATTGCTGAAGCTTCCATCTCAACCGCAATCACGGTTGGGAAGTGTTGGCGAATAAAGCTTTGACGCTCAGCGGTACAAACGAAAGCATCCCCGGTACAAATCAGGCCGCGTACCGCGTGCTTATCTTTGATGTGTGTGAGTGCTTGTTCTGCAACGCGGATCAATGCATCATCCGCTTTGAAAGCGGCTGGTTGACCTGCCATTTGCCCCATTTCATAGCCAAATGCTGTTACATCGGCATCATGGTGACGAACTTCGCTTGAAATGACTACATCACCCATGGTTAAGCTTGAATCAAAACCACCTGCAGAACCGGTGTTAATCACTACATCTGGTTGGTATTCATTAAGTAAAAGAGTGGTGCCAATGGCTGCGGCGACTTTACCAATGCCAGATTGTAGCAGCACCACATCCACCCCATGGATTTGACCTGAAAAATAGGTGCAGCCCGCTTTGCTGACTTCTTGAACATTGTCGATTGCGTCTTTTAATATCGCGACTTCTTGCTCCATCGCGCCAATAATGCCGATTTTCATGAGGTTTCTCTTATTCGGTTAGTAGTAAATAAATATCTGGTGAATATACCCTTCCTACTTGAAGCCGCAGCGGTGTTGGCTACGTTCGTTCACCCCAATCACATAGTTTGCCTATGCTCATGGGGACTCACTCACTTGCCGCCTACCTGCAACTCCAAGTTGTTTGGGTATAGCTAAATTAGCCGAAGTTTAGCACGAAACTTTCCGCCAGTGCGATATTGAGCAACTATTCAATCAAGCCTGCTTTGGTGAGGTTTTCTCGCAGTGTTTCTGCTCGCTTACGATTGACGCCCATATCTGAATAACCAATGCGCGATTCAGATCGTACGATTAAACGGCCGTTCTCTATCTTAAGTTCAAGATCATCCACAAATCGCCAAATACGACTGGTGCATTCAATGCGGAGATAATTGTCCTCTTTCACCGCCGTTTTAGAGCGAGGAATAGAAAGCGCAACCGCTTCAATTTTATCTAAAGAGACGCCTGTTTTGAGGATAAAGGGAGATAGCGAGAACGCGTTACGCTCATCTTGAGTTGAAACGCAATTCGGTTTATTTCCGCAAGGGGTCGCAGTGCGATCGGTCATGGTCGTTACTCCTTGGCTGCAAGCGGTTAACGTGGCAAACATCAGTAAACTTAGTACTACGCGCATGATGGTCCTTATCAAATCAATCCTCATTGCCAATCACCAAAATGCAAGCGAGCTGCAGCCGATGGCTTAAGGAAAATGGTTTAAGAAAAATGGCCTAAGAAAAAAGGATTCACGTTACCATGAATCCTTCAAGGATATTAAGCAGTTAAGGCTTAAAGGCCTAAGTAGTCAAGTATTCCTTCTGCGGCTTTGCGCCCTTCGTCAATGGCCGTGACGACCAGATCGGAGCCGCGCACGGCATCCCCACCAGCAAAAATTTTTTCATTACTGGTTTGGTACTGGAACGATTGCTGCGACGCGGCCTTAATGCGTCCCCATTGATCAAGTTCAACGCCGAATGGCTCAAGCCATGGCATGGCATGTGGCTGAAAACCAAACGCCATAATGACGGCATCGGCTGCCAACACATGTTCGCTACCCGCAACGGGCTCGGGCTTGCGACGCCCAGCGGCGTCAGGCTCCCCTAAGGCGGTTTGCACCACTTTAACGCCACTCACTTGGCCTTGTTCATTGACCTCAATGGCGAGCGGTTGCAGGTTGAACATAAATTCTACGCCTTCTTCTTTGGCATTTTTCACTTCTCGGCGCGAACCCGGCATGTTCTCTTCATCGCGTCGGTAGGCACAAATCACTTTGGCGGCATGTTGGCGAATGGAAGTACGCACGCAATCCATCGCAGTGTCTCCGCCTCCAAGTACCACGACTTTTTTGCCCGCCATATCAATAAATGGTTGGGGTGATTCCAAACCCATCACTTTATAAGTATTTGACACTAAGAAGGGTAGAGCATCGTAAACACCGTTTGCTTCTTCATTTTCTAGCCCTGCGCGCATGTTTTGGTAAGTCCCGACACCGAGAAAAACGGCATCATATTCATTAAGCAGCGTCTGCAGTGTGATGTCTTTACCTACTTCGATGTTGAGCTGAAATTCGACGCCCATCTCACTGAAAATGCGGCGGCGGTTTTCCATTACGCCTTTTTCAAGTTTGAAAGAGGGAATACCAAAGGTTAGCAAACCACCAATTTCAGGATAGCGATCAAACACCACGGGCTTTACTCCGTTGCGCACTAAAATATCGGCTGCGGCTAGGCCTGCTGGGCCTGCACCAATGATCGCCACTTTCTTATCCGTCCACTCCACGTGCGACATGTCTGGTTTCCAGCCCATCTCAAACGCTTTGTCGTTAATGTATTTTTCGATGTTACCTATGGTGACCGCACCAAAGTCATTGTTTAGGGTACAAGAGCCTTCACAGAGGCGATCTTGTGGGCAGACTCGCCCACAGACTTCGGGCAAGCTGTTGGTTTGGTGCGATAGTTCAGCGGCTTCAATAATGCGCCCTTCGTTGGCCAGTTTTAGCCATTGCGGAATGTAGTTGTGCACTGGGCATTTCCATTCGCAGTAAGGGTTGCCGCAATCTAAGCAGCGATCCGCTTGAGCGGTCGCTTGCTGTTTAGTAAAGGGTTCGTAAATTTCGACGAACTCGATTTTGCGAATAGTGAGCGGCTTTTTTGCCGGATCAACTCGATTCACATCAATAAATTGGTATACGTTCTGGCTCATTAATCTGGCTCCTTCCAATTATTGCGCTTGAACGCGAAGTTCGGCGGCACTGCGGCTTTGATGGCCGAGTAGGGTTTGCAGATCCGCCGCCTGGGGTTTGATGAGATAGAACTTTGGAATCCATTCATCAAAGTTCGCTAAGATCTGTTCAGCATGCACCGACCCCGTCTCTTCCAAATGCTCGGCAATTAAACCACGTAAATGTTCTTGGTGAATGTAGAGATCTTGCAATGAAATAGCCTCTACTGATTCACTGTTGACTCGACCTTGGAAATCACCGTTTTCATCCATCACGTAAGCAAAGCCGCCCGTCATACCCGCGCCAAAGTTAACGCCTGTTGCACCCAAAATGGCGACGATTCCGCCGGTCATGTATTCGCAAGCGTTATCACCAGCGCCTTCGATAACTGTGATAGTGCCAGAGTTACGCACACCAAAACGCTCTCCCGCTTTGCCTGCCGCAAACAGCTTGCCGCCCGTTGCGCCATATAAACAGGTGTTGCCGATGATCGTAGCGTCGTTGCAGTTAAAAGCGGTACCAAGGTGGGGTTTGATGACCAGCTTTCCGCCTGCCATCCCTTTACCAACATAGTCATTGGCATCGCCAGTAAGGTAAAGCTCAACACCACCTGCGTTCCATACACCAAATGACTGACCTGCTGTGCCATCGAGATAAATTTTAATCGGCGAGGCGGCCACGCCTTGGTTACCATAACGTTTGGCGATTTCACCAGATAGGCGAGCACCGAGCGAGCGGTCAGTATTTTGTACGTTGTAATACAAGCTGATCGATTGTTGTGCTTCAACTGCCGCTAAAGCGTCATCGACAAATTGTTGGTTAAGTTGTCCTTTATCAAACGGTGTATTGGGTTGAGTCCAGTAAAGCGGATGACCCTGAGCGGATACTGGCGCTTCCAATAAACCGGATAAGTCCAATTTGCTTTGCTTAGCGGTCATCCCTTCAAGTACTTCTAGTAAATCGGTGCGGCCAATCAGATCGGTGAGCTTTTCAACGCCCAACTGCGCCAAGTAACCACGGACCTCGTCGGCAAGACCGATGAAATAGTTCATCACCATCTCAGGTAAGCCTTTGAAATACTCTTTACGCAGCGTTTCATCTTGCGTTGCTACGCCTGTCGCACAGTTATTAAGGTGGCAAATCCGTAAAAATTTACAGCCCATCGCGACCATAGGAGCTGTGCCAAAACCGAAGCTTTCGGCACCTAAAATCGCGCCTTTAATCACGTCCAGTCCTGTTTTTAGACCACCGTCAACTTGAAGTCGAATTTTGTGGCGCAGGCCGTTTGCGACTAACGCTTGTTGGGTTTCAGCAAGGCCGAGTTCCCAAGGGCTACCAGCGTATTTTACCGAGGTGAGTGGGCTAGCCGCTGTACCGCCGTCATAACCAGAAATAGTGATAAGATCGGCGTAGGCTTTGGCAACGCCAGTGGCAATGGTGCCAACGCCCGGCTCTGAAACTAATTTGACCGAAACCAAAGCTTTTGGGTTAACTTGTTTGAGATCGAAAATCAGCTGGGCTAAATCTTCAATCGAATAAATATCGTGGTGCGGCGGTGGCGAAATTAAGGTTACGCCTTGTACTGAATAGCGCAACTTGGCAATTTCTGCGGTCACTTTATGGCCGGGAAGTTGGCCACCTTCACCCGGCTTCGCTCCTTGCGCCACTTTAATTTGCAGTACGTCAGCATTGGTGAGGTAATGCGGAGTCACGCCAAAACGCCCTGATGCGACCTGCTTAATACGGGAGTTACGTTCAGTGCCAAAACGGCGTGGATCTTCTCCACCTTCACCAGAGTTGGAGTAGCCACCTAAGCGGTTCATTGCGGTCGCTAACGCTTCATGAGCTTCTGGGCTTAAGGCGCCAATCGACATCGCCGCAGAATCAAAACGTTTAAATAGCTCCGTACTGGGTTCAATTTTTTCCAGTGGTAGCGGTGTCGCTGATTTTTTTAAGCGCAGTAAATCGCGTAGCATCGCGACGGGGCGTGCGTTGACCTGCTGGGCAAAGCTTTGGTAATCGGCGCTTTCACCTGATTTAACTGCGGCTTGTAAGGTACCAACCACATCTGGGTTATAGGCATGGTATTCACCACCATGCACGTATTTTAATAAGCCACCTTGTTCGAGCGTTTTACGTTTGGTCCACGCTTTGCGCGCTAAATTAAATAGATCTTGTTGGAAGTCTTCGAAGTTAGCACCTTGAATACGCGTGGTGACACCTTTAAAACACAACTGAACTACGTCGCTATGTAGGCCAACCGCTTCAAACAGCTGCGAGCAGCGATAAGAGGCAACGGTTGAAATGCCCATTTTCGACATGATTTTCAATAAACCTTTGTCGATACCGTAACGGTAATTTTGCATCACCTCGCGATAGCTTTTTTCCAACGTGCCATCATCAATCATTTTGCCGAGCGTTTCGTAGGCCAAGTAAGGGTAGACGGCTGTTGCGCCAAAGCCGATTAAGACTGCAAATTGATGAGGGTCACGTGCGGTGGCGGTTTCGATAATGATGTTTGCATCGCAGCGTAAATTGGCTTCGACTAAGCGAGTGTGTACTGCGCCCACGGCCATTGCCGCTGGGATCGGCAGTTTATCCTTATGCAAAGCGCGGTCAGACAATACGATCAATACCGATCCTTGGCGTACGGCCTCCTCTGCTTGTTGGCAAAGTTCGAGCAAAGCTTGCTTGAGATCCTTATGCTGTGGATCGTAATTGATGTCTAAAATGGTATTGCGATAGTGTTTGTCGCTGAGCTCCAATAGCTGTTGCATGTCGGAATAGAGCAAGATAGGTGAATCAAAGGTAACACGATAAGCGTGACCATCGGTTTCACAGAACACGTTCATCTCTTGGCCGATGCTGGTGGCCAGTGACATCACGTGCTTTTCACGTAGTGGATCGATAGGCGGGTTCGTAACTTGGGCAAATTTTTGGCGGAAATAATCGGTAACCAAACGCTCTTTCGAAGAGAGCACCGCCATCGGCGTATCATCACCCATTGATCCCACCGCTTCTTGGCCTACATCTCCCAGTACGCGCAGTACTTGATCAATCTCTTCGTTGCTCATTGCAAACTGTTTTTGATAGGTTTTCAGCTCGTCATTGTCAAAGCTGCGCTCGCCCACCAAATCGTCACTGAGTTCAGAAAATGGCGTTAATCGGTGGACGTTATTTTTCATCCACTCGCCATAAGGGTGGCGGCTTTTGAGATCGTTATCAATTTCACTAGATTGCCACAATTTCCCATGACGGGTGTCGATCACCAGCAGTTCACCGGGCCCAACGCGGCCTTTTTCAGCCACTTCATCGGGCGCGTAATCCCAAATTCCGACTTCAGAGGCGAGGGTGATGAGTTTATCTTTGGTGATCACATAACGCGCAGGGCGAAGGCCATTGCGATCAAGGTTACAAGCAGCATAACGGCCATCCGATAACACAATGCCAGCTGGGCCATCCCATGGCTCCATGTGTTTTGAGTTAAAGTCGTAAAAGGCACGAAGGTCTGGGTCCATATCAGGGTGATTTTGCCACGCCGGCGGCACTAACATACGCATGGCACGGAAAATATCCATTCCCCCCGCTAAAAACAGATCGAGCATGTTGTCTAAGCTTGATGAATCGGAACCTGTTTCATTGACAAATGGCGCGGCGGTTTGCAGATCCGGTAGTAGGGGAGAGGCAAATTTGTAAGCCCGTGCTCGCGCCCATTGACGGTTCCCTTCGATAGTATTGATTTCACCATTGTGCGCTAAGTAGCGGAACGGCTGTGCCAGTGGCCAACGTGGCTGAGTATTGGTTGAAAAGCGCTGGTGGAACAAGCAAATGGCTGATTCCATCCGTAGATCAGCTAGGTCAAGATAAAAGCGCGGTAGGTCTGCAGGCATGCACAAGCCTTTGTAAACAATGACTTGAGTCGATAGTGAGCAAATATAGAAATCACGATCTTCGGTGATCTGTTTTTCAATGCGACGGCGAGCAATGTAAAGGCGTCGTTCAATGTCTCGTTCACGCCAACCAGCGGGAGCACTAACAAAGACTTGTTGAATATCAGGCACGGATTCGGCAGCAATAGGGCCAAGTACAGCTTGGTTCGTTGGTACGGTTCGCCAACCTGTCACTGTGAGTGTTTCTTGCGCCAGTTCTTTGTTGATAATATCGCGCGCTGATTGCGCTTTGACCGGATCTTGGCTGAAGAAAATCATACCAATCGCATACTGTTTGGCGAGCTTCCAACCTTTTTCTTCAGCGATGAGTCGTAGGTAACTATCTGGTTTTTGTAGTAATAGACCACAGCCATCACCGGTTTTACCATCGGCTGCGATGCCGCCACGGTGGGTCATGCGATCTAATGCTGAAATCGCGGTTCTGACTAATTTATGGCTGGTTTGGCCTTCCATGTGGGCGATCAAACCAAATCCACAGTTGTCTTTCTCTAAACTTGGATCATATAGAGCCATTGCAATTCTCCCTTTGCTTCTCTGTCATCCAGACAGTAAATGACTAACTATTCTATTTTTGTTGTTTTAAGTGGGTAATTATGCGTTCATTCTCAATTTAAATTTTAACAAAAATGATTATTTTAATTTTCACTGACTTCACAACCTATAGCTTATGGTGCAAAAGGTCAAGTTGTTGGTGAAAAATCATGTTGCAATGGGATTTACCACCTAATCATCTAGATTAATATAATATATTCAATGAGATAGAATTTTTGTTGTTACAGTTTGTTAACGTGGGTAATCTCATGGAATAAGAATTAGCCATAAAAAAGGCCAGCATTAAATGCTGGCCAAAAAGTAGAACGTTGGAAGGAATCATCGCTGCTTAGCGCTCTGGATCACCTTGAACTAGCGAAAAGAGCGCGAGGCACTAGGCTGAAAGCATCAATGAGTCGGCTTTCGCTTCTAAGTTGGTGTTGCCCATCAAGTAAGCGTCGATCTCGCGTGCGCACTCGCGCCCTTCATTGATACAACGTACGACTAACGATTGTCCTGTGCGCATATCACCGGCAGCGAAAACACCTTTTTGGTTGGTCGCAAAACCTTGTGTTGCCACATTACCACGCTCATCTAACTTGATATCAAGCTGAGCAAGTACACCATGTGGTTCTGGATGTAAAAAGCCCATAGCAAGGAAAGCCATATCACACGCAATAATACGTTCACTGCCCGCGACTTCATCAAAGTTCGGGCGCTCACCCGGTTTTGCATCTTGCCAAACGATATCAGCAACACGTAGCCCCGTGACTTGACCTTGCTCGTTGCCGAGGAACTCTTTGGTCAGAATATTCCAATGACGTTCGCAGCCCTCTTCGTGGGAAGTTGAGGTGCGCAAAATCATTGGATATTGCGGCCAAGGCATATTGGCTGGGCGTTTATTGGCCGGGATCGGCATGATTTCAACTTGCGTGATGCTTGCGGCGCCGTGTCGGTTTGAGGTTCCGACACAGTCAGAACCAGTATCCCCACCACCAATTACCACCACATGTTTGCCCTTAGCGTGGATCTCATCAGTTTTAAGATCCATGTTATTCGCGCGGCGGTTATTTTGTGCCAGAAACTCCATCGCAAAATGAACCCCTTTTAACTCTCGCCCCGGAATCGGCAGGTTACGAGGCACGGTAGAACCACCAGTAAGCAAGATGACATCAAACTCTTGGCGCAGTTGCTGTGCGTTGATATCAACACCGATATGTGCGTTTACTTCAAACTTGACGCCCGCTTCTGCCATCAAATTGATTTTGCGATCAATAACGTCCATAGCCAGTTTGAAATCTGGAATGCCAAAACGCAGCAGGCCGCCGACTTTTTCATCACGTTCAAACACAGTAACTGAGTGACCCGCGCTGTTCAACTGCTCAGCTGCGGCCAAACCCGCCGGGCCAGAGCCAATGATAGCGATGGTTTTTCCAGTACGAGAACGCGGCTTTTTCGCTTTGGCATAGCCTTCGCGATAAGCCGTTTCCACGATGGTTTTTTCGATATTACAGATAGTAATGGGATCTTGGTTGATCCCGAGTACGCACGAACTTTCGCAAGGTGCAGGGCACACGCGACCAGTAAACTCGGGGAAGTTATTGGTTGAGCTTAAGATCTTCCAAGCTTCTTCCCAGCTATCACGATAAACGGCATCGTTAAATTCAGGAATAATGTTACCGATAGGGCAACCGTTATGGCAAAACGGTACTCCGCAGTCCATGCAACGAGACGCTTGAGTATTAATTTTGCTACCAAACTCTTCGTTGAGGACAAACTCTTGGTTGTTTTGAATGCGAACCGTTGGATCGAGCTTTTTTGGCAGCTCGCGGCCATGTTCTAAAAATCCAGTAGGCTTACCCATTTATACGGCCTCCACTTCTTCCGTTTGTACTTGCGCAGCTGCAGCCTTGCGTTTTTGAAGAACCGCTTTGTAGTCACGCGGCATCACTTTTACCATTTGGGTAAGGTTTGCTTCAAAATTATCAAGGAATAACTGAGCCACTTCACTTCCTGTGAACTGAACATGCTTGTTGAGCATCTCACGTAGCAGATCGGTATCTTCTTGTTGCAGTGGGTCGAGATCAACCAATTCAGCGTTAAGCTTAGTTTCGAAGTCTCCATGTCGATTCCACACGTAGGCTACACCGCCGCTCATACCAGCCGCAAAGTTACGTCCTGTCGAACCGAGGATCACTGCGACTCCACCTGTCATGTATTCACAGCCGTGATCGCCGATACCTTCTACGACCACTTTAGCTCCTGAGTTACGCACGCAGAAACGTTCTCCAGCAAGGCCGCGAATATAGGATTCACCTGAAGTTGCGCCATAGAAACAGACGTTACCCACTACGATGTTATCTTGCGCAATGATGGTTGAGCGCGTGTCAGGGTAGAGCACTAACGTACCGCCAGATAAGCCTTTGCCCCAATAATCGTTGGCATCACCTTCCACTTCAAACGTCACCCCTTTAGCAAGGAATGCCCCGAATGATTGTCCTGCGGAGCCGTTGAATTTAACTTTCATTGGCTGAGGTAGACCTTGGTCTTTATATACCTTCGATATTTCGTTCGACAGCATAGTACCCGTGCTACGGTCAGTGTTGACGATAGGGAAGACTGCGTTAACCGCTTCGCCTTTCTCAAGCGCGGGGTTGGCTACTTGAATTAGCTGACGATCTAGCACGTTTTCTAGATGATGATTTTGTTTGGTTTGGCAATAAACACCATCTTCTGCACGAGGCTCTTGAATGTACAACACTGGTGACAAATCGAGGTTTTTGTATTTCCAGTGGTTGATGTTGTCACGCACTTTCAGTTTATGCGATTGGCCAACCATTTCATCGATAGTACGGAAACCCAGTTCAGCCATGATTTCACGTAAGCCTTGCGCCATGTATTGGAAGAAGGTGACGACATCGTCTACGCGGCCATCAAAGCGCTCACGCAAGGTTTTGTTTTGTGTCGCAATCCCTACTGGGCAGGTGTTTTTATGACACTTACGCATCATGATACACCCTTCAACCACTAGCGCAGCGGTGGCAATTCCCCACTCTTCCGCGCCTAACAATGTCGCCATTGCAAGGTCACGTGGTGTTTTCATCTGACCGTCACTTTGCACGACAATGCGATTACGCAGGCCATTTTTAAGCAAGGTTTGGTGCGTTTCAGCAAGGCCGAGCTCCCAAGGCAAGCCTGTGTGACGAATCGAAGACATCGGTGATGCACCCGTGCCGCCATCATAGCCGGCAATTAATACCACATCCGCTTTGGCTTTAGCCACACCGGAAGCGATAGTACCGACCCCGGCTTCGGAAACTAATTTCACGTTGACTCGGCCGGTACGGTTCGCGTTTTTCAAATCAAAGATCAGTTGCGCCAAATCTTCGATCGAATAGATATCGTGATGCGGTGGTGGTGAAATAAGACCGACTCCCGGAGTCGAGTGGCGTGTCGCGCCGATCCAATCATCAACTTTATCACCCGGCAGTTGCCCACCTTCACCAGGTTTCGCGCCTTGAGCCATTTTGATCTGTAGTTCATCGGCATTGGTGAGGTAGTAGGAGGTCACGCCAAAACGACCAGAAGCGACCTGCTTAATTGCAGAGCGTTCCCAATCGCCATTTTCTTTGCGTTCAAAGCGTGCTGGATCTTCACCGCCTTCACCCGAGTTGGATTTCGCGCCAATACGGTTCATCGCCACGGCTAACGTTGAGTGTGCTTCGTAGGAGATGGAACCAAACGACATGGCACCGGTTGCGAAGCGTTTTAAAATACGTTCAATCGGTTCCACTTCCTCAATGGGAATCGAACCGGCTGGATTTTTAACAAAATCAAGCTGGCTACGCAGCGTGGCAGCGTTGTCGCCTTGGTCATCTACCGCTTTCGCGTATTGCTTGAACTGCACATAATCTTTGTTGCGTGTTGATTGTTGCAGCAACGAAATCGTCTCTGGGTTAAACAGGTGTTTTTCGCCACGCTGTTTCCACTGATAAACGCCGCCCACATCCAACACTTGCACTGGAACTTCGCGACTCGGGTAGCCCACGCGATGGCGAACTAACACCTCTTTTGCGATGTCATCAATGGTCAAACCTTGGATGCGCGATACAGTGCCAGTAAAGTACTTATCTACCACTGATTTGCTGATGCCCAACGCTTCAAAAATTTGCGCACCGTGGTAAGACTGCAGTGTGGAAATGCCCATTTTGGAGAAGATCTTCAGTAGCCCGCCGTTGATGCCTTTGCGGTAATTGTCAAACAGATCTTTCGCTGCAATGGTCGGGTCGAGTTTTTTAACTCGTTGTAAATCGATAATGGTTTCAATGACTAAATACGGGTTAACCGCATTTGCGCCATAGCCAATCAATGTCGCAAAGTGGTGTGTTTCACGCGCGTCGCCGGTTTCTACCACTATGTCACATTTAGCTCGTAAGCCTTTACGGATCAGGTGGTGATGAACCGCACCGACAGCGAGCATTGCAGGGATTGCCGCATGGTTTGAGTTTACCGCGCGGTCGGTCAATAAAATAATCGAGTAACCATCGATAACCGCATCTTCTGCATATTGGCAAATGCGTTTCAGCGCGCGTTCCAATTTGCCTTGATCTTCACTGGCTTGAAATACGATATCTAAGGTTTTCGCTTGCAGATGTTCGTTATCAATAGCGCGCAGTTTCTCAAGCTCAGAGTTGGAAAGAACAGGAGATTCCAATTCGACTTTTAAGCAGTGCAGGGGCGTCTCTGTCAGTAAGTTCTGATCTTTACCGAGGTAAGTATTGAGCGACATCACCATTCTTTCACGGATCGGGTCGATCGGTGGGTTGGTGACCTGAGCAAACAGTTGCTTAAAGTAGTTGGAGAGATGCTGTGATTGATGCGAAAGCACTGCCAGAGGCCAGTCTGCCCCCATGGCCGAAAGCGGTTCATAACCGGTTTTTGCCAAAGGAAGAATGATTTCATTCACCTCTTCTGAGCTGACGCCAAACGACTGTTGGCGGGACATTAGACGCTCAGGAGCAGGTTGGCTGTACTGGTTGCTCGCTTCAGGCAGTTTTTTCAAGCTGAGGAGGTTCTCTTCAACCCATTTGGCGTAGGGCTGAGCATTCGCAATGCTGTCTTTCACTTCCTCATCAGAAATGATGCGTCCTTGCTCTAAATCAGCGACAAAGATACGTCCGGGCTGTAAACGGCCGCGGTATTCCACGTTCTCTGGTGCAATTTCAACCACGCCAGATTCTGAAGCCATGATCAGAAAATCATCTTTAGTCACGGTATAACGTGATGGGCGCAGGCCGTTACGGTCCAGTGTTGCGCCAACTTGTACACCATCAGTAAAACATACTGATGCTGGGCCATCCCACGGTTCCATGACGTTAGCATGGTATTGGTAAAATGCGCGGCGGGTTGGATCCATATTTTTATTTTCTTGCCACGCTTCAGGGATCATCATCATCAGGGCGTGTGGCAGGCTGCGGCCAGACAGAACCAGTAACTCTAATGCCATATCGAAGTTGGCGGAATCTGAACTGCCTTCTTGGCAAATTGGCAGCAGCATGTCGATTTCAGCTTGTGTAAACAAATCTGATTCGAGGATCGCTTCGCGCGCTTTCATCCAGTTTAAATTGCCGCGAACTGTGTTGATTTCGCCGTTGTGCGCAATGTAACGGAAAGGCTGAGCTAAGCGCCATTTAGGGAATGTATTGGTCGAAAAACGAGAATGCACCAGCGCCAGCGCGGTCACCATGGTCGGATTTTGTAGATCAAGGAAGTACTGTGGTACTTGCTCTGTGGTGAGCTGACCTTTATACACCAAGGTTTTGTAAGACATGGAGTTGATGTAAAAATCATCACCAATGTTAGATACACTTTCTAAGCAGACGCGAACGGTGTAATTACGCAGAACGTACAATTTACGCTCTAATTCTGCGGGGGTGGTACTTGGGCCACCGGAGATGAAAACGTGCTCAAATTGAGGCTCAGTGCTAAGTGGGTCTGCGCCAATCATGGAGTTATCGGTTGGCAAAACGCGATAACCCAGTACTTCTAAATCGAGTCTCTTGGCGTTGCGTTCTAAAATATCACGACACTGGGCGCGTTTGTGCTCATCTCTTGGAAACAGCACCACGCCGACGCCGTACTTTTCAAACGAAGGCAGTTTTAAGCCAAGTTTAACGGTCTCTTCAAGTAAAAACTCATGGGGTTTTTGTAATAAGATACCTGCGCCATCACCAGAACATGGGTCACAGCCTTGGCCACCACGGTGTTCCATACGAGCAAGCATGTCTAAAGCTTGAGTCACTACTTGGTGAGACTTACGGTTTTTCAGGTGGGCAACAAAACCGATACCACAAGCGTCATGCTCCAATTCAGGAGTATATAGACCTCGTGAATCCTGCTCTCTATCTACCATAGATACATCCTTCCAGTTCAATTTAGACGCACGTGTGCTAAGGCATACTTAGCGATGCGACTTGTCCTTTAATTGTTATCAATCTAAACCTGCCTGTGTTGGCGGGTTCGAATCCTTTCCGTCTCTCGCCGGAAAAATATGGCGAGAAAAACATTCCTTAGTGATATTCAATTTATTTATGCCACTTGCTAGTGGTTTGTATAGGAGGGGTGCGAATATCACCGATTTTTCCACAACTATTTATGTAAGGAATATCACAAAAAATAGGGCGGATGTGTAAGTATCCTACAATTTTGTTTATAGGAATTCCAACGAAAACTCATTTTAGTCGCCCATTTTTTTCGTTAAAAATGCATGCACTGTTTAACATTGGTGCAACATTAAGCAAATAACGCTGTTTTTATGAATGTTTATTGATTTTTGTTAGGTAGGAGAGTGTTTGATACGGCTACTCTTTGTGAATTTATTTTGCAGGGATGTAATTTAGTTACATAAATCTAACTGAGATTCATTACTATCTATAAGCGGTATTTCTTCAATGCAATTACATCAACTGGTTAACACGATCGGCCAAGATCTGCAGCGCCGTTATGGCGAAAAAGTTCACAAGCTGACCCTGCATGGTGGTTTTAGCTGTCCGAATCGAGATGGCACGATTGGGCGAGGTGGTTGCACCTTCTGTAATGTCGCCTCTTTTGCTGATGAAGAAACACAAGCCCAAAGTATTGAGCAGCAATTGACAGAACGCGCTGGTGAAATCAAACGTGCCAAAAAATATCTCGCGTATTTTCAAGCTTATACCAGTACCTATGCGGAAGTGCAGGTGTTGAAAAATATGTATCAGCAAGCGCTTCAATCGGCTGACATTGTTGGGTTATGCGTCGGTACTCGGCCTGATTGTGTACCCGATGCTGTGCTCGATTTATTGGCCGATTATGTGCGACAAGGTTTTGAAATTTGGCTCGAACTGGGTTTGCAAACCGCCAATAATCAAACACTCAAACGGATCAACCGTGGTCATGATTTTGAATGTTATGCGTTGATCACTGAGCGCGCTCGAGCCTTGGGGATCAAAGTATGCACGCATCTCATTGTGGGGCTACCTAAAGAAACGCGTACCGATAATCTTCAAACCTTAAAGCAAGTCTTAGCGGTAGGCACTGATGGCATCAAGTTACATGGGGTGCATATTGTTGAAGGCAGTACGATGGCCAAAGCGTGGCGAGCAGGAAAATTACAAGCGCCAACGTTAGAAGAGTATGTTTCCATTGCGAGTGAATTGATTCAAATGACGCCACCTGAGATCATTTATCACCGAGTCTCGTCAGCCGCCCGGCGGCCGACCCTGCTTGCGCCACTGTGGTGTGAAAATCGTTGGCTTGCGATGACCGAAATAGGTCGAGCACTTAATCAAGGTGGCGCACAAGGCTCACGCTTAAGTCGACCGTTTGTCTATACGCTTCCAAACAGCTAAAGATTCAAGCAATTTCGCAAATCCTTGTGATTAACTTGGCTGACGAATCGACGTTAAACGCGTTAGACTAGTGGCACTGTTATTACATGGAAGTGTTTAATGAAACCCATGAAAAACCTTGCCCAGTACTATGTCGACCTATTGGTCAAACTGGGCATTCTCCGTTTCTCCATTCTTCTAGCGCTCGCTTTAGTGGCCTTGGCAGTGGTGGTGCAAGTTGGTATCACGTTGGTGCTCAATGGTTATGTTGATGATATCGACATCGTTCGTTCCGTCTTTTTTGGTTTATTGATCACGCCTTGGGCGGTCTATTTTCTTTCAGTGGTGGTCGATCAGTTAGAAGAGTCACGTCAACGCCTCTCGAAGTTGGTTTCTAAGCTCAAAGACATGCGCTCACGCGATCAAGAGCTCAATTATAAGCTTCAGCAAAATATCGAAAAACTCAACCAAGAAATTGAAGAGCGAATTAAGGCAGAGGAAGCGCGTGAAGAGGCGATGGCCGATTTAGAAAATGAGGTCTATCAACGCGAAAAAACGCAGCTTGAATTGGCAGAAAGAACCGCCTTATTGCGCTCTTTTATCGATGCCTCTCCTGATCTGATTTACTACCGTAATGCGAACGGCGTTTTTTCTGGCTGCAACCGAGCGATGGAAGAGCTAACGGGCAAGCGTGAGCATCAGTTGGTTGGGTTAACTCCGTGGGATGTCTATAGCAAAGAAGTCGCGCAACAGATCGTTGAAACTGACGAAAAAGTGTTTGCTGACAATCAAGCCATCACTTATGAGCAGTGGCTTGAATACCCTGATGGCCGCAAAAACTATTTTGAACTGCGTAAAGTCCCTTTTTATAGCAAAGATGGCCGCCACTTAGGGTTGGTGGGCTTTGGGCGAGACATTACCGAACGTAAACGCAATCAAGAGTCTTTGGAAAAAGCGAGCCGGGATAAAACCACTTTTATTTCGACCATCAGCCACGAATTGCGCACACCACTCAACGGTATCGTTGGTTTGAGCCGCATGTTGCTCGATAGCCCCATGACCCCAGAACAGCGTAAGTACATGCAGACCATTAATGTCAGTGCCATTACGTTAGGTAATATCTTCAACGATATCATTGATATGGATAAGTTTGACCGCCGGAAACTAGAGCTACTGCCAGCGCCGTTGAATTTTGAAGAATTTGTTGCTGAAATTGAAAGCATCTCGGCGTTGATGGCAGAGCAAAAAGGGCTTAGGTTTGATCTCGAACGGCTCAGTGATTTACCTGTTGCGATTGAAGTGGATGCTACGCGCCTGCGTCAGGTATTGTGGAACCTGATAAGCAATGCGATGAAATTTACCAAAGAAGGTGGCGTCGTCATGACGGTCTGCGCTGACATTGAGGATAAGTTTGCGCACATTACCATGGAAGTTGAAGACACAGGCATTGGTATACCGGAAGCTGAACTCGATAAAATCTTCGCCATGTATTACCAAGTTAAATCGGGTAAGGACAATTTGCACGCTGTTGGCACGGGGATTGGCTTAGCGGTATCTCGCCAGTTAATCAACTTGATGGATGGTGATATTTCTGTGAGCAGTGAAGAAGGTTTTGGTAGCACCTTCACCGTTTCAATTCGTGTGCCTTTGGCACAAGATGCCCAATTCAAACCAACGTTACCCGTTCCTCAAAAAAGTTTAGCCATTTTTATGGTTGAAGATATTGAGCTCAATATTACAGTTGCTCGTTCTTTGCTAGAAAGTTTAGGACACACGGTTACCGTCGCTATGACAGGTGAAGAAGCCAAACAAAAATTTGTGCCGCAAAAGTACGATCTGGTTTTCCTCGACATTCAACTGCCAGACATGACCGGGTTTGATGTCGCTGCGTTTTATCGAGAAACTTATGATAACCTTCCGCCACTTGTTGCATTGACCGCCAACGTATTGAAAAATAAAGCTGAATATCTAGAGAAAGGGATGGATGACGCGATCAGTAAACCATTGTCAGTACTGGCGATTCAAGAGGTGATTGCAAAATTCACCCATAGTGAGGCGATTCAACTTGCCGACGCTAAGGTTAAGGCTGCCTCAGAAGAACACAGTGAGTTGAACATGCATTTGCTCGATTTTGAAATGCTTGAGTCTTATATCGATATTGTTGGCCCGAAACCTGTGCTGGAAAGTATCCAAATGTTCGAGCAGATGATGCCCAGTTATGTTGAAGTGCTAGACTCCAATATGGTAGCAAAAGATCAAGCAGGCATTGTTTCAGAAGCACACAAAATCAAGGGTGCTGCGGGTTCAATTGGTTTGAAACACATCCAAAACGTTGCACAAAAGGCACAGTCGCCAGAGCTACCTGCTTGGTGGGAAAATATTGGTGACTGGATAGATGAAATTAAAAATGGGTATCAACACGATATTCAAGTCTTGAAACAATGGTTAACTCAAAGGTAATGGTATGAAAAAAATCGGGTTGGCTTCATTAGTCATGGCGCTACTATCTGGCTGTAGTTCACCGCAAGTGAATTGGCTGCAGGACAGCAGTGCCGTGATATCAAATATCACCATTGGGTTGAAAAGTAACCTTTGGATCAATCAAATGCCTACAGCTAATGAGAGCGAAATACCTCTTGTGCATGGGACATTAAGATTGGATTCATCGGCAATATTACCTGCCAATTTAACGATTGACGCGTTGATGGTCCAGCAAAGGGATAAAAATTGGCTGGTGGGCAGTGAATCGTTAGATTTACGGACTCAAAGTGAAGATCAATGGGAAGTTGTGTTTGAATGGCCGATGCAGCTTAATGTGGATAAGCCCGTTAATGTAGCTTTGCAATTGAGCGATGGTACAACAGCGCAGTGGCTTATCGAAAAGAGCGTCTTCATCGACAAAGTCTATTAGATTTATAGAACGGCTCCACGCACAGTAGTCAGCCATGAAAAAAGCCCTTTAACCTGAGGTTAAAGGGCTTCTAACTATCTGGGGGTAGACGCTTAGTCTTCTAGATCACCACAGAAGCGGTAGCCTTCGCCATGAATTGTGGCGATGATCTCTGGCGTACCTGATACTGATTCAAAGTGTTTACGGATACGACGAATCGTCACATCTACTGTTCTGTCGTGTGGTTTCAATTCACGGCCAGTCATCTTTTTAAGCAAATCTGCGCGAGTTTGGATTTTTCCTGGGTTCTCACAGAAGTGCAGTAAAGCGCGGAATTCTGAGCGAGGAAGCTTGTAGCCTTCACCATCCGGATTCACTAAAGAGCGGCTATTGATATCCAATACCCAACCGTTGAACTCATATTTTTCCACACTGCGTTTCTCTTCTTGAGTCGTATTGGTATTCATTGAACGACCTAGAAGATTACGAGCACGAATCGTCAGTTCACGTGGGTTAAATGGTTTGGTGATGTAGTCATCAGCCCCGATCTCTAAACCGAGGATTTTATCAACTTCATTATCACGACCAGTCAAAAACATCAGTGCAACATTAGCCTGTTCACGAAGCTCACGAGCTAACAGAAGGCCGTTTTTACCTGGTAAATTGATGTCCATAATGACCAAGTTAATGGGGTTATCAGACAGCACATGGTGCATCTCTTCACCGTTACTGGCCTCAAAAACAGCGTATCCCTCTGCTTCAAAAATACTCTTAAGAGTGTTACGAGTTACTTGCTCATCTTCAACGATAAGAATCTGCGGGGTTTGCATTGGCGGTACCTAAACTTGTGAAAAAATTGTGCTAATAGAATTAATTGTAGGCAAAAAATTGCAACATACAGGTAATCTGCTGCCGATAATAAACTAAAGTTTTGAAAAAAACACTTACTTCAGTTGCCCGCCGTCCTTAGGCATATCTTGCATTGAGGTCTCCATACCCTCGGTGTTCTACTAGTCTTTAAGGCGGATTCTATAATGTTAACAGCATGCTAACAACGGCAGAATGTTAATTCCAATCACTTTGTTGATTTACATCAAGAGTTCTAATGTAACAAATATTAATCGTCTTAAGCAGTTGTAAATTTACACCACATTACCCATGCAAATAGCATGCTTTTTGGGGATTTTCGCTGGGGATGGTAGCATTAGGCGTAATGGGCTTTACCTCACATAGAAATTTACCAGCAAAGAACTTGTTAACTCGATACTTGTCAAAAAATGGGAATTGCGTAAAAAATCAACGTTTACAGCGGGGGATATCGCACTATTATGGATGTCACCAATATGAATATTCAGTCTTTTAAATGCAGTTGGCCGCCAAGTTATGCTCATTCTCAGCGGGTTTTTCTTTGCATCGTTTGTATGAATAGGTGAGTAAAGTATCTGGCATTATGGTTCATTGAGCTGTGGTTTTACAGCGCGTCTAATGTGTCAGATGAAAATAATAAACAATAAACAATAATCAAGGAAGAAGGATGATAGATATCACACCAGATATTTGCGATAAATTTGAATCGCAAATCAATATATTGGATTTGCCTTTGCAAACTTTTGGTTTAAGGAGTGCTTTTTGGGGGCAAATTGTCACCGTGCGTTGCTATCACGATAACTCTAAAGTTCGTGACGTATTAAGCCAAAATGGTAAAGGTAAAGTTTTAGTCGTCGATGGTAACGGTTCGTGTCAAAGAGCCTTATTGGGTGACCAACTGGCGATCATGGCGATTGAAAACGGTTGGGAAGGGGTCATCATTTATGGAGCGATACGCGATGTTGCTGCGTTATCGCAAATGGATTTAGGCGTGAAAGCGTTAGCGAGTTGTCCACTTAAGACCGATAAGAGAGGTGCAGGCGAAATTAATGTGACGCTGACTATCCTCAACCAGATGATTCAGCCGGGTGACTATGTTTATGCCGATTGGAATGGTGTTTTAACGTCAACTCAAGCGCTAGACTGGCACTAGAATCTGAAACCCACCCCAAATTGAACGCCTTGCTGCCACTCTTGATAATCAAGGGTGGCATGTAAATCAACGTTTTCTGATAGTTGAAGTCGGCTAGATAGCTCCGCCGCCATAGCATCGGCACTGCTCGTATCATTCGGATTACTGGCGGCTGACCGTAAGGTGCTTTTTAGTGATAATTTTGGGGTTAGCTGGTAGCTAAGGCCACTTAAAAAACCACTTTCGGATCCGTAGTCGGAATTATTTATCCTCGCTCCAATGTACAGATCTAAATTGTCAAAAAGGTTATAAGAATAACCGCCATCAATAGTCCAACTATCAAATTGTTGACCATCACTTTCGCTTGAAAGAAATAAGCGATGTGGAGATTGGCTCTGTGAAGAAGGAAGTGCAGGTAAGGTATTGGCCATGCTAGATAAAGAGACAAGCAGAAATAAACATAGTGCAACTTTTAGTTTCATCTGCCTCTCCTTATTCTTGTTTTGAGTTACTGCGTCCACTGCGGTAACAACAATTAAAGCACAAATTTCACACGATGACAGCGTTATGTATATAGCATTTTGTTATTTGCTTATGTGTAAAATGGTTGTGCTTAATGTGCAATAAGTATCTTATTTGTGTTGTGTTTTTTAATTTGATTAATTCGGAATGACTATAAAAAATAGCAGATTTTCGTTGACTAATGATGACGAAGTAAGGTAAACGTAAAGGCAATTAAACACACGAGTATTTAAATTTTTCTATGTTACAGCGCAGCCTAGTAGTAATGACAACCACCATTATTATTACCGACATGACACATGTTGGGGCGGGCCGCTGAGCGAAAAGTTTTTACAAAAAAGGCCTGTATCCCACCAGATACAGGCCTTTTTTTATACCAATTTGAACTGTTTTGGAGGAAGGGATGCGAGTATTAAAGTTTGGAGGTTCATCGTTAGCCGATGCTGATCGTTTTTTAAGGGCGGCAGATATCATCGTTAACAATGTACAGCAAGAAGAAGTCGCCGTTGTGCTCTCTGCACCGGGAAAAACCACCAATAAATTAGTGGCAGTTATTGAGAGTGCTTTGCGTAATGGCGAAGCAGAACGCCAAATAGCGGAGCTTGAATTCTCATTTTTCGATCTACTCGCTGGCATCAAAGCACAATTACCTAATGTGGATTCGGCCGCTTTTGACAATCAAGTAAAAACGTCACTGTCTCAGCTGCGTCAATTTGTACACGGCATTAATTTACTCGGTATGTGCCCAGACAACGTCAATGCGCGCATTATCAGTAAAGGTGAGCGAGTCTCTATCCAACTGATGAAAGCGGTACTTGAAGCAAAAGGACAAGCGGCTGCACTGATTGATCCAGTACAATATCTTTTTGCTAAAGGAGAGTACCTTGAGGCAATGGTTGATGTTGAGATCTCCACGCAAAATTTCAAGCAAAATCCACTTCCGCAAGCGCATGTTAACATTATGCCGGGTTTCACGGCTGGTAATGAAAAGGGTGAATTGGTCTGTCTAGGCCGTAATGGCTCGGATTATTCTGCAGCCGTGCTTGCGGCATGTTTACGTGCAGATTGTTGTGAGATTTGGACCGATGTCGATGGCGTTTATAACTGTGACCCACGTTTGGTTGCGGATGCTCGTTTATTAAAATCACTCAGCTACCAAGAAGCGATGGAGCTTTCGTATTTTGGCGCGTCAGTGTTACATCCCAAAACCATTGCACCGATTGCACAATTTCATATTCCGTGTCTTATCAAAAACAGTTTTAATCCTCAAGGCGCAGGCACGCTGATTGGTCAAGATACAGGTGAAGATAAGCTGGCTATCAAAGGTATTACTACACTCAATAATTTGACTATGGTCAACGTCTCCGGCCCTGGCATGAAAGGCATGGTCGGCATGGCTAGCCGTGTGTTTGGCGCGATGTCTGCCGCAGGCGTTTCTATTGTGCTGATTACACAATCTTCTTCAGAATACAGCATCAGTTTCTGTATTGAGGCGCAAGATAAAGCCCTTGCCAAAAGAGCATTATCGGAAGCGTTTGAACTGGAATTAAAAGATGGCCTACTTGAGCCTGTCGAGTTTATGGATGACGTTGCGATTGTCACTCTGGTTGGTGACGGCATGCGCACTTCGCGCGGAGTGGCTTCTCAATTTTTCTCATCGCTGGCTGAAGTTCACGTCAATATTGTTGCCATTGCACAAGGCTCTTCCGAGCGAGCTATTTCGGCGGTGATTCCAGAAGATAAAATTTCAGAAGCGATCAAGGCTTGTCATGAAAATCTCTTCAATTCTAAGCATTTCTTGGATGTGTTTGTGGTCGGTGTCGGCGGTGTCGGAGGCGAATTAGTTGATCAAATTCATCGTCAGCAAGCCAAACTAGCCGATAAAGGAATTGTGATTCGAGTGTGTGGCCTTGCGAATAGTAAGGCACTATTGCTGGATAGCGAAGGCTTGCCGCTGGAGCATTGGCGTGATCGAATGCATAGCGCGAGTGAAGAATTTAGCCTCGCAAGGCTTATCTCTCTAGTGCAGCGTAACCATATCATTAACCCTGTCTTAGTTGATTGTACTTCCAGTGAAGTGATCGCCAACCAGTACGCCGAATTTTTGGCTGCGGGTTTTCATGTTGTGACGCCTAATAAAAAAGCCAATACCGCAAGCATGGCCTACTATCACCAGCTGCGTGAAGTGGCGCGCAACTCGCGCCGTAAACTGATGTACGAAACGACGGTTGGTGCTGGTTTACCTGTGATTGAAAACTTGCAAAATCTCATTGCTGCTGGTGATGAGTTGGAAAAATTCAGCGGTATTTTATCTGGCTCTCTCTCGTTTATTTTCGGCAAGCTGGATGAAGGTATGACACTTAGTCAAGCTACGCAGCTGGCTAAAGACAAAGGTTTTACTGAGCCTGATCCTCGTGATGATCTGTCGGGAATGGATGTGGCTCGCAAGCTGTTAATTTTAGCTCGTGAGGCGGGAATGCCTTTAGAACTGGATGACGTAAAAGTCGATCTTGCTTTGCCACCGGGTTTTGATATTTCGGGTACAGTTGAAGAGTTTATGGCGCGCTTGCCGCAGGCTGATGCTTATTTCCAAGAGTTATCCACTAAGGCAGCAGCCGAAGGTAAGGTATTACGTTATGTTGGTGAAATATCAGAAGGCCAATGCAAGGTGAAAATTGCAGTAGTCGATGAAAATGACCCAATGTTTAAAGTCAAAGATGGTGAGAATGCACTGGCGTTTTATAGCCGTTATTATCAACCGATTCCATTGGTGTTGCGTGGTTATGGGGCGGGTACAGAAGTAACAGCAGCAGGGGTGTTCTCTGATGTGATGCGCACCTTAGGTTGGAAGTTAGGGGTTTAATTGATGAGTTCAAGTGACATGAGTGTGGTGGTGTATGCCCCAGCTTCAATTGGTAATGTGAGCGTTGGGTTTGATGTTTTAGGGGCGGCCGTGTCGCCAATTGATGGTAGTTTATTGGGGGATCGCGTTGAAGTTAAAGCGGGCAGCGAACCTTTTGTACTCGAAACTGCAGGTCGCTTTTTCGACAAGCTGCCTGAAGATCCAAAGCAGAATATTGTTTACGATTGCTGGCTTGTTTTTGCCAGAGAGCTTGAAAAAAAGAGCATTGCAGTAAAGCCGTTGCAAATGACGTTAGAAAAAAATATGCCGATTGGTTCAGGCTTAGGTTCGAGTGCTTGTTCAATTGTTGCAGCTTTAGATGCGTTGAACCAGTTTCACGGTAACCCACTTAATCAAACCGAGCTTTTAGCGCTGATGGGCGAAATGGAAGGCAAAATTTCAGGCGGTATACATTATGATAACGTTGCCCCCTGCTACTTAGGCGGCGTGCAATTGATGCTTGAAGAGCTAGGTATCATCAGCCAAGAAGTGCCTTGTTTTGACGATTGGTATTGGGTGATGGCGTATCCTGGGATTAAAGTTTCCACAGCCGAAGCGCGAGCGATCTTACCTTCACAATATCGTCGACAGGACATCATTGCGCATGGCCGTCATCTCGCAGGTTTCATTCATGCTTGTCACTCAGGTCAGCCTGAGCTAGCGGCTAAACTGATCAAAGACGTGATTGCTGAACCGTATCGTGAGAAACTTCTGCCCGGCTTTTCGGATGCGCGTAAATACGCTGCATCAGCCGGAGCGCTCACCACTGGCATTTCCGGCAGTGGCCCAACACTGTTCAGTATTTGCAAAGAAAAAGAGGTTGCCGAGCGAGTTGCTCGTTGGCTTGAACAACATTATGTACAAAATGAAGAAGGATTCGTCCATATTTGTCGCTTAGACAAAAATGGCTCGACCGTTACAGGAAGTGCTCTATGAAGCTTTACAACATAAAAGAAAATGATGAACAAGTCTCTTTTGGCCAAGCCGTACGCCAAGGATTAGGACGCAATCAAGGGCTATTTTTCCCAGCAGAGTTGCCTCAGTTTGAAGATATTGACGCGTTACTAGCCGAAGATTTTATCTCTCGTAGTACAAAAATTCTCAGCGCCTTGATTGGTGATGAATTACCAGCAGAGCAAGTGAATGCGATGGTTGATGCGGCTTTTCAGTTTCCAGCACCCATTAAGCAAGTGAAAGACGGCATTTATGCTCTAGAGCTTTTCCACGGCCCAACGCTGGCATTTAAAGATTTTGGTGGTCGCTTTATGGCGCAGTCACTGGCCGCCGTTTCAAATGGTGGACAGATCACCATTTTAACCGCGACTTCTGGTGATACTGGCGCTGCGGTGGCTCATGCCTTTTATGGAATGCCCGACATCAAGGTCGTGATACTTTACCCTAAAGGTAAGATCAGCCCGTTACAGGAAAAACTCTTCTGCACTCTGGGCAACAATATTCACACTGTCGCGATAAATGGTGACTTTGATGCTTGCCAAGCGTTAGTTAAGCAGGCTTTTGATGACGCCAAGCTTCGCCAAGAGATCGGTTTAAACTCTGCAAATTCAATCAATATCAGCCGATTAATGGCACAAATTTGCTACTACTTTGAGGCCGCATCACAATTAAGCAAAGCGCAGCGTGAAAACTTAGTCATCTCCGTACCGAGTGGCAACTTTGGCAACCTAACCGCTGGTCTGTTGGCAAAAGCATTGGGCTTACCAATCAAACGTTTTATCGCGGCAACCAATGCCAATGATACCGTTCCTCGTTACTTAGAAACGGGTCAATGGGATCCAAAACCCACTGTCGCGACCACATCGAATGCGATGGATGTGAGTCAGCCGAACAACTGGCCGCGCATCGAAGAGCTTTGTCGCTTAAAGGGCTGGGGGCTAGATACCTTAGGTAAAGGTGCGGTATCTGATGCACAAAGTGCGGATTCAGTTCGTGAACTTTACGCGCAAGGTTATTTGTGTGAACCGCATGGTGCCATTGCGTATCGAGTTTTGGATGAGCAGTTACAAGCGGGAGAAACGGGGCTATTTTTGTGTACTGCGCACCCTGCCAAATTTAAAGAAGTCGTTGACGATGTGCTAGGCACTGACATTGAATTACCAGCTCCTCTTGCAAAACATGCAGTGATGACGTTGCTTTCTGAAGAGTTAGACAATGATTTTGACGCTCTAAAAACGGTGTTAAGACGCGTTCAGCCTTAAAGAGATCCTTATTTCATCTTATTGAAGTCAGGATGATATTCCTCTAACGATAAAAATGGCGCTCATTGAGCGCCATTTTTGGATATGAATATTCTCATCAACGCTATGATTATAGCGTCTCAGTGAAAGTACGTGCGATAACGTCACGTTGCTGTTCTTGAGTCAATGAGTTGAAACGAACAGCGTAACCAGAAACACGAATCGTCAGTTGCGGATACTTCTCAGGGTGTGCAACGGCATCTTCAAGAGTTTCACGCTTAAGAACGTTCACATTTAGGTGCTGACCGCCTTCGATGCGAGGTGCTGTTTCAATCGCAACTTCACGGCTTTCATACTCACCAAGGTCGCTGACCGCGATAACTTGATCTGCTTGGTAGCCTGCGTTAGCGGCAACGCAACGTGCTTCATTCTTTTCGTTATCGAGTAACCAGATAGAATTTAGTAGGTTGTCGTTTGCTGCTTTTGTAATTTGAATGCCTTGAATCATCACTATCTCCTAGTCCACTTAAGTGGCGTTATTGGTGTTTATTTTCTAACTTTGTTGAGTTGGTTATTATATAGCTAATATCCTTAAAATTAATATTGATTTAGGTCAAAAAACAACGATAAACATTGATAATGTGGGGTTTATTTTATTGATTTAAATCAATAAAGCATTTAAAAACAATGAGTTCTACTTTTTTTTAATACATAAAATATTTTTTATTCATTGTTTTGTTGTAATTTTACTACATTTTTAGCGCGTGTTTGACCTAAGTAACAGAAAATCAGACAATTGAAGTCCAATGTTGAAAGTACAAAGTGATTTAATGACAAATAGAATTCAGGGCCGTGGAATGAAATTTATTGGTGCTCATGTATCGGCCTCTGGCGGTGTTGACCAAGCCCCATTGAGAGCGAGAGAAATTGGAGCAAATGCATTTGCTTTATTCACTAAAAACCAGCGCCAGTGGGTTGCTAAACCGCTCGAAGAGGCAACCATTCGCGCTTTTAAGGCTAACTGCCACATGCTTGGTTTTAAAAGTGAACACATTTTGCCGCATGATTCATACCTTATTAATCTGGGCGCGCCAGAAGCCGATAAGCTTGCTAAGTCACGCGAAGCTTTTATTGATGAAATGCAACGTTGCCAGCAACTGGGGCTGACGCTTCTGAATTTTCATCCGGGTAGTCACCTTAAACAAGTCTCAGAAAGTGAATGTCTTGCGACGATTGCAGAATCGATAAACCTTGCACATCAAGCCGTGCCTGAGGTCGTTGCTGTGATTGAAAACACCGCAGGGCAGGGGACGAATCTAGGCTGGCGTTTCGAACATTTAGCCGAAATTATCCAGCAAGTTGAGGATAAATCGCGAGTAGGTGTGTGCCTTGACACGTGTCATACTTTTACTGCGGGTTATGATTTGCGCACAGTTGAGGCGTGCGAGGCAACCTTCTCAGAGTTTGATAGCGTGGTGGGAATGCACTACTTACGTGCAATGCACATCAACGACTCAAAGGCAAAGTTTGCCAGCCGTGTTGACCGCCATCATTCTCTAGGGCAAGGCGAAATTGGTTGGCCATGCTTTGAATTTATTGCCAAAGATGCAAGGTTTGATGGTATTCCATTGATTTTAGAGACAATCGATCCAGACATTTGGGCCCAAGAAATTCAAATATTAAGAGATCTACACGCACAATCGGTGGATTCAGTAGCATCTTAAATAAGTTGGCATCTTTCTTTCATAAAGACAAAGGCATAGCCGCGTCAAAATGAAGGAGGATGTCACTATGTTTCATATGATCTCACGTTCACCATCAATAGCTCGACCACCAGTCCGATTGCCTATACCTAACCGACATGTGAACGGTCAAGGGCATACTCGAACGCCACAAAAATCACATTAACTGGCAAAAGCTCTGTGACATTGACTCATGCAGTGGTGGCTTTTTATGGTTACAATGCTGTAATTAGTTAATTTGCAGAGCGTTGTTATGACTCAATCATTGACTTGGCACGATGTTATCGGCCATGAAAAACAGCAGGAGTATTTTCAACAGACGATAGCGTTTGTTGAAAAGGAAAGGCTGGCGGGGAAAGTGATTTATCCACCTGCTGCTGACGTGTTTAATGCGTTTCGTTTTACCGAATTTGGCGATGTTAAGGTTGTGATTTTAGGGCAAGATCCTTATCACGGGCCAAATCAGGCTCATGGGTTATGTTTTTCGGTGTTACCCGGCGTAAAAACTCCACCTTCACTGGTGAATATCTACAAAGAGCTGGTGCAAGATATCCCTGGTTTTGTGACTCCTCAGCACGGTTACCTAAAAAGCTGGGCCGAGCAAGGGGTACTATTGCTCAATACCGTATTGACCGTTGAACAAGGTATGGCGCATTCGCACGCTAATACTGGTTGGGAAACCTTCACCGATCGGGTGATTGAGGCGGTAAATCAGCAGCGTGAAGGTGTTGTCTTCCTGTTGTGGGGTTCACACGCGCAGAAGAAAGGCAGCATGATTGATCGCAGTAAACATCATGTATTAGTAGCACCGCATCCTTCCCCTCTTTCTGCGCATCGAGGCTTTTGGGGCTGTAAACATTTTTCAAAGACTAATCAATTACTTATTGAGCAGGGGAAAGCGCCTGTGAATTGGCAACCCGTATTGGATAAGTGATTAATTGATGTTTTTTCGAGCAGGGTCAAAACAAGCACGCTGAAGCTTTTATACACTTATCTAAAATAAGTGTAATGGAGAAGCACAATGATGATTGAAAGGATCCGTAGAGAACACGGGTATATGGCGCGTTTGCTTGCCATTTTGCGAGATAAACAACGGCAATTGAGTAATGAACAAAGTATCAACTACTCTTTAGTGAGAGAGATTATTGACTACTTGGCGACGCATTCAGAGTCAGTACACCACCCCAAAGAAGATATTCTCTATCACTATTATATTGATCATTATGGTCAACATAATGATATTCAAAATTTAGCGAGAGAACATGTAGAACTTTCTGAGAAAACTCATGCTTTTCTAGAGATTGTCGATATGATTTTGCAAGATGCTGTTGTACCACAGCACGTGTTCATCGAGCAGCTTGATGCATTTATTTCTTCCCAGAAGCGTCATCTGGAGTTAGAAGAACAATCGGTTTTACCTTTGATCAGCCGCACCTTTAATGTGACTGATTGGCAAGCGGTGGAGGCGAGTTGGCAACAATCCGAAGATGACCCAGTATTTGGTGAGACAATTGCGGAGCAGTACCAACAATTAGCTCACCGAGTTCGACAAACCGCACAAGAGTGCCAGTAATCTCTGCTGATTCAGTTAAACAAAAAGGCACTGTTGAAGTGCCTTTTTACTCAGAGTTTTATTTGATCAGCCTCGAAGCAGACATCCATCTCCATCAATTCTCTTTGTAACCGTTTTTGATCCTGAATCGCTTCAATTTCTCGCCACATTCTTTTTACTGGTTTAGTGCGACTAGAGCGGAGTTTTGTGATTTCCATTTCCAACATTTCGTCAAATTGCAAGCTTTCCATAAGCAACCTCTTGTTGTTGTTATTACGCCATGTCGTGCTCTCTAGATAGCACAGTTTTCGCTAGCCTAGCTATGATTTGTTTCTCATTTGTTTCCTTTTGATGAACCTTTTATTGGATTTTGACCAGAATTTCACAGTTTCAGTGGGATTCTTTAGTACAAAAAGGGAGCGGTTAAGCGACGCAAACGATTTTATTTGCATTTTGAAATGTTAAATAAATGTTGTTTTGAAAATTTACAATTGCCTGGTTGGTTGTTTTATGACCATTCAATAAAAAATTATCATAAATTTATGCAAGATTTAGTGGTGAAACTGATTAGCCCTTTATTCTCAAGGGGTGAGATTAAGTGAGTGCAACTGGGTTTTTATGGTTGTTTTTTATCTTTCAATGTTTCCAGTTTGGGTTGTTTTGGTTGCCAAGCTGTTGCTGTGTTGGTTTGTTAAATGTTAATCAAAGGTGATTTTATAGTGAAAAATAACATTTTAACTAAACTTGTTGCATATTGATTTTTGTTCTTTCAGGTTGCATTATCCGCCCGTCAAAAATACGTTGCCCCTTCAAAAGTTGAGACTCCTCACTTTTTGGACGAATAAAATGCATTGCATAATATCGATAAAAACATGCTGGTTAGAACGTTGACTCGCAGCATGTGCATTTTTTCGTGAAGCTTTTCGCTTAGGTCAGCGCTATCACTCTATGAGAGGTTCTTGTGACAGACTTAATCAATTTAATGAATGATTTACTTTGGGGATCCATCCTTGTTTATCTTTTAGTCGGTGTTGGTGTGTACTTCACCGTTCGCCTAGGATTCATTCAATTTCGCCATTTCGGCCACATGTTTAGTGTGTTGAAAAACAGCCGCAAAGCAGATAAAGCTGGTATTTCTTCTTTCCAAGCACTTTGTACTAGCCTTGCTGCGCGTGTTGGTACGGGAAACATGGCCGGTGTAGCCGTTGCTTTAACGGCAGGTGGTCCAGGCGCGATTTTCTGGATGTGGTTGATTGCTATGCTTGGTATGGCGACTTCATTTGCTGAAAGCACGTTGGCTCAGCTATACAAAACCCGTGACAAAGATGGTAACTACCGTGGTGGTCCTGCGTACTATATGGAAAAAGGCCTTGGTATGCGTTGGATGGGTGTCCTGTTTTCCATCTTCCTGATTATTGCTTTTGGCCTAGTATTCAATGCCGTTCAAGCTAATTCAATTGCAGGGGCTATGAAAAATGCTTTTGGATTTGATCCGCTGTATGTCGGTATCTTCATCGTTGCAATTTCGGCTTTCGTCATTTTTGGTGGTATCCGTAAAATTGCGCGTACCGCTGAGTTGATTGTACCTTTCATGGCATTAGCTTACTTAGCGATTGCGATGTTTGTCATGGTCACTAATATAGAAAAGCTACCAGCCGTATTAAGCCTTATTTTCAAAAGTGCATTTGGCCTTCAAGAAGCGGCCGCAGGCGGTTTAGGTTACGCGATTGCTCAAGCCATGATTAACGGCATCAAACGCGGTCTGTTTTCCAATGAAGCGGGTATGGGTTCAGCACCTAATGCAGCGGCTTCTGCAACGCCTTATCCGCCGCATCCTGCTTCTCAAGGTTACGTGCAAATGTTGGGTGTTTTTATTGATACGATTGTGATCTGTTCAGCAACCGTCGCCATTATTTTGATGTCGGGTGAATATGTACCGCACGGTGAAATTACCGGTATCGAGCTGACTCAGCGCGCATTAAGCTCACAAGTGGGCAGTTGGGGTGGGATTTTTGTTGCTTTTGCGATTTTCTTCTTCGCCTTTACTTCAATTATTGCCAACTACTCTTATGCCGAAACGAACCTGATTTTCTTAGAGCACAACAATAAGAAAGGGTTAACGTTGTTCCGTATTGTTTTCCTTGCCATGGTGATGTTTGGTTCATTGGCGACCTTGCCTACCGTATGGGCAATGGCGGATGTCTCGATGGGGTTAATGGCGATTGTTAACTTGGTGGCGATCATTCTGCTCTCTGGCATTGTGATTAAGCTCGCGAAAGATTATAACCGTCAGCTAGCCGCAGGTAAGGTTCCCACCTTCGATGCTAATGATTACCCTGAGTTAAAATCTCAGTTGGAAGATGGCATTTGGTACAACAACAAATAGCCTGTTATCGTTACTGACGATTAAATAGATTGAAAAAGCCATGCAGACACCGCATGGCTTTTTTTGTACTCTGTGAGCCATAAAATAAGAATAGAAAGGAAGGAAAATTATGCTCATTGTTGTTTCCCCAGCCAAGACGTTAGATTACGAATCCCCGTTGGTGACAAGCAAATATACTCAGCCGGAGCTTATTGACCATTCAGCTCAGTTGATCGATGTTTGCCGTCAATTGACTCCTGCCGACATCTCAGCGTTGATGAAAGTGAGCGATAAAATTGCTGGGCTCAACGTGGCTCGCTTTGCGCAGTGGAGCCCAACCTTCACGTTGGATAATGCACGTCCCGCCATTTTGGCGTTTAAAGGGGATGTTTATACAGGATTTGAAGCAGAAACATTATCGGATGCCGGATTTGAATATGCCCAACAGCATTTAAGAATGCTCTCTGGCTTGTATGGTGTATTGAAACCACTGGATCTGATGCAACCGTACCGTTTGGAGATGGGCACGAGATTGGGTAACCCGAGGGGGACTAACCTGTACCAGTTTTGGGGAGATATCATTACCGATAAACTCAATCAAGCTCTGAAAGAGCAAGACGATGATGTGTTGATTAATCTCGCTTCCAACGAGTATTTTAAAGCGGTTAATCCGAAAAAGCTTAAGGGGAGCATCATTACTCCGGTATTTAAGGATTGTAAGAAAGGGCAATACAAAGTCATTAGCTTCTATGCTAAGAAGGCTCGTGGCATGATGGCGCGCTACATTATCGATAAACAAATCTCTTCTGTAGAGCAATTGGCTCAGTTTGACAGTGCTGGCTACTATTTTGTAGAACAGGAGTCATCAGCAACTGAGTTGGTCTTTAAACGCGAAGAGCAGTGATGTAAGAGAGGCGGTTATGTGGCAGTGGTTGAAAAAGCAGGTTGCGCGTTATGATCGCTGGTGTGAGAACATGGGTTTAACACCAGATAAAAAACGTAGCTGTGTTCCTTATCGTCAAGATCCTGTTCAGAGTAAAGAACGTGAGCGAGAATAAGAAGCTGCGTTTATTTGATACGCATTGCCATCTCGATTTTCCTATCTTTGAGCGTGAGTTTGAACACCATTTACATTTAGCTCGCCAGCAGGGGGTTGAAAAAATAGTGATTCCCGCCGTTGGTCCAAGTAACTGGCAACGAGTGGCCGAGCTTGCTAACGGTTATCCTGAACTCTACTTTGCTCTCGGTTTCCATCCCTGTTTTTTATCAACCTCTTCCCCTGCGGATATCGACGAGCTTGAGCAAAAGTTACTTCAAAAACCAGCTCAATGCGTGGCTCTGGGGGAGTGTGGCTTAGATTTTACGACGGATATTGCTCCCGCTTTGCAAGAAACAATGTTTGAAATGCAACTAGAGCTTGCGAAACGAGCCAGACTTCCATTGATATTACACAGCCGCAAAGCGCACAACCGCCTTATACAACTGTTAAAAAAACATCAATTTAGCCAAGGTGGAGTGCTGCATGCTTTTTCTGGCAGCGTTCAACAGGCAAACCAGTTTATTGAACTGGGTTTTAAGATTGGCGTGGGTGGTGTTATTACCTATCCAAGAGCCAACAAAACCCGTCTTACTATTGCAGCACTCCCCATCGAAAGTTTAGTGCTAGAAACGGATGCTCCTGATATGCCACTCAATGGTTTTCAAGGGCAAGCGAATCACCCACAAAAACTGCCGATTATCCTGCAAACGCTTGCGTTGCTGAAGAACCAATCAGAGCAAACGGTTGCTGATGTTTTGTGGAAAAACAGCCATTCTCTGTTCTTTCCGGTGTGAATAAATTCGAAATGAAATGTAGGTTTAATGATTCTAGTATCAGTAAATATTGAACGTGCTCACATAAATGAGTGAATGGGCAGTGAATCTTATAAGAAAGTGTGAGGCTGGCATTACTTTATCTTAGTGGTGATGAGTATAATCACCCCGCTTCATGAGCTCCATTTTATAACACGCCAACAATAACCTAATAAGGAAATCATAAACTATGAGCCTGTTTATGAGCCTAGTCGGTATGGCAGTTCTGCTAGGACTTGCAGTTCTACTGTCTGATAACCGCAAAGCTATCAATCTAAGAACAGTGGGTGGCGCTTTTGCTATCCAATTTATTATCGGTGGTTTCGTTCTTTACGTACCATGGGGTCGTGATCTCCTTGCAGGTTTCTCTGCGGGTGTTCAAAACGTCATCGACTTCGGTAAAGACGGTACTGGTTTTCTATTCGGCAGCCTAGTTAACTTTTCAGTTGACGGTATTGGCTTCATCTTTGCTTTCCAAGTTCTACCTACTCTAATCTTCTTCTCGGCACTTATCTCTGTGCTTTACTACATTGGCGTTATGCAATGGGTAATTAAGATTCTAGGTGGTGGTTTACAAAAAGCACTCGGTACCTCTCGTGCGGAATCGATGTCTGCTGCAGCCAACATTTTCGTAGGTCAAACAGAAGCGCCACTCGTGGTTCGTCCGTTTGTACCTAAAATGACTCAATCTGAGCTGTTTGCAGTAATGTGTGGTGGTTTGGCTTCAGTTGCGGGTGGTGTACTTGCTGGTTACGCATCGATGGGTGTGCCGCTAGAGTACCTTGTTGCGGCCTCTTTCATGGCAGCACCGGGTGGTCTACTGTTTGCAAAAATCATCAAACCAGAAACCGATACTCCAGACGAAGAACTGGGTAGCGATATGGATGGCAATGATAAACCTGCCAACGTAATCGATGCTGCTGCAGGTGGTGCTTCTGTTGGTCTGCAACTTGCGCTGAACGTAGGTGCAATGCTACTTGCCTTCGTTGGTCTAATCGCGTTAGTTAACGGTATGCTTGGTGGTGTGGGTGGTTGGTTCGGTATGCCTGAACTGACTCTAGAACTACTGCTTGGTTGGCTTTTCTCTCCATTAGCATTCCTGATTGGTGTGCCATGGGAAGAAGCAACGCTAGCGGGCTCTTTCATCGGTCAAAAACTGGTTGTAAACGAATTTGTTGCTTATCTAAACTTCGTACCTTACGTGGGTGATAACGCACAGATCGTTGCTGCTACTGGTGCAGTGATGTCTGAGAAAACTCAAGCTATCATCTCATTTGCACTGTGTGGCTTTGCCAACCTTTCTTCTGTTGCGATTCTACTCGGTGGTTTAGGTGGTCTTGCTCCTAACCGTCGTCACGATATCGCGAAGATGGGTGTAAAAGCCGTTTGTGCTGGTACACTGTCTAACTTAATGGCAGCAACCATTGCTGGCTTCTTCCTTTCTTTCTAATTAAATAAGAGAAAGAGATATAGACGCCGTTTAACATCGCCCCGTAGCAAGAGATTGCTGCGGGGCTTTTTTGTTTTGGCGAAAGGAATACTTTGATTCACTCTTTAGTCGGGTGGTCAGTGTGTATCACCTCAAGCTCTCTTTTATAAGTTAGCTTTTAATGGATAGATCAGAGTTTATCGGTAAACGAGATTATCGTTGACGCTGATCTTTTTTGAGATACAAACCGTTTGCTCTATGAATGACGCTACAGTTTTGTAGTGAAAATCTATACTGTATCAGTGAGATTCATTTTCAATAGAAGAGTGAAGATATCAGCTAGCGCCAATCAATACATGGAGTATGATTTGACGCAAAGGCAGCCCGTTTTATCATGTCGTGTTGCTTTGATATAAATTAGATACGGGTATAAGTTACACACGGATATACGTTAGACACGGCGATGAGTGCAAATAAGCGGCATATCATGGTTGTGCCATAGGCCAAATTGGTACTGTGCGGTGACAGGGATAGCAATTGAAATGCAAGTGCATTTCGAGTCTTCAAGGAACCAAGTCCGTTCATTTGTGGCTAGTAAGCCATCTCGCTCTTAACACTGAGCGTGGTTTACTAGTGAACTATTTGAATATATTGATCGGAGATAGAAATGAGCGATTTAAAAGCAGCCGCACTACGTGCACTGAAATTGATGGATTTGACTACGCTAAACGATGATGACACGGATGCGAAAGTGATTGCCCTTTGTCATGATGCCAAAACGGCTGTAGGTAATACCGCTGCAATTTGTATTTACCCTCGCTTTATTCCTATTGCGAAGAAGACACTTCGTGAGCAAGGCACGCCAGATATTCGTATCGCAACCGTTACCAACTTCCCACACGGTAATGATGATATTGAGATTGCCGTTGCGGAAACTAAAGCCGCTGTTGCGTACGGTGCTGATGAAGTCGACGTTGTGTTCCCTTACCGCGCATTAATCGCCGGTAATGAGCAAGTCGGTTTTGATCTTGTTAAGCAATGTAAAGCCGCGTGTGGTGACATTCTGCTTAAAGTGATCATCGAAACTGGTGAGCTAAAAGAAGAAGCATTAATCAAAAAAGCGTCTCAAATCTGTATTGAAGCGGGTGCTGATTTCATCAAAACCTCAACGGGTAAAGTCCCTGTGAATGCAACACCAGAATACGCACGTATGATGCTAGAAGTGATTCGCGATATGGGCGTTGCCAAAACGGTAGGCTTTAAACCTGCGGGCGGTGTACGCACAGCGCAAGATGCTGCATTGTATCTCGCGATGGCTGATGAGCTACTTGGCGCAGATTGGGCCGACAGCATGCACTACCGTTTTGGGGCTTCAAGCCTGCTAACCAATCTTTTGAATACATTAGAAGTAACAGACCAAAAAGCCGATCCAGCTGCGTATTAATTATGCGCTGAAGTAGGACTGATAATAATAAGTCTGACTCGTGGAGCTGAGCCATCAGCTCCCGATTACCTCTTTACCTTACTGACCAAAGCATCATGCTTGGGAGGCAACTAATGTATTCAACTCAAACTTTTTTACCTCAAGAAATTATTCGCAAAAAGCGTGACGGCGAGATCCTCACCACCGAAGAAATTAACTTTTTTATTCAAGGTGTGGCGAATAATACCGTCTCCGAAGGCCAAATTGCGGCCTTTGCCATGACGATTTTCTTCAATGAAATGACTATGCCAGAGCGCATTGCACTGACGTGCGCTATGCGTGATTCTGGGATGGTGATCAACTGGGATGCGATGAACTTCGGTGGCCCTATCGTTGATAAACACTCAACTGGCGGCGTAGGCGATGTCACTTCGTTGATGCTTGGCCCCATGGTCGCAGCCTGCGGTGGTTTTGTCCCTATGATTTCAGGGCGCGGCCTTGGTCATACGGGCGGCACGCTGGATAAATTGGAGTCGATTCCCGGTTATAACATCACGCCAAGTAATGACGTATTTGGTCAAGTAACCAAAGAAGCGGGCGTTGCTATCATCGGCCAAACGGGTGATCTCGCGCCAGCGGATAAACGCGTATACGCCACACGTGACATTACCGCAACGGTCGACAATATTTCACTCATCACCGCCTCGATTCTTTCTAAAAAATTAGCCGCTGGGTTAGATTCCTTGGTAATGGATGTCAAAGTCGGTTCTGGCGCATTTATGCCGACTTACGAAGCTTCTGAAGAGTTGGCTAAATCTATCGTCGCAGTGGCTAACGGCGCCGGTACGAAAACCACGGCTATTTTAACGGATATGAACCAAGTGCTGGCCTCTTCGGCAGGCAATGCCCTTGAAGTGCGTGAAGCGGTACGCTTTTTAACTGGTGAATATCGCAATCCTCGCTTACTGGAAATTACCTTGGCCTCTTGCGTTGAAATGTTGTTATTAGGCAATTTAGCAAAAGACAGCAGTGATGCTCGTGCGAAACTGATGGCCGTTCTTAATAACGGAAAAGCGGCTGAATGCTTTGGCAAAATGGTCAAAGGGTTAGGCGGCCCCGCTGATTTTGTTGAAAATTACGATCACTATCTTGAAAAAACCGAGCTGGTTAAGCCCGTTTACGCTCTAGAAAGTGGCGTCGTATCGGCAATGGATACTCGCGCGATTGGCATGGCCGTGGTGGAGATGGGCGGTGGACGCCGCGTCGCAACTGACACTATTGATTACGCGGTTGGGTTTGACCAATTTATTCGCCTAGGTGAAGTTGCCGATAGCAGCAAGCCGTTGGCGGTGATCCATGCGCGTAATGAAGCGCAATGGCAACAAGCGGCCAAAGCATTACAAAGCGCCATTCAAATTGGCGGAGAATACACACCAACACCCGATGTCTACGGCCAAATTCGCGCAGAAGACGTATAAAAATATCGGTTGGAGAGAGCAATGAAAAGAGCATTTATTTTAGTATTAGATTCATTTGGTATCGGCGAAACCGCTGATGCACCACAATTTGGTGATGTTGGCGCTGACACTTTGGGCCACATCGCAGACCAATGTGCTAAAGGCGAAGCGAATAACGCGGATCGCCAGGGCCCATTGACGCTGCCAAACTTATCGAAACTGGGGCTTGCCATGGCGCATAAAGAGTCAACGGGGCGTTTTGCTCCGGGGCTTGATGCCAACGCTGATATTATCGGTGCGTACGGCCACGCAGCTGAGCTTTCATCAGGTAAAGATACTCCTTCGGGTCACTGGGAAATTGCTGGTGTTCCTGTACTGTTTGAATGGGGTTATTTCAGCGATAAGCAAAATAGTTTCCCGAAAGAGCTGACAGATCGCATTATTGAACGCGCAGGTTTGGATGGTTTTCTTGGTAACTGCCATGCATCAGGCACACAGGTTTTAGATGATTTGGGTGAAGAGCACATGAAAACGGGTAAACCGATTTTCTATACCTCAGCTGACTCAGTGTTCCAAATAGCTTGTCACGAAGAGACGTTTGGTCTTGATCGTTTGTTAGAACTTTGCCAGATCGCACGTGAAGAATTGGCGGATTACAACATTGGCCGCGTGATTGCGCGCCCGTTCATTGGCCCGAAAGCGGGAGAATTTGCTCGTACTGGCAACCGTCGTGATTTATCCGTTGAGCCGCCAGCGGCGACCGTGCTGCAAAAATTGGTTGATGAGAAGCAAGGTAACGTGGTTTCTATTGGTAAAATTGCTGATATTTACGCCTACTGCGGCATCACTCATAAAGTCAAAGCGACAGGCATCCCAGCTTTATTTGATGCAACACTAGAACAAATCAAACAAGCGAAAGATAACACCATCGTCTTCACTAACTTCGTTGATTTTGATTCCGCTTATGGTCATCGCCGTGATGTAGCGGGCTACGCTGCGGCACTGGAGTACTTTGACAAGCGTCTGCCACAAGTACTTGAGTTAATGGAAGAGGACGATGTACTTATTCTTACAGCGGATCATGGTTGCGATCCAACTTGGCCGGGTACGGATCATACGCGCGAGCATATTCCAGTCTTGATTTATGGGCATAAAGTGGCCCCCGGTTCATTGGGCCGCCGTGAGACGTTTGCTGATATTGGTCAGTCACTGGCGCACTATTTCGGTACGTCTGCGATGGATTACGGCACCAATTTCTTACAGTAAGCGTAGCGATTCATTTTTTGAGGATGAATAGAGAGATCACTCTCTATTCTTTGGTCAATTTAGATAAAGGATACTTTTAATGGCAACTCCACATATTAATGCTGAAATGGGTGCATTTGCAGACGTCGTTTTAATGCCGGGTGACCCACTTCGCGCAAAATACATCGCAGAAACTTTCCTTGATGATGTGGTTCAAGTGTGTGATGTCCGTAACATGTTTGGTTATACAGGTACATACAAAGGTCGTAAAATTTCGGTAATGGGCCATGGCATGGGGATCCCTTCATGCTCAATTTACGTGACGGAACTTATCAAAGATTTTGGCGTGAAAAAAGTGATCCGTGTCGGAAGCTGTGGTGCGGTCAGCGACGATATTAAAGTGCGTGATGTTGTGATTGGTATGGGTGCTTGTACCGATTCCAAAGTTAACCGCATCCGTTTTAAAGACCACGACTTTGCTGCGATTGCCGATTACAAAATGGTTAAAGCCGCAGAAGAAGCGGCTACGGCGCGTGGTATTAACGTGAAAGTGGGTAACTTGTTCTCCGCAGAGCTTTTCTACACGCCAGATCCAGAGATGTTCGATGTGATGGATAAATACGGCATTGTTGGTGTAGAAATGGAAGCGGCAGGAATCTACGGCGTAGCGGCGGAATATGGCGCAAAAGCACTGACGATTTGCACTGTGTCTGATCACATCAAAACTGGCGAGCAAACGACGTCAGAAGAGCGTCAAAACACTTTCAATGAAATGATTGAAATTGCGTTAGATTCAGTATTGATTGGCGACGCTCAATAATATTCTTTTATAAAAAACCTCAGTGTCGCAACTGAGGTTTTTTTATTGTCATCCCTAAACCACCGCCTTGGGCGGTGGTGATTGAACCTTGGGGCTATTGCCCGAAGGAGTGCCCATGCTAGAAGTAAACCACTTATTCACCACAAGTAAGAGGAAACTAAAAACATGGGCGATTATAGAAGTTCATCACATGTATATTGGCGTTGCAAATACCATATANAATGTTCAGCCGGATCACGTTCACTTGGTTGTGATAGTTCCACCAAAAGTTTCGATATCAACGTTGATGGGAGTATTGAAAGGGCGTTCAGCAATCCGCTTGTTTAACAAGTTCCCACATATAAGAAAGAAACTGTGGGGTAATCATTTTTGGGCAAGGGGATACTTTGTTGACACAGTTGGTGTGAATGAAGAAATCATCAGGCGTTACGTAAGGCACCAAGACAAGAAAGATCAAGAATATGAGGCGCAGTTAGAGTTGAAGATAAACTAGCAGTGCAGGGATGCCCCCTTATAGGGGGCTATAAACCAAAGCCGCCTTCTAAGAAGGCGGATTTTTACTTACAAAGCCTGCTAAGTCATATCATCCACATTCTGTAGCAGCAGGTTCTCACCACCACTTTTCGGTTTTCGACGCAGTAGTAGCAGCGTGAGCAATACACCGCTGACAAAGCTGGTTAGCAGCATGAGATACATGTAGCGATCACTTTTACGATAGTGGTGATCTGAAATCGCCGTGACGCGGCCAGTTTCAAAAGTAATGCGGATAAAACCAATGATACTGCTTTCATGATAGACAGGCTCAACCAGTTGCTGACGGCCAATGCTGGCCGTGCGCAGTGGTGTATCCAATCCTAATACTTCGCGTACGCTTAACGCGTTATCGCTGGCGGCTAATTTGACCCCTTCGGAATCATAAATGGTGGCATCAAACACCAGTTTGTCTTGAGCTAACTGGTTGGTAAGGGCTAGCAGGCGCTCTTGATCTTGCTCTGATATCATGCTGCCCGCAGATAATGATGCCTGTGAAATCAAAACCTTAGTTAATGTTTCTAGTTGGTTGGCCTGAATTCGTTCGTTACCTTTACTGATCACAACGCTGTTTTTTACGGTAAAGAAGAACATGCCTGCTAATAAAATGACGGTAAGCACACGAATTGCGACGCGAAATGAAAATAAAGAGCCGTCCATAACCCACCTGATTGGATAAATAAAAACTTTACTCATATTGAGACTTGCGTTTTTAAATTGCAATAGGGTAACGTCAGGGGCATACACCCATTTATTGATACTCGAGCATTGAATCGAGTTGATCCCATTTTGCTTGTGGTGCGTTTAAGCAGGCTGAAGGAAAAGGATTGATTAAGGAATGATAAACATGGATGCCCTCAAAACATTGCCGATCAAAAGGCACACAACGCTGCTCAACCGCTTGCCTGAAACTCGTTTCTCTTCACAATTTGACAAAGCAAAAGCAAGTTGGATTGTTTTTGCACCTTATCTATCCACTCAACATTTTGATGATATTGACTTTTTTACCGGTTACTACAACGCTGTCCTCGATATATGGAAAGTGGGGCATTATGAAGTGGCGCTGATGTCAGGTGAGCTGACGACAGAGCACGAGAAAATTTTACAAGGGCTCGAAATTGATTATGCCCGTTTGTGTGAAGTACCAGACCTTTCTAAACCGGGTTTGATTGTGATGGATATGGACTCCACGGCGATTCAAATTGAATGCATTGATGAGATAGCTAAGTTAGCGGGTGTCGGAGAGGAGGTAGCCGAAGTCACTGAGCGAGCGATGCAAGGTGAATTGGATTTTGAGCAAAGCTTGCGTCAGCGGGTTGGAAAGCTTGCTGGTGCCGATGAGTCGATTCTTGAAGCGGTTCGCTCTACATTACCCATGATGCCCGATTTACGTGAACTGGTGGCGACACTGCATGCATTGGGGTGGAAAACGGCGATTGCATCCGGTGGCTTTACCTATTTTTCAGATTATTTAAAAAGCGAACTGCAACTTGATCATGCGCAATCCAATACGTTGGAAATTGTTGATGGCAAGCTTACTGGTCAAGTGCTAGGTGATGTCGTTTCGGCACAAACCAAAGCCGATATTTTGGTTGAGTTAGCACAACGTTATGAGATTGAATTGCACAATACTGTCGCGGTTGGCGATGGGGCGAATGATTTAGTTATGATGGCTGCCGCGGGGTTAGGCGTTGCTTATCATGCTAAACCTAAAGTTGAAGAAAAAGCACAAGCGGCGGTCCGTTTTGCAGGCCTTGGTGGCGTGCTCTGTATTCTCTCTGCCTCATTGGTGAAGCAGCAAAAACTCAGTTGGAAAGTGAAGCCTTAAGTAAAGCTCAACAGCAAGAGATAAGAGAGTGAGCGATGCCCACTCTCTTTTTTACCCACACTCTCTTTTACAAAAGTCAGTCGCTTTTACAAGGTCAGCTCTAAGCGGATCAATACTTCTTCTGTAATATCGATCACCTCTCCATAACCAATGATTGAGGTGATCTCTTTTTCTAGCGTACGAGCGTGATGAAGACTAATTTGTGCCAACTCATTGAGATCACTGCGCAGCAGCGTAGTGATTGGGTCAAAGACGGGTGCACTGCAAATCCTCAAGATGTAAATTTCACCCATGTGCTGCGCTTTTTGAATGAAATCAATACGCTCTTTAGTGTTTTCAAAATCACTTAATAATTTCGATTGGATTGATTGAATACGCGTGCCAAATTTGATTGCCGCAATATAAACGTCGTGATATTGCGGTATCGCTCCTTCAATGCGCCGCATCGGTTTAGCCAGTAGCGTATTGGTGTGACCTTTGAATATTGGCTCTAACGTGATGCGATTTTCTTGGCCTAATTTAGCCAGTAACACAAGATGAGGCGGCAAGGGATAATTCACGCCAATCACTTTAGGGCGTAAATTTGCACCGTGTTTATCAACGAAAATTGGCGAACTTATCATCTTATCAAGCAAAATGTTGTGCAACCCTTCCAGCAAGTTATGACTTGGTAGCACTTCTTCTTTCTGTAACAACTTATCTTGATTGTTTTCAATAATGCTATTGAAAAAAGCGATTGTTTTGATGGTATGTATATTTTCTTCTATCAGCAATTGTAGACGCCGACCTTCGGGCCCAATACGAATGACATTATAGGGAAGGCTATGCAGTGGCAGCTTTTTGTCGTAAAGCTGTAATTCGTGGTAATTGATGGTGACGTTATCGCCTGCTTTCACGGGTAGTGGTGTATCCACAATAATACTTAAACCACGTTTGGATAAATCAATCGTGTGGCCTGTTGCATTTACTCCAGAGTCTGAGGTGATGGTTAGCGGTGTCTTGAATTGGTAACGAGGCTCTTTTCTACGCGAGCGAGCATCAAAATAAATGCCTGTAGGTTGGCCAATGATCTGCCTTGGATGACGAAATTTATTGAGTTCGCTATTGGGTAAATTGGGTTTGTCAGTCAATAGGTAATCTTTTGCCGAATCCTCATCGCCAATTTCTTGTAAAACGCCACAGTGCGTTAAGTGGCTTGAGCGATCTGACAATTCATGGGCATGAACCGCAAGTTCTTGACGCTCTTCATCCGAGAGTTCAAAGACAAATAAGCGAAACGCTTTCCAACTTTGTCGACGAGCGCCAACATGCCAAAACATTTTTCTTTGTTCACGGTTGGCCTCTGGCATCATCATTGAAAAAAAGAGCGTTTTTTCCTGATGTTCATGCTTAAAAGCATAAAGCACATTATTGCTACCCCGCATCCCCGGCTTGGTTAACTGTTCCATCCGCTCTTTATTGAATAACGAACCGAGTGCTTGTTGATTACGCTCGTCGTGCCAGTATTGCCAAATTGGTTGGTTATTTTCAGTCAGCAGCACCAACTTCAATTCACTGCCACTAAAAAACACTGGTAAGTTACAGGTGTGTTTTAAATAGGTGTGCTCGTAACCACGGGTTCGAGCTCGGATGAGTTTATCTTGGTTATCGTGGCGCGCTTTTTGAGTGTTATTTTGCAGCGATTCAGTAATCACTTTTTCGATGATGTTAGTGTCGGAAAGTTTTAGTGTACGCAGAAATTTCACGGCATCGTTATCGTAAGACTCATCAATACCTAAAATACGATATTCAATGGCGTGGTGCAGTCCAACCACTTCTGACGTTTTGTTGAGTTCGGAAAAATAGACTTTGATCACCTCACCGAGCTTGTAGTTAAAAGCGGCGGGAACTTTAAATTTTGCACCCGAAACGGATAGATCAACACTGAGGCCATTGACCAGCTGTTTACTAGGTAGGTGAATCTCAACTTGTGAGGTGACTTTTAAGCGATTTTCTTGACGCTTGAGATCATAACCAAGCTTAATTGGCTCAGCCTCAAAAAACGTACTGCCACCACCGTCTTTTTGTGGGTTTTGGGCACCACGTTGTTGCATCACGCGGAAGTTGTTTGGCGTATTGTTTAATGCTTCCCATACACCTTCCGTATACGCACCAAATTTTTTGACCCCTTTATGGTATGCGTTAAAGGCCACATCATCGAACCAATGTTTGCGGCCATCTAATTCATATTCGCGGCATTCCCCTTGTACCCGACCTCGCAAGTCTATGCTTTTAACACAAGGAGCCATGATGCGATTGAGCTCCATTTTGACCAGTAATTTCGCTGACGGGGATTCATCTTCTGTCATTTGAGAAAGAAGATGTTCAAAATCAGATGAACGGTAAGCTGGGATCAAACGCTCTGCGATTGATAGAATTTCAGATTGCTGCATACTTTTCTGTTAGAGTGTCCGTCTTAAAGATTAATCGGCATCGTTATCATAATCTTTAGTTATCTGTTGCGAAGGTTCAACCTTTATTTAAACGTAAATCAACCTATATCACTTCATGATTACTTAACAGTTTAATCTTTAAGCTTGAAAAGTATAGGTTACCAACAAGAAACAGGAATTGTTGAGGAAGCATGGCAAAAGCAAAACGCGCCTATGTATGTAATGATTGCGGCGCAGATTTTCCGCGTTGGCAAGGTCAATGTAGTGCTTGTGGTGCATGGAATACTATCACCGAAGTACGCTTGGCAGCATCGCCGCAGGTTGCACGTAATGAGCGACTAGGTGGTTACGCTGGGGCGGTAACGGAATCACAAGTCCAAGTACTGTCGGATATTAATCTGCAGGAAGTCCCACGGTTTTCTAGCGGCTTTAAAGAGTTGGACCGTGTATTGGGTGGTGGTGTCGTACCCGGCGCGGCGATTTTAATCGGTGGTAACCCTGGCGCTGGGAAATCGACTTTATTGCTGCAAACCATGTGTCAGCTCGCGGCGTCAATGCCTGCTTTGTATGTCACGGGTGAAGAATCGCTTCAGCAAGTCGCGATGCGAGCCTCTCGTCTTGGTTTACCTAAAGATAAGCTTAAAATGCTGTCGGAAACCAATGTAGATCGCATTTGCCAAATCGCTGAAAAAGAGCAGCCCCGCATCATGGTCATAGACTCAATTCAAGTGATGCATGTGGCCGACGTCCAATCCTCTCCCGGTACGGTGGCACAAGTGCGCGAGTCTGCGACAACGCTCACACGCTACGCTAAGCAAAATAACGTTGCCGTATTTTTAGTCGGACACGTTACTAAAGACGGTTCTTTGGCTGGTCCAAAAGTGCTAGAGCATATTATTGACTGCTCGGTATTGCTCGACGGAGGGACTGATAGTCGTTTTCGTACATTGCGCAGTCACAAGAACCGATTTGGTGCGGTCAATGAACTCGGCGTTTTTGCCATGACGGGACAGGGCTTGCGTGAAGTGAGTAATCCTTCTGCCATTTTCCTTTCGCGAGGCGAAGAAGATACTTCGGGCAGTTCGGTGATGGTTGTATGGGAAGGAACGCGTCCACTGCTAGTGGAGATCCAAGCACTGGTTGACTATTCACAATTAGCAAACCCAAGGCGAGTCGCCGTTGGGCTTGAGCAAAATCGCTTATCTTTATTATTGGCTGTGCTTCACAAGCACGGTGGCTTACAAATGTCCGATCAAGATGTGTTTGTTAATGTGGTTGGTGGCGTTAAAGTGACGGAAACAAGCGCTGATTTAGCACTTCTCATGGCACTGCTTTCAAGCTTCAGAGATAAACCACTTGCTAAAGATGTTGTCGTGTTTGGCGAAGTCGGTTTGGCCGGAGAAATTCGCCCAGTACCTAGTGGTCAAGAGCGATTAAATGAAGCATTTAAACATGGTTTTAAGAAAGCAATTATTCCGATGGCGAATATGCCTAAAGGTGGGATACCGGGCATGCAATTGCACGGTGTGAAGAAATTATCTGAAGCAATTGAAGCATTTGATGAGTTATAAATCTTAATTAAACTCGCCTCTTTTACGGTTATGACCTATATTTCACCGACAGTTCGTAACCGTACTATATTTTTTTTCAAGCAAGCGTATGCAAGGGTATCAGTCTTGACAGATTGTGATATACTCTGCGCGCACTTTATACCTTATTAACAGAGTAAGACAATGGCAGATTTATCAAAATACAGAAACATTGGTATTTTCGCGCACGTTGATGCCGGTAAAACCACTACCACTGAGCGTATTCTTAAGCTTACTGGTAAAATCCACCGTACAGGTGAAGTACACGATGGCGCTTCTACCATGGATTTCATGGATCAAGAAGCTGAACGCGGTATCACAATTCAATCAGCAGCGACGACTTGTTTCTGGAAAGATCACCGTTTTAACGTTATCGATACTCCTGGGCACGTTGACTTCACAGTTGAAGTTTACCGTTCTCTGAAAGTTCTTGATGGCGGTGTTGGTGTATTCTGTGGTTCTGGCGGTGTTGAACCTCAGTCAGAAACTAACTGGCGTTACGCGAACGATTCAGAAGTAGCTCGTCTGATCTTCGTAAACAAACTAGACCGTATGGGTGCAGACTTCTTCCGCGTTGTAGGACAAGTGAAGAAAGTTCTTGGCGCAAACCCACTTGTTATGACTCTTCCAATTGGTCGTGAAGACGAATTCGTTGGCGTTGTTGACGTATTAAACCGTCAAGCTTACGTTTGGGATGATTCAGGTCAGCCAGAAAACTACGAAATCAAAGAAATTCCAGCAGACATGGTAGAGCAAGTTGAAGAATACCGTGAAATGCTAATCGAAACTGCAGTAGAGCAAGACGACGAGCTAATGATGGCTTATATGGACGGCGAAGAGCCAACTATTGAGCAACTAAAAGCTTGTATCCGTAAGGGTACTCGTGAATTAGCGTTCTTCCCTACATTCTGTGGTTCAGCATTCAAAAACAAAGGCATGCAACTTCTACTAGATGCCGTTGTTGATTATCTTCCAGCTCCAGCTGAAGTTGTACCTCAAGATCTGACTGATCCTGAAACAGGTGAGCCTACTGGTAAAGTTGCAACAGTTTCTGTTGACGAACCATTCCGCGCACTTGCATTCAAGATCATGGATGACCGTTTTGGTGCCCTAACGTTTATCCGTATTTATTCTGGTAAACTGAAGAAAGGTGACACCATTCTTAACAGTGCTACTGGTAAGACTGAGCGTATTGGCCGTATGGTTGAGATGCACGCGAACGATCGTAACGAACTTGATTCCGCTCAAGCGGGTGATATCATCGCTATCGTTGGTATGAAAAACGTGAAAACTGGTCACACTCTATGTGATCCTAAACACGAATGTACTCTTGAGCCAATGATTTTCCCAACGCCTGTAATCTCTATCGCTGTTGCTCCTAAAGACAAAGGCGGTTCTGAGAAGTTAGGTATTGCGCTAGGTAAAATGGTTTCAGAAGATCCATCATTCCAAGTTGAGTCTGATGAAGAAACTGGCGAAACCATCCTAAAAGGTATGGGTGAACTTCACCTAGATATCAAAGTTGATATCCTTAAGCGTACACACGGCATTGATCTTATTGTTGGTGCTCCTCAAGTTGCTTACCGTGAAACTATCACTAAAGCAATTGAAGACAGCTATACGCATAAGAAACAGTCTGGTGGTTCTGGTCAGTTCGGTAAGATCGACTACCGTATCAAACCAGGTGAGCCAAATTCAGGTTTCACGTTCAAATCAGTAGTTGTTGGTGGTAACGTACCTAAAGAATTCTGGCCTGCGGTAGAGAAAGGCTTTAAGTCTATGATGGACCAAGGTGTTCTTGCTGGGTTCCCTGTACTAGACGTTGAAGTTGAACTGTTCGACGGTGGCTTCCACGCAGTTGACTCATCTGCAATCGCATTTGAAATCGCAGCGAAAGGTGCATTCCGTCAATCTATGCCTAAAGCTGGCGCTCAACTTCTAGAGCCAATTATGCACGTTGACGTGTTTACTCCAGAAGATCACGTTGGTGATGTTATCGGTGACCTTAACCGTCGTCGTGGCATGATTAAAGATCAAGAAGCTGGCGTAACAGGTGTACGTATTAAAGCGAACGTTCCTCTATCTGAAATGTTTGGTTATATCGGTCACCTACGTACAATGACATCTGGTCGTGGTCAGTTCTCTATGGAGTTCTCACACTACGCTGCATGTCCTGCAAACGTTGCAGAGCAAGTTATTGCTGACGTTAAAGCACGTAAAGAAGCAGATAAGAAGTAATTCTTAAAAGCTAAGCTGAACGTAAAAAGCCCCACCAGTGAAAGCTGGTGGGGCTTTTTTATGTAACAACGAAATAGAAAAGGGCATAAAAACCGATAAAAGCAGAACCGATAAAAGTGGAAACTGCCGGGTGAAGGTAGTTTATACCACTCAATTCATATCGTTTAGTTAGCCCTTAAGGTTGATATAGATTTCTTCCACTTTAATACGTGCCCATTCAGTTTTACGTAAAAACTTCAAGCTTGATTTAATACTCGGATCCTTTTTAAAGCAGTTAATATTGACCATATAGCTGAGCTCTTCCCAGCCATAGTATTCAACGAGCTCCGTGAGTAGTTTTTCTAAAGTGACCCCATGCAGCGGGTTATTATCTTGTGTCATGATTCAATTATTCAATAGCGTTATTTAAGCTAAGTATAGCAGGCACAGGAGTTAAATTAGGACAAAATATTAGGCAATATAGGAGGTTGTTAGTGTGAAAACTTGGTGTATTGGCAGGTTAGAGGTTAAGTCCAACCTGCTCAATTAGAATGGATTACTCTTCCCAAACAACCAGTTGTCCTTTTGGCCAATTGTGCCCCATTTCATGATATTTCTGTTCTAATACATGCCGCTTGATTTTTAAGGTAGGAGTGAGGACACCATTTTCGATTGACCATGGCTCCTTTATCATTAGCACGCCTTTGATTTGCTCATGCGATTCCAATTCCTCATTCATCCGCTTAATGACTTTTTGAGTAGTACGCTCATAACGAACGCGATCAAAATGAGGGAAATTATGTGGAACAACTAGCAAAATAGGGGCGGGAAGCCCTAAGCCAATCAGACACATCATCTCGACTCGAGTGTATTCGAACAGTTTATTTTCGATAGGTACGGGAGCCACAAACTTGCCTTTGGCTGTTTTAAAGGTATCCTTTTTGCGCCCTTGAATGGTGAGATAACCTTCAGCATCAATAAAACCGATATCGCCAGTATGTAGCCATCCTTCTTTATCAAATGACTCTTGAGTTGCAATGTCATTTTTATAATAGCCAGAAAATAGTCCTTGGCCACGCACCATAATCTCATGATCATTATTAGCGATTTTAAGTTCGATTCCTGGGCCTGCTCGTCCAACCGACCCCAATTTGTCGGCTCTAAACGGGTAGTTCAGGGTGCTATAAGCAAAAGATTCTGTCATGCCCCAAGCTTCGGTAATGTTTAGCCCAATTTGGTGATACCACTCTAATAACGCCGGTGATACGGGAGCCGAGCCACAACCAAGCACACGTGCTTGATCAAGCCCTAAGCCATCAGCAAGTTTCTTCTTAATCAGCGTGCTTACAAAAGGGATCTTTAGCAGAAAATTGAGCTTTTTCTGCGGTAATTTGTCTTGAATGCGTTGCTGAAATAGAGTCCATAACCTTGGTACTGAGATAAAGAGCGTCGGGCGCTGCATTTTGACATCTTCAATAAAGGTGTCTAATGATTCAGGGAAAGCCGTTTGTACCCCACCCATGATGGAAGAGCCAAAAATATAAACACGTTCAGTAATATGAGCTAAAGGGAGGTAGGAAAATAAACGGTCGTTTTCTTGAATGCCAATGTGGTTTATAAGCTGTTGAGCTGACCAGCTAAATGCACCGTAGGTCAGCATCGCTCCTTTAGGCAAGCCCGACGTACCCGATGTATAGACTAAAGACATCAACTTATTGTCATGATGTACAGGGCGTTCTGTGCTTGGTGGATAGTGCTCAATCAATTTTGTAAACAGGTGATCGCAAGTGGGAGCAGAATCATAGGGTAGCGCAATACTGATGATATCTGGCAAATGGCTCAATACTTGTTGGGTGGCTTGTCCGTTATCGAGTTTACCCACAATGACTATTTTTGTTTCGCTATGGGTGAGGCAGTATTCGATGGTATCGGCGCCAGCCGTTGGAAAAATGGGAACACTGACAAAGTCGCCGAGCATCATTGCGAGATCACACACAAACCATTCAGCGCAGTTTTTGGAAATGAGTGCAATTTTATCTTGGGGTTTTGCCCCTAGCGCTTGTAGCGCCGAGGCGAGCCTGAGTGCTTTGTCGGCCACTTCAGCATAGGTGTATTCAACAAATTTTCGGTTAATAATTTGTCTTAAATAAACTTGGTTGGGGCGTTCCGCTGCCCATTTCAAGATCATTTCATTCGGTGGTGGGAGAGCACAAGTTGCTTTGCTTAACTCGTTAGGCTGAATCATTCTCTAACTCCATGTTATTGGCAAAAATATTATTATTTTTATGTTAATGTTTTGTTAACTTTAGCATGGTGGAATGGTTAGGTAAAAGAAGATTGTAGTTACTAAACGTTAAAGTTGCGCGCTGGATTCACTTTCTTATTTTGACACTATTAACTCAGAGTGACGTTTATTTCTGTTCAGTTGAATCTATCCTTCGGGTCGATTTCTGGGTGAATATCAATCACATGTTTTAAGTAATCTTGATGATAGCGAAGGGCATTAACACAATGTTTATCAAGCTTGCCGCTCACGACCATTTTTTCCAGTTCGAGAAGAGCAAAAGGAACAGACCAAGCTTGTTTGTATGGACGATGGCTTGTTAAGGCATCAAAGACGTTGGCAACAGCAATAATGCGTGCCGATATCGGGATATTGTCTTGCATTAGGCCGTAAGGATAGCCACTGCCATCCAAAAACTCATGATGATAAGCGACGATCTCTTTTAATATGGATATGCAAGGGTGATCAGGTGTACCTATGTCATCAATAATTTGATTAATGATTTCAATCCCTTTTTCTATGTGGCTATACAGTTGAGCACGCTCTGGTTTATCTAATGTATTTGGGTTAAGTAATAAGCTTGTCGGTAGGGCAAGTTTGCCTATGTCGTGATAGCGCGAAAACTGGATGATGTTATCAATGGTCTCATCATCTAGTTGATAAATGTCAGCAACCTCAGTAGCGATGACTTTGGCATAACAGCTAATACGTTCTTTATGCTCTTTCGATTCCAGTTGATGCTCTGGGGAGCGTGCTTGAGTCAAATTTACAGTCTCTAAAATAGTGTGGACTAAATCGTATTCAGAGCAAACTGCAAAGCGAATCATCTCAATAAAAGGTTCTACATTCTGCTTTACCTGTTCGGTAAACAAATGGCTTTGACACGAGTTGAGGAAAATAAAGCCAATAAATGCTTGCTGGTGGTAAGTCGGAATCGCCAGTGATGAACAATAACCTTGCTCAATTAGCCAGCGAGTATGAGGATAGTCTGGCTTCAATTGGATTGGGATATTTTCAACGCTACGACTCTGGCCGTTTTGTGCGCATTGCTTAAGGACTGGAAGCTCAGCAAGTGGAAACTCGTAATGTATAAGCTCGCCCCCGTGAAAGGTGCTGTCGGCGTAGGTTTTCAAATTATCATGATGATGGTCGTATAGCGCAAAAGAGATACGGTCAATCTCTGGGACTTTGACTTGCATTCGTTGGTGTATGTTAGCCAGTTGCTTATTGAGTGGACCAACATGTGGAAAATAGGCGTGCTCGCAACCTTTGCTATGCGTATCCATCGCGTGTTCCTCTGCGCTACAGGGTCTCCAAGGTTGAAATGGAGAAGCTCTTCTAATTGATAAGTTTAGAACAGATAAGCGATGCGTGCGTGAAATTTAACTAAAAAATGGGTTATATAACCAAGCAATATGAGGTGGTACTGGAAAGCCGTTGGATGACGCTGGGTCACTAGATAAATACGGCTATTTGACGCCATTTTTAGTCACAAGGCGTATGGCCAATTTCAGTTTAATCCAAGTGCAATACCACTGAGCATAAAGAATATAACCAGCCAGACAATAGGCAGTTTGAGCTGTTTTAGTAGGTAAAAACCGATCAGAACAATCGCCATGTCTAAATTGTTGCTGACCGAGCTTGTAAATACAGGGTGATATAAGGCTGAGAGCAGCAAACCAACGACGGCGGCGTTAACACCGTTGATTGCTCCTGATACTGATCGATAGTTTGCTAAGGCTTGCCAATTTTTAAGCACGCCGAGCAGTAACAAAAAACCCGGCAAAAAGACGGCAATGGTCGCCAGCGTTGCGCCTAAGATTGGCGCTTGTGGTAGTAGAGCGTAGCCAATGTAAGTGGCGAAGGTAAACATTGGACCAGGAACCGCTTGTGCTGCGGCATATCCTGTTAAAAACAGATCTGGGTCAAGCGCGTCGCCAACCAAATTTTGCAGTAATGGAAGTACGACATGCCCACCGCCAAACACTAAGCTACCCGCTTGATAAAAGTGGTTAAATAGAGCGATTTCAGGCATTAAGTGGGCGGCAAAAGGTAAACCGACCAGTAAGCCAATAAAGAGAGTGAAAGGGACGAAAGCGGGGACAAATGAACGTTCAGTGGCTAAATCTTGACTAGGGAGCCATTTCACTCCGATCAGCGCTGCCCCAATGAGAACTCCGATTTGCGTTCCAATACTGGGTGCAACAATCAGCATCACAGCGGTGGCCACACACAACCCAACAGTTAAGCGATTCTTACAGAAGTTTTTATACATTCCCCATGTGGCATCCGCGACAACCACAACGGCTAGCAGTTTTAAGCCGTGAATCACGTTTTGAAATAAGGGGGTTTGTAGTAATTGGCTGCTGGCGATGGCAAGGGCAACCATGATCAAAACCGAAGGGAGTGTAAAACCAGCAAAAGCGGCGCATCCACCCAGTAAGCCACCACGATGGTACCCTAGTGCAAACCCAACTTGGCTTGAACCAGGCCCTGGCAAAAACTGACTTAAGGCAACGATCTGTGCGTATTCTTTATCTTCAATCCATTTTAATTTTTCAACGAATGTATTGCGGAAATAACCAATGTGAGCGGCTGGCCCACCAAAGCTTATCCACCCAAGCAGAAAAAAAGTTTTGAAAATAGTAAACATGTGCATAAGCACTCTTAAAGAGACGTTGTTTCGCTACTTTAAAAGGATGTTTGAGCAGATTCAAATTTAATCCTTAACCATTTGTAAACCGCAGAAAAACGATAAACAGACAGGCATGGGTTAACTGAGTTTAAACTTAGTCCAAGCCTTAGATCGCCAACGCCTAAACATGATGAGGCCTCTAAACCATTCATCCACCGAAATGGCCACCCATGCACCCATAACTCCCCATCCCCAATGTAAGCCAAATAAGTAAGTTAAACCTGCGCCAAAAGTCCACATGCTTAATATGCCCATCTGCACTGGAAAGCGAATGTCTCCTGCGCCTTTGAGTGCGGCAATAAAAATTAGGTTAAACGTGCGCCCAGCTTCCATTGCAATGGAGCCAGCAATTAACCCTGCGACCAAGGCCGTTATCTCAGGATCAGAAGTGAAGAGGGCGATGATGTCAGCGCGCAGTAGATAAATTGAGATCGTCAATGTGCTGGAGACGAGAAAGCCAACCACAAAATATTGTTGTACTTTAGTCAGAATCTCATCCACCCAACCTTTACCAATGTAGTAGCTAGTTTGAATTTGCCCGGCTTGCCCAAGAGCTACTGAGAATGCAAAGGCGAGGCGGGCAATATTTTGCGCATAAGTAAACGCGGCCAGTGAAGCCGTGCCCATTTTTACAACGAAAAAAATCACCGTCAGTTGCATCATGTTATAGGAAAGAATCTCTCCCGCATTCATCATGCCGATCTTGATGATCTTCTGGTATAGCGGCTTCGGGATGATTTTCCACTCTTTCACCGGTAGTGATATGTGGTAGTACTTAACGGTGTAGTACAGCAAAATAGTGCTGACAATTTGGCTGAATACTGTTGATATCGCAACCCCTTGTACACCGTAGACGGGCAGTCCAAAGGGTTGAAAAATAGCAATATAGTTACCGATGATATTCAATAATCCGGCAAATAAATTAATGAACATCGGCGCTTTGGAGTAGCCGTTACTGCGCAAAATCGTCGCCAGTACAATGCCGATGGTAACGTTTACTGTAAAGCTGCCACTGATAACCAGATATTCATAGCCATATTGTGCGACCTGCGCTTCTAAGCCGTAGGCATTCATGACTGAATTAGCGCTCAAATAAGCGGCTAAACTGAGCGATGAGCCAATGATTAATCCAAGCAGTAAACTGGCCACCCCAACATGTGCCGATTCACTTTGGCGGCCAGAGCCATTGTATTGCCCAATTAGGATCCCTGTACCACTGCTGACCATCATTGAGACAATCAGCAAGAAAAAATTGATTTGAGTGATAACCCCAACCGCTGATACAGCCTTGTCTGAATAACTACTCAGCATAAATACATCACTGGTGTTAATCGCCGTCCGTAATAAAATCTCAATAAAGATCGGCCAAGTCAAAGTGACGATATTCATTCGGTTATTCAGTTCTACACGGCTTTGGGTCATGGGCTAAAACTCAGCAAGGTAAGTCGAACTAGAGAAGATGATGGTGCAAGGTGGTGGGCAGCAAAATATCTCACTAGAGCCTACCTGTGCGTATTGTATACGTAATTTAAATAAAATCAGTTAAGTGAAGGGAATTGTTTTAGAGTTTTCGTGGAAACGTTTACATTGTGGTGTTTTGATCACAGATTGAAAGCGAGTAAGGCTGTTAGACTTTTTCAAGAGCGAGAATCAACCTCTATCGGTATCCCAATAGGAGAGTATGGTGAAAGTATTAGTGACGGGCGGTATGGGCTATATCGGAAGTCATACCTGTGTACAAATGATACAAGCGGGTATCGACCCCATTATCGTTGACAACTTATCTAACGCGAAGATTGAAGTATTAAGCCGTATCCATGCACTGACAGATAAAACACCCGTGTTTTATCATGGTGATATCCGTGATGAGGCCTTTCTCGATAAGGTATTTTCTGAACATAATATTGATGCTGTGATTCATTTCGCAGGTTTAAAAGCCGTCGGTGAATCCGTGATAAAACCGCTCGAATATTATGACAATAACGTCAATGGTTCGTTGGTGCTAGCGCGCAGTATGCGTAAAGCTGGAGTGAAAAGTATTGTATTCAGTTCATCGGCGACAGTGTATGGCGATCCTGAAATCGTGCCGATAACTGAAGATTCTCCAACCGGATCAACCACCAATCCTTACGGTCGTAGCAAATATATGGTTGAGCAGTGCCTGTCGGATTTAGTGGTTGCTGAGCCAGATTGGAGTGTGACCTTACTGCGTTACTTCAACCCTGTGGGGGCTCACCCTTCTGGCACTATGGGCGAAGACCCGCAAGGTGTGCCGAATAATCTGATGCCGTTTATTGCCCAAGTTGCGGTAGGTCGCCGCGAGAAGTTATCCATATTTGGTAGCGACTATCCCACACCGGATGGTACGGGTGTGCGTGATTACATTCATGTGATGGATCTAGCCGATGGCCATTTGGCCGCTTTAAATACGGTTGCGATGAAAGCGGGAAGGCATATTTACAACCTTGGATCGGGTAACGGATCGAGTGTGTTAGAGATAGTTTCAGCCTTTGCTCAAGCAAGTGGTGTTCCTATTGCTTATGATATTTGCCCACGCCGCCCGGGTGATATTGCCGAGTGTTGGGCTAGTACCACAAAAGCGGAGCGAGATCTGGCTTGGAAGGCGACGCGCAGTATCAATGAAATGGCTGCTGATACATGGCATTGGCAATCCAATAACCCGCAAGGGTACTAGTTTTATCCGGCGTGACGCGCCGGACTATCAAATAGCATAATTGAGTAAGCAATATGTCGAATGTTGAATTTAACCCAGTGGATCATCCACATCGTCGCTACAACCCACTCACGGGGCAGTGGATTTTAGTCTCACCACATCGCGCTAAACGCCCTTGGAGCGGGGCTGATGAAAAGCCAGCGGTAGATGAACTGCCAAGTTATGATGAGAAGTGTTTTCTTTGTCCGACAAACGAGCGTATTTCTGGTGATGTCAACCCAGACTACCGAGGTACATACGTATTCAACAACGACTTCGCAGCACTGATGGTAGATTCGCCAGATGCACCGAAGTCCGATAGCCCTCTATTCAAAACTCAAGGTGTGCGTGGTTTGAGCCGAGTGATTTGTTTCTCTCCAGATCACAGCAAAACTCTGCCAGAGTTACCCGTGGGCAACATTCGCAGCGTGATTGATACGTGGAACGATCAAATCGAAGAGTTAGGTAAAGAGTACGTTTGGGTGCAAGCATTTGAGAACAAAGGCGAAACCATGGGTTGTTCCCAACCTCACCCACACGGCCAAATCTGGGCTAATAGCTTCTTACCCAATGAAATTGAACGCAAGGAGCACAACCTAAAAGCGTATTACCAACAGCAGGGTAGTAACCTGCTGGTGGATTATGTGCAAGCTGAGCTGAAAGATGGCTCACGCATTGTGCTGGAAACAGAGCATTGGGTGGCTGTTGTGCCTTACTGGGCTGCATGGCCATTTGAAACCATGTTGCTGCCAAAAACGCATATCCGTCGCATGAGTGAGTTGAGTGATGCGCAACGTGACGATCTCGCCGTTGCGATCAAAAAACTGACCAGCCGTTACGACAACCTGTTCCAATGTTCTTTCCCTTATTCTATGGGCTGGCATTACGCGCCTTTCTTTGAAGAGGGTACGAACATTGACCATTGGCAACTGCATGCACTGTTCTACCCACCACTGCTGCGCAGTGCCTCGATTCGTAAGTTTATGGTGGGTTATGAAATGTTGGCTGAAAGCCAACGAGATTTAACCGCAGAACAAGCGGCGCAGCGTCTGCGCGAGCTAAGTGATGTTCACTACAAAGAGCAGTAACGTCATCTGTGCAGTTGTAGCCTTGTTGCTGCGTAAACGCACCCTAAGAACATAGGTAATCTATGTTCATTGGCTGAATTTACTTATCACCTCGCTGCGCCTCCAACGACTTGGGCTTAACAAAGTTTTTTTCATAGTGCTAAGTGGTTAATGGGAAATGAAAACCAGTTTATGAGTTTAGGAATGCAAATGTTTGATTTAATCCAAAATGTGAAAGCGTCTTTTGAGCAAGTGTTGGGCTACGCGCCTAGTCATATCATCCAAGCACCTGGCCGTGTGAACTTGATTGGTGAGCACACCGACTATAACGACGGTTTTGTGCTCCCCTGCGCAATTAACTACCAAACCGTGGTAGCGGCGGCCAAGCGTGAAGATAATTTAGTGCGCATCGTGTCTGTTGATTATGGCAATGCACTTGATGAGTTTGACCTCACCCAAGAGATTACTTTCCAACAAGACAAAATGTGGGCGAACTACATTCGCGGCGTGGTGAAATGTTTGCTTGCGCGTGGGTACTCGTTTACCGGAGCGGATATTACTGTCAGCGGTAATGTTCCACAGGGAGCGGGGCTTAGCTCTTCGGCTGCGCTTGAGGTCGTGATCGGTCAAACTTTTAAAGAACTTTATCAACTGGATATTTCTCAAGCGGAAATTGCACTAAATGGCCAACAGGCCGAGAACGAATTTGTTGGCTGTAATTGCGGCATTATGGATCAAATGATTTCGGCGCAAGGTCATGAGAACCACGCGCTACTTTTAGATTGCCGTAGCTTGGAAACACAAGCGGTTTCAATGCCAGAAGAGATGGCCGTTGTGATCGTCAACTCCAATAAAAAACGCGGCTTGGTAGATAGCGAATACAACACCCGCCGCCAGCAGTGTGAAGAGGCTGCGCGTATTTTTGGCGTAAAAGCGCTGCGTGATGTAAGCATTGAACAGTTTAACCAAAAAGTCTCTGTGCTTGATGAGCTGGTGGCTAAACGTGCTCGTCACATCATTACTGAAAATGACCGTACTGTTGAAGCGGCCCAAGCGTTGCGCGCCCACGACATGAAGCGCATGGGCGAGCTGATGGCCCAATCACACGCATCGATGCGTGATGATTTCGAAATTACGGTCAAAGAGATTGATACCTTGGTTGATATCATCAAAGAAGTGATTGGTGACCAAGGCGGTGTGCGTATGACTGGGGGCGGCTTTGGTGGCTGTATTGTGGCACTTGTCCCACCGACATTGGTTGATGCAGTGAAAGCGGCTGTCGATGAGAAATATGAAGTGGCGACTGGCCTGAAAGCGTCGATTTACGTCTGCCAAGCAAAAAAGGGAGCTGGTCTAGTGGAGGCTTGCTGTACATCTTCACTTGTTCACACTATGACTCAGCAAGTGGCCTATGATGGCCGCCCTGCACAACTTGTTAGTTTGACTAACCGCATTGGTAGCCGCGTAGTATTAATGGATATTGGCGCGACATGGCTCAGTTGTGAGTTGGCGCTTAAGGATGGGGAACGCAGAGAAGTTCTGTTGGGTGTTTCCACCATGAGCGACTTCCAGCAGCAACAAAGCTATATGGGCGTCACTGTGGGCCGTTATGCCAACCGGATCGCTAAAGGCCAATTTGAATTAAATGATCAACGCTATCAAGTGACGACCAACCAAGCTGGAAATAGTTTGCATGGCGGTCTTGAAGGGTTAGATCAGCGTCGTTGGACTACTGCTCACAAAAGTGCTCAACAGGTGACGTTTTCAATCCATTCATCGGATGGTGACCAAGGTTTTCCCGGTAATGTTGACATTGCCGTGAGCTATGAACTGAACGATCAGAATCAATTGATCCTCCGCTATTTAGCGACCACAGATAAACCAACGCCGCTTAATTTAACCAACCACGCCTATTTTAATTTGCTAGGCGCAGAGAGTGATCATACGATTTTAGATCATTCACTTTCTATAAAAGCCGATCAATTTTTACCCACAGATCCACATGGAATCCCATTGTCAGGGCCAAAATCTGTCATCGACACGGGCTTTGATTTTCGCGTTGCAAAATCAATAGGTCGTGACTTACTCAAAGATGAGCAGCAACAAGCAAGCAAAGGGTATGACCACAGTTATTTATTGCCTGATAAAGCTGATTTAACCGTGTGCGCCGCGCAACTGAAGTCACCAGATGCAAAGGTAACCATGAGCGTATTTACGACTAAGCCAGCCATACAACTTTATAGTGGAAACTGGCTATCGGGGACGCCCAATCGGCGCGGTGGGGTTTATCAAGGCTATGCAGGGGTCGCATTAGAAACTCAATACTTGCCGGATGCTCCCAATCATCCCGAATGGCAGCAACCCAGCTGTATTACTCTGCCAGGGCAAGAATATACTCATACCACCATTTACCAATTTGACGTTTAAGGTGGGTGCGTCGCTTAGATGTTGAGTATTGATGCCCAAAGTGGCGAGTGAAAGTGTAACCTGAGTGCGTCAGATTTTTTCTACCGAATCTCGACGCACCAAAGTCGGTGAGAAAATCATCGGTTCTTTTTCTATCGTTTCGCCACGGGCTAATTGGAGTGCCAGTTTAGCGGCTTTTTCAGCCATCATCTCGATTGGGTAGCGGATGGTGGTCAGCCTTGGGCGAATGTAGCGTGCGATCAACGCATCATCAAAGCCGATCACTGAAATTTGCTCAGGGCTTTTTACACCATTCTCCTCAAGCACATTTAACGCGCCCGCTGCCATATTGTCGTTGTAGGCGACCACGGCAGTCATGTCGATCGAACGGATCAGCAAGTGAGTCATCGCTTGCTCGCCACCTTCGCTGTGTGGTTCGGCCAACTCGATGTAATTAGGAGCGATCTCAATACCGTGATCTTTCAACGCGGCTTGATAACCAGCTACGCGATCTGTAGCGTCTTCAATCGAATGAGAAGAGCCAATACAAGCGATTTTTTTATGACCGTGGCGGATCAAAAACTCAGTCGCCAAATAAGCACCTTTGTAGTTATCCAATGAGATGCAGCGGTTAGCCAGTTGCGGGATATGACGGTTGATCAATACCATCGATTTCACTTCGGCGGCGTAGTCGATCAATTCTTGATCCGATAAACCTTTCGAGTGAATCACCAAAGCGTCACAACGGCTGTTGATCAACAGTTCAATCGCTTGGCACTCTTCTTCAGCACGGTGATAACCATTGCCAATCAACAGATGCTTGCCATTGTCATGAGCCACATTATCGACCGCTTTCACGAGCATGCCAAAAAAAGGATCGGAAACGTCACTGACTAGCACGCCTATGGTGTCGGTACTTTGGCTGACTAAAGCTCGTGCGGCGGCGTTAGGCCGATAGCCAAGTAAACTCATTGCGGCGGTGACCGCTTCAATCGATGTTTTACTCGCTTTAGGGGATTTATTGATGACTCGTGAAACCGTTGCCACTGACACACCGGCTTCGCGAGCTACATCTTTTATGGTAGCCATATTACACCTCTTGCTATTGCTCGCTGTATTTAACAATGGTGGTGTAAATAAGGCAAACGAACAATGCAATCAATGTGATAATTACGACTTTCTATATAGGTAAATCAAGGCTTCTAATTAATGTAAACGTTTAAAATTGGAATAAAAGCTAATGCGCTAACGGACCGTAGCAATCAGCTCATCAATGATCGCATGATGACAGGGTTCTACCCCTGCTAAATTACCGTATTTCGGCGCGAGGCGATCGTTAATCAGCGGATGTTGCCAGCCAACCGTGTGCTCAACAAAATGGCGCGCAAAGGTTTCTGAAAACTCTAAACAACCAGCCAGCACGGTATCGACATAGGTTTGTACGATAGGGCTTCGCTCGCAGGGAGGCTCTGGTGCCTCTTTGACATAAACCCAAATCGGACATTGGAGGTTAAACGCGTCATCACTCTCGATTTGATTAGCGTTGAGGGGCACTCGCTCATAACCACGCTCTCGACGGTCAAATTCTGCCAAAGCAGTTTCATCGATCTCCAGCAGTACGCCGTTGACTTGCCCTTGTCCTTCATTCACCACCAAAGGTGACAATATGTAGCTCTCATCAATTTTTCCCCAGTAACGAACTAAACCATGCGCGACCACGGGAATAGCTCTTCCTGTTTGCCCTGTTAACTGGCGAGAAGCGGAGTTGATCAAGCTGCCATAACCAAAAATATACATCATCAGTGAATTACGACTCCTTATTGAAAAAACGTAACCGATGCAAAATCCAAAACTCTAAACCAAAAATACCAACCAGTGCGATGCAAAAGAGAGCAAAAGCAACGGGGGATTCAGTGCCGGGAATACCGCCGACATTAACCCCAAGTAAGCCAGTTAAAAAGCTTGTGGGTAGAAAGATCGCCGCAATCACCGAGAATAAATAGGTGTTTTGGTTCATCTTCTCTGCATGATATTGACGTAATTCCCCTTTGATCAGTTCGAGCTCACCAAGGTAAAAATCGAGGGTTTCATTAATGCGCGTGATGGTGTTAACGCTGTGGCGCAGACGCAAGTTTTTATCATTTGCCAGCGAGACTTTGGAATCACTGAAATCATCGATGGCGTATTGCTGAGGTTTGATAAAACGTTTGATTTTGAGCAGCGCTTTATGCGTCTGCATCAGCTCGTCACTGAGTTCAATCTCGTTATCGTATTGGGTGATTTTCGCTTCAATGCTGTTTAAGTAGTTATCGATGTTTTTGTTTAAACCATCAATGATCTGCACGAGTACATCTGAAAGAGTTTGCGGGCCTTGCCCGGCCTGAAGTAGGTCACGGATTACATTGACGGCTTTTGACGGGATTTTTCGGGTTGAAAATAGCGCGCCATTGAAATAGAGAATGCGAACGCTCAACATATCTTCTGGGTTTGCGTTGTCGTTCATGTTGACGCCACGCAAAATCAGTAAAAAGTTATCATCATCGTATTGCTCAAACAGTGGGCGAGTGTCCTCTGCTAAGAGGCTGTCGACAATTGAAGTGGGGATCTGATACTGCAGCAACCACTCTTTTAAACCGGGAATATCGCGTTGGCAGTGATACCAATTCCCTGATTCAATCAGTGAAGCACTATTGAGTTTTTGCTGCGGAGCGGATGCAGAAAAATGCCACTGGTCGATCAAAAATTCCATGAATATCCTTATCACTTGCTCCTCAATGACTCTGCATTGAGGAGCAGTAGATTATACCAATTGAGATCAGAAGCCGCGCATTTGAATACGGCGCAGAAACTCAGTCATGATCCTATCGTAAAGAAGATCGCCTAAAAACGCATCCTCAACTTGGTGATCAATACTAGGGTTATCGTTCACTTCGATTACGTAAACTTGGCCATCAATCTCTTTCAAGTCAACGCCGTATAGGCCACTGCCGATAAGGTTTGACGCTTTTAAGGCAACATCAACCACGTTTTTAGGTACTTGTTTTAAATCCAAGGTTTCAAAGCCGCCAGAAGAGACTCGGCCACTGTTGTGATGTTGATAAATTTGCCAGTGGCCGCGGCTCATCATGTATTTGCAGGCGAAGATGGCTTGGCGGTTCATTACACCGATGCGCCAGTCAAAGTCAGTTGGCATGAAGGCTTGTGCCAAAATCAGAGCACTTTTTTCAAACAGTGCGCCGGCTTCGCGTTCCAGCTCTTGCTCGTCGCGTACTTTGACCACGCCACGTGAAAATGCGCCATCTGGAATTTTTAATACCATGGGAAAGCTCAACTCCTGCATGACATTGCTTTTCCATTGCTCATCAAAACTTTGCAAAATCACGCCCTTTGGCGCAGGCACTTTATTGCGTTGCAACAACTCAGTTAAGAACACTTTATTGGTGCATTTCATGATCGATTCAGAATCATCCATCACCACCAAGCCCATTTTCTCAGCCGTTTTTGCAAAGCGGTAAGTGTAATTACTGATGTTCGTGGTGGCGCGAATAAACAAGCCATCAAATTCACCCAAACGCGATAAGTCATCCGGTGAAATGGTTTCTAGGTTCACCCCTAAACGGTTTGCGGCGCGGCGAAAACGTTTTAATGCTGAGGGATCAGAAGGTGGCATTTTCTCTTCTTCGTCCACCAGCATGGCAATATCGTAACGGTACTTTTTCTCTTGCTTCGGTTTACGCCAAACTTTGGTTGAAAACAGTTCTAATGATTCGACGAAGAAATCTTGCTCTTGGTCGTTCAAATCTTGGAATGGGAAAGGGCCAATTTTGCTGATTTGCCACTGCCCTTGAACGCGGTTCATTTCCAACTCAATGACGGGCACCATAAACTGTTCAAACAGACGGCGAGCCAGTTTATCCAAGCCTTTTTCTGCGGTGCGGCCAAAATAAATTTTGCACTGTATAAAATCGGTTTGGGCGCACAGTTTATTGAGTTTCAATAAGCCAGAAGAGAGTAAAAAGGGTTGATTGATGTCGTTGATTGCCATCACTCGAGGGATAACGCGGTGGCCGCGTGCCTCTGCCATCAGCGAGCAGTAATAGCCGCTGCTCATGTAGCCATAATCGCGACACAGGTTGACCACTTGCAGGCTGCGATGAGTATGGGTGCCATTACTGTTGAGGTATTGGTCTACACTTACCACTTGCTCTGAGGGGAAATATTGTTGCCAGTCACTGGACTGGTCGGTCACGATCAAAAGGTTTGCCATTGCTATTCTTTTCCTTAATCAATAGGAATAATATTGAGCCGCAATCTTGCCAACCACTTAAGGACGTCGTATGGACTTTCGTCTTGCGAAAAGTGCTGATCTCACTGCTCTTAATGCGTTAGAACAACAGCTGTTTGACGGAGATAAAATCTCTCCACGTCAAATGAAGCGTTTTTTACATTCCAACCAAGCGGTGTTGTTTGTGGCCGATTCCGGCACAGAGCTGGCTGGATATGCATTGCTACTATTTCATCAAGGTACACAGCTATCAAGGTTGTATTCGATTGCCGTAAAACCTGATTTCAGAGGCCGGAGGATTGCTCAAAATTTGGTCGAGCAATGCGAGCGTGCTGCTCTTGATCAAGGTGCCACTACATTACGATTAGAAGTGCGTGAAGACAATACGGCAGCGATAAATTTATATGAAAAAATGGGCTATAAAACCCTGAAATTTCTTATCCATTATTACGATGATTTGTGTAATGGACGCCGGATGCAAAAACGCTTGTCGCCACAAGGGCCTAAGGTGCAATTACCGATGCCACTTTATGTTCAGACTACGCCATTTACTTGCGGTGCGGCATGCTTGCTGATGAGCTTTTCTTGCTTGTCTAAATCGTTTGAGCCGAGTCGCACCGCTGAGCTGCAACTGTGGCGAGAAGCGACAACGATTTTTATGGCGGCAGGGCACGGTGGGTGCAGCGGCCAAGGGTTGGCATTGGCTGCTAGTCGACGCGGTTATCATGTGGAGCTGTGGAGCCAATCCAAAAGCACGCCTTTTATTGATAGCGTGCGAGATGCCAATAAAAAACAAGTTATCGAATTGGTTCATCTTGATTTTTGTGAGCAGCTTACTCATCAAGATGTGGCGATGATTGATGCACCACCGAGTCAAGAGCAACTAGAAGCGTGGGTGACGGAAGGGGCATGTGTGCTGCTACTCATCAGCACTTATCGTTTCGATGGTAAGAAAGAGCCGCATTGGATCGTACTCAGTGGTATGAGCGATAAATTCTTCTTCATTCACGATCCACATGCAGAAACAGAAGCGGATGCGATGGCTTCGGCCTTCATTCCGGTCGGCAAAAAAGCGCTGTCACAAATCATCGGTTTTGGTAAACAAAAACAGACGGCTTGTGTGGTGATTAGCCCGAACCGCAGTGCCATGCGTGTAACCACTGGTTAGGATAGAGTTTAAGTGAATTCGTTGAGTCATAATGACTGTTTTTTCTTGAGTTGTTATGACTCTTTTTTTTGAGTGATATTTCTTATTTTATTGTTTTTATTCGGTATTTTTATTGGCTTAAATTGTGCTTGTGGTGTTGGTCGTCTGTCATGATATCCACCACCGCCGTAAGAGGTCACAGTGCTCAATATTACCGATATACAAGTAGAACAACGCATACCCGCTTGGTTGCGCCTTGGTTTTCGTCCCTTTTTCCTACTTGGTAGCGTATATGCCGTTTTAGCGGTGACGTTATGGGTCTGGATGTTTCAAACCGGTCAGCCATCGGCATTGCAAGTTCCTGCGCTGTGGTGGCATGTACATGAAATGCTGTTTGGTTTTGCTATGGCAATTGTGGTCGGTTTTCTATTGACTGCCGTACAGAACTGGACTGGCATTAATGGCACGAAACATTATCGCTTAGCCGTGTTAGTCGCCTTGTGGCTAGCGCCTCGAATCTTATTGTGGACGCCGACACCTTTGTGGGTCATCTCTTCTGTCGAAGCGCTTTTTTTGGCGGCTTCGGCCTATGAAATTGGCCGCCGAGTAGTGCAAGCGAAAGGCTGGAAAAATCTCTTTTTTGTGCCGCTGTTTATTTTAGCGATCGGCGCGAACTTTGCGAGTTATGCCACCATCAAAGGAATGCCGCCCTTTAGCTCAGCGGCGGTATGGCAGGCGATGTTGTGGTGGTTCACATTGTTGCTATCAGTCATGGGAGCACGCGTGATCCCTTTCTTCAGCGCAAGGCGTTTTAACTTTGAAAAAGCACAGCCATGGGTATGGCTCGATTGGTTAGCCAATGCACCCATTGCGGCCTTGTTTATTTTGAGTTTCTTCCCGCTGACGATGGTGCAGATTGGTCAGCCTATCATGTTACTGGCTGGGTTAGCGCAGTGGGTACGTTGGATGCGTTGGAAACCATGGCTAACACTGAGTGAGCCTCTGGTTTGGTCGCTGCACGCTGCGTATGCCTGCATTCCTTTGAGCTTATTATTGCGCGGGTTGATTGATGATGTATATGTCACTCATAACCTGATCCATCTCTTTGCCATTGGAGCCATCTCAGGCTTGATTTTGTCGATGATTGCACGCGTGACCATGGGGCATACCGGCAGGGCGATTTATCAAGGGCCTAAAATGAGTATTGCGTTTGCGGCTTTGATGATGTCGGCATTGGTACGCAGCCTCGGTGTGGCGTTTTTCCCAGCACAACTCTTTTTGATGCTGAATATCAGCGCCGCACTCTGGATATTGGCTTTTACTCTGTTTGTGTGGAAATTCGGCACGATGTTACTTACGCCGAGAGTCGATGGCCACCCGGGATAACGGTTTGGCTCGTAACGTGGAAGTAGCAAAATAAAAAAGTAGAAAGTAGAAAGTAGCCTAGCAGTAGAAAGCGCGCCAAAGAAAAAGGCTTGGCACATCGCCAAGCCGTTTTATCAGAAAAACTGGATCAGTTATGGCTGTGCAGCATGCTGTTCAGTTCAACGGCTGATTTATTGGCTAAACACTCAATTTGACCTGTGATCGAGTTGCGACGGAAAAGTAGATCCGATACACCAGCTAAATCACGTGCTTTAACGATCTCCACTTCTTGGCCTTGGTTATCGAGCATACGCACTTTAGTACCAGCAGTTACATATAAACCTGATTCTATCGTGCAGCGATCGCCGAGTGGGAAACCTAAGCCTGCATTTGCGCCAAGCAGTGAGTTTTCACCGATAGAGACCACGACCTTACCGCCGCCAGAAAGCGTACCCATGATAGAAGCGCCACCGCCGATGTCCGATCCATTACCAACAACCACACCAGCAGAAATACGCCCTTCAACCATGCTCACGCCTGTTGTACCAGCGTTGAAGTTGATAAAACCTTCATGCATCACAGTGGTACCTTCGCCCACGTGCGCGCCAAGGCGAACGCGCGAGGTATCCGCAATACGGATGCCCGCTGGGACAATGTAATCAACCATTTTCGGGAATTTATCGACACAATCTACCGTTAAAGCTCGGCCTGCAAGGCGAGCTTCAATTTGACGATCTGCTAGTTCAGGTAGGTCGATAGGACCTTCATTAGTCCATGCGATGTTGTGCAGCAGGCCAAAAATACCATCAAGCACAGTACCGTGTGGTTTCACTAAACGGTGTGAAATCAGTTGTAGCTTCAAAAAGCCTTCAGCGACTGATTGAGGCTGTTGGTCGGAAGCTAAAATAACCAGCACCAGTGGTTGTGAGGCGTTAGCGGCTTTATCGGCAAAACTGGCATTGTTAGCCTGATCATGTTGAGCAAATATCGCGGCGAGTTGGGCGCTTTGCTCGGTTGAGATGTCGATATACTGGTTGCCTTCGCCATAACCAGAGACTTGAGCAAGCTCGCTCACTAGTGCGTCACTTGGGTTGAGAATTGGCGCTGGAAAAAACGCTTCAATAATTTTTCCATCACGGTTTTTGGTTGCCGTGCCAAAGGCAAGTGCAAAGTAAGCCATCTTGATATCTCCATGTTGTCACTATTGATGCGCTCGCCAGCGTAGGTTGAGCATCATTGCGGCGCACTCGATTTATCAAGCATCATAAAGAGTGAGGCAGGGGTAGGAAAGGGCAAAAGGGGAGAAAGTCCGTAAAACGATACCTTTTGTCTTTTTAGCGATGTATTTCTTTAGACAGAAATATAAAACCGCTGACGAAGCAGCGGCCTTTTCACGTTCTATCATCTTAAGTTAAGCGTTTAATCGCCTTAAGCTGCATCTTCTTCTGGTGCTTCGTCTTTTACCGCTTTGGCTTTTTTAGGCTTAGCCGGTGCAGGCTTGCGCTTTGCGCCAAGTGCGTAAAGCACTTCTTCTTTGTTTTGCGCTAAGAACATCGCCAAAGCTTCTTGCTTGGCTTCATCTTCTAGCAACTCACTTTTCCCTAACAGTTCGAAAAGCTCATCTGCCATATCGAGCATTTTGTCATAAGCGTCAGCGTCTGCTTTAGAGGTAAAAGTCATCTTTTCTTCTCCGTTGCGTTCCACCACGTACTTGACGATTACAGCCATGGTTAATCCTCTAACTTAGTCATTAATTCTACTGGCTGTTTATACAGTTTTTAAACCATGAAGTCTAGGTGAGCAGGAAAAAGTGAGAGGTGGATGGCTACTCTTTGTTCCATTGATAACAAAATTCAATAAAGTGTTTGAGCAGTGGGCTTTGGTATTTTTCTTTATGCACCAATAGCCAAAAACGGCGTTTCATGTCCAGCGGAACATCGAGTCTTTTAACCCGGCCATCTTGCAGTGCTGAATGCGCAGCAAGGGTGGATAAACAGCCCAAACCTAACCCTGCCGAAACACTGTTGATTAAGGCTTCAGTGGTATTCAATTCAAAGGCTTCATGCCACTGCTCAAGTCGTGGTGCGATAGCCCGTAAGAAAAACTCTCGCGAGCCAGAACCCGCTTCGCGCAATACCCATTGGCTCTGTTCGAAATCATTGAGGGTGAGCTGATTTATCATTGTGAGTGGATGTTCGGGTGCGCAAATAATACACATTTCATCGTGTGAAAAAGGCGTTGAAATCAGCTCTGGGTGCAGTGTTTTTCCTTCAATCAACGCAAGATCCAGTTCGTAATCGACCAACTTTTGGCAAATCAGCGCCGAGTTGGAAATAAACAAACTTTGCGAGATGTGTTGGGTTTGCTGGCGAAATTGACTGAGTAGATAAGGCGCAACATGGTTGCCAATCGTATCACTGGTACCAATGCGCAATTGGCCTGCGAGGGTTTGCTCACTGTCAAACAGTTGGTTGATGTTGCTCGCACGGCTTAGCAGTTCATCGGCGAGCGGCAACAGTTTTTGTCCCTCTTGATTGAGGATTAAACGGTTATTGACCCTATCGAACAGCGCATGCCCAAGCTGTTTTTCCAGTTCAGACAGTGACATGCTCACGGCCGCTTTTGACAAAAACAGCGCCTCTGCAGCTTGGGTCAAGGTTTTGTGTTGCGTAATTGAAGTGAATACTTTCAATTGCTTAAGAGAAATATTGGCAGCCATAATTTTGTTTAATTAATCTGAACGTGTGTTCTATATATTTAGATATATCAGAACAAAAGGCAAGCGTATGATAGCGACATTGAACAACTACTTTGTTAGTTCTGATGAGAGGTCAATATGATTCGAGCAGCAAAAGCGAAAGTTATGGGTGCGCCAACCCCTATGGCGGGTTTAGCTCTAGGCATCGCAAGCTTGGGTTGGAGTTGGGAAAACTTTGCACCATTACAAGGTTATGGACAATTAAGTGGGGCCGTTATTGCCAGCGTGTTACTGGTGGTTCTTGCGTTTAAATTTCTTTTTCATGGCCACTTATTACGCCAAGATCTCGCTCATCCGGTCGTGGGCAGTGTTGTGCCTACTTTTGCGATGGGCACAATGGTGGTTTCCAATTCATTAGGCCATTTTTACCCAATGGCCGGTGATGCGTTATGGCTATTTGCTGTGGGTTTACACATCATCTTCTTGGTCAGTTTTTTGTACCATCGTGCGCAGTCTTTTGAACTTCACCACATGGTGCCAAGTTGGTTCGTTCCACCTGTGGGTATTATTGTGGCTGACGTGGCGTTTTCTGGAAACCCAGCACTTGCACCAATCGCAAATGCAGCCATGATGTTCGGTTTAGTCGCTTATGCGGTGATGCTGCCGATGATGATTTACCGTTTCATGTTCACACATGAAGTTCCAGATGCAGCAAAACCAACCATGGCTATTTTGGCGGCACCAGCGAGCCTCTCATTGGCTGGTTACTTAACTGTCACGGCTAACCCATCGCCAGTGATTATCGGCATTTTATTTGGTATTGCCGTGTTAATGACAACGATTATCTACTTAGCTTTCTTTAAATTATTACGCTTGCCTTTTAGTCCAGGCTACGCAGCGTTTACCTTCCCAATGGTGATTGGTGCAACGGCGCTATTTAAACTCACACATTGGATGGAAACCGTTGGGGTGAGTGCTGAGTATGTACAGCAAGTGCATTGGTTGGCTGGGTTAGAGTTGATTGTGGCAACTATTGTGGTGGGTTATGTTGCTATTCGTTACTTAAATTTCTATCAACCTCATCGCGTGCTACTCAGCAGCATGAATGAGCTAGAAGAGCAAGACGAACACGCATTGAACTGTGAAATGAAATAGCCTGCAGTTTAGGCAATTCAAAACATAAAATTCTCAAGTATAGAATGCACTTATGCTAATCTCAGTCCTTATTGTGACAAGAAAAGCGTGAGTGCATTTTGTTTACTGTCTACCATTCCAATAAAGTCGATACCTTAAAGATCCTACTCGTGCATTTGATCAAAAGTGCACCGTTAGCCAACCCCTTTGAGAAAGAGCAGATCTTGGTGCAAAGCCCGGGGATGTCGCAATGGCTCAAAATGGCCTTAGCGAAAGAGCTCGGTGTGGCGGCGAACCTTGAGTTTCCTCTACCGGCGACCTTTATCTGGGACATGTTCACTAAAGTGCTACCTGATGTACCTAAGCGCAGCGCTTTTAACAAAGAAGCGATGACGTGGAAACTGATGCATCTGTTGCCAACCTTGCTCACGCTCGACCCCTTTGCCCCTTTGCAGCGTTATCTTGAACAGGATGATGACCATTCCAAGCTCTATCAGTTGGCCGAGAAAATTGCCGATATTTTTGATGGTTATTTAGTCTACCGCCCCGACTGGATTGCCAAGTGGGAGTCGGGCGATGACGTGAGCGAGATTGGTGATGAGCACCCATGGCAGCCGATATTATGGCAAGCCTTATATCAATACACGCTAGATCAAGGCCAGTCGCACTACCATCGTGCCAATCTCTATCAAAGCTTTATTGATCAGCTTGCGCGTGGCTCGGTTGATTTAACCAAACTGCCTAAACGTTTGTTTATTTTCGGTATTTCGTCACTGCCGCCTCGTTATATGGATGCACTCAAAGCGTTGGGCGAGCAGATTGATGTTCACTTGATGTTTACCAACCCTTGTCAGCATTATTGGGGCGATCTTCGAGATAGAAAAACGCTCGCCAGACTGCACAGTCAGCAACGTAAAACGTTCGCCTTACAAGGTGATGAGATTCAGTTTGAAGGGCAACGCTCGCCGCTTAAAGGTGACATTGAAGCTAACCTCGTGGATGAATTGCATACCGAAGCTGCGGTTGGCAATGAGTTATTAGCCTCGATGGGAAAACTTGGGCGCGATAATCTTTTTTTACTCTCCCAAACGGAAAATGAAGAGCACGAATTTTTTATTGATCTGCCACGCGATAACTTATTGCATCAGTTGCAGGCCGACATTTTACATTTGCAAGAGCATCGAGATGATAGTCAACTGGACAGTAGCGACCACAAACAAGTGATTGCTTTGGATGATCCATCGCTCACTCTTCATGCTTGCCATAGCCCGATGCGAGAAGTGGAAGTGTTGCACGATCAATTGCTGGCAATGTTTGATGCTGACCCTGAACTGAAACCGCGCGATATTATTGTGATGGTGGCGGACATCAATGCTTACAGCCCAGCCATTGCGGCGGTATTTGGTAACGCGCCGGGTGAGCGCTTTATTCCTTACTCCATTTCAGACCGTACGGCAGATCAAGAGAGCCCGATCTTAGCGGTATTTATGCAATTAGTGCATTTACCCGATTCTCGCTGCCTAGCATCAGAGTTATTAGAGCTGCTTGAAACTCCTGCGATGATGGCAAAATTTGAGCTTAATGAGCAAGACTTTGCGCAAGCCAAATTGTGGGTAGAAGAGTCAGGCATTCGCTGGGGGCTTAATGCTAGCACCGCGCAACAATTTGAGTTGCCGCAGACCGAGCAAAATACTTGGCAATTCGGGATTGAGCGCATGTTACTTGGTTATGCCATGCCTGCCTCAGCGGGTTTATTTACGCAAGGCGAAGTGACGCTCGCGCCTTATAATGAAGTGCAAGGCATGAACGCTGAATTGGCTGGTAAATTAGCGCACTTTATTCAGCAAGTGAGCCATTACCGCGAGCAGTTAGCGCAAACCCAAAGCGTGGACGAGTGGCGTCGTTTGCTCGGTGAGATGCTTGGCGCTTTTTTCAAGGTTGAGTTGGAAGGGGAGCTCGCACTCAAGTCGATTCGCGACACCTTGTCGCAGTTAAAAGATCAACTGGCCGAGGCCGGTTATGAGCAAGCACTTGCGCCAAGTATTATTACTCAATATTTGCAAAACAAATTGTCAGGTACGCGCATCAGCCAGCGTTTTCTAGCGGGACAAGTCAATTTCTGTACTTTAATGCCAATGCGTTCCATCCCTTTTAAAACCGTTTGTTTACTAGGAATGAACGATGGCGTTTACCCGCGCACTATGCCAGCCGAAGGGTTTGATTTGATGAACGGTCGCACCCGCGCTGGCGATCGCTCGCGGCGTGACGATGACCGCTATTTGTTCTTAGAAGCGATGCTCTCGGCGCAGCAAACCTTGTACATCAGCTACGTCGGACGCTCAATTCAAGATAATACCGAACGCGTTCCTTCGGTGTTGGTCTCTGAGCTTTTAGAGTATTGCCAACAAAATTACTGTTTGGTCGGGGATGAAGCGCTTGGCAGCGATCAATCGGCCAAAAATTTAGCCTGTGCTTTAACGACCACTCACGCCATGGTGCCTTTTAGCCCTAATGCTTTTTTGAGTAAAGCTGGTAGCTATGCCAAAGAGTGGCTCCCTGCCGCGAGTCGGCAGGGGCGAGCCAGTGGTGAGTTTAATCTCGCCCTGAGCGATTATTTACAAGGGGCGAGCTTTCCTGTCAGTTTAGATCTGGTTGAGCTGCAACGGTTTTGGCGTTTGCCTGTGCAATATTTCTTTAACCGTCGCCTTAAAGTGACGTTCGAGCCTCCGTTACCGGTAATGGAAGATGATGAACCCTTTGCCTTAAATGGCTTGGAGAGCTACCAGTTACGTGATGAACTGCTAGAGTTGCTGCTTGAGCAACCCAATTCACCGCATGCCCTTGAGAGATTCATTGACCAGCGGCGCGCGCAAGGAAAGTTACCGATTGGTGCTTTTGGAGCCTTGGAATTTGAAACTAATCGCGTGCAAGCACAAGAATTGGCGCAAAGAATCGCTTTCTTATGCCATTCGCCACTTGATGACCAAGAGATCGATCTAAAATTTGAATTGTTTGGTGAAGGCAAAAACGTACAACTGACGGGGTGGCTGACTAAGCGCTATCAATCCGGTTTAGTGCGCTACCGCAGTGGTTCGATTCGCGCGCAGGATTATTTAGCCGCGTGGATTGATCACCTCTCACTAGCGGCGATGGGCGAAAGTCAACCTACTCATTTGATGGGCTACGATCGTAAAGAAGGTGTGCAGCATTTTATTTATCCGCCCATGCCCGATACCGAACAAGCCAAAGCGTTGCTCGCAGAACTGGTGGGTTTGTTTTATCAAGGTATGACAGCGCCGCTCGCTTACTTTCCAAAAACCGCGTTAGCCTGTGTGGAAGCTGGCTTCAGCCGTGGTCAATGGGTTGATGATCGCGATAAATCGCTCAAGAAAATGGCCGATACCTTTAATGAAAGTTACATGAGCCACGGTGAAGGAAGCAATGTTTACATCGCGCGTATTTGGCCGCAGTGGAATGAAGCCTTAGCTGAGCAGGTGCGTTTATTGGCCACGTTGGTGATGCAAGGGCCACGATTGTGGGTTCAAGTGGCGCAGGATGTTTAGCGATGGATAACTGCTTGGAAAGTAGAGTGGCCGCCAGTCAATCATTATTGTGTAGGGCGTTTTCTGTACGGCCACAGGTCAGAGGGACCATGATTTGGTTGGTTCGCATCATCGTGAGATTTACGAAACACGTGGCGCGGATAGTAAAGGCTGCCCGTTTGGCGAACCGTGAGAAAGATCTCACAACGTCTTAATTTATAAACTTATTTTGATTATTCATACCATTATTCAAGCGCGATCACATTCGCTTGCGTATTCAAAGGCTAACTGTTTATGAGTATGACCCCGGCTACGGTCACAACACCATTAAATACCCTTACGTTCCCGCTGCACGGTGCAAGGCTTATCGAAGCGTCGGCGGGCACAGGTAAAACCTTCACCATTGCTGGTTTGTATTTGCGCCTGTTACTTGGGCATGGTGATGCAAAGTCACGTCATCAAGTGCCACTGACGGTCGATCAAATTCTAGTGGTTACTTTTACTGAAGCTGCCACTGCAGAGCTTCGTGACCGTATTCGGCGGCGCATTCATGAGGCGCGTATTGCTTTTTCGCGCGGTTTCAGTGATGACCCTGTTATCAAACCGCTACTTGAGCAAACCAGTCATCACAAGCAAGCGGCGCAAATATTACTGCAAGCGGAACGGCAGATGGATGAAGCGGCAGTCTATACCATTCACGGCTTTTGCCAGCGTATGCTCACCCAAAATGCGTTTGAATCGGGCAGCCGTTTTAATAACGAATTTGTGACCGATGAAAGCCATCTAAAAGCGCAAGTGGTCGCGGATTATTGGCGTCGTCAGTTCTATCCGTTGTCGATTCAGCTTGCTGCGGAAGTGCGCCGTTTATGGTCATCACCAGCGGCGCTGCTTGAAAAAATCAGTGGCTATTTAACTGGCTCGGCGCTAACGCTCTCTGTTGAAGCGATGAGTGGAGATTTAAGCGCGCTTTATCAATCGTGCTTGTCACGCATAGAGTCGCTAAAAAAGCAGTGGCTTGATTCATGCGATGATTTACCGCCATGCATTGAAGCTTCAGATTTGCATGCAGCAACCAAGAAAGCGTTGCTGAAACGGCTAGAAGGGTTAGCGTTGTGGGCAAGCAACCCGCAGCATGAATTGAACCTACCGTGCGAATTACAAGAGTTTGCACAAAGCGCGTTGGAGGCTAAGTCGAAAAAAGGTCAACCCCCGCAACATGCGCTGTTCACGACCATTGAGCTCTTTTTGCAACAACCCATCAGCTTAGAAGCGCCGCTGCTGGCGCACGCTATTACTTATTGCCGAGCCATGCTTGCCAAAGCGAAAGCACAAAAGCAGTGGTTATCGTTTGATGATTTGCTCACTCAGCTTTCTGCCGCGATAGATAATGATGAGCTGGGCATACTGACTGAGCGGATTCGCAGCCTTTACCCCGTTGCGATGATCGATGAATTCCAAGATACCGATCCACTGCAATACAGTATTTTTAGCCGTATTTATCTGCCTAAGGCTGAATGCGGTTTGTTTATGATTGGCGACCCCAAACAAGCGATTTACGCGTTTCGTGGTGCAGACATTTTTACCTACATCAAAGCGCGTAAACAGGTGAGCGCACACTACACCTTGGGGACCAACTGGCGTTCTAGCGCGAATATGGTCAATGCCGTCAATCAGATTTTTAGTACGCCTGATAGTGCTTTTATCTACGACCAAGACATTCCCTTTTTACCCGTTGAAGCCAGCCCAAATGCGCAGCAGCGTCAATGGTGGCTTAACGGAACCGTACAACCTGCGCTCACCTATTGGCTGCAAGAAGCGCAAGACAGCCCGTTGCCAAAAGGCGAATACCTGCAATGCATGGCCAAAGCGTGCGCCAGCCAAATTCAGACAATTTTGAGCGCCGCGCAGCATCAACAAGCGTACTTTGATACTGCTAAAGGGCAAAAGAGCGTGCAAGCCGGTGACATCGCGGTCTTAGTGCGGACGGGTAATGAAGGTCGTATGGTGAAAGAGGCGCTCGCCACGCAAGGCATTGCCAGTGTTTATCTCTCGAACCGCGATAGTGTTTTTAGCAGCGAGGTAGCACAAGATGTACAGCGTCTATTGCAAGCGGTACTGACTCCTGAACATGATCGCGCCTTGCGGGCTTGTTTGGCCTCACCACTTTTCTCTTTAGATGCTGCCAGCTTGGATGATTTAAACAACGACGAATCGGTATGGGAAAGCGCGGTTAACGAATTTAAACAGTATCGCCAATTGTGGCTTGAGCGCGGCGTGCTTCCTATGTTGCGCAGTGTGATGAGCAAACGTCACGTCGCTGAACGTTGGTTGGAAGAGCCGCAAGGTGAGCGCTCACTGACCGATTTTATGCACATCGGTGAGCTACTACAGCAAGCGCGACAAGAGATTGATAGCGATCACGGTTTGCTGCGTTGGCTAGCACAAGCCATCAGTGACGCCGAGCATGGCCTAGGGAGCCGTGATGATCAAATTCAACGTTTGGAATCCGAACGCAACTTGGTGCAGATCGTCACCATTCACAAATCGAAAGGTTTGGAATACGACTTAGTGTTTCTGCCGTTTGTGGCCAGCTATCGCGAGGCAAGTGAAGGCAAATATCATGATGCCGTGAATGAGGAAACGGTGCTGGATATTACCGCCAGTGAAGCTTCTCTCAAGCAAGCAGATAAAGAGCGGCTTGCGGAAGATCTGCGCTTGATTTATGTAGCGCTGACTCGTGCTGTGTATGGCTGTTTTATCGGCATTGCGCCGCTGCGTAATGGCCGCTCCACCAAAGAGCCAACCGGTGTGCATTTAAGTGCCATTGGCTATCTGCTGCAAAATGGTCAAGCCGCAGGCATTGCCGATCTTAACGCTGCGTTGCACGCTCAATCCAATCAATACATTCGTGTTTCTGAGCCACCAGCCGAGCAGCCAGAGCCGTTTAAAGCGCTGAGCGTCGAGACGCCGGTATTGAGTGCCAAAACACTGCAAGCGCAGATTGACCGTTTTTGGCGAATGACCAGCTATTCTGGGTTGGTAAAACAAGGTGTGAAACACGCTAGCCACGACGCGAGTTTAGAAGTCTCAGGCTTTGATATCGACTCTGCTGATGAGCAAGCGGAAGCTTTACTGGTTGAGCCAGAACGTTCCATTTTTACTTTTCCACGCGGTGCAACGCCCGGTACTTTTTTGCATTCTCTCTTTGAGGAGGTCGAGTTTACTGAGCCTGCGAGCAGCGATGCTAACCAAAAAGTGATACTGGATTTACTGGTGCGAGAACAAATCGATATTGAATGGTTACCAGTATTACAAACGCTGGTCGATACCGTGTTACAGACACCTTTAGATGGCAAAACGTTGCGTTTGAACCAAAAAACCTCCACTCAGCGTTTGGTTGAAATGGAATTTCTATTACCGATAGAAGTACTGAGCGCTCCTGCATTGAACCGTGTCATTCAACGCCATGATCCACTGTCGGCCAAAGCCGGAGATCTTGGTTTTTACACTGTGCAGGGCATGCTGAAGGGCTTTATTGATTTGCTGTTTGAGCATCAAGGAAAGTATTACGTGCTGGACTGGAAATCGAATCATTTGGGGGATGATGTGAGCGCCTATCATGGCGATCGTTTGAAAGCGGCGATGGCAGAGCATCGCTATGATTTACAATATCAACTCTACGCATTAGCGCTGCATCGATTCTTACGCAGTCGTCTAGAAAACTATGACTACCATCACCATTTTGGCGGAGTCTATTATCTCTTTTTACGCGGCATGGATGGCGAGTCTGAGCATGGGATTTTCTCAACCAAACCGAGTTTTGAACTGCTTGATGAGATGGACAGATTGATTGATGGAGAAACCGTAGATACTCGCACGACCGATGCAGGGCAAATGGAGTTAGATTTATGAGCAGTACGCTAATGACAACGCTTAAGCAGTTAGCGGAAAAAGGCGCTATGCGTCAGTTGGATTACCAATTCGCGCGTTTTATCGAACAAAAAAGCCAGCAGCAACTTGGCGCTGAACATAGCCAAGCGCTCGGGTTTATTGCCGCGGTGGTCAGTGCTGAATTGGCCAAGGGGCATATCTGCTTACCTTTAGTGGACGCTTCAACGGCGCAGGGTGTCGACCTCGCAGCTAAGTTAGGCTTGTTTGGTGAGGCTGCATTGGCGGTCAATCAGCACCTATTGGCGATTGATTGGCCTTGGCTACTCAACCGTTCAGACTTAGTCGGACAACAAGGGGAAGCGGTGCCTTTAATGTTTGATGGGCAACGTTTATATCTACACCGTTACTGGCATTATGAAGTTACCTTAGCACAGCGTTTAATCAGCTTTGGGACACCCATGAGCCTAAAGCCTACTGATGTCCAAAAGCTAAAATTGCTGCTCGATACACTGTTTGCGCGTCAATACCACTTTCTGCTCCATGCGCTTCGCCAATTGCCAGAGACAGCCAATGCATCAGCACGCCAGCAACAAGTGTGTGATTTTCTGGATGTGGTCAACGCCGATGAACTTAATTGGAATGAGATTGATCAAGTCATTAGCCAAGCACGTACGGTGAAAGAACTCGAAGCATTAGAGACGCTGATCCCGCAAAGCGTTTGCATCAACTGGCAAAAAGTCGCAGCGGCAGTGGCACTGACACGCCGCTTTGCCGTTATTTCTGGTGGGCCTGGAACCGGGAAAACCACCACGGTTACCAAATTACTAGCCGCTTTGATTACCCAAGCCCAACAGCAAGGTGAGACGCCCACCATTAAATTGGTCGCACCAACGGGTAAAGCTGCGGCACGTTTAACGGAATCGATCGGTAAAGCGGTGGCTGAACTGGCGGTTGAGCCGGCGTTGAAAGCGGCGATTCCCACCGAGTCGAGCACTCTTCACCGTTTATTGGGCGTCATACCTAACAGTGTTGAGTTTCGTCACCATCAGCGTAACCCGCTGCATTTGGATATATTGGTGGTTGATGAAGCATCGATGGTCGATTTACCGATGATGGTCAAGTTAATCGAGGCATTACCCAAACACGCGCGCTTGATTTTACTGGGTGATAAAGACCAACTTGCGTCAGTCGAAGCGGGCGCTGTGCTGGGGGACATTTGTTCATTTTTGATCTTAGGCTACAGCCGAGCGCACAGCGAACACTTAGCCAAGTTAACGGGTTATCAAACCTTGATTACTCATTCACACCCTAACGCAACCCCGATTTCAGACAGTTTATGCATGCTGCAAAAAAGCTACCGCTTTGATGTCCGATCAGGCATCGGTCAATTAGCAAAAGCGATCAATGCTGGGCAAGTGGCTATGGTGGATGAGGTGTTAAAACGTAATTATGCTGATATTACGCACCACTCACTCAGCAGTGAAAGCTATAACCTAATGCTGAAAACCTTAGTTAAGGAGTATGGCCGTTATCTCACGCGCATCGAGAGTTCTGGTGCTTATACTGCGGAAACTCAAGCCCAAAAAGCCAAAGCCGTATTGGATTGCTTTAATCAATGCCGTTTGCTTTGCGCTATTCGTGAAGGGGATTTTGGGGTAAGTGGTTTGAATCAACGTATTGAACGTGCGCTGGTCGCACGTAAGTTGATCAATACTCAAGATGAGATTTGGTATCACGGCCGACCCGTGATGGTGGCGCGTAACGATCATGGGCTGGGTTTGTATAATGGTGATATCGGCATATGCATGCTTGATACGAGCGAGCAAGAACCGCGTTTGAAAGTGTATTTTGAGCTGCCAGATGGCAGCGTGAAAGCTATTTTACCAAGCCGCGTACCAGAGCACGAAACAGCCTATGCGATGACCATCCATAAATCACAAGGCAGTGAGTTTGATCTAACACTGATGATTTTACCGCCTGATTTTAGCCCGATATTGACCAGAGAGCTTATCTATACTGGCATTACGCGCGCCAAGAAGCAGTTGATGCTTTTTGCTGACATGGGAACGATGAAACGAGGGCTCAAGATAAAAACGCAGCGAGCCAGCGGCTTAGTTACGAGATTAGACAAGAGACTAGCGTAAATCAGCAACTGGAATAAACGAGTTTGAGCAGTCCCCACACAGTTTGAAGTTTACATGGTATGTTGAATTCATTCCGTTGTTTAGGGGAAGCTCAATTAATGATTTGGTGTGCTGCTATGCGAAAGCATGAGTAAAAGAGATGTTTCTGATTTTATAACGATCTTGCGAGCTGAGTATAAAGACTCGTAGCTTGTCGTTAACGGGAAATACGCAATGCACATGTTGGCCTTCAAGGAATTGGTTATCAGCCATATCCCAAAAGCTTTGAAGTGAGTTACAAATAACAGTTTTCATAGAATTTTTGCTCTTAAGTACGTGTCGTAGTAAAAGCAATCCGTGCAAGCCGACCTACTGGTATCTGACCAATCGGTATAAAGCCAAGTTCCTGTGTTGTTCATTAAATGTACATCATTAATGATGTCGGCGGATTCTACACATAATATTAAGTTAAATAAAGCGCTTATTTTGTATACAAAATAATGAAAACGTTTGCACTTGAACAAAGATAAACTATTCACCATAACTTAACGAATAAATACAATATCCTGACGTTAGAGCGTCAGTACTAAAATTTTTGAACGGCGTTGATAGTTGTACAAACTCTGTTTAGTTATCGGTAACGATTCCACACCGACTTCATAAAAACCTTGTTCTCTAAACCAATGCAAACTGTGCGTTGTCAAAACAAAGAGGCGATCTAAACGCATCGATTTTGCTTGTTGCTTCATGTGATTGAGTAACAATAAACCGCGGTTGCCGTCCCGATACTCCTGGTGAATAGCGACACACGCCATTTCTGCCATGCCCTCTTCTGGGTAAGGGTAAAGTGCGGCGCAACCAATCAATAAGCCATCTTTATCAATAATCGTGAATTTGTGGATCTCTTGCTCTAACTGCTCACGTGAACGCCGTACTAATATTCCTTGTTCTTCTAACGGGCGGATTAAATCGAAAATTCCGCCGATATCATCGATCTGTGCCTGACGGACTTGTTCGGCACTTGCCATGACAATCTGAGTACCGATCCCGTCAAAAGAGAACAACTCTTGGATCAAAGCACCATCTTGTTTGTAACTGACTAAGTGACTACGTGGCACACCTGCGCGGCACGCTGAAACGGCGGCTCGCAGAAAGCGTGAGGTACCTGAGCTATTATCCTGAACTTGGTCGGTATCTGCTTCAATACGCTGCATTATCCGTTCAACATCAGATGGGAACAGTTCAGCAATTGCGTTGCCTTGCTCATCGATAATGCCTTGCTCTGAGCAAAAACCGATCAGCTTATCTGCTTTTAGGCGTATTGCGACTTGTGTGGCTACTTCTTCAGAGAGCAAATTAAAACATTCGCCAGTGACGGAACTCGCAATAGGCCCCAGTAGCACGATCGAACCTTGGTCAAGCATACGGTTGATGCCTTCAATATCAATACGGCGAATGCGGCCACTGTGGCAATAATCGACACCATCATCTATACCTAATGGTTGAGAGATAACAAAATTACCACTAACGATATTGAGCTGAGTTCCTGCCATTGGCGTGTTATTTAAGCTCATTGAAAGGCGTGCTGTGATAGCGAGTTGGAGCTGCCCCGCGGCTTGCATGACTAAGCTGAGCGCTTCCTCATCAGTGACCCGAATGCCTTTGTGATAAGGAGTGGAGCAATGATGTGTCGCCAGAATTTGATTGATTTGTGGGCGAGCACCGTGCACCAAAACAATTTTGACACCAAGGCTATGCAGCAGTGCGAGATCGCTGATGATATTAGCGAAATTTTTATCGGCAATCGCTTCACCGCCGAGCATGATCACCATGGTTTTACCACGGTGAGCGTTAACATAGGGAGCAGATTGTCTAAATCCTTTAACGAGAGCTGTACTGCGAATTTTCACTCTGAGAGTACCTTGGTGTTTAAATATGTTCAAATAATGACTTTTTATTCACGTGTCGGCAAGTGGTTTTTTGAGTTTGGTGCAATTATTCAATCGCCGATTTTATCTCTGATTTAGGACACGTTAGACTGCTTGCCAATAAAGGCGAAATATGGCCAAAACCAACGAGTTAAGTCGCATGAAAATGACAAAAAACGTAGGCCTTACGGCTACGCCTCAGTTCACAAACTTGCGAAGACGTAAGTACATTGAACGAGGCTTGATGCTGGTTGTGATGATTGGCTTGCTTTCCGTAGCGTCGCTATACGGTGATCTCTTTACTCGGTTGGAAAACTATTTTTCGCCAAAGGATGAGGTGTATGGGGTTTGGGTTGAGCAGTATGTTGCCCCTTATTCAGCCAAACGAATTGAATTGGGGAAAGCAGGCGTGATCAGTAGCGGCCGAGTACTCACCACTTCATTTGAGTTTGATGGTCATTTTTTAGAATACCAGATTGGTGATACGAGCTATCGTTACAAAATGCGTGATGATAACAATACCGAAATGACACAAATGTCGTCGTCGCACTACAATCCAACCTTCCGATTGTCAGGAAAATACCAAAAAAACCTCCGTTAACAATTCGCTGATTGCGGTTTAGGCGCGAGTTTGTCATGCTTTTAGCAACTCAAATAACGGATAACTTCTGTGATTAAGCAAATTTTCCCTCTTGCGGCAGTACTGCTGCTGTTTGGTTGTGCGCAACCGACCGACCGTGCTCAGCAATATTTGGATGGTGATTTCTCTAAAGCGCTCAACAGAGTAGACACGGTGCAGTCCAATACGCCACGTGACTTTACGCAATTTCCCAAACAGAGCGAACAAGTGGTGACTCGCTCGGCGTCGATGGCAGCGATTTATCAACCTTTGTATCAACAGATCAGTGAATGGATTTTGCAAAGTGGTGATCCACAAGATTTGGCGAATTTTGGAATACAAGCGGCGCAGCTTGGTGGTGGCGATAAAAAAGGTAATGTGCTTTTCACTGGCTATTTTTCTCCGGTAATGGAGCTTCGCCATCAACCGGATGAAATATTCAAATATCCCGTATTTGGTTTGCCTGAATGTTCGGCCGATTGCCCAACGCGTGCGCAAATTTATGATGGTGCGTTAGCTGAAAAAGGGCTTGAGTTAGGTTATGCGGCGAACCTGATTGACCCTTTCATTATGGAGGTGCAAGGCAGTGGTTTTGTGCATTTTGAAGATGACGATACGCTTGAGTACTTCGCTTACGCGGGTAAGAATAACAAAGCCTACATCAGTATTGGCAAAGTCTTGATTGAACGAGGTGAAGTGACACGAGAGAAAATGTCACTCAAAGCGATCAAGGAATGGGTGCTAGCCAATGATGAACCGACGGTGAGAGAGCTGCTAGAGCAAAATCCTTCCTATGTCTTTTTTGCGCCCAAAGCGGCAGCCCCTGTCACTGGCTCTGCCGGTATTCCACTCCTGCCGATGGCCTCGGTGGCCGGAGATCGTTCCATCTTTCCAATGGGCACACCTATTTTAGCAGAAGTGCCGCTGCTTAACGCCGATGGTACATGGAGTGGCGCTCATCAGTTGCGAATGTTGATTGTGCTAGATACGGGCGGCGCGGTAAAAGATAACCACCTCGATCTGTACCATGGCATGGGCGAGCGCGCCGGAACGGAAGCTGGGCATTACAAACATTTTGGTCGCGTTTGGAAGCTGGGGTTAGAAAACTCAGCCACACAAGCGCCTTGGGCATTGCCGCCTGAAAAGCTACAATAGTGACACAGGTTTCGACCTAGACTTTTAAATAAAGAGTGCGTATAAATCGCACTCTTTATTTTTCTATCGCTTTCAATCGGACTTTTAATTATGCGTGAACTCGATACCCCCGCTTCAGATAGCTACAACCAACGCTTCGGAGGCACTCGTCGCCTTTATGGAAATCGTGAGGTTGAAATACTGCGTGCTGCGCATGTGTGTGTGATTGGTATCGGTGGCGTTGGCTCGTGGGCAGTCGAAGCATTGGCGCGCACCGGCATTGGCGAGTTAACGCTGATTGATATGGACGATGTGTGCGTCACCAACATCAACCGTCAAATCCATGCGATGAGCGGTACGATTGGGCAAAGTAAGATTGAAGTGATGGCCGAGCGGGTCAAGCTCATCAACCCTGAGTGTGTGGTGCACTTAATTGATGACTTTATCACGCCAGATAACCAGCACCGCTATTTGAGTCAAACGTTCGATTACGTGCTCGATGCGATAGACAGTTTGAAAGCGAAAGCTTCACTACTGGCTTATTGCCGTAGCAATAAAATTAAAGTGATTACCGTTGGTGGTGCGGGTGGTCAAGTTGACCCAACTCAAATCAAGGTCGCGGATTTAACCAAAACGATTCAAGACCCATTGGCAAAAAAACTCAAAGATACGCTTCGTCATCGCCATAATTTCCCTGTAAACCCTGCGCGTAAGTTTGGTATCGATTGCGTGTTCTCGACAGAGCAGCTCAAATATCCGCAAGCCGATGGCAGTGTGTGCGCGGTGAAATCAACCGCAGAAGGGCCAAAGCGGATGGATTGCGCCAGCGGATTTGGCGCTGCGACGGTTGTTACCGCAACTTTTGGTTTTGTTGCCGTAGCGCGCATTGTTGAAAAGTTAATTCAGAAACATAAGGTGTAACGTTAATGACTCCTTTTCCTGCCTCCCCCTTTGGTCGTGAGATTGGCGCCGATGACATTGTGGCGACCATGCAAAATTTTACTGGTTGGGAAGATCGCTACCGACAAGTTATCTTGTGGGGGAAATTATTGCCCGCGATGCCTGATGCTTTGAAATCGCAGCAAGTCAGTGTTGCAGGCTGCGAGAGTCAAGTATGGTTAGTGGGGCAGGAGTACCAAGGAATATGCTCTTTCTGTGCCGATTCGGATGCGCGGATTGTGCGTGGTTTAATTGCTTTAGTCCTTGCTGCGTACAACGGCAAGACCTACGCACAAATTCAAGCGTTTGATGTGGATGCTTATTTTGAAAAAATAGGCTTGATTGCTCATTTAAGTCCTTCTCGTGGTAATGGCCTTAAAGCCATTGTCGATAAGATAAAAAATATCGATCCAAGCTGAGCATCTCCCCCTTTTGATGAAAGGGGGAATTATTACAGCATATCAACCGCTTTAGTAATGGCGGCGATCAACTGTTCAACCTCTTGTTCGGTATTGTAAATACCAAACGAAATTCTCACGGTGCCAGTTAATCCGAGCGCATCCATTAATGGGTGAGCGCAGTGATGGCCAGAGCGAACCGCGATGCCTTGCTGATCGAGTAAGGTGGCTATGTCTTGATGATGAACGCCATCCATCACAAAACTGAGAATACTGGCATTCGGTTGATAGCCGATCACGCGAATATCATCGAGCTGCTGCAGAGCTTGATAAGTGCGTGCTTGCAATCTATGCAGGTGAGTTTCTACGGCCGTTCGATTGCAGTTTTGTAACCATTCGATTGCTTTGGCAAGGGCTATCGCCCCTGCGACATTCGGTGTGCCTGCTTCAAATTTCCCCGGCAGTTCGGCAAATGTTGTACCTTCAAACGAGACTTTTTCTACCATCTTGCCGCCGCCATGCCATGGAGGCATTGTTTCAAGCAGCGATAATTTTCCGTACAGAACGCCAATGCCAGCGGGAGCGTAAAGCTTGTGCCCAGAAAAGAGATAAAAGTCGGCGTCGAGTTCGCGCACGTTGACGGTTTCATGAACAATTCCTTGCGCGCCATCAATCACGACCACAGCGCCGACTTGGTGCGCCAGTTTAATCGCAGTTTCAATCGGTTGGCGCGTGCCCGTCACGTTGGTGGTATGGGCTAGGGCGACAATTTTGGTTTTATTCGATAGTCGTGCTTGAAAAGCCTCAAGATCAAAGTGGCACTCTGGCGTGATGGGGACTTTGACGACACTTGCTCCGGTTTGAGCCGCGACGATTTGCCAAGGCACTATATTGGCGTGGTGTTCCATTTCACTGACCAGAATCTCATCACCGGCTTGCAATGTATTACGTGCGTAAGTCTGCGCGATCAGGTTGATCGCTTCGGTCGCTCCGCGAGTCCAAATAATCTCTTTACGAGATGATGCGCCAATAAATTGAGCCATAGTGTCACGCGCCGCTTCAAAATCGCTGGTCGCTTTGGCCGTTAAGCGATGGCTACCACGATGTACATTGGCATTTTGCGTACTGTAGTAATGACTAATGGCATCTATCACCACTTGTGGCTTTTGCGTGGTAGCGGCGCTGTCTAGATAAATCAGAGTTTCGCCATCCACGGCTTGATTGAGTGCGGGGAATTGATCGCGAATGGTCTGCACGTCAAACATTATTGCTCACCTAACTTGTGATAATTCAATGCTGCCAGTGTCACCATTGGCTGTGCAACTGACCATGCGTGTGCTTTACCTGAGAGTGATATGATGATCTCCATCGCGAACTCAAGTGCTGTTCCCGGCCCTTGGCTGGTGATTAATTGATGGTTTGTATCGATGGTTACGCGTTGATCTCGCCATAAATCAGTGGGGATATGATCGCGAAAAGCCGGGTGCCCTGTCATGATCGCTTGCGGGAAAAACTGATGATGTTGCAAAACTAAGGCTGGCGTGGCACAAATAGCCGCCAACCATCGACCATGGTTATGCTGTTGCTTGAGCATTTCGATTAGCACTGGATTGTCACGAAAGATCTCAGCGCCTCCAACGCCACCGGGCAGCGCAATCACGTCAAACTCTTCATCGATCACATCCAGCAGTTTACAGTCTGCGGTTAATGTCACTCCGCGTGAGGCTTTCATCATCAATTGCCCGTCGAGATTAGCGCTGGCAACCACGACTTGATAGCCAGCTCTGACCATCATATCAATCACGGTGATCGCTTCCATCTCTTCGCAGCCTGTTGCTATCGGGACTAAAATTCGTTTACTCATTGGCTTTTCCAGCTGTGTTCTATCTGTTGAATAGCGTGATATAACTTACTATTTTCTGGTGTTGCGAGCTGATGTTGCTCTGCTTTCTTCAGTAAATAGCCCGTAATAAAGTCTATCTCAGTCTTACGTTGATAGAAAATATCTTGATGCATTGACGAATAATTCTCTGCTGTGGCTTGAATCACCTGCTTAACCTTAGCAAGCAGTGATGATTGAGTGATCGCAAAGCCTTCAGCGCTCATGACATCGGCGACTTCTGCAACAATATTTTCCAGCGGCCGTTGGAAGCGTTCATCGGCTAACTCACCATTGCGACATTGCTCTAATGCGGTGAGCGGGTTAATCGCGCAGTTAATTGCAAGCTTATGCCATAGTGCTTCTTCAATCGTGTTATTCCACATTACGTCTGGCAATGCATGCTGAAGTACATCCACTAGAAACTGACACTGCTTGCCTTGGGCGTTGTAAGCCCCTAATTGAGTTACGCCTTTGCCAGCATGCAACACTTGATTCATTGATGGCTTGAGTGCACCGTGCGTGGTGGTTGAAAGCACAATAGGAAAGTCATTCAGTTGATCCTGCATCGAATCAAGCGCGCCCATGCCGTTGTGCATAAATAGCAAAATGGTGTCACGATTGAGTGTATTCAGCAGCGGAGTGAGCGCCTGCTCGACTTGCCAAGCTTTAACGGTAATCAGTAAGAGATCGGCATGGCAGAGCGCGCTGTGATCATTACAGGGTAGGGTAATAGATGCCTGTTTATCTAAAGCAATGGAAAGTGAAGATTGAGCTTGTCTGCCCCATAATGAAACGCGGTGTCCAGCTTCATGCAGCTTTGTCGCCCAAAGCAACCCAACCGCGCCCGGCCCAAGCACGACGATATTCATAACACCTCTCCATTGTTGACTTTGCGCCAAGGATAATGAGGTAGAAATGGAAAGCAATAAAAATGGCGCTCGAGAGCGCCATTTAGCTAAAAACTTAGGTTCGATTAGAACTTGTAAGTCACAGCTAGGTAGTGACCAAAGCCAGTTGACTTGAAGCCATCAGTATCTTTGATACCGTAGATATCTTTGTAACCTTTTAGACCGTAACCCACAGCAAAGCGGTCTGAGTGCCAGTAGATACCGTTAAACATAGCACCGCCATCGCTAGATGTTGCGTATCCTTTACCTGTTTCCATACCAAATTGGTAATCGATGTAACCTTGGTAAGAGATAAATGAGCCGTTTTCAAAGAAGTAGAAAGGCTTGAACCAGTTGGTTGAGATTTGGAAACCATTCCAATCTTTCTTATTTGAATCGTAAGTACCGTACAGGTTTAAACCTACTTTACCTAGCCAAGGCACATTCACATCAGAGCCAAGGCCCACTTTTTGAGTGTTAACGCCAGAGTTACCACCCCATTCCATTAGTGTAGAGACATACAACTCTTGCACTGGCCCGAAAGACAAATCTTTACCTGTAAGTGCATCTAGTGACATACGAGGTGCAAATTTCATAAAGATTTTTTCGGCACCTTCTTTGTCACTGCTTGGGTTGCTTAGCAGGTTAAAGATATCAACGTAACCGTACAGATCAAAAATCCCTGAGCGGCCGCCAAATTCCATCTCTAAGTAATCATGCGATGACTCACCTGGTAATTCATCGATTGCAGCCATTAGGTTAAATTGCATCCATTTGTAATCGTTTTTATGGATGTCGCCATCTGAATAGTCAGCGGCCATAACTGGAGCAGAAGTTGCAGCCATTAGGCCTAGAGCTAGAAGTGATTTACGCATAAGGGGGACTCTCTATGTTTTGTCATAATTCAGCACACGTATATTTCTGATGTGCGTTCAATTGGCCCGAATAATAACGATAAAAATCTCAATTAAAAGTGATTGCGAATGCAAAAGTGAACAAACTTAGTGACTGTGGTCACGTTAATGAATATTTGCTCGGAACTAAATTAATATTTCGTTCGCTTGCATCTTTAATGTGATTTTAATCACTTAAACGTTTGCTTTAGTATTGTTTTATGCAAATCGATAAACCAACATTTTTAGTTAGTGATCGTTTTGTAATCTTCAACGTATTTATTGACGGGCATGATGAAGAGTGATGAATGATGAAGAAATTGATGCTGTTTCCTTTAGCTTCAATCGTTTTACCAGAAGGGAAAATGAAGCTACGGATCTTTGAATCAAGGTATAAGAGGATGGTCACTCAATCCAGTCAGTCTGACTCTACATTTGGGATTTGTTTGATTGATAATAAAAAAGGCAATAAAGCAAATCAGTTATCTAAATTTGGGATGTTGGTTAGGATTGTTGATTTTGAAGCGCTCGACAATGGGATGTTAGGATTAACCGTGATGGGAATGGAGCGCTTTAAAATAGAGTCAGTAGTGAGCGAATTTGATGGCCTGCGAGTTGCTCAGGTCACGTCATTGCCCAGTTGGCCAGTAAGAGATTTAGAACCTCACGAATGGTATTTAAGCCACCAGCTACAAGCGGTTTATCAGCAATTCCCTCAGCTTGGCGAGCTCTATTCGCACTGTTTTTTTGATGATGCCAGTTGGGTGGCGCAGCGATGGCTAGAGCTGCTCCCTATCTCGATTCAACAATTTGATGATTTAATGAGGCAGGATGACGCGCACAGTGCGGTTGACTTTTTATTGCAGGTAATCGAAGTCTCACACTAACTTTGAAAGCGTGCAGTAAACTTAAACGAGAAGTCGCTCTGTAGTAGTGGCTCTGCATAAAAAAGAATACGACGAGTGATCGATGTATGCATTACTCACGTATAAAGGTTTATGGCTACTGTATGCCAATAACAACGGTTACTCCTAAAGGAAGAGCGCAGCATGAGCAGTGATTCTCAGCATAGTGTGTCGCTAAGCCCAAGCTACACCAAGCAAGACTGGGCTGAATGCATGGAACGTGTCAAGCAACGTGATAAGCAGGCGTTTGCCTTAGTGTTTCGTTATTTCTCTCCTCGTTTACAACAGTTTGCGTTTAAGCATGTAGGCAGTGAGCAAGTGGCGTTAGAAATGGTGCAAGAAACCATGGCCACGGTGTGGCAGAAATCGCATCTATTCGATAACCGAAAAAGTTCGCTTTCGACGTGGGTTTACACGATTGCACGCAATTTGTGTTTTGATCTCCTGCGTAAGCAGCGCGGACGAGAGTTACATGTTTATGCCGATGATATTTGGCCAACTGACTACTGCCCACCTGATTTGGTTGAACATTATTGTCCTGAACATGACATGTTAAAAGAGCAAATATTAAAGTTTGTGGCGTTGTTGCCTGAAGCTCAGCAAGCCATTGTGAAGGCGGTGTATCTTGAAGAACTGCCCCAGCAGCAGGTTGCGGAGATGTTCAATATTCCTCTCGGTACTGTCAAATCGCGTTTACGACTAGCCGTTGAAAAACTTAGACATTCTATTCAAGCGGAGCAATTATGAGCCACCATCCAAGCAACGAAGTACTGCAGCAGTATGCCAATGGTTCAATTGATGCGGCGCATGGCATTATGATTGCCACTCACCTTGAACTCTGTACTCAGTGTCGTCAACAGGTTCAATACTTAGAAACTCGGGCCGCCGAAGCATTGCTGAGCCAATCGTTGCCGCAACAAAGAATGGCCGTTTCTAATGATGATCATTTAAACCAGATGTTTGAAACGATCACGGCGCTGGATACTCTACACCCATCGACCTTGCGTAAGCCTGAGCCGATAGAAATTAAAGTCAATGATCGCGTTGTGATGCTGCCTAGTACACTGAGCCAACTGATTCGTTTCAAAGGCGAGTGGCGCAGCTATGGTGGTAAAGTTTTTAGTGCCCACCTAGATATTGCTGAAGACTCTCGCATGAACCTGATGTACATCAATCACAACGTGCAGATCCCTCAGCATACACACAAAGGGGTTGAGTCGACCTTGGTGCTCCATGGTGGTTTCAGTGATGAAGATGGACATTATCAAGTGGGTGATTTCATTCAAAGAGATGCGAGTATTAAACACAGCCCTTTTACCAAAGTGGATGAAGATTGTTTATGCTTAACGGTGCTAACTGAGCCGATGCTGTTTACGCAAGGTGTTGCGAGAGTGTTTAACTTATTTGGTAAAGGTCTCTATCCGTAGTCTATAGCGGGCACATCAAATTAAAAAAGGTCGTATTGTACGACCTTTTTTTCATCTAACGCTTATCAATGCCTTGCTTGGCAATATCATCGATGTCTCTCTGCCGAGCTTTTTGCAGTAAATCAGCAAAATAATGGCGCAGTGAGTAGAGCATGATAAGGCTTGGTACTACCATCAGTGCAGTAATAATAAAGAACAGTGACCAATTATTGAGATAGTCGACCAGCTCTCCGCTAAAAGAGGCCAACGTGGTGCGGCCAAAGTTTCCTAGAGAGGCCAATAGCGCATATTGCGTTGCTGAAAATGCCTGCCCTGTTAACACAGTAAGAAACGAAACAAAGGCCACGGTGGAAAACGCAGTGGTAAAGTTATCGACAATAATGGTCGCCAAGAACAGATGCTCATTAGGGCCAACTTGAGCGATCCACGAAAACATCAAATTACTGGCAGACATCGCGATGCCACCAATCATCAAGCCGCGAACAATACCAAATCGCACGTTAAACATACTGCCAATCAAAGTGAAGAACAGGGTTGCTCCCCAACCAATTAACTTCGAGTAGTGACCAATTTGTTCGTTGCTAAAGCCAATTTCTTTGTAAAATGGAATCGACATTCGGCCAAGAAAAGCTTCGCCAATCTTGAATAAAAAAACAAACAACAGCAGGGTTAGTGCTACTTGCGCGCCATTGCGTTTGAAGAAATCGAGAAATGGTTCGATTACGGTAACGGTGAACCACGCGACGACTTTCGAACCAACTACCTGATTGTGCCGCAGCTCCGCTTGATGCTGTAGCGCTTCGCGATGTGTTTTTGGTTCGCCCACCAAGAGCGTGAAAAGCATTAACAGCCCGACACAGAGTGCCATGCCATAATAAACGGCATTCCAACCGATACTATCGGCGTTTACAAAAGCGAGATAGCCCGGCAGAGAATATCCAGTCCACCACCCCATGATGGCCATGGCGGAGGCTTGTGGCAGCTTATTGGCTTGTGATTTGGGGAAAGTATCGATACGAAAAGCATCAATCGCGATATCTTGAGTGGCAGAAGCGATCGCAATGCCCAAGGCAAGCATTGAGGTAAACATCAAATTTTGGGCTGGATTGACACCCGCAATCAGCAACGTACAGATCAAAATGATCGATTGGCACAAAAATACCCAACTGCGGCGTTGACCTAATAATGGCGTCAGAATGGGTAATTTGACGCGATCCACCAATGGGGCCCATAGAAAATTAATCGCGTAAACTGCGAAGACACTGCCAAAATAACCAATTGCAGCGGTGGTTAAGCCTGCATCTTTTAGCCATCCTGACATATTTGAACCAATCAAAACCCACGGAAAACCGCTCGAACACCCCATCATAAATACCCACAATAGGCGTTTATCAAGATAGCTACGGATAGTTTCCATCCAAGTGAGAGAGGAGGAGGTTGATGGCATACAGCGAATCCTTGTCAGTAAAGCAGCTTAGGTCGAAAGGCGACCCAATAAAATCAAACGCCGATAAATCGGCGTTGGTATGGTTATTGTTCTAGTGTGACATTCGTAATAACGATTGGTTCGATGGGGACGTCTTGCATTTGTCCTTTCGTGCTGGTCGGTTGTTGAGCCATTTTTTGCACAACATCAAACCCTTGCGTGACTTTACCAAAGACTGCATAACCCGGTGGGCGAGCGTTGTAGTTGAGAAAATCATTATCGACCAAGTTAATAAAGAATTGGCGAGTAGCTGAGTTAGGATCATTGGTACGGGCCATTGCGATCGTCGCGGTGTCATTGGTCAACCCATTGCTCGCTTCATTTTTGATGGGAGCGTAAGTGGTGAGTTGTTTTAAATCCGCATCAAATCCGCCGCCTTGTGCCATAAACCCTGGGATAACGCGGTGGAACTGGCTGCCAACATAACTGCCATCTTCAACATATTTTACGAAGTTTGCGACAGTCGTTGGCGCTTTCTCTGTATTAAGTTCAACAGTAAATGACCCTAAGTTCGTCTCAATTAGGACGTTGGGCGCCGAAAACGCAGTGCAACTGACGAGCGCTAATGTCGTAACGAGAGAACGTAACATTAAAAGCGCTCCTGTAAATAACCATTAAGTTCGCTGTCATTGGCAATTTCTTTAAGTACCAAGTTCATGACATCGTTGAGTACCATTTCAATCTCATCATTTGAAGCGCTGAGTGTACCGGAACGTTTTGCCGTTCCGTTGAACGTTTTCACCAATTTGCCTTTTGGTGTTTCCGCGGTAATTTCAAGCGTGACACTGCCATCCATTTCATTCGACATGACGCTGTGTTTTACCGTCACTAGTGCTTCTGCAATTTCAACGGTGACATTGTTTTCGCTGTTCACTGTTAAGCGATAGCCTTGAGAGCTAAATTGTTCTGCCAGCGCATTCTCAACCGCAATGCGAACATTTTGTTTGGCATGAATTGGCTCAATATTAGAGCGGCCACTATCCACTAAAGCCACATATTGCGCCGATCGAATATCTTTGCTAACCAGAGTAAAGGCTTTATTGTTGACGACCGTATTTTTGCTGGTCGTTGCAGTAGGCATAAAGTTGATTTGCTGTTGCTGAGGTGCGGCACAAGCGGTGAGTAATGCGATTGAGGCTGCGAGAACCAGTTTTTTCATGGTCATTTCCTTTCTTATCCTTGCCTATTTAGTTGCTTGTAAGATAACAAATTTATGGTTGGTCGCGACAGTTTTTACCTGCTCTTGGCCAAATAATCTTGCTAGTTTTACATCGTAGCCGAGGTGGCGATTGCCGATCACTAATAATCGTCCCCCTTTTTTAAGAACATGCTTTGCATCACAGAACATCTGCCAAGCAATGTGATCCGTGATAGCTTGTTGTTGATGGAATGGTGGGTTGCACAATACTAAACAGCTACTCTCTTGTTGAAAACCATCTAAGCAGTTATTCGCAATGCATTGAATATTGCGATCTTCTCCTAAATTCTCCAGCAAATTTAGCTTTGCAGACTCGACGGCCATCAAGCTTTCATCAACGCAGGTCATTCGTACTTGAGGATTGAGTTGGCCCATCTTGATTGATAACACCCCGTTGCCGCATCCAAGGTCGATGATGTGCTGTAACTTAGGATCTTGTGGAAGATGCTGTAGAAAAAAGCGTGCGCCGAGATCCAATCCCTCACCTGAGTAGACATTCGGCAGATTTTTTAGACGGATGGATTCGCTTTCTACGGCCCATTCAGTTATAGGTTCCACCGTTTCAATCGGTGATACGTTCGGTGCTGAAAAAATGAGGCGGTGTTTTTTCCATGCAAGAGAAGTGCTTGTTGAACCTAAATACTTTTCAAATAAGTTTAAGGTTGATGTGTGGATCTCTTTCGCTTTGTTGACCGCTATCACAGGGCAATCTTGGGCAAGGGACTGACGGAGTTGGCTTAATTGCCAAACCAAGTGGCGATTGCTCTTGGGCAATTGAAAAAGCACCAGATCGACCGATTCAGGGATGGCATCCATTGTTGAGAGCAATTGCACGTTGCGGCACTGATTGCGCTGAAGATTGTTTAACGTACCTTGTTGCGAAATAAAAGAGTCGCTCATCATGGTGACGTGATGCTTATCTGCAAACCAACACGATAGAGCGCCAAAGTGATCGTTTAAAATAAGGATGCGTTTGCCTATTGCTAAATTCAACGCTTCAATATGATTAATCACATATTCATCGCCCGCATCCCAAGCTTGTAATGTTTCGTTTGAATGATGTGGGAAACGGTGCAAGCTCAACGTTCGATCATGCAGTGCCAACTCTGTTTTCATAATTTTTTATAGGTCGTAGTGAGAATTACGGATGCATTGTCTCAAATGGCGTAGAAACAAGGAACCAAAACCTTTCGCTATTCTATAAGGCTAGTTAAACTTAAATCTCTTTACACTCGTATATGTTCTCATGCTCTTATTTGAGGAAGAAAGGCAACGGTATGATCCAACCCATAATCGAACAAAAATTGCATCAAGCATTTCACCCTGATTATTTGAAAGTCGAAAATGAAAGCTACATGCACAATGTGCCTTCAGGATCGGAAAGCCATTTTAAAGTCATTGTGGTGAGTGACAGTTTTGAAGGAATGCGTTTGATTGGCCGTCACCGACAGGTTAACCAAGTGTTGGCAGAAGAGTTAGCGAACCACATTCATGCACTCTCGATTCATACCTACACACCACAAGAGTGGCAGGCGCAAATTAGTGGCGTACCTGATAGTCCTATGTGTATGGGCGGTGGAAAATAACTCGTTCAGAGCCGTCTGAATATGCTGTTCTCTTGTTCTGTTTTTGAGCGGAATGTTAACAGTATTTAAACAAATTGACGAGATGAACAAGTTGAGAGAAATTGTTTTAGGTAGTGAATAAAAATAAATACTCATAAGGGGTAAGGAATAGGTTATTTGTGCGATGCTTCAAAGTTATGACTATTCGCTAGCCTTTATGATTCAAATCCTTCCAAATAAAACGACTTATCAGAGGATTGGTCATGGCATCAGGTTCCGAAAAAATGCTAGACTATTGCACCTAATGGATCTCATACCATACTTGTGATGAGGTTATTAAAAGGATGTTGCGGTTCTGGCGTTTAAAACAAGCCAAAATCGGACACAGAAATGTCGTGTCTAAGGCTGGTTTAACTTTCATTTGGCCTCTTATCAAGAACGACCATGAAAGATAAACAAGCCTTGAACTTACGCAATTAAAAGAATCTTTTTCCCGATAAAATAGTGCAAGTGCGTATGATTACAATAAAAAGGGGTTTGGACCTTCCTATTGCAGGAACTCCTTCCCAGGTGATTAATGATGGTAAGACCATCACTAAAGTCGCCTTGCTTGGCGAAGAGTACGTTGGCATGCGTCCTACCATGCATGTTCGCGTAGGCGATGAAGTAAAGAAAGCTCAAATTCTTTTTGAAGATAAAAAGAATCCGGGTGTTAAATTTACTTCACCAGCAAGCGGTAAGGTTATCGAAGTCAATCGTGGCGCCAAACGTGTCCTACAATCCGTAGTGATTGAAGTGGCAGGTGATGAGCAAATCACGTTCGATAGCTTTGAAGCTAGCCAACTAGCAAGTATTGACCGTCAAACGGTTAAAACTCAGTTAGTTGAGTCTGGTCTTTGGACTGCGTTGCGTACTCGTCCGTTTAGCAAGGTTCCAGCAATTGAGTCTTCAACTCAGGCTATTTTTGTGACAGCAATGGATACCAATCCATTAGCGGCAAAACCTGAGACGATCATTAATGAGCAATCTGAAGCATTCGTCGCTGGTCTCGATATCCTTTCAACTCTGACTGAGGGTAAGGTTTACGTCTGTAAATCTGGTACTAGCTTACCACGCTCTTCACAGCCAAACGTTGAAGAACATGTGTTTGATGGCCCACACCCTGCAGGTCTTGTAGGGACTCACATGCATTTCCTCTATCCAGTAAATGCAGTCAATGTGGCGTGGAGCATCAATTACCAAGACGTGATTGCGTTTGGTCAATTGTTCTTAACCGGTGAGCTATACACACAACGAGTGGTGTCGCTTGCAGGACCCGTAGTCAACAAACCTCGTCTTGTCCGTACTCAGATTGGTGCTAGCCTCGAAGAGTTAACGGATAACGAATTGATGCCGGGCGAAGTTCGTGTCATCTCTGGTTCTGTACTTTCTGGTGTGAAAGCGGCGGGGCCTGTAGCTTATCTTGGTCGTTACCACCTCCAAGTATCGGTTCTGCGTGAAGGTCGTGACAAAGATTTTCTTGGTTGGGCAATGCCTGGCAAGAACAAATTTTCAGTCACTCGCTCTTTCCTTGGTCATCTATTCACAGGTCAGTTGTTCAACATGACAACCACAACCAATGGTAGTGATCGTGCGATGGTACCTATTGGTAACTATGAAAAAGTGTTGCCACTAGATATGGAACCAACGCTCCTACTTCGTGACCTATGTGCAGGTGACATCGATAGCGCTCAACGTCTCGGTGCCCTTGAACTGGACGAAGAAGATCTCGCATTGTGTACCTTTGTATGTCCTGGTAAATACGAATATGGTCAGCTACTTCGTGAGTGCCTAGACAAGATTGAGAAGGAAGGGTAATTTTCATGGGCCTTAAAAAGTTTCTTGAAGACATCGAGCATCATTTTGAACCTGGCGGCAAACATGAAAAATGGTTTGCCTTGTATGAAGCAGCAGCAACGCTTTTTTATACGCCTGGTTTAGTTACAAAACGAAGCTCACACGTTCGTGATAGCGTTGACCTCAAACGCATCATGATCATGGTTTGGCTAGCGGTATTCCCAGCGATGTTCTGGGGTATGTATAACGTTGGTCACCAATCGATTACTGCACTTAACCATCTGTATTCTGGCGCTGAATTGGCGACAGTCATCAGTGGTAACTGGCACTATTGGCTAACTGAAATGCTTGGCGGTACATTAAGTACGCAAGCCGGTTGGGCAAGTATGATGCTGCTCGGTGCTACTTACTTCCTACCTATCTACGCCACGGTGTTCTTGGTCGGTGGTTTTTGGGAAGTGCTGTTTTGTATGGTGCGTAAGCATGAAGTTAACGAAGGTTTCTTTGTAACTTCAATTTTGTTTGCTCTGATTGTTCCACCCACACTGCCTTTATGGCAAGCCGCTTTAGGGATTACCTTTGGCGTGGTTGTTGCCAAAGAAATCTTTGGTGGTACCGGGCGTAACTTCCTAAACCCAGCATTAGCCGGTCGTGCTTTTCTATTCTTCGCCTACCCAGCACAGATCTCTGGTGACGTTGTTTGGACAGCTGCAGATGGTTTTTCAGGTGCAACGGTGCTAAGCCAATGGGCTCAAGGTGGTAACGGTGCTCTGATCAATAAGGTCACTGGCGAAGCCATTACTTGGATGGATGCGTTTGTTGGTAACATTCCTGGCTCTATCGGTGAAGTGTCGACGTTAGCACTGGCGATTGGCGCGGCATTTATTGTCTACATGGGCATTGCTTCATGGCGCATTATTGCGGGTGTTATGGTAGGTATGATTGCCATATCAACGCTGTTCAATGTTATTGGTTCAGACACAAATGCAATGTTTAATATGCCTTGGCATTGGCACCTAGTACTTGGTGGCTTTGCGTTTGGTATGTTCTTCATGGCAACCGACCCAGTATCGGCTTCATTTACTAACAAAGGTAAATGGGCATACGGTATTTTGATTGGTGCAATGTGTGTGATGATTCGTGTGGTTAACCCAGCTTACCCAGAAGGTATGATGCTGGCGATCTTATTTGCGAACCTATTTGCACCTTTGTTTGACCATATTGTGATTGAGAAGAACATCAAGCGGAGACTAGCACGCTATGGCAAGTAATAACGATAGCATTAAAAAAACGCTGTTTGTTGTTATCGCATTGAGCTTAGTGTGCTCAATCATCGTATCGACAGCAGCGGTTGGCCTGCGTGACAAGCAAAAAGTTAACGCAGTACTTGATAAGCAAAGCAAGATTGTTGAAGTTGCAGGCATTAACGAGTCTGGTAGCGTGCCAGAGCTTTTTGCTAAATACATTGAACCTCGTTTGATTGATTTTAAAACCGGGAACTTTGTTGATGGCGATGCAACGGCCTATGATCAACGCAAAGCTTCTAAAGACCCAGCTCAATCTATCAAGCTAACAGCGGAACAAGATAAAGCGAAGATTATTCGTCGTGCTAATACTGGGGTTGTTTACCTAGTGAAAAGTGGCGACGAGATTTCTAAAGTGATTGTTCCCGTTCACGGTAATGGTTTGTGGTCAATGATGTACGCATTTGTGGCTGTAGAAACCGATGGTAATACCGTTTCCGGCATTACTTACTACGAACAAGGTGAAACTCCGGGATTGGGTGGTGAAGTTGAAAACCCATCATGGCGAGCTCAATTTGTTGGCAAGAAATTGTTTGATGACAACCACCAACCTGCAATTAAAGTTGTGAAAGGTGGCGCTCCTGCCGGATCTGAGCATGGCGTTGATGGACTTTCTGGCGCAACACTGACCAGTAACGGTGTTCAACACACTTTCGACTTCTGGTTAGGTGATATGGGCTTTGGTCCATTCCTAGCAAAAGTTCGTGACGGAGGTTTGAACTAATGTCTAGCGCAAAAGAGATTAAAAAGAGCATTCTAGCGCCGGTGTTGGATAACAACCCAATCGCACTTCAAGTGCTTGGTGTCTGTTCTGCCCTTGCGGTAACCACTAAGTTGGAAACGGCGTTTGTTATGACGCTAGCCGTTATGTTTGTAACGGCTTTCTCTAACTTATTCGTTTCGTTAATTCGTCACCACATACCTAACAGTGTGCGTATCATCGTTCAGATGGCGATCATTGCTTCATTGGTTATTGTTGTTGACCAGATCCTACGTGCTTACTTATACGATATCTCGAAACAGCTATCGGTGTTCGTAGGGTTGATCATTACTAACTGTATCGTAATGGGCCGTGCTGAAGCATTTGCAATGAAGTCGGCACCGATTCCTTCCTTTATCGATGGTATCGGTAATGGTTTGGGTTATGGTTTTGTCTTGATCACTGTTGGTTTCTTCCGCGAACTTCTTGGTTCAGGCAAGCTATTTGGAATGGAAGTTCTACCTCTTGTGAAAGATGGTGGCTGGTATCAACCTAACGGTTTGATGCTGCTAGCACCTTCGGCATTCTTCCTAATTGGCTTCATGATTTGGGCGATTCGCACGTTCAAACCTGAACAACTAGAAGCGAAGGAGTAAGGGCGTTATGGAACATTATATCAGTTTGCTTGTTCGATCGATTTTTATCGAAAACATGGCACTCTCTTTCTTCTTGGGTATGTGTACATTTCTTGCTGTATCTAAGAAAGTAAAGACATCGTTTGGTTTAGGGATTGCGGTTACTGTTGTTCTGACCATTTCAGTACCAGTGAATAACTTGGTTTATAACTTGTTACTTAAACCAGGTGCATTGGGTGAAAATATTGATCTTACATTTCTAAATTTCATTACCTTTATCGGTGTTATTGCCGCATTGGTACAGATCTTAGAGATGATATTGGATCGTTTTTTCCCACCTTTGTATAACGCGCTGGGCATTTTCTTACCTTTAATCACAGTGAACTGCGCCATTTTTGGTGGTGTATCTTTCATGGTTCAGCGTGATTATAACTTTGCTGAATCCGTCGTTTACGGTTTCGGTTCGGGTGTGGGTTGGATGTTAGCGATTGTCGCTCTTGCCGGTATCCGTGAGAAAATGAAATATTCAGATGTACCTCCGGGTTTACGTGGTTTAGGGATTACCTTCATCACGGCGGGTCTAATGGCGTTAGGCTTTATGTCTTTCTCTGGTGTTCAACTGTAAGTCGGGTAAACCGCAACAATTAAGGAATAGTCAATGGACATTATTCTTGGTGTAGTGATGTTTACCCTGATTGTTCTAGCACTCGTTTTGGTAATTTTATTTGCTAAATCTAAGCTAGTTCCAACAGGCGACATTACAATTTCAATTAACGGTGATGCAGATAAGTCTATTGTGACTAATCCAGGTGGTAAGCTACTGAGCGTACTTGCAGGTTCTGGTGTCTTTGTATCATCGGCGTGTGGTGGTGGCGGCTCTTGTGGTCAATGCCGTGTAAAAGTGAAATCTGGTGGTGGTGATATTCTTCCTACTGAACTTGATCACATTACTAAAGGTGAAGCTCGTGAGGGTGAACGTTTAGCGTGTCAAGTGGCTGTGAAAACAGACATGGATATTGAACTTCCTGAAGAAATTTTTGGTGTTAAAAAGTGGGAATGTACCGTTATCTCTAACGACAACAAAGCCACCTTCATTAAAGAGCTTAAACTTCAGATCCCTGATGGCGAGTCAGTACCTTTCCGTGCTGGTGGTTACATTCAGATCGAAGCGCCAGCACACCACATCAAATATTCAGATTTTGACGTGCCAGAAGAGTATCGTGGCGATTGGGACAAATTTAACCTGTTCCGCTACGAGTCAAAAGTTGATGAAGATATTATTCGTGCTTACTCAATGGCGAATTACCCTGAAGAGTTCGGTATTATTATGCTAAACGTGCGTATTGCTACGCCGCCGCCTAATAATCCCAATGTGCCACCGGGTCAGATGTCTTCTTACATTTGGTCACTGAAAGAAGGTGATAAATGTACTATTTCTGGTCCATTTGGTGAGTTCTTTGCCAAAGATACGGATGCAGAAATGGTCTTTATCGGTGGTGGTGCGGGCATGGCTCCAATGCGCTCACACATCTTCGATCAGCTTAAGCGTTTAAAATCTACCCGTAAAATGTCTTACTGGTATGGTGCGCGCTCTAAGCGTGAGATGTTCTACGTTGAAGATTTTGACGGCCTTGCAGCTGAAAACTCGAATTTCGTATGGCACTGTGCGCTTTCTGATCCAATGCCTGAAGATAACTGGGATGGATACACAGGTTTCATCCACAATGTATTGTATGAAAACTATCTGAAAGACCATGAAGCGCCTGAAGATTGTGAATACTACATGTGTGGTCCACCGATGATGAATGCGGCTGTGATTGGCATGCTGAAAAACCTTGGTGTAGAAGATGAGAACATCCTTCTTGATGACTTCGGTGGTTAATTCACTGAAGTAAGTAAAACCTATGGCTGGCTCTGATGAGTCAGCCATTGTTTTTTTAGTTTTAGTTTTGCCTTGTGGCTTTGAATTCCAACTCAGTTAACATAGAAAATAGGTGTAGGAATTTCTTTTCTATAACCACTTCTTTTCTATATTCACTTTCATTTTTAGGAGTAAACAAGTGAAAAAATGGCTTGTTGCGTTAGCTTCTCTATTCATCTTGGCGGGTTGTGAAAAATCGGTTGAGCAAGTTCATCTCAGTGGCCCTACTATGGGCACGACTTACAATATTAAGTACCTGAAAGCTGAAGGTATCCCTAGCTCGGAGGCTCTCCAAAAGGAAGTTGATCGGTTATTGGAAGAAGTGAACGATCAAATGTCGACCTATCGTAAAGATTCCGAGCTCAGCCGTTTTAATCAATATCAAGGAACGGAACCTTTTACGGTTTCTTCTCAAACCGCAATCGTGGTGAAAGAAGCGCTGCGTCTTAACGGTCTTACTTTAGGTGCATTGGATGTCACTGTTGGTCCTTTGGTTAACCTATGGGGTTTTGGCCCTGAAGCTCGTCCTGATGTGGTGCCAAGCGATGCTGAATTGGCTGAGCGTAAAAACAATATAGGTATTGAGCATCTTAGCGCAACCGACACTACGTTAAGTAAAGATCTTCCTAATCTCTATGTGGACCTTTCAACTATTGCGAAAGGATGGGGAGTCGACGTGGTCGCTGACTACATTCAATCACAAGGCATTGCCAATTACATGGTTGAAGTCGGTGGTGAGATGCGCTTAAAAGGCGTAAATCGAGAAGGCGTAGCTTGGCGAATCGCCATAGAAAAACCGACAGTTGATGAACGTACCGCTCAAGAGATCATTGAACCTGGTGATCTGGCAATTGCCACTTCAGGTGATTACCGCAATTATTTTGAACAAGATGGTGTGCGTTATTCTCACATTATCAATCCAATCACTGGAAAACCCATCCATAATAAAGTGGTATCGGTTACCGTTTTGGACGCATCTTCAATGACGGCAGATGGCCTAGCGACTGGATTAATGGTACTAGGAGAGACGAAAGGTATTGAGGTTGCAGAGCAATACAATATTCCTGTGTTCATGATTGTGAAAACAGAACAAGGTTTTGAAGAGATTGCCTCCAGCGCATTTAAGCCATTTCTAAATAAAAAGTGAGTTAAGTTATGAATACTTTTTTCATTACATTCAGTGTATTTCTGTGTGTCATTGCCGCGATGGCGGTTGGCTATGTCTTTCAAAAGAAAGTAGTCAAAGGCAGCTGTGGTGGATTAGGTGCTGTTGGCATTGAAAAAGTGTGTAATTGCCCAGAGCCTTGTGATGCACGTAAAAAACGCGAAGCTAAGGCCGCAGCAAGAGCTGAAAAGTTAGCGCATTGGGAAAAAGATCGTATCGCCTGAGCTACGATTAAAGAGCCTGTTTTGTGCAGGCTCTTTAATTTTTAAAAGCAATTCATTTCAATCCATAGAAACCAAGAATATACTGTTTATGTATACAGTCTTTTGATGGCTTTGAATTGGAAAATAAAATCAAAAAAATTATCCATATTGATATGGATTGTTTCTACGCTGCGGTAGAAATGCGTGATAACCCCGAATATAGGCATCGCCCTCTAGCCGTTGGTGGTCATGAAAAGCAGCGTGGTGTGTTAAGTACTTGCAATTATGAAGCGAGGAAATTTGGCGTTCGTTCCGCTATGCCGACCGCTCAAGCTTTAAAATTATGCCCCAATCTGCTGGTCGTTCCGGGGCGAATGTCGGTATACAAAGCTATCTCCATTCAAATCCGACAGATATTCGAACGTTATACTTCCATTATTGAGCCGTTATCATTAGATGAAGCATTTCTTGATGTGAGTGATTCACCGCTATGTCAAGGAAGCGCAACATTGATAGCTCAAGCCATTCGCCATGATATTCACAACGAACTCCAACTGACCGCCTCTGCAGGTGTAGCACCTGTAAAATTTTTGGCTAAAGTGGCCTCTGATATGAATAAGCCTAACGGCCAATTTGTAATACCACCCGATAAAGTACAGCAGGTGGTCGATTCATTGCCGCTAGAGAAAATACCCGGTGTCGGTAAGGTTAGTCTGGAAAAGTTGCACCAAGCGGGTTTTTATAAGTGTGAAGATATCAAGCTAACGGACTATCGAGAGCTACTTCGTAACTTTGGCAGATTAGGCGCTTCACTATGGAAGAAAAGTCATGGAATTGATAATCGCGAAGTCGTGACAGAGAGGGAGCGCAAATCATTAGGTGTCGAAAGAACATTTAGTCAAAATATCTCAAGTTATGAAGAGTGCTGGCAGGTGATTGAACATCATCTCTATCCAGAGATAAAAGCGAGGTTAGACAGAGCGAGTGTTGATGGGTCGATTGTCAAACAAGGGATCAAAGTCAAGTTTGCCGATTTTCAACTTACGACGATTGAGCATCTTCATCCACAGTTAGAGCTCAATGATTTTCGAACCCTTTTGGAGAATATTTTGTTGCGGCAAAATGGGCGAGAAATTCGCTTACTTGGTTTACAGGTGATGTTAAAGCCAGAAATGCTCAATAAGCAGCTCAGTTTTTTTTAAATTAGTGAAACAAACTAACATTTATGTCATTAAATTGACGGTTTTTAGGTTGAAATCATTTATATTGCTAGCGAGAAATACTAACTCATCAAATATCCACACCTGATATGGTTAGTCATAAAACGATCGATGAGAGAAAACAATGAAAAAAGTAGTGTTAGTCACTTTAATGTTGTTGAGCTCCCCTTTGTGGGCAGCGCAGTGCCGAGTTGATGTGAACCATGAAGTTCACCTTGATGGTGATAAGGTTGAAATTCTTAAAACGAGCACCGACACTGTTTTGATAGATAAACAGAATAATCTCTATATCCGTGGTGAAAAGATGGAACTCGACAGTGAGCAGAAAACGGCCCTTGAGCAGTATAGAGAAAGCATGAATGCCTCATTGCCTAAAGTAAAACAGATGGCGAGTGATGGCTTAGCGTTGGCGAATGATATTTTGGATGATGTTGCGAAAAGTATTGAATCTCCCAACGCCTTCGATAGCGCCAAGCAATCCATAGCCGCTTTTTTTGCCAATATTGAATCTCGTTATTACAAAGATGGTGAGCTGGTTCTCCCTGCGCAGACTTTTGAATCAATGACGCAAACTTGGGCCGATGATTTTGAAAAAGCGAAAGCTTTATTTAACAAAGAGTTTATATCCGGTGCCTTCGATGCCCTTTCACTGAAAATGAGAGAAGAGGGTGGCTTAAACATCACAAAATTGACCGATACAATGGCGGACTTAAAAGTTAAGTTAGCCGAGCGAATTCAAGAAAACGCCGCCACAATTCAAAAAGAGAGTCGTGATTTTTGTGAGTCTCTTGATGATATGGTTGAGCAGGAGCAACAACTGCACCAAAAAATACCAGTATTAAAAGATTATCAAGTCTTTACCATCTAAACTTAAAGAGCACATTCGGTGCTCTTTATTTGTCTCTATGATGTTAGGTTAATTTACTGGTATGGATGTTGTTTAATAATTTTAGTTTGAGACGGTTAACAGCATTAGTTTCAATAGCCTTCGTTGTGCTGTTTATTTTGTGTTATCTGCTATTTAAGTTTATGTGGTCTTATGATCGCGCCGTTGAAGATGCTCTTTCCTTGCAACGAGGTGAGGTTAACCGAGTTCGAACTGTTCTTAATATGCAAAAAACGGACATGGGGGCATCATTGGCTGATTATGCCGCATGGAATGAAATGGCCGATTTTATTGCTAAGCCTAATGATGATTTTATTCGCGACAGTATTGGTACTCACACCTTTGAATCCAAGTCATTAGACGGTCTTTTTATTTTTAATCCAGATGTGCAATTAGTTTGGGGCCAGCGCTACGACTATGAGACTGGCCATGAAGCCAGTTATGATGCGATTCGATATAATTTTGGTGATATTTTAGCGGACGCGATGAAAGCACCAAAAGATTCCATCAAACCGAATCTCAGTTTTATCGTGATAGACGACAAACCTTTTATCGTTGCAACCTCTCGGGTTTGTAATAGTGACGCAAAGGAATGCGACAAAGGTTATTTACTTTTTTTAAAAAGGATCAGTGGACAGTTTATCAATGAGCTTGTGATTGCAACTGGGGTAAATGTGGAAGTGATGCTGATCAAAAGTCTTAATGATCAAACCGTTGCAGCGCTACATGAAGATAATATCTCTTACCTTGAAATGCTTGATTATCGCAATCGTCTTACTGTGTTGATTAAAGTAAGTCATACCGTTAAAGTCCCACCGTTTATTCAATGGCAGGAGCTGTCTGGGCTTGCTTCATTCTCTATCCTAATGTTTTTCTTGAACTTAGTTGTAGCGAATAAAGTAGTCAAGCCAATCAATGATGCCAATCAAGTACTGGATCAATTTAAAGCATCGGGTGGAAAGATGCCTAGTGAGCGATCCTTCATATCGAAGGAAATGAAAGAGTTTTCGCGTACGATGAACCAAATAGTATGGGAGCTGGAAACCAGTCGGCGTGAACTAAAATGGCAATCAGAGCACGATCCACTCACACGTATTGCGAACCGCCGTCGTTTAGAAAAGGTCTTTAAAAGCTATATTGTTGATTATCAATTTAGATATATCGTATTGTTTTTAATCGATATTGACTATTTTAAATTGTTCAATGATCACTACGGCCACTTAGAGGGTGATGAAGCATTGAAATCTGTTGCGACTAGCTTAAAAAAATTGGATTTTGGCGGTGAAAAACTGGTTGCTCGCTTTGGTGGAGAAGAGTTTTGTGTAGTTTTGGCAAGCGACATCGAAATTGATGGTCAAGCTTATGCTAAACGACTGATCGAATCGGTTGAATCACTGCGCATTACCCACCAATTTTCCCCGGCTAAGAAGACGCTTTCAATTAGTGTTGGAGGGGTTGAAATTGATACCCCACAGTTGAATCACTATCTAGATTTCTTTCATGTGGCTGATAGAGCACTTTATGCAGTCAAAGCACAAGGAAGAGGTCGTTATCTCGTGCAAAAATTCACCTCTAATCTCCCGTTAACATTGCCTGTTCAATAATCTTTACGCAGTAAATTCTGTTTATTTTTGCAATGCTTGTTTAATAAATAAGCAGTGGAATTGCTCTATTTGATTGCCTATATTACTGTACTAGCTAACTAGTCTATTGATATTTGTGTGAGTGGTATGACACAGTCTGATTCTCGTGAACATTTTGGTTCACGTCTTGGTTTTATTCTTGCGGCGGCGGGTGCGGCAGTTGGCCTAGGTAATATTTGGGGCTTTCCAACCCAAGCGGCAAGCAACGGCGGCGGCGCATTCTTATTGGTTTATTTGGTGATGATCATGGTCGTTGCCTTCCCTATGTTAGTGGTTGAAATGGCGATAGGCCGTTTTGGGCAAGCAAACCCTGTTGATAGCATGCGCTCATTAACGCCTCATCCACTAGGTAAAATGGTCGGTGGCTTTGTCGGTTGGATTGGTTTGAGTGTTCCGAGTGCGGTACTGGCGTTTTACAGCATCGTCGGTGGCTGGCTAATCTGCTTTTTACTCGGTGCGATGACAGAGTTATTGGGTTTTGTGGAAATCACAGCTTGGTTGAAAGGGTTTAGTGTTGAGCGTAACTTATTCGGAACCTTAGTGTTTTATATTTTGACGATTCTAATCGTGCAAGGTGGTGTTAAAGACGGGATTGAAAAATGGTCAACGCGTTTAATGCCTGCATTGTTTGTACTGTTTGGTGTGCTGTTTGTTTACATCATGATGCAAACTGGAGCGATGGAAGGTTTACAACACTATTTAGTCCCTGATTTTTCAAAGGTGTTTGACAGACATCTCTTACTGGCGGCAATGGGGCAAGGTTTCTTCTCATTAACCATTGGTGGCTGCTCGATGTTGATTTACGGATCTTATCTGAGTAAGCAAGAAAACCTGCCGAAGATGGCACTAAATGTGACTTTAGTTGATACCGCCGTGGCTTTCATTGCTGGCCTTGTTGTGTTGCCTGCGATGTTTGTTGCGATGCATAAAGGGGTGGAAATCTATGCCGCTGACGGTTCTTTACTAAATTCAGATACGCTCGTTTTTACCGTGTTGCCATTGATGTTTGATAGCCTTGGTTGGATGGGGCAGGTGTTTGCTATCGTATTTTTCACTTTACTGACGATCGCCGCGTTAACCTCTTCTATCTCTATGCTGGAATGCCCTGTAGCCTTAGTCAGCGAGCGTTTTAATACGAAACGCGCACCAACAAGCTGGGTATTAGGCGCGTTAATTGCGCTAGTCAGTGTCGTTATTGTTTATAATTTTGGTGCGCTATTTGGCTTAGTGGCAACGGTTGCGACGCAATATTTGCAGCCGACAGCAGCGCTGATGTTCTGCCTATTTGGCGGTTGGGTATGGCGTCGTCACTCGAAGGTCAAAGAGTTAGAGCAAGGTTTCCCTGAGTTCCAATTGGGTTGGTTTGGTAAAATCTGGCCTTGGTATGTGAAATTTGTCTGCCCTGTATTAGTGGCTACGGTGATTTGGGCTTCGTTCGGTTAATGAGTTACTTTCTTCATCCCACTCATGCTTAAACATAATAAAGCCCTTTGAATAAGGGCTTTATTATTGAACTTATGTGTCTCTATTGTTTAGAGTTATCGACTATTTAGACCATCGACGGTGGCATCAAGTGTCCCGTGGTCAGAGGTTCTAAATCGCTGTCTGCGACCTCTTCAATAAAATCGCCCACGACCTGCTCAACCATCTCATCGCTTTGCGAGAAGTAGGCGAGATGGAATACGGCATCTCCTTCATTAACAAGAGGCAGAGTTTGTTGGCCAATCACAATACCCCCCTTATTGGCTCTTAATTCGACTTCGACATGACCAAGCGGTGAGTTGATATAGGCAAGCACTTGTCCTTTTTCGACCTTGTCACCAAGCGTCACCACAGTGCGCAAGATGCCATCGCTCTCGGCTCTGAGCCAACTGGTTGATTTTGCGATGATCGATGTCGGTACGGCCTTGCGACTTTTGCGCATCATACCAATTGCTTGCATGGTGCGTTTCACACCGACAATACCCGCATTGATGGCAATAGGTTCAAATTTTAGCGCTTCACCTGCTTCATAAGTTAATACTGTGATGCCTGATTTCTCCGCTTCACTTCTGAGCGAGCCATTACGCAGTGGAGAGTCGATGATCACTGGGGTTGCAAATGCTTGGGCAATACGCAAGGTTTCAGGATTAGTGAGATCGGCGCGGATTTGTGGCAAATTCGTGCGATGAATAGCACCAGTATGCAGGTCAATGATATAATCACAACGTAAAGCGACTTGGGAAAAGAAAGTATGTGCAATGCGAGAGGCGAGGGAGCCAGTTTCACTTCCAGGGAAGCAGCGATTGAGATCGCGTCGATCAGGAAGGTAGCGAGATTTATGAATAAAGCCAAAGGCATTGACGATGGGGACAACAATCAGTGTCCCTTTTAGTTTTTGCGGGTCGATGGAGTTGATCAGTTGACGGACTATTTCAACGCCGTTCAGTTCATCACCATGGATGGCGGCATTGACCATTAAGGTTGGGCCAGTGGATATTCCATTAATGATTTCGATAGGGATAGAGAGTGGCGAGTGTGTATAAAGCTTAGCCGCTTCTAGCTCCATTGCCTTGCGCGTTCCTGGGGGAACTGAATCCCCCAGGAAATGAAATGCTGTGTTTTTCCTAACCTTTGCCACGTGTTTTTGTCCCTTTCGTTGCCGCATTTTTTTCAATAAATTCGACAATCAACCCGGCGATATCTTTACCAGTAGCGGCTTCAATACCTTCAAGACCTGGCGATGAATTGACTTCCATCACTAATGGGCCACGTTCCGATCGCAAAAGATCCACACCCGCAACATTGAGACCCATAATCTTCGCCGCATCGATAGCCGTCTTACGTTCTAGAGGGGTGATTTTTACCAAAGAGGCCGTTCCGCCGCGGTGTAGGTTAGAGCGAAACTCACCATCGGCACCTTGCCGTTTCATGGCTGCGATAACTTTGTCGCCAATAACGAAACAGCGAATATCGGCGCCACCAGCCTCTTTGATGTACTCTTGCACCATGATATTGGCTTTCAAGCCCATGAACGCTTCGATCACACTTTCTGCTGCTTTGCGTGTTTCCGCTAACACTACACCGATGCCTTGAGTTCCTTCAAGTAATTTAATTACTACCGGTGCTCCTCCGACCATGTCGAGTAAGTCTTTGACATCATCGGGTTTGCTGGCGAAACCAGTAATTGGCATACCAATGCCGCGACGAGACAATAGCTGCATTGAGCGAAGTTTATCTCTGGAACGGCTAATAGCCACAGATTCATTGACGGGATAAACCCCCATCATTTCAAATTGGCGTAATACCGCAGTACCGTAAAACGTAACGGATGCACCAATACGAGGAATGACTGCATCAAAACCCGCTAACTCTTCACCTTTAAAGTGAATTTCGGGTTTTTCAGAATTGATATTCATATAGCAACGCAGCCCATCAATCACTTTGACTTGGTGGCCACGGCTTTTACACGCTTCAATCAGACGCTTGGTTGAATACAACGAAGCATTACGTGACAGAATACCAATTTTCATTATTTGCTCTCCTCGAAAGCGATTAAAAACGATTTAGTTGGATTAACTAAAATTCGACGGTGCATTGCGGTGCGACCTAATAGCATACGAAAACCCATATTTTCGCGATTGGTTAACGTTATTTCAATGGGCCAAGTTTGGCCGCCCAAACTAACGTCTGATTGAATAACGTAACGTGACTCTTCATGGCCACCGGAATCACGGACGATTCGTTCATCAATGACTTTAGCTTCGCACACTGTGACCTTGTCATTATTGCGCTGCACAGGGTGGATCCAAAAGCGAACCCAAAGAGTCTCTTCCTTGATGAAGCTCTCTACCTTAAATGCGTGTAAGCACGACGTGCGGGCTCCGGTATCGACTTTGGCATTAATTTGCTCAATACCTAACCCTGGAAGGCTGAGAGTTTCTCGCCATCCGACAATCATTTCTTCTTTCATCGCAGTTTCAATATTTTTGGAGAATGTAAGACGCCGCTAAGGAGTAGCCGCATCCCCGATACAACTTTTAAATGGTGTTATCGCTTGAAGAGAGTGTGGTGAATAACTCTAGGAACTTCAAGGGGGCGAACTCTAGCAGTCACAAAAAATGTGCGCTAATGAAATTAATTTGCCTTATCGATAAAATTAATTGATAGAAAAAGAGGTAAGGATTGATGCCGAATTCCGCTGCCAAAGCAAGATATTCATCAACTTGCTATTACACGCTGGTTGAAGAATTCGACATCAGAGTGGGTTAAACTTTCGCTGGAATATGCTCTAGTAGGGCAACCATTTGCTCCCAGAAAAGGTCGACTGTGTCGATCTTCACTTTCTCATCCGGTGAGTGAGGGAATTTAATGGTTGGGCCAAACGAAACCATATCCATTTCTGGGTAAGGTTTTTTGAAAAGACCACATTCTAGGCCAGCATGGATCACCATGATATTCGGTTTATGACCGTAAATACCTTGGTACATGTCTCTGAAAATAGCCATGATCTCTGAATCGGCATCTGGTTTCCAGCCCGGATAAGCACCAGTAAAGGCAATTTCCGCATTCGCTAGCTCAGCAACGGATTTGAGCATGCTTTCAACCTGTTGGCGACCTGAATCAATCAGAGAACGAATAAGGCATAACACAGTCACAGAGTTTTCTTGCGTGGTAATCACACCGACATTCAATGAGGTTTCAACTACGCCTTCAATTTCATCGCTCATCCGGATCACACCGTTTGGACACGCGTTTAATGCGGCAATAAAACGTTGTTGATCAACAAGAGCGAAGACATTTTCTGCATTTTCTTGCGGGTTGTTGAAAGTGACAATTCCTGTTTCGACGCGTCCAAGCTCTTCTTTCACTAGCTGGGTATAGGTGCTAAATAGCTCATCCAGTTTTACCCCATTTTCGGCAGGAATGGCCACGGTGACAAACGCTTCTCGAGGAATGGCGTTACGTAGGCTACCACCGCGAAACTCGATCAAACGTAAATCAAGTTCTTGTGCGTGACTAGCAAGAAAGCGAGCCAGCAGCTTGTTAGCATTCCCACGGCCAGTATGGACGTCACACCCAGAGTGACCTCCTTTTAACCCTTTCAAAATCAATTGATGTGTTACGTAACCAGCAGGCATGGCTTGTCGTTGGATATTAAAAGTCATTGCGCCATCAATACCACCAGCACAGCCCATATATACTTCGCCCTCTTGTTCTGAATCAGTATTGAGCAGGATCTCTCCTTCTAACCAACCCGCTTCAAGGCCGAAAGCACCTGTCATACCCGCTTCTTCATCAATCGTCAGTAACACCTCAATAGGGCCGTGCTTGAGCTCTTTTGACGCGAGAACAGCCAAACATGCTGCCATACCCATACCGTTATCGGCACCTAAAGTGGTTCCTTTGGCTGTTACCCATTCGCCATCGATATACGGTTGGATAGGGTCCTTAGCAAAGTCGTGCTGCGTGTCTTCGTTTTTTTGCGGCACCATATCAATATGAGCTTGTAGAACCACACCTTTCTTATGTTCCATGCCAGCTGTCGCTGGTTTTTTTATGAAAACGTTACCGGTTGGATCTCGGCGTACCGCTAAACCCTGCTCTGTCGCCCACTGGATGATGTGTTGGGCTAAGGCTTCTTCATGCTTAGACGGGTGAGGAATGGAACAGATTTTATCGAAAAATTGCCATACGGGTGCCGATGACAATTTACTGATTTCAGAATAGAACTCAGACACGGAATACTCCTTTTATTCGAGCTTGCCAGATCATGAACAGGCGAAATGTTTCTTTGGTAGCGATATCGACTAGATCTGAGCATGACTTGTAGTGGTGGACAGCATACCACTCTCGACAATCAGCGAGTAGCCTCACCGCTTGAGAATTGTTTTATTGGTGTCACATTAAATCGACTGTAGCGTATAGAAGAGATGACACAATCGGCGATGAGATTCTTCCCCTTACCGCCTAATAATCATTTTTTGCTGATATTTGTGTAATTTAATTACTTAAATCTGTTGATGTAGATCATTAAAATAAAATTATGTGATTTTTATCACGCTAAATATTGTAATTTAATTTCTTGGTGGTATATTTGTAACCAACTTCGAAAGCGAAGAAAAAATGCTCAAAGGATGAGTCCGTTTATCGCCTCCATGGAACCGAGAAATCAAATTTATGTTCAATTGATTTTATAAGGTGATAGTTATGAAAGGTTTACCATCTGCAATGTTCTGGACAAACAAGTCTGTTTACACTGGCAACTTTGCTTACCCAACAAGCTTTGGTTATTAAGACTTTAAGCATGTTATTTGAACTGTATGTTCACCCCCTAGATATTGGAATTTTTTTGTAGTCAGTTTGGCTAAAATGATTCGCCGCCACCTCAGATGAGGTGGCGTTTTTTTATCTCAATGTTCAGCACTTCCTTTACGGCTCAATGGCAATACGATATGGAAATCCGCTTTTTCTTTTTGAAGAAATGAAGCGCGACTAGGTTCATAAGCCATTAATAAAAGCATATTACAGCCTTAATTCTATCTGGAATTTGTGATCTGATCTCTCTATAATCCACAGCCAATCGATTACGCAACCGTTTACTTTTTACCCTTATAGGACTCGATCATGCTCGAAAGGCTATTTAAACTTAGTGAATATGGCACAAACGTGCGCACTGAGGTTATCGCAGGAATAACGACATTTCTCACGATGGCATACATTATCTTTGTTAACCCTGCGATCTTAGCGGATGCCGGCATGGACCGTGGTGCAGTATTTGTTGCTACGTGTCTTGCGGCGGCTATTGGCTGTTTCATCATGGGCTTTGTTGCCAACTACCCAATCGCACAGGCTCCGGGTATGGGGCTAAACGCATTTTTTACTTACGCCGTTGTGCTCGGCATGGGATATACATGGCAAGTTGCGCTGGCGGCGGTATTCGTTTCTGGTGTGCTGTTCATTTTTCTTAGTATCTTTAAAATCCGTGAGTGGATCATCGGTTCGATTCCGATGTCATTACGAACGGGGATCTCGGCCGGTATTGGACTTTTTCTTGCCTTTATTGCCCTGAAAAATGCAGGCATTGTGGTTGATAACCCTGCAACTTTGGTTTCTGTCGGCGCAATTACTTCTCTTCCTGCTGTACTCGGTGCGATAGGTTTCTTCCTGACGATTGCTTTGGTTCATCGTGGTTTAAAGGGTGCCGTAATGATCGCGATTCTTGCGGTTACTGGCCTTGGTTTAGTGTTTGGTGACGTTCAGTGGCATGGCATTATGTCGGCACCACCAAGTATTGCGCCAACTTTTTTGCAGCTTGATTTCTCCGCCGTTTTTGAAGTGGGTATGATCTCAGTGGTGTTTGCGTTTCTGTTTGTCGATCTATTTGACACGGCTGGCACCTTAGTTGGTGTGGCGCAAAAGGCAGATTTGATTGGCAAAGATGGTAAAATCCCACGTCTAAATAAAGCATTGCTTGCCGATTCTACCGCTACGTCAGTCGGTGCCCTGCTGGGTACATCAAACACAACCTCTTACATTGAAAGTGTGGCGGGTGTTGCTGCTGGCGGGCGCACAGGGCTGACTGCAGTCGTTGTTGGCATTTTGTTCTTACTTGCATTATTCTTCTCGCCATTAGCTGGAATGATCCCTGCGTACGCTACGTCTGGTGCATTATTTTACGTGGCAATTTTGATGCTTTCTGGTTTGGTCAGTATTGATTGGCGCGATTTAACAGAAGCGGCTCCTGTCGTCGTTACCTGTTTATTAATGCCGCTGACATTCTCTATCGCAGAAGGTATTTCTCTTGGTTTCATTGCTTATGCGGCTATCAAACTATTTAGTGGCAAAGGGCGCAGTGTATCGATGAGTGTGTGGGTGATGTCAGCCATCTTCATCTTTAAGTATATCGCCTCTGCAATGTAATGAACGACACAGATTATTTAAATAATTAGGTTTACAACAATGAGCAATAAATTCGTTATCACTTGGGACAACATGCAGACTTACTGTCGTCAATTGGCAGAAAAACAGATGCCTGCAGAGCAATGGAAAGGTATTTGGGCAGTGAGCCGTGGTGGTCTGGTTCCTGGTGCCATATTGGCGCGAGAATTAGGTATTCGCCATGTCGATACGATTTGCATTTCAAGTTACGATCATGATCACCAGCGTGACATGACAGTGATCAAAGCACCTGAAGGTGACGGCGAAGGTTTCTTAATTGTTGAAGATTTGGTCGATAGTGGTGATACCGCACGTAAGCTACGTGAAATGTATCCTAAAGCGAAATTGATTGCGGTGTGTGCGAAGCCTTCTGGCGTAAGCTTGTTAGATGATTATGTTGTGGATATTGCTCAAGATACGTGGATTGAGCAGCCATGGGATATGACGATTCAATACGCAGAACCGATTAACCGTAAACAAAAGTAATGTTTTTCTTTGCGTTTATTTGAAAATGGCCCTTTATCGGGCCATTTTTTTTATTACTATTAGAGCACCGCTCTCAATTGAATCGACTTATGTCTGAATCTAACAGCCAAAACCTTTCTGAAACCTTGTTCCAGAAATACAAGCAAGCCCAAGAAACCTCGGCATTGACCCGTTATATGCCAAGCAGCCAAGAAATTTTGGACCTAAAAAAACAGCAAGAAGGGTACGTTTGGTATCGAAATCTCAGGCGTTTACAGTGGATATGGCAAGGTGTTGATCCAGTAGAGCAAGAAGAAGTTCTCGCCCGCATTGCCTCTTCGAAACATTCGCGAACCGAAGCGGATTGGCTAGATACGGTTATGGGCTATCACAGTGGTAACTGGGCATACGAGTGGACTAAGCTGGGTATGCGTCACCAAAAGCGCGCTAATGACAAGCAAGACGAAGAGGCGGCCAATGAACTTTTTTCCGCGTCGCTCTGCTTTAGCATTGCTGGTTATCCGCATCTAAAAAATGATAATTTATCCTTACAGGCGCAGATACTGTCAAACAGCGCTTATAACGAAGCGGCCAAATTGACTCGTTATGTGATTAAGCAGATTGAAGTACCCTATAAGAACAAAAAAATAGTCGCTAATTTGCATTTGCCCAATACCGATAGGCCTCATCCGGTCGTTTTGGTTAGCGCCGGTTTAGACAGTTTGCAGACGGATATGTGGCGTTTGTTTAGAGATTATCTCGCGCCTAGAGATATTGCGATGTTAACCATTGATATGCCCTCTATCGGTCATAGCTCCCATTGGCCTTTAACTGAAGATTCTTCATGTCTGCATCAAGCCGTACTCAATGAACTGGAAAGCTTGCCTTGGGTTGATCATCGAAAAGTGGGGCTTGTTGGATTTCGATTTGGTGGTAACTCCATGATCAGGCTCTCTTTTCTAGAGCAAGATAAAATCAAGGCTTGTGTTTCATTAGGCGCACCTATCCACGATATTTTAGCTTCGCCAGAAAAATTGAAAAAAATGCCCAAAATGTATATTGATGTGCTGGCGTCTCGTTTAGGTAAAGACGTGGTGGATATTAATAGCCTTGCTGGGTTGATGCGAGCGTGGTCACTGAAAGTGCAAGGTTTTTTAACCAGTAGGCGAACTAAAGTTCCGATTTTGGCTTTAGGATTAGAAGGTGATCCCATTTCACCCTATTCAGATAATCAATTAGTTGCAATTTTTAGTGAATATGGCAAAGCGAAACAGATAAAAAGCAAAACAATTACACAAGGATATGAGCAATCCCTCGATTTAGCGATAAAGTGGTTAGAAGATGAGCTATTTAGGTGACTTTTCTACTAAATTAGTTAAGCATGATATTGGTATGCGGTAACAAGCATATGATTAATAAAAATAATGATCGTTCTTAACATTGAAATGGAGAGTCAATATGTCAGAAATGACCCACACCCCGACTCATTATCGCTTATTGTCTGCTTTAAAAGCTATTGGACCTTATTTACGAGAAGGCCAATGTCGTGAGGATCACTACTTATTTGATTGCCTTGCGTCTTGCGTTAATGACAAAAAATCCCCAGAGAAACGAGAGTTTTGGGGCTGGTGGCTGGAACTTACTAAGAAAGAATCAGGGTTTGAGGCTAAGTATCATACAGGACGTTACAACTTAGCTGGCGCGTGGGATGCCGACGCGATTCCTAAATCCGTATTTTCTGAAGTCAAACGTACCCAAGAAGAGTTTCATGCCAAACTGGTAGCGAGTCTCTATGAGCGCTTTGAATTGAGTGTTGAGATTGCACAAGATTCCGCTGAATTCGTCTGATTTTCGTTATCCCCTTACCCTCGTGATGAAAAAGGTGCTTTTTAGCACCTTTTCTACTTGTGAATTATTGCTTTGATTGCTAAAACATCAGCTCTTATGTGTTTTCCATTTCAGAAGAAATCATGACAACGAATCAACAAAGCGGAAAAGCGGTGCAACTTCAAACAATCGTTGTGAAGCTAGGAACCAGTGTATTAACCGGTGGTACTTTGGCGTTAGATAGAGCTCATATGGTTGAGCTTGTCCGTCAATGTGCTGAACTGAAAAAGCAAGGCCACTCAGTGGTGATTGTATCGTCGGGCGCAATTGCCGCTGGTCGAGAACACTTAGGTTACCCCGCACTCCCCAACGCAATGGCTAGCAAACAGTTGCTTGCTGCGGTTGGGCAGAGTCAACTGATTCAAGCATGGGAATCTCTTTTTGCCATCTATGGGATTAAAATAGGTCAAATGCTACTGACTCGTGCCGATCTAGAAGATCGTGAGCGTTTTTTGAATGCGCGAGATACCATTAATGCTTTGGTCGAGCACGATATTATTCCTGTGGTCAACGAAAACGATGCCGTGGCAACCAGTGAAATTAAAGTGGGTGACAACGACAACTTATCAGCTCTGGTCGGTATTTTATGCGGTGCCGATAAACTATTGCTGCTCACTGACCAAAAAGGGCTCTTCACCGCGGACCCGCGTAAAGATCCTAACGCTGAACTGATTAAAGAAGTCAAAACCATTGATGATACCTTGCGTAAAATCGCTGGGGGTAGTGGTACTACGCTTGGCACCGGAGGTATGGCAACTAAGCTTCAGGCCGCTGATATTGCTCGTCGTGCAGGGATTGAAGTCATTATCGCCGCAGGGCGTGCCAGCAACGTTATTTTTGACTCTTTAAGTGATGCGCCACAAGGCACCCGTTTCTTGCCATGTACCGAAGCGTTAGAAAACCGCAAACGCTGGATTTTAGCGGGTCCTGCCGCTTCTGGTGACATTGTCATTGATGGCGGAGCCGTCAACGCTGTAGTCGCGAATGGCAGTAGCTTATTAGCGAAAGGGGTAGTGAATGTCAGTGGTACTTTTGCACGTGGTGAAGTGGCGCGAGTAACCGATAAACAAGGCGTATTAATTGCCCGTGGCATCGCCGCTTATTCCAGCCAAGACTTAGCCAAAATCGCGGGCAAACACAGCAAAGATATCGGAGGCATTTTAGGTTACGATTATGGCTCAGAAGTCATTCATCGCGATGATCTTGTTGTGATCCAAGAATAGTAAGGAAAAGAAAGTGGATTTAACCATAATGGGTAAAGCCGCCAAACAGGCCGCTTTCCAGCTCGCTACCGTTTCAACGACACAAAAAAACAATGCATTAGCGATCATTGCCGATGAACTGGAGGAGCAGAGCGCCGCGATTTTAAAAGCGAATGCTCAAGATATCGAACTGGCCCGCCAAGCCGGGTTGAACGATGCGATGCTTGATCGCCTATTGCTCAATGAATCGCGCCTGCAAGCCATTGCTAATGACGTGCGTAATGTGATTAATCTCAATGACCCTGTCGGTAGTGAAATCGATAGCCGAGTGCTTGAAAACGGATTGTCATTGTCTCGCCGCCGAGTACCGTTAGGTGTGGTGGGCGTTATTTATGAAGCGCGTCCGAATGTGACCATTGATATTGCGGCATTGTGTTTAAAAACGGGTAACGCCAGTATTTTACGGGGAGGGAAAGAGACCTTTTTCTCCAATATGGCGCTAGTCAACGTTATTCAATCGGCGCTAGAAAAAGCGCAACTTCCAGCCGCTGCGGTGCAGTATATTGAGAAACCGGATCGCGAACTGGTTTCACAGCTGCTCAAGCTTGATGAATATGTTGATATGATCATTCCGCGCGGCGGCGCTAGCCTACATAAAATGTGCAAAGAAAACAGCACGATTCCGGTGATTATTGGTGGTTTTGGCATTAGCCATATTTTTGTTGACCAATCGGCGGATCTAGACAAATCAGTCGAGGTAATTGAAAACGCCAAAATTCAGCGCCCTTCTGCGTGCAACGCACTGGATACTTTGCTGGTTCATCAAGCGATTGCCAGTGAATTTTTGGCAAAACTGGTGCTACGACTTAATGATCAAGTGACCTTCGTTGTCGAGCCAAAAGCCCAAGCCTGCATGAGTCATGCAAAACAGTTGAGAGAGGCCGTTGAGGGCGATTTTGACACCGAATGGCTAAGTTACACTTTGGGCGTCAAAGTGGTCGATGACGTGCAGCAAGCGATTGAACATATGCGTGAACACAATGCAAGCCATTCGGATGCGATCATGACAAATGACCTATTTAATGCAGAGCTGTTTATTAATTCAGCGGGCTCTGCTGCAGTGTATGTCAATGCTTCGACGCGTTTTACCGATGGAGCTCAATTTGGTTTAGGCGCTGAAGTGGCCGTTTCGACCCAAAAATTGCACGCTCGCGGGCCGATGGGCTTAGAAGAGTTGACCAGTTATAAGTGGGTTGGCAAAGCCAATTACTTATCACGTTGTTAAGTTCTTTTCGTTATGGATAACGCAAAGTGTGGTTGTTAACAAAATAGAGATTGAAAAGGGGCTGATGCCCCTTTTGCGTTCAACTTGCGTACTAATTCCGGTACACTGATGCTCATTGCTATGGAGGTGATATGCATTGTCCTTTTTGTTCAGAGAACGACACCAAAGTGATTGATTCTCGTCTTGTCGCAGATGGCCATCAAGTGCGCCGTCGCCGTCAATGTTTGGCATGTAATGAACGTTTTACCACGTTTGAATCGGCCGAGCTCTTGATGCCAAGAGTTATCAAATCAAATGGAAATCGTGAACCGTTTAACGAAGATAAAATGGTCGGTGGTATACAGCGAGCATTAGAAAAACGCCCCGTCAGCGCCGATGCGATTGAGCTTGCAATCAGTATGATTAAATCTCAGTTGCGAGCCACTGGTGAGCGAGAAGTCCCAAGTAAAATGATTGGTAACTTGGTGATGGAGCAGCTCAAAGTACTCGATAAAGTCGCTTACATCCGCTTTGCCTCCGTGTATCGCAGTTTTGAAGATATTCGTGAGTTTGGTGAAGAAATCGCGAAGCTGGAAGATTAATCGCTTATGTTTACTCCTTTTGATTATCAAATGATGTCGCGAGCCATTGAGCTTGCCAAAGGTGGCGTTTTTACCACTCAACCTAACCCCAATGTCGGCTGCGTGATCACTCAAGGAGAGCAGATTGTTGGTGAAGGTTTTCATGCGCGTGCTGGTGAGCCGCATGCCGAAGTACACGCCTTGCGCATGGCAAACGAGCAAGCGCAAGGCGCTACCGCTTATGTCACTTTAGAGCCTTGCTCGCATCATGGCCGTACACCGCCTTGCGCTGAAGGCTTGATTAACGCCAAAGTGGCGAAAGTGATTTGCGCAATGCAAGATCCGAATCCTCAAGTCGCTGGGCGTGGTATTCAAATGTTGCGTGACGCTGGGATTGAAGTCGAAGTCGGTTTGTTAGAAGCGGATGCCATCGCGCTCAATCCAGGTTTTATTAAACGCATGACAAGTGGGATGCCCTTTGTCCAATTGAAAATGGCCGCAAGTCTTGATGGACAAACGGCACTCAATAATGGTCAGAGTCAATGGATCACTTCAGCGGCCGCGCGGCGAGATGTGCAAAAATTTCGCGCCAAAGCGGGTGGGATTTTATCGACCAGCAAAACAGTGATTGAAGATGATGCTTCATTGACTGTGCGTTGGGATGAACTGCCTCCATCAGTGCAAGTAAACTACCCACAACATCAGTTACGCCAACCAGTGCGAGTCATTCTTGACAGGCAAAACCAACTCCATGATGGTCTAAAGCTGTATCAACATTCCGGTGAAGTATTGGTGCTTGGCACTGAACATACGTCATTGCTCAATAGCAACCAGACACAATTTGAGTTAGCGGATACCTTAGCTTATTTAGCTGAGCAGTCACAAATGAATCATCTCTGGGTAGAAGCTGGTGCCACACTGGCTCGTTCACTGATCCAAGCCCAATTGGTCGATGAGATCATTTTGTACTTAGCGCCTAAAATCATGGGTAGTGATGGTCGGGGGCTATTTGGTGCTTTGGGGCTATCTTCCATGGCGGATACGCTAGAATTAATCATCAAAGATGTACGACAAGTTGGGCCGGATATTCGGATCATTGCCGTACCTAAAATAAAAGATAAATAGCATGTTTACAGGAATTATCGAGGCGGTAGGTACACTTGCCGCGATTACACCCAAAGGTGAAGACATCAGTGTGACCGTGAAAGTCGGTCATCTTGATATGAGCGATGTCAAACTTGGTGATAGTATTGCCACAAATGGTGTCTGTTTGACCGTGGTAGATTATAACAGCACTCAATATACAGTGGATCTCTCACTAGAAACGCTCAACAAAACCGGGTTTGCTCACTATCAAGTTGGTGACAAGGTCAACCTAGAAAAAGCCATGTTGCCGACCACTCGTTTTGGTGGACACATTGTTTCTGGGCACGTTGACGGTGTTGGTGAAATCATTGAACGTAATCCCGTTGGTCGTTCGATAGAGTTTTGGGTAGCGATCCCACCGGCATTGAATAAATACGTGGCTGAAAAAGGCTCAATTACAGTAGATGGTATCAGCCTCACTGTGAATGATTTAAGAAAGAATGCCTTTAAGCTGACCATAGTGCCTCACACTTCTGCCGAAACGACCATTGATGCATTTCATGTTGGGCGTAAAGTGAATTTGGAAGTGGATGTGCTCGCGCGTTATATGGAGCGTTTGCTGCAAAACCAGCAAGATGAAGAGACACCAGAGTCAAAAATTAGCTTAGCATTTTTACAACAAAATGGTTTTGCGTAAACCGCGCATTGTCCCATGCCACCACGGTCGTGGATAAATCTAAGTCAGGGACTGTGCGGAAAATAGTTCAGCGATAGGAAAATAGAGTATGCCAATAAGTACCCCGCAAGAGATCATTGAAGATATTCGTCTTGGGAAAATGGTCATTTTAATGGATGACGAAGATCGTGAGAACGAAGGTGACTTGATCATGGCCGCCGAGCACGTTACTCCTGAAGCGATTAATTTTATGGCTAAATTTGGTCGTGGCCTGATCTGCTTAACCATGACTAAAGCTCGTTGTCAGCGTTTAGGCTTGGCTCCTATGGTGCAGGATAATAATGCTCAATACACCACCAATTTTACCGTCTCGATTGAAGCGGCCGAAGGCGTAACCACCGGCATTTCAGCGGCCGATCGCGCCGTGACGGTACAAGCTGCGGTGGCGAAAGAGGCGAAAGCTTCAGACTTAGTGCAACCTGGGCACATTTTCCCACTGGCTGCGCAAGAGGGGGGCGTTTTAACTCGCGCTGGGCATACGGAAGCCGGTTGTGATTTGGCGCGCCTTGCGGGATTAGAGCCCGCCTCTGTGATCGTCGAAATTTTAAATGATGATGGCACCATGGCGCGTCGCCCTGATCTTGAAGTGTTTGCCGAACAACATGGTTTAAAACTCGGTACGATTGCTGATCTGATTGAATACCGTAACAATACTGAGACGACCATTGAGCGTGTTGCACAGTGCAAGTTGCCGACAGAATACGGTGAATTTGAACTGATCACTTACCGCGACGTGATTGATAATCAGATCCATTACGCATTGCAAAAAGGCACATTGGATGGTCAAGCGCCATTGGTGCGAGTTCATCTGCACGATACCTTTACCGATTTGCTGCGCAGTGATCGCAATGCTGAACGCAGTTGGACTTTAGATAAAGCGATGCAGCGTATCGGCCAAGAGGGCGGCGTATTGGTCATTTTAGGTAATGAAGAGTCGAGCGACTTATTGATCCATCGCGTTAAGATGTTTGAGCAACAAGACAAAGGCCAAGCGCCTACTTTAGCGAAAAAACAAGGTACTTCACGCCGTGTGGGGATTGGTTCACAAATTCTGGCGGATTTAGGTGTTCGTGACATGCGTTTACTCTCTTCAGCCAATAAAAAGTATCACGCTTTAGGCGGTTTCGGCTTGAATGTGACTGAGTATGTTTGCCAATAATGCCATCTCGTTTTAGCGCTTAGAACCTAACGTCACATTTAAAAATACACCGTAATAAAACCAATAAAGGAAGCCCAACGCTTCCTTTATTATTTCGCTGATTAGCCGCTTGGTTTGCCGTCTAAGCCGAATTTCCATTAGATATTGCTCACAAAATTGTGCTAGAATCCGGCGATTCTCACTTGTGTATATAGTTAAAGGAAGGCTTATGAAAGTGATCGAGGGTGGTTTCCCCGCACCAAATGCAAAAATTGCTATCGTTATTTCTCGTTTCAACAGTTTTATTAACGAAAGCCTGCTTTCTGGTGCAATCGATACTTTAAAGCGTCACGGACAAGTTAGCGATGACAATATTACTGTTGTTCGCTGCCCTGGTGCTGTCGAATTACCTCTTACTGCTCAACGCGTAGCAAAAACGGGTAAATACGACGCTATCGTGTCTCTTGGCACTGTGATTCGTGGTGGTACGCCACACTTTGATTATGTGTGCAGTGAATGCAATAAAGGTTTGGCGCAAGTGTCTCTGGAATACAGCCTTCCAGTGGCATTTGGTGTTCTAACTGTTGATACCATCGATCAAGCCATTGAACGCGCGGGAACCAAGGCTGGTAACAAAGGTGCAGAAGCTGCACTAAGCGCGCTTGAGATGATTAACGTTCTTTCAGAAATCGATTCCTAATGGGGGCCAGTGTGAAACCAGCCGCACGTCGTAATGCACGTCAATTTGCGCTACAAGCAATTTATTCTTGGCAAATTACAAAAGAAAATGTTGCCACTATCGAAGAGCAATTCCTCTCGGGTGGTAAGTATGATGAAGAAGAGCATCATGCTGCTGAGCCAGCGTTAGCGGCTCCAGAAACCGACGTTGCATATTTCCGTGATCTACTCACGGGTGTAGTGCTAAGCCACACAGAGCTAGATAGCAAATTGCGTCCTTTCGTGTCTCGTCCAATGCAAGACTTAGACATGATGGAATTGGCGTTACTTCGTTTAGCCATGTACGAAATGACTCGTCGCGATGATGTGCCATATAAAGTGGTCATCAATGAGGCGATTGAGTTAGCAAAGGTATTTGCTGCTGAAGATAGCCATAAATTTGTGAATGGCGTGCTTGATAAAGCCGCCCCACATGTACGCAAAAAATAATAAGTCGTTTTAAAATAAAAGGTCAGCATTCGCTGACCTTTTTTATGACGGATCTTTCTCCGCGAAAGCCCTAAGCGATGAGAAATGATGTACATAATAAAAACTCAGGGCAGGGAATTTTTTATGTTCGGTGAATTCAATTTAATCGATACCTATTTCTCTAACCGTCAGTCACAACGTAAAGATGTCTCTCTTGCTCTAGGAGATGATTGTGCATTGGTCAAAGCACCAGAAAATGTTCGGATCGCCATCAGTACCGACACCTTAGTCGCAGGCACTCATTTTTTAACCGATGCGAATCCGGCTTGGGTGGCTCATAAAGCATTGTCATCTAACATCAGTGATTTGGCTGCGATGGGGGCAACGCCTGCTTGGGTATCGCTCGCACTCACTCTACCCAGTGTCGATGAAGCATGGCTAAAACCCTTTTGTGATGCTTTTTTCGAACTTGCGAATTACTACAATATTCAGCTAATTGGTGGAGATACAACCAAAGGACCACTGAGCATTACCTTGACAGTACAAGGTTTTGTGCCACAAGAATTGGCGCTGCTGCGCAGTGGAGCCAAAGTGGGAGATTGGGTTTACGTCACTGGTGAACTCGGTGATAGCCAAGCAGGGCTCGATGTGATTCTTGACCCAAGCTTACGCCATAAACCTTTTGCCCAAGAGCTTGAAAAGCGTCACTATCTCTCAACGCCAAGAATTCTTGCTGGCCAAGCATTGCTTCATTTGGCTTCTTCTGCAATTGATATTTCCGATGGTTTGGTGTCTGATCTCAAGCATATTTTGCATCGTTCAAATGTTGGGGTGAGTTTGGATGTCGGTGCGTTGCCTATTTCGCAAGAGCTGTTGCAGTTTGTGGGCGAGAGACAAATAGCCCAGCAATATGCACTAACCAGCGGTGAAGAGTATGAGTTGTGTTTCACTGTTCCAGAGCATAACCGAGGTTCCATCGAAAGTGCGCTTGCTCATTGTGGTTGTAAGGTGAGTTGCATTGGCCAAATTCGCCCGCAGGGTATTTTCGAGCTCCAGCATCAAGGCAAAAAACTCAATTGGCAGTTAAGCGGCTATGATCATTTTAAGGTGAACGGATGACAAACCCTATCGCATTAATCTCATTAAAGAACCCTTGGCATCTTTTGGCCACGGGTTTTGGCAGTGGCCTATCGCCTATCGTGCCCGGCACAATGGGAACGCTTGCCTCAGTGCCTTTTTATTTGCTGTTAGTACAGCTACCTATCACAGTGTATTGTGCCGTGGTTGTGCTGGCTTGCTTGGTGGGCGTGAAAATTTGCCAAGTGACTTCTGACGACATGAAAGTGCATGACCACGGTTCGATTGTGTGGGATGAATTTGCCGGTTTTTGGATAACAATGCTAGTCGTGCCACTGTTTGAATTGCCCAGTTTAGATTGGAAATGGCTGGTGGCTGGATTCGTGCTGTTTCGCTTTTTCGATATGCTCAAACCGTGGCCGATTAGTTGGTTAGATAAACGAGTGCATGGTGGTTTGGGGATTATGCTCGATGATATCGTGGCAGGTGTTGTATCCGCGATTGCGCTGTATTGGGTCGGCTTTTGGGCGGGTTGGTTATAACATGGTCAGCGTTCAATATTGATTGACGGCTTATACTTAGTAATAAAAAGGTTCCTTTGGGAACCTTTTTTGTCAGTGAAGAGTTATCTGAAACAGGGTTATTCGATGCTTTGGGTATCTAAAGTTATTTTACCGTCTTGAGACTATTTTAGCTTCTCTAAGTCAGCTTCAATTTCAGCGATTTTGCTCGTGACCACTTTTTCCAAATGGCGCAAGTCAGTCAATATTTTTTGCTTCAGATCGAGATCACTCATAGGAACCGGCTTAGTGATTTTATTTAGTTCATCAATCACCAAGGTTAAATTACGGTTAATCTCTGTCACCTCTTTGTATTGATGGCTGCCGCTATCGACCAATACATTTTTTACTTGTCGAGGGTATTTAAATTTCACGCTTTTAGCGAACAGCTCGCCTTTCTGCTTATGAAAGTAAATCTTCAACACATCTTTATGGGCTTCTTGACGAAGTGAATAGCGCTCAATCTGTTTAGGATCTTGAATGCCTAAACCGGTGAGGTAGGGATACATAGGCAACCTCTATTGTATTTTGTGACACATCAATGAACCATTTCAATGTAGCAGTCCATGCTCGCCCGAGATAGTTCATCGTGATATCAATGGTTCAAGTTGTGGACCAGATCGCTTTCCTTTTCTGTTTAATTTGGCGCGAGTTCAGAAACATTTTTAATCAGCATTTCACGTAACGTGCACTCTTCTTCTTCACTCAATTTTCCGCCTTGTGAACCAGTGAGAATAAACAAGTCTTCTGCTCGTTCGCCAATGGTGGTGATTTTTGCACCATGCAGGTTAATGTTTAAGTCAGCAAATGTGGCTCCGACCGTTGCCAGTAGCCCAGGAGTATCAAGTGCGACTAATTCCATTAAGGTTCGTTTATTGCTTTTGGTGGGTAAAAAATCGACTTTAGTTTTGACTTTAAAATGTTGCAAGTTACGTGGCGTGCGGCGCAATTTCAGTTTGTTCTGCCAACCCGTTTCTAGCCCACTGAGTAGGTGTTTGATCAAGGATGGGTGACACTCTTCGTCAATTGCATGGCCGTTTTGATCCAGTATCATGAAGGTATCAAGGACGTAGCCATCTTTACTCGACATGATCTGCGCATCATGAACATTGAGATTTCGACGGTCCAGTTCAGCAACTACAGTCGCAAAGAGGGCGGGTTGATCTTTAGTGTAAACAAACAATTCAGTGCCGCCACGAGTGGCTTTTTTGCTCATCAGGATCAGCGGTTGGCTTGGGTCGCTATGTTTGAGTAGGTGCTCACAATGCCAAGCGATCTGCTTGTGAGTGTGACGCAAAAAGTAATCGGCTTTAAAGCGCTGCCAAAGCACTTCAATTTCACGTGCGCTGTAGCCTTCTTTACGAAGCAATGCGGATGCCATTTGTTGGTTGTGGCGAATGCGATCGCGCACATCTACCGGGTTTTCAAGCCCACGCCTAAGTGCCCGCTGTGTTGAGTGATATAGCTCTGCCAGCAAGGTGCGTTTCCAACTGTTCCAAAGCTCAGGGTTAGTAGCGCAGATGTCCGCGACAGTCAGGCAAACAAGATGTTCGAGATACTCTTCATCGCGCACTTTTTTGGCAAATTCGGTAATGACATCAGGGTCGTAAATGTCGCGTCTTTGCGCCGTTACCGACATCAAGAGGTGGTTTTGTACCAGCCAAGAAACTAATTTTGCTTCAGGTTTTGATAAACCGTGTTCAATACAAAAATCATAGGCTTCTACCGCACCGATTTCAGAGTGATCGCCGCCACGCCCTTTGGCAATGTCGTGAAAAATAGCGGCCAGAATCAGCATCTCCTTTTTCTGGAGGCGTGGGTAAACTTCGCAACAGATGGGGTGTTTATCGTGATTTTGTGCGTAGCTAAAGGTATTGATGTGTTTGAGAAGACGAATGCTGTGTTCATCAACCGTATAAACATGGAATAGGTCGAACTGCATTTGTCCAACAATTTGGCTCCATTGGGGAAGATAAGCGGCGAGCACGCCTAATTTATGCATCAGGCTGAACGCACGATGTAGTGCGTTAGGGTGACGTACCAATGCCATGAATTTTTCACGCGCTTCGGGAATGGTGTGCAGGAATTTATTGAGCCGCCTTCTGGCTGTACGCAACTGGCGCATGGTTGTGGGTGCGACACTTTCGATGCTGGAATCATTGGCGATATGAATAAACATATCTAAGATCGTTTCAGGGCGAGCTTGGAAAAGCGCGGGTTTACGAGCTTCTATTAAGTTGCCACGACGTTGAAAATCATCATCTAAAATTTCTGCCACGGCTTCTTCGCCGTTATTGAGTATGGCTTGATCAAACAGACGCAGGAGCATTTTGTTGAGTTCTGCAACACGACGTAGCGTACGGTAGAACTCTTTCATCATCATCTCGACTGCGCGATTCCCTTCACCCGTAAAGCCCAGATGTTCTGCCACTTGAGCTTGATGAGCAAAAATAAGCCGATTGTCATAGCGTTTTAATTCAATGTGCAGCGCAAAGCGCACGCGCCATAAAAAGTCTTGGCACTCTACTAGCTCACGATATTCAGCATCAGTTAAAAAACCAAAACGACTCATTTCAAACAGTGATGTTGCACCAAAGTGACGTCTAGCGACCCAGCTTAAAGTATGAATGTCCCTCAAGCCTCCAGGAGTCGATTTGATATCGGGTTCAAGGTTATAAGTGGTGTCATGGTAACGAGCGTGTCGGTCGCGCTGCTCTTGAATTTTGGCGCGGTAAAAGGTTTCGCTTGGCCAAAACGATTCGGAATGAATCAACATCTTGAGTTTATAAAATGTCTCTTCGCTACCACATAATAGCCGAGCTTCTTGTAAGTTTGTTGCGACGGTTAAATCTTCACGGCCAATTTCAGCGCACTGTTGCACGGTACGCACGGCATGGCCTACTTCTAAACGCAAATCCCACAGCAGGGTAATAAATTCACTAATTTTACTGCCGAGTTCAGCGGGTAAAGTATGATTGGAGACGACCAGAATATCGATATCCGAAAGAGGATGAAGTTCACCGCGGCCATAGCCTCCGACGGCCACTAAACTGATGTCTGGAACCTGCGAAAATGAATAATGTTCCCATAACCTGTAGAGCAGTTGGTCCATATATTCAGAGCGGCCTAGTACCAGGTCGTTGACCGGATGGTGGTGCAAAAATTGATGTTTCTGATACTGAGTGAACTGTTCAAGTTGTTGTTTAAGCTCGCCGATAGTGAGTTGTGTGTCAGTAAAGGTGAGGGGAGACTGAAAAGGCATAACGGCAATCCATGCTAGTGATATGTCACAACGTAGACTGACTGTATCAAATCACTGCAGATAAAAAAATATCCCTGCAAGAGGGATATTAATTGATAAGGTTTTGGTTCGATGTAATTAGGCGTTATGCATCAGACGTGGAATGGTTTCTTCTTCACGCAGCGTCAGCACTTCACAGCCAGTGGCGGTAACCAAAATGGTGTGTTCCCACTGCGCTGAGTTTTTGCCATCGGCGGTGTAAACCGTCCAATTGTCTTCATCATCAAGGCGGCAACCAAATTTACCCGCATTAATCATTGGCTCGATAGTGAAAATCATCCCTTCACGCAGTACGGTTCTGTCGCTGTTTTTATAGTGAACCACTTGTGGTTCTTCATGAAATTGAGCGCCAATACCGTGGCCGCAATAATCTTTCACAATCGAAAATTTAAGGCGTGGGTTATTTTTATTATTGGTTTTAATGTGTTTTTCGATCGCAGTACCAATCTCACCCAATTGAACTCCGGGTTTGACCTTCTTCATGCCGATATAAAGACACTCTTGCGCAACAAGACATAGGCGCTTATCTGCTGGCGACACTTCACCGACAAAGAACATCTTTGAGGTATCACCGTGGTAGCCATCTTTAATAACCGTGATATCAATGTTCAGAATATCACCCTCTTTCAGTACCGCTGGACGCTGTAATTGCCCATACTGCGTATCTTGAGTTGCCGGAATACCGTGACAAACAATGTGATTGATAGAGGTACAGATCGATTTAGGAAAACCGTGGTAATTCAATGGTGCTGGAATAGCTTGCTGTACTTCAGTGATGTACTTGTGGCAGATCTGGTCAAGTTCTTCAGTGGTGATGCCCACTTTTACATGCGGTTCAATCATCTCAAGGACATCGGCAGCCAGTTTACCCGCGACGCGCATTTTGGCTATTTCTTCAGCAGTTTTGATTTTTACAGACATCGGCTTTCTCTATGCATTAATTCTTAAGCACTTAACTGTGCGAATGGGCGTTATTCTAGCAGTGCATGGATGAATCGCAAGGGATCCCTGTCGGTAAGTAAGAATTGTTTGCATAACTACAGCTTACCTAAGCCATGATGTGTCGTATTTTTTTCTAGCCAGAGAAGGGCTAAATATGGTATAAAGCGCGCCGGAATCGAAGTGCGTTTTCTTCTGAAATGACGAAGCCCACCTTCCTTTCTAAACACATTATCTTTAAATCACACACATTCCGACACGTGTTCCGGGGTGCTCCAACAATAAAACTATCGGCAACAACCGAATAGATGTTAGGGGTCGGATACATGGGGAATGTGGAGGCCTAACCCCATAGAGGATTTTTAAATGGCAACTGTATCAATGCGCGACATGCTAAAAGCTGGTGTTCACTTCGGTCACCAGACTCGTTACTGGAACCCAAAAATGAAGCCATTCATTTTTGGTGCTCGTAGCCGTGTTCACATCATCAACTTAGAAAAAACTGTTCCTATGTTCAACGAAGCTCTAGCTGAGCTACAAAAAGTTGGCGAGAAAAAAGGTAAAGTTCTTTTCGTTGGTACTAAACGCGCAGCATCTGAAGCTGTTAAAGAAGCGGCTATCGCAAGCAACCAATTCTACGTTAACAACCGCTGGTTGGGCGGCATGCTAACTAACTGGAAAACTGTTCGTCAGTCAATTAAGCGTCTAAAAGAGCTTGAAATTCAAGCAACAGATGGCACTTTTGATAAGCTAACTAAGAAAGAAGCTCTAATGCGTACTCGTGAAATGGAGAAGCTAGAGAAATCTCTTGGTGGTATCAAAGATATGGGCGGTCTACCTGACGCACTATTCGTTATCGATGCAGATCACGAGCACATTGCAGTTAAAGAAGCAAACAACCTAGGTATCCCAGTTTACGCTGTTGTTGATACTAACTCTAACCCAGATGGCGTTGACTACATTATCCCTGGTAACGACGACGCAATCCGTGCAATCCAGCTTTACCTAAATGCTGTTGCAGAAACGGTTAACGAAGGTCGTAACAAAGATGCAGCTGCACTTGCTGCTGCAAAAGACGGTTTCGTAGAAGCAGAATAATAGCGGCTCTGAGTCACACTTGATTATATGTGTCACACGATTGATGCATTGAACAAGTTATAGTTAGCATCAGGGGCCAAACAATCGGCCCCTGATTTTTACCACCAGAATCAACTGAGGAATAGAGAATGGCAACTGTAACTGCTGCTCTAGTAAAAGAACTGCGCGAGCGTACTGGCGCAGGTATGATGGAATGTAAAAAAGCGCTTGTAGAAGCAAACGCTGACATCGAACTAGCAATTGAAAACATGCGCAAAAGCGGCGCAGCTAAAGCAGCGAAAAAAGCAGGTAACATCGCAGCTGAAGGTACTATCCTAATTAAAGAAGCTGATGGTTTTGCAGCACTTCTAGAAGTGAACTGCCAAACTGACTTCGTAGCAAAAGACTCAAGCTTCCTAGCGTTCGCTAACGAAGTTCTAGCGGTTGCACTTGCTGAGCGTCTAGATATCGCAGCACTTCAAGCTAAATTTGAAGAAGCGCGTATTGCTCTTGTTGCTAAAATTGGTGAAAACATCACTATCCGTCGCGTTCATTACATCGAAGGCGCTAAAGTAGGTTCATACCGCCATGGCGACCGTATCGGTGTTGTGGTTGCTGGTGAAGCGGATGAAGAGACCATCAAACACGTAGCAATGCACGTTGCTGCTGCAAAACCTGAGTACGTGAACCCTGAAGATGTACCAGCAGAAGTTGTGGCTAAAGAGCGTGAAATCCAAATCGAAATCGCAATGCAATCTGGCAAGCCAGCAGCAATTGCTGAGAAAATGGTTGAAGGCCGCATGACTAAGTTCACAGGTGAAGTATCACTTACTGGTCAAGCGTTCATCATGGATCCTTCTCAAACTGTTGGCGCAATGCTGAAAGCTAAAGGCGCAACCGTTACTAACTTCGTACGTCTAGAAGTTGGTGAAGGTATTGAGAAAGCTCAAGAACTTAGCTTCGCTGAAGAAGTTGCAATGGTTCAAAAAGGTTAATCCTAGCGATTTTGCCTAAAAAGAGACCGTAGCCAAGGCTGCGGTCTTTTTACGAATGGCATATTGAGACTAATTGTGATGATTTAGAATTCAGTATTCAGTTTTAAATCATGACTGTTAATTAACAACTCTCTATTTGGAAGGTAAGCTCCATGACTACGAACCCTAAACCAGCCTATCAACGTATCCTGTTAAAACTTAGCGGTGAAGCGCTACAAGGCGAAGAAGGTTTTGGTATTGATCCTGCGGTGTTAGATCGCATGGCACAGGAAGTAAAAGAACTGGTTGAACTGGGTGTTCAAGTGGGTGTTGTCATCGGCGGCGGTAACTTATTCCGTGGCGCAGGTCTTGCTGAAGCGGGCATGAACCGTGTTGTGGGCGACCACATGGGAATGCTGGCAACCGTAATGAATGGTTTGGCAATGCGTGATGCTTTGCACCGTGCTTATGTGAATGCGCGCGTGATGTCTGCCATTCCTCTTAAAGGTGTGTGTGACGATTACAATTGGGCCGATGCTATCAGCCAACTACGTCAAGGCCGTGTTGTGATCTTCTCAGCGGGTACTGGTAACCCATTCTTTACAACTGATTCTGCTGCCTGTTTGCGCGGTATTGAAATTGAAGCGGATGTGGTTCTAAAAGCGACAAAAGTAGATGGCGTATTTAGTGCAGACCCAGTGGCAAACCCAGACGCAGAACTGTATGATAAGCTGTCTTATACAACCGTGCTTGAAAAAGAGCTAAAAGTGATGGACTTGGCCGCGTTTACGCTAGCGCGTGACCATAAAATGCCAATCCGCGTATTTAATATGAACAAACCGGGCGCACTACGTCGCGTGGTAATGGGTGAAGCGGAAGGTACACTAATTAGCACCGCTGACTAATCACTCCAAAACAAAAAAACAAGTAGGTGATATTTGTGATTAACGAAATCAAGAAAGACGCTCAAGAGCGTATGGATAAGAGCGTAGATGCCCTGAAAAACAACCTTTCTAAGGTACGTACCGGTCGCGCTCACCCAAGTTTACTCTCCGGCATTTCTGTCGATTACTATGGTGCTTCGACACCGCTGAATCAAATCGCTAACGTTGTAGCTGAAGATGCACGTACTCTCGCGATCACTGTTTTTGATAAAGAGTTGACGCCAAAAGTTGAAAAAGCGATTTTGATGTCTGATTTGGGTCTAAACCCAATGTCTGCAGGTACGGTTATTCGTGTACCACTACCACCACTGACCGAAGAACGTCGTCGTAATTTGGTGAAAATTGTTCGTGGTGAAGCCGAAGGTGGTCGCGTTGCAGTTCGCAACATTCGTCGTGATGCCAATGGCGACTTAAAAGCTCTACTGAAAGATAAAGAAATCTCTGAAGACGAAGATCATAAAGCTCAAGAAGAGATTCAAAAACTTACCGATGTAGCGATTAAGAGAATTGATGAAGTTCTTGCTGCAAAAGAAAAAGAGTTAATGGAAGTTTAATTCGCTCTTTTTAGCCTTTCTAAAACGCTGTGCTCACAGTGCAGCGTTTTTTTATGCTATTTTGCCCTATCAGTTTGGTAATCAATTAATTTCTTATGCAAAACTCATCCCTCTCATCTGATGTATTACCCCAACACATCGCAATCATTATGGACGGAAATGGCCGTTGGGCTAAAGCACAAGGTAAACCTCGTGTATTTGGTCATAAGAATGGTGTAGCAGCGGTCCGAAGAACGATTTCTACTGCAGCGAAATTGGGTATTAAAGCCGTTACTTTGTTTGCCTTTAGCAGTGAAAATTGGCGGCGTCCGGAAGCTGAAGTGGGCGTGTTGATGGAGTTATTTATTACTGTGCTATCCACAGAAGTAAAAAAGCTGCATAAGAACAATCTGCGTCTTAGAGTCATTGGTGATAAAACACGTTTTAGCTCACGCTTACAAACAAAAATCGCTCAGGCAGAAGAGTTAACCTCATCAAACAGTGGCATGGTCGTTAATATCGCCGCAAACTATGGCGGAAAATGGGATATCACAGAAGCAATGCGCTCTATCGCGGTCAAAGTGGCGAACGGTGAGCTTTCTCCTGATCAGATTGACGAGACGTTGATTACACAGTCGCTAACGATGTCTGATATTCCTGAAGTGGATTTGCTCATTCGTACCAGCGGTGAATGTCGTATTAGTAATTTTATGTTGTGGCAATTGGCCTATGCAGAGATGTACTTTACGCCGATTTACTGGCCTGAGTTTGGTGAAGAAAGTTTAATTGAAGCAGTGACTTGGTTTGTTAACCGTGAACGCCGTTTTGGCTGCACAGGGGAACAGGTTAAGGCATTGATGGAACAGAAATAAAGGATCCATTAGTTTGAAGCAACGAATTATCACGGCGCTCATATTAGCTCCACTGGTGATGCTGGGCATTTTTGAACTGCCACTCCCCCTATTTATGGCCGTTTTGGCCCTTGTGGCGCTCGTCGGTGTATGGGAATGGACGCAGTTTATCGATTCGACATCTAGGTATCTGGCGCTGTTGCCAGCCATTATTATTGGTGGAGCAAGTTACCTACTGATTTCCCCTGATGCAGTTAGCCTAGCCAGCATGAACTCGAATCACTATGTGATATTAAGTATTGGGGTGGCTTGGTGGCTGTTTTCTAGCTTTTTAGCTATTACCTATCCTAAATCCCGCCCATGGTGGGAAAAGTCTAATCTACTTAGGCACCTCTTTGGTGTGCTTACGCTACTTCCTTTCTTCTGGAGCGTCCTTTTTTTACGCGCAGAAGCCTTTTTGAGTGAGCCATACCACGGTGCTAAGTTGGTGCTATTTGTCTGCTTAATTGTTTGGGCTGCAGACAGTGGCGCTTATTTTGCGGGCAAAAGTTTTGGTAAGCACAAAATGGCACCAGCAGTCAGTCCAAATAAAACCATTGAAGGGTTGATTGGTGGCATTATTACGGCATTGATTGTGGCGTGGTTTACTGCTGATTGGTTTGATATCCGGTTTACAAACACGCTGTCGATGGTCGGTATTACATTAGCGACTGTGATTATCTCTGTGCTCGGTGATCTGGTCGAAAGTATGTTTAAGCGCGTTTCAGGAATTAAAGACAGCAGTAATATTATTCCTGGGCATGGTGGCGTTTTGGATCGTATCGATAGCCTGACGGCTGCATTTCCTGTTTTTGCTCTACTGTATTTCATTTTCTAATGCTTGGGTTAAGCTGTCTTACCCCAATCTTAATTCACGGTTGTTGCTATGCGTAAGTTAACGATTCTCGGGGCCACAGGTTCAATTGGGGCAAGCACATTAAAAGTCGTGGCTCAAAATCCCGAACACTTTTCCGTTGTGGCTTTAGCCGCGGGAAATAATGTCAATAAAATGCGTGAGCTATGCCAGCGTTGGCAGCCAGTTTATGCGGTAATGGCAAACCAAAAGGCGGCGGATGAGCTTTTAGCTCAATTGCAGTCACTGAACTTAAAAACAACCGTATTATTTGGTGAAGACGCCATGTGCCACGTCGCCGCATTAGATGAGGTGGATACGGTGATGGCGGCGATTGTTGGTGCAGCAGGTTTGTTACCAACCATGGCCGCGGTAAAGGCGGGCAAGCGTGTTTTGTTGGCAAACAAAGAAGCCTTGGTGATGTCTGGCCAGTTGTTTATTGATGCGGTCGAAAAACACGGTGCGGAATTGCTCCCTGTCGATAGCGAACATAACGCGATTTTTCAATGCTTACCCCCTGAAATTCAAGGCTCTTTGGGTCGCTGTGATTTACAAGAACATGGTGTGCAACATATTCTGCTCACGGGTTCTGGCGGCCCTTTTCGCTATAGTGATTTATCCTCGTTAGCTGATGTTTCACCACAGCAAGCGATTGCTCATCCTAACTGGTCGATGGGGCCGAAAATTTCGGTTGATTCCGCTACCATGATGAACAAAGGTTTGGAATATATTGAAGCTAAGTGGTTGTTTAATGCATCGAAACAGCAATTAAAAGTGTTAATCCACCCACAATCGGTGATCCACTCTATGGTGCAGTACCGCGATGGTTCGGTGCTTGCGCAAATGGGGGAACCCGATATGTCCACGCCAATTGCTTTAACTCTCTCTTATCCAGAACGCATTACTGCGGGTGTTCCGGCACTGGATTTTACCAAATTAAGTAATTTGAGTTTTATGGATGTGGACTACGAGCGTTATCCTTGTTTGGGACTGGCGATTGATGCTTGCTATCAAGGGCAACATGCCACCACCTCTTTAAATGCAGCCAACGAAATAGCCGTTGAAGCTTTTTTAAATAAGCAAATTCGTTTTACCGATATCGCACAAGTTAATGAACGTGTATTGTCAAAAGTGTGTGCAGCACATACTCAGTTACATTGCTATGACTTGGAAAGCTTGTTAGAGCTCGATAGAATGGCGCGCACTATTGCCCAGCAAATCATACAAGAGCATTTATTATGAGTGGTATTTTGTGGAATTTCGTCTCTTTCATCATTGCGTTAGGTATATTGGTTGCTGTGCATGAATTTGGCCATTTTTGGGTAGCACGTCGCTGCGGAATTAAAGTCGAAAAATTTTCCATTGGCTTTGGTAAATCACTTTGGAGCCGAATAGCCAAAGATGGCACCGAGTACAACCTCTCAATTATTCCTCTCGGCGGCTACGTTAAAATGCTCGATAGCCGTGTTGATGATGTTCCAGCTGAATTAAAACCCTTAGCTTTTGACCAAAAACCATTATGGAAACGTGCCGCTGTCGTGAGTGCTGGGCCTGCTTTTAACTTTTTCTTCGCCATTTTTGCCTATTGGCTCGTGTTCTTAATTGGTGTCCCAGCGGTAAAACCTGTGATTGGCGAAATTGCCCCGCAATCAATCGCCGCTCAAGCGGGTTTAGAGTCAGGAATGCAGATCAAAGCAGTCTCAGGAGTGAATACCTTAGATTGGGAATCGGTCAATATGGGGCTGATTAGCCATATTGGTGATGAACAATTAACGCTCACCGTCGGAACCAATAATGAAATTGGTGTGGATGAAATCAAAACATTAGATATCCGTTCTTGGAACTTTAACCCAGAAACAGAGTCTGCTATGGGAGCGTTGGGTTTTAAACCATTTGTCCCTGAAATATCGCTGACGCTAACCAATGTTTCTCAAGGCAGCGCCGGAGAGAAGGCCGGGTTAGAAGTTGGCGACACCTTGATCGAAGCCAACGGTGCGAAGATAAACCATTGGCAGCAAGTTGTGGAGTTGATACAAAGCCATCCCAATCAGCCAGTTTCATTGGTTGTTGTGCGTGATGAACAACGCTTGACTATCGAGCTTACGCCTGACGTTCGTGAGTTACCGCAAGGCAAAACGATAGGTTTTGCGGGAATCGCTCCTAAAGTCGCAGAATGGCCGGAAAGTTATCGATTTGAGCTGCAATATGGTGTATTTGAATCAGTCGGAAAAGCGGTTGAAAAAACACAGCAAGTGATCAACCTAACCGTCAGTATGTTGAAAAAACTGGTGGTCGGTGATGTGGGGTTGAATAATCTGAGTGGGCCAATTTCGATTGCCAAAGGAGCTGGAACTACCGCTGACTATGGTTTGGTCTATTTCTTGGGTTTTCTGGCTCTGATTAGTGTCAACTTAGGCATTATCAATCTAGTACCACTGCCAATGTTAGATGGCGGACACTTACTGTTTTTTGCAATTGAAGCCGTTATTCGTCGTCCTGTCCCAGAGAAGATTCAAGAAATGGGATACCGAATTGGTGGGGCGATCATCTTTTCTTTGATGGCTGTGGCAATATTTAATGATTTTAGTCGCCTGTGATTTGTAACCATTAGGCAGAAGTTGTAGCAAGGAATAACAAGAATAAATATGGCAATGAAACAGATCCTTTTCGCGACACTATTGGCAACCAGCCTCTCAGCACATAGTGCCGAGAATTTCGTAGTGCAGGATATTCAAATTGAAGGGCTTCAACGCGTTGCGCTCGGCGCTGCATTGCTTAAAATGCCCGTTCGAATTGGTGATACCGTTGATGCACAAGATGTCGCGGATATTATCAAAGCACTTTACACTTCGGGCAACTTTGAAGACATCAAAGTATTACGAGACAACAACGTTCTGATCGTTCAGGTTAAAGAACGTCCAACCATTGCAAGTGTTTCCTTCTCTGGAAATAAAGCGATCAAAGAAGAGCAGTTGCAGCAGAATCTTGATGCATCCAATATCCGCATCGGTGAAGCGCTCGATCGTACGACCTTGAGCAACATTGAAAAGGGGTTGGAAGATTTTTACTACAGCGTGGGTAAGTACAACGCGACCGTAAAAGCGGTGGTGACACCTTTACCTCGCAACCGTGCTGACCTTAAATTTGTGTTCAGTGAAGGGGTTTCTGCGAAAATCCAGCAAATCAACTTTATTGGCAATGAAGTGTTTAGTGACCAAGATTTACTGTCACGCTTCAATTTGAATGTCGATGTTGCGTGGTGGAATTTCCTCTCTGATGATAAATACCAAAAGCAGGTCTTAGCCGCTGATATTGAAGCTTTGCGCTCTTTCTACCTCGACCGTGGCTACTTAAAGTTTCAAGTCGATTCCACGCAAGTTGCTATTTCTCCTGATAAAAAAGGCGTTTATATCACTTTAGGCATTAGCGAAGGTCAGCCTTATAAAATCAAAGACGTTAAATTCCGCGGAGAGCTGATTGGCAAAGAGGCTGAATTTACCGCTTTGATCCCGTTTGAAGCCGAGGAAACCTATAACGGCTCACTGGTGACCAAGCTTGAAGAAGATGTAAAACGAGTATTGGGTGAAGCTGGCTATGCTTATCCTCAAGTTCGAACCATCCCAGAATTTAATGATGAAACGCAAGAAGTTTCCTTGGTTGTTCATGTGGAAGCGGGTAAGCGTATCTATGTCCGTGATATTCGCTTTGTCGGTAATAACTCAACCAAAGATGAAGTTTTGCGCCGCGAAATGCGTCAAATGGAAGGCAGTTGGCTGAGCTCTAAAGCGATTGATACAGGTAAGAGCCGTTTGAACCGTCTTGGCTTCTTTGAAACAGTGGATGTGCAAACCGTACGTGTACCTGGCAGTGAAGATCAAGTCGATCTGGTGTACAACGTGAAAGAGGCCAACTCAGGTAGTGTTAACTTTGGTGTCGGGTATGGTACAGAATCAGGCGTGAGTTTTCAGGTTGGTTTACAACAAGACAACTTCATTGGTTCAGGTAATCGAGTTGGCATCAATGCCATGATGAACGACTATCAAAAGAACATCAGTTTAGATTACCGTGATCCCTACTGGAACCTTGATGGTGTCAGTTTGGGTGGTAAGATTTTCTATAACCAATTTGAGGCTTCTGAAGCTGGTATTGTTGATTATACCAATGAAAGCTACGGCACAAGTTTAACGTGGGGTTTCCCATTTGACGAATTAAACCGTTTTGACCTCGGTATCGGTTACACGCACAACAAGATCGGTAATATCGATGAGTATGTGCAAGTTAGTCAATTCTTACAGTCTCAAGCGAGTAATCGTAGCGATGATGGCAGTTTGATCACCAATGACTTTGACGTCAACATCTCATGGACGCGCAATAATTTAAACCGAACCATTTTCCCAACGGCGGGGAATCACCAACGCGCTTTCTACAAGATGACCGTGCCGGGTTCAGACGTAAAGTATTTCAAAGCGCAGTACGATGTTCGCCAGTATTTCCCATTAACCAAAAAACATGAGTTTTCACTCTTGCTAAGAGGACGCTTAGGGTATGGTAATGGTTACGGGAAAACGGATGGTAACGATAACTTGTTCCCATTCTATGAAAACTATTATGCAGGTGGCTTTACCACTTTGCGTGGTTTTGGATCTAACTCGGCTGGACCGAAAGCGATTTATAACGATGCGACAGGCTGTAATGGCAATAATGGTGGCAACAACCGCTGCTATAGTGCAACAGATGACTCTGTCGGTGGTAACGCGGTCGCGCTAGCCAGTGTAGAGCTGATTGTACCGACGCCATTTGCCTCTGATGAAACTCGTAGCCAAATTCGCACCAGCATCTTCTTCGATATGGCCAGCGTTTGGGATACAGAGTTCGATTACAAAGATGTGAAACTCGGTTATGGTGATCAGTATTATTACGATTACTCAGATCCAATGAATTACCGTTCCTCTTATGGTGCGGCACTACAGTGGATGTCACCTATGGGGCCATTGGTATTTTCAATTGCCAAACCTATTAAAATTTATGAAGGTGATAATGAAGAGTTCTTCACTTTCACGATCGGCAGAACATTCTAATTAGAGGAAAGTATTTTGAAAAAAGCGATTCAAGCGGCAGGATTGGGCCTAGTTGTACTGAGTTCATCATTTTTTGCGCAAGCCGCTGAGGCGGCGCAGAAAGTAGGTTACATTAATACCGCGCAAGTATTCCAAGCATTACCTCAACGAGAAGTTGTGCTGCAAAAATTACAAGAAGAGTTTAAAGATAAAGGGGCAGAGCTACAGTCAATTCAAGCTGAAGCAAAAACCAAAATTGAAAAACTTAAACGTGATGGCGAACTGCTAGGTCAAGATGAGATCGAGAAGCTGCGTATTGAAATTGGTCAATTAGACAGCAAGTACAAAATCAAAGCGCAAGCGTTAGAGCAAGCCTCAGCGCGTCGTGAGAGTGAAGAGAAGCAAAAACTCTTCATGGTGATTCAAGACGCTGTGAAGAAAGTTGCGGAAAAAGAAGGTTATGACATCGTTGTTGACGTGCAAGCTATGCAATATGGTAAGCCGGACTACAACCTATCAGAGAAAGTAATTAAACAACTAAAATAATATTATTATGGCAAAACTGACTTTAGCCGAATTGGCAACCATCACCGGGGGAGAGCTGTTTGGTGATGGCTCTGCGACAGTTTCCGCTGTCGCACCTATGGATAAGGCGCAGGAAGGTTACGTAACTTTCCTCTCTAATCCCAAATATAACAAACACCTTGGTCAATGCCGCGCAACGGTGATTATGGTCAAGGCTAGTGAACGTGAATTGTGTACAACCAATGTATTGGTCGTCGCTGATCCATACGTTGCTTTTGCAAAGGTGGCGCAAGCGCTGGACACGACACCGCGACCTGCGAGTGATATCAGCTCTTCTGCGGTTGTTGCACCGGATGCCCAGCTAGGGCAGAACGTTTCTATTGGTGCAAACGCGGTCATTGAGACGGGCGTGCAGCTGGGCGATAACGTCTCCATTGGTGCTGGCTGTTTCATCGGTAAAAACGCCAAAATTGGCGCTAACACCCAGTTGTGGGCAAATGTCAGCATTTACCACGAAGTGGAAATTGGCTCGGCGTGCCTTATTCAGTCAGGTGCCGTGATTGGTTCTGATGGTTTTGGCTATGCCAATGAGAAAGGTGAGTGGATTAAAATTCCGCAAATTGGCACAGTCCGGATCGGTAATCGAGTTGAAATCGGTGCCTGCACGACAATTGATCGTGGCGCATTAGATGACACGATTATTGAAGATAACGTCATTCTCGATAACCAATTACAGATTGCACATAACGTCTGTATTGGCTATGGCACTGCAATTGCTGGCGGTACCATCATTGCTGGTAGCACCCACATAGGTAAATATTGCATTATTGGTGGCGGTGCGGTGATCAATGGCCATATCGAGATTGTCGATGGGGTCACTATTACTGGCATGGGGATGGTGATGCGTAGCATCACCGAGAAAGGCATGTTCTCTTCTGGTATTCCGTTGCAACCGAACAAAGAATGGCGTAAAACTGCCGCTCGCGTTCACCGTATCGAAGATATGCACAAGCGACTTAAAGCACTTGAAAAGTACTTAGAGCAGGAAGCGGAATCCTAATTCTACTTTTTCCCGATTAGGCTCGCCAATTGCGAGTCTTTTTCGTCTATAATGCCAAATAATTTTTGAAAGTTTTACTGTATAGGAATATGACTTTGACGACTGAAACGAAAACGATGCACATCACTGAAATTCAGAGGCTGCTTCCTCACCGTTACCCATTTCTGTTGATTGACCGTGTAATTGACTTTGAAGAAGGCAAATACCTTGTTGGCTTGAAAAATGTGTCAGTTAATGAACCTCAGTTCACTGGTCATTTTCCGCAGTTACCTATTTTTCCAGGTGTACTGATTTTAGAAGCAATGGCACAAGCAACGGGCCTGCTAGCATTCAAAACCTTTGGTGCACCGAAAGATAACGAATTGTATTACTTTGCTAGTATTGATAATGCGAAGTTTCGTAAACCTGTAGGCCCTGGTGACCAACTGATCATCGAAGTGCAGTTCATTAAAGAGCGTCGTGGTATTGCGTTATTTAATGGCGTAGCGAAAGTTGATGGTGAGGTTGTGTGTTCAGCTGAAATGAAATGTGCTCGTAGAGAGTTTTAATATGATTCATGAAACTGCACAAATCCACCCAAGTGCGGTGGTTGAAGATGGCGCTATCATCGGAGCTAACGTCACTGTTGGTCCATTTACTTACATCACCTCTGGGGTAAGCATTGGCCAAGGTACGGAAGTGATGTCACATGTGGTCATCAAAGGAAACACCGTCATTGGTGAAGATAACCGTATTTTCCCTCACGCCGTCATTGGCGAAGAGAACCAAGATAAGAAGTATGGTGGTGAAGATACACGAGTCGTCATTGGTGATCGCAATGTTATTCGTGAAGCGGTGCAAATTCACCGTGGTACTATGCAAGATAAAACACAAACAGTTGTTGGCAACGACAACCTATTGTGTGTGAATGCCCATATTGCACACGATGTGATTGTTGGTAATCATACGCACATTGGTAACAACGCAATTCTTGGCGGCCATGTGACGGTCGGTGACTATGCGGGTGTTATGGCGTTGTCGGCGATTCATCCTTTCTGTAGTGTTGGTGCTTATGCCTATATCGGTGGTTGTTCTGCTGTTGTGCAAGATGTCCCTGCTTACGTGTTAGCACAAGGTAACCATGCTTCACCATTTGGCCTTAACCTTGTTGGTTTGAAGCGAAATGGTTTTGAAAAAGCCGAAATTCGCGCGCTACAAAAAGCGTATAAAGAGATTTACCGATCAGGTAAAACGCAAGCAGAGGTCTTACCTATATTGGTTGAGATGGCGAAAGAGTACCCATCGATTCAGCGTTTTACTGATTTACTAGAAAAAACTGAGCGTGGCATTATTCGTTAGTTCGCCACTGAATTTTGATTAATATCCGAAGATCGCTACTTGTTTAGCGATCTTTTGTCTTTTTGACGCCGCATAACGGCTGAGCGGATTCTGTTAGGAAACGATATGCACTCACATGAAAATCCCCTAAGAATCGGTATTGTTGCCGGAGAGCTTTCTGGCGATACATTAGGAGAAGGCTTCATTCAAGCCATCAAGCAGCAATACCCCAATGCACAATTTGTCGGTATTGGTGGCCCTAAGATGATTGCTCAAGGTTGTGAATCTTTATTTGATATGGAAGAGCTAGCCGTGATGGGTCTGGTTGAGGTGCTTGGCCGCTTACCGCGTTTACTAAAAGTTAAAGCGCAGTTGGTGAAGTATTTTAAAGCCAATCCGCCGGATGTGTTTGTTGGTATTGATGCACCAGATTTTAATTTACGACTAGAGCTTGATCTCAAAAAAGCGGGCATCAAAACCGTCCACTACGTGAGCCCATCTGTATGGGCATGGCGTCCCAAACGTATTTTTAAAATCGATGCGGCGACCGATCTAGTGTTGGCATTTCTTCCGTTTGAAAAAGCGTTTTACGACAAGTATCAGGTTGCGTGCGAATTTGTCGGCCATACACTGGCCGATGCCATTCCACTGCAACCCGATAAAATCGCCGCTCGTGAACTGTTGAAATTAGAGACAGATAAACAGTGGCTGGCTGTGCTACCCGGTAGCCGAGGGGGAGAAGTCGGTTTAATTGCCAAGCCATTTATTGAAACATGTCGACAAATCAAACAGAAATACCCTGATATTGGTTTTGTGGTAGCTGCCGTCAATCCCAAACGTAAACAGCAGTTTGAAACCATTTGGCAGGAGATCGCCCCAGAGCTTGATTTTGTTATTGTTGAAGATACCGCGCGCAATGTCATCACGGCCGCAGATGCTGTACTGCTTGCCTCTGGCACGGTCGCACTGGAGTGTATGTTGCTCAAACGGCCGATGGTGGTGGGATACAAAGTGAACTGGCTCACCGGATGGTTGGTTCAGAAGCTTGCGATAACCGAATTTGTTTCACTACCCAATATTTTAGCCGGAGAAGAACTGGTTCCTGAGTTCATTCTTGATGAATGCGACCCGCAACATCTGTTTCCTGCGGTCGATAGCATGCTCAGCCGTGATAATTCCTCTTTAATTGAACGTTTTACTGAAATGCATCACTGGATCCGCAAAGGTGCGGATCAACAAGCCGCCAAAGCGGTTTTAAGCTTGATTAACCATTAACCATTAACCAAACCATTAACGATTAAAAAGAGCGATTGAAAAATAACGAGAGGAAAATAGACGAGATGGCAGAACAAACACTGACTCCTTTTGAATACCCTAAGGGCTACGTTTTGATTGCAGGAGTGGATGAAGTTGGCCGAGGTCCATTAGTGGGCGACGTAGTGACTGCCGCGGTAATCTTGGATCCGAATAATCCGATTGAAGGTTTGGCCGACTCGAAAAAGTTATCAGAAAAAAAACGCCTAGCGCTTTTTCCTGAAATTCAACAAAAGGCGCTCGCTTGGTCTGTTGGCCGCTGTTCACCAGCTGAAATTGATCAGCTTAATATTCTTCAAGCGACTATGGTGGCGATGCAACGCGCGATTGCAGGTCTAGCGATTCAACCTGATTTGGCTTTAATTGATGGCAACCGTGTCCCACAATTACCGATGCATGGTATCGCAGTCGTCAAGGGTGATATGCGTGTGGCGCAAATCAGCGCCGCCTCAATCATTGCCAAAGTGGTACGCGATAAAGAGATGGAAGCGCTCGATAAATTGTACCCACAATTTGGCTTTGCTCAACATAAGGGCTATCCAACTAAAGCGCATTTTGCCGCGATCGAACAACATGGCGTCATCGCAGAGCACCGTAAAAGCTTTAAGCCAGTGAAACGCGTGCTGGGAATTGACTAATTGCGGGTGTCAGCCACGAGCAGATTCGCGTAGAATAACCGCCAAATCTTGTACCAAACCTAGCATCTAGGATTTTATTGCATGCCAGAACCAAAGTTTGTCCACCTTCGTGTCCACAGCGACTTTTCTATGATCGATGGCTTGTCCAAAGTGCCACCGCTTGTGAAAAAAGTGGCCGAGATGGGGATGCCTGCCGTAGCGTTGACCGACTTCACGAACTTATGTGGTTTGGTCAAATTTTATGGTACCGCTCATAACTGTGGGGTAAAGCCGATTATCGGTGCAGATTTTGTCATGCAATCCGAGGAGTTTGGTGATGAGCTCACCAAGCTGACGGTTCTAGCGAGTGATAATGTTGGTTACAAAAATCTGACCTTACTGATCTCCGATGCTTATCTACGCGGTCATGTGCAACACCTACCTGTGATTGATAAAGCGTGGCTAGTGAAATATGCCGAAGGCTTGATTGTGCTTTCGGGGGGAAAAAGTGGTGAAATAGGCAAAGCACTGCTTAAAGGTAATCAGGCGTTAGTCGATAAATGTGTCGAGTTTTATCAAACTCATTTTGTCGATCGTTTTTACCTTGAATTGACTCGCACAGGGCGAGCCGACGAAGAGAGCTATCTGCACTTTGCTCTAGAATTGGCTGAAAATAACGATCTGCCCGTCGTTGCAACCAATGAAGTGGTGTTTCTCAGCGAAGAGTTTTTTGAAGCGCATGAAATTCGAGTAGCGATTCATGATGGCTACACCATGGAAGATCCTCGTCGGCCAAAAAATTACAGCCCACAGCAATATTTGCGCACCGAAGCGGAAATGTGTGAGCTGTTTGCCGACATTCCTGAAGCGCTGCAAAACAGTGTTGAGATTGCCAAACGGTGTAATGTTACCGTCCGTTTGGGGGAATATTTCTTGCCCGCCTTTCCAACGGAAGGAATGAAAGAAACCGAATACTTGGTGATGAAATCACAAGAAGGCCTTGAAGAGCGTCTTGAATTTCTGTTCCCCGATCCTGATGTTCGCGCACAACGTCGCCCTGAATATGATGAACGGCTGCAAATAGAGCTCGAAGTGATTAATAACATGGGGTTCCCCGGTTATTTCTTGATTGTGATGGAGTTCATCCAGTGGTCAAAAGATAACGATATTCCGGTGGGACCGGGGCGCGGATCGGGTGCGGGTTCATTGGTGGCTTATGCGCTCAAAATTACCGATTTAGATCCACTACAATATGATTTACTTTTCGAACGTTTCTTGAACCCAGAACGGGTCTCAATGCCCGATTTTGACGTCGATTTCTGTATGGATAAACGTGACCAAGTTATTGATCACGTTGCTGAAATGTATGGTCGTGATGCGGTATCACAGATCATCACCTTTGGTACTATGGCTGCCAAAGCGGTCATTCGTGACGTGGGACGCGTGCTTGGTCATCCGTTTGGATTTGTCGACCGCATTTCAAAGCTTATTCCACTAGATCCAGGAATGACACTCGAAAAGGCGTTTAAGGCTGAACCCGCGTTACCTGAGCTGTACAACAATGACGAAGACGTCAAAGAGCTGATTGATAAGTGCCGAATTCTAGAAGGTTGCACGCGTAACGCCGGTAAGCATGCGGGCGGGGTGGTGATCTCCCCAACCACCATTACCGACTTTTCGCCGATTTATGCGGATGCTGAAGGGCATTTCCCCGTCACTCAATTTGATAAGAACGATGTTGAAACCGCAGGCTTAGTCAAGTTTGACTTCTTAGGTCTACGTACCTTAACCATTATCGATTGGGCACTAGGGCTGATTAACCCGCGCTTACAACGAGAAGGCAAAGAGCCCGTTCGTATTGAAGCTATCCCGTTAGAAGACCCAGTTTCATTTCGTGTATTGCAAAATTCTGAAACCACCGCGGTATTCCAGTTAGAATCGCGCGGCATGAAAGATCTGATCAAACGTCTCCAGCCAGACTGCTTCGAAGATATCATTGCACTAGTGGCCCTGTTTCGCCCTGGGCCTTTGCAATCTGGGATGGTGGATAACTTTATCGACCGTAAACATGGCCGAGAGGCGATCTCCTACCCAGATGAAAAATGGCAACATGAGTCATTAAAAGAAATTCTAGACCCAACCTACGGCATCATCTTGTACCAAGAGCAAGTGATGCAGATCGCCCAAGTCCTAGCCGGATACACATTAGGCGGCGCGGATATGCTGCGCCGTGCGATGGGTAAGAAAAAGCCAGAAGAGATGGCCAAGCAGCGGGCGATTTTTGAAGAAGGTTCGATAAAAAACGGCGTGGATGGCGAATTGTCGATGAAAATCTTCGACTTAGTAGAAAAATTCGCCGGTTACGGGTTTAATAAATCGCACTCTGCGGCTTATGCTCTGGTTTCTTATCAAACCTTATGGTTAAAAACCCACTACCCAGCCGAATTTATGGCGGCCGTAATGACGGCCGACATGGACAACACCGAAAAGGTGGTTGGCTTAGTGGATGAATGTTTGCGTATGAATCTTAAAGTGTTACCACCGGATATTAACGCCGGCTTGTACCGCTTTAACGTCGATGAAAATGGCGCGATTGTCTATGGTATTGGCGCGATCAAAGGTGTGGGTGAAGGGCCGATTGAAGCGATTTTAGAAGCGCGCACAGCAGGCGGCCATTTTAAAGATTTGTTTGATTTTTGCGCCAGAATTGATCTGAAAAAAGTCAATAAGCGTGTGATTGAAAAGCTTATTTATGCGGGTGCTTTGGATCGTTTAGGCCCACACCGTGCTGCAATGATGGCCTCATTAAATGATGCTGTGAAAGCGGCCAGCCAATTCCACCAAGCTGAAGCCTTTGGTCAGGTTGATATGTTTGGTGTATTGACTGATGCGCCAGAAGAAGTAGAACATAAATATACGCAAGTCCCCGAGTGGCCTGAGAAAGTTTGGCTTGAAGGTGAGCGCGATACATTAGGCCTTTATTTGACCGGGCATCCAATAAACGCACATATTAAGGAACTTGCGAAGTACACCAGTTGTCGACTAAAAGATGCCACGCCAACGCGACGCGATCAATCCGTCACTTTAGCGGGGTTAGTGATTGCTGCTAAAGTCATGACCACCAAGCGTGGCACGCGGATTGGCATCATGACGTTAGATGATCGTTCAGGACGTATGGAAGTGATGTTATTCTCTGATGCGTTAGAGCGGTATGCAGAGCTGTTAGAAAAAGATAGAATTTTAGTGATTTCTGGACAGGTCAGCTTTGATGACTTCAATGGTGGCCTTAAAATGTCGGCGCGCGAAGTCATGGACTTGGGCAGTGCGCGTGAAAAATATGCCCGTGGCTTGTCGATATCGATTGAACAATCACAGATAGACAGCCAGTTTTTTGAGCGCTTTAGTCAGATCTTAGAGCCTCACCGAGCAGGGACTATACCTGTCAATGTATACTACCAACGCGCAGAGGCGAGAGTGCGACTCACTCTTGGTACGCAGTGGCGTGTAACCCCAAGTGATACATTGTTAGACGAATTGAAACAGCTACTTGGCAAAGATCAGGTAGAACTCGAATTTAACTAAAATTTGGCGTCAAATATGTTGAACGCTGAGTATAAAAGGATCGGTAGATGAGCCTAAATTTTCTAGAATTTGAAAAACCAATTGCTGAACTTGAGGCTAAAATTCAGGCGCTACGCGACGTGTCTCGCCATGGTGGTGATAAGTCCGTTGATCTCGACAAAGAGATAGAACAGCTAGAAAAGAAAAGCTTAGAGCTTAAGAAGAAAATCTTTGGTGATTTAGGGGCATGGCAAGTGGCTCAATTGGCACGCCATCCACAACGCCCTTACACGCTTGATTACATCAACCATGTCTTCACTGAGTTTGACGAGTTGGCTGGTGATCGCGCTTTTGCTGATGACAAAGCGATTGTCGGCGGCATCGCTCGTTTAGAGGGACGTCCGGTGATGGTGATTGGTCACCAAAAAGGACGTGAAACGAGAGAAAAAGTAAGACGTAACTTCGGAATGCCAAAACCAGAAGGTTATCGTAAAGCACTGCGTTTAATGAAAATGGCTGAACGTTTTGGCATGCCTATTATTACCTTCATTGATACCGCAGGTGCCTATCCTGGTGTTGGCGCTGAAGAACGTGGCCAATCTGAAGCGATTGCTACAAACCTAAAAGTGATGTCAGGCTTGAAAGTGCCTGTAATTTGCAATGTTGTTGGTGAAGGTGGCTCTGGTGGTGCTTTGGCGATTGGCGTGGGTGACTACGTGAACATGCTGCAATATTCCACTTATGCGGTAATTTCGCCAGAAGGATGCGCTTCAATCTTGTGGCGAGATTCAGATAAAGCACCGCAAGCGGCTGAAGCGATGGGCTTAGTCGCTCCTCGCTTAAAAGAGCTTGAGCTGATTGATGAAATTATCGAAGAACCATTAGGTGGCGCGCATCGCGATCCAATACAAATGGCCGCCAATATGAAAGCAACACTGCTAAAACAGCTTGCTGATTTAGAGCCGCTGAATGAAGAAGCATTATTGGCTCGTCGTTATCAACGTTTGATGAACTACGGCTACTGCTAAACAGCAGAGCGGACAATAAATAAAAAGGGTTGGATTCTGTCCAGCCCTTTTTTATCTGCCCGATTTCAAGGCTGGTTTGCTTGGCGCGTTTCAAGGTAAACTGGCATCAATTCCTCTTAGCACTGAAAACCCATGTCTGAACTTTATTCGCTATTTTCACACGTTATCAATCGTCATCGCTTAGCAAGCAGCCAATTAGTCTTGGGTTTTAGTGGTGGCATGGACTCGCGGGTGATGCTTGAACTATTGGCGCAATATCGTGACGAAACCTCCTGTGAGTGCTGCGCTGTTTATGTTCATCATGGATTAAGTCAACATGCAGATGCGTGGGCCAAACAGTGCCAGCGCTGGGCCCAACACGCCGCGATCCCTTTTTTTATTGAACGGGTGCAACTCGATACCGCTAGCGGTGAAAGTGTGGAGTCATTGGCGCGTACGGCGCGTTACCAAGTTTTAGCGAAATACATTAACACTGACGATTTGTTACTAACTGGACAGCATAGCGATGATCAGATCGAGACATTTTTGCTCGCGTTAAAGCGTGGTAGTGGACCCAAAGGACTCTCTTCGATGGCACAAGCGATGCCATTTGGCGCGGGGAAAATCGTCCGTCCTTTGCTTGCGGCGACTCGCGTACAGATCGAAAGCTTTGCCGTAACCCAGAATTTGGATTGGGTCGAGGACGAAAGTAACCAAGATACCCGTTTTGATCGTAATTTTATCCGCCATCACATCACGCCAGTTCTTACGCAGCGCTGGCCGCATATTCACCAAGCGGTTGCTCGTAGTGCGACATTGTGTGCTCAGCAGCAGGTGTTGCTTGAAGAGCTGCTACAAGAGGCAATGCAAGAGGCAAAAATGCCTGATGGTAGTTTATCAATTACCGCGCTTTCTCATCGCAGCGAATTAGCACGCTATCAATTGCTAAGAATGTGGCTTGCTCAATTGGGGGAGCCAATGCCGACTCAAGAACATTTAGCGATGATTTGGCAACAAGTGGCGTCTGCGCGTATTGATGCGAATCCTCGTCTTAAACTAGGGCAAAGTGAGATCCGCCGCTTTGACCAAAAGCTATATTGCATCCAAACTTATCAAGACATTTCAGATTGGCAGGCGATGATCGTGCCCGATCAATCATTAACCTTGCCTGATGGACTAGGAAATCTGAGGTTATCGTCTCATGGTGGTAGCAAGGAAATAGCCTTGCCTGATAATTGCCATCAATTAAGCGTTACGTTTAATCCTGAAGGGCTGGCAGCATGCCCTGTCGGACGAGTGGGAAGTCGAAAGCTAAAAAAATTGTTCCAAGAGTATGGCGTGCCCAGTTGGTTACGACGAAGAACGCCAATATTGATGCATCGGAATCAAGTGGTTGCGATTGCAAATTTATTTGTTGATCGTGACTTCAGTGGGCAAGATTGTGAACTCATCTGGGACAAATGAACGCTTTTCATGCAAAATTCGTATAAAACATACCATGAATATGGACATAAAGGTGGAGCAATGAAAAAAGTCGCGATTGGAATAGTTATGGGTTTTACGTTGTTAGCGGGAAGCGCGTTTGCTGGAGATCCAGCCGCAGGGCAAGCCAAAGCGGCTATCTGCGCGGCGTGTCACGGCGCAGACGGGATAGCCCTTATTCCGGGATATCCAAATCTAAAAGGGCAAAATGAGCAATACCTTATCTCATCAGTTAAAGCCTACAAGAATAAAGAGCGTAATGGTGGTTTAGCCGTCGTAATGCAAGCGCAAGCGGCAATGCTCAGTGATGCCGATATTGAAAACTTAGCGGCCTATTTCGCAAGTCTTAAGTAAATGGCAGTGAACGGGTTTCAATCAGCCCAGGCGTTGCTTGGGCTTTTTATTGATTGTTTTTTTTTGCTAGCAGATAATGCCACCAATTGACGAAAGTGTAAGGGATGAACATGAAAAAAATCGAAGCCATTATTAAGCCATTTAAACTTGATGACGTCCGCGAAGCGTTAGCTGAAGTCGGGATCACGGGTATGACTGTTTCTGAAGTAAAAGGATTTGGTCGTCAGAAAGGGCATACTGAATTGTACCGTGGCGCTGAGTACATGGTGGATTTCTTACCTAAAGTGAAGCTTGAAATTGTAGTGACTGACGATGTCGCTGATCGCTGCGTTGACACCATTATTGAGACGGCGCAAACGGGAAAAATTGGTGATGGTAAAATTTTCATTACCAATATTGAACGAGTGGTACGAATTCGTACCGGTGAAGAAGACGAAGACGCTATTTAGCCGTACACCGAGAAGAAGGGAGCCAATGGCTCCTTTTTTGTCTCTTTATTAATACATCCCTACCAATTTTGTTGAACGTTATGAAAAGAAAATATCTGCTTGTTTTGCCGCTGTTGCTGATTACCGCGGCTGTGGTTAGTTTTTTCTCTATTTTTACTATTCCTTCAACGCCGCAATTGTTGACTATTGATGGGAAAAACGCTTCATCTCCACTGATTTGTTACGATAATCCAAACGCTCGCGCAATTGATGTGCGTGGTCAGCTTAATGTACTGGTTTGGAATATCTATAAACAAAATAGAGCAACATGGCAAAGTGAGCTGGATAAATTCAGCCAAGATGCCCAATTGGTGTTGCTACAAGAAGCGAGCATGACCTTGTTATTGAAAGAGTGGATCAGCCAAAAGCAGTGGGGGGGGACGCAAGCGGATGCTTTTCGTATTTTTGGTGAATCAGCCGGAGTGTTAAATCTTGGCAAGCAGATGCCAGTATTAGCGTGTGCTTACACCGAATTAGAGCCTTGGTTGCGCTTACCCAAATCGGCGATTTACGCCCTATATCGTTTAAGTGATGGTCAGACTCTGGCGGTTGTAAACCTGCATGCAGTGAACTTTACCTATGGAACGCAAGAGTATACCAATCAGCTGGAAGCGTTACTCGTTCAATTAAAAACACATCAAGGGCCGGTGATTGTCGGTGGCGATTTTAATAGCTGGAGTCAAGCAAGAATGGACACATTAACCACTGCATTAAATCGTGTGGGTTTGAAGGACGTGTCGTTCGAACCCGATCACCGTGTTCAGTTTGTGACGGGCTTGGTGCTTGATCATCTTTTTTATCGTGGTTTAACACTGCTCAATGCAAAAGCGCCCGTAACGGACGCTTCTGATCATAACCCACTATTGGCGAGTTTTAGTTTATAACCACTTTCTAACTGATGGCGATGTACAGCGCCCAAATCAGGTAATAGCCAATCCAAGGCAGCGCCGAAATCACCAGAGCTTGGCCGCGTTCCAGCTCTGTCCATGCGCCCACCGCCGCGTAGCCAAGTACGATGTACCAAGGCAAAAGCAGTGGGAAGGAGCTGGCAAATTGAGACCAATCATTAGTCAGTGGCAACTTAATTAGGCCATTTAAACTATTAAGGTCAGCAGCGTAAGTCATCACGTGGCCATGTTTGAGTAATAAGCTCGCGTAACTGGCGAGATCGCCCAACACGGCTGGGAAAGTGATGACAGCACTTGCGGCAAACCAACGCCAGAAACCGTGCTGATGTTGGCTCTGCTTGGTCGCCAAATTGAACCATAATGCCAACATGAAAATCGTTAGCGTGCGGCCTACCACATCACTGATAATTTCGCTTGCCATCAAGGTGTTGGCATCTAACATTTCAAGCTGAGCGGGGTTGATCATAGCCAACTGCGCCGAGAGCCCAGCTTTTAACCATTCAAGGTTAACTACGTCAAAATAAGCCCCCCAAAATAGAAAGGGACTCAGGATTAAAAAGAGATAAGGTTGCCAACCCCACATGCCGCGTTGATAAAGGGCTAAAAAACAAGACGTGGGGGAACGGAAAATATCCACCAACATGATTAACGGGTTACTGGAAGGATTCATACACTGACCTTAGTGACATCGACGTAGAGCTTGAGTTTTTGACCCGGCTTTAAGTACTTTTGGTTTGCAAGCTCGTTCCATTTTACAATGTCGAGGCTTTTGACTTTAAACTTATTAGCGATGGCGCTGAGTGTATCGCCGCTACGCACTTGATAAAAGACGGTGCGAATGATGGCACCCTCACTGCTATTTTTCCAAATGACCAGTGTTTGGCCAATCTTCAATGTGTCTCTTGGCCCCATACCGTTCCATTTTGCTAAGGACTGATGGGAAACATTGTGCTGTTTGGCAATGCTCCATAAGCTATCACCTTTGGCTACCGTATGAGACAGCTTATACTGACCACGGGCCATCGCTTGCGTTTTTGCCAAGCGGTTACTGGCACTGAGTGCGTATGCTTTTTCGTCTTTTACGGATGTTGGGATCATTAAATACTGCCCAACGCGAATGACGTTGCCATTGAGATTGTTGGCCGTCTGAATCACTTTGCTGGTGGTATTGTGCTGTTGAGCAATCACACTCAAGCTATCGCCGGATTTTACCTTGTAGCGTACTAACTTCATCCCCTTACCGCGATTCTCTTCAACTTTCTGAGCAAAGCGTTCCACTTTATCTACTGGGATAAGCAGTTGATGAGGTCCCGTCGGCGAGGTCGCCCATTGATTGTAAGCTGGGTTGTAACTTTGCAACTCTTTCACGCTCATTCCGGCGTAATTGGCGGCAATGGCAAGATCAAGCTGTTCTTGAGGGTCGACTAACGTTAACACTGGTTTGTTAGCGATTGCTGGGATTTCAATGCCATATTTTTCTTGATTGGCAACAATATCGGCCAGTGCGAGTAATTTAGGGACGTAGCCTGTGGTTTCATCGGGTAAGTCGAGTGAGAAAAAGTCGGTTGGTTTACCAGCCTTGTGATTTTTACGAATCGCGCTAGAGATCCGCCCACCACCGCTGTTATAGGCGGCAATCGCATGGCTCCAATCACCATCAAAACGCTTATTTAATGCAGTGAGATAATCCAAAGCCGCATCGGTGGCGGCGTCTACATCTCGTCTTCCGTCATACCAAAAATTTTGCTCTAGGCCATACATCTCTCCCGTACTCGGCACAAATTGCCACAGCCCCGCAGCGCTACCGTGTGAGTAGGCAAAGGCATCAAACGAGCTTTCAACAATAGGTAAGAGTGCTAACTCAAGTGGTAAGCCGCGCTGCTCAATTTTCTCAGTGATAAGGTAAAGAAATGGCTTTGCTCGCTCGGCAACAGTTTGTAGGTGATTAGGGTGTTTAAGATACCAAGTTCGATAATAATTCACTGATTTATGATCTGGGATATCCATCGACAACTGCATTGCGATGCGCTGCCATACGTCCGCTTGCTCTTGTGGCGTGATCACTTTCGGCGTTGTCTTTTTTGCAGATGACGACTTTTGTTTAGCCATCTCTTTTTGTGTCTGAATCTGAGGGCTATTTGCCTCTTTGGCATTTGGCGCTGTTGTTTGGTCTGTTGGCTGAGTGATTTGGCACCCCGCTAACAAGAGCACCATCACCCAGCTAAATTGAAATCGCATCTATCTCAGCCCTTTGACTTAATGGCTGCTGATAATACTTGGCACTTTATTGCTATGACAAGCAGCAAATCGTCAAAATTCGTTCTTCCACTCACGTAACGCGGTAAAAATTGATAGAGGATCGGTTTGTTGAGTACGATTCGCGACGGATTTCATCACACTCTCTTGCTGGGTCCGCAAAAATGGATTGATCCATTTTTCTTGGCGGATCGTGGTCGGTAATGTCGATTTCTGCTGGGCTCGGAGCCGGTTGACGGTATCTCGATACTGTTGAAGTTGGTCATTATCGGGCTCAACGGCTAAAGCAAATGCGACGTTACTTGCGGTATATTCGTGCGCGCAATAGACCTCAGTCTCTTCTGGCAATGCGGCAAGTTTACACAGTGACGTAAACATTTGCTCCATTGTGCCCTCAAAAACACGGCCACACCCTGCGGAGAACAGTACATCGCCACAAAACAGTTTATTGTCACCGACATAGCCAATGTGACCTTTTGTGTGTCCTGCGAGATCAAGCACCATAAAGATTTCATCGAATAGTTCTAGCTGATCGCCAGCTTCAACCGCGTGCGTTAAGGTAGGAATAGGTTCATGAGCGGGACCAACAACGTTAATGCTGGGAAACTGGCGAACCAGTTCTGCAACACCACCAATGTGATCATGGTGATGGTGGGTAATTAATATTGCTTCGAGCGTTAATTGATGCTTCGAGAGGTACTCAAGCACTGGTGCTGCATCACCGGGATCGACCACAGCACAACGCTGATCGCTATTTTGGATCAGCCAGATGTAATTATCATTAAATACGGGTATGCTTTTGATCTGTAACATGAGTATCTCCAATCACCGAGGTGAAATAGGTTATCGATGAAGCCAGCGCGTAGCGAAAAAAAATTAGATAAGCCTCATTCTTGGTCCCAACTTAAAAATGGCCAGTGGGTTAGTGATTCTATTCAGACTCGGCTTGATGAATGGTGCTCTAAATTATTTGGCTATCATATGCTTAAGCTCGGTGGTTTGAGTTGTGAGCTTGCCAGTTGCAACTGCAATATTCAACACCAAGTTCATCTTGATATTGAAAACCCACTCCATACGGTGATTGCCGATAGCTACGAACTGCCTTTTCTTGAAAAGAGTTTTGATGTGGCTATTTTAGCGCACCAACTGGATTATTGTGGCGATCCGCACCGTATCTTACGCGAAGTTGATCGCGTGATGATGGATGATGGCTACATCATTATTACGGGGTTTAATCCAATCAGTTTTACGGGGATCGCAAGTTTGATGCCTTGGCGAAAACATAACTTACCTTGGAGCGGTCGTATGTTTACCGCTAATCGGATTAAGGACTGGCTGAGTGTCTTGAACTATCAAGTGATTGACTGTGACCAATATGCCCTTTTCCCGATGCAAAAATATCAACCCATGTGGGCGTGGTTGGAAAATGGTATTGGCGACTGGGCCGCTCCATTTGGTAGCCTGTATTTCATTGTAGCGCGCAAACGTACTTATCCCTTGAAACCGATTAAACCTCATTGGCGTTTTAAACGGCGTCTTTCGCCAGTTAGCCTGAACTACCGTTTATCAACTCAGAACCAAGATAAGGCCTGTGACCCTTATTCGGATGCTTGATACCCAATATCGTCTTCGGTTGGGTTTTCTGCTGCATTGCGTGCTAATTCATCGCACATTTCATTTTCACGATGACCCGCATGGCCTTTCACCCAGCGCCAGTCAATGGTATGGCGGGCGCTTTCTTTATCGAGTGCTTGCCATAAATCGGCATTCTTCACTGGTTTTTTATCCGATGTTTTCCAACCGCGTTTTTTCCAGTTGTGGATCCACTGAGTAATACCTTGACGAACGTATTGGCTGTCTGTGGTGAGAATAACATTACATGGCTCTTTCAGTGTTTGCAGTGCAACCACTGCCGCTAACATTTCCATTCGGTTGTTAGTGGTGAGTCGGTAGCCTTTGGCTAACGTTTTTTCGGTTTCTTTGTAACGAAGGACAACCCCATAACCACCCGGGCCAGGATTACCTAAGCAAGATCCATCAGTGAAAATTTCCACCTGTTTTGTCATGATTTGATACTATTAGGTTACGCACATTATTGGCATAGTCTGACATACATATCCTTATGAATACTAGCAGCAATTCCCAATCCCAACGTATCGTCGTTCTCGATACGGAAACCACGGGTATGAACCGTGAAGGCGGCCCTCACTATGAAGGACACCGCATTATTGAAATCGGTGCCGTTGAAATTATCAACCGCAAGCTGACAGGCCGTCACTTCCATGTCTACCTGAAACCCGATCGTGAGATTCAGTTAGAAGCGATCGAGATCCACGGTATTACCGATGAGTTTTTGATGGACAAACCGCAATATCGCGATGTGCATCAAGAGTTTTTAGATTTCATCAAGGGAGCTGAGCTGGTGGCGCACAACGCTCCCTTCGACGTCGGTTTTATGGATTACGAGTTTCGCAAGCTCGACGCTAAAATCGGTAAGACGGAGCAGTATTGCAAAGTGACCGATACGCTTGCTATGGCAAAGCGTATTTTCCCCGGCAAACGCAACAATTTGGATATACTTTGTGATCGTTATGGTATCGATAACTCACATCGTACCTTGCACGGTGCATTGCTTGATGCGGAGATATTAGCAGACGTTTATCTGCTGATGACAGGTGGGCAAACCTCTTTACAATTTAATGCTGGAACGCGCAGTGATGGCAGTGTGGGAGGAGAGTCAATAAAACGAGCTGTCGCAGGTCGGAAAAAGCTAAAGGTTTTACATGCTTGTGCCGATGAACTACAAGCACACCAAGAAAGATTGGATCTAGTCGAAAAGAGTGGAAGTTGCCTTTGGCGTCAGTAGGAGAAAATATGTTGAGGATAATGGTGGCTATTGCTGCGCTGATGTGGAGTATTGGCGTTTTTGCGGCAAATCCCTCCTCGATGTCGCTACTCGATAATCGTTTCCGTGTGGATCCAACCATTTCACAAATTACTTTTGTCGTGTATCGCGAAAAGTCATCTCAGCCAGTGGTGCTTGTGCGGCCAGATGGTAAGAAATATTACGCGTGGCGGTACGATGAGAATATGCGTTGGTATCAAGAACCCACAATGGATATCATTTCAATTGATAAGCCAATGCCTGGCCCTTGGCAGGCTATAGGAAAGGTTTCGCCACAAAATAGCATTAAGCTAATCTCACACTTGCAATTGGATACAGATGTATTTCCTAGCCGTTTGTATCATGGTGAAGAATTAAAATTTACAGCTCGCTTAACCTCCGACGGTAAGCCTTTATTGTTGAGAGACTTTCTCGATAGAGTCAACTTAAAAGTGACTTTTACTAAGTTCGTTGAAAATGAAGAAGAACTGATCAAAGAAGCGCGTCCATTACCGGAAGTGATTGGTGAATTTGCTGATGATGGACGTGGTTTAGATGAACGTCCTGGTGATGGTGTATTTACGGTTGCGTTACCTATCACTCCAGTGCCGGGTAAATACCGTGTTAGGATCACTTCTGGTAACGGTGTATTTTTACGCGCTCAAGAGCAAGAAGTGTTAGTTTACCCTACGCCAGTGTCGACTACCTTTATCCAGTCCCGAGTAGATGGCGCGCCGCACCAAATTGTGTTTGCAGGTGAGTTAGGCATGGTTGAACCCGGATCGATAGCGGCGCATGTTGAGCATGCCAATATTTATGATGATATTTTTGCTACTGAAGGACTATCCGGAAAAGAGTCACTCAAGCTTAATTTGGAAATTCCATATAAAGGGGATAACGGTAACTATCGTTGGTCTGGAAGGTTGTATGCGACAGAGCTCGCTAGCCAGCGCCCACTTTATTTCCCACTTTCAGAGCGTACTTACAGCGTGGTGGATGATGTTAACATTGAGGAGACTCGCCGTTTGCAGATGGAAGAAGAGATTAAGCAGCGTAGGCTTGAACAGGAGCAACTTATTATTCAGATGAGAGAAGAGGCAACGAGTCGCAGTATTATGTTCATTGTTATTGGTAATATTGGTGCGATATTGATTGGGCTTTTGGCGTGGTTTGTGATGCGTAAGATTAAAGCGAAAAAGACGTTGCAACCCGAATTACAGTTGAATATGCCGAAGAAATAACAAGGGATGTTGCCGAGTTGGCAACCTCTTGATTCTGTATTCTAGTCATAGAAAAGGGCACTTAAAGCGCCCTTTGACATTCAATAGATTGACTTACGCAACATCATTTATTGCCGGATATTGAGGCTTTGCGGCCAGTTCCTGTGGCGCAAAATCATCGACATTAATGGTATACAAACGATGAGCCTCAGCTTCCGTTAATAGCTGTGCTTCTTGTTCGGTTAGAATTTTTTGTTGTAAGCCAATGGCGGCCACTTCATCTAAACGCAAAAATGGACGGCGTTGATTGGTGACGCTGCACACTTTATCGAACAAAGGCTCTGCACGTAAAATGATGTCCAGTGCTTGTTCAATCTTACCCGCCGCATTATGCGCCGTTGGGGCGAGATATTGGTTGCGACCGATGCGTGAACGAGTTTCACTCGGTGTTTGCAGGATCTGCGCAACTTGGCTATCTAATTTATCACTAGGTGCTTTGCGTACTCGACCAATCGGCATCAACAATATACGAAGTACCTTACCAATCGCTTTATTCGGGAAGTTGGCTAAGAATTCATCAATGGCGACTTCCGTCTGCTTCAAACTGTCTTGTAGACCCCAATGAACCAAAGGAAGATCCTCCACGGGACGACCATCATTTTCAAAACGCTTAAGTGTGGCAGAACTGAGGTAGAGTTGGCTCAAAATATCGCCAAGGCGTGCTGACAAGCGCTCTTTACGTTTGAGAGAGCCTCCCAATACAGCCATCGAAATATCAGAAAGCAGTGCTAAGTTAGCGCTGTAACGGTTTAGTTGTTGGTAGTAGCGTTTGGTTGCATCATTAGTCGGTGCAGATGAACCCAAACCATCGGTGACACCAAACCAAATACTGCGCACAAGATTACTCATGGTGAAGCTGACGTGACCTGCAAGAGCGGCGTCAAATTTCTCAACAGCATCAGAATCTTGTGAATAAGCGGCGTTCATTTCTTCTAAAACATAAGGATGACAACGGATAGCGCCTTGACCAAAGATGATCATTGAGCGAGTCAGAATATTGGCCCCTTCGACGGTTACGGCAATCGGTGCACCTTGGTAGCTGCGAGCTAAAAAGTTAGCAGGACCAATACAAATGCCTTTCCCGCCCACGATATCCATTGCATCAATAATGCTGCGTTGACCACGGTGGGTACAGTGGTATTTGACTATAGCGGAAATGACCGAGGGTTTTTCGCCCAGATCAATACCAGCTACGGTTAAATTGCTCGCCGCATCCATCACATAAGCGTTACCACCTAAACGTGCTAATGGCTCTTCGACACCTTCCATATGGCCAATTGGTTGCTTAAATTGACGACGAATCCGAGCGTAAGCTCCTGTTGCTAGCGCCGCAGTTTTAATTCCGCCCGTCGAGTTAGAAGGTAACGTAATACCACGTCCAACCGATAAACACTCTACAAGCATACGCCAGCCTTGTCCTGCCATGCTTGGTCCGCCAATAATGAAATCAAGCGGCACAAATAAGTCGTTAGCACGTGTCGGACCATTTTGGAATGGAACGTTCAATGGCATGTGGCGATTGCCAATTTCAACTCCTTTTAAGTGGGTTGGGATGAGCGCACAAGTGATGCCAAGCTCTGTTTTATCCCCAAGTAAGCCGTCAGGATCGCGCAGTTTGAATGCTAGGCCTAATACGGTTGCAACCGGGGCGAGCGTGATGTAGCGCTTGTTCCACGTTAGGCGCATCCCTAACACTTCTTTTCCTTCCCATTTCCCTTTACATACCACGCCAAAATCAGGAATTGAACCTGCATCGGAACCCGCTTCTGGGCTGGTTAATGCAAAGCAGGGAATCTCTTTACCTTCCGCTAAACGTGGCAGGTAATGGTTTTTCTGATCTTCAGTACCATAATGTTGTAAAAGTTCGCCCGGGCCTAAAGAGTTCGGTACACCAACGGTGGATGAAAGCACTCCAGATACACCCGTTAGCTTTTGTAGCACAATGGATTGTGCATAAGCTGAAAACTCCAAGCCGCCGTATTGTTTTTTAATGATCATGGCGAAGAATTTATGATCTTTTAAATATTGCCAAACCTCAGGAGGTAAGTCGGCTAATTCATGCGTAACTTGATAATCGCTAACCATGGCACACACTTCGTTGACTGGTCCATCAATAAAGGCTTGCTCTTGTGCACTTAATGTCGGCGCTGCAATTTTGTGTAGTTTGTTCCAGTTCGGTTTGCCTTTAAACAGTTCAGCTTCCCACCAAACGGTTCCTGCATCTAATGCCTCTTTTTCGGTTTGTGACATTGCTGGCAGCACTTTTTTGAACAGTGTTAATGCTTTTTCGCTAATCACGCTTTGACGGATAGAGGGAACGGCTAATAAAGCGATAGCCGCTAAATATAGCAACCATCCAATCACCCCGGTGTAATCCAGCAGGGTAAGAACCACCATGGTTACCGTTAGCGCAACTAATGCGCTAAAAAGTGACATTCGGTGGTAGAGGCACACACCGAACACGGTGAGAAAACCAAGTATAGAGAGCAAGATGTCCATAATTTCATTCCTTTGAGACTGTATTCACGCCATTGCGGCTGATTTTTCTCAGTGCATTGGAAAGTGTTGTTAGTCGTCTCGTTTGTGTAAGTGGTCTAACCAGTGCTAAGTGTAATCAAATTATTAACGAAATGTAAAACCTTGTATTGTTCAAAAAGTGATCCATGTAGGGCAAAACCTCAAAATAAACAACTCATAGAGGGCTTTTGGGAGTGGGAAGCGGGAGAAAACAACAATTCTTGAAGTCGAACTATCGACAGAAAGGATGGTTTGGGTAAACTCAAGCCTGTTACTGGCTCTTGATTGATGGAGCCTATCGGTAAACAGATTAAAAAGAGAATATATCTATGTACCAGGATTTAATTAAAAGTGAATTGACCGAAGCGGCTGACGTGCTAAACAAATTTCTTAATGATGAGCATAACATCGCTCAAATTGAGGCCGCCGCAAAACTGATTGCCAACTCATTTAAGCAAGGCGGAAAAGTGCTCTCTTGCGGCAATGGCGGTTCCCACTGTGATGCAATGCACTTTGCTGAAGAGCTAACGGGGCGCTATCGCGAGAATCGTCCGGGTTATCCTGGTATTGCTATTTCAGATCCAAGCCATTTGTCTTGCGTTAGCAATGATTTTGGTTACGATTTTGTATTCTCTCGCTATGTGGAAGCGGTGGGTTCAAAAGGCGATGTCCTGTTTGGCCTATCGACTTCTGGTAATTCAGGGAACATTTTGAAAGCGATTGAAGCGGCCCAAGCTAAAGGGATGAAGACCATTGCACTGACCGGTAAAGATGGTGGGAAAATGGCAGGTTTAGCGGATATCGAGATTCGTGTCCCGCACTTCGGCTACGCGGATCGTATCCAAGAAATCCATATCAAGATCATCCACATCGTTATCCAACTGATTGAAAAAGAGATGGCGTAAGAAGTTCAACACCGTTCTTTTCTTTTAATGTGTTTGTGGTTGCAAAAGGGAGTGCATTAAACCATGTGTGAATTGCTCGGTATGAGTGCCAATGTGCCGACTGATATTTGCTTTAGTTTTACTGGGTTGATTCAGCGTGGCGGCAACACGGGGCCGCATCGTGATGGTTGGGGAATCACTTTCTATGAAGGGAAGGGGTTTCGCACCTTTAAAGACCCTAACCCTAGCTTTCAGTCAAAAATTGCAGAGCTTGTGCAGAGTTACCCTATAAAAAGTCGGGCAGTGGTTAGCCATATTCGTCAAGCAAATCGCGGTGGGGTGAATTTGGAAAATACTCACCCATTCACTCGAGAATTGTGGGGGAGATATTGGACGTTTGCTCACAATGGGCAATTAGCGGATCACCAGCAGCTAGAAACTGGGCGCTATCGCCCTGTTGGTGAAACGGATAGCGAGCAAGCTTTCTGTTGGTTGTTAAAGCAGTTAGAAGCGCGTTATCCTGAACCGCCTCAAGATATGCTCAGCATGTTTCAATTCGTTGCGAAGTGTTGCGATCAACTTAAGCAGCAAGGTGTGTTTAATATGCTACTTTCTGATGGTGAGTTTGTGGTGACCTATTGCACGAATCATCTGTACTGGATTACTCGACGAGCTCCCTTTGGGAAAGCAAGTTTACTTGATGAAGATGTCGAGATTAACTTCCAAGAAGAAACAACGCCTGATGATGTTGTGTCAGTGATTGCGACTCAGCCACTGACGGGAAATGAAACTTGGCAACGAATGAAGCCAGGCGAATATGCGATTTTCCATTATGGCGAATACGTTGATGGCAATGCGCAGTCCTTAGCTGACATTCCGTTTGCCGCGGCAAAGCCAGGCTGCCAAGCACCCATTTAAGTTTTTTATTCTTAAGCTTGTCTATTTACTGCTGTTTGAATTGTATTTGAGATGACAATAAAAAAGGTTGCTGTTGAGGCAACCTTTTTCGCACTATTTAGAGATACGATTTATTCATCGAAAGCATAACCATGCATGCCAAGTAATTGTCCATCTAAATAGGCTTTACCTTCACGCATTTCCAAGCGTCCTTCAACGAACCATTGTGCCACTAGTGGGTAAATTCGATACTCTTGAGCTTGGACACGTTGAGTCAAAATCTCAACGGTATCTTCATCAAAAATAGGCACTTTTGCTTGTAGAATGACTGGGCCACCATCAAGTTGTTCAGTCACAAAATGCACACTGGTGCCATGCTCTTCATCACCTGCGTGAATCGCGCGTTGGTAGGTATTCAACCCAGGATATTTAGGAAGTAAAGAAGGATGAATATTGAGCATCCGTCCTAAATAGTGACGCACAAACTCACCACTCAGAATACGCATGTAGCCAGCAAGAATGATTAAGTCAGGCGCGTATTGGTCAATTTTCTCCATCAATACCGCATCAAACGCATCTCGCGTGTCAAAGGCATTTGGGTCAATATGCACCGCCGCCGCACCTGCTTTTTTAGCTCGTTCTAAGCCATAAGCAGTTGCTTTGTTTGAAAAAACAGCCGTTACTTTGCCATCTTTAATTTTCGTTTCACACGCATCAAGGATAGCCTGTAAGTTGGTGCCATTTCCTGAAACTAAAACAACAATACTTTTCATCAGTTATTTGATCTCTACTTGCTCTTCATCGAGTTGAGCTTCAGCAATATGACCGATAACCCACGCATTTTCGCCTTCCGCTTGCAGTAATTGAACCGCCGCTTGTGCTTGATCCATTGGAAGCGCAACAATCAGTCCGACACCACAGTTAAATGTGCGGTACATTTCGTGAGTGGTTACATTCCCTTTTTCTTGCAGCCATTGGAAAATAATTGGCCATTCCCAGCTATTGCCGTCAATCACCGCTTTCGTCCCTTGTGGAAGAACGCGAGGAATGTTTTCCCAGAAACCACCGCCAGTAATGTGTGAAATGGCGTGAATATCGTGCTCGGCGATCATCTTAAGCGCTGATTTGATGTAAATCTTGGTTGGTGTCAGTAAGTGCTCACCAATCGTTTTGCCGGCCAAGTCTTCATTTTTGTCGGCACCTGATACTTCGAGGATCTTGCGAACTAATGAATAGCCGTTTGAGTGAGGGCCGCTAGAGCCAACCGCAATCAGAGCATCACCTGCTGCTACTTTTGAGCCATCGATGATCTCTTCTTTTTCAACCACACCGACACAAAAGCCAGCGACATCGTAATCTTCACCTTCGTACATACCCGGCATTTCAGCGGTTTCACCACCGATCAAAGCGCAACCTGCTTGCACACAACCATCGGCAATACCCGACACCACATCAGCAGCTGTATCTACATCCAATTTGCCCGTGGCATAGTAGTCCAAAAAGAAAAGCGGTTCAGCACCTTGAACAATCAAATCGTTAACACACATTGCAACCAAGTCAATGCCAATGGTGTCGTGCTTATTCATATCCAATGCGAGGCGAAGTTTTGTGCCAACTCCATCGGTGCCAGAGACTAAAACAGGATGTTTATATTTGGTTGGTAGCTCGCAAAGCGCGCCAAAACCACCAATGCCACCCATAACTTCAGGGCGACGAGTGCGTTTGACGGCGCCTTTAATTCGTTCAACAAGTGCATTGCCTGCATCAATATCTACGCCAGCATCTTTGTAACTAAGAGAAGTGTTATTACCGCTCACGGGGAAGTCCTCGGTCATAAGTTGGATATGAAAACGGCGCTATTCTAACAGGGCTTAAAACAAAAAGGAAAACGTTTGCGTCAGTTTTTTTGTTTATAATTGGCACTGAAATTAGCATAAAAAGTGTGTACAATTCGAAGGTTTGTTTAAATGTCGTCGGAGATGAAAATGAAAGTTGTTGAAGTTAAACACCCTCTAGTTAAGCATAAACTTGGGTTAATGAGGGAAGGGGATATCAGCACTAAGCGTTTTCGTGAGTTAGCTACAGAAGTGGGTAGCCTACTAACTTATGAAGCAACCTCAGACTTTGAAACAGAAAAAGTGACGATTGAAGGCTGGAATGGCCCAGTTGAAATTGATCAAGTCAAAGGTAAAAAAGTAACGGTAGTACCTATTTTGCGTGCTGGTCTTGGCATGATGGACGGCGTTTTGGAGCACATTCCAAGTGCGCGGATTAGTGTTGTTGGCATCTATCGTGATGAAGAAACGCTTGAGCCTGTCCCTTATTTCAACAAACTCGCTTCTAATATTGAGGAGCGAATTGCGCTTGTGGTTGACCCAATGCTGGCAACTGGCGGTTCCATGATTGCGACGATCGATTTGCTCAAGGAGCGCGGCTGTAACCAATTTAAAATTCTCGTTTTAGTTGCAGCGCCTGAAGGCATCGCGGCGTTAGAAAAAGCGCACCCTGATGTTGAGCTCTATACGGCGGCAATTGATGAGAAATTGAATGATAAAGGTTATATCGTTCCTGGTCTTGGCGATGCTGGTGATAAGATTTTTGGTACGAAATAAGCGTTAATTTTATGCTGTCTTAAAGGAGAAACGAAAGTTTCTCCTTTTTTATAGTTGCTTCGGTTTTTTATAGTTGTTTCAGTGATGCGTCATTACGGTCATTTTATTGCTCAACAGAATTAACGCATTGTTCGATGATTATTTTTTAAGACTTAACGTACTGCTTTTTCTGTGGCTATTAGCTGGCGCACCTTGTGATGAATTTGTGGGTCGGCGCGGTGCTCTTTTTGTATTTGGAGCATGGCGAAACTCATCGGCATTGCGTCCTTGGAACGTTTTTGGCTTTTGATTTCTGCGTGCCGTCGAGGTTTGATTTTGCTCACGACTATCAAACAGTTTTGCATCGGTAGCTTTGCGAATACGCTTACCCGTCACATCAAGCTTGGACGCGCCTTCCGTACCGCAAGAACTCTCACACATTGCTAATATTTCAGCGACTTCCTCGTCGCTTAAATAACGCCATTCACCATTCGGGATACCGTCTAGGCTGATGTTCATAATACGAACTCGGCGTAGTTTAAACACTTCGTAACCTAAGGCCTCACACATACGACGAATTTGACGGTTTAACCCTTGTGTTAACACAATTCTAAAGGAGAACTTCGTTTCTTGGGTTACTTTGCAAGGCAGTGTCACCGTATCAAGAATTTCCACACCAGAGGCCATCTTATGTAGAAATTCGTCGGTGATGGGTCTATCTACTCGGACGACGTACTCTTTTTCATGGTTATTACCAGCACGTAATATCTTATTGACTATGTCACCATCGTTAGTCAGAAAGATCAGTCCATCTGATGGTTTATCTAATCGACCTATCGGGAAAATACGTTTGTGGTGGCCAATAAAATCAACAATGTTACCTGGAATATCGCGCTCTGTTGTGCAGGTGATTCCAGTCGGTTTGTTAAGGGCAATGTATATCGGTTTTTCTTTTGATTTTAATGGATTACCATCAATACACACCTCATCGTTCGGCGTGACTTTAGTGCCCATTTCCGGCAATAGTCCATTGATGGTTACTCGGCCTTGTTCAATTAACTTATCGGCCTCTCGACGAGAACAGAAACCAGTTTCACTGATGTATTTGTTTAAACGGATGGTAGCTTGTTGTGACATAGGTTGCTCTTACGTTTCCCAACGGCGGTGAATAAAAATAAAGCAACACTCTGAGTGTTGCCTAGTAACGTTGCAATATTTTAGCAGTTAATATTAATTAACCAAGGCGTTTTTAATGACACTCATGGTTTCCAGCCTTTCCCCATCACTTTTCCTCAACAAGATATAGACGGCATTGACGCCTTTATTTATGCGAAGAGGGAATGCTTTTATTTGTATGAGAAAATGGAAACTATTTTGAGACAGGTGTTCTTATCGAACCGATCTTGAGTAGCCGAATGATGCCATTCATCAAGAAGATAGAGTTATTAACGCGATAAAAAACCGGAGCAGACAGATAATCGACCCCGGTGCATAGCGTCACACTATTTTTCAATAGGTGCTAAGCGATCTAGTGAGGAGATTTGTCATTCATCACTTTATAAATGAAGAAACCGCCATAAAACAGCATAAGACCAAAAGCACCAAAGATTACTATCATTGAAGATAGTCCCACAGCATTACCAAATAGGAGATCAAGCCAAAAGTCCATGTTTCCTCCAAAGTTTCGAAGACACAGCCAAGTTAAAGTTTGCTCTGTTTGCTGACACTGATCTGGATCAATTATGTTGCATAGGTTAACTTGATGTTTCTATTGGTGTGTAATTAGTCACGTTTTTATGTGTATTTGATGGTGATTTAGCCAATGAGTTTGTTATTTGATGGAAATAAGATTAAAGGCTTGCGTCTTAGTTTTAGATGAGTAATATACGCATCCGTTCTAGGCAAAAAGCTCGGAACTGCTCGCTAAGTGCAGAGCAAAAATTTCGGTGAATAGCGCAGCTTGGTAGCGCATCTGGTTTGGGACCAGAGGGTCGGGGGTTCGAATCCCTCTTCACCGACCATATTTAAAAGCCTCGCAGTAATGCGGGGCTTTGTTACATTTGGAAACGGTAAGTTTTCGTTACCAAATAGAAAGGGGGGTTCGCCTCTTTCACTATCTGGTTCTTCACCGATCACATTAAAGGCCTCGCAGTAATGCGGGGCTTTGTTGCATCTGGATGTGATCATTTTCATTACCAAAGAGAAAGGGTTTTCCTTTTCCTCTTTCTCTATCAGGCTCTTTCACTGTTCACCCTTCTCCGAGCAAATTCAACTATTGAAAATAGCAGTCAATATTCCACGATAATAAATAGCATTAGGATGTGTAAAAAACGTCACTTTAGCGCATTTTGACGTTTGATGAGTCATTACAATTTATGACCTATATCACGATTTAACCTGTCAAATCCCTTTAATGGACTTCTCGCCTTGTAGTGAGTAGTGATCTCTATTCATAAATTCATTTTTGTTATGCATTTTTATGTGATCTTTCTCAAGTTAAACTCGTCAAATAATAAATTACGGTTTTGACGTCAATTTTAACTTATTGATTTTAAATGGTTTTGTTTTGATTGTATTTTAGAGGATTTGAACTGGATCACTTCGTGTAGCTAATTATTTTACGCTTAGAAATAACTCCTTGTATGGTGAATGCCTTAGGTCACAAGCCTTTATGCTTGTTGCTGTTTTGAGTCCTTTTAACAGGATATTGGGTTTTTATTTTAAAGGTAGGGTGAGTCAAATGTTGAAACCTAGTTTGATTGCTGTTTCGGTTATCGCCACATTATCAGGTTGCTCTTTGTTGCAATCACCAGAGCAGAAAGTAGTCGATGCGCTGGCGGAAAATTTGGATATTCATTACACCGTATTAACCAATCACGGGGCAGATGAAGGATTGGCATGTCAGGCTCTCGAAGCAGAATGGGCATCGTGTAATAAAGTGAACATGACCTTGGTTAACCAAGGTGAAGCTGTGAATTCAAAGCAGTGGGCTATCTATTTCCACAGCATTCGACTGATTCTGGATGTTGAAAATGATCAATTCAAAATTACCCGTTTAACGGGTGATTTACACAAACTTGAACCTACTGATAAATTTGATGGTTTTGCTGCGGGCGAAGAGGTTGTTTTGCCTCTGGTCTCTGAGTATTGGCAGTTGTTTGAAACGGACTTTATGCCGCGTGTATTCGTTGCGGCGCCCAATACAGAGCCTAAACTTATTGTATCTCTTAACACAGAGGATACGTCGTCATTTGTGCGTGGGCTTGAGGGCGACAATATCAAACGCACCACCAGCGATAATAATGTGTTTGCCACGGCCATCAACCGATTTGAGAGAAATAGCGATGTATCACTGCAAGATGTATCAACGGCTCTGTTACCAACGCCTCTAAAAACAACGCTTGGTCAAGGTGTTGTTGACATTACTCGCGGCCTTAAGCTTGATGTGAAGGACTTTGCGACGGATCAGTTTTCAGCATTGCAGGCGCGTGCTAAAACGATTGGGCTGAAGCTTGATGGAGAGTTGGCGGTTGGTGTTGCGATTACACCGAGCGAATTTTCTGACCAGATGGCGACATCGGGTGCTTATGAGTTGGAGATTGCACCGAATGCTATCTCTATTCGTGCATTTGATGAGGCGGGAGCTTTCTACGCCGTTCAATCTATTTTGAGTTTAGTGGATAGCCAGAATGTCACAGCGCTGCCAGTGATCCACATCGAAGATGCTCCACGTTTTGATTACCGTGGTGTGATGGTGGATGTCGCACGTAACTTCCATTCTAAGCAAGCGATTTTGACCACGTTAGATCAAATGGCGGCTTATAAGATGAATAAATTACATCTTCATTTGACCGATGATGAAGGTTGGCGTTTAGAAATTCCGGGCTTACCTGAATTGACCGACATTGGTGGGCAGCGCTGCTTTGATTTAGATGAGAAAAACTGCTTGCTGCCACAGCTTGGCTCCGGTCCAAATTCTGATAACTTTGGCTCAGGTTATTTTAGTCGAGCCGATTACATTGAAATCCTCAAACACGCTAAAGCGCGCAATATTGAAGTGATTCCTGAAATTGATATGCCAGCCCATGCTCGCTCTGCGGTTGTTTCAATGGAGGCTCGTTTTGATCGTTTGAGCCAAGAGGGGAAAACCGAACAGGCTAGCCAGTATCGCTTGATGGATCCTCAAGACAGCTCCAATGTTACGACGGTTCAGTTTTATGATAAGCAGAGTTTTATTAACCCTTGTTTAGACTCGTCTAAACGTTTTGTGGACAAGGTGATCACTGAAGTGGCCTTGATGCACATTGAGGCGGGCATGCCTTTATCGACTTGGCATTTTGGTGGCGATGAGGCGAAAAACATCAAATTGGGCGCGGGTTTCCAAGATATTAATGCGACGGAAAAAGTCAGTTGGAAAGGTAACTTAGATCTTTCACAACAAGATAAACCATTTGCGAAATCGCCACAGTGCCAAGCATTAGTCAGCCAAGGAGTAGTAAGTGACTTTGCTCATTTACCGAGTTATTTTGCTGAGCAAGTATCGGAAATTGTCGCCGATAAAGGGATTGAGAATTTCCAAGCATGGCAAGATGGCTTGAAATACAGCGAGGGAGAATCCGCTTTTGCCACGCGCAATACACGTGTGAACTTTTGGGATGTCCTCTATTGGGGCGGTACAAGCTCTGTTTATGAATGGGCAAAACAAGGTTACGACGTAATTGTTTCTAACCCTGATTATGTCTACATGGATATGCCTTATGAGGCGGATCCTAAAGAGCGCGGTTATTACTGGGCCACCCGTGCGACCGATACGCGCAAAATGTTTGGTTTTGCACCGGAAAATATGCCGCAAAACGCTGAAACTTCATTAGATCGTGATGGTAATGGTTTTGTCGGTAAAGGAGAGGTGACGTCGAAACCATTCTACGGCTTGTCAGCTCAATTGTGGTCAGAAACGGTTCGTAATGATGAGCAGTATGAATATATGGTTTTCCCTCGAGTGTTGGCTGCCGCTGAACGTGCTTGGCATAAAGCGGAGTGGGAAAACGACTATAAAGTAGGGGTTGAATATTCTCAGCAAACCAACTTAGTCAATAAGTCTGCACTGAATCAAGATTGGACTCGTTTTGCTAATATTGTTGGGCAACGTGAGCTGGCGAAACTGGAAAAAGCTGGCATTGATTATCGCCTGCCAATTCCCGGAGCTAAGATTGAAGCGGGTAAATTGTCGATGAATTCGTCATTCCCAGGTGTTGAGCTGCAATACTCATTAGATGGTCAACAATGGCTTACTTACTCGAGCATCGAACAACCGAAGGTGTCCGGTGAGGTCTGGATCCGTTCTATCTCTGCTTCAGGCGAGCGAGTCAGCCGAGTAACTAGCGTTAAATAACTGTAGCCATATCAAGGCACCCCAATGAAAGCCTCCGCATCTGTCGGAGGCTTTATTACATAAAATCAATTACCTTCGTGGTGAGCAAACTCAAACACCTGACCTTGCTCGTTAAAAGCAAAAACCGAATAGGCTTCTTTCTTATCACCAGATTCCATACCTGGAGAACCGATTGGCATGCCGGGCACGGCTAACCCTTTGGCATTTTTCGGTGGATTAGCGAGAAAGGCTTGAATGTCTGTGGCTGGAATGTGACCTTCGAAAACATAGCCGTCGATAACGGCTGTATGGCAAGAGGCGAGCTTGGGTGTAATGCCCAATTGTTGTTTTATCGCCGTCATATCTTCTTGCAATTGCTCGTTAACCTTAAATCCTGCTTGTTGCATGTGAGTGGACCACTCAGTACAGCAGCCACAATAAGGGGATTTGTAATTGGTCATCTCGGTCACCGTGGCGAATGCGGAGTAGCTCATAAGAGACAAGGTGCTAAGCATAGCGGCTGTGATCATTTTCATTTTTATCTAACCTCTAAGAGTGAAAAGGGGATTTAAATAGACGCAAGCGGTTAGCGTTGCTCACGACTGTGATTGAGGACAAAGCCATTGCCGCTCCTGCAACTACAGGGCTAAGTAAAAAGCCAAAAGCGGGATAAAGCACACCAGCGGCAATGGGAATGCCGAAGGTGTTATAAATAAACGCGCCCAATAGGTTCTGCTTCATGTTTTTTACCGTCGCTTTAGAAAGAGCGATAGCATTGACTACGGCAAGCGGTGAGGAGTTGAGCAATGTCATTTGCGCACTCTCTATTGCGACATCACTGCCACTGCCCATTGCGATACCAATATCGGCTTGCGCAAGGGCTGGCGCATCATTAATACCATCACCGACCATGGCGACGATTTGGCCTTTCTCTTGTAACTGCACGATTTTTTGTGCTTTTTGATCCGGAAGTACTTGAGCAATCACTTGCTGTATGCCTAGCTGTTTGGCTATTGCAGTGGCCACGCTTTGGTTATCTCCGGTTAGCATCACGGTACGAATGTTCATTTTGTTCAGTGTGCTGATAGCTTGTGCAGCGTTAGGTTTGATTGGATCAGCAATTGCGATGAGACCTTTGAGTTCACCGTTAATGGCAACCGCGACCGGTGTCCAAGCTTGTTCTGCGTAGTGTTCAATGGTCGTTTGTGCTTGAGTAAGAGGAACGTCCAGTGACTCAAGGTGCGATAAAGAGGCAACGACGACGGAATCACCGCCAATATTTGCCATTAGCCCTTTGCCTCTTAGGTTGGTAAATTGCTCGACTTCGGCGCTGGTTGATACCAGCGGTTGCGCATAATGGCAGATAGCCTTGCCAAGAGGATGTTCAGAGCGCAGTTCCAAAGCGTAAACAAGGGTTAACAATTTGCTATCTTCAATTCCCCACGTGACTAAGTTCTGAACGGTTGGCTTGCCTTGAGTGAGCGTACCTGTCTTATCAAATACTACAGTGGTGATTTTGCTTGCCGATTGCAATACATTGGCATCTCTGATCAAAATACCCATTTCAGCGGCTTTGCCAACTCCTACTGTAACCGAGAGTGGAGTAGCTAGACCCAAGGCACAAGGGCAGGCAATGATCAATACTGTTGTCGCAACCACTAGCATATAACTGGCCTTAGGTTCAGGGCCTACAAAGTACCAAATCAGAGCGGAAAACAGGGCAATCATAACCACTGTCGGTACAAAAATAGCGGATATCTGATCTGCCAGTTTGGCGATGGCTGGTTTACTGCTTTGCGCCTGACGCACCATGTGGATGATGCGCGAGAGCATGGTTTGCGCCCCTACGCCGGTGGCTTCGATGACTAAGCTGCCATCATGATTGATGGTACCTGCCGCAATGGCATCGCCTGCCACTTTTAGGACGGGGATCGGCTCGCCAGTGAGCATGGATTCATCAACATAAGATTCACCGCTGAGGACTTTGCCGTCTATCGGCACTTTTTCTCCCGGTTTTATGCGCAGTTGCATACCAAGTTGTACTAATTCAACCGCAATCTGTTGATCGCCTTGCGCCGTGATGCGTGTTGCTTGTTGTGGCTGCAAGTTAATTAAGGCTTGCAAGGATTGAGTTGTCTTCGCTTTGGCTTTCGCCTCAATGTAGTGGCCCAGTGAAATCAAACCGATAATCATCGCGCTGGCTTCAAAGTAAACATGACGCGAGGCGACGGGAAACCAAGTTGGGTAAATCACTACCAACATTGAATAGGCCCAAGCTGCTCCGGTTCCTAGGGCGACTAAGCTATCCATGGTGGCGCGCTTATGAGTTAACGCAAGCCAAGCATGGCTAAAAAAGTGGCGGCCAGCGGTGGCTAATAGGGCTAAGCACACAATGCCGATAACGCCCCAGTATATTTGTTGCTGAGTGGTCACAATCATCATGCTGCCACCAAGAAGGCCCCAAAGCATTAACGGGATACCCATCATTAAACCTAGTTGTGCATTGGTTTTATGCTGCTTCTGTAAATCAAGTGATTGCTGTTTTTGTTTTTCTTGTTGTTGGGCTGGGTCATCGACTCGCTCTGCACGGTAGCCTGCATGAGTAATGGCATTGAGCAATTGCAGTTCAAGGTTAGCGATATCTGCTTGCGAGAGCACTAAGGCGCTTTGTTCCGCTAAATTGATTTGCGCTTTTTGTACTCCGTTAACGCTTAGAAGTGCTTTTTCCACCGAAGAAACACAGCTTGCGCAAGTCATTCCTTGAATCAGTAAGTGGGTACTAACCAAACCCGTTGTTGAGACTTCTGTCTCTGGTGCGAGTGGCTGTGTGTCGCTAACCAAGGTTGTGGGTTGCGATGAGGGCAGAGGATCGCTGTTCGTGCTGAGCAAGGCTTGATAGCCTAAGGATTCGATAGCGGCGATGAGTTCACTTAAAGAGGCCGAAGTGCTCAGTTCGATGAATGTGGGTGACAGTTGGTGGATTTGTACCTCAAATTCTTGCTTGAGATGCTGCTCAAGTTTCTTCGCGCAACCCATGCATTTCAGCCCTGATAAAGGCAATTGAAAGCGTTTCATTGATAAATTCCCCGTAAACCAACTCAATAGCTAGAAGCATAAACCTTACCTTTAGGGCAAGGTCAAGTTCCACTAAAGGAAAGTTAAGCGAGTTTTAAGCGTTATTCTTGAGTGCAGAAAAACGAAAGGCAATCGAGGATTGTAGATTTAGCCGTCAGTGGTAAAATGTCGCCACTTTTTATCCTGGTACTTGCAGTGGACATGTTCTCCGCTGTCTTTTTATCCCTAAGGAAATCAAATGACGGTTAAAACTCGTTTTGCTCCTAGCCCGACAGGCTATCTTCACGTTGGTGGTGCGCGTACTGCACTTTACTCTTGGCTTTATGCAAAAAGCCAAGGTGGTGAGTTTGTTTTGCGTATTGAAGACACCGACCTAGAGCGCTCGACGCAAGAAGCCGTAGACGCGATTCTTGAAGGTATGACTTGGCTAGGTTTGAATTGGGATGAAGGCCCATATTTCCAAACTAAACATTTTGATCGTTATAACGAAGTTGTCGATAAGCTGCTTGTTGAAGATAAAGCCTACAAATGTTACGCCTCTAAAGAGCTGTTAGATGAAGTTCGTGCCGAGCAAGAAGCGAACAAAGAGATGCCGCGCTACGATGCTGATCACCCAAAAATCAAAGCGGTTAACGACGCCGCAAAAGAAGGGGATCCGTGTGTTATCCGTTTCCGTAATCCTAAAGAAGGCAGCGTAATTTTTGACGACCAGATCCGCGGCCGTATCGAAATCTCCAACAGCCAGATGGATGATCTGATCATTCGCCGTACCGATGGCTCACCCACCTATAACTTCTGTGTGGTGGTGGATGACTGGGATATGGGGATTACTCATGTCGTTCGTGGCGAAGATCACATCAACAACACACCTCGTCAAATCAACATTTACGAAGCGTTAGGTGCTCCTGTACCTGTGTTTGCGCACTGCGCAATGATCTTAGGTGACGACGGCGCGAAGCTATCTAAACGTCATGGCGCTGTTTCTGTGATGCAGTATCGCGATGAAGGTTATCTGCCTGAAGCACTGAATAACTATTTAGTTCGTCTAGGTTGGTCTCATGGCGACCAAGAAATTTTCTCGCGTGAAGAGATGATTCAGTTCTTCAGTTTAAATGCTATTAGCAAATCGGCATCTGCATTTAATACTGATAAGTTGTTGTGGCTGAACAATCACTACATCAAAACATCAGAGCCTGAATATGTCGCAAAACACCTTGAATGGCACTTTGAGCAACAAGGCATCAATAAAGACAACGGCCCAGCATTAGCTGAGATCGTTAAACTGGTTGGTGAACGCTGCAATACCTTGGTTGAACTTGCTGCTCAATCTCGTTACTTCTTTGAAGATTTTGCTGAGTTTGATGCTGATGCGGCGAAAAAACACTTACGCGGTGTGGCGAAAGAGCCGCTAGCACTTGCTTTAAGCAAATTAGAAGCATTGAGTGACTGGACAACGGAAAACCTGCACGCTGTCATCGCTCAAGTGTGTGAAGAGCTTGAAATCGGTATGGGTAAAATAGGCATGCCGCTGCGCGTTGCTGTCACTGGCGGTGGTCAATCGCCATCGGTTGATGCTGTTATGCAACTGATCGGCAAAGAGCGTGTCATTGCTCGTATCAATATGGCATTAGCCTTTATTGCTGAGCGTGAAGCGAACGCTCAATAAGTCAATCATACGAACAACGCTTTGAACCGCAGCTTATGCTGCGGTTTTTCTTTATATCGGCTTTGTTAAATCCTTTGGTGTAGAGCACTGACAATATTTCACAAAACGATGACAGAGAATAAACTAATGCGCTATTTAAGCTTTCTTTACATACAGTATAGTGGTTCCGAGTTATGTAGGTATGTGTGTAGGCGAAAAGTAAACCGTTTTTTGGGTACCGCAACCGCATTATGATAACGATAAATAGGAAAGGAAAAAGTATGAAAAAGTTAGCAGCAGCAGTTTCAATGGCGCTTGTTTTTGCATCTTCTGCCGCAATGGCTGAAGTATACGTAGGTGCTAAAGTTGGTAAATCTTGGCTTGATGACGCTTGTCGTGCTGGAGATGTGTGTGAAGATGAATCTTCTACCGTCGGTGCTTACCTTGGTTACCAAGCGTTTAATTGGCTTTCATTAGAGGCCGGTTACGATTACTTGGGCAAATTTAGTGGTGCGGGGCTGAATGATGAAAAAGTAACGGCCATTACACTCGCACCGAAAGTCAGCCTTCCTTTGACTGATGCCATTGCCTTATATGCTAAAGTCGGCGGTGCTTATGTTGACTATGGCAATAAAGATGATTACTCATATTTAGGTGCCGCTGGTATTGAGTTCAACACCGATAATAACGTCACTTTACGTTTGGAATATCAAAGCCTCACCGATATTAATAACGATCTTGTCCGAGCGGCAGGTAACTCGGCTACCTTAGGTGTTTCGTATAAATTTGGTGGAAGTAAAGCAGAACCTGCGCCAGTCATCGTGCAAGAGGTGTTTGTTGAAGAAGTTGCACTGCCAGTGGTTGAGCCTGTCGTTATTCCCCAAGAACCTGAAACAGTTGTTAAGCATGTGCCATTTCAACGTTTGGACAGCAGTAGCTTTGCCCATAACAGCACTAAGCTAACAGCAGAGAGTACTAACCAGCTCGATAAACTAGTGAAATATTTGCAAGCTTACCCACAAGCTGATGCTGAAATTATTGGTCATACTGACTCAACTGGCGCTGCGGCTTACAACCAGAAACTATCAGAAAAACGCGCACAAGTTGTTGCTGATGTTGTGATTGCTAAAGGTGTGGATGCGAACCGTCTTACCGTAAAAGGTGAAGGGGAAAATAGCCCAATCGCATCGAACGATACAGTCGAAGGTCGAAAGCAAAATCGTCGTGTTGATATCGTTATTCCAAGCTTTGATTATGAAGTGAAATAATAACGCTTAAGTATGAGAAAATAGAGAAAGCCCGTGAAAAACGCGGGCTTTCTTCTTGTAAAACAATGGATTTGAGCCTCTAACCGCTCCGGTATCACTTCACGTTATTTCAAATCAATACTATTCAATCGGCCCATGTAGAGAAGAATATCCAAGTCTTCTTTATAAGCCTCTAATAGCGCCTTTTTCGTCTTGGTATAAGCGGCAAGCTTGCCATGCTTGTTGATCGAACAAACGACGCTTTGAAATATACAGTTACCTTTTTCATCATAGTGTCTCCAAGCCGCGATATAACAAGGATCCCGAGCTTCCGGGTTATCGAGCGTTGGTCTGGGTTTGTATATGATTTTAGGTTCTAAACTGTGTGGTAGACGAGTCATCAAATAGGGATCTTTGAGCAGACGACGCCAATGTTTGCCCCACATCTCTGAACCTAATTCATTACGCAGCTTTATCGCCTTTTTAAGCCCCTTTTTCTCACCAATACGTATGTAGCCGACAGAACGGTGCAACACCGTATCGTCCGGCGTATGGATATGAATTTTATAGGCGGTCTTTGCTTTAGAGATAAAGCGGTGACCAGTATTCGTGATTAGATTACTCTTTTTCATGATCGTGTCTATCGATAAATCTGTTAATACTAATTCTAGATTATTTGACATAGAACTTACAGTAATCACTGTATATGAATAGTAGTGGCTCAAATCAATATTAGGTCAATTTTTCGTCAGAAAAAAAAGCCTCAATACCGGTTGGGTGTTGAGGCTTTATCAAAATGGCGCTCCCGACAGGAGTCGAACCTGTGGCCTGCCCCTTAGGAGGGGGCCGCTCTATCCTACTGAGCTACGGGAGCAAGGTGAGCTAGTTTACTCAATAATTTTGTGAAGTTAACTAGTTAAAACGAAAATTAAAGCTGTTTGTGCATAACATCGCCAATTTGTATGCTAGAGGCGAGATTTTCTTGATCAACACTCAGCTCTGCTTCATTTTCATAGACGCGAGTAACCGTAAGGGTAATATCACTTTGAGTCACTTTATTTCGTGGTAGCCCTTTCTGATCAATGAATGAACCTGTATGCCACAACTGCAATTGGTCACCGGTTTTAACGCCATGAACACGTCCTAAATCTATCGTGATGGTATTACCATATTTAGCCACAACCTCGGGGAGAGTTATTTTACATGAAAGCTCCGATTCAAGATCGAGCATGATATTTCGGCTGACACGCAGCATCATGCTGCCAAAGGTTGAAGCCCAAAAACGTGCACTGCGCGTATCTATCTGACTGGTTTTGGCGAAGGGCCATTTAGCGACTTCTCTATAATGCCTAGTCATGACTTCTTGGCCTGTTTTGCCATCAAACACTTGGATTTGCATAGCAAATTGACGGTTAATCACATCATCGGCGAGTAATTTTTGCTCTATCGTGGCAGTTAAATCGGTGATGGTTCCCCCCAAAATGTACTGTGCCCCCGTGTCCTCTGCAATCATGGTTAAGCGTTCTGGGTGCTGTTTTTCAATTGCATAATCTGTGGTGCCAACCGACACAAAACTGCGAGATTCTTGATCGAGTTGGCGGTTGAGTACCTGTGCAAAATCATCTCCCACACTGTAAATTTGCCCCATAACCGCCTGTTGTGGCGATGCAAGATCAATGTTACCCACTAAAAACGTTTTCTTATATTGGCTAACGTGGCAACCTGTTGCCGAAGGATAAATATCAATTCGAGCTTTAACATACATCACTCCCCGACGTGTTTTATTCTCTTCGACTAACACATAGCGTACTTCATGGTTAGTAAACTGGTACTCTTTACGGTCTGATTCCAGCAGTGGTCGCAAGTTACTGATACTACCGATGTCTGCCCCGGCAAAGTTTACCGCCTTATAGATGGCATCTTCCAATGCATTGAGGCGAGCGACTTCCTCTGAGGAAACAATGGCTGACGATCCGGTCACTTCATACCAAGCAGCATTAACGGCCTGAGAAAAGGTAATGGTGCAACATATTGAAAATAAAACAGAAATAATTTTTTTCATTGTTATTTACCAGTTGGGTATAAATTTTGCTTTTAAAATCTTAGCTGATGTAGGCAGTGCGTTTTGAAAGTGTAACAAGTTTTGAAAAGCAAAGAGTGTTCCAAGTTTTTTAATCTGAAGTTTGGAATCAAGATTGCCTCAGTATATCTGGAGATAAGAGAATGAAAAAATGGCTTTCGATAGTGCCAGCAGTTTTGTTAACTGCTTGTGCCTACGCCCCGATTTATAACGGTAAAGAGCCATACAATGGTTCACAGTTTATGCTAATGGAGAGCCCACGTCACACGTTGGACTTCTTTGTTGAAAGCATGACAGAAGATTTGATGGTGTCCAATACTAGTGTTTCTGCTCGCACTCCTATTGCTGTAACATCGTTTGTGGACCTGCAAAGTATGGATGCGACTAACTGGTTGGGTAACTCGGTTTCTGAAGGATTTATTCATCAGTTTCAGCGTCGAGGATTTAAAGTGGTTGATTTCAAAACCACAGGCTCGATTCAGGTAACGCAGCAAGGTGATTTTGCTTTCAGTCGTGACTGGAAAGACCTCGCTCAAGAGCAGGAAATCCAATACATACTGACAGGCACAATGCTTCGTCAAGAAGGCGGTGTATTAGTCAATGCTCGTGTTGTGGGAATGCAGTCTCGTGTTGTGGTTGCTACCGCACAAGGCTTTTTACCTGCTGATCGTATTGGTCGTGATCTTGATACGCTCAACAGTATCCGTACACAAGATGGTGTGTTAATTCGCTCTGACCCTACGATTAAGCAGCCGTATACTGTTATCTTGCGTCCATAGGAGAAACCAATGAAAAAATGGCTATTACTTCTAGTGACTATCATGATGGTGGGTTGCCAGCCATTGCAAACCATGCGCGCTGATGAATGGTTGACGGCGGTAGGTTATGCCAATATCAGTGAGCAAACTGGGCGTAGTGTGGATGAAAAGCAAGTCCGTGCAATGCGTGCCTCTAAAATCGATGCTTATCGCGAACTGGCAGAGCAAGTCTATGGAATGCGAGTGAGTGGTCGTGCTGAACTACAAGATCAGCGATTGGGCACAGAGCTGACGTCGGGAGCGGTTGATGGTGTTATCCGCGGAGCAGAAGTGGTCCGCAGTTATAAGGTGGGTGACAGTTATGTTACTGAGTTACGTCTCGATATCCGTAAGATGGATAAACTGCGTGACTACGGCGAAGTTCAGCAAGTACCAGAAAAACGTCAACAAACACTCTTCTAAATCTTCCTTCTCTCCAGATCGAAAAAGCGGCAAAGTTTGCCGCTTTTCTGTTTAATTCGTTTCAGCTTAAAAAATTTAGTCACTCAGCTGCATGTTGGTTACGCTTTAATATTGGTCCCTAAAGTGGACACAGTGTGGGTTTGCCCACCAGCGTTATACGTCATGCCAATTTTTCCGTGGCTTTGCTGCATCAAATTATTGAGTTTATTAAAACTGAGTTGTGCACGTTGTAGCGCTTCACCATTAACAAGGTTTGCTTGCTGGCAATCGTGAACAATGGAACGAATTTGATCAACGATTTGCGACAGGAGTACATCTTCAGCCAGGCTCACGACATGAGGATGTTTCGCAATTCGGAGGTCAGTTTGTTGAAGTTGTCCAACTAAGGTCATCTTTTGTTTGGCAATAGCTTCGATTTCACTTGATGAACGGCCCGTAATTGCTAACTTTTCTTGTTCAAGTAGCGAAGAGAGTTCTAGTGCATTTTTCAATTGGAAATCGACTAAGTCTTTTAATACAGCCATTGTATGTTGCCTTAATTAGTCAAAAGTAGGGCTAGTTAAAACCACCCAACTCTTTTTCAAATTTAATCATATTATCAGCCAACTTTTCTGGGTCGACTCTATATGAGCCATTGGCTATCGCATCTTTAATTGCAGCGACTTTGGCACTATCAAAACTTGGCTGAGATACCATTTGGTTGTGCATTTCACCAATGGCCTTACCTTGGGTACTAAGTGATACCGCATCTTGATTTTGAGGTGAACGAGTGACCGAGCCGGATGTCGATGGAGATGCATTCGATTCAGTACGAGCATTACTACGATTTGTCGTCGTTAATGTTTGCCCCGAACGTATGTTATCAATACCTGCCATATGTGAGCCTTATTAATAATAATGGAAACCTGTACAGTCAATATCGACGGTGCTTGTGATTACTTTAGCTTTTTTTTCTGTTTCACTTTCTTAACAACGTAAACACATTTAGAAGTGTAATGAAAGCGTTAAAATTGAACCGTGACTTCGCCAATACCGGTTACTTGTGCATCTATTATACGGTTTGATTTATCATTTTTCACTTTTATCTGCTCACCAAAAATACCATCACTTAAAGCGGTTCCTTTGGTTGTGATGATCATTCCCTGCTTGACTGCTTGAATCATAACGTTTTCATTACGACATACGACGCATATATCATCTTGCTCAACGACATCGCCAATACGCATGTTTTTTTTCACTTTAGCTCCGACGATACGATTTATATCGGAAAAACCTTGTCGTCTAAAGCGGTGTAAGTCTACCATTGTAATCAAGACATCTTGCTGCGTAATTTGCTGCCCACGAGAAATGGGTACGGCAACGGTGACAAGTGGCAGTGAAATGGTCAGTCTTACAGGAACATAAATTTTCCAGTTATCTTCAATGCATTCAACCAGAACTGTGATATTACTTGCAGAACCATTACTGGATGAGGAAGAGGTCGATAACGGTGTGGGGCAGTCGGTGGCATAAATTCGGTCATCAACATTTGCCGCTTTTACGTTTAACTCCCCGCTGGGAGGCCACTCAATAGTTTCTAAAACATGTTGTTCCGCAGCTTGTTGAATGGCTTCAACTTGCGGCAAAGTGGCAGAATGAAGAGAAAAATTAAAGAAAAACAATAAAAAGCCGATAGAGAGATAAAAATTTCTATAGAAAGCTCTACACTTAGTTATGGAAAGTAGATGTAAACATATTTTTGTATGCATCATTCTGTTTCTCTGGTTTCTTCATAGCCTGTAGTAGACTACCACTTTTTTGCATAAAAGTTTGAGATGGAGATGAGCTTATGACGGGTATTCTTGATTCTGTGAATCAGCGTACGCAACTCGTTGGTCAAAACCGATTAGAACTCTTAACGTTTCGTCTAATGGGACGGCAACGTTATGGTATCAACGTATTTAAAGTTAAAGAGGTGCTCCAGTGCCCTAAGTTAACTTTGATGCCCAATTTACATCGCCTAGTCAAAGGTGTTGCTCATATTCGTGGTCAAACCGTTTCTGTCATTGATTTGAGTTTGGCCGTGGGTGGACGTCCCACCGCGGACCTTGATAAGTGTTTTGTGGTCATTGCTGAATTCAACCGATCTATCCAAGCTTTCTTGGTCAGCTCGGTGGATCGAATTGTCAACATGCACTGGGAAGCCATTCTTCCTCCACCAGATGGCTCAGGCAAAGATAACTACTTAACCGCAGTCACCAATATTGATAACGAATTGGTAGAAATTCTCGATGTAGAGAAAATTTTGGCAGAGATTTCTCCGGTTAATGAGACAATGGATTCATCGATTGGTGAATCGATCGCCCAAGTAGAAACAGAAAAAGAGATCATCCGTCGAATTTTAATTGCCGATGACTCAACCGTTGCGCGTAAACAGGTTCAAAGAGCAGTAGAATCAATAGGTTTTGAAGTCGTTGCTGTTAAAGATGGTAAAGAGGCGTATGAAAAATTGATCGAGATGGCAGCAGAAGGGCCAATTTACAATCAAATATCTTTAGTGATCTCTGATATTGAAATGCCTGAAATGGACGGCTATACATTAACAGCAGAGATACGTAGAAATTCAGATTTGAAAGATCTATACGTTATTCTTCACTCTTCACTGAGCGGCGTTTTTAACCAAGCCATGGTTGAGCGAGTGGGTGCAAACTCATTCATTGCTAAATTCAACCCTGATGAGCTTGGGAATGCGGTGAAAGCTGCACTAGTTAACTAAAGAGAAATTAATGACTGCTATAACTATAAGCGATCAAGAATATCGCGATTTCAGCCGTTTTTTGGAATCTCAGTGCGGGATTGTACTTGGAGATAGCAAACAGTACTTAGTGAGAAGTCGCTTAAGTCCACTGGTTGCTAAATTCAAGTTAACCTCTCTTTCTGACTTGTTACGTGATGTGGTTACGGGGCGAAACCGTGAGCTACGAGTTGCAGCGGTCGATGCCATGACCACCAACGAAACACTGTGGTTCCGTGATGCTTACCCATTCACCGTTTTAGCGGAACGTCTATTACCCGAGGTCGCTGCAAATAAACGCCCTATAAAAATTTGGTCAGCGGCAAGCTCTTCAGGTCAAGAGCCTTACTCAATGGCGATGACGGTGCTGGAAACTCAACAGCGCAAGCCGGGTATGTTACCGAGTGTATCGATCACCGCGACGGATATTTCTGCCAGCATGCTGGATATGTGTAAAGCGGGGATCTATGACAATTTAGCACTTGGCAGAGGGTTATCGCCGGAGCGTCGCAAAATCTTTTTTGAGGATGCTGGTGATGGCCGAATGAAAATCAAAGATAACGTTAAGCGTTTAGTTAACTTCCGTCCTCAGAACTTAATGGAGAGCTATGCCTTATTGGGTAAATTCGATATTATTTTCTGTCGTAACGTTTTGATTTATTTCTCACCTGATATGAAGTCGAAAGTATTAAATCAAATGGCTAGTAGCTTAAACCCCGGTGGCTACTTATTGCTCGGCGCATCGGAGTCACTGACAGGATTGACCGATAAGTTTGAAATGGTTCGTTGTAACCCTGGCATCATTTATAAACTCAAATAGCCACATTCTTACGTTGAGTTACTTGCTTACGTTTAGTTATTTGCCCAGCTTTTGCTGGGCTTTTTCTTTCCCCTAATTTCGTTTTGATTGTTGAGATTTACTGAAGTTGTGGGCGACAAGTGGATAAAGCGGCGTATATTTTGCTTACATTTCGACGGATTCTTATTTAGATAAAATTGTTGTAAACACGGTTCGTTTTTTTAAGTTGGTACGTTAATTGCTTTTAATATGAGTAGTAACAGTCAGTTTTTAGTGTAGAGGCAAACATGGCTATTTCTTTTGACAACGCATTAGGTATTCACCAACACACGGTTGGTGTACGTGAGCGCAATGCTGAGGTGATTTCCACCAATATTGCACAGGCGAACACACCGGGCTTTAAAGCAAAAGGAATGGACTTTCAAAAAGCATTGCAGGCGGCAAGTTCAGGGGCAAGCATTGGTCTTAGCCGTACGGATGGTCGGCATATATCTGCCTCCACGAAAGTAACTGGCGAGAGTCTCTATCGAATTCCGACTCAACCTGATACGGGTGATGGCAACACGGTGGACGTAGATTTAGAGCGTAACTTGTTTATGCAAAACCAGATCAGACACCAAGCTTCACTGGACTTCTTAGGAAGTAAATTCAAGAACTTAACGAAAGCAATCAAAGGGGAATAAGTAGATGAGCTTATTTAATGTGTTCAATGTGACTGGTTCTGCAATGAGTGCTGAATCTGTTCGTCTAAATACGACCTCAAGTAACTTAGCCAATGCGGATAGTGTGAGTAGTTCGGCCAAAGATACTTACAAAGCGCGTCACGCGGTGTTTGGTGCAGAGTTAAGTAAAGCGCGTTATAACCGTGATCATAATGTACCTGTAAAAGTATTAGGTATTGTTGAAAGCGATAAACCGCTTAACGCAGAATATAACCCAGATCACCCACTTGCTAACGATGAAGGCTATATTTACAAGCCTAATGTCAATGTGATGGAAGAGATGGCTAACATGATTTCGGCTTCTCGTTCTTATCAAACGAACGTGCAGGTGGCTGATGCAAGTAAACAAATGCTGCTGCGCACGCTGCAGATGGGTCAATAGGATAAGGAGGTAGCGTATGGCCGGAATAAATAACATTGGTCAAAGCGGCTTGTCTTATATTGACCAGCTGAAAAGTCTTCAAGACCAAAAGAAAACAGAAGAGACAACGGGGAAGCAAGATCTTAAACAAGAAGACTTCCTATCGTTACTCACCAAACAACTGGCTCAGCAAGATCCTTTTAAACCGGTCAGTAATGACCAGATGATTGCCCAAATGGCGTCATTTGCCACAGTTGATGGTATCGGCAAAATGAACACTCAGTTTGAGAGTCTCAACTCGTCGATGACATCCAACCAAGCTCTACAGGCTTCATCACTGGTTGGCCGTGATGTGTTAGTACCGGGAGCGGCAGGGATCAAAAAAGAGGGTGCTGGGATGGCTGCGATGGTCAAACTTCCTCAAAGTTTAGAGAACTTGTTTGTCCGAATAGAGAATGAAGCTGGACAATTGGTTCGTACCTTTGATGTCGGGGCTAAATCAGCCGGTGATAATCGCGTTGAATGGGACGGTAACGATCAAAACGGTAATCCATTGCCGGGCGGCAAATACCAAGTGAAAGCTTCGGGTTTGCTCGATGGAGAAAGCAAGGAGTTTGCGGTATCGACTTACGCAAACGTCAATAGCGTTCTGCTGGGTAAAGGTGATGGTAACGTACTGCTCAATCTGGCTGGATTTACATCGCCAGTTAAACTTGCTGAAGTACTAGAAGTTGGCAAAGCGTAACTCTTTATAGAGTAGATATGCTAGCTAGATAGGAGATTTTGGAATGTCGTATATATCATTAAGCGGTTTATCCGCAGCTCAGTTAGATCTGAACACCACCAGTAACAACATTGCTAACGCGAATACCTTTGGTTTTAAAGAGTCGCGTGCTGAGTTTGGTGATGTTTACTCAACCTCATTGTTTACCAACTCCAAAACGACTCCTGGTCAAGGTGTTCAGGCGAACAAAGTGGCACAACAATTCCACGAAGGTTCCAGTATTTATACTAATAACCCGATGGACTTGCGCGTTGCGGGAACGGGGTTCTTTGCGGTTGCGAAAGATAAGCTGACGCCTCAACAAAATGAGTTGACCAGAAATGGTGCTTTCCACCTCGATAAAAATGATTACATGGTAACGTCAAATGACGAGTTTTTGCTTGGCTATGATGTTAACCCTGATACTGGTGATGTTCTTTCGTATGAGCCAAAACCTATCAATATTCCTGCTCAGTTTGGTAAACCTAAACAGACAGCCAATGTTGAACTTGGCGCGAACTTGCCAGCTAATGGTAAGTTAAAAGACCCAACCTTATTTGATATTACTGATCCTGAGACGTACAACCGTACCACCTCATCTACGATCTACGATTCGATGGGTCAGCCTTATAAGTTGACATCCTATTACCTCAAAGATCAGACGCAAGCTAACACATGGCAAACCTATTACACCGTGACGGATAAAACTGGTGAGAAACCAATCAATGTAGTTGGTGGTGATGCTACTACGCCGACGGGTCATATTGGGCATACCATGAAGTTTAATAATGATGGTACGCTAGCCAGCATGAATAATGGTCAGCAAATTGTAACCGAGCCTTTAGGTTTGGGGGCAAACCCAGTTGAACTCAACGGTGCGGATGCTAACCAAACATTGTCGTTCAGTCTCGATTCGGCTACGCAATTTGCCGCTCCATTTGAGTTGACTAAATTTGTACAAGATGGCGCAACCACGGGCTTTTTGACGAAGATCGATTTCGATGAAAATGGCAGTGTGCTAGCCACTTACTCAAATGGTCAAAATACCATTCTAGGACGTGTGGGGCTTGTCCGCGTAGCCAATGAACAGGGCTTAGATAAAAAAGGCGGTACGCAGTGGGATTCGACTCAATTCTCAGGTGATAAAATTTGGGGTGAATCAAACAAAGGCTCATTTGGTACCATCAGCAATGGTGTTATTGAACAATCCAACATTGATATGACTCAAGAGCTGGTGGATCTTATCTCTGCTCAGCGTAACTTCCAAGCGAACTCGCGTGCGCTTGAAGTTCACAACCAGCTACAACAAAACATACTACAGATCCGTTAATTCCTTTAACGTCATCAATTGCAATACCAAGTTAGCGGCAATGTTAGCTTGGTATTGTTGCCATCTGTTTGCGGCAATCTTCGTTATATCCTCCCTATTTTTTGTGAAATTACATTTAACCTATTGATTTTTAGTTTAAATATAAGTTGGCACGTCAATTGCTTTTAATGATCGAACGATGATTATTGGAGCAGATTATGGATCGTGCACTGTTTCTCGCCATGAGTGGCGCAAAGCAAAACATGCAAGCCATGCAATTAAGAGCGAACAATTTAGCAAACGTCAGTACCACGGGGTTCCGTGCTGATTTGGCGCAAGCTCGCTCAATGCAAGCTTATGGCGAAGGGTTACCGAGCCGCGTGTTTAGCATGACAGAACGTCCGGGACATAATTTTGCGCAAGGCAGTGTCATTACCACAGGGCGCGATCTCGATATCACCATTCAAGGTGACGGTTGGATTTCCATGATGGATAAAACCGGCAAAGAGGGGTTAACCCGTAGTGGCAACCTAAGCATTGACCAAAATGGCATGCTCATAAATGGTAGCGGCCATCTAGTGCTAGATGGAACGGGCGCGCCAATCACTCTACCTATTCCATTGAGTAAAGTAGAAATCGGTAATGACGGTACTATTTCCGTTCGTCCGCAAGGCGCTCCAGCCGATGCGATGGAAGTGGTAGGCCGAATTAAACTGGTTCGCCCCAATAATCAATCCCTATACAAAGATACGAATGGTTTATTCCGTGCTAAAGATCCTAATGCAGCATTCGAAGCAGATGCTAGCGTAAAGCTATTAAAAGGTGCGCTGGAAGGCAGTAATGTCAATGCGGTGGGTGAGATGACTAGCTTGATTGAGCTACAACGTCAATTTGAAATGCAAGTCAAAATGATGAGCACCGCAGAAGAGATGGACAAATCGTCCGACTCATTACTTCGTATGAGCTGATAAGCGTTAAAGGAGATTACTATGCAACCTGCATTATGGGTAAGTAAAACCGGGCTTGATGCCCAACAAACCAATATTGCCACTATCTCAAACAACCTAGCGAACGCCTCGACTATTGGTTTTAAAAAGGGTCGTGCGGTATTTGAAGATCTGTTTTATCAAAATATTAATCAACCGGGCGGTCAATCTTCGCAAAATACCAAACTGCCAAGCGGTTTGATGCTTGGTGCGGGTTCTAAAGTCGTGGCAACACAAAAAGTGCATACCCACGGCAACGTACAAACCACGACCAATAGCCTCGATATGATGATTGAAGGTGACGGCTTTTTCCAAATCCTGATGCCAGATGGCAATATCGCTTATAGCCGAAATGGTCAATTTACCCTCAACGACGAAGGGGCAATTGTGACGTCCGGTGCTGGATATAATTTAGAGCCGGAAATTGTTATTCCACCTGATGCAATCTCTATTACTGTCGGTAATGATGGTGAAGTGTCCGTTAGGCTTCGTGGTCAGCAAAATAACCAAGTGGTTGGACAAATTACCACGGTTGATTTTATCAACCCAGGCGGTCTAGAGCCGATTGGTCAAAACTTATATCTACCGACCGGTGCTAGTGGTGATCCACAAGAAGGGGTGCCAGGGCTTGACGGCCTCGGTGATGTTCGTCAATCCATGCTTGAAACCTCTAACGTGAACGTCACAGAAGAGTTGGTCAACATGATTGAAGCGCAACGCGTTTACGAAATGAACTCAAAAGTCATCTCAGCAGTCGATAAGATGATGAGTTTTGTGAACCAACAACTCTAATCATTAACTAAGAGAATGCTGCGATGAAACGTCTATTGAGTCTTGTATTTGTTACTGCTTTGTCTGGTTGCTCGTTAATGCCGCCACCGGTCGATACTCCTGAAGTGGTTCAAGGTACAACCGTGGTGGACGCGGTTGAAGGGGATAAGTCTGCAGAAGAAGGTTCTGGTTTACTGGACTCAATGCGTAAGCGTTCCGATCCCGTAGCCGGTGATCCTGCTTGGGCTCCCATTCATCCAAAACAGAAACCGGAACATTATGCCGCGGAAACTGGTTCACTGTTTAATTTGGCACAAATGAACAGTCTTTATGATGATTCAAAACCGCGTGGCATTGGCGATATTATTACCGTCAATCTTGATGAAAGTACTAAAGCGGCCAAGAGTGCTGATGCGGATCTATCCAAATCCAATGATGCGTCTATGGATCCACTCGCTGTCGGCGGTAAAGATCTCACTGTGGGTGATTACAATTTCTCTTATGCGTTGAAAAATGACAACAAGTTCAATGGCAGTTCTGCAGCCAACCAAAGTAACAGTATTTCTGGTTCGATCACGGTTGAAGTGATTGAAGTACTCGCCAACGGCAACTTAGTCATCCGTGGTGAAAAATGGCTCACACTGAACACTGGCGATGAATACATTCGCTTAAGCGGTACCATTCGTCCCGATGATATCGACTTTGACAACACCATTGCTTCTACTCGTATTTCTAATGCACGCATCCAATATTCAGGCACAGGCACCAATCAAGATATGCAAGAACCTGGATTCTTGGCACGATTCTTTAATGTCTCTCTGTAACGCCGGAGTTCTGGCGTAAAGAAACGTAGAAATTAAGGTACTAGACCATGAAAAAATTCACCCTGCTTGTTTTAAGTCTGTTGCTCATCGCAACCCACGCGCAAGCGGCCCGCATTAAAGATATCTCTCAAGTTGCGGGCGTGCGGAGTAACCAATTAGTGGGTTATGGTCTAGTCACTGGGCTACCGGGAACGGGTGAATCGACACCGTTCACCGACCAAAGTTTTAACGCCATGTTGCAAAATTTCGGCATTCAATTGCCGCCGGGCACTAAACCGAAAACAAAGAACGTTGCCGCCGTGATTGTCACGGCCGAATTGCCGGCGTTTTCCAAGCAAGGTCAAAATGTCGATGTCACCGTTTCTTCGATCGGCTCTGCTAAAAGTTTACGTGGCGGCACTCTAATGCAAACCTTCCTTAAGGGGTTGGATGGTCAAATTTACGCCGTGGCCCAAGGTAATTTAGTGGTCAGTGGTTTTAGTGCCACCGGTGCTGATGGTTCTAAAATTGTCGGCAATAACCCAACGGTTGGTCTGATTTCAGGCGGTGCTATGGTGGAACGCGAAGTACCAACACCTTTTAGCCGTGGCGATTTTATTACCTTCAATTTGCTTGAATCTGACTTCACCACGGCGCAACGTATGGCAGATGCAGTGAATAACTTCTTAGGCCCAGAGATGGCGACCGCGGTTGATGCAACGTCAGTACGTATCCGTGCACCGCGAGATGTAGGGCAGCGCGTCGCGTTTCTTTCTGCAATCGAAAATGTTGAGTTTGATCCAGCGGATGGCTCAGCCAAAATTATCGTTAATTCTCGAACTGGTACCATTGTTGTCGGCCAGCATGTGCGCTTAAAACCTGCTGCGGTGACACACGGTGGTATGACTGTTGCTATTAAAGAGAATTTGAATGTCAGTCAGCCCAATGCGTTAGCGGGTGGTCAGACAGCTGTGGTGCCTAATAGCCAAATAGAAGTGTCTGAAGCACAAGGTAAAATGTTTAAATTTGAACCGGGTTTGACCTTGGATGATTTAGTGCGCGCGGTCAACGAAGTGGGAGCAGCCCCTTCAGATTTGATGGCGATTCTGCAAGCATTGAAACAAGCAGGCGCGATTGAAGGCCAACTGATCATTATCTAGGAGAGGAAGATGATTAATAATCCCAATGATATTGGCTTTATTCATGATATTGCTAGCTTAGATAAGCTACGTCAGCAAGCGAAAACCGGCGATAAAGAAGGCGAGTCAGCGGCGCTCAAGGCCGCAGCCAAACAGTTTGAAGCGATTTTTACCTCAATGTTGTTCAAATCGATGCGCGACGCCAATGCCGATTTTAAATCTGAGATGTTCAACAGCCAAAACGAAGATTTCTATCGACAAATGCTTGATGAACAAATGTCGAGCGAGCTCAGTGCCTCCGGTTCTTTAGGGCTTGCCGATATGATTGTGGCGCAGCTCAGTCAGGCTAACGGCACCTCGAAAAACGATCCAGCAATAACCGACCCGACGCAAGATGGTTTCCAAGAAGCCATGCGCCGTATAGAACGCAGTAACAACCGCCGCCTCTCAACGCAAGAGACGATCGAACCTAGCAAGGTCGAATCGAGTCGATTTGATTCGCCGCAAGCGTTTGTGGCTTCAATGAAACCTTATGCTGAAAAAGCAGCGCGGGCATTAGGTGTTGACTCTTCACTGCTACTTGCTCAAGCGGCATTAGAAACCGGATGGGGACAAAAAGTTGTTCAAAATGCTCGTGGTAGCAGTAATAACTTATTCAACATCAAAGCGGATAAAAGTTGGTTAGGTGAGAAAGTGGCGACGCAAACTCTTGAATATCATGATAATACACCCGTGATGGAAAAAGCGGCGTTCCGCTCTTATGGAAATTATCAAGACAGTTTTAATGACTATGTTCGTTTTCTCAATGACAATCCGCGCTACACCGTGGCGCTGAACCATAATGGCAGCGATGAGTCTTTCATTCGTGGCCTGCACGCTGCTGGTTACGCGACGGACCCGTACTATGCTGAAAAAGTGCTGAGAGTAAAATCTCAAATTGAAGCAATGGAATAACCCCTCTAAAGCCAGCCTTGCTGGCTTTTATCTTTCCTTTATTTTGTCTAATCTCCTCTTTGAAACTCCTTTGGCATACATATTGCAATTACTAACTTAGATATTCAGTAACCACTGATTTGATTAGGTTTTCGGGGGCAGTATGGCGTCGGATCTTCTGAATCTAGGTACCCAAAGTGTACTTACCGCTCAGAGACAACTCAGCACCACAGGTCATAACATTTCTAATGTTAATACAGAAGGTTACAGCCGTCAGTCTGTGATCCAAGGGACCAATACGCCTCGCCAATACGGTGGTGAAACCTACGGTATGGGCGTACATGTGGAAAAAGTTCGCCGCTCATGGGATCAATTTGCCGTTAATGAATTAAACCTATCTACCACCAGCTTTTCCTTTAAGCGTGACGACGAAGAAAATTTAGACATGCTCTCAAAGTTATTGTCGTCAGTGGCCTCGAAAAAAATCCCTGAAAACTTAAACGAATGGTTTGATGCGATCAAAACCCTCGCCGACAGCCCGAATGATGTAGGTGCGCGTAAAGTTGTACTTGAGAAAGCGGATCTGATCACTCAAAACATGAATGATTTTCACGAGAACATTCGCCGCCAATCTGATGCGACCAACAAAGGGCTAGATGTTGCCGTTGAGCGTATTAACCAATTGGCGCTTGAGCTGCGAGATTTACAACGCTTAATGATGCGTACTCCTGGTCCTCACAATGACTTAATGGACCAGCATGAAAAATTGGTGGCTGAGTTGTCTGAATACACCAAGGTCACCGTGACGCCACGTAAAAATGCTGAAGGGTTTAACATCCATATCGGGAGCGGGCACACGCTCGTCTCAGGTACAGAAGCCAGCCAAATGAAGATGGTTGATGGTTATCCTGATGTGAGTCAGCGCCGCTTGGCCATGATTGAAGGCAAAGGGATCAAGACCATTACCACTGAGGATATTGGTGGTAAGTTAAGTGCGCTGTTTACGATGCGAGATAAGCACATTCCTTACCTAATGGATGAACTTGGCCGCATGGCAACATCTTTCTCTTATGAAGTTAACAAGTTGCAATCACAAGGCTTGGACTTACGTGGCAATGTGGGAAGAGCGTTGTTTACGGATGTGAACTCTGAAGTCAATGCCCGCTCGCGAGCGATCATCGCTGGCAATTCAAAAGCCGATATGGCGGTCTATATCGAAGATACTTCAGCGTTGAAAAGTGGTGAATACTCCCTACAGTACAACGGCAGCAATTATACCGTATTAAAGCCAACGGGCGAGCGGGTTAACGTTCCGGTCGTTGGCAGCAGTTTATTTTTAGATGGAATGCGAGTTGAGATTCGCAACGCCCCTCAAGCCGGGGAGCGCATATTGCTGCGTCCAACGCGTAATGGTGCCGCTATTATGAAAATGGCGACCAACGATCCGACAGCCATTGCCGCACAAAGTTATGAAGCCTCCACTACTTTTGCCCAAGGGCAGGCAAAATTTAATATTTTATCGGCAGGTGGGCTGCGTGAATTTGAAGTGGTGATCTCACCAACGGGCGATCAATTTGCGGTCACGGATACCAAAGGCAACGTGCTGCTAGAACCACAGGCCTACCCACCATCGAATTCGATTACTGTGCTTGGTACAACGTTCGAGTTGACAGCAGGTGCGCTACCTAATGATAAATTTACGGCAAACCTTGTCCCCTCAGAAGGTGACAACGGCAATTTGCGTAAGATGCAGCACATTCAAACAGAGAAAAAACTCAATGGCGGTGAAACGACCGTGCTCGGGGTTTATCACGATCTCAATACTGATTTTGGTTTGCAGCTGGCCACCGCGTCACGCTTAAGTGACGTGGCCAGGCTTGAAAAAGAGTCAGCGCAGGAGCGCATTGCGTCCATTTCCGGAGTCAACCTTGATGAGGAAGCCGCGAACATGATGAAGTTCCAACAAGCTTATATGGCTTCCTCACGCATCATGCAGGTGGCTAATGATACTTTCAACACGATTTTGCAGCTGAGATAGGAGGCGATAAATGTTAACCAGAATATCGAGCTTCCATAACTATCAATCGGTGCAAAACGATATGCGCCGTCAAGAATCAAAGATCCATCATAACCAAGCGCAGCTAGCGTCAGGTAAAAAGTTGCTTTCGGCCAGCGATAGTCCATTAGCCACTCATTACATCCAAAAAGTAGGGCAGCAAGAAGAGCAATTACGCCAATATCTTGATGCAATAGTGCTGGTTCGAAACCGCTTAGAACATCAAGAAGTAATCATTGCCAATGCGGAAAGCTCGACCGATGAGGCAAAGCGTACTGTCATGGAAATGATTAACGGCTCATTCTCTCCAGAAGATAGAGAAGCGAAAGCGCGTGAGCTGCAAGAGATGTTCAACAACTTAATTGAACTAGCAAATACGCAAGATGAGTCCGGTAACTACATGTTTGCCGGAACCAAGCCGAAGAATCAGCCATTTTTTAGAGATAATGCCAGTAACGTGACTTATTCCGGCGATGATTATCAGCGCAAAATGCGTATCTCCAACAGCTTAGAGATCCCGTTCAATAATCCGGGCAATAAAGTGTTTATGGAGATTGATAACCCGTTTGGTAACTACGAACCAAACTATCAATTAAACGAAGGTTCAGAGTTACTGCTCGAGCGTGCAACCAATTTAGACTCGAATGATACATCACGCTATACCGTGACGTTTGTTGATATGGCTAACGGCAAATATGGTTACCAATTAGAGAAAGATGGCAGCGTGGTACAGGCCGATGAGTTTGATCCACAAAAAGGCATTCGATATCAAGATCTGACGGTGCACGTAAAAGGGCAAATCTCGAAAGGTGATGTGTTAAGCCTAGAGCCGCGTTCAACCTTTACCTTATTTGATAGCTATAAAGACGCGATTGAGCTCTCGCAAGGCTCCGTATCGGATGCGTCGACGACAGCGAAACTGCATCAAATTACGGAAGAGTTTCATGCCGCCTTTATTCATCTCAATAAAGTGCGTACTGATGTCGGTGCACGCTTGAGCACTTTAGATATTCAACAAGAACAGCATGAAGATTTCAAAATCAGTTTAGCGAAATCAAAAAGTAACTTTGAAGATCTCGATTACGCAGAAGCGGTGATTGAATTTAATGAGAATTCACGTGCGTTGCAGGCTTCACAACTGGCTTTTGGTAAAACGAAAGATTTGACCCTTTTCAACTATATCTAATCTTCAATGCCTTATGTGCTAAGCCATATGCGCGAAGAGTGGAATGTGTTGAAAAATTGGCCTGGAAATTGCTCATCTATTATCGAGAGATAAAGAGGCAATAGAGCGGCAAACGAAAGTGGCAACTCTGTTGCTAACGAGAAAAAACTGGATGCTCACTCACAAAGATAGAATGAATGAATTTCTTCTAAGTGATTAAAAAACAAAGAATATTAATTTTAATATCAGATGTTTTAAAAGTTGGCATACTAATTGAATTGTCTATATCAGAGTTGATACAACAAGTTTTTAAATCGGCAAATAGCGGATTTAGCAAGTTCACGGTCAGTGCTTCCAAATGAGAGTAAAGCTGGCCGCTTCGCAAAAAGCTTGCGAACTCACTAGGAGAGCAAACTATGACCATTACAGTAAATACTAACGTCTCAGCAATGACTGCTCAGCGTTACCTTAATAAAGCGACGGGTGAATTAAATACCTCGATGGAACGGTTATCATCAGGTAATAAAATCAACAGCGCTAAAGATGATGCGGCAGGCTTACAAATTTCAAACCGCTTAACCGCTCAGTCTCGTGGCCTAGATGTGGCAATGCGTAATGCCAACGACGGTATTTCGATTGCTCAGACCGCGGAAGGGGCAATGAATGAGTCGACCAGTATCTTGCAACGTATGCGTGATCTTGCTCTTCAATCAGCAAACGGCACCAACTCGGCGTCAGAGCGACAAGCTTTGGATGAAGAGTCGACCGCATTGCAAGATGAGTTAAACCGTATTGCAGAAACGACCTCATTCGGTGGACGTAAACTGCTCAACGGTTCGTTTGGTGAAGCATCATTCCAGATTGGTGCGAGCTCAGGTGAGGCGATCATTATGGGGCTTACCAGCATACGTGCTGATGACTTCCGTATGGGCGGCCAATCGTTCCTTGCAGAGCAAGGAAAGGACAAGGATTGGGGAGTGCCAGCGGGCGCACGTGATTTGAAATTTGAATTCACCACCCAGGCAGGTGAGCTTGTTACTCTCGATGTGTTAGCCAAAGATGGCGATGATATTGAAGAGCTAGCGACTTACATTAATGGTCAAACCGACAAGCTTAAAGCATCGGTGGATCAAGACGGTAAACTGCAAATTTTTGCCGCAGAACCGAATTTACAAGGTGACCTTGCCATCTCTGGTGGTTTGGCAACCGAACTTGGCCTAAACGGCGGACCGGGCGTTAAGACGACGGTTCAAGATATTGATATCACCTCAGTTGGTGGTTCTCAAAATGCAGTGGGCGTTCTGGATGCTGCGTTGAGATATGTGGATTCACAACGGGCAGAGCTCGGTGCGAAGCAAAACCGTTTAAGCCATAGCATCAACAACTTGGCCAATATCCAAGAGAATGTTGAAGCATCCAACAGTCGAATTAAAGATACAGATTTTGCGAAAGAAACCACGCAAATGACGAAAGCACAGATTCTGCAACAAGCGGGTACCTCGATTCTCGCTCAAGCAAAACAGTTGCCAAATTCTGCAATGTCACTATTGCAGTAATGTTAGGACCCTTCATCCAACAGCTCAGACGTGGGTTAGGTGAAGGAATCCTTGGCAAAGTATGATTATGGCCGAATATAAAGCTCTCTCAAGATGTACCCTGCTTTATAGTCATAGATAATCATGCGCCCCGGTCAGTCGGTAATGTGTTCATTTCTCTGATCTCCACATTGGCTCTGGCTACCAACTAGCCCCGGTTCTCTCAAAGGAAAAGGGGCTTTTCTTTATCTATAACTTCTTGCTCTCATCAATGCTCCTCAATCGCCCGTGAAGCCGACCAATCACGTCAAATCTTTAATGCTATTTTTGTATTTCAGCCAGTTTTGCAGCGTTTATCCCACTTTTAATCGATATTGGTTATTTTTTACGAAATCGTCGTTTTCCCGTTAAAGGATTCCTAACCGCAGTCGCTAATAATAGTACTTTGAGAGAACTACTTGGTTTTCCGAGACGTCGGAAACCGTTTGTCTATGACGCTAAGTCGGAAAATCAATAGGAGAACCACTATGGCGGTTAATGTAAACACTAACGTTTCAGCTATGACAGCACAACGCTACCTAAACAGTGCTAGCAATGCGCAACAGTTATCAATGGAACGTTTATCATCAGGCTTCAAAATTAATAACGCAAAAGATGACGCAGCAGGTTTGCAAATCTCTAACCGTTTGAATGTTCAAAGCAGAGGCTTAGATGTTGCCGTGCGCAACGCAAATGATGGAATTTCAATTGCGCAGACAGCTGAAGGTGCAATGAACGAAACTACCAACATTTTGCAACGTATGCGTGACTTATCTCTACAATCGTCAAATGGTTCGAACTCGAAAGCCGACCGCGTAGCGATTCAAGAAGAGATCACCGCGCTGAATGACGAACTCAACCGTATTGCTGAAACTACATCGTTTGGTGGCAATAAGTTGCTCAATGGTACTTTTGAGACGAAATCATTCCAAATCGGTGCGGATAACGGTGAAGCGGTCATGCTAAGCCTAAATAATATGCGCAGCGACAACGCAATGATGGGCGGTAAGAGTTACCAAGCGGCAAATGGACAAGATAAAGATTGGACCGTTAAAGCGGGTGCTAATGACCTTACCATTACGTTGACTGACAAACGTACTGGCGAGCAAACCATCAACCTAAGTGCAAAAGAGGGCGATGACATCGAAGAGTTGGCCACTTACATCAATGGCCAAACCGACATGTTAAAAGCTTCTGTTGACGATGAAGGCAAATTGCAAATCTTTACTGATAGCAACCGTATTGATGGCGTAGCAACCTTTGGTGGCAGCTTAGCGGGTGAACTGAGTTTCCAAGCGGCAAAAGATGTGACAGTCGATACCATTGATGTCACCTCTGTGGGTGGTTCGCAAGAATCAGTTGCCATTGTTGATGCGGCACTGCAATTTGTAGACAGCCATCGTGCTCAACTGGGTGCATTCCAAAACCGTTTCAACCATGCGATTAACAACTTAGATAACATCAACGAAAACGTAAATGCTTCTAAGAGCCGAATCAAAGACACTGATTTTGCGAAAGAAACCACTGCCTTGACTAAATCGCAGATCCTTTCTCAAGCATCAAGCTCAGTGTTGGCACAAGCTAAACAAGCGCCTAATGCTGCTCTTGGTTTACTTGGTTAAGTCGTTAACTTTTAAATTAAAAATCCAGCTTCGGCTGGATTTTTTTATGCCTCACTTTTCACGTGATCAAAGAATGGATCGGAAAAATGAATCAACGGTTAAAACGGGAGGAAAGGATATATTGTTATGAGGCTAATAAAACAAAACCCAGCCTAAGCTGGGTTTTAATTGATGGTGCGGAAGGAGAGACTTGAACTCTCACACCTTGCGGCGCCAGAACCTAAATCTGGTGCGTCTACCAATTTCGCCACTTCCGCAACTTGTACTGTAGATAGATTGAACATTGGTTATTCAAACTATCGTTGTAAATGGTGGCTACGACGGGATTCGAACCTGTGACCCCATCATTATGAGTGATGTGCTCTAACCAACTGAGCTACGTAGCCATTTGACAATCTTAAATCATGGTGCGGAAAGAGAGACTTGAACTCTCACACCTTGCGGCGCCAGAACCTAAATCTGGTGCGTCTACCAATTTCGCCATTTCCGCAGCGTATTCTTTAAATAAACCGAATGTCATTGATTCAGCTTATCTTTTTACGGTCAGCTTATCGCTAACCCTATAAATAATGGCAGGGCTACCTGGATTCGAACCAGGGGATGGCGGCATCAAAAGCCGCTGCCTTACCGCTTGGCGATAGCCCTACAAGATGATTGCTCATCTAAATAATGGTGCGGAAGGAGAGACTTGAACTCTCACACCTTACGGCGCCAGAACCTAAATCTGGTGCGTCTACCAATTTCGCCACTTCCGCAACTTATGCTGTAGATAAAATGAGGATTGGTTACTCAATTTATCGTTGTTATGGGTAGCTTATCGCTAGCCATATGAAATATGGCAGGGCTACCTGGATTCGAACCAGGGAATGGCGGCATCAAAAGCCGCTGCCTTACCGCTTGGCGATAGCCCTACAAGATGATTGCTCATCTAAATAATGGTGCGGAAGGAGAGACTTGAACTCTCACACCTTACGGCGCCAGAACCTAAATCTGGTGCGTCTACCAATTTCGCCACTTCCGCAATTTAATCTTTCGATTCAACGAATCTTTTTCACAATAAGCGCTTGGCTTATCGTGTCAATAATGGCAGGGCTACCTGGATTCGAACCAGGGAATGGCGGCATCAAAAGCCGCTGCCTTACCGCTTGGCGATAGCCCTACAGGATGATTGCTCATCTAAATATGGTGCGGAAAGAGAGACTTGAACTCTCACACCTTGCGGCGCCAGAACCTAAATCTGGTGCGTCTACCAATTTCGCCATTTCCGCAAATTTTTAGTTATCGAGATGGTGCGGAAGGAGAGACTTGAACTCTCACACCTTACGGCGCCAGAACCTAAATCTGGTGCGTCTACCAATTTCGCCACTTCCGCAGCTCGATATCTATGTGTTGCCGACTTTCGCTAACAACTAAATTATGGTGGCTACGACGGGATTTGAACCTGTGACCCCATCATTATGAGTGATGTGCTCTAACCAGCTGAGCTACGTAGCCATCTTTTTGAGCGAGACAATATAATACAATCCACACTCATGTGCCAATGGTTTTTTAAACACTGACCCATTTGAATAATGGCAGGGCTACCTGGATTCGAACCAGGGGATGGCGGCATCAAAAGCCGCTGCCTTACCGCTTGGCGATAGCCCTACAAGATGATTGCTCATCTAAATAATGGTGCGGAAGGAGAGACTTGAACTCTCACACCTTGCGGCGCCAGAACCTAAATCTGGTGCGTCTACCAATTTCGCCACTTCCGCAACTTAACCTGTAGATTCAGTGAATATTGGTATTCATTGAATCGTTGTTATGACCAGTTTATTCGCTAGTCATCTCAATATTGGCAGGGCTACCTGGATTCGAACCAGGGGATGGCGGCATCAAAAGCCGCTGCCTTACCGCTTGGCGATAGCCCTACAAGATGATTGCTCATCTAAATAATGGTGCGGAAAGAGAGACTTGAACTCTCACACCTTGCGGCGCCAGAACCTAAATCTGGTGCGTCTACCAATTTCGCCATTTCCGCAACTTTCCTAAATATTTTTATAAGAAAAACACTTAGGAAATGGTGGCTACGACGGGATTCGAACCTGTGACCCCATCATTATGAGTGATGTGCTCTAACCAACTGAGCTACGTAGCCATTTTTATTCTCTCTTTAAGTTTGCCTTAATGTCGAGAACGGAGCGCATTATGCGGATATGGCTCTAGAGCGTCAATAGTTTTTTTGAATAAATTCTTTGAAACCAACCGTTCGAACTTTTTTTGAACAAAGAGACGTGTTTGTGATCAAAAACGGTTAATAAATCATTAAGCTTATTGATTTTTCCTTGCTTGTCGCTAAGGTTGATTTTGAGAAAAAAACAAAAAAGCCAACAGAATCTGTCGGCTTTAATGGTGTATTAATGGCTGATTAACGAGTTATTTACACGTTGAAGCGGAAGTGGATAACATCGCCATCTTTTACGATGTATTCTTTACCTTCCAAGCGCCATTTGCCCGCTTCTTTGGCTCCATTTTCGCCGCGATATTGAATGAAATCATCATAACCCACAACTTCAGCGCGAATGAAACCACGTTCAAAGTCGGTATGGATTTTACCCGCCGCTTGCGGAGCCGTCGCACCGACCGGAATCGTCCATGCACGCACTTCTTTTACGCCTGCAGTGAAGTAGGTTTGTAGTGTTAGTAGTTCGTAACCGGTACGAATCACGCGGTTTAGACCGGGTTCTTCAATGCCTAAATCGGCTAAAAACTCGGCGCGATCTTCTTCTTCAAGTTCAGATAGTTCAGCTTCAATGGCTGCGCAAACAGCAACCACAGAATTGTTCTCTTTTTCTGCAAACTCTCTGACAGCATCAAGGTACGGGTTATTTTCAAAGCCATCTTCGCTCACGTTGGCGATATACATGGTTGGTTTCAACGTTAAGAAGTTGAGATAATCTACGGCGGCTAGCTCTTCTTTTGAGAGTTCAACCGTGCGAGCCATACCACCTTCCGTTAATACAGGGAGTAGCTTCTCTAATACGGTGATTTCAAATTTAGCGTCTTTATCGCCACCTTTGGCACGTTTTGCTTGACGTTGAATGGCGCGTTCACAGCTATCAAGGTCGGCAAGGGCAAGCTCTAGATTGATTACTTCAATATCTTCAATTGGCGATACTTTGCCTGCTACGTGAACGATATTTTCGTTCTCGAAGCAGCGAACAACGTGACCAATCGCATCTGTTTCACGGATATTTGCAAGGAATTTGTTGCCTAAACCTTCACCTTTTGACGCGCCAGCCACTAGGCCTGCGATATCGACAAATTCCATTGTCGTCGGAAGGATACGTTGAGGGTTTACAATTTCTGCTAACGCATCGAGACGAAGGTCTGGAACAGGAACCACACCCGTGTTTGGTTCGATAGTGCAAAACGGGAAGTTTGCTGCTTCGATGCCCGCTTTAGTTAGTGCATTAAATAATGTCGATTTACCCACATTTGGTAAACCCACGATGCCACATTTAAAACCCATGACTGTAACCTTATTCAGCTTTGAACGTATGTAAGCGATTTTGTGCTTTAGTTAGACCATCTTTTAGTAAAATGTCGAAGCAACGAACCGATTCGTCAACTGCGGCATCTAGGCACTCTTGCTCTTTGGCGGGTGCTTTACCTAAAACATAGCCTGCTACTTTATCTTTGTGCCCCGGATGGCCGATACCAATCCGTAGGCGGTAGAATTCTTTGTTATTGCCGAGTTTGCTGATGGTGTCTTTAAGGCCATTATGCCCGCCATGACCACCGCCTATTTTGAACTTAGCTACCCCGGGAGGTAAGTCTAGTTCATCATGTGCCACCATGATCTCTTCTGGTTTTATCTGGTAAAACTTGGCGATGGCCGCCACGGCTTTACCGGATAAATTCATAAAAGTTGTTGGGATCAATAAACGCAGATCTTCACCATTAACCACGATACGTCCGGTGAAACCGAAGAATTTGGCTTCGTTTTTCAAGGTGACGTTATGAACTCGGGCTAATTCTTCTACTACCCAAGCGCCAGCATTGTGCCTCGTTTTGGCGTATTCAGGGCCAGGATTCGCTAGCCCGACAAGAAGTTTGATTGGTTGGCTCAAGGTTAGGATCTCTTTGCAATATCAAAAGCGCGGTATGATAGCACACAAAAGGGAAAGGGTGCGAGGCGCTAAAATAACAAAGGAAAAAGCACCTCATTTTTCAATGAAGTGCTTTAAAAGCATTTAAAAATCAGTAAATAAACTGAGTTTTAATTAAACATGGCAGAAATAGACTCTTCGTTGCTAATGCGACGAATCGCTTCAGCAAGCATGCTAGACAAGGTTAACTGTGTCACTTTACCGGTTGCCGCCATCTCCTTAGATAGGGTGATCGAGTCTGTGACGATAACTTGGTCTAGTACTGAGTTTTTGATATTTTTCGCTGCGTTACCTGAGAATACCGCGTGCGTTGCGTAAGCAAACACACGTTTTGCACCACGTTCTTTCAATGCTTCAGCGGCTTTACACAAAGTGCCGCCAGTGTCGATCATGTCATCCACGATCACACAATCGCGCCCATCAACATCGCCAATCAGGTTCATAACTTCAGACACGTTGGCGCGTGGACGACGTTTATCAACGATTGCGATGTCGATATCACCTAATGCTTTTGCAGTCGCACGAGCACGAACCACGCCACCAAGGTCAGGTGAAACCACAACAGGATCTTCTAACCCACGCGCTTTCATATCTTCAAGCAACACTGGCGTACCAAAGATGTTATCTACTGGGACGTCAAAGAAGCCTTGGATTTGTTCTGCGTGAAGGTCGATGGTCAAAACGCGGTCAACACCAACGTTTGAAAGGAAATCTGCAACAACTTTTGCAGTAATCGGTACACGAGCAGAGCGCACTCGGCGGTCTTGACGGGCATAACCAAAATATGGGATGACAGCAGTAATACGGCCTGCTGAAGCACGGCGCATTGCATCAATCATCACTACTAATTCCATTAAGTTGTCATTAGTAGGAGCACAAGTAGATTGAATAATAAATACATCGCTACCACGAACATTTTCGTTGATTTGCACTGCAACTTCACCGTCGGAGAAACGAGAAACAGTAGCATCACCAAGAGAGATGTATAGACGTTCAGCAATACGTTGGGCTAGTTCAGGTGTGGCGTTACCAGCAAATAGCTTCATATCAGGCACGGTGGAAACCTCAGGGTTGCGTCCAGTTTTTAAATAGGTCGGGTGTTGGCGAATTGGTATTCAGCCAGAGTCTTTTTCAGTGGCGAAATGTTACACCCTAAGGCGACAAACGCGAAGACTGTGTCAGGGAGCTTGGCAAGGACAGCTTCCGCTTCTACTTTGCTAGAAAATTCGGCAAAAACGCAAGATCCCGTCCCAGTCAATCTTGACGGCGCGTATTGTAGCAGCCATGAAAGTTGCTTATCAACCTCTGGGTACAGCATTCGGACAATTTTTTCGCAATCGTTTTCGTAAGGGTGTTCGAGAAGCGTTGCTAGCGCTCGTTTTGGCGTGTTCCTTATCAATTGGGGATGAGTGAAAATATCTTTCGTTGCAATGCTCACATTAGGCCGAACCACCAAATACCATTTTTGCTTTGGTTCGGTTTGGGTCAGTTTTTCACCTACGCCTTCAGCAAATGCGGCAAAGCCATGGACAAAAACGGGAACATCCGCCCCGAGTGTTAAACCGAGCGTAGCGAGTTCTTGCTGTGATAGATTGGTTTGCCATAAGTAGTTCAGTGCAACAAGCACGGTTGCAGCATTGGAAGAGCCGCCACCGATGCCACCGCCCATTGGCAAAACTTTATTTAATTCAATGCTCGCGCCATAGCGGCATCCACTTGCCTTTTGTAAGGCGATGGCCGCTTTCCAAATCAAGTTGTCTTGTAGCGCAACGCCAGTAATGTCTGGTGTGAGAGTTATTTCGCCAGACTGATTGGCGGTAATGGTTAACTCATCACCAAAATCGAGAAATTGAAACAGTGTCTGTAATTCATGATATCCGTCGGTTCTTTTCCCGGTGATGTACAGAAACAGGTTGAGCTTAGCGGGTGATGGCCAGTGGGTTGGGGTGCAAATCATGGCGTTAGGGTCCACTTTGAAATGACGAGGTTTAATGAAACTTGATCTTGAGTCAGCTTCAGTTTGGCCGGAAGTGGCACTGAAGTGGAAGAAGCGGATGTTGAGACGAAGGGATAAGCTTGGTAGTTCAAATATTCCAAGTGCCAGCGGCTAAGCCCTAGCTGTTTATCTAACGATGCCAACAAATTATTTTGATTCAATTGAAAACCATCCGCCTCGGTTGGCAGCCCAAGCAGCCAATCTTGTAGCTGCTCAATGGGGATCGATAACCCAGTTAACTCGTAAACTAAAGCATCCGCATTCTGCGCATCGATGATTTGATCATCATACGTTTTGACCTGGGCGCCCTGAGGCGAGATGGAGAGATTTAAAACGGTCTGCCCTAAAAATGTTGAGAGACGAAGCTGGCTATGGTCGGCGTTTTTTTGCCAATGAAAATTGAGGGATTGGCGCTGTTGTGGTGATATATAGCCGAGTTTTCCGCTGGCTTGGTACTCGCGGATCGTTTGCAATTGCTGTTGGTGTTGCTGCCAGCCGACGCTCTCGACCCTTGTTGAGGGTAAGTTTGTGCAACCAAAGAGTGTTAGCAGAGTGAGGAGAGTTAAAATCAGTCTATTCGCGCGTGTCATATCTGCCCATTATTTACACAGTGAAGGCCGTAAAAACGCCTCACTATATCATTGATATCACGAAGTCGGGAAAACAAATCCCTGTTGCCCTTTCATTAAAACAGGGCATCAAGTAAAATTCTGCTCCTATTTACATTTCCTGAACCGAGAAACCTCTATAGATGTCCTTGCTTGCTATTGGAATAAATCACAATACAGCGTCGGTAGAACTGCGAGAGAAAGTGGCGTTTGGTCCTGATAAATTATCAGAAGCCTTGCGACAACTTGCGTCCAGTTCCAGCGTTCAAGGTAGCGTTATTGTCTCTACCTGTAATCGCACGGAAATTTATTGTGATGTAAAATCATCGAGCAAAAGTAAGTTAATCGATTGGTTGTCTCAGTTCCATCATGTGAATCCTGAAGATCTTAAACCGAGTTTGTATGTACACGAAGAACAAGCCGCTATTCGTCATTTGATGCGAGTGGCTTGTGGTCTGGATTCACTGGTATTGGGTGAGCCGCAGATTTTAGGGCAGGTGAAGCAAGCCTATGCGGATGCTCGCGAGCATAACGCGGCTGATTCAGCGATTGAAAAACTATTTCAAAAAGCATTCTCGGTAGCTAAGCGTGTGCGCACCGAAACCGAAATAGGCGGCAGTGCGGTCTCGGTGGCTTATGCTGCTTGTACGTTGGCAAAGCAGATCTTTGAATCACTCTCTGATTCAACGGTAATGTTGGTTGGGGCGGGTGAAACCATCGAACTGGTTGCGAAGCATTTAGCAAGTCATCAATGTAAACGTATGATAGTCGCCAACCGAACCCGCGAGCGAGCGATGGGGCTTGCACAGCAGTTTGATGCTGAAGTGATTGCACTCAATGAGATCCCTGACTATCTCGCCCACGCGGATATCGTCATCAGTTCAACCGCCAGCCCACTGCCGATTATTGGCAAAGGGATGGTAGAAAGTGCGATTAAAGTGCGTCGCCATCAACCCATGTTATTGATTGATATTGCCGTGCCTCGTGATATTGAATCGCAGGTCGGGGATTTAAACGATGCCTATCTGTATACGGTTGATGATCTTCAGTCGATTGTAGACAGCAATATGGAACAGCGTAAAGTTGAAGCCATTCAAGCTGAAGCGATTGTCAGTGAAGAGAGCGCAGCCTTTATGAGCTGGATGCGCTCCTTGCAAGCGGTAGACAGCATCCGAGAATACCGTCAATCGGCCAACGAAATTCGTCAAGAATTGCTCAGCAAAAGCTTGCAGGCACTGGCTGCAGGGGGCGATCCTGAAAAAGTGTTACTTGAGTTAAGTAACAAACTCACCAATCGATTGATCCACACACCAACCCGAGCATTGCAAAGCGCTGCCGAGTTAGGTGAACCGGCTAAATTGGCCGTGATTAGACAAAGTTTGGGTCTTGACGACCCTCGATAATATCCGTCACTCCGAATTAAAGAAGAAACTATGAAAGCGTCGATTTTAGTTAAGCTTGAATCCCTTGTTGAGCGTTACGAAGAGGTTCAGCGCCTGCTTGGCGAGCCTACCGTAATTAGTGATCAAAACAAATTCCGTACTTTGTCAAAAGAGTACTCTCAGCTTGAGGAAGTCACTAAATGCTTCCAAGCTTACCAACAAGCGCAAGAGGATTTGGTTGCCGCGGAAGAGATGACCAAAGAAGAAGACGCCGAGATGCGTGAGATGGCTCAAGAGGAAATCAAAATAGCCAAAGCGACGATCGAACGTCTCACTGATGAATTGCAAATTCTGCTGCTACCAAAAGATCCGAACGATGATCGCAACTGCTTCTTAGAAATTCGTGCAGGGGCGGGCGGTGATGAGGCGGGTATTTTTGCTGGCGATCTGTTCCGTATGTACAGCCGTTATGCTGAGAAGATGAGCTGGCGTATCGAAATTATGTCCGCTAGCTATGCTGAGCATGGCGGCTATAAAGAAGTGATTGCTAAAGTAAGTGGTGATGGCGCTTACGGTGTGCTTAAGTTTGAATCAGGCGGTCACCGCGTGCAGCGTGTTCCGGCCACGGAATCTCAAGGTCGTGTGCATACTTCCGCTTGTACCGTCGCGATCATGCCCGAAATTCCTGAAGCAGAAATTCCAGAAATTAAAGCTAGCGATCTGAAAATTGATACTTTCCGCTCATCGGGCGCGGGTGGTCAGCACGTAAACACCACCGACTCTGCGATCCGTATTACCCACTTACCAACAGGCACGGTAGTAGAGTGTCAGGACGAGCGTTCACAGCACAAAAACAAAGCCAAAGCGATGGCCGTATTGGCCGCTCGTATTGCACAAGCGGAAGAAGCGAAGCGCGCAGCCGAAGTGTCCGATACTCGTCGTAACCTACTGGGTTCTGGTGATCGTAGCGACCGTATTCGTACTTACAACTACCCGCAAGGTCGCGTTTCCGATCATCGTATTAACTTAACCATCTATCGCCTTAATGAAGTTATGGAAGGGGATCTGCAAAGCTTGATTGATCCAATCATTCAAGAATATCAAGCAGACCAACTTGCCGCTCTTGCCGATCAACACTGATCCCATGACGTTATCTCGTATTGATGATGTGTTGAAAGCCGCGATTGCTCAACTCCAAGAAGGCGGCAGTGATTCGCCTTCTGTGGATGCAGCGGTGCTGCTTTGCCATGTACTGGATAAACCACGTTCTTATCTGCTGACTTGGCCTGAAAAGACCTTAAGCGAAACGCAGTCGCGGCAATTTTGCTCGCTGATTACGCGTCGAGTGACGGGGGAGCCTGTGGCCTATTTGGTCGGGGAACGTGAGTTTTGGTCGCTGCCACTGAAAGTTTCGCCTTCGACATTAATTCCTCGGCCGGATACTGAACGTTTGGTTGAAATTGCGTTAGAAAAAAGCCAGCAGACGCAAGGGGATATTTTGGACTTAGGCACAGGAACTGGCGCGATAGCATTAGCGTTAGCGTCTGAGCTACCTGAACGTCATGTGGTTGGTATTGACTTACGCCCAGAAGCGCAAGCCTTAGCGTTGGAAAACGCGCAGCGTTTAACTATTACCAATGTCACATTTTTACAAGGCAGTTGGTTTGAACCTTTAAAGCTCGGTACAAAGTTTGCTTTAATTGTCTCCAATCCACCGTATATTGAAGAGAATGATCCCCATCTCACGCAAGGGGATGTACGTTTTGAGCCTTTAAGTGCGCTGGTGGCCAAAGATAAAGGCTTGGCTGACATTAAACACATTGCAGAGAATGCGCGTCACTATTTGCAGCAACAAGGCTGGCTGCTGTTTGAACATGGTTATGATCAAGGGGCGGCAGTCAGAGCGTTATTTGAGTCACTCGGCTATCACCATGTAGTGACAGAAAAGGATTATGCGGGTAATGACCGAGTGACACTGGGTCAATATTCGCACTCAGAAGAGAGAGCATCATGTACGAAGGATTAAAACATTTTCATCTACTGACCATTGCGATCAGTGCACTATTGTTGTCGGTACGTTATGCCTTGATGATGATGGATTCCAAATGGCTGCAACACCCTTTTTTGAAACGTTTTCCTCATATTAACGATTCGCTGTTGTTGTTATCGGGTATCGCGTTGATTGTGATGTCTGGTTTTATCCCATTTACCCCAGCCGCACCTTGGTTAACTGAGAAGCTGACTTGTGTGATGGCGTACATTGCACTGGGCTTCTTTGCGCTCAAACTGGGTAGGAATAAGCTGTTGCGTACCTTTGCTTTTTTGGGCGCATTAGGTTGGCTTGCTATGGCGGGAAAAATCGCCATCGTAAAAACGGCTATGTTTTTAGGCTAACAGCATCCGAGCGGCATTATGTTTGAATGGTTCGATGAAGATTTTGATGCAATGGAATTGGTGGAAGGGGCGCTGATCTTAAACAAGGCCGTCAATCCTGAAACTGAGGATGAATGGGCACGCCAAGAGTTGGCCCGTTTGCTTACACAAGCAAAACACGAGTTAGCTGATGAACAGGATGAAAAACAGCGTTTTGAAGCGTTGTTGCATCTGTTTTACCAACAATGGGGTTTTCGCGGTGACAGAGAGGCTTATTTTGATTCACGTAATGCCTTCATCGATAAAGTATTGCAGCACCGCAAAGGTATTCCCGTCAGTTTAGGTGCGCTGTTGCTCTATTTTGCGCGCAAGCTAGGCTTTCCTTTACAAGGTATTACCTTTCCCACACAGTTTTTATTGCAGTTGCATTGGTGCGATGAATCACCGATTTATATTAACCCTTTTACTGGTGAAACCGTCTCATTACATATACTACAAGCGTGGTTAGTTGGGCATAAAGGGGTCTTGTCTAAGCTGAAATCGAGTCATTTGGAAGTGACAGATAATCCGACGGTGATCGGTCGTTGGCTGGCACTACTAAAGAGCGCACTATTAAGAGAAGAGCGTTATACCTTAGCGCTGCGTTGTACTGATTTAGCGCTGACTTTTGTTCCTGATGATCCGTATGAGATCCGCGATCGCGGCTTTATCTATCAGCAACTGGATTGTCACCAAATTGCCTTATCCGATTATCAATACTTTATTGATCATTGTCCGAATGATCCGGCGGCTGAGTTATTAAAAAATCAAGTTAATGCATTAAGCTTTGAAGCTATTACGCTGCATTAACCGCTAAATGAGAGAGAATAAAATGGAACAAAAAATCGTCCACGTGGGTGATATTCCCGTTGCTAACGACAAACCGTTTACTCTGTTTGCTGGAATGAACGTCCTTGAATCCCGTGATTTAGCGATGCAAATCTGTGAGCATTACGTGAAAGTGACCGATAAACTCGGTATCCCTTATGTGTTTAAAGCTTCTTTTGATAAAGCCAACCGCAGCTCTGTTCACTCTTATCGTGGCCCCGGCTTGGAAGAGGGAATGAAAATTTTCCAAGAGCTAAAAGATACCTTTGGCGTCAAAATCATCACTGACGTGCACACAGAAGCTCAAGCTCAGCCTGTGTCTGAGGTGGTTGATGTGATTCAACTGCCAGCGTTTCTTGCTCGTCAAACTGACCTTGTCGAAGCGATGGCGAAAACAGGTGCAGTGATCAACGTGAAAAAACCACAATTTATGAGCCCTGGTCAAGTGGGCAATATCGTGGAAAAATTTGCAGAGTGCGGCAACGACAAAGTGATTTTGTGTGAACGTGGTGCTTGCCATGGCTATGATAATCTGGTCGTTGATATGTTGGGTTTTGGTGTGATGAAAAAAGTATCAAACGGCAGCCCAATTATTTTTGATGTGACCCATTCACTGCAAATGCGCGACCCTTCTGGCGCAGCTTCTGGTGGGCGTCGTGAACAGACAGTTGAGTTAGCAAAATCAGGTCTTGCTGCCGGGATTGCGGGCCTTTTTATTGAAGCGCATCCAAACCCAGATAAAGCGCGTTGCGATGGTCCATCGGCACTGCCTTTGGATAAACTTGAACCTTTCCTTGCACAAATGAAAGCGTTAGATGATTTGATCAAGAGCTTTGCTCATATCGATATCCGCTGATTTTTTGTTGGATCTACCACTTATAATTTGGCCACCGCAAGGTGGTCAAATTTTATCGAATGTTTCCCAAACTTGTTTATCTTGTCTAAGTGCTCACTTTTCCTTATTTTTTCGTGTTTAGGAAAGAAAACGATTGCCTGTGATCCATTAAAATTTCACGTGTAACCTGTGGCAACCGTTACATTTTTGAATTGATTTTATAGTGATCAATTCTACATAAATATGAAATCAATCTGTCACCTTTGAGATGTTAATTTAAACTGGGTCAAGTTTATCGGTATGGCTTGATTTTGTGTTTGCAACGTTGACCATGACCTCCCCCTCACAAGCAGTGGATTTTTCAAGTTCAAAGGTATGATAATGAAACAACGTCTTATTCTAAAAACAGCGCTCAGCGCGGCTATTCTTACAGCCCTTATGGGTTGCGCAACTCAACCCACTCATGAGTGGAAAGAAGATACGACTTATAAACTCACCGTGTTACACACTAATGACCACCACGGTCGTTTCTGGCAAAACAAATATGGCGAGTATGGTATGGCGGCACGTAAAACGCTGATCGATGATCTTCGCTCTGATATTGAAGCAGAAGGCGGCAGCGTACTGCTTCTTTCTGGTGGCGATATTAATACCGGAGTTCCTGAATCTGATCTGCAAGATGCAGAGCCTGATTTTAAAGGCATGAGCAAGATTGGTTATGATGCGATGGCGTTAGGTAACCATGAATTCGATAACCCGCTCGAAGTGCTGTTTAAGCAAAAAGAGTGGGCGAATTTCCCAATGCTGTCGGCCAACATTTACGATAAAGCGACCGGAAAACGTCTATTCCAAGCCTACCAAATGTTTGATAAACAGGGCGTCAAAATAGCGGTTATCGGTTTAACGACTGAAGATACCGCTAAAATCGGCAACCCTGAATATATTGGTGGTATTGAGTTTAGAGATCCAAAAGAAGAAGCGAAAAAACTGATCGCAGAAATTGAGAAAACGGAAAAGCCGGACCTTATTTTTGCCGTTACCCACATGGGCCATTATGAAAATGGCCAACGTGGTGTGAATGCACCGGGTGATGTTGCGCTTGCACGATACTTGGATGAAGGTTCTCTCGATATGATCGTCGGCGGCCACTCGCAAGAGCCTGTCTGCATGGAAGGCCCTAATGTGGTGAAGAAAAACTTCCATCCGGGAGATGAATGTAAGCCTGATATGCAAAACGGTACTTACATAGTGCAAGCGCATGAATGGGGTAAGTATGTTGGCCGTGCGGATTACGAATTCCGTAATGGTGAACTGAACATGGTGAGCTACAACCTGATCCCCGTAAACCTGAAGAAAAAAGTGAAAGTGAATGGCGAGAGTAAGCGCGTACTGATTCAAGATCAAATCGCTGAAGATCCAGAAATGCTTAGCTTCTTGCGTCCATATCAAGAACAAGGCCAAGCGAAACTGAATGTGGTCATTGCACAAAGTAATGGCAAGTTAGAAGGGGATCGCAACGTTGTGCGTTTCCAACAAACCAATTTAGGTCGTTTGATTGCACTTTCTCATATGGAACGCGCAAAAGCCGACTTTGCGGTGATGAATTCTGGCGGCGTGCGTGATTCGATTGATGCAGGAAAAATCACTTATAAAGATGTGCTCAAAGTACAACCTTTTGCCAATATTCTCACTTATACCGATATGACCGGGGCTGAAGTGTTGGATTACCTCAATGAAGTGGCGACCAAACCTGTTGATTCTGGCGCTTATGTACAATTCGCGGGGATTTCGATGACAGTGGCCAATGGTAAGGTATCGAACGTCTTTATTGGTGATAAGCAGCTCCGTTTGGACGAAACGTATCGCTTCACCGTGCCTAGCTACAATGCAGCAGGTGGTGATGGTTATCCAAAAATCTCCGATCATCCAGGTTATGTGAATACGGGGTTTGTGGACGCGGAAGTATTAAAAGATTACCTCGAAGCACACAGTCCAATTGATGTGAACCAATATGCACCAGCAGGCGAAATTGTCTATAAGTGATAGCTCGATAAAGAGTTTGACTCATTGTGAGCAATCATTTTAACTAAAGGCGGTGCTTAGGCATCGCTTTTTTATTGGCACTAACGGTTACTTTGAGATAAGCACGATGACACCTGCGATTGATTTGGCGAAAAAGAAAAAAATTCCTCACACTCTCCATCAATATCAACATGATCCTAATCACAGCAGTTATGGTTTAGAAGCGGCTGAGGTTTTGGGACAAGATCCGAAAAAAGTGTTTAAAACACTGCTGTTTTGCTTAAATGGCGAGCCGAAAAATCTCGCTGTCGCGATTATTCCTGTTGATCAAAAATTAAACTTAAAGCGTGCGGCCAAAGCGGCTAAGTCGAAAAAAGCGGAAATGGCTAATCCAGACATAGCGCAAAAAACCACAGGTTATGTGGTCGGCGGCATTAGCCCACTTGGGCAGAAAAAAGCACTACCGACCTTCATTCATCTCAGCGCAGAAGATCAATCGACCATCTGTGTCAGTGCAGGTAAGCGCGGTTTAGAGATTGAATTGGCACCGAGCGATCTTGCGTTATTAACGCGAGGTGAGTTTGTTGAATTGTGTCAAGAATAGAGAATGAAAATCCGGCCTCGATTGAGGCCGGATTGACTGGCAAAATTAGTTCTTCAGTTTGATCTCTTCTTCCATCTGGGCGTTATCCACCACATGGTTTTCTCCTAAGTCATTAGGAAGGATCAAGTTTAGAATAATGGCTACGATACCGCATAAGCTGACACCTTGTAGGCTAAACTCTCCGATACCAAAGGCCATGCCGCCGATACCAAACACTAATGTCACTGCCACAATCACTAAGTTACGAGACTTGTGAAGATCGACATGATTTTTAATCAGTGTGTTTAGGCCAACCGTTGCAATTGAACCGAACAGCAAAATCATAATGCCGCCCATTACGGGAATTGGAATGGTTTGTAGTAGCGCGCCCAGCTTACCAACCAATGCTAATACAATCGCGGTGATCGCAGCCCAAGTCATGATTACTGGATTAAAGGCTTTCGTCAGCATTACGGCACCCGTCACTTCGCTGTACGTAGTGTTTGGTGGCGCACCCAGCATCGAGGCTGCGATGGTGGCAACACCGTCACCCGCAATGGTGCGATGTAGCCCAGGTTTCTTGATGTAATCTTTTCCAGTGACGTTTGAGATCGCGAGCATATCGCCCACGTGTTCGACTGCCGGAGCAATTGCAACCGGGATCATGAACAAGATCGCGTTGATGTTGAATTCAGGGAAAGTGAAGTTCGGCATTGACAGCCAAGCCGCTTGCGTAACAGGAGTAAAATCCACTACACCAAAATAGAGGCCCAAAAGATAGCCTGCAAAAATACCGCCGCAGATCGGCAACAGTTTGAGAAAACCTTTGGCAAAAACGCTAATCGTGATGGTGGTTAACAGTGAAACGCAAGAGATCCACATCGCTACATCTGAGCTAATCAGTTGTACCGAACCATCTCCAGTTTTACCTAGCGCCATGTTTACAGCAACAGGCGCAAGGCCTAAGCCAATCACCATGATCACCGGGCCAACCACGACAGGAGGTAAAATTTTGTGGATGATTTCTACGCCACGGACTTTGATGATCGCTCCCAGTAGTATGTAGACAAAACCAGCGGCCACTAAACCGCCCATCGTCGAGGCAACGCCCCAAGTTTGGATGCCAAACATAATCGGTGCAATAAAGGCAAAAGAAGAAGCAAGAAAGATGGGGACAGAGCGGCGAGTAATAAGTTGGAATAAAAGGGTACCGACACCGGCGCCAAATAGTGCAACGTTAGGATCAAGCCCAGTTAACAGTGGGACAAGAACCAGCGCACCAAATGCGACGAAGAGCATCTGTGCGCCTTGGATGGCATTTTTCATCATGATTTCCCTGAAGCAAAATAAAAATTCGCGGGATTCTATCACTTTTGCAAACGATTGCCATTGAAACTAGATCAAATAAAGTCACAAATGTTGATGAAATTATCACCGAACTCTGCCGTGGATTCCTTGCCGCGGACCGGATAGTTGCTTATCATCGACGTTCACAAAACAGATCATAGGAACAGTATGCGCTATTTAGCTATGTTGGTGATGAGCTTACTCACTCTCCCTGCTTATGCCTTAACCAAGGTCGACTTATACCATACCGAAGTCGTGATTGATCAACAGCAAGACAATGCCGACGCGAATGCTCGTATCAAAGGGATGAGCGAAGTGATTGTTCGAGCTTCGGGTGATAGGAATGCGGTGAACAATGAGGTGATTAAAAAAGCCTTAAGGCAGAATTCGCAATATTTAGCGCAAATCAGTTATGGTCAAAATGGGGCGCAATCTTCGATTGTCATGGGGTTTAGCGCACCGCATATCCGCACATTATTAACTCAAGCTCAATTACCATTTTGGCCTGAAAACCGAGCTAATGTTTTAGTCTGGTTGATTGAAGAGTCAGGTTATGACCGCAGTATCGCTTGGGAGCATTCTGACACGAGTATGTTAAAACAGCTTAAAGGCGCGACTCAAACTCGCGGTTTGCCTATCACAGTGCCTGTGGGTGATTTTGATGATATTACCGGTGTGGAAGTATCGGATTTGTGGGGCGGTTTCGTACAGCCTATCAGCATGGCTAGCCAACGTTATCCAACCGATGCTGTATTGGTGGTCAGAGTGCAAAGTAATGGTGTGCGTTGGAGTTTGTATGATCAACCCGCCGCTCAAATGGCACAAGCCACGAAAGCGCCACTGTCTGGTCAAGCGTCTGGTGACGATGCCATTGAACAAATGGTCGATCAATTGAGTGATTACTATGCAAGAAAGAGCTCGGTTATCGTGGCCAGTGAATCCTCTTCTTCGCTGCTTGCTCGTTTTAGCCCGATTGATGATGCAATGGATTTCTTTACCTTGGAGAATAAGTTGAAGCGCTTAAGCTCTGTTGCTTCTTTGGACATTCTCAAGATTCAAGGTGAGGAAATCACTTTCGAAGTGCATTTGTTGGCTTCAGAGTCCGAGTTTGAGCAAGAAGTGCTGCGCATGGGCAAAGTCGCTAAAATTGATGACCCACAGCCAGAGAGTGTGCCAACACAGCTTACCCCAGCAGCAGAGGTTGATGATTCTGCTGTGGAGTCAGGCTCTTTGCAAGTCACACCTGAACCGTCATTATCTCAGGCCATCACTGAACCAGTGAAGCGAGTGCTCTCTTTTGAGTGGCAAGCGTAAAGTACTCAGTCACCTCTTGAACAAATGCTGAGATAATCAAAAAGAGCCCATCAGGGCTCTTTTTGTATGAGAAGAATAGGCAATCCTGTCATGGATTGACTCTATGGTTGATTATCGTGGGTAAAATTGGCTTTCTCTTGTTTTTCTACTTCAGATAGACGCTTGAGTTTCAGTCCGAGCTCTTTACCGCGATGGCGAGCATACAATGTATTACCGACAAAAGCGGCAAATGTCAGTAGCAGTTCTACTACTGCTAACCAGCGCTCCCCTCCATCAACATAAATCAGCGTTAACGCGTGTAGAAAGTAGAGCATTAAAACAAAGTTGGCCCAGGCGTGAGTGTAGGGTTTTCCGGCCAAAATTCCCGGTAATGGTAAAAGCAGTGGGATAACCCATGCAATGGCCAATGCAACATGATTAAGATGAGGGTGAGGAGAGAGCGAGAATTGCCATAAAACCACCCATATAATTAGGGATAAGTTACTCAGTAAAGCTAGCCATCGGTACTGCTTGGTGTTTGGCATCATTTCTGCCGTCATAATCTGTCCTTTAATCGGCTGGCTAGCATTGCCAGCCGTTTTCCTAAATTTTTAGCCAGTTCACTTTCGTGCGTAGTGAGTTGTGGCGAGTGTGTTGCGACATGGCTTGCACCATATGGCGTGCCTCCAGAGGTTGTGGTATGCAGTGTAGGCTCTGAATAAGGGATGCCAACGATTAGCATGCCATGATGCATCAGTGGCAGCATCATACTCTGTTGCGTACTCTCTTGGCCGCCATGCAAAGAGGATGAAGAAGTAAACACGCAAGCGGGTTTATCAATTAATGCGCCGCTAATCCATAGAGGGGTCGTTTGGTCCCAAAAGTGCTTCAGTGGCGCGGCCATATTGCCAAACCAGACTGGGCTGCCAAAAGCCAAACCATCACATTGCTTTAACTCATCCAGAGTCAGGTAGGGATCGGTCGTTTGCTCTGCATGATTGTCTAGCGCCGGAACGGTGCGCAAGAGCGCTGTCGCGCCTTGTGCTTCAATTCCGCGTGCGATTTGTCGTGCCAGTGCTTGCGTTGAACCGTGCCTACTGTAATAAAGTACGACGACTTTAATACTCATAAAATCTCAAGTACTTGCTCTGGTGGACGACCGTGGCGCGCTTTACCATTGGCGACAACAATGGGACGCTCAATCAACTTAGGGTGCGCGGCCATGGCTGAAAATAGCTGATCATCAGTAAGTGCATCATCACTTAGGCCAAGTTCTTTATAGAGATCTTCTTTGGTGCGCATCATATCACGAACCTGTTGTAGCCCGAGTTGAGCGTACAAGGTTTTCAACTGTTCGATGGTTGGGGCTTGGTCTAAATATTTGATGATCTGTGGCTTTAACTGGCGGTCTTCTAGCAGTGCCAGAGTTTCACGACTTTTTGAGCATTTAGGGTTGTGATAAATCACGACTGACATAACTTCTCCTCGTTGTATTGTGATTATTGGAGTGATAAGAATCGGTCTCGTTGCACCATCAATTGGTCAATGCGTGCATCGTAGCGAGCTTGTTCTAAGCTGCCAAGTTCGGCGAGTTGACTTGCTTGAGTGTAATATTGAATCGCTTTATTCCAATTAGCTTTGAGCGCTAAAAGCTCCGCTCGCGCGGCGAGATCTTCTTGGCTATTGCCAATGCCGATATTCGCTTCTGATAGCAAATGCCAGCCGTTGGTATCATTAGGGTTGTCATGGGTGTAGCGCTGCAATACCCGAATGGCATCAGACAATTTATCTTGTTTTAACAAGCTGTTGGCGTAGTTAATTGTTAAGGTTGGATTGTTCGGTTTCTGTTTAAGCGCCTTTTCGAGCAAGGTTTGGGCTTTGGCCGCTTGATTTAGAGCGATATCGAGATCGGCCATCGCATCAAGATAGAAATTGTTTGTTGGGTCTTGTGCAACCAGCTTTGATAAAATCGCCTCTGATTTATCAAATTGCTTGCTATCGAGATAAACCAAGGCTTTGCCATATTGGAAGGCTGGCGCGAGAGCCGCACCCTCTTTTTTCTCCGCACGCTTAAACCAATCAAGAGCGGCTTCATTATCAATCCCAGCATAGCGAGCAACAATTCGCGAGCGTGCTAAATGGTAATCCAACGAAGGTTGAAGGCGCATAGGCGGGTAGTGTTGGGCACGCTCACGGCTGTCGGTAATACGATCTTCTGGCAGCGGATGGGTTAGTAACATCGGTGGCGGTTTACTAGCGTAACGATATTCATCAGCGAGGCGGCCAAAAAACCTTGGCATGGCTTGGGCATCAAACCCCGCTTTGGCTAGCGTTGCAATACCAAATCGGTCAGCCTCTTTTTCATTACTGCGCGTATAGTTTATTTGGCTTTGCATACTGCCTGCGGTGGTGGCGGTAATGGCGGCAATGCCCACTTCAGGTGCCGCAATGGCCAATAACAAAGAGCCTGCCAATGCGGCGATTGTTGCTGGTGAGCGTCTGGCTTGATCTTCCATACTGCGTGCTAAATGGCGCTGCGTGACGTGGGCAATTTCGTGCGAAAGAACCGAAGCGAGTTCGCTTTCTGTTTGTGCATGCAAAAACAACCCAGAGTGCAACGCAACATAACCGCCAAAGAAGGCAAACGCATTGATATTGCGATCGCGGATCATAAAAAAGGTGAACGGCGTTTTTACATCGTTGGCATTGGCAACCAATTTATGCCCTAGGCTATCGATGTACTCGTTGATCACCGGATCATTGACGATAGGCTGGCTGTTACGCAGCATGCGCATATAAGCATCACCATAAATAAGCTCTTGATCAATCGTCAAGGTCGAACCTGCTACTGTCCCAATGTCCGGTAGCTCTATGGTGTCGGCATAGCTCAAGGAAGGGGCGTTTATCGCCACAGTAATACAGAGGCAAAGTAAGGATCGAGCGCGTTTAAACTTCATATTTGTCAGTGATATTCCGTGATCTTCTTGTCTGTATGACATTGAATGTGTGAATTGGTTTCCAACTCAAAATAGCGGCCAAAAATTGTAGAGAGAGAAGAGTAAGCCAGCCGGTGTTTGAGTATCGATAAACACTGGCATGCCAGTCAAAACTCGATACAATGGCAGGCCTATATTAAGCATTGAGCAGAAGAATGGAACCAAATATTCTGGATTTACGCCAGCAGCGTTGTCCGATGGCTTTATTACTTGCGAAGCGTCACACTGTTCAATTGGTTTTGGGTGAGGTATTAGACATTTGGCTTAACGACGTCAGCTCAGGACAGGATATAGAAAAATATTTGTCTGCTCATGGCTTTCGTTGCCAGTGGAACACGTCACCCGGCTATTTTTGGCTAAAAGTAATTAAGGAACTCGATTAAATGTTTGAAATGGTAACTCGTTGGTATCAAAGACGCTTTTCTGATCCTCATGCCGTTAGTCTGGTTGCTATTCTGTTTTTTGGTTTTGTAACGATATATTTCTTCGGCCATTTGATTGCGCCGCTGCTTGTGGCCATTGTGCTGGCGTATTTACTTGAGTGGCCAGTAATGCAATTGCGCCGTTTTGGGCTTCCTAGGTCCGTTTCCGTAATTTTGGTGATTTTGCTGTTTGTCGGTTTGATGCTGCTGGCTATCTTTGGTTTAGTACCAACCATTTGGAAACAGGTTGGTAATTTAATCAATGACATTCCTAACATGTATGCAGGATTGCAAAGCTTCATTTTGAGTATTCCTGAACGTTACCCTGAACTCGATAACTTACAGATTGTTGAGTCGGTGATAAGCAATGCGAAGAACCAGGCTTTAGGTATGGGGGAAAGTGTCGTTAAAGGGTCACTTGCTTCTCTTGTGAGTTTGGCCACCTTGGGTGTCTATCTCATTTTAGTGCCGTTGCTGGTCTTCTTTTTATTAAAAGATAAGAATGAAATGCTGCGAATGACCAGTGGGTTATTGCCACGTAACCGTAAACTCGCGGCTAAAGTATGGCAAGAGATGAACCAACAAATCTCAAACTACATCCGTGGAAAAGTGTTAGAAATACTGATTGTTGGTAGTATCAGTTACGTCACTTTCGCCATTCTTGATTTACGCTATTCGGTGTTGCTTGCTGTGGCTGTGGGTCTATCGGTTTTGATCCCTTATATTGGCGCGGCCGCTGTGACGGTGCCAGTTGCCATCGTCGGTCTCTTCCAATGGGGCATGACTCCGCCGTTTTACACATTATTAATTGCTTATGGCATCATCCAAGCTTTGGATGGCAACGTATTGGTTCCCGTTCTATTTTCTGAAGCCGTTAATCTACATCCCGTTGCTATCATTGTCGCGGTGTTAGTCTTTGGTGGGCTATGGGGGTTTTGGGGCGTATTTTTTGCAATTCCTCTTGCCACTCTAGTAAAAGCAGTATGGCATGCTTTGCCCAGCACTGATGAACCTGTTGTTGAGGCTGAATCACCCTAAAATCACTGAATTATAAATAAAAAATAGAGAGTAAACAGAATCTCTAAGGAAGCCTAAACCGTAATCGTTTTGGGCTTTTTTTTTGCCAAATAGTAAATATTGATTAGACTGAACTAAGTGGATGTGTAAAAAAGCTATAGATTTTTTGTAACTTGGCGATAACTAACTATAACCACAACAATGATAATTAATTTGGCATCAATGAGGGATACTTATGAAGTTTAGCCAAAAAATAGTTGCAGCTTCTTCTGCACTTCTGCTTGTTACCGTCTCGCTTATTTCCATTCAGCAACTGAGCATTGTTCGCTCGGAAATAGAATCCCTAGTTACAAAAAGTCTGAGTGAAATGGAAGCTGGGGTCAAAAACACCATTGTTTCTGAAATGGAAAGTAAAAAAACCTTGGCTCAATCGACGACTGAAGTGATTGAGCTTGATCCGCTCAACCGGGATTACGTTAAAAATATTCTTGAAAAGCCGAAATTGAAAAAAAGCTTTTTAGCCATAGGGTTAGGGTATGAATCCGATGGTAAAGTGGTGGAGAATGATGACGGTTGGGAACCAAGCGGTGACTACGATCCTCGCAAGCGCCCTTGGTTTGTGGATGCTAAAGCATCGAAAAAACTTATCGTTACAGCGCCGTATGTCGATATTTCTACCAAAAATGTGATCATTTCTATTGGTACGCCTATTTACGATCAAGGTCGATTCTCTGGTGCCATGTTCTACGATATGGAATTGACGGGTTTAGCTGAATTGGTGAACTCTATTAATTTATTCGATGCGGGTTACCTCTTTATTGTTTCAGGTGATGGAGCGACGATTGCCCACCCTGATACCAAAAATAATGGTGAGAAGTTATCGACTTATTTACCACAAGTGACTCTGAAAGAGGGGGACCAACAGATTGAAATTGATGGTACCCGTTATCTCGTCAGCTTCACTCATATTCCAAGTGAGAACTGGTACATCGGTGCGATTGTTGATGAATCCATCGCCTTCAATGCGATTGGCGTATTACGCAATAGCTCTATTATCTATACGTTAATTGGGCTTGTGTTGAGTGTGATTGGCTTGACGCTACTGATTAAGGTGTTAATGCGCCCATTAGGTGTGCTCAATGAAGCGATTCAAGATGTCGCCTCAGGGCAGGGGGATTTAACCAAACGCTTGGATACCAATACGGACCAAGAGTTTGCTCAACTCGCATCAGGGTTTAATACCTTTACTGAGACGCTGCAAAAGCAGATCACGCAATCAAAAGCGATTGGTGAAGAGATCATGCGTGGCACAGAGCTCACGGTGCAAGGTGCTCATGAGTCAGCAGAAGCGATGCGCACCCAGTTACAAGAGTTAGAGCAACTAGCAACTGCAATGCACGAAATGGCAGTGACATCGACAGAAGTTGCCAATAATGCGCAAGGTGCAGCAGCAGCGGCGAAAGAAGCCGATGAAGCAACGCAAGATGGTTCCAGTGTGGTCAGTGAAACGACATTGTCGATCGACAATTTATCGGCCCGCATTGATCAAGCGGTGGAAGAGGTTAAAGGGTTAGAGTCCGCGACGGCAAATATTGAAACTATTTTGAAAGTAATTAATGACATTGCTGATCAAACTAACTTGCTTGCCTTAAACGCGGCGATTGAAGCGGCTCGAGCGGGTGAATCTGGCCGTGGTTTTGCCGTTGTTGCAGATGAAGTGCGTACACTAGCTCAGCGCACTCAGCAATCGACCACCGAAATTCGCAGTATGATTGAGCAATTACAAGCAGGGGCAAGTTCCGTCTCTTCGGCTATGAATGAAAGTAAAACGACGGCTGTTGATGCGGTGAATAAAGCGAAAACGGCAAATTCGGCATTGAACCGTATTCGTGATGCGATACAAGTGATTTCGGACATGAATATCCAAATTGCATCTGCGGCAGAAGAGCAAAGCCTTGTGGCTGAAGAGATCAACACCAATACAGTGAAGATTAAAGATTTGTCGACGCAAGTGGCACAATCTGCTGAAGAAGCCAATATCGCAATGCAGGTTCAAACGGAAAACGTTCGTGAGCAAGATGCTCTGCTCAATAAGTTCATTGTGTAATTACACATCAACTTTTGATTAGCCGTGTTACAAAAATGCCAGTATTAAGAACTGGCATTTTTTATTGTCATCCCTAAACCACCGCCTTGGGCGGTGGTGATTGAACCTTGGGGCTATTGCCCGAAGGAGTGCCCATGCTAGAAGTAAACCTCTTATTCACCACAAGTAAGAGGAAACTAAAAACATGGGCGATTATAGAAGTTCATCACATGTATATTGGCGTTGCAAATACCATATAGTTTGGACTCCGAAATACAGATTTAAGATCTTGAAAGGGAATGTAGGTAAGGAGCTTTATCGCTCAATCTATATTTTGTGCAATATGAAAGATTGTGAAGTTTTGGAATTAAATGTTCAGCCGGATCACGTTCACTTGGTTGTGATAGTTCCACCAAAAGTTTCGATATCAACGTTGATGGGAGTATTGAAAGGGCGTTCAGCAATCCGCTTGTTTAACAAGTTCCCACATATAAGAAAGAAACTGTGGGGTAATCATTTTTGGGCAAGGGGATACTTTGTTGACACAGNAACTAGCAGTGCAGGGATGCCCCCTTATAGGGGGCTATAAACCAAAGCCGCCTTCTAAGAAGGCGGATTTTTACTTCAGTCGAGCTTTGATTATTGGGCGTTTAGATAATCAAGTACCACTTCATGGTGATCTTTGGTTTTGAATTTATCAAAAACCTGTTCAATGATACCTTGCTCGTTAATTAAAAAGCTAATCCGGTGTAGACCATCATAAACTTTGCCCATGAACTTCTTCTCACCCCATACGCCGAACTGCTCAGCAACCACGTGGTCTTCATCGGATAATAAAGTAAAGTTTAAGTGATCACGTTCAATGAACTTTCCTAAACGCTTCACGGGATCGGTGCTGACTCCGAGTACCACTACGTTGTGAGCATCGAGTTCTGCTTTTACATCTCGAAGGCCTTGAGCCTGAACAGTACAACCTGGTGTCATGGCTTTAGGATAAAAGTAGAACAACACCTTTTTCCCTGAGAAATCAGCAAGGGAAACGGTATTTCCATCTTGATCTAAAAGTGAAAAAGCAGGTGCTGGCGTGCCTGCAGTAAGCGTTTTCATTATTCTTCCTTTTTTATTGACTGTTTTTTATAAAGTTAAGAGAACCTTGTACATCCAGTGTCTTGCATAAACTGTCAAATTCTTCTTGTAGTTGCATTAAGTTACACCCTGAATCGACACTGGCGGTAATGGCAATATGAAATTGGTCGTGATCAAGGCGTAACTTTGATTTATGAATCGTCTGCGCACTCAGTGAAGCCATACCAATATTACGATTGGCAAAAAATTGAGTGAATTTCTCTGTTAGGCCAATTTTGTCTTCAGACTCAACAAACACTTCAACCGTATAGGCATTATCTTGATAATCATGAGGTGATGTACGTTTCATGATGGTGATGAGATCATGTTGTTGGCCTAATAAAGGTAAGGTTGTCTCTACTCGGGTGATGTGGTTTGTATTGCCAGAGACCAGCATGATGAGCGTGAACTCTTTGCCAAACAAAGCAATTCGGCTATCGATGATATTGCAGCCTGATTGCGTAACTAAACGTACCACTTCATTACAGATACCAGGGCGGTCTGTCCCTACAGCAGTGATCACTAGATGCTGAGTCATAATATCGCTTCACTTTTATCGTTTTGGGCATGTTATCACAGTTAAATTATAGAGGAACGGTGGTGGAATAGCTTTTTAAGAACTCCGTCTTGAAAATAACGTGTTGTTGACATCGACATATTCAGATCCGCTATAAAGTTTGCCCTTAATTGATGTTGTTTGTTAAACCTCTAACATCTGATAAATATTCATCCAAATGGGCTGATTAAGCGAATTTAATCCCTTGTGTTTTTCAATCGCCTTACAGTACCATGCAGAAAGTAACAAATTAGGGAGATGGACATGTTTTCAGGAAGTATCGTAGCGCTCATTACACCGTTTAATCATGATGGTGAGGTTGATTTTGTTAGTTTGAAGAAGCTGGTGGACTTTCACGTGACAGCCGGAACTGACGCCATTGTTGCCGTCGGAACAACGGGTGAATCTGCCACGCTAACCGTTGAAGAGCATGTCAAAGTTGTCGCAAAAACCGTCGAGTTTGCCGAAGGACGTATTCCTGTGATTGCGGGAACGGGTGCGAATGCTACTCATGAGGCGGTAACGTTTAGCCGTTTATTAAATAACACAGGTATTGCTGGCTGTTTAAGTGTGACTCCTTATTACAATAAACCAACCCAAGAAGGTTTATTTCAACACTACAAAGCAATTTCTCAAGAGACTGATATCCCTCAGATTCTCTATAATGTACCAGGCCGTACAGCGGTGGATTTGCGTCCTGAAACGGTCGCTCGCCTTGCTGAAATTAAAACGATTGTCGCTTTGAAAGATGCAACAGGTGATTTGGGCCGAGTGGCTCTGCATCGTGAGCTTTGTGGAAAAGACTTTATTTTATTAAGTGGCGATGACGCGACGGGTTTGGAGTTCGTTAAATTAGGTGGACAAGGTGTTATTTCGGTGACGAATAATATTGCCGCTAAAGATATGGCGCAGATGATGCACTTAGCATTAGAAGGCCGATTCGACGAGGCTGAGCTTATTAATCAACGTTTAATGCCTTTGCATAAAGGTCTGTTTGTTGAGTCGAGCCCGATCCCAGTGAAATGGGCTGCTCACAAAATGGGATTGATTACAAATGGTGATCTACGTCTACCTTTGACTGAACTGTCTGAACCTGTACGTTCAACGGTTGCCCAAGCCATGACCGAAGCTTGTATCTTCTAAATCGATTCAATATTGTGCCGAGGCTTTTTCCTCGGCAGTCTAGGAGTTTGAATGAAATTTACTCATCAGCTAGTTATCAGTTCACTAGCTGTTTTTGTTTTAAGCGCATGTGCTGGTAACGCTTCTCAGCGTCGCCAAGCAAAAGATGATTTTGCTTATTTAGAAACCCCGGCTCTAAAAGAGTGGCAACTTCCTGAAGGAGCCACTCCGCAGTTTTACCCTAATTACCAGATCCCTGAAGGTGACTTCCAAGGTGGCATTGGCCGTACTGTGGATATTCGTCCTCCTCAACAAGTCTTAGAATTGATCCCTGGTGCGCGTGCCGAGCGCCAAAATGGCGAAGTGACATTATGGATGATCAAGCAAGATGAAGCCGACAAGGTGTGGCAAACTGCGTTAGCCATGCTTAAAGAGCGAAATATTGGTATCGCTGCACAAAGTGAAAACCAGATTGATACTGATTGGGTGACTTGGGTTTCCGAAGATGAAGAAGTTGAGATTGGTAGCCGCTACCAAATCTCACGGGTGATGGCGAATAATCGTTTTGGCTTTAAGATTTCATTGACTGGTTGGCGTGAAGGTGGCAAAGAGATACCAGTGAGTGCCACCAATAAAGAGCGTTATAATGCGTTCATGACCAATTTGGTCACGGCTCGTTACGATACCGATCTACGTCAAGAAGCAGCACGTAAAGCTCAACAGTTGGTTAAACAGATCCCCATTACGATGGGCAGTGACCGTAGTGGTTTCCCTGTAATTATTGCTCGTACCCCTTACGATGTTCTGTGGCAACGTTTGCCTAATCTTATGCCGCAGTTCGGTTTTACGCTCGAAGAGCGCAACCAATCTCAAGGTACAATAAAAGCGAAATACTCCGCGCCAGATGACGCCTTTTGGCAAGACATTGGCGTGAAACCTATCTCGCTGAAAAGTGGAACTTACACCTTCTTATTAGGTGATCTAGGTAACCGTACCTCGATCAACGTGACTAATTCAGCTGGCAAACCGGTGGAAGAGGAGCTATTGAAAGATATGGTGCCTGTACTGTCGGCGATTGCCGAGCGTCAGTAATTGTGATGACGAATCCATGAAAAATAAAGGGACGAAAGTCCCTTTATTTTTGCTCTGAATCTGAGTCTTCGTGCTTATCAAGTTCGTTGAGTTTATCCAGATCACTCTTCTTTCCTTTCAAGCCAAATTTCATGTTAGCCGTGTATTTCAGCGCGGCAATATTACCGATAAACACCGCTAAGATTACAATAGTGATAACCCAAGGGTTGGTAATGAATTCCATATCAGGACTCCGGTTGGCTGATGTTAACAATGTACTGAGTGTAGATCCGATCTAAGTTCTCTTGTACCGTCGACATACCTAGGAGCGGCATGTTTTCAAGCTGTGTCGCCAATACGCTTGGCGTCAACAGGTCAAGACAGTCTTTAGCCGCTGTTTTGTGGCTAATATGCCAAGGTTCAAACGCAACACCGCCTTTCTTTCCTTGGTAGGGGAAGAAAAAACCAAACTTAGGTAAATGCTCCTTCATCCATTGGTAAAAAGGAGCTTGGTGGCCTGAGAGATATTCCCACGGTTCAAGCTTGAGCATGACACCTGTCGGTAATGCTTTGCGATCAAAAACATCAAAGTCACACCCCCAATGGTGGCGGCTGCTACCGGGCAGCGCTGACCAGCGCAAAATCGTGAATATCTTTTGTTCTTCGCTTAACTGAGCAGGGTTTACCGGTTGACTGTTATTATCAAGTAATTCGGCTTGCCCTGACATTTTCCGATTCCAGATGTTCAACTGGCGTTCAAAATCACGAAACCCACTGGCGATATGGAAATCAAACCCAGCGTCGTCAGCTGCTTGCTTTAGATCGAGCAAATCTTGGTTCACCCCGGGGTGAACCAAGAAAGATTTCTGCCCAATCAGCACTGATGTTAAATGGGAGTCGGTTTGTCCGGTCAACTGCTCTGGAGTCATGGGTTACACCAATAAATTCTCTAGGGTTTTTTGGTACATATCCGTTAGTTTCTCTAAATCGGCAATCTTAACGCACTCGTTAACTTTATGAATTGTCGCGTTAACAGGACCAAGTTCGACCACTTGTGAGCCCATCTGGGCAATAAAGCGTCCATCAGATGTGCCCCCTGTCGTCAATAGCTCTGGGGATTTGTGGTTCACCTCATCGACGGCTTTAACGACGGCAGTCAGTAATGAGCCCGTATCGGTCAAGAAAGGTTGGCCGCTTAACGTCCAGCGCAATTCATAATCCAATCCATGGGCATCTAAGATAGAATGCACGCGGCGCTTGATCTCTTCATCGGTTAACTCGGTACTGAAACGGAAGTTAAACTGCACGTCAAACTCACCAGGGATGACGTTTGATGCTCCCGTGCCAGCTTGCAAGTTTGGAATTTGGAAGCTGGTCGGTGGGAAATAAGCGTTCCCTTCATCCCATTTTATTGCCGCAAGTTCGGCTAACGCAGGCAAGGCTTGGTGAATCGGGTTATTAGCAAGGTGAGGATAAGCAACGTGTCCTTGAATCCCTTTTATCTGTAGATCGCCTGTAATTGAGCCTCGACGGCCATTTTTTATCACATCACCCACACTTAATGTGCTCGATGGCTCACCGACGATACACATATCAATTGGCTCATTACGCGCCATTAACGTATCGACTACGCGAGTGGTGCCATTGATGAATGGCCCTTCTTCATCTGAAGTGATCAAAAAGGCAATCGAACCTTGATGGTTAGGGTGCTGTTCAATAAAGCGCTCGACAGCGACAACCATGCAAGCAAGAGAGCCTTTCATATCTGCCGCCCCGCGCCCATGCAAATAACCATCAATTACAGTCGGTTCAAACGGCGCTGTATGCCACTGCGCTAAAGGACCCGCGGGAACCACATCCGTATGGCCAGCAAAGGCAAAAAGAGGCGATTGGGTGCCGCGGCGAGCCCAAAAATTAGTGGTATCTTCAAAGACCATTGTTTCCACTTCAAACCCTAGTGCTTGTAAGCGTTTAATCATGAGGTCTTGGCAACCTGCATCCTCAGGAGTTACTGATTGGCGACTAATGAGATCTTTTGCGAGCGCCAGTACAGGGCTGTCTGTCATCCTTGAAATCCTTGTATTAAGAGAAAATAGCAGTGTATTGCTGAGCATTAAAACCGAGATGGTAATGGGTATCGACCAATAAAATAGGTCGTTTGATCATAGCTGGTTGTTCAACCAACAAAGCCACAACACTGTGAGCATCTAACGACTCTTTTTGTGAGGGCGTGAGCTGACGAAATGTTGTACCGCGTTTATTGAGTACATTTTCCCAACCAAGCGCTTGGCAAAACTGAGCCACGAGCTCGGCATCAATACCTTGTTTGCGGTAGTCATGAAATTGGTAATCCACCCCCGCAGCTTCCAACCATTTCCGTGCTTTTTTAATGGTGTCGCAGTTGGGAATGCCATACATGGTGATCGTCATAAAAATCCTTGTTGAGGCGTATTATTTTTTTAATGGTCAAATCCTATCAGGAAGCGCTGTGGCTTACAAAATAGAGATGCTTTTATTTCGTTGTTTAAAAAAGATGTGTTTCAGTTGCTTACGATTGGAAAGTTATTGATCGAACGCAACACTCTAAATGTGAAAACAGAAATAATGAAGCGGCACAGTAATAGGAGGTGTCAATGGAACTGAGTCCTGTTTTTGCAAGGCGACTGTATTTAGCTTTGTTAGTAGAAAGCCTTGAAAGACCAAACGTGCCCAAACTCATCGAAAAAACGGGGTGGCCTCGCCGTACGATTCAGGATGTCCTGAAAGCACTGCCAGGAATAGGGATTGAACTGATGTTTGTTCAAGATGGAAGGCGTCACAATGATGGTTACTATCAACTCTCTGATTGGGGGCCATTTGATAGTCAATGGGTATTAGATCGTCGCTGTGATATTGCGACTAGCCTTGGATTTAGTGCATAAGCCAGCATTTGCTGGCTTTTTTTATGGTGTTTTCATTTTCACATTGGGTAAGCAACGATAAACAGTACCGAAAATCGTGACAGAGGTTTTGAAATAATTGGAGTAGTCGAGCGTTACTGTATCGCCTCCCAGTTGATGAGCGTGAGTTTTTAGCTCGTTTACCGCCCTTCGAATCAATCTGTCATTGGGAATGAGCCAAGAGCTGAACCAGTAACCTTCACTGCCTGTCACATCCCCTAACCAGTCACACTGACCAGCATCAAATCCGGCATCAGTACGAATCTGAATGCGATCTGCATCGTTTGGGAGTGGGCTGTGTGATGAGCTACAGCCTATCATTAGCGCTGCCAGCAATAATATAGACAGTCTTTTCATCAGTTTAACCTTTCAGAACTAGATAAGAGATAAAACCAAGCCAGCTCACGATCAGCAGTGCCCAAGGTAACCATGAGGTCGATACCAAGCTGGATGAAGTTTCAATCTGCGCGGGTTCTTCTTCTCTATTTTGTGCGGTTCTCTTTAGCTGCAATGCTCTTTTTTTTGCTTTATCTGCCTGTCGGCTTTTCTCTTTTTGCTGCTTTTTATACAAGGCTATGCCTTTCTCAATGCCTTGAGCGATCAGCTTGGTTTGTTCTTTCGTTTGCCCTTGCTTTTGAGTGGCTAAGGCGACTTTCATCGCTTGTTGCTGAGTTTGTTCTGAGGGAATAATCGTTTTATTCATAACGTTTACAAGCGGCTATAGACAGGCGCTTACCCTATCACGTATCGTCATCCTTCACTATTGAGATTGATCACTATGCGTGATGTTCAAGTTAGAAACTGGTCAAGAGCAAAAGATCTGGCTAGCTATTTGAAATCGATTCGCTAAAGTAAAAACGTTTTTTTAAAAGAGCGAAGGTATTGATGCGTTATGCGTTAGAGCGATACGACCAACATGGTTTTCTTAAAGCCCCTAAACTTATCTGGCTTGGTTGGTTATTTTTGGCAAAAGCTTGGATTGTTTTCGTGGTGGCAGGAGCAAGCCGAGATAATGGCACGACGATTTTAACCATTGTTTACCCAGACCATTCGATGCTTTATTTGGGGTTGATTATGGGGTTGCCAAGTATCATTCTGATGTGGCTTATCAGCTTACGTGCTCCTGAACGATCGTGGCTAAACCGCATCGTCAGCATGGGAAAACCGCTGACGTTACTTATGGTTATCTTGCAATTTATACAAACGCTTTATCATATCTATTTAGAGCACGGCGTTTTTAATTGGGCCAATGCAAGCACGCTGTTGGTGCTGTTATGGTTTGGCCTATATCTACTGAAGAGTAAAAGTGTGCGTGATTGTTTTTCTATCCCGCTCATAGACAAGGCGTGATCCCAATCAAGGTCGCCCCAAAAAACTGAATTACACTGAGCAAAAATAAGTAAGTGAGGATATTTTATGACACAACCTCAAACCGCGATTCTGCCTGAAGCAGGTCCGTTTGCACTGTTTAGCCTTTTAAAAGTAAAGCAAAATCCGGCGCATGTTTTAGCGCAATTAAAAGCATTGCCCGCTTTAGTCAATGAGATAAATCAACATCAACCCGGCGCTGAATTAACCGTGTCGGTCGCGTTTACTCGCACCTTTTGGCAGCGTTTAAACCAAAACATACCACAAGAGCTGATTGATTTTCCTGAGCTTGGTAAAGGCGAAACCATAGCACCAAGTACCGAGGTGGATGTGTTGATTCACTGCCATTCTCAGCGTCATGACTTGCTGTTTTATGTGTTGCGTAAATGGATGGAACCCGTGGCAGAGTTGGTTGAAATGGTGGATGAAACCTACTCATTTCGTTACTTAGATGCGCGAGATATGACGGACTTTATCGATGGCACTGAAAACCCTAAAGCCGAAAAACGTCAAGAAGTTGCACTGATTGCTGATGGTGAATTTGCTGGCGGCAGCTATGTGATGTTGCAGCGTTTTGTGCATAACCTTCCAGCTTGGAATCGCTTAAATGTGGCGGCGCAAGAAAAAGTGATTGGGCGCACTAAGCCTGATTCGATTGAGCTTGATAATGTACCTGCAGCGTCTCACGTTGGCCGTGTTGATATCAAAGAAGAGGGGAAAGGGCTAAAAATTGTTCGTCATAGCTTACCTTACGGTACGGTGAGTGGTGAGCACGGTTTACTATTCATTGCTTATTGCCATACGCTGCATAACTTTAAAGTGATGTTGGAAAGTATGTATGGTGTGGCGGATGGTAAAACAGACCAACTGCTGCGCTTTACCAAGGCCGTAACGGGGGCGTACTTTTTTGCCCCTTCAGCTGAGATGCTGCAACATCTTGAACTAAAGTAAGTCTCAATATTGTCCTACCATCTGACCGAGCCTTGTGCTCGGTTTTTCTTTTTTAAGCATTTTATGTAAAGAAAAGCGTCTACTGTCCGATAAAGAGATCATTCATTCTATGGCATGGGTCTGTTATGGCAATTACCGTTAATACCAATGTTTCCGCTTTGATTGCGCAGCGCCACTTAGGCTCAGCAAGCGAAATGTTGAATCAATCTTTGGAGCGTCTTGCTTCCGGGAAGCGTATTAATCGTGCCAAAGATGATGCTGCGGGTTTACAAATTTCGAATCGCCTTGAGTCGCAAATGAGGGGCTTAGATGTCGCTGTACGCAATGCTAATGATGGCATTTCAATCATGCAGACTGCTGAAGGTGCAATGCAAGAGACCACCAGCCTGCTTCAGCGTATGCGAGATCTCTCTTTGCAGTCGGCGAATGGCGCGAATAGTAAAGCGGATAGGCAAGCTTTACAGGAAGAAATGAGCGCCTTGAACGATGAATTAAACCGAATTGCTGAAACCACCTCTTTTGGTGGTCGTAAGTTACTGAATGGTTCGTTTGGTCAATCCTCATTTCAGATAGGTGCGAGCTCTGGCGAAGCAGTGCAAGTTTCGTTAAAAAATATGCGTTCAGACAGTTTGGATATGGGGGGCTTTAACTATGTTGCGGCAGGCATGGCGGATAGCCAGTGGCGGGTGACACAAGATAATCGGCAGCTCACCATGAGTTATACCGATGCCAAGGGAAAACAGCACAACATTCAAATCCAAGCAAAAGTAGGGGACGATATTGAAGAGTTGGCAACCTACATCAATGGGCAAACCGATAAAGTATCGGCGTCAGTCAACGACAAAGGACAGCTACAGCTGTTCATGGCGGGTAAAGAAACCTCTGGGACTATTGATTTTAAAGGTAGCTTAGCCAATCAGTTGCAAATGAATGTGACGGGATATGAAGCAGTAGACACTCTTGATATTACCGAAGTCGGTGGTGCGCAGCGGGCGGTTGCCGTCATTGATACCGCAATGCAGTACGTTGATAGCCATCGCTCTGAGTTAGGCGCGTTGCAAAACCGTTTTAACCACGCTATCAACAATCTCGACAACGTACATGAAAACCTCGCTTCTTCAAACAGTCGAATTAAAGATACTGACTATGCGAAAGAGACCACCCAAATGGTAAAACAGCAAATCCTACAACAAGTCAGTACCTCTATTCTTGCGCAAGCGAAAAAACAGCCAAACCTAGCATTGGCCTTACTTCGCTAGCGATAAAAATCAACAATTATCGACCTTTATCAACAACTCTTTAGCGAAATTATTACTTTTTTGATGGGTTTTTGACCTCTTGTCCTGTTTTTTACACTAAACACATTTTTTTTAAAAAAATTGAAAAAAAATCCTCAAGCTTTGGAAAATACCGCCGTTATAAAAAGTAACTTTGAGAGAACTATTTGGTTTTCCGAGACGTCGGAAACCGGAAACATCGGAAAATCAATTGGAGTAATCACCATGGCAGTTAATGTAAATACCAACGTATCAGCGATGACAGCACAGCGTTACCTAAACAGCGCTAGCAATGCACAACAAACATCAATGGAACGCCTATCTTCTGGCTTTAAAATCAACAGCGCAAAAGATGATGCGGCAGGCCTACAAATCTCTAACCGTTTGAATGTTCAGAGCCGCGGTCTTGACGTAGCAGTACGTAATGCGAATGACGGTATTTCTATTGCACAAACCGCTGAGGGTGCGATGAATGAAACGACCAACATTTTGCAACGTATGCGTGACTTGTCATTACAATCAGCTAACGGCTCAAACTCAAAAGCAGACCGTGTAGCGATTCAAGAAGAAGTCACCGCTCTGAATGACGAGTTAAACCGTATCGCAGAAACCACATCATTTGGTGGTAACAAATTACTTAACGGTACTTTTGAAACTAAGTCATTCCAAATCGGTGCGGATAACGGTGAAGCCGTCATGCTTAGCCTAAACAACATGCGTAGTGACAATGCTATGATGGGCGGCACAAGCTACCAAGCGGCGAACGGCAAAGATAAAGATTGGTCAGTTCAAGCCGGCAGCAACGATCTACAAATCACACTGAAAGATACTTCAGGTACAGATCAGACTATCAATATCTCAGCTAAAGAAGGCGATGATATTGAAGAGTTGGCGACTTACATCAACGGCCAAACTGATATGGTGAAAGCATCAGTTGATGATGAAGGAAAACTACAAGTCTTCGCTGGCAGTAATAAAGTAGAAGGCCCTGTAACATTCGCAGGCGGTCTTGCTGGTGAGCTCGGCATGCAAGCTGGTCAAGCTGTTACCGTAGATGTCATTGATGTGACCTCTGTGGGTGGCGCTCAAGAATCGGTTGCCATTGTTGATGCTGCACTGCAATTTGTAGATAGCCACCGTGCACAATTAGGTGCATTCCAAAATCGCTTTAGCCATGCAATCAGCAACTTAGATAACATTAACGAAAACGTGAGTGCTTCTAAGAGCCGTATTAAAGATACTGACTTTGCCAAAGAAACAACAGCGCTTACTAAGTCGCAAATTCTTTCTCAAGCATCAAGCTCAGTGCTGGCTCAAGCAAAACAAGCGCCACAAGCGGCACTTAGCTTACTTGGCTAAAAGAGCCCAATAGCTCAAGAGTTACCCTTAATGAAAATCCAGCCTCGGCTGGATTTTTTTGCTTAGCGGCAAAGTGGAAAAAGTGTTAGTTGATGCAGCATTATCTTTCTTACTTTTTGACGCTAATCACATTTCTCATGCTCGCTGCATAAATTTTAAAAAAAGGCTTATTTTTTTCTAAAGGATATAAATCTTTCGCCGTTAAAGGATACGAGAGAAATGAGGTGTACCGACGTGAGGTGAGAGACACGGAAGTACATCAACACAATGCCTAAGGAGATCAATATGGCAATTAATGTAAGCACTAACGTGTCTGCAATGACCGCACAGCGTTATTTAAATAACGCCGCTGATGGTACGCAGAAATCGATGGAGCGTCTGTCATCGGGCTATAAAATCAATAGCGCGCGTGATGATGCAGCGGGTCTACAAATCTCAAACCGTTTAACGTCACAAAGCCGTGGCTTAGATATGGCGGTAAGAAACGCAAATGATGGTATCTCCATTGCACAAACCGCAGAGGGTGCAATGAATGAAACCACCAATATCTTGCAACGTATGCGAGATCTTTCTTTGCAATCAGCAAACGGTTCTAACTCAAGTTCAGAACGCCAAGCGATCCAAGAGGAAGTCTCAGCACTCAATGATGAATTAAACCGTATTGCTGAAACAACCTCGTTTGGTGGTAATAAACTGCTAAATGGTTCGTTTGGTAATAAATCTTTCCAAATTGGTGCCGATTCTGGTGAAGCTGTGATGCTTTCCATGAGCGACATGCGTTCTGACACAAAAGCGATGGGCGGTAAGAGCTATGTCGCGACAAATGGCAAAGCGCCTGACTGGTCAGTCACCAATGCGACGGATCTGACTCTGAGCTATACTGATAAACAAGGAGAAGCTCGCGAAGTCACCATTAACGCTAAAGCGGGTGATGACTTAGAAGAGGTCGCTACTTACATTAATGGTCAAAATGGTGACATCAAAGCTTCAGTCGGTGATGAAGGTAAACTGCAACTGTTTGCCGCCAATCAAAAAGTCTCAAGCGATGTCACTATTGGTGGTGGACTGGGTACTGAAATTGGTTTTGCTGCAGGTAAAGACGTAACCGTCAAAGACATCAATGTCACAACGGTTGGCGGCTCTCAGGAAGCTGTAGCTTTGATTGATGGTGCACTAAAGGCCGTTGATAGCCAACGCGCCTCGTTAGGTGCATTCCAGAACCGTTTCGGTCATGCCATCAGTAACCTTGATAACATCAACGAGAACGTCAACGCTTCTCGTAGTCGAATTAAGGATACTGATTATGCCCGTGAAACAACCCAAATGACGAAGTCGCAGATTTTGCAGCAAGCGAGTACGTCAGTTTTGGCACAGGCGAAGCAGTCACCATCTGCAGCTCTTAGTCTATTGGGTTAACCGATAGGCGAATGGAGCTTTGTGGGGAAAGCAGTGTTTTCACTGCCAACCTATGAGGTGGAAGGGAGATTGTTATGGAAATACCATCCTACACATCGAACATCCAGCCTTACGGCTCGCAAAGTGGCATTAAATTTGCTTCAGAAAACGATGGCGCGACACGCGCTTCCTCGAAACAAAATGAGGTGAATCGTACTGAACAGTTAAGAAATAGGCAAAACCAAAGCGTTGAAGCGGCAATCGAGCTTGCACAGCAACGAGAGCAGATCAACAAATCGGAAAGAGCCAAGATGGTAGAGCAGATGAATGAATTTATCTCATCTATCAACAAAGACTTAGCGTTTAGAGTCGATGAAGAATCAGGACGGGATGTTGTGACGATTTATGAAGCCAGTACTGGTGACATTATTCGTCAGATCCCGAACGAGGAAATGCTAGAGGTTTTGCGACGCCTTGCCAGACAAAAAGACCACAGTACAGGTTTATTGGTTGCTAAGGTGTAATCGTAGTTTTTGAGGTGATTTAATGAGCTTAGGCCCGATGGGTATGAATACTGGCATGGATATCAATTCCTTGGTCAGCAAAATTGTCAATGCAGAGCGCGTTCCTAAGCAGCAACGCATTGATAATGAGCTTGGCCAAATTGATGCCAGTATCAGTGCCTACGGCCGGCTCAAAGAGTCGCTGGATACGATGAAAAATCTTATGACGAATTTTCGTCAGGAGAAGGCTTTCGCTTTGCGAAAAGTCGATACTACTGATGAAAATGTCGTCTCCGCGACAGCCACCACTGACGCAATAGCAGGTAAATATGCTATCGATGTGTTGCAGCTTGCACAGAGCCATAAAGTTGCCTCGGATGTTTTAGATAAAGAGGCAAAGTTTGGTCCTGGTAAGCTGCAGATTTCACTTGGTGATCAGAAGTTTGATGTTGATGTCCAAGCCAATTCAAAATTGATTGATATCGTTCGCGGTATCAACAGCACTAAAACCAATCCTGGAGTTCGTGCTTCGGTAATCAATGATGTTGAAGGGCCACGTTTGATTGTGGCCTCTAATCTATCTGGAAAAGATCATGACATTAAAATTAATGCTCAGTCTGATGCCGGAAATCCGCTCAAAAATCTAGAATACAAAACGCTGGAAGAACGCGTTAAAGATTTAGAAAACGCACGCGCTGCGGCGCAACAAATCATTGCACCACTCACGCCATCTCAACAAGCTATCGCTGCAAAAGTCGCCGAGAAAATAGGTGCGGCGGCACGCGAAGTTGACCAAAGTATGGCGAGTGGTGTTCAAGAAGTCGCCGGGCAAGTAGCTGCCGACGGTAAAGTCGCTAATGCTGCCGGTGAATTAACCGACGCCGCCGTCAAAGCTGCTGCCGCCGCCGGTGTTGCTGCCAATAAATATCTGAAACCGCAAGATCGTATTCCTGGGTGGACTGAAACCGCCTCTGGCACCTTGCTCGATTCCTACTATGAACCTGAGCCAGAGCTTGATGCAACTGCGTTAGAAAAAGCGCCAGATGTGCCCGGTTGGACCAATACTGCTTCTGGTACTTTGGTTGACTCCTATGTCACCCCCAAAGAAGCGCAAGCCAAGCTTGAACAGCAATTAGCAGCTGAAAAAGCCGCGGTTGCGGCGGCGGTGCGTAGTGGTGAACTGACGCCAGAGCAAGCCAAGCAGAAAGAGCGTGAAAAGCTTGACCCGCAAGAGCGTGAGTATTTAGATAAAGTGGACAAAGCAGATGCTGAACTTAGAGCGGCACAAGCATCGTTTGACGCCTATCAAGGTATGACTCAAGTACAAGCAGGCCAAGATTCCGTGGTGGTTTTGGACGGTGTGGCGACCCTTTCTAGCAACAACAACGTGATTGAAGATGCGATTGAAGGGGTTGATTTGACCCTTAAAGGGCAAACGGCCAAAGGCAAACCACCGGCTGAAATTGGCATCGAATATGACCGCAAAACCGTGCGCGATGATATTGAACAATTTGTCGCGGCGTATAATCAGTTTTATCAGGTCTCTAAAGAACTTGGAGGCGTTGACCCTCGGACTGGCCAAGCTGGGCCACTGGCGGGTGACAGTATTGTGCGCAGTGCAGACTCCCGCCTACGTAGTGTTTTTTCGACTAGAATTGAGCAGGCCCCAGAAGAGATCAAAAGTCTGATTGAGTTTGGTATTACCACCACACGCCAAGGGACACTTGAAATTAACTACGACATGCTAGATCGCCAACTCAATAACAACTTTAATAAGCTAGGTGAGTTCTTTGGTGGAAACCAAGGATTTGCCAAACGGGTTGAAGATGCTATTCAGAGCATGACGGGGGTGACAGGGTCGATTCGTACACGCGAAAAAAGCTTAGTAGAACGCAACTACCGTGTAGTGGACGACCAAGCGGCACTTGATCGCCGCATGGACAGTTTGGAGAAGCGAACGCATTCTAAGTTTTCAGCAATGCAAGACGCGACCAGTAAAATGCAGAACCAATTAGCTGGTATGATGAATGCGTTAGGCGGCTGATATGGAGCAGCAACTCGACCTTTTAAGTGATCTAGATCACCAAATAAGAGCAATGCTTGTCATTGATGAAATTAATACTGAAGAAATCAATCATCTTGTCGATAAAAGGGAACGGATATTGCAAAACTTACTGACGCATGCGTCAGAAAACCCACAGTTTGCAATGTCGAGCCAATGGCGAGAGGCTATTGATGAAACTAAACATCTTGTTGAACTGATGCAGTCAAAAACGGTCGAGATCGGTAGAACGCTCCAAAAATACCGACACGGTAATAAATCCGTTCAGCAATACAAAAAGTTTTTATAAGAGGAAGACTATGCGCGGTTCTTTACAGGCATACAAAAAGGTATCAGTGGATAGCCAGCTCAGTGCGGCCTCGCCGCATAAAGTCGTACAAATGTTGATGGCGGGTGCAATTGAACGCCTTATTCAAGCAAAAGCAGCAATGCTACAGGGCAATATCCCAAGTAAGGGTGAGCGCCTTGGTAAAGCATTGGATATCATTATTAGCTTACGCAGTTGCTTATCGATGAGTGATGGCGGGGATATTGCAAAAAATTTAGATCAGCTTTATGAATTTATGATCACTCAGATCACCGAAGCGAATCATCAAAATGACCCGCAACCACTGGATGATGTGATCGACATCATTCGAGAAATTAAATCAGCATGGGATCAAATCCCTCCTGAATACCACAATCTAACGGCAAGCGAAGTGGGCATATAAGTTATTTATAAAACTTTAGGCACTTATTTTTTAAAGTTTTAACTGATGTCACACCAGCTCATTGCTTGGTTGCCTTATTTTTTTTATTCCATAGAATAGAAGCCATTACTAGCCCAATGGCTTTTTTTGTTGCTGAATTCCACAAATTGTCTATCGTTTAATCAAGTGATTATAGAAAAACAAAACTGAATAACGATTTTCAGAAGTGCGGCCACAATTTCTCTGATTTAAGGCAAATATTCTCACCTATGCAAGGTTTAGCAAAACTGCTTGTGATAGAAGACGATCCGCAGATCCGTCTCAATCTAAGTAACATTTTAGAATTTGTTGGAGAGCACTGCGAGGCGATCGAGTCATCCCAAATCAAGGATATTGATTGTTCAAGATTGTGGGGGGGCTGCATTATTGGATCGCTAAAAAGTGAGCAGTTAACTGATGAGATAGCTCAGTGGTTGACTAAGGCCAACTATATTCCACTTCTAATGGCAAACAAGCAGCCATATTCATTGGAAGAATTTACTCAATACGTCGGTGAACTTGAGTCACCCCTTAATTACCCTCAACTGAGTGACGCATTACGACATTGCAAAGAATTTTTAGGACGTAAAGGCGTGCAAGTTCCCTCTACATCGCGTAAGAATACCTTATTTCGTAGCCTTGTAGGCCAAAGTCATGGTATCCAAGAAGTTCGTCATTTGATTGAGCAAGTCTCAGGCACAGAAGCTAATGTGCTGATCTTAGGTGAATCTGGAACGGGCAAAGAAGTGGTTGCGCGTAACATCCATTATCATTCTGCACGCCGCAACGGCCCGTTTGTGCCGATTAACTGTGGTGCGATTCCGGCTGATTTACTTGAAAGTGAATTATTTGGTCATGAAAAAGGGGCGTTTACCGGAGCGATAACCGCGCGTAAAGGTCGTTTTGAGCTTGCCGAAGGCGGTACTTTATTTCTCGATGAGATCGGTGATATGCCGATGTCGATGCAGGTAAAGTTGTTGCGTGTGTTGCAAGAACGCTGCTTTGAACGTGTGGGCGGTAATACCACCATTAAAGTGAATGTGCGTGTGGTGTCAGCGACTCACCGCAATTTAGAAAACATGATTGATGATGAATCATTTCGTGAAGATCTTTACTATCGACTCAATGTTTTCCCAATTGAAATGCCAGCGCTAAAAGATCGCAAAGACGACATCCCATTGCTGTTACAAGAACTCATGACACGTATGGAAGCGGAAGGTGGACAGCCATTTTGTTTTACCCCGCGAGCCGTCAATTCGTTAATGGAACATAATTGGCCGGGCAATGTTCGTGAGCTAGCGAATTTAGTTGAGCGGATGATCATTCTCTATCCAAATAGTCTCGTTGACGTCAATCATTTACCAACTAAATACCGCTATAGTGATATTCCAGAATTCCAACCAGAGCACAGCTCCTATGGCTCAGTTGAAGACCAAGAACGTGATGTGCTGGCGGGTATTTTCTCTGAAAACTTCAGTTTTGAAGACGTCGAAGAGATGCACGAAAATCTCAACGCACCGCAGTCATTGCCTCCTGAAGGCGTGAATTTGAAAGAGCTATTGGCGGACTTGGAAGTCAATATGATCAACCAAGCCCTTGAAGCTCAAGGCGGAGTGGTAGCGCGTGCCGCTGATATGCTGGGTATGCGCCGTACCACCTTGGTTGAAAAAATGCGTAAATACAATATGCAACGGTGATTTAATAACAGCATGGGTAAAGTTTAGTCAATATATTGGCAATGGATTAATTCTTTGATTTTAAAGAAAAATAGCCTGGCATGTATTTTGCGTGTTAGGCTATTGTTGTTTTATAGGTAGAATTTCGACATGCAGTCTCCTGACACACCCATTAATCAATCTCACTTAGATTCTGTAGAGGATCAAGTTGAGCGCTATAAACAGGTTCTTGATGTGATGCCTGCTGGCGTCATTTTGCTCGATACTCAAGGCGTAGTCAGAGAAGCTAACCCTGAAGCTCAGCGGTTATTGCAAGTCCCATTGGCGGGTGAAAAATGGTATTCCGTCATTCAAAGTGCTTTTGCGCCGAGAGAAGATGATGGGCATGAAATCTCGCTGCGCAATGGTCGTAAAGTTAGATTAGCCATTTCAGCATCAGCAACAGGCCAATTGATATTAATCACCGATTTAACCGAAACTCGGTTACTTCAATCACGCATCAGTGATTTACAGCGCTTATCCTCACTCGGTCGAATGGTGGCGTCTTTGGCACACCAAGTTCGCACACCGTTATCCAGCGCTATGCTCTATGCCTCAAATTTAGGTGCGCCTAACTTGCCAAACGCTACAAGAGAGCGTTTTCAGTCTAAGCTGATGGATAGGCTTCATGATCTTGAAAAACAAGTCAATGATATGTTGTTGTTTGCCAAAGGTGGTGACAATAAAGTCATTCAGCCGTTTACAGTGACAGACTTGGTCAGCGAATTTGTTCCCATGGTGGAAACGGCATTAAAAAATAGCGCAATTGATTATCATCAGGAAGTGGAACAAGAAGGGACTGTGGTATTAGGCAATGCAAATGCCATTGCCTCTGCACTGAGTAACTTAGTGATGAACGCGATACAAATTGCGGGTAAGGCGTCGCAAATTGATGTCTTTTTTCGCCCGGTAAATGGTGAGCTGAAAATCTCGGTACAAGACAGTGGCCCGGGAGTCCCTGCTGCGTTGCAAAGTAAAATTATGGAACCGTTTTTTACCACTCGCTCACAAGGAACGGGGTTAGGGTTAGCGGTGGTACAAATGGTCTGCCGCGCCCATGATGGGCGATTGGAATTAATTTCAGAAGAAGGGGAGGGTGCCTGCTTTACTATGTGCATTCCACTCGAGCGTCATGCCCCTTCTTCACCAACAGAGACTGGAGAAGGATGATGGCTCAAAGCAAAGTCTTAATCGTTGAAGATGATGAAGGTCTACGCGAAGCGTTAGTCGATACTTTGGCGCTGGCCGGTTATGAATGGCTGGAAGCTGATTGCGCCGAAGATGCACTGATTAAACTCAAAGCTCATTCTGTTGATATTGTTGTCTCTGACGTTCAAATGGCTGGCATGGGTGGCCTTGCACTGCTGCGCAACATCAAACAGCATTGGCCCAATTTACCCGTGTTGCTGATGACGGCGTACGCCAATATTGAAGATGCGGTCTCGGCGATGAAAGAGGGCGCAATTGATTACATGGCAAAACCCTTTGCCCCTGAAGTGCTACTCAACATGGTTAGCCGTTACGCGCCAGTGAAATCGGATGATAATGGTGATGCGGTTGTTGCCGATGAGAAAAGCCTGCGCTTATTGTCACTTGCCGACAAAGTGGCAAAAACCGATGCTAACGTCATGATTTTGGGGCCAAGCGGTTCAGGAAAAGAGGTCATGTCTCGCTACATTCATAACTCATCTCCGCGTAAAGATGGGCCATTTGTGGCGATCAACTGCGCCGCCATTCCAGACAACATGCTCGAAGCCACCTTATTTGGTTATGAAAAAGGGGCATTTACAGGAGCGGTACAAGCTTGCCCGGGCAAATTTGAACAAGCGCAAGGTGGGACTATTTTACTCGATGAGATCAGCGAGATGGATCTGAACCTACAAGCAAAACTGCTGCGCGTACTCCAAGAGCGTGAAGTGGAACGCTTGGGGGGGCGTAAAAGCATTAAGCTTGATGTTCGAGTATTGGCGACCAGCAACCGCGACCTAAAGCAGTATGTGCAGGAAGGCAATTTCCGTGATGATTTATATTATCGTCTCAACGTCTTTCCAATCTCATGGCCAGCGCTACGTGACCGCAAAGGGGATATTGAACCGCTTGCTCACCACCTTGTAGAGCGTCACTGCACTAAACTTGGTTTACCTGTGCCTCGTATCGCGCCGCAAGCCATTAACAAGTTGCTTAGTTACGCTTGGCCGGGCAACGTCCGTGAACTTGATAACGTCGTGCAACGCGCGCTGATCTTGAGTGAGCAAGGAGACATTGCAAGTGAACATATCTTGTTGGAAGGGGTTGATTGGCAAGATGCTAGCAGCCTGCAACAAGTCGTAGAGCGCAGCGATATTGCCACACCAGAGATTAAGCCTGTAGCACAAGTCGAAGTGAACAAGCTGTTTAATAACAATGGCGCTGCATTGGGTGATGAGCTGAGAGATCAAGAATACACCATTATCATGGATACTTTAGTCGAGTGCCAAGGCCGCCGTAAAGAGATGGCTGACAAGCTCGGAATTAGCCCTAGGACACTGCGTTATAAATTAGCGAAAATGCGTGATGCAGGAATTGATATCCCGAATTAACCCCAAAGTGGGTGATGGCATATAAATTGCTGCATCACAGAAAGAAGCAGCACAGCAGTCAAAGATTTGGCGTTAGAGGTAGCAATGAGACTTGATGGTTTAAACAGCGAAATGCAAACAATGATGTTGGAAGCAACCAATGCTCGTCCTACGGCAACTGGACAAAGTGTGAGTGCTGATTTTGGCGACATGCTTTCCAAAGCCATTAATAACGTGAACAGTTTGCAAAAGACCTCAGGTAATTTACAAACCCGCTTTGATCGGGGAGATGAAAATGTCTCACTATCGGATGTGATGATTGCTCGTAACAAGTCGAGTGTAGCCTTTGAAGCGACGATTCAAGTTCGAAATAAACTTGTTGAAGCCTACAAAGAACTCATGAATATGCCCGTATAAATTAGGTAGCCGCCGTGGCAGAAGATAAGCAAACAACCGATCTTACCGTGACCAGTGGTTCTGACCACGCTTTAATGGCGAGCTCAGATCTAGACATGGACACGCAAAACCCAGATCTTGAAGAGAAGAGTTCATCCAAAAGTGATTTTGCGATGGGCGACTTGGACTTGTTGCGCCAGGTGGTGTTAGTCCTTTCTATTTCCATCTGTGTGGCGCTGATTGTCATGTTGTTCTTTTGGGTTCGAGAACCTGAAATGCGCCCACTTGGCGCTTATGAAACCGAAGAACTTATTCCTGTCCTCGATTATCTTGATCAGCAGAAACTAACCTACAAATTAGATGGTAATACTATCTTAGTGCCATCCAGTGAATACAACAGCTTAAAACTCAACCTCGTCCGTGCAGGGTTAAATCAAAACAAGCAAGCGGGCGATGAAATCTTGATGCAAGATATGGGCTTTGGTGTTTCTCAGCGCCTTGAGCAAGAGCGACTTAAACTTAGCCGTGAACGTCAGCTTGCCAAAGCGATTGAAGAGATGAAGCTCGTCAATAAAGCTCGTGTGTTATTGGCATTGCCAAAACAAAGCGTATTTGTTCGTCATAACCAAGATGCATCCGCATCTGTCTTTCTTACCTTACGAACTGGCGCGAACCTCAAACAAGAAGAGGTCGACTCTATTGTCGATATGGTCGCCAGTGCCGTGCCAGGGATGAAACCCAATCGAATTACCGTAACTGATCAACATGGCCGTTTGCTCAGTTCAGGCTCTCAAGACCCCGTGTCTTCTGCTCGTCGTAAAGAACAAGAACTTGAACGCAAGCAAGAAGAGGCGCTGCGTGAAAAAATTGATTCGGTATTAATACCAATTCTAGGTTTTGGTAATTATACCGCCCAAGTGGATATCCAACTGGATTTCAGTGCCATTGAACAAACGCGTAAACGTTTTGATCCCAATACTCCCGCAACTCGCAGTGAATATACGCTTGAAGATTATAACAACGGTAGTATGGTCGCTGGTGTCCCGGGTGCATTAAGTAATCAACCCCCAGCGGATGCTTCGATCCCTCAAGACGTTGCGCAGATGAAAGATGGTTCGATACTCGGGCAAGGTTCTGTGCACAAAGAAGCCACTCGCAATTTTGAACTCGATACCACCATTAGCCATGAGCGCAGGCAGTCCGGTGTTGTTAACCGACAAACGGTGGCGGTGGCGATTAAAAACCGATCATCGGTTAACCCAGAGACTGGCGAAGTCACCTATACTCCCTTGAGCGAAAGTGAAATTAGCGCCGTGCGACAAGTCTTGATTGGGACGGTTGGCTTTGATGAAAACCGTGGCGATTTGTTGAATGTCTTGAGCATGCAATTTGCCGTGCCTGAAGTTGAGTCAATGGTTGATGTCCCTATTTGGGAACATCCAAACTTCAACGATTGGGTACGCTGGTTTGCTAGTGCCTTGGTTATTGTGGTTGTTGTGCTGGTGCTGGTGCGCCCTGCACTGAAAAAACTGCTCAACCCTGCTGCGGATGATGATGACCCAATGTACGGACCTGATGGTTTACCCATTGGTGCTGATGGTGAAACCAGTTTAATTGGCAGTGGTATTGACGGCGGTGATCTCTTTGAGTTTGGTTCCGGTATTGATTTGCCAAACTTACACAAGGATGAGGATGTACTGAAAGCGGTGCGTGCTCTGGTGGCCAATGAGCCTGAACTTGCGGCTCAAGTAGTGAAGAATTGGATGCAAAATGCCTGAAGATAAAAATGGAACTGAAGTGGAAGAATCAAAGATCGATATATCAACGATTTCTGGTGATGAAAAAGCGGCTATTTTGTTGTTGAGCTTAAACGAAGAGGACGCCGCAGGCATCATCCGCCATCTTGAACCTAAGCAGGTACAACGAGTCGGTAGCGCGATGGCGAAAGCGAAAGAGCTTAGCCAAGAAAAAGTGGGCGCGGTGCATCGTGCTTTCCTCGAAGATATTCAGAAATACACCAATATCGGTATGGGCAGCGAAGACTTTATGCGTAACGCGCTTATCGCTGCATTAGGTGCCGATAAAGCCAATAACTTGGTCGATCAAATTTTGCTTGGTACGGGTTCAAAAGGGTTGGATTCATTGAAATGGATGGATCCGCGACAAGTGGCGAGCATCATTGTTAATGAACACCCACAAATCCAAACCATTGTTTTATCGTATTTAGAACCGGATCAATCGGCTGAAATTTTGGCGCAGTTCGCACAGCGTGACAGTTTAGATTTACTAATGCGTATTGCTAACCTTGAAGAAGTACAACCTTCAGCATTAGCTGAACTAAATGAAATCATGGAGAAACAGTTCGCAGGCCAAGCGGGTGCGCAAGCAGCGAAAATTGGTGGCTTGAAAGCCGCGGCCGATATCATGAACTACCTCGATAATAATCTTGAGGGTTTGCTCATGGATCAGATGCGTGAGCAAGATGAAGACATGGCAACGCAGATCCAAGATCTGATGTTCGTGTTCGAAAACTTAGTCGAAGTCGACGACCAAGGCATTCAAAAATTGCTGCGTGATGTACCGCAAGATGTGCTGCAAAAAGCACTCAAAGGTGCTGATGATGCCTTGCGCGAGAAGATCTTCAAAAACATGTCAAAACGTGCAGCTGAGATGATGAAAGATGATCTTGAAGCCATGCCTCCGATTAAAGTATCAGACGTTGAAGCGGCGCAAAAAGAGATTCTGGCGATTGCACGTCGCATGGCCGACAGTGGCGAAATTATGCTGTCTGGCGGCGCAGACGAATTCTTATAATCTAACCCTGACTCAACAATAGGTAGCATTATGTCTGGAGAAAGAAAACGCGGCTTTTTACGTTTAGATGCAGACGCTAATATTGAACAAGCCAAAAAGTGGGGGTTGCCGGACTACGGCGCAGAGATCAATAAAAAAGCCAAAGAAACGGCAATGAACTACGACCCCGGTTGGATGCCAAGTTTTGATGAGCCAGTGGTTGAAGAGCCGCTGCAACTCAGCGAAGAAGAGATTGGCCAGATCAAACAAGGGGCTTATCAAGAAGGTTTGCACCAAGGTCAAGAAGCCGGATTCAAACAAGGCTATGAAAAAGGCAAAGAAGAAGGACTGATTGCAGGACACCAAGAAGGTGTTGAGCAAGGCAAAACCGAGGGTGTTGCTGAAGGGCAAACCCTCATCCAGCAGCAGGTTGATATTTTCGTTGGTCTTGCCAATCAATTTGCTCAACCGCTAGAGTTGATGAATGCCCAAGTCGAAAAACAGCTGGTCGATATGGTTTTAACCTTGGTCAAAGAAGTCGTTCACGTTGAGGTACAAACTAATCCGCAAGTGATCTTAGATACCATCAAATCGTCGGTTGAATCCCTGCCTGTATCCGGTCATGCCATCACATTAAAACTCCATCCAGAAGATGTTGAAGTGATTCATTCTGCTTATGGCGAAAAAGAACTGGATTTCCGAAACTGGACATTGGTCAAAGAACCAGCATTAAATCGCGGTGACGTCCAGATTGAAGCTGGTGAGTCGAGTGTGAATTATCGAATGGAAGATCGCATTCGTAGCGTGTTGAAAAGTTTTTGTGGCACCAATCGTCACCAACAAGGTGATCAATAGTGTTGTCTCTTGCCGATCGCCTTAGTCAATACAAAACTGAAGGGTTAACCTGCCGCCCAATGGCATCGGGCAAATTGGTCCGTGTGGTTGGTTTAACCCTTGAGGCTACTGGTTGTAAAGCCCCTATTGGTAGCTTATGTAAAGTAGAAACCATGTCCGGAGAAATGGAAGCGGAAGTGGTTGGCTTTTCTGGCGATAACCTCTATCTGATGCCCAGCGAACAGATAACAGGCGTACTGCCCGGAGCTAAAGTTACCCCAATGACAGGGGATGCGGGGCTACCAGTCGGGATGGAGCTGCTTGGACGGGTGATTGATGGTGTCGGTAATCCACTCGATGGGCTGGGGCCTATTTATACCGAAAAGCGCGCATCGTTTAATGCTGACCCCATCAATCCATTAGCTCGCAAACCCATAACAGAACCTCTGGACGTTGGCCTAAAAGCGATCAACGGTTTACTGACGGTGGGTAAAGGGCAGCGGATTGGTTTATTTGCTGGTTCTGGTGTCGGTAAATCTGTAACGCTTGGCATGATGACTCGTGGCACAACCGCTCAAGTGGTGGTGGTGGGGCTGATTGGTGAACGTGGCCGCGAAGTAAAAGAGTTTATAGAAGAGATTTTAGGCGTTGATGGACGTCAACGTTCAGTTGTAGTAGCCGCGCCTGCGGACTCCTCACCGCTGATGCGTTTAAAAGGCTGTCAAACCGCGTTAGCGATTGCGGAATACTTTCGTGATCAAGGGTTAGATGTATTGCTACTAATGGACTCGTTGACTCGTTTTGCCCAAGCGCAACGTGAAATTGCGTTATCTGTGGGTGAGCCGCCAGCCACAAAAGGTTATCCGCCATCGGTGTTTGCTAAACTGCCCGCCTTGGTTGAACGAGCGGGAAATGGCGGTCCTAACCAAGGATCGATTACCGCTTTCTTTACCGTGCTCACCGAAGGGGATGATCTACAAGACCCGATCGCTGATGCATCGCGAGCCATTCTTGATGGTCACATTGTTTTATCACGTGAAATGGCCGATGCCGGACATTACCCAGCGATTGATGTAGAGAAATCGGTCAGCCGTGTTATGCCACAAATCACCACCGATGAACATCTGTTGATGTCGAAAGCGGTGCGTCAAATACTCTCCATCTGCCGGAAAAATCAAGATCTCGTTTCTATCGGTGCTTACAAGCCGGGGACGGACCCTGCGATTGACAGTGCATTTACGCTAAAACCTAGGCTGGATGAATATTTGCAGCAAGGGATGAAGGATTCGGTTCCTTACGACATGTGCGTCAATATGCTCAAGCACGTTTTGCAAGTGGGGTAATCGATGGATAACGCACTCGAGTTTCTGCTTGATCAAGCCAAAGACAAAGAAGAAAAAGCCGTGATGGCGTTATCTAAATCGCGTGATGAGCTAGAGAGTTATTACAAGCAGTTGGCGCAGATTGAGCAATATCGTCTTGATTATTGTCAGCAGCTTATGGAGCGCGGCATGTCAGGTTTGACGGCGAGCCAATACGGACACTTAAACCGATTTCTTACCCAGTTAGATGAAACCCTTGTCAAACAAAGAGATGCAGAACAACACTTCAAAAATCAGGTAGATAACTGCCAAGAGCATTGGATGGAAGTGAGAAAACAGCGACGCTCTTACGAATGGCTCATTGAAAAAAAACAGATAGAAGCGCAACGTCTACAAGATAAACGAGAGCAGAAGCAGATGGATGAGTTTTCTACACTGCTCTTTAGCAGGCAACGTTCTAATCAACACAAGTTTTAAGCAACATAAGTTTTAATCAAAATAAGTTTTAAGCCACTGACGCCTCAAGTCGTCAACGTGTCCAATAAGATGGGTGTCATACTTTCTTATCGATATTGAAGGCTTGGCTCATTTCTTGCTTCTGACTAATCACGGAGTTCATTAGGTTAATCCACTGCGCCATCGTCAAAAAATGATGAAACATGGCTTACTGGCCAATAATGAATCCGCGTCATCCTCTGTTTTTAGTGCGAGCATCATGGATATGAATGTAAATATTACAACACCATCCGACACCTCTAAAATGGCCAGCGTGAGTAAAGCAGGCTCTGATGCGGTGAGTGAAGGTTCTGAATCTCAAGGTTTTTTTGAAAAACTGACCGCCCTCATTATGGGTCGTAGCACTGAATCTTCGGCAGAAACCGACTTTAAGGCGCTGGATGAGGGAGCGGTGCTCACCGATGACGTGGCAGCCCAAAGTAGCGATGCCTTGTTAGATAAAGAACTTGGTGAGGCATTGAGTGAAGAGGCTGATCTTACTACCGTGCAAACAAAATCACCCCCTTCAGCAGAGGTTGATGACTCCGCTCTTCAGCAGAAAACAGCACAAGTGATGAGCGATGGCGATGAAATCCTTGGCCGTTTAAATAGCGCCAATCAAGCACTTGCTGACCAAAACGGCAAAACCTTGCCACAAAACACTCATCCGGTAGACGTGCAAATCGACGACAACGCAGGTGACTCCTCGGATCAAGTGGAGCAAAAAGCGCCAGCGGCTGCGCAAATATCAGCACAGGGTGCATTCGCTAAACCCACTACTGAACCAGTAGCACCGACGTCAGTGAATGAGCAAGCTCCATTATCTGATCAGCACATCACGGAACAAGATGCAGAGCTTGTGCTGCCTATTCAGCAGGGCAAAGAGCGTTTGATGGCTGCGGGAGGTTCACCTACGGCATCAAGCTTAAATGCAGAGACTGAAGAGAATGGTGAACTCATCCTGCCGGAATCAGTCCGAAAATTCATTCAGCCGCCTCAAGATACAAAGTCAGTGCAAGCAAGCGCTTTGTCGCAAGCGATAGAAGATGAGGCCACTTTACTTGCCACAACTGAAGTTGGCGATGCAGCAGTTAACGCGGTGGCAAAAAGTGACAACACCATGCCCATAGAGCCATCACCTTTGGTTGAAGCGCAAGCACTTGATTCACAATTGACAACAAATTTAGCAGAGGGCAAGTTGCCACTCTCTCCATCTACGAATACACCTCAAACCGATTCGGAAAATGATCAGCAAGGACTGCCCACAGAGGCGTTATTGACTGCCGCTGCCATTCCTTGGGCGAACACAGTTGTTGCCGAAGGGCAAGCATTACCTCTAGACGTGGCACAAAGTGAAACGGTCCTCAAGGGTAAAAATACGCCGGTTTCATTAGCCCATTCTGTTCAGCAAGCCTTAGCTCAGCAACAATCTCAAACCATGCAGGCTGCCGCGGCGGCAGATAAAGCCGCACTAGCATCGTCACCTCTTGTGACAGCAAGCAATGAGTTATCCAATGTACAAATACAACAGTTAGCGAATGCGGCCGCGATACCAGCTGCAACCCATGCAGAATTGCCACTCAACCCCGCGCTATTCAAAGCCGGATTAGGCGCGAAAGCGTTATCGGGTGTGAATGATGCAGGGTCGGCTCAAGAGCAAAAAGAGGGCACATTAGCGCAGCAGCTTTCGAGTGCTTTGGGGCAACATGGTTTGAACGCGACGCAGAGCCGTGCTGACAACTTGCAAGCCGCGCAACAGCCTCCTTTGTTGCTTAACCGAGAAATGGCCAGTGAGCAAATGGCGGAACGGCTGCAAATGATGATGTCGAAAAACCTTAAACATGTCGATATTCGCTTAGATCCACCGGAATTGGGGCGTTTACAAATTCGTATGAATATGAATGGTGATCATACGACGGTTCATTTTACGGTCGCTAACCATCAAGCACGTGATGTGATTGAACAATCTATGCCAAGGCTACGAGAAATGTTGGCACAACAAGGTGTGCAGTTGGGTGAGACCTCTGTCCAACAACAGAGCGCTGGTCAGCAACAAGCGCGCTACACTGCCGACGGGGATGCTCAATCTGGTCAATTGGCGCGCAACGGAAGCTATTTAGACGAAGAAAACCTTGATACAGACGTCAAACTTGATTTGAATGTCGCATCAAAGCGTGATGGAATCAGTTATTACGCTTAAACTAATATTAAAAATAACGACATAGAGAACATTATGGCCGATGAAGAGTTAGGCGCGGAAGCCCCCAAAGGGAAGAAAAAACTGCTGATTATCATTATTGCTGCCGTAGTGTTACTGCTTGGTGGTGGTGCAGCTTTCTTTTTGATGAGCGGAGATGAGGGTGAAGCCACGAGTGAGCAAGCCCCCGCAGCGCAGCAAGCTTTGCCAACGGATCCTGTGGCTTACGTTAATATTGCACAGCCGTTTGTGTTTAACGTCACGGGTGATAAGAAAGATCGTTTGGTGCAAATCAAAGTGCAGTTGATGGTGCGAGGTTCAGAAAATGAAAGCCTTGCACGTTACCATTCACCTTTAGTGGAAAGCTCTTTACTGGCCACTTTTGCGTCTGCCACTGTGGAACAGCTTCGTAGCCCTACCGGGCGAATTGAGCTGAGAGATAAGGCGACCGATGATATTAAAGCGGCACTCACTAAAGCGGTTGGGCAACCTGTGATCGAAAAAGTGTTGTTTACCGATTTTGTAATGCAGTAGGTGAGAAGTGACTGATTTATTAAGCCAAGACGAAATTGATGCCCTGCTTCATGGTGTAGACAGTGTTGATGAGGCGGAAGACGATGACGATGTTGCCGATAAGTCGGCGATTAACTTTGACTTCTCTTCACAAGACCGTATCGTCCGTGGGCGCATGCCTACGCTGGAGCTTATCAACGAACGTTTTGCTCGTCACATGCGTATTAGTTTGTTCAACATGCTGCGTAAAACGGCTGAAGTGTCGATCAACGGCGTACAGATGATGAAGTTTGGTGAATACCAAAATACGCTTTATGTTCCGACTAGTTTGAACATGGTGCGTTTTCGTCCGTTAAAAGGGACAGCGTTGGTCACGATGGAAGCGCGTTTAGTCTTCATTTTGGTGGAAAACTTTTTTGGTGGCGATGGACGTTTCCACGCTCGAATTGAAGGGCGCGAATTTACGCCAACAGAACGACGTGTCATTCAATTACTGTTAAAAATTGTTTTCGGTGACTACAAAGAAGCTTGGTCACCGGTGATGGGCGTTGAGTTTGAATATTTGGATTCAGAAGTGAACCCAAGTATGGCTAACATCGTCAGCCCAACGGAAGTGATCGTAGTGAGCTCGTTTCATATCGAAGTCGATGGCGGCGGCGGCGATTTCCACGTGGTCATGCCTTATTCGATGGTTGAACCCATTCGTGAGTTACTCGATGCGGGTGTCCAGTCGGATAAAATGGAAACTGATGTGCGTTGGAGTTCTGCACTGCGCGAAGAGATCATGGATGTACCCGTCAATTTCCGAGTCAATTTATTAGAACAAGACATTTCATTGCGTGACTTAATGGATCTACAAGTAGGCGATATCATCCCAATTAAAATGCCCAAAAACGCAACGATGTTTGTTGAAGAGCTGCCTACTTACCGAGTGAAAATGGGCCGCTCTGGTGAAAAACTGGCGGTTCAAGTCTCTGAAAAAATTAAACGCCCTGATGTAGTAAAAACGGATCTCGCCTTTTTAGGCAAAGACATCATGTCTGAATTTGAAGATGATGACGAAGAAGATAACGAAGAATAATAGAGTAGGTAACGAAGATGGAACCAAGTGACGACCAAAGATTGGCAGACGAATGGGCAGCCGCATTAGGGGAAGACCCATCCGCGCCTAGTATTGATGTAGATGAAATTCTGGCCGCGCCTCTTGATGAATTGAAAGACACTTCACCACCGATCACCGAAGATGAGCGCCGCAAACTTGATACGATCATGGACATTCCGGTGACCATTTCGATGGAAGTGGGGCGTTCGAAGATCAGCATTCGTAACTTACTGCAATTGAACCAAGGCTCGGTGGTTGAGCTTGATCGCATCGCGGGTGAGTCATTGGATGTGATGGTGAACGGCACTTTGATTGCTCATGGAGAAGTGGTAGTGGTTAACGATAAATTCGGTATTCGTTTAACCGATGTAATCAGCCAGACTGAGCGTATTAAAAAGCTGCGTTAGCATAACGTCAGCTTACGAAAAAGAAGTATTTGGATGAAAAAACTGATCGGTTTATTGCTCTGTTCAAGCCAAGCGATGGCAGCGCCGAATGATCACTTAGATTTAGCGACCACTTTCGGGTCGCTTTTGTTCGTTATTGCGCTAATTCTCTTTTTGGCTTGGGTGTTAAAACGCATGCGAGTGCCCACGTTCGGTAATCAAAAAGGGCTGAGCATTGTACGCCAACTGCCAGTGGGCACCAAAGAGCGTATCGTTATTGTGCAAGCGGGAGAAGAACAATTTCTCGTCGGAGTCACGTCACAATCTGTCCAATTGATCGCCAAATTAGATGCCCCACTCAAACAGGAGGAGGCTGAGGTCAGTCCGTTTGCCGGTCAACTGACTCAGCTGCTAAAGAAAAATGACAAGAAATAATCGCACGGCCTCATTGGGTTACCTTGGTCATCTATGGCATCTTTCTATGTTGCTGGTGGCATTATTGTTTACCCCGTTTGCGTTTTCAGAGCAAGAGTTAGCCACGCCAATTCCTTCCAGCGCCGTAGGCGCAGAAACGGTGACGGTAACGGCGATGAATAAAGACAGTGGCGCCTCTAAAACGATAGCCGCTGGTAGCGTCAGTGGTGGTGGCGGTATTCCAGCATTTACCATGACGACCAATTCAGATGGCAGTCAAGATTACTCGATCAATCTACAAATTTTAGCCTTGATGACCATGTTGGGTTTTTTGCCTGCCATGGTCATTTTGATGACTTCCTTTACACGTATCGTGATTGTGATGTCGATCTTGCGCCAGGCAATGGGCCTGCAACAAACGCCGTCAAACCAAGTAATTATCGGCATTGCTATTTTTCTCACTTTTTTCATTATGTCACCAGTCATCAATGCCATTAATGAGCAAGCTGTGCAGCCGTATCTCAATGAGCAGATGACGGCGCGTCAAGCGTTTGATACGGCTCAAGAGCCACTAAAAGCCTTCATGCTGAAACAGACGAGAGTCAAAGATTTAGAAACCTTTGTTGAGATATCGGGCTCTGACGCAACCAATCCTGAAGAGGTCTCGATGGCGGTGCTGATCCCTGCGTTCATCACCTCGGAGCTAAAAACGGCGTTTCAAATCGGCTTTATGCTATTTTTACCCTTTTTAATCATTGATTTAGTGGTGGCGTCTGTTTTGATGGCTATGGGTATGATGATGCTTTCGCCGATGATCGTCTCGCTGCCATTTAAACTCATGCTGTTTGTACTAGTGGATGGATGGAACTTGATCCTCTCAACGCTAGCCGGCAGTTTTGCTTTATAACGGGGGCGCGAATGACTCCTGAAGTCTTTGTTGAGCTGTTTCGAGACGCACTGTGGATGGTGCTTATCATGGTGTGCGCCATCATCATCCCGAGTTTGTTGATTGGCTTAGTGGTCGCCATTTTCCAAGCCGCGACCTCAATTAACGAACAGACGTTGAGCTTTTTACCGCGTCTCATTGTGACGTTACTGGCACTGATGTTCTTTGCCCATTGGATGACGCAGATGTTGATGGAGTATTTCTTCTCTATCGTTGAACGGCTACCACAGGTACTGTACTAGGAGCTTGAATGGAGTACCCAACAAGCCTCGTTTTAGAGTGGATTGCTAGCTATTTTTGGCCCTACACTCGTATTTCCGCCATGCTGATGGTGATGTCAGTCACTGGGGCCCGCTTTGTTCCGACCCGAGTGCGGCTCTACTTAGGTTTGGCGATTACCTTCGCCGTGATGCCCGCGATTCCTGCAGTTTCAGAGACCGTTGAACTACTTTCATTTAAAGGTTTTTTGACCACCTTTGAGCAGATTATTATTGGCGTTGCAATGGGCATGATCACCCAGTTTATAATCCAAACCTTTGTTATGCTTGGCCAAATATTGGGTATGCAAGCCAGCTTAGGTTTTGCTTCAATGGTCGACCCCGTAAACGGGCAGAACACCCCTTTGCTTGGTCAATTGTTTATGTTTTTAGCGACCTTGTTCTTCTTAGCAACCGATGGTCATTTAAAGATGATCCAACTGGTGGTATTCAGTTTCAAAACCTTGCCTATTGGCGATGGAGCATTAACGACCGTGGATTTTCGTGAGCTCGCATTGTGGCTGGGAATTATGTTTAAAGTGGCGCTGAGTATGTCTCTTTCTGGCATCATTGCGCTATTAACCGTCAACTTATCATTTGGTGTGATGACTCGTGCAGCCCCTCAGCTCAACATTTTCTCGTTGGGTTTTGCGTTTGCGCTTTTGGTCGGCTTGTTACTCTGTTGGTATATTTTAGGCGGCCTGTATAGTCACTACGAACTATTCTGGTTAGAAGGCGAGCAACAAATTTGTCGCCTTATCCGTATGAACTGTTAGGAGGCGCGTTTGGCAGAGTCAGACGGTCAAGAACGTACCGAAGACGCCACGCCCAAGCGATTGGACGAGGCGCGAAAAAAAGGTCAGGTCGCTCGTTCAAAAGAGTTAGCGTCCGTTTCGGTACTGGTGGTGGGTGCGATTGCATTGATGTGGTTTGGCGAATCGTTAGCCCGAGCTTTGTATGCTTTGATGGGTCGAATCTTCAACTTAAGCCGAGAAGAAGTGTTTGATCTCGGAAAGTTGTTTGATATTGCGGCTGGTTCTCTTGCGACCCTGATATTGCCACTCTCGCTTATCTTAATCACGTTATTTATTGCTGCATTAATTGGCGCGGCTGGCATTGGTGGAATTAACTTTTCTGTCGAAGCTGCGATGCCAAAGCCCTCCAAAATGAACCCGCTCAGTGGCTTAAAACGTATGTTCGGTTTGCAAAGTTGGGTTGAGTTATTTAAGTCCATTTTAAAAGTACTGCTTGTTTCTGGCGTTGCTTTTTATCTGATTAATGCATCGAAAGAAGATCTATTTCAACTGAGCATGGATGTCTATCCACAAAATATTTTCCATGCGCTCGATATTTTGCTCAACTTCGTGTTGCTGATCAGTTGTTCTTTATTGGTCGTGGTCGCCATCGATATCCCATTCCAAATCTGGCAGCACGCTGACCAATTAAAAATGACCAAGCAAGAAGTAAAAGACGAATACAAAGATACGGAAGGAAAACCTGAGGTTAAAGGCCGAATTCGGATGTTGCAACGTGAAGCGGCCCAGCGGCGGATGATGGCGGAAGTGCCACAAGCGGATGTAATCATCACCAACCCAGAACACTTCTCAGTTGCGCTGCGCTATAAACAAAATACGGATAAAGCACCGATTGTGGTGGCTAAAGGCGTCGATCACATGGCGATGAAAATTCGTGAAGTAGCACGTGCGCATGATATACACATCATCCCCGCACCGCCTTTGGCTCGAGCGCTTTATCACACAACCGATCTTGAGCAGGAGATCCCCGACGGGCTTTTCGTGGCGGTCGCGCAGGTACTGGCTTACGTCTTTCAGCTTAAGCAGTATCGTAAACGCGGTGGTCAAAGACCCAAACTCGATGAGAATAACATGCCGATTCCACCGGATTTACGGCATTAATCCTCATCGTTATGCTGGAGCAAAAGCGTTGATGCTGAAGTTAGCGTCAGTTTAAATCACTTATCAGGAATGGAAAGCAGCACCAACACCGCGCCATGCCCGCCAAATTCAAGAGGGGCTTGATGAAACGCCATCACATCAGGATGTTGAGCGAGCCAGAGAGGAACTTTTTGTTTGAGAATGTGTTTACCGATCCCATGTTGGACACAAGCGCAGTGAATATTTTCTTTCACACAATAAGCAACCATCGCCCCGAGTTCTCGTTTCGCTTCTTGCTGTGTCATGCCGTGCATATCCAAAAACACATCCGGAACATAGACACCACGCCTTAACCGTTTGACTTCATATTTCGACACATCATCACGAGCATAGCGCGTCGGGCCTTCATCGCTGAGTTTTGGTATAAACTCATCGGAAAAATAAAATTCGGTATCGCTGGCTTCCCGCGCAATACGGCGGATTTCTTTTTGTTTGGGGTTTCTGTTTGGCGGCTGGATTATGGTATCCTGTCGCAACTTTTTAACGCCCTTTACTGCATCCCGAAACAAGTCGAAAGCGTCATCGTGTTCGGTCTCTTTTTGGCTCATTGGGTTTGGTCATTTTCTAACAGATCGATATTGGCAGTATTGTAGCGCTTTTCGGAGGCAATTTTGGATAAGATTTTTGTAGAAGAGGCGGTTTCTGAACTTCACACGCTTCAAGATATGATTCGTTGGACGGTCAGTCGTTTTAATGCCGCCAACTTATTTTATGGTCATGGGACCGATAATGCGTGGGATGAAGCCGTTCAGCTAATCCTACCGACACTCTATCTTCCGATTGATGTTCCTCCGCATGTATTGAATTCTCGTTTAACAGGCAGCGAACGTCTGCGTATTGTTGAACGGGTGATTAAGCGCATTAATGAACGTACTCCTATCGCTTATTTAACCAATAAAGCGTGGTTCTGTGGCCTTGAGTTTTATGTGGATGAGCGAGTACTGGTGCCACGTTCACCGATTGGCGAATTGATTGAAGCGCAGTTCCAACCTTGGTTGATCGACGAGCCTGTACGTATTATGGATTTGTGTACTGGCAGCGGTTGCATCGCCATTGCGTGCGCCCACGCGTTCCCTGATGCTGAAGTGGATGCGATTGATATCTCAACCGACGCACTGCAAGTGGCAGAGCAAAATATTCAAGATCACGGTATGGAGCAACAAGTTTTCCCGATCCGTTCCGATCTATTCCGTGATTTGCCAAAAGAGAAATATGACCTAATCGTGTCGAATCCACCGTATGTGGATCAAGAAGATATGAATAGTTTGCCCAAAGAGTTCAAACACGAACCAGAACTCGGCTTAGCCGCCGGTACCGATGGTTTGAAATTGGTGCGTCGTATTTTGGCCAATGCGGCGGGGTACCTCACTGATAACGGTATTTTGATCTGTGAAGTGGGCAATTCGATGGTGCATATGATGAACCAATACGACCACATTCCGTTTACTTGGCTTGAGTTTGAAAATGGTGGGCATGGCGTATTCATGCTGACTCGCCAGCAGTTGGTTGATTGCGCTAGCGACTTTGCGCTTTATATCGACTAATGCCGTATGCATAAGAAAAACGCCAGCCATAGTGCTGGCGTTTTTTTATCCATTAGAAAAATACACATTGCTTTATTTTGGGGCTTTACATCATTTCGTAATAAAGCCACTATGAATCCACGAACAATAGAATGAAGCGGTGATAGGGAGCATGTCGCTCAGTGTCATCAATATTGAGGAAGTAATGGCAGGAAACAGTATCGGACAACATTTTCGGGTGATGACATTCGGAGAAAGTCACGGTATCGCACTAGGATGTATCGTCGACGGATGCCCTCCGGGCTTAGAAATTACAGAAGCTGACTTACAGATAGACCTAGATCGTCGCCGTCCTGGCACATCTCGCTATACAACGCAGCGCCGTGAAGCGGATGAAGTCAAAATTCTTTCTGGTGTATTTGAGGGGAAAACCACAGGTACATCGATTGGTCTATTAATTGAAAATACCGACCAACGTTCAACCGATTATTCAGACATTAAAGACAAGTTTCGCCCCGGTCATGCCGATTATACCTACCATCAAAAATATGGCATTCGTGACTATCGTGGTGGTGGCCGTTCATCAGCACGTGAGACAGCGATGCGAGTGGCAGCGGGAGCCATTGCGAAGAAATATCTCAAACAAGAATTTGGGGTTGAAATTCGCGCTTACTTGTCACAAATGGGCGATGTTTGTATCGATAAAGTGGATTGGAATGAAATTGAGAATAACGCCTTTTTCTGTCCAGATGCAGACAAAGTGGCGGCATTCGACCAACTGATCCGTGATTTGAAAAAAGAAGGTGATTCGATCGGTGCAAAGATTCAAGTTGTCGCGACAAACCTGCCTGTTGGTTTAGGTGAGCCGGTATTTGATCGTCTAGATGCGGATATTGCACACGCTTTGATGAGCATTAATGCGGTGAAAGGGGTAGAGATTGGTGACGGTTTTGATGTCGTGCAGCAAAAAGGCAGCCAGCATCGAGATCCTCTAACACCGAACGGCTTTCGCTCAAATCATGCTGGCGGTATTTTAGGCGGTATTTCGACTGGGCAAGATATTGTTGCCAGTATTGCGCTTAAACCCACGTCAAGTATTACAGTACCTGGCGATACCATTACTCGTACGGGTGAACCCACACAACTTATCACGAAAGGTCGCCATGATCCTTGCGTTGGTATTCGCGCTGTGCCTATTGCCGAAGCAATGCTGGCGATTGTGTTGATGGACCACTTACTTCGTCATCGCGGGCAGAATTTTGCGGTTCAAACCGAAACGCCTAAAATCTAATCCAGCATGACCGAATTAAGATGAAAAGCGCCCTTTTTGTTAGGGCGCTTTTGTTTTAAGCCATTTTCTGTTTAGCCAATTTCCGCGGCTGAATGAATTTTTTATCGAAACAAGTCAGCTAACTAACTAAATATCTAACATCGGAATATCTAACATCGGAATATCTAACATCGGAATATCTAACATCGGATTGTGGCTAATGAATCTGATTTTCAGCATCAAGCTGGAAAGAAGGCAAACGCCATTTAAAACGCACTGCCGCCATACGCAATAAATAACCCACAATAAGCGTTACTATCGTGCTGGTGACATCATTGATGCCGAATGCGAGTAAGGTTAAATAAAGCCCTGAAGCGACTAATGAAACCGAAGCGTAGAGTTCTTCATGCAGTACCAGTGGCGTTTGTCTGCAGATTAAATCGCGTAATAACCCACCAAACACCCCAGTGACCAACGCAGAAACCATACAAATGCCGGGATGCAAACCCATGCCCATTGCGACTTTTGTGCCTATGATACTGAACACAATTAGCCCCAATGCATCTAAACGAATGAACAACCCTTTGAGTTTGATTACCCATTTAGCTAAGCCTGTGGTGAGAACGCCTGCGATACAGGTAATGGCTAAAAACTCCGGATTCTTCACCCAACCTAGCGGATAATGGCCGAGTAAAATATCCCTCACCGTACCGCCTCCAATCGCAGTGGCACTCGCTACTAACATCACACCGAACCAATCCATTTTTCGACGGCCTGCACTCAATGCGCCAGTCATCGCTTCGGCAGTAATACCAATAATATATAAAACACTGAGCAACATAATGCGGTACTCCGACAGCACTTCCTTAGGTATATAAGAACCGAGAAAGCGGTTGAACTTAAAAATGGAGGCGCAAGTGTAGTAGTAAAGTCAGGCGATGGCGAATGAGATTTTATGCCAAGAAACCGTTTGACCGATTAATAAAACTAATGAAGTGGGGCGATTGAATGGCTTTACCTGACTACAGAAAAATAAGAGAATGCGTTGAGAAATTTTTGCCTGCATGACTGAGCGATGACACATCAATACCAAGACTTGATCTCCCTGTTCAATGACACTTTTTTTGAGCCATTCAATACGCGTTTAGAGCTCGGTGGTGATGAGCCGATTTACTTGCCTGCTGATGCGCAAATCAATCATCACCGCATCATTTTCGCACGAGGCTTCTTTGCCTCGGCACTGCACGAAATCGCGCATTGGTGTGTCGCCGGCCCTGAACGGCGATTGATGGAAGATTTTGGCTATTGGTATCAACCAGACGGGCGAACCGCGCAAGTCCAAGCCGAATTTGAAAAAGTAGAGGTTCGCCCTCAAGCGTATGAGTGGATTTTATCGGTCAGTGCTGGCTTTCCTTTTACTGTGAGTTGTGACAACCTACACGGCGATTTTGAACCAGACCGCATCACCTTTATGACTCAGGTACATCGTGAGGTAGTCGCTATCTTACAGGTTGGGCTTCCACCCCGAGTGAAGATGCTGTCAGATGCATTACGTGCTTTTTATGGTACGACAGAATTAAGGCTAGAGCACTTTATTATCAGGTAACTAGCTAAATAATAAGAGAAAATGAGAGTTGTATGATTATTGGATTTGAAGAAAAACTGCTGGAAATGATTGATGCACGTATTGCGACGGCATCGGACGATGAATTGTTTGCGGGTGGTTATTTGCGAGGTCATATTTCTTTGTCTGCAGCCGCGTGTGAAGATGAAGGAATTGACGATCTATCTCTGTTTAAAGCACGAATTGAGCAAAGCCTAGAGCAAGCGCGCACAGAGCTTACGCCTGCAGACCGCGTGATTGTGTTCGATTTATGGACCGAGCTTCACAACCAAGCTTAAGATGAGCACATTTAACTCATTCGAATTCTTTGAATGAGTCCGTAAAATTTTTATGGTTGTTGTTAATTTGTGCGATCGCTATGCTTAAGCCATATTCGAACACACAAGGGCAACACCATGAAAGTCATCGCATTTGGAGCATCAAACAGCTCAACTTCAATCAATAAAGCATTGGCCACTTACACCGCTCACCTCATTGAAGGTGCAGACGTGGTGGTGCTTGATATTAACAACTATACCGTTCCTATGTTTAGCGAAGATCTTGAAAAAGAGCTTGGCCAAGCCGAAGGCGCTCAAGCTTTTCTGCGTGATCTTGCTCAAGCGGATGCGTTTGTTATCTCTTTTGCTGAGCATAATGGTCACTACCCAGCGGCGTACAAAAATTTATTTGACTGGGCAACACGCATTGACCGTGAACTATTCAAAGGTAAACCTGCTGTTTACCTAGCCAGCTCTCCTGGTCCTGGTGGCGCGCAATCGGTTTTGGCGGCGGCAAATAATTCTGCTCCTTATTTTGGTGGTAATGTAAAAGCGTCTGTCTCGGTACCGAGTTTTTATGACAATTTTGACTTGGCTACGGGTCAAGTGACTAACCCAGAAGTGGCGGCACAATTGAAAGACGCGGTTGCGAAGCTCGTATAGCTTTCGTGTCTCGTTTTAAGTTCGTCTCACGTTAAGTTTCACGGCTTTTCGCGTGAAAAAGTGAGCATTAAAAAAGCCTTGCTGGATAAGTAAGGCTTTTTTCTATGACGGGTTTTATCGAGGAGTACGTTCGGTGATGGCTTTGCCTTTTTTGAGTTTTCTCACCCACATTCGACTTGGATGAAGCGTTTCGAGAACATCAACAGCAAGCGGAAGTGGATCGCCACTCATTTGTGAAGCCAGCAACTCAGCCATTAATGGCGCAGAACTTAGCCCTCGCGATCCTAGCCCGAGCATGCAGTACAAATGAGGATAGTGAGCGACAGATGGAGTCTGTTGCGGATCTTGGGACGTTAACGGCTGGTAGTCGAGTTTGATCTGTTCAAAGTTGCCCACATTCCCGACAAACGGCAAATGATCGCGGCTGACACAGCGAACGCCTTGGCGAGATTGATTGCTAGATGTATCGACTTGCTGTGTCCAGTTTTGGTCGTTAATACAACGGGTTAAGCGTTGTCCATTCTCTTGCTGCGCCGCCGCATCGAATGCTTGGTTGATTTGACTTCGGTCATAGCTTGCGCCAATGCAGTGCTGTTGAGTGTTGGGGTTGTGCGGTGTCATATAGCCGTCGTAACACAACACGCTGCTCAGCTTTTGCAATGTTTCTGAGGTTGGAATATGGCTCACTTGTCCTTTCACTTTGCCAAGTGGCAACGCTTGAGTTTGCTCGAAATAGTCAAATTGATGACCGTTTGCAATGACCACACACTGATGGTGCTTTTCGTTACCATTTACACTTAATGTCCACTGCCGCTGTATTTCATCCCAGCGCAAAGACTCCACCTTGTGATTGAAATAGACGTTGAATCGCTCACTTTGGCTTAATTGGTCAAACAGGCCTTGTGTCAGTTGAGCAGGGCAAAGCCATCCTCCGAGTGGGTAATGTAAGCTGACCATGTCAGTCGGTAAGCCGACGTTTTGTAACGTTGCTTGTTGATCGCAGTAGTGCATTAGCTGAGGGTTAAATTTCCCTTCAAGCATCGCCATCTGTTTTTGGGTCGATTTTTCATCCCACATCAATTGGGTCACACCACACCAATCATGATCAAAAGGGACGGTTTGCGCCATTTGCTCAACAAATTGCCGAGCAAACAGAAAAGCGGGCGCAAAAACACGCGATACACCACTGTGGTCTTTATTCAGCAGTGGGTAAACCGCACCTTGTCGGTTACCTGAAGCACCTTGAGCGGCTTTATCATCAGCGCAATACAGGCTGACATTGATACCGCGGCGATTGAGCATTTTAGCTAATGTGGCACTGGCAATGCCGCCGCCGATGATCGCCACGTCGGTAACATTGGTCGTCGGCGCAATCGCAAACCAAGGTTTTATATTGCTGTACGGCGTTTTGTGTTCCAGTTGACCAGCAATCATCTCTCTTTTGGTGCCAAAGCCTTTCACTTTTTTCATCGAAAAGCCTGCTTCTATCAATCCGCGTCGTACAAAACCTGCGGCGGTAAAAGTGGCGCACGTGGCTTTGTGTTTCGCCAGTTTGGCCATATTCTCAAACAGTGTTTGATTCCACATTTCAGGGTTTTTACTGGGAGCAAAACCATCCAAAAACCATGCGTCTACCACGCCTTGCTCAGTCGTGGGAACTTGCGGCATACACTCTTTGATGTCACCGAACCAAAGATCAAGGGTAATGGCGCCATCATCAAGAACAATGCGATGACATTCTGGTACTGCAATCGGGTAGTGTTGTTGAAGCTTTTTCGCATAAGTCGCTAATTCAGGCCACGCTTGGTGCGCTGTTATCAAGTCGTGTTTATTGAGCGGATATTTTTCAAAACTGATAAAATGCAGCGCTTGCAATGGCGCATTTGGGTTTTGTTGCCTAAACGCATCAAATTCTTGCCATACAGCGAGAAAATTTAACCCAGTGCCAAACCCCGTTTCGGCAATGACGAATCGTTTTTGGTCATATTGATGCCATCTTTGTGGTATATGATTTTGGGAAAGAAACACGTAACGCGTCTCTTCTAGGCCGTTAACGTTGGAAAAGTAAACGTCATCGAATTGGTCGGAAACGGGTGTGCCCGCTTCATTCCAACCCAGTGTTGCGTTGGTTATGCTGGTCATAATGGTGTAATTCTGTGAAATCGGGCGATATATAGCTCGAGATTGTACGAATTTCTGGGAAAGCTGACCACTTTTGTTATTCTTCTTAGTTATTATCTAAGCGAATTTTGAATTATAGGAATGTCACATGAAACGAGTCGTAATCACCGGTATGGGTATTGTTTCAAGTATCGGTAACAACGTCGAAGAAGTTTTAGCGTCTCTAAAAGCAGGCAAATCAGGTATTACCGCTTCTGAGCAGTTCAAAGAGAACGGTTTACGCTCTCAAGTGTGGGGTAGCCTGAAAATGAACCCTGCTGACCATATTGATCGCAAACAGATGCGTTTTATGGGTGATGCGGCCGCGTTTGCATACCTATCAATGGAACAAGCGATTGCCGATTCAGGTTTAGCACCAGAGCAGGTCTCTAATGACCGCACTGGTATTGTGGCTGGTTCTGGCGGTGCGTCGTCGTATAACCAAGTTATTGCTGTCGACACATTGCGCACAAAAGGCGTGAAGCGCGTTGGTCCTTACATGGTTCCACGTACTATGTCTTCGACTGTTTCAGCCTGTCTTGCTACGCCATTTAAAATCCGTGGCGTCAACTACACCATGAGCTCCGCTTGTGCGACGTCGGCTCACTGTATTGGTCACGCAATGGAACTTATCCAATTGGGTAAGCAAGATGTTGTGTTTGCAGGTGGTGGTGAAGAGCTCGATTGGTCTTTAACTATGATGTTTGATGCAATGGGTGCGCTGTCAACTAAGTACAACGAAACACCAGAAAAAGCGTCACGTACTTACGATGCTGACCGCGATGGTTTCGTGATTTCAGGCGGCGGCGGCATGGTTGTGGTTGAAGAGCTTGAGCATGCACTGGCTCGCGGCGCAAAAATTTACGGTGAAATCGTCGGTTACGGTGCGACATCCGATGGCTACGACATGGTGGCTCCATCAGGTGAAGGCGCTGTGCGTTGCATGAAGATGGCAATGCAAGCGGTAGATAGTGTGGATTATGTCAATACACATGGTACTTCCACACCTGTCGGTGATGTAAAAGAGTTGGGTGCCATTCAAGAAGTGTTCGCTGGCAACAGCCCAGCTATCTCGGCAACAAAAGCAATGACTGGCCACGCATTGGGTGCGGCAGGTGTACATGAAGCCATCTACTCTACCTTGATGCTTCACCACGGCTTTATCGCGCCAAGCATCAACATTGACAATTTAGATCCAGCGGCTGATGGCCTTGATATTGTGACCGAAATGCGCGAGCAAGAGCTAACCACTGTGATGTCTAACAGCTTTGGTTTTGGCGGTACGAACGCGACGCTAGTGATCAAAAAGTATCAAGGCTAATAAGCCTACACACCTCTTATAAAAAGGTTTCCAGAGCGGGTCAGCTTAGCTGATCGAACAGACGCAGACTCTGTCCCATGGAGAGCGGGACGGGATCCTTTTGTTCTGGGTTTTTGCCCGGTTTCCGTGAGGAGCCGGGCATTTTTATGGAAAGCGGGATTTCTTCTCGACAGTCTGTGCGCTTTTCTGCACAATTCCTTCAATTTCGAAAATTGTGAACTCCGCTATGAAAATCCTTATTGATGAAAACATGCCTTATGCTGAATCGTTATTTAGCCAGCTTGGTGAGGTGGTGTTGAAACCCGGTAGAAGCTTAACGGCTGATGATCTTATCGACGTTGACGCCTTGATGATTCGTTCTGTTACGAAAGTAAATCAAGCACTATTAGCGAAAGCCAATAAATTAAAGTTTGTTGGTACGGCGACGGCAGGTATGGACCACGTTGATCAAGCGCTTTTGGCTGAAAGAGGCATCTTTTTTACTGCCGCACCGGGGTGTAATAAGGTGGGAGTGGCTGAGTATGTTTTCAGTGTATTGATGGTGTTAGCACAGCAGCATGGTTTTTCTGCCTTAGAGAAAACCGTTGGCATTATTGGTGCTGGTCAAGTCGGCAGCTATTTAGCCGAGTGTTTAGCGGGGATTGGCATCAATGTACTGCTCAACGATCCCCCAAAACAAGCACAGGGTGATTGCCGCGAGTTTACTCATCTTGATGTTTTACTTGATAAAGCGGATGTCATTACGCTGCATACACCCATTACTAAAAGTGGTGAATGGCCAACTCATAACTTGATTGATGAAGTTCGACTTGCCCAGTTGCGCAGTGATCAGATCTTGATCAACGCGGCTCGTGGCCCTGTGGTGGATAACCAAGCGCTGAAACAACGCCTACAGAAGAATGATGGTTTTATTGCCGCTTTAGACGTGTTTGAATTTGAACCTGAAGTGGATATGGAACTGCTGCCTTTGCTCGCGTTTGCGACGCCGCATGTGGCTGGCTATGGGTTAGAAGGTAAAGCCCGAGGCACGACCATGATTTTCAATAGTTTTTGTGAGTATCTTGGTGATGACCATTGCGCGAATGCCAGTAGTTTATTACCCGAGACCCCCATTGCCAAAGTGTATTTATCACGCGGTTGGGATGAAGAAACATTACGCAGTTTAACCCAATTGATTTATGACGTACGCAAAGATGACGCCTTGTTTCGCCGTGAAATTGGCAAACCAGGTGCTTTTGATCAAATGCGTAAACTTTATTGGGATAGAAGAGAATATAGCGCGATGACTGTCGTCGGTAGTGAGTCGTGTGATCTCACTCCCTTAGCTAAATTAGGTTTTAAAACAGAGGTAACAAATGAGCCAAGAATTTAATATCGCTATTTTAGGAGCAACCGGCGCGGTTGGTGAAACCATGCTTGAAGTGCTCAAAGATCGCAAATTCCCCGTTGGTGAACTTTACCTACTTGCCAGTGAGCGTAGTGAAGGTAAATTCTACCGCTTCAATGGTAAGACCATACAAGTACAAAATGTTGAAGATTTCGATTGGTCACAAGTTCAGATTGCACTGTTTTCCGCTGGTGGTGAATTGTCCGCAAAATGGGCACCTATTGCCACAGAAGAAGGCGTGGTAGTCATCGATAACACCTCACATTTCCGCTATGAGTACGATATCCCACTTGTTGTGCCTGAAGTGAACCCTGAAGCGATTGCGGATTTCCGTAACCGCAATATTATTGCGAACCCAAACTGCTCAACCATCCAAATGTTGGTGGCGTTAAAGCCGATTCACGACGCTGTGGGTATCGAGCGAATTAACGTATCAACTTATCAGTCCGTTTCAGGAGCTGGGAAGTCAGGCATTGATGAGTTGGCGGGACAAACCGCAAGGCTGTTAAACGGTGTTTCGGCCGATCCTGATGTGTTTAGCCAGCAAATTGCGTTTAACTGCATCCCACAAATCGACCAGTTTATGGATAATGGCTACACCAAGGAAGAGATGAAAATGGTGTGGGAAACGCAAAAAATATTCAATGACTCAACCATTATGGTCAACCCAACTTGTGTACGCGTGCCAGTTTTTTACGGCCATGCTGAGTCACTGCATATTGAAACACGCTTACCGATTGATGCTGAGCAAGTTATTGAGTTATTAGAGAAAACTGAAGGTATTGAAGTATTCAGCGGGAATGATTTCCCAACGCAAGTTCGCGATGCGGGAGGGAAGGATACGGTTCTTGTAGGGCGTATTCGCAACGATATCAGTCACCACAGTGGCATTAACATGTGGGTAGTGGCAGATAACGTGAGAAAAGGCGCTGCAACAAATGCGGTACAAATTGCGGAAGTGTTGATTCGAGATTATTTCTAATTAATACCTAGTAAAAAGGAGTGGCTTACCACTCCTTTCTCTTTACACAAAAAAGCCGAGTGATTGATTCACCCGGCTTTTTTATTATCGTCCAGCTCAAGGCTGAGAATGATGGCTATCTTTTTGACTTGTGCGCGTTAGGGTTCTGCTTGCAACTGCCGTCGGCACATTTACCATATAGATAAAGGCTGTGATTGGTGAGCTGTACATTATATTGCTCAGCAATCTCTCTTTGGCGTTGTTCGATCACCTCATCTGAAAACTCAATCACTTCACCACAATCTAAGCACACTAAGTGGTCGTGGTGGTGTTGTGTTGAAAGTTCAAAAACGGATTTTCCACCTTCAAAATGGTGACGAGTGACAATACCCGCATCATCAAATTGGTTTAATACTCGATAAACAGTCGCAAGACCGATTTCTTCACCAAGATCAATCAATTTCTTATACAGTTCTTCAGCGCTGATATGTTGGCATTCAGGCTGCTGTAGCACTTCTAAAATTTTTAGCCTAGGAAGGGTAACTTTAAGACCTGCATCCTTGAGCGCTTGGTTATTATCTGACATACACTTTCCTGTTGATGATCTGCAGCAGTTAACAGAATTCATAATTGCGATCATTATAGGGGAGTCACTGCTAACAATAAACCACGAAGTTCAAAGGGTTACTTTATATTTGTCACAAAGCCGCGCAATATCACTGATATAACAGCTCTTACCAGTTACAATTGCGTAACATTTATTAGTGATTGAGTCGATAGGTTTAAAAGGTGAGCACGGAATGAATCACTCTTTAGCAAGATTTTATAAGCCAAATATTGTTAAGTGGGCGTTAAATAGCTGGCCTCCTTTTTGGGGAGCTGGTATCCACATTGATGAAATTAGTAGCGACTTCCGTCAGGTGAAAATGCGCCTAAAGCTGCGGTGGTGGAACAAAAATGCCAATCGCACTCAGTATGGTGGCAGCATTTTCTCTCTTACTGACCCTGTTTACTCGTTGATGTTAATGGGGATTTTGGGTGAGCAATATTACGTATGGGACAAAGAGGCCAGCATCAACTTTATCAAACCGGGCCATTCTGATTTGTATGCGGAGTTTCTGATAACGCAAGACCAACTGGATTCAATCTTAGTGAGCACGGCCAATGGGGATAAATGCTTTCCGGAATTTGTTATCCATGTTAAGGATGCCAAAGGCGAAGTGGTCTCTGAAGTGCAACGTAAATTGTACGTGCGCAAAAAACCTAAATATAGAGAAGAGAGTGATGCAGACAAAATGGTTACTTTTTGTGATCGCTAAGGCTGTTCGTTCTGCATTTGGCACAGCTCAATCCAAGCTTCGGCGGTGCGAGAAACGTACCGTTCCGCGTGCCATATTAATCCTAAGTGCCAATCAATACTGGGTGTCATCGGTTTGACTAAGACGCCTTCTCCTTGAATTCGTCGACAAAGTGGTTCGGGTAGAAAGGCAACACCTACGCCACTTTTGACCAACGCGACTAAAAAATCCCACTGGCTACTGCGCGCTGCAACTTGTGGTGTAAATCCGTGTTGTAGGCAGAATGAGTGGATGTAGTCACTCAGCGTAAAATCATGGGTATAGAGGTAAAATGGCTCATTTTGTAGTTGCTCCCAACCGATGGCTTCTTGCTGCTTCCAAGGAGATGAATCGGGGAGTACGGCGCAAATGGGGTAACTGTCTAAGGAGAGTGACCGCAGATTATCAATCGGATGAGGCGAAAGCATGGTCACGGCTACGTCAATTTCGCCATTGAGAATAGCTTGCTCTATTTTACGTCCGCCATACTCAACGATGGTGAGCTCTACATGAGGGTAGGTTTGACGGTATTGGCGGATCAGACCTGCGTAAAGGTGTCCAACCATTGGTGGAATACCGAGATGCAGTTGTCCCCGCTTTACCTGATTGAGATCGACCAATTCGGCTTCTAACTGAGACATCTGCGCTAAGATCTCTAGCGCTCTTTGATAGACAACCTCTCCTGCATCGGTAAGCCAGAAACGTCGACCTTCACGATGTAATAGTGGCTGTTCAATTTCCTGCTCTAGACTGCGGATCATCTTACTGATGGTGGGTTGGGTGACGAACAGTTGCTCGGATGCGCGGGTAAAGCTTTGTTGATTGACCAACTCAACAAAATAGCGCAGTGCTTTAATATCCATAATATCTCCTTTTTATCATTCCATTTTGGCATGAAAATGATAATAAAAAGTCATTTTACGATGGTTTTATGGCTTAATATAATGTGACTAATTTCACAAAACGGCATTAGTCTCATCATGCAAAGAATAAGAAACAGCCAAAGAGTAAAAAACAATCTGCAAACAGTGGTACAAGTTGCTGCGTTATCAATGATCTGGTTTTTGGCGGATTTTCTAGTCAGCACTTTTCATATTCCTTTACCAGCAAATTTAACTGGCATGCTATTGCTGTTAACTTTAGTGATTATGCGAGTTGTAAAAGTTGATTGGCTGCGCAAGGGAGCAACTTGGTTATTGGCGGAAATGCTGTTGTTCTTTGTACCAGCGGTCATTGCGGTCGTTAACTATCAAGAGTTAATGCAACAGCAAGGGTTACGAATTATGGCGGTACTTGTCATCAGTACCATCATGGTCATTGCTATTACTGCTTGGACCGTTGATAAAATGTATCGTTTAGAGCTGATATTAGCGCGTAGAAAAAGCAACCGGGCAATACGCCTAACCAAAGTGGAGCGTTCATCATGAGCTCACTACTTACCACAACGCTGCTTGGTGTATTTTGCTTGCTGTTAACCTTGGCTTTTTACTATGGCAGCAAGTGCCTTTATCAACGTAAACGTTCTATTTTTTTAATGCCGCTGCTATTGGCCCCTATATTGTTAGTGGCTGTTGTGATGATCTTTCACATCCCTTACCAAACCTATATGGCAGAATCTCATTGGTTATTGTGGCTACTTGGACCCGCGACAGTGGCTTTTGCTATTCCGGTCTATGACAACCGATTGTTGATCAAGCGCCACTGGCTCTCTCTATCCGTGGGAGTGATCGTATCGGTTGTGGTTGCTGTGGGAAGCACGGTTTTGTTGGCTCGTTGGTTTGAATTACCCGATATGCTTCAGCGCAGTTTAGCGATGCGCTCGATTACCACGCCTTTTGCTGTTGAGGCGACGAAGTCAATTGGTGGGCAAAGTGATCTGACTGCTCTATTTGTGGTACTTACTGGGGTGATAGGCATGGCGGTAGGTGAAGTGGTCTTAGCGTTATTATCCATTCGCTCTGGGCTTGGTAAAGGAGCCAGTCTTGGCGCTTCCGCGCACGGTGCAGGAACGGCAAAAGCGTATCAAATTGGCAATGCTGAAGGGGTAGTGTCGAGTGTGGTGATGATGATTGCGGGCATGGTCACTGTGTTGCTTGCTCCATTTATCGGCCGTCTACTTTGGTAAAGAAAAGAGTGCTGTTGTATACGGGTCAATAAAAAATCCCCTCGCAAGGGGATTTTTTATGTTTAAGAGATTAGCCTTCAAGTTCGGCTAAACACATCTCTTCATAAATCTGCTTAACCCATGTGCTGACGCGCTGTTCAGTCAGCTCTGGTTGACGATCTTCATCGATGCATAAACCAATAAAGTGGCTATTGTCACCTGCAACCAAGGCTTTAGAGGCTTCGAATTCATAACCTTCAGTTGGCCAGTGGCCAATAATCGTTGCACCTTTGCTTTCGATAATGTCACGCACTGTACCCATCGCGTCACAGAAGTATTCAGCGTAGTCTTCTTGATCGCCGCAACCGAAAATAGCAACTAATTTCGTCGAGAAGTCGATCGCTTCTAATTCTGGGAAAAAATCATCCCAATCACATTGTGCTTCGCCGTAGTACCAAGTAGGGATACCCAGTAACAATAAGTCAAAATTATCAATGTCTTCTTTGCTGCTTTTCGCAATATCTTGAACGTGAACGAGCTGCTTACCCAGTTGCTTTTGAATCATTTTCGCAACGGCTTCAGTATTACCGGTATCGCTACCAAAGAAGAGGCCTACACTTGCCATAGAATCATTACCTTTAATTTGTCATTTTCTGGCGGATGAGCGTGTTCTTTACCCCAGTCCGGTACCTTCCCAACTGAGTTGGATAAGTCCTTTAAGGATAAAGCCAGCACAACCTAAAAACAGAACTAGCCATACAATACGGCGCCCAAATGGCGGTACATTACCTTGCTTAAGGACATCTTTTATTGCCATACCGATAAGGAAAAATATAGACGCAAAAAGAAGATCGAGTCCAATCGACTCAAGCATGTTCATGTAGTCGTACAGCATGGGTATCCTTTATGCCAATTTGCTTGAGCGCACTATAACACTGTTATTCGTCAAAGTTAATGCGCGCATTGGTACCTATTTCACACTTGTTGTTTCACAGTAAAGCGACTAGCTGCCAATGAACTTTCTGATCGCTCGTAAAACTTCAACGGGCTTTTCTGCGTGTAGCCAGTGCCCTGTGTTGGCGATGACGTGTGCTTTCGCTTGGCTAAACTGCTGCTGGATCATTTCTTGGTGTTCCGCTAGTAGATAGTCAGAGTTGCTGCCTTTAACCAATAAGGTTGGAACAGAGCTGCAAGGGATTGGTTCCCAGCCTAAAATATTCCAGTAATTTTTTTCAATGGCGGGGACATTAAAACGCCAGCTCATTACACCATCTTCTCGTTTAAATAACGATTTACTGAGAAATTGTCGTACGCCTTCTAGCTCAATATGTTGCGCTAAAATGGCCATGACCTCTGCTCGCGAGGTAGGCTGCTGTGCAATAACCGCGTTGAGCCCCGCCAGTACGTTATCATGTTTCCGATGCTGATAGCTGACGGGTGCCATATCTAAAACCACCAGTTTGGCGACTTTGGATGAGGCGATGTCAGCCAGCTTCATGGCAACTTTACCGCCCATTGAATGGCCAATCAGCGTGACAGAATCACAAGCTAACTCTTCGAGTAAACTAGCAACATCGAATGCCATGCTCGCGTAATCATGTTCCTCACTGTGAAATGATTGACCGTGATTACGCAAGTCAATACTCAATACTTGGTGATCGGCTTTTAGGTCTCTTGCAAGTAAACCTAGGTTGTCTAAATTGCCGAATAAACCATGGATCAAAACAACGGTGTGACCTTCACCTTCGAGTTTGTAATTAAGAAGTGCTGACATTTTATCTTATTAGTGATTGGTTTAACGTAGAGTATCAGTGAAGATCTCGCTATAATCCCTCAGAGTTTAAACATTGAGATTGTGAAAAGCGAATGAAAACAATTGAGGTTGATGAGGATCTATACCGTTATATTGCCAGCCAAACCCAACATATTGGAGAAAGCGCGTCGGATATTTTACGCCGTTTGCTCAATGTTGACGGTAAAGTGTCTGCAGCAGCGGTCGTGACGCAAGTAAGTACCGAGCCCAAGGGCATTGTTGTGAGTAAAGATGCCGTACAAGAGATACAGATTGATAGCGTAAAAGAGATGCGTTCTTTGCTCATTTCTGATGAATTTGCGGCTTTGAAAAAAGCAATTGATCGTTTTATGTTGGTGCTTTCAACCTTATACCGTATCGATCCAGTAAGTTTTGCTGAAGCGACCTTAGTGAAAGGACGTAAGCGTGTGTATTTTGCTGACAACGAGCAAACCTTGCTTGCTAGTGGGCAGACAACCAAGCCAAGAGCGATTCCAAACACACCATTTTGGGTCATTACCAATAACAATACTAGCCGCAAACAACAGATGATCGAGCAGCTGATGGTATTGATGAATTTCCCGAGTGACATTATTGAGAAAGTGACGCACTCAATCTGATTTGTGCCCATTCATAGATAAAAATCTGATTCAAGCCTCATACTGCGGACCACTAAGTCCGTATCATGAGGCTTTTTATTTCGTTGTTATTTTAAGAAAGGATGTCAAAAATGGCTATGCACCCACGCGCCGGACAAAAAGCACGGCAGGAAGACTTACATAATATCCCTGCGCTCGTTGCAAACTACTTTTTACTTCAACCTGATGCGGCTAACCCAGACCATAAAGTACAATTTGGTACTTCGGGGCATCGTGGTTGCGCGGATAAATCGACATTTAACGAAAACCACATTCTTGCTATTGCTCAAGCGGTAGCAGAAGTGCGCGCTCAGCAAGGAACCACTGGGCCGATTTTTGTCGGAAAAGACACGCACGCACTCTCTGAGCCTGCTTTTTCTAGTGTACTTGAAGTACTGATTGCTAATGGAATTGAAGTGATCGTTCAACAGGATAATGGCTATACGCCAACGCCGGGTATTTCACACGCAATCTTGACTCATAACTTGAAGCACGCGCAAAAAGCTGATGGCATTGTGATCACGCCTTCTCATAATCCACCACAAGATGGCGGTATTAAATACAATCCTACCCATGGCGGCCCTGCTGAAGGGGAAATTACCCAAGCGATTGAAAACCGCGCCAATGAGATCATTGCAGAAGGCATGCAAGGCGTGAAGCGTCTGCCTATTATGTCGGCAAAGCAATCGCCGCTGTTTAAACAAGTTGATCTTGTGAAACCTTATATTGATGACTTAGTGAATGTGATTGATATGGAGGCCATCCAAAAAGCCAATCTAAAACTGGGTGTTGATCCGCTCGGTGGCAGTGGTATTGACTACTGGCGTCAAATTGGCAAAGCGTATCAGCTTGATTTAACACTGGTGAGCGAAGCGGTGGATCCGACATTCCAATTTATGTCACTCGATAAAGATGGTGTAGTGCGTATGGACTGTTCTTCTCCTTATGCAATGGCGGGGTTATTAGCGTTAAAAGATCAGTATGATCTCGCGTTTGGTAATGACCCTGACTACGACCGCCACGGCATTGTCACTCCGAAAGGTTTGATGAACCCAAACCATTTCTTAGCCGTATGCATCGATTATCTGTATCGTCACCGCAAGCAATGGCGTAAAGAAGTCGCTGTTGGTAAAACGTTAGTATCAAGTGCATTGATTGACCGTGTGGTCGCCGATCTTGGCCGTGAGCTGTGTGAAGTACCTGTCGGCTTTAAGTGGTTTGTTGATGGCTTATACAGTGGTCGCTTCGGTTTTGGTGGTGAAGAGAGCGCAGGTGCGTCATTCCTGCGTAAAGACGGAACGCCTTGGTCAACGGATAAAGACGGTATTATTCTTTGCTTACTGGCGGCGGAAATCACCGCTGTCACAGGTAAAAATCCGCAGCAATATTATGAAGATCTGGCCGCGAAACATGGAGAGTCTAAATATAGTCGTATTCAAGCTGTCGCAAATGGCCCACAAAAAGCAGTGCTGAGCAAATTGTCACCAGAGATGGTCTCTGCGCAAACATTAGCGGGAGATGAGATCACAGCCCGCTTGACGCATGCTCCCGGTAATGGCGCAGCCATCGGTGGATTAAAAGTGACCACTGATTATGGCTGGTTTGCTGCTCGTCCATCAGGCACAGAAGATATTTATAAGATCTATTGTGAAAGTTTTAAGGGCGATGAGCACCTCAAGCAAATCGAAGCGGAAGCGCAACAGATTGTTAATCAAGTCTTTGCCGACGCTGGTTTGTAAGCAAACTTATCAATTAAAATAGGCGGCCAGAGGCCGCCTATTTTATATTTAGTTGTCTATTATCTTGCTTAAAGCTGAGGCCAACTGTCGGGAACGATGAACCAGAACTTTCCGCTGTCACTTTGGCAATGCACAAAACCATGCTCTTCATTTGCTGTGTAACGCGTGCAGTTTTTACCTTTCCCGCTAATCCATTGAGGCTTTTCCAGTAAGAATAATGCTTCATCTATTTGATGTGACTGGCTTTGATAACACCAAAAACCAGCAATTTGTGACGGATTGAGTTTATAACCTAGGCATTCACTAGGAACAGGCTCATCGTGAAAAGGGTTTACATATAAGCGCCCTTGCATCAGTAAATGACGGCTAACGTCACGCCAAAGTGGGTAAGCCGCACTAAATTGGGCTGATTGGGAAAGGGTCAATTGGTGGTTCAGCATATGTTCAAGTTTGAGATCTAATCGATCTTGAGCATTGGGACCATACCACAGCCCTTGATGTAGCAGGTAAAACTTCACTGCGACTTCCCAATGCTCATAACGCTGACTGCGTTTATTTTTGATGACAAAATCTAGCGAACCTAGTGTACTTCCTGCTTCGTTCAATTGAATTTCTTCAGAAACGGCGGAATAAGTGGGGTTTAGCGTAAACAATAAAGAACATAAATGCTGGTAGAGAAAGCCTAATCTAGGGTTCCCTCCATATTCTTCTTTCAATGTCGGAACATTGGGTAAAAAAGGAGTACGCGCCGCGACTACACCCTCTCCTTGAAAAAGAGTAGGGGTTGTCGACACCCAGTGTGCCAGTGTGTTGAGGTCCATTGTCATTAATTGTTCTCGTCCTTATTTTTCGACATTCTAGCTTGAAATTGTTATAACCACGCTAATGATAAAACTCAATTTTGGAATGAAAGATGGATAATTTAAAACTTGAAGCTCTGCTCAATCAAAAGCTTAATCCTCAATTGATTAAAGACTATTGCCCTAATGGATTGCAAGTTGAAGGTCGCACTGAAATCAAAAAGATTGTGACGGGTGTGACGGCCTCGCAAGCGCTGATTGAACAAGCAATTGAACGAAATGCTGACGCTTTATTAGTGCATCATGGTTATTTTTGGAAAAGTGAGCCTGAGTCCATCCGTGGAATGAAAGGCCACCGGATCCGAGCTTTGATACGAAATGATATAAATTTATATGCATATCACTTACCGTTAGACATCCATCCAGAATTAGGTAATAACAAATTGCTAGCTGATTTGTTGGGGATTCATGTTGATGGCGGATTAGAAGGGCACCCGCAGTCGGTCGCCATGTTCGGCCATTTTGAACAAGCGTTGACAGCCGATGAGCTCAGTCAACGAATCGAGCAAGCTTTACAACGACGGCCACTGCACGTAGCTCCGAGCTCAAACAGAATCATCAAAACGGTGGGTTGGTGTACTGGTGGTGGGCAAGATTACGTCGATCTAGCGGCGCAGCATGGATTAGATGCGTTCATCTCTGGTGAAATATCAGAGCGGACTACCTACTCAGCAAGAGAGCAAAATATTCATTATTTTTCTGCAGGGCACCATGCCACAGAACGTTATGGCGTTAAGGCTCTGGGAGAATGGTTAGCGAGCGAATATGGCTTTGAGGTTGAGTTTATCGATATCAATAACCCTGTGTAGCGGGTTTGTTTCTGATCAATGTATCAAATGAAAAAAGAGCGAGTGGGAACTCGCTCTTTTCTATTAGGTATTATGACTGGGTTTGCTATTCGCGTTCGTGTAACGGTTTAAAGTTGCGCATTTTTTGACCAGTGTAAAGTTGGCGAGGACGGCCAATTTTATTATCTGGATCACTGTGCATTTCATTCCAGTGGGCAATCCAACCGATAGTGCGAGACATTGCGAAGATAACGGTAAACATAGAGATTGGAATACCGATAGCCTTCAGAATAATACCTGAGTAGAAATCCACGTTAGGGTAGAGTTTTTTCTCAACAAAGTATTCGTCAGAAAGCGCGATGCGCTCAAGTTCCATCGCCACATCCAATAGTGGGTCCTGAATATTCAGCTCTTTGAGCACTTCATGACAAGCCTCACGCATTACCGTCGCTCTTGGGTCGTAGTTTTTATAAACTCGGTGACCAAAACCCATCAAGCGGAATGGATCATCCTTATCTTTTGCTCTGACGACATACTCAGGAATGTTATCAACGTTGCCTATCTCTTCTAGCATACGCAGACAGGCTTCGTTAGCACCCCCATGAGCAGGCCCCCACAACGAGGCAATGCCAGCCGCAATACAGGCAAACGGGTTAGCACCAGAAGAACCGGCAAGGCGAACCGTTGAGGTTGATGCGTTTTGTTCATGATCAGCATGCAGAGTGAAAATTTTATCCATCGCACGAGCAACTACAGGATTAACCTCATATTCTTCACATGGTGTTGCAAACATCATATGCAAAAAGTTTTCAGCGTAGCTTAAGTCATTACGTGGGTAGATAAATGGTTGGCCGACAGAGTACTTGTAGCACATTGCCGCCAGTGTTGGCATTTTTGAGAGTAGCCTATAAGCCGCTATTTCTCGGTGTATATCATTATTAATATCAAGTGAATCATGGTAGAACGCGGCAAGCGCTCCAACCACACCACACATTACAGCCATTGGATGAGCATCACGGCGGAAGCCGTGGAAGAAACTTGCAATTTGCTCGTGGACCATAGTGTGACGCGTCACCGTATGTTTAAACTCTTCATATTGCTTACGATTAGGGGCTTCACCGTAAAGAAGAATATAACAAACTTCCAAGTAATCAGCGTTATTGGCTAATTGATCAATAGGGAAGCCGCGGTGCAGTAACACCCCTTTTTCGCCATCGATATAAGTAATTTGAGATTCACAAGATGCAGTGGCAAGAAAACCAGGGTCAAAAGTGAAGTATCCGTTGGCTCCTAGTTTACGAACGTCGATTACTTGTGGGCCTACAGTCCCATCCATAATCGGCAGCTCGATTGGCGCTTTACCTTCAATATGAAGGGTCGCTTTCTTATCTGCCATAACAATCTCCTTTGTTTATTATTTAATCCGTCCAGGATGTTTGTGTGACATTTTTTTACGTGTGTTCTTAATTAAAGTCAATTTTTCTCGTCTGATGTGTGCACTTGTTTTGATTTTTTATACATATAAAGTTAAAAATCTGTTCTGTGTAGCAAAAATTGTTACATCAATTGTATTAGAATGTTGCGAGCCGTATAGTGGCACTGAAAATTTTGGTGAACACCTTATAAATAAAAGGCTAGAAACTGTATTTTAGTATTGCATTCTGTCTTTATTGTTAACGGAATTATTACATTTAACTGCGCGATATCGGGCTTTTTATGTTAAAATAATGTTAACTTTTGTGGGTTTTACAACCAAAATTCATTTATAACTATAAATGCTCAATGGAGCTGAGTGAGCAAGCCCGTGAAAGAAAGAAAGTCAAGACCTGTTAATTTAGATTTACAGACCATTCACTTTCCGATCAGTGCGATAGCATCCATCCTACACCGAGTGTCTGGGGTGATGATGTTCGTTGCGGTCGGAATTTTGCTGTGGTTACTCTCCCTCTCGTTAAGTTCTCCGGTAGGTTTTATGGAAGCCAGCAACATTGTGAATGGCTTTTTCGCAAAATTTATTTTATGGGGAATTTTAACAGCGCTGTCTTACCACATTGCAGGTGGTATACGCCATTTGCTGATGGACCTGGGCCACTTTGAAGAGTTGGAGTCAGGGGCTATGAGTGCCAAAGTCGCCTTCATCGCAACAGCAGTGCTTTCAGTTTTAGCGGGAGTATTGGTATGGTAAAACATGTTTCTTCTTTTGGTCGTAACGGAGTGCATGATTATCTGCTGATCCGTGCTTCTGCGATCATTATGACTCTTTATACTATCTACCTAGTCAGCTTCTGTGCTTTCTCTGGTGATATCTCCTATGTTTCATGGACACAGTTTTTTGGTGGAACCTTTACCAAAGTCTTCACAATGCTGGCGTTAGTCTCTGTCCTTATCCATGGTTGGATCGGTTTATGGCAAGTATTAACGGATTACATTAAGTGTTCTAAATTGCGTGGTGGCCTGCAATTGGTCGTTATTGCAGTGCTCTTTGGATACTTCTTCTCTGGCTTATTTGTATTGTGGGGTGCGTAAGTGACTATTCCAGTTCGTGAATTTGATGCCGTAGTGATCGGCGCTGGTGGTGCTGGCATGCGTGCAGCACTGCAAATTTCAGAGCAAGGTTTATCCTGTGCTCTGCTTTCTAAAGTTTTTCCAACACGTTCTCACACGGTTTCGGCTCAAGGTGGTATTACCGTTGCGTTAGGCAACGCGCATGAGGACCACTGGGAACAACATATGTATGACACGGTGAAGGGCTCCGACTATATCGGTGACCAAGATGCTATCGAGTACATGTGTAAGAATGGTCCAGAGTCGGTGATTGAACTAGAGAAAATGGGTTTGCCTTTTTCTCGTTTTGACAATGGCACCATTTATCAGCGCCCATTTGGTGGGCAATCCAAAAATTTTGGTGGTGAACAAGCGGCTCGAACCGCTGCTGCCGCTGACCGTACTGGTCACGCACTACTTCATACCTTGTATCAACAAAACATTAAATATAAGACCACTATTTTCTCTGAGTGGTACGCACTTGATTTAGTGAAAAATGAAGAGGGTGCAGTACTTGGCTGTACCGCCTTGTGTATGGAAACAGGCGAAGTTTGTTATTTCAAATCTAAAGCCACAGTATTAGCGACTGGCGGAGCTGGCCGTATCTATGCTTCAACCACCAACGCGCACATCAATACGGGTGATGGCGTGGGCATGGCTATCCGCGCTGGCGTCCCGATGCAAGATATCGAAATGTGGCAATTCCACCCAACAGGGATTGCTGGTGCTGGCGTTCTTGTGACGGAAGGGTGTCGTGGTGAAGGTGGTTATCTTTTAAATAAAGATGGCGAACGTTTCATGGAACGTTATGCACCAAACGCGAAGGATTTGGCTGGTCGTGATGTAGTAGCCCGCTCAATGATGATTGAGATCCGTGAAGGTCGTGGTTGCGATGGTCCATGGGGTCCGCACATCAAGCTTAAACTCGATCACCTTGGCAAAGAAACTCTGGAATCTCGTCTGCCGGGCGTATGTGAGTTGTCACGTACGTTTGCTCACGTCGATCCAGTTAAAGAACCTATTCCAGTGATCCCAACCTGCCACTACATGATGGGAGGAGTACCGACTCAAGTTTCAGGTCAGGCGATTAAGCAAGATGCTAAAGGCGCTGATGTGGAAGTTCAAGGTTTGTTTGCGTGTGGTGAAATTGCATCAGTATCGGTGCATGGCGCGAACCGTTTGGGTGGTAACTCTCTACTGGATTTAGTGGTCTTTGGCCGAGCAACAGGCTTACATTTGGGCGAAACGTTGAAAAAGCAAGCGGACGCAAAACCTGCCACAGAAGCGGACATTGAAAAATCGCTAGAACGTTACAACCGCTGGGAAAACAGTACAGGTGGTGAAGATCCCGCGCAAATTCGTAAAGATTTGCAACGTTGTATGCAAAATAACTTCTCGGTGTTCCGTGAAGGTGAAGCGATGGCTAAAGGTCTTGAAGAGCTTAAAGTGATTCGTGAACGTTTGAAGAACGCACATCTTTCAGACAAGTCAACCGAGTTCAACACTCAACGGATCGAGTGTTTAGAGCTGGAAAACTTGATGGAAACAGCATTTGCTACTGCGGTTGCTGCAAATTATCGTACCGAAAGCCGTGGAGCCCACGCTCGCTTTGACTATCCTGAACGCGATGATGCTAATTGGTTATGCCATTCAATTTACAACCCTGAGACTGAAAGCATGTCGAAGCGTAGCGTAAATATGGAACCAATTTATCGTGAAGCGTTTCCGCCTAAAGCGCGCACATACTAAGGAGAAGGCACTATTATGAAATTGAAATTCTCTTTGTATCGCTATAATCCGGACGTCGATCAAAAGCCTTACATGAAGGATTATCTGCTTGAAGTCGAAGAGGGCTCTGACATGATGTTGTTGGATGCACTCATTTTACTGAAAGAGCAAGATCCCACCATTGCTTTTCGTCGCTCGTGCCGTGAAGGAGTGTGTGGATCTGACGGTTTGAACATGAACGGTAAAAATGGATTAGCGTGTATCACTCCATTATCTGCGCTTTTGGCCAAAGGCACGATCGTTATTCGACCTCTGCCTGGGCTACCAGTCGTCCGTGATTTAATTGTCGATATGGCCCAGTTTTATGAAAATTACGAGAAGGTTAAACCTTATCTTGTGACTGACGGAAACTTGCCTCCGGCTCGTGAGAACTTGCAATCACCAGAAGAGCGAGCGCATTTAGACGGTTTATATGAGTGCATTATGTGCGCTTGCTGCACAACTTCATGCCCTTCTTTCTGGTGGAACCCGGATAAGTTTATCGGCCCAGCAGGTTTGTTGGCGGCTTATCGTTGGCTAATTGACAGCCGCGATACCGCAACAGATGAACGTTTATCTAATCTTGATGATGCTTTTAGCGTTTTTCGTTGCCATGGCATCATGAATTGTGTAAGTGTTTGTCCTAAGGGATTAAATCCGACGAAAGCCATTGGACATATCAAATCAATGCTTGTGAACCGTTCGGTTTAAAATGAATAAAAATTGCAGGTCTTCGGACCTGCCTTTTATAGCTCGGCATAGACCGAAGCAAACGTGAAAACTACTGGTTAAGGGAAAATATGCACAACGGCGTGATGAAGGCATGGCTCGAGTCTTCACACTTGGCTGGCGCCAATGCAACTTACGTAGAGGACCTCTACGAACTGTATCTAAGTGATCCTGATCTGGTAAGTGAGGAGTGGAAACGTGTTTTTGATGGCTTGCCTGCGCAAGCTGACAATGTGGTTGAACAGCCACATTCACGTGTCCGTGACTACTTCCGACGACTCGCGAAAGAAACAAAGCATTACAATGTCCAAGTTAGTGATCCAGATGTCGATGCTAAGCAAGTAAGAGTCTTGCAGCTGATTAATGCTTACCGTTTTCGCGGTCATGAAGCGGCTCAACTCGACCCCCTAGGTTTATGGCAACGCCCATTAGTGGCAGAATTAGACCCAGCGTTCCACAATCTTAACGAAGGTGACTTCGAAGAAACTTTCAATGTCGGCTCTTTTGCTATCGGGCAAGAGACAATGAAATTGAAAGACATTTATCAAGCCCTCAACAAAACCTATTGCGGTTCCATCGGTGCAGAATACATGCACATTATCGACACTGAACAAAAGCGTTGGATACAACAACGTCTTGAATCAGTCGTTGGTCAACCTTCTTTCAGCAAAGAAGAAAAACGAATTTTCCTTGAAGAATTGACAGCCGCAGAAGGTCTTGAGCGTTATTTAGGCGCGAAATTCCCCGGTGCTAAGCGTTTTTCTTTGGAAGGTGGTGATGCGCTCATCCCAATGATGAAAGAGTTGATCCGTCATGCTGGTAGCACAGGTATGCGTGAAGTTGTGATTGGTATGGCGCACCGTGGTCGTCTTAACATGCTCGTCAACGTCTTAGGTAAAAAACCTCAAGATCTGTTCGACGAGTTTGCGGGTAAGCATGGTGAAAGCTGGGGAACGGGTGATGTTAAATATCACCAAGGTTTCTCTGCTGACTTTGCGACACCCGGCGGTGATGTGCATCTAGCCTTAGCATTTAACCCTTCGCATCTTGAAATTGTTAACCCAGTCGTAATTGGTTCAGTTCGTGCTCGACAAGATCGATTGGGAGATGAAGACGGTTCGACAGTGCTACCTATTTCGATTCATGGTGACTCTGCTATCGCTGGCCAAGGTGTCGTTGCCGAGACATTTAACATGTCTCAAGCGCGTGGTTATTGCGTGGGAGGGACGGTACGTATTGTTATTAACAACCAAGTTGGTTTTACCACGTCAAACCCTCGTGATACACGCTCGACTATGTATTGTACTGACATCGCTAAGATGGTTCAGGCACCCATTTTCCACGTCAATTCTGATGATCCAGAAGCAGTTGCTTTCATCACCCGCATTGCACTCGATTATCGTAATGAATTTAAGCGTGATGTCGTCATTGATCTGGTTTGTTATCGCCGTCACGGCCATAACGAAGCCGACGAGCCAAACGCAACTCAACCGCTGATGTATCAAAAGATCAAAAAGCATCCTACGCCGCGTAAGCTTTATGCCGATGTTTTGATAGAGCGTGGTGAGTTTGATATTGAGATTGCCACACAGTTAGTCAACGAATATCGTGATGCTCTGGACCATGGTGAAGTCGTGGTGAAAGAGTGGCGTCCAATGGCACTGCATTCTGTTGATTGGTCACCGTATATTGGTCATGAATGGGATATGCCATGGAATAGTAAAGTTGACCTTGAGCGTTTAAAAGAGCTGGGTAACCGAATTTGTCAGTATCCAGAAAGCCATAAACTGCAAAGTCGTGTGGATAAAATCTATACCGACCGACAAGCGATGGTTAATGGAGAGAAGCTTCTCGATTGGGGTATGGCTGAAACGCTGGCTTATGCAACCTTAGTTGATGATGGAAAGCGAATCCGCATTTCGGGGCAAGACTCTGGGCGTGGAACCTTCTTCCACCGTCACTCGGTATTGCATAACCAAAGTGACGCAAGTACCTATATTCCATTGGCGAATATCCATGATAAACAGGGTCCTTTTGAAGTATTGGATTCGGTTTTGTCGGAAGAAGCAGTGCTAGCTTTTGAATATGGCTACGCGACAGCGGAGCCGAGTGGTTTGACGATTTGGGAAGCTCAGTTTGGTGATTTCGCCAATGGAGCTCAAGTCGTGATTGACCAGTTCATCTCTTCCGGTGAACAAAAATGGGCGCGTTTGTGTGGTTTAACCATGCTGCTACCTCATGGTTATGAAGGGCAAGGCCCGGAACACTCATCAGCACGCCTAGAGCGTTATTTGCAACTGTGCGCCGAACAAAACATGCAAGTGGTGGTTCCCTCTACGCCAGCGCAGGTATACCACATGCTGCGTCGTCAGGTTATTCGTCCAATGCGTCGACCATTGATCGTTATGTCACCAAAATCGTTGCTGCGTCACCCACTATGTATCTCAACACTGGAAGACTTGGCTGACGGATCGTTTTTGCCGGCTATCGGCGAAGTTGACGATCTCAACCCAGCGAACGTCAAACGTGTTGTGTTCTGCTCTGGTAAGGTTTACTACGACCTGCTTGAACAGCGCCGCAATAACGAACAAGGTGATGTTGCTATCGTCCGTATTGAACAGCTATATCCATTCCCGAAAGAAGAAGTGGAAGCGGTTATCGCTCAATACACTAATGTTGTTGACTATGTATGGTGCCAAGAAGAGCCTCAAAACCAAGGTGCTTGGTACAGTAGCCAACATAACTTCCGTTCTGCCATTCCAGCCGGTGCTGATCTGAAATACGCAGGTCGCCCTGCATCAGCATCACCAGCCGTTGGTTATATGTCGGTACACTTGAAACAACAAAAAGCGTTGGTTGAAGACGCTCTGACCCTAGCTTAACGAACTAGAAGTAAAAGGAAGACACAGATTATGACAATTGAAATTCTGGTTCCAGATCTACCTGAATCAGTTGCTGATGCAACAGTCGCGACATGGCATAAAAAGCCAGGTGAAGCCGTCGCTCGTGATGAAGTACTCGTTGAGATTGAAACTGATAAAGTAATTCTTGAAGTGCCAGCGCCTGAGACGGGTGTTCTCGAAGCCATTATCGAGCAAGAAGGTGCGACGGTGCTTTCGAAACAGTTATTGGCGAAATTGAAACCTGGTGCCGTTGCAGGTGAACCGACGAAAGATACCACCAACGATACAGAGCCGTCTCCTGATAAACGCCACAAAGCCACACTGACAGACGAAACGAATGATGCGCTTAGCCCTGCGGTACGCCGTTTACTCGCCGAGCATGGTTTGGAAGCAAGCCAAGTGAAAGGCTCTGGTGTGGGTGGACGTATCACGCGTGAAGATATTGATGCTCATCTAGCAGCCGCAAAATCAGCGTCAGCAGTTGCTCCAAGTCAACCTGAGCCTGTCGTTGCGATGGCGCGCAGTGAAAAACGTGTACCGATGACGCGTTTGCGTAAACGTGTTGCGGAGCGCCTGCTTGAGGCAAAAAATAGCACGGCGATGTTGACGACGTTTAATGAAGTTAACATGAAGCCTATCATGGATCTGCGTAAGCAATATCAAGGTCTGTTTGAAGAGAAACACGGTATTCGTTTAGGCTTTATGTCTTTCTACGTGAAAGCGGTAACAGAAGCGTTAAAGCGTTACCCAGAAGTGAATGCATCTATTGATGGCCAAGATATTGTGTATCACAGCTATTTTGATATTAGCATGGCAGTTTCAACGCCTCGTGGCTTAGTGACTCCGGTTCTTAAAGATTGCGATACGCTAAGCCTTGCCGAAATTGAGAAGGGCATCAAAGAGCTTGCACTCAAAGGAAGAGATGGCAAATTGACGGTTGAAGAACTGACTGGCGGTAATTTCACGATTACGAATGGCGGTGTGTTTGGATCGTTAATGTCAACACCGATCATCAATCCGCCACAAGCGGCCATATTGGGCATGCACAAAATCCAAGACCGCCCAATGGCTGTGGATGGCAAAGTAGAAATTTTACCAATGATGTACCTAGCACTTTCTTACGACCACCGTTTGGTGGATGGCCGTGAGTCAGTTGGTTTCCTTGTGACAGTAAAAGAGCTACTTGAAGATCCAGCACGTCTGCTACTGGACGTGTAACCTCACTGAACGTTGTTCAGTGAATTTAAGGCTAGGCAGGCTCACGTCTAGCCTTCATTTAAGCAAAAGGCTACAAGCTATCCTCTTGGATAAATTGCAGCCGCTTAATTTGAGAAGCACCCTACAGATATATGGCGCAGCATAGCTGCCGCTTTATGGAAATAATAAATCCCTTAAGGGATAAACAAACGGAAGAACATAATGAATTTGCATGAATATCAAGCCAAACAGCTGTTTGCAGAATTCGGTTTGCCTGTACCGGAAGGTTATGCCTGTGATACTCCACAAGAAGCTTTTGAAGCGGCGGGTCGGATTAGCACAGCGAAGAAAGTTGTTAAGTGTCAAGTGCATGCAGGTGGTCGCGGTAAAGCGGGTGGCGTTGAGTTGCACGACACTAAAGATGGTGTCAAAGAGTTTGCTCAAAAATGGTTAGGTAAAAATCTGGTTACTTATCAAACGGACGCAAATGGTCAGCCAGTATCAAAAATTTTGGTTGAAGAAGCTTCTAATATCGCGAATGAGCTTTACTTAGGCGCTGTTGTTGACCGTGCGACTCGTCGTGTCGTGTTCATGGCCTCAACAGAAGGCGGCGTGGAAATTGAAAAAGTAGCGGAGGAGACTCCGGAGCTGATTCATAAAGCCGCGATTGATCCTTTGGTTGGTCCGCAAGCCTACCAAGGCCGCGAACTTGCTTTCAAACTTGGCTTGGAAGGCGACCAAATTAAGCAATTTGTGAAGATCTTTCTAGGTCTTGGCGCTATGTTTACCCAGTATGATCTTGCACTGCTAGAAATCAACCCATTAGTTGTCACCGCTGAAGGGAACTTGTTGTGCCTTGATGGCAAGATCAACATCGACTCAAACGCACTTTATCGTCAACCTAAACTTCGCGAAATGCACGATCTCTCACAAGAAGATGAGCGCGAAGCTCATGCTGCTCAGTGGGAACTGAACTATGTTGCTCTTGATGGCAATGTTGGCTGCATGGTGAACGGTGCTGGCCTTGCAATGGGCACCATGGATATTGTTAACCTTCATGGCGGCAAACCTGCAAACTTCCTTGATGTTGGTGGTGGTGCAACCAAAGAGCGTGTTGCTGAAGCGTTCAAAATCATTTTGTCTGATGACAACGTGAAAGCCGTATTGGTGAATATTTTCGGCGGTATCGTACGTTGCGATATGATTGCAGAAGGCATTATCGGTGCGGTGAAAGAAGTTGGTGTAACGGTTCCCGTAGTCGTGCGTTTGGAAGGTACAAACGCGGAATTAGGACGCGGAGTACTCGCAAATTCTGGTCTTGATATCATTGCAGCTGAGTCGTTAACGGACGCAGCTCAGAAAGTTGTTGCTGCGGCGGAGGGTAAATAATGTCGGTACTTATTAATAAAGACACCAAAGTAATCTGCCAAGGTTTCACTGGTGGTCAGGGAACTTTCCACTCCGAACAGGCGATTGCCTACGGTACACAAATGGTCGGTGGGGTTTCTCCGGGTAAAGGTGGTCAAACTCACCTTGGTCTGCCTGTATTTAATACGGTGCGTGACGCAGTGAAAGCAACGGGTGCAACGGCAACCGTTATTTATGTACCTGCACCATTTTGTAAAGACGCTATTTTAGAAGCAATTGACGCTGGTATTGAACTTATTGTGACGATCACTGAAGGTATACCGACTACCGATATGATTGACGTAAAAGTGAAGCTCGAAGAGACTGGTGTGCGTATGATTGGCCCGAACTGTCCGGGTGTGATTACACCGGATGCGTGTAAGATCGGCATCATGCCAGGCCACATTCATAAGAAAGGAAAAGTGGGTATTGTTTCTCGTTCAGGAACGCTAACTTATGAAGCCGTTAAGCAAACAACAGATGAAGGCTTTGGTCAGTCAACGTGTGTTGGTATCGGCGGTGACCCAATCCCGGGCTCTAACTTCATTGATATCTTGAAACTATTCCAAGATGATCCTGAAACTGAAGCGATTGTGATGATTGGCGAGATCGGTGGTACAGCCGAAGAAGAAGCCGCGGCATTCATTAAAGAGAATGTCACGAAACCGGTGGTGTCTTATATTGCTGGTGTGACTGCGCCTCCGGGTAAACGGATGGGCCATGCTGGTGCTATCATTTCTGGTGGTAAAGGGACAGCTGATGAGAAATTTGCAGCGCTTGAAGCCGCGGGTGTGAAAACTGTCAAAAGCCTTGCTGATATCGGAAAAGCATTGCGTGAAGTGACGGGTTGGTAATCACGCCTTCCTCAGTTTGAAGACAAACCCCGAACCTTGTTTCGGGGTTTTTACTTTAGATTCAATAGGTTTTGATACTAGCGTTTTACAAGTTGACTGCACATAAACATCGTTGTAGCCGTCACGACAACCGAAGGGCCTGCAGGTGTGTCAAAATGCCACGAGAGGATTAGCCCGCCCAGCACAGCTAAAGCGCCGACCAAAGAAGCTAATATTGCCATCTGCTCTGGGGTTTTTGTGAGTCGCCTAGCGGTCGCCGCGGGAATAATCAGCAGCGATGTCATAATCAGAGCACCAACAAATTTCATTCCTAGTGCAATCACCACCCCAATTAATAGCATTAGCAGCAAACGCATTAAATCAACGTTGATGCCCTCAACAAACGCAAGTTCTTCGTTCACTGTAGTTGAAAGTAATGGCCGCCAAAAAAGAAATAGCAGTGCACTTACTGCAATCGCTCCCCCCCAAATGAAGGCTAAATCAGTAAAACTTACCGCCAATAAATCGCCAAAGAGATAGCTCATTAAATCGATGCGAACGTTATCAAGGAAGCTTACTGCAATGAGACCAATGGATAACGAGCTATGAGCGAGAATGCCGAGCAAAGTGTCTGTCGCCACAAGCTGTTGTTTCTGCATAGTAACCAAAATGATTGCAAGCCCAAGACAGCAAACGAGCAACGCAAGATAAAGGTTGATATCAAGCAAAAAGCCTAGCGCCAATCCCATCAGCGAGGCGTGTGCGAGGGTATCGCCAAAATAAGCCATTTTTCGCCAAACCACGAATGACCCAAGGGGACCTGCGATAACGGCAATACCAAGGCCTGCTAATATTGATGGAAGAAGAAATTCAATCATGATGGTGACCGTGTGAATGATTTGAACAGCAAGTTGCATCCCCTTTCACAGGTTGGCCTGCTAAGTCGTGATGATGCTGATGTTTGTGATGGTAAAAAGCTAAGGCTTCGCGATTGCGCGTACCAAATAATGCGATATAGCTTGGGTGTTGAGTAATCGTTGCCGGTGAACCGAAACAGCAAACATGGTGATGAAGACAGATAACATCATCCGTTTTTGCCATCACCAGATGCAAATCGTGAGAGACCATGAAGACACCACAGCCGAAACGATGTCGTATGGCATCGATAAGATCATACAGATCAATTTGCCCTTGCACGTCAACACCTTGAGCTGGTTCATCAAGAATTAGAATATCTGGGCGCTGTAGCAATGCACGGGCGATAAGAATCCGTTGTGTTTCACCACCGGACAGCTTATGCATATCATAATCAAGAAGATGCTCGGCCCCGACTAGCCTGAGTGCGTCTAGCAACTCTTGCTGACTAAAACGTCCGGCTAAACTTAAAAATCGTTTAACGGGGAGTGGTAACGCGTCATTAAGTTTTAACTTTTGAGGAACATAACCAATTTTAAGGTTTTTTACGCGCGTCATCGTTCCGCTATGGACGGGCTGTAGCCCGAGCAATACTTTAACGAGCGTCGACTTGCCCGCACCATTAGGACCTATCAGTGTGGTAATCTTCCCTTTTTCTAGGTTGATACTGACATTGTCCAAAACACGGCGGTTGTTGAATTCGACACAAATGCCTTGCAGCTGAATTAAGTTGGACATGAATGGAACTTATTTGCAATTCGGAAGTGTTATAATGTAACATTTCGTTCCCTTTAACGCTATATACCGAATGGAAAAACCATCATGTTGCGTCAGATTATGCTCCTTCTTTGCTTAATAACATTATCGCCTTTGGCGTGGTCTACGGTCATTTTGACCAGCATTAAGCCGATTCAGATGATTACATATGAATTGACTCTCGATGTGAATGAACCAGAAGTACTACTGGGGGCAAATACCTCACCGCATGACTATGCGTTGCGCCCTTCTGATGTTAAAAAAATCAGAGCGGCGGATTTAGTGATTTGGTATGGAAAAGACCTTGAGCCATTCTTAAGTAAGACATTAGCGAGTCACCACAACGTTTTGACCATCAGCCAAATTGATGGCCTGACACTGAGAGAGCTCAGTGGCGAACAACACGATCATGATGGGCATCACCATGGTATGTATGACCCACATTTTTGGCTTGGAACCGATCAAGCCAAGCAAGTGGCAGCGGCGATTACCGCAAGTTTAGTGAAAAGTGATAGCGCTAATGCCGAGCAGTATAAAGTAAACTTAGTCCGCTTTTTGGCTCAATTAGACTCGACTCATCAAGCAATCATGCAGAAGATGAGCAAAATTAGTGATAAAGGATATTATGTTTTTCATGATGCATACGGCTATTTTGAACAGCAATACCATTTGAATAACCTCGGCCATTTTACCGTGAGTCCTGATAGAAAACCGGGTGCTAAAACCCTAATCACCATTAAAAATTCAATCATTAATAATGAAGCCAAATGCGTGTTTTCAGAACCTCAGTTTACCCCGGCGGTGATTGATACTGTGACTCGTGGCACTAAGGTTAAAACGGGAGTACTTGATCCATTAGGAGCAGATATCAAAGTGAAAAGTGGCAGCTATTTTGAGCTGTTAAATCAGCTGAGCAACAACTTTTACACTTGTTTGTCTCAATAGATGTACGCTGTATTGTATGTTGTACGATCTGCACTGAAATCTAGGATAAAGATTCACAGATTGTCGCTTTCTTAGCTTCAAAAAGCCTTATCTTTGGTTAGAATGTTTTGATAATTATCGCCACGAAAGAACAGGTTGCAATGTGGCGTGCTATTGATTGAGGCTCAGTCTGTTGAAAGGAAAGAATGACTATTTTAAAGCTTTGTTCTGGATCTTGGGTTTCCTGACGCTTTTATTAGCGCAGGGGACACAAGCTCTAGACAAAGCACCTTCCATCTTCTATCCATTGCCAGCTCAGGCTCAAGGGAAAATTTTTGCCGCACAAAATTTGTTTTTAGGTGAAGAAGGGGGAATTTGGATACACGATGTGCATGGCAAAGTGGTTTTCTTTGATGGACAAAACATCCTTCCCCGACGTGGCTCAGTGCTTTCACAAGAGAGCGAAAATATTACCTATCTTAATAACGCTTTTTGGACGTTCATTGATAATGAACTTTATCGAACTTATCCCGCACAAGATCGCGAATTAGTATTTAGCTTAACGCCTGGAATCATCATAAAAAAAATAGGTTCGTCAGGTAATTTCATCTGGTTAGCCGATGAGACGCACTTTTATACATACCATGCGCAAACCCACAAGTTAGTTACTTATTCTTTTAAAGAAATGTATCAATTAAATCAAGCAAGTCGATTAATCGTCAATGATGCGAAGTTTGTGCTTTCTAAATGGGTATTAGCCACTAATGCTGGAGTCTATCTATCAGATGGAGAGAGTTTTTCTCACGTGCTCAGCTCTGGTAAAAACTTCATTGAGAAACTCTATTTTTCCGAGAAACGTAGAGAGCTTGTGATTGGAATGCTCAATGGTGGGCTGATTATTGATGTCGAGGACCCAAAGCGCCAGCAAAAGTTGGTTGGAGATTCCCATGTATTATCTGTTGCTGAGACAGATCAAGAGTATTGGATTGGTACTGAAGATGGATTATTTGTTCATTCGTTTTTGACAGGTAAAACCGTCAAGTTAGAAAGTAATGACCAAGACAATAATGGGTTACCAGGCAATAAAATTTATTCATTGGTCAATGACTTACAAGGTGGGATTTGGATCGCAACGGATAAAGGTATTCGTTACTTTTCTCTGTTTGGACAAAAATTTAAGCGCCATTCCATTGCACCGCTCAACAATAATCCCATAACAAAAATTGTGACAAGGTCAGATAATAAAGGGTATTTGTTTTTAACTCGACAAGGGTTATACCAAGTCGATGCTGAAAATTGGCAAGAGCCTAAACTTATTTTCCCAGGAGAAGTGCATGATTTCGCTCAAATAGATGATCATTCTCTATGGATAGCTACACATACAGGCATTGTTATTTATCACTTGCAGACAAAAAAGATGATAGAAACGAGCATGTTACCTCTTAAGCTGCGTTCGAATGATACTAAACACCTTGAATTTGATCATGAAGGACTGTTATGGGGAGCAACAGGTAACCATTTGTGGTCATATCAGTTGGCCGATAACTCGCTCACCGATTTCGGTTCGGTATGGTTTGTTGATGCATTTTTGCCTGCAAAAATAATAAAACTTAAGTCAACTCGGCGAGGGGTATTTATCGGCACTGACCATGGTGTTTATCTTTTTGACAAAGGCAAAATTGTTTTTCTCCGAGCGACTAGTCATTATGGACAAAGCATTGATATATTTGAGAGTAGCAAGGGTGATGTTTGGTTTGCTAGTGCTTATGGCGTCTTTGTTTTGGCACATGATCGTAGTGATATTCGATCTATTGATATGGTTGAAGAGAATATTAGCCCCAAATGTTTAACTGAAACGGGCAACGGTATTTGGCTGACTTCCTCACAAGGAATCTCGCTCTACAATCCTATGGGTGAGGTGGTAAAGCATTTTGGTGATCCACACGGATTGATGAATAATGAATTTAAAAGTGGAGTTTGCGAATCAAGTATTATCAATAACCAACAGCAGTTGCTGCTAGGTTCCCGTTTCGGCTTAGTGACAGCATGGTCCTCTGAACTCACGGTTGCTACCCCTCCTAATACCAATATTATCTTTAGCCAAGTGAATGTCGATCACATTCCTGTCATGTTCGGTCGTGGTCGTTTTCAGACACTAGAATTGGAATATGGAAGTTCGATAAGCTTTTTATTTGGTGCATTGCCAGAATCGAGAGCCTTATCATTGGAGTATCGTATTGCAGGGGATAAGGAGTGGCAGAGATTAGAAAGCGCTCAGTTGACTCTTGATCACCTATTACCTGGACACTATCGTTTGCTGGTGAGAAATTACAGTCCAAATCCGCAAAACAGTATGATAAACAGTCTATCATTTATTGTGGATAACCCGTGGTATTGGTCTTCATGGGCTATTGTTCTTTACCTTTGCCTTTCTATAGGCCTTATTGCTTTTGCTTCATGGTGGCGTTCTCGTTGGGTTACCAAAGTAAACCGAAAGTTAAAAGCTCAGGTGGCCTTGAAAACGGATCAACTACGGCATCAAAGCAAAATTGTTTTGACTAATAACCAGCAGTTGCGCAAGCAATTACAAATTCGCCATATCGTTGTTGAACAGATGTTAGATTCTATTACTCCTACATTAAATCAGCTGATTTATCGCTCCCAACTCCATCAACTCGCGCGACTTGAGTCTTTAGCTTTAAAAGTAAAACGTGAACTGGCGTTACTTCGTAACGTAAGAAATGATAAAACAGCGACTCAGTTGCTCTACGACCTATCGATAATCTTGAACTCTTGTGTGGACGGATGGCGTGAAGAGTTCGCGAAAGCGAATATTTCGTTGGCGGTGAACAATGAGCTTAAACAAGCTTATATTGAATCTGCCCATTTTAACCTAGACATCATTTTCAATACGCTACTGTCTGATGCGGTAAAACGTCTTTATAGAAATCAAGAGCTACAAATTCATTGTTATGAAAGGGAGAAAAGACTGTTTATTGTGATGATTGACTGTGGCGATCAGGTGCAATCCATCAATAGTGATAAGCGTATCTCTGGTTTTGAGCTAGAGGAAATGCAACTGTTAGTACAGCGCAGTGGTGGGGAAATACATATTTTTTCATCGCCAGAACGAAATTTAGTTGAGCTTTCTTGGCCATCAGTAGAGCTTGTGAGTGATGCACCTGAAATGATCGTCGTAGAAGAGCATTCAGAGGACAAGTCTATTGATGTAACGGAAAAAGAGTGGCTTAAAAAAGTAGAAAAATTGGTACACAATTACTATTCAGATCCTGAATTTAGTACCTCTAGTGCGGCTAAATCACTCTTCGTATCGGAGCGTAGCTTGCAGCGTCGTTTTAAAGCGATCACCAATAAAACATTCAAAGAGTATCTAAATGAGATCCGCTTAGAGAAAGCGTGCCAATATTTGCTCGCAGGAGGAAAAGTCGCCCAAGTCGCTTTTGATTGTGGGTTTAATGATCCGTCTTATTTCAGCCAAAGATTTAAACATCACTTCGGTTTATCGCCAACCCAATTTGTTGATGATAACGAGTAATACCGCCCCTGATAAATAGTGATAATTTTCCCACTTGAAACTGCAGCGATGTTAGCGACATTCAGTCACCCTAATCACAAAGCTTATTCAGGTGTGTGGAGATGAACTCACTTTCCGCCGGCCTGCAATCAAGCTGTATCTCCCTTCTTGATTAGATTGGCTGCTGTGTTAGCTGCGCATATTTGTCTATGCTTGCGTAGATAGACTCATTAATACTCAAAGTCGTAATATCAATTTATTTTGGAAATAGCACTTACTCAATAAACAGGCTGGGTCGGTGATTGTGTTGCGGTAAAGATGAGATGAGTAGAAAAAAAAGATCGTGGTATAGCCGGGGGGACTATACCACGGGTGTCAATGACACCTTCGCTTGCTGCCGGAGTGATACGAGTAACACCCGTACCACCTCTGGAATTTGTATCTAAGGAGTAATTCCTTTCGATGGATTTACTATATGGCAAAGGACTTATTTCATTTATAAAATTAACGACAACCTAGTATAAGAAAAACGACAAAATACATAATTAACCATAACTTATTGATTTTAATGGTTTATTTTTATTTTATCTGTTTTTGTTTATTTTTTTATGTTGAGCTCATTTGTACCTGATAATTTTTTAACGTTTTTAACGTCAGTTTATTTACCGAAAACAACGTGATGGATTTATGCAATCTTTGATTTCACGCAATAAAATAGAGGGTTAGCGCGTGTATTATTCGCCTGTTAATAAAAATATTTCTCATTACCACTACCATTGAGAGCAAGATAGATGAAATTATCTCAATTAAATGAAGGGGATAGCGCGAGCATTGTCGCGTTCAATCAACTTCCAAATGACATTCGTAAAAAATTGATGGTGATGGGCTTGCTGCCTCTAACTACTGTTACGTTAATCAGAAGAGCTCCTATGGGAGATCCACTTCAACTTGAAGTGAGAGGCGTCTCTTTAGCGGTACGTGAAAATATAGCCGCTTGTATTGAAGTGGAGAGAGCGTAGTGCGATATCAAATTCTAACCGTTGGTAACCCTAATAGTGGCAAAACAACGTTATTTAATGGGCTGACTGGTTCTAAGCAACAAGTCGGTAACTGGGCTGGTGTTACAGTTGAGAAAAAAACGGGTCGCTACACTCATTCTGGAGATGAATTCATACTAACGGATTTGCCGGGCATCTACGCACTTGACAGCGGGAATGACAGTAACAGCATTGACGAATCCATTGCCTCTAGAGCGGTTCTTACACATCCTGCTGATTTAATCATTAACGTTGTGGACGTGACGTGTTTGGAGCGCAGTCTCTATATGACGCTTCAATTGAGAGAGCTCGGGCGTCCAATGATTGTGGTTTTGAATAAAATGGACGCTTTAAAAAGAGAGCGTCAAAGCCTAGACATTCAACAACTTGAGAAAGTTCTAGGTTGCCCCGTTTTTATGCTTTCTGCTACCAGTAAAGAGCAGGTGAGTCGATTCAAAGAAAAGCTGCATAAAGTACTGCTGCAAGGCGTAGCTCTTAAAGAACTGCTATTGGATTACGGTAGTGCATTTGAACAATCGATCGGAAAATTAGCCACTATTTTTCAACATAAGCAAGTGGCACCTCGCGCATTGGCTATTCGTGCTTTAGAAAATGATCTTTTGGTGATTAATGGATTACCAGAAGTGCAGCGTGAGCTTATCCAGAAAGAGCAATTGCAAAGTGGTTTGGATATTGATCTGCATGTCGCTGATACCAAATACACATTTTTGCATGAACAGTGCCAGCAGATCCGCAAAACCGAAGGGAAACTAAGCCACAGTTTTACACAAAAAGCAGATAAGCTGATTTTAAATAAATGGGTGGGTGTACCGTTTTTCTTTGTGGTTATGTACTTAATGTTTATGTTCTCGATCAATATTGGGAGCGCTTTCATTGATTTCTTCGACATTGGCGTCGGGGCGTTATTGGTTGATGGCGGGCATCACTTACTGGATGATCATTTGCCTATTTGGCTAGTGACATTATTAGCAGATGGCCTTGGCGGAGGTATTCAAACCGTCGCCACATTTATCCCAGTTATCGCTTGTTTGTACTTATTTTTAGCTGTACTCGAAAGTTCTGGCTATATGTCTCGCGCGGCTTTTGTTTTAGATAAAGTGATGCAGAAGATAGGCCTACCGGGTAAAGCGTTTGTTCCACTTGTTTTAGGATTTGGTTGTAACGTTCCCGCGATTATGGCGACCCGTACTCTAGATCAAGAACGTGAACGTAAATTAGCGGCATCGATGGCACCCTTTATGTCATGTGGTGCACGTTTGCCAGTGTATGCGCTATTTGCTGCGGCGTTTTTCCCTGAAAGCGGTCAAAATGTAGTTTTTGCTCTTTATTTATTGGGCATTTTAGCCGCAGTGTTCACTGGTTTGGTTTTGAAGCATACGCTCTATCCGGGTTCAAGCGACAGCCTAGTGATGGAGATGCCAGATTACGAGATCCCAACGGTACAAAACGTCATGATCAAAACATGGCAGAAATTAAAACGTTTTGTTCTCGGTGCAGGGAAAACGATTGTCATCGTTGTTATGATCTTAAGCTTCCTCAATTCAGTTGGTACTGATGGCAGCTTTGGTAATGAAGATAGTGACAACTCCGTGTTATCAAAAGTGGCTCAAGTGGTTACTCCGGTATTTGCTCCTATTGGTATCAATCAAGATAACTGGCCAGCGACAGTGGGTATCATCACGGGTATTTTTGCAAAAGAAGCGGTAGTCGGAACATTAAACAATTTATATACCTCTGCTGAAGGTGATGAAAGCGAATATGACCTAATGGCGAGCCTACAAGAAGCGGTTATGTCTATTCCAGAAAACCTAACGGGATTAAGCTTCTCTGATCCGCTCGGTATCGAAGTCGGAGACTTGACAGACAGTAGCGCAGTGGCTGAAGAGCAAGCCGTAGATGCCTCAATCTTTGGTAATTTGAAACAGCACTTTGTCACTGGTCATGCCGCATTTGCCTACCTTATCTTCATTTTGCTTTACACGCCTTGTGTTGCAGCCATGGGGGCTTATGTTCGTGAGTTTGGTGCGAATTACGCTCGTTTTATCGCAGTATGGACGATGGGGCTTGCGTATGGTGGCGCCGCGCTTTATTACCAAGCGACAAGGATCACCGAAACCCCTGTCGAAAGTTTAACGTGGATTATTGCCATTGTTATGGCGAGTTTGTTGACCTTTAAAATGCTTAAGCGAAAAGGACTCCAGCAGAAAACGGTGCTTGAGGTACAAGTGGCATGATATTAAATGAGTTAAAGCGCTACATTGAAGATAATGGGATCGTTAGCCGCTCGGCGATTGCGAAAAAGTTTTCGCTCAGTGAGGACGGCGTTGACGCTATGTTAGCCGTGTGGATACGAAAAGGTGTGTTGTCGCGCACTATCGATACCAACAAGGCTAACCGCGTAACAAGAGTGCGTTATGGGCTTAACCGAAATAACGGGCTGTCTTTGACTGTCGTACTTTAGTCATAATTGATGCTAGGCATTCTGTCTGATAAACGAAAGCCGCTGATGTCAGCGGCTTTCAAACTTTTACCTAATATATGGCGTGAGAGACGACGTTTATCCTTTTCTAAAAATAGAACTCAGTGATAGAACATTTTGGATTCTGGTTAAGATTGCTTGCTGTTCTTGTTCGGCTCTCACTATCCCTTGAGTATTGCCCCAGATAGGCCCTGGCCATGCTACGTCATTTTTAAATCGAGCAACATGGTGAATATGGAGCTGAGGAACCATGTTACCCAGCGCACCTAAATTGAGTTTATCTGGACAAAACGTGGCTTCAAGAGCTTGGCTAACGGCTTGAGATTCGCATAAAAATTGTTGCTGTTCCTGCATTGGTAGATGATGCAGCTCTTTCAAATTGGCACGTTTAGGCACCAGAATAATCCAAGGTACGGCATTATCTTTATGGAGTAAGGCTAAGCAAAGAGGAAATTCACCAATGACGGAAGTGTCTTTGGCCAGTTGCGGGTGGAGTTCAAAATTCATGTCAATCTCACTTGCACGGATGTTATCACCGATAAAAGAAAAGGCTGACCATGGTCAACCCTTTCATTCACTCATAGCTGTCGTTACATACGTTCTAATGTATCAATACCGAGTAGCGACAGACCTTGCTTGATGGTTTTTGCTGTCAACGCAGCCAGTTTTAGGCGGCTTTGTTTCACACTTTCATCTTCAGCGACTAAGATTGGGCATGCTTCATAGAAGCTAGAGAATTGGCCAGCTAATTCAAATAGGTAGCTACACATAATGTGAGGTTGGCCTTCGCGGGCAACAGCTTGTACCGCTTCTTCAAACTGCAGAAGTTTCGCAATCAAAGCTTTTTCTTTCTCTTGTGTGACTTTAATTTCACCCGTCAGGTTATCCATCGATACGCCTGCTTTAGCAAAAATTGACGCGACACGTGTGTAGGCATACTGCATGTAAGGTGCAGTGTTACCTTCAAATGCCAACATGTTGTCCCAGTCAAACACGTAATCGGTAGTGCGGTGCTTAGAAAGATCAGCGTATTTCACTGCAGCCATCGCGACAGTATTGGCAATGTTCGCTTTTTCTGCGGCGTCTAAATCAGGGTTTTTGGATTCAATTAATTTAGCGGCACGCTCTTGCGCTTCATCGAGAAGATCGGCCAAACGAACAGTACCGCCAGCACGAGTTTTGAACGGGCGGCCATCTTTGCCTAGCATCATACCAAAGGCGTGGTGTTCAAGAGTCACTTCTTCAGGTACATAGCCCGCTTTGCGGACAATCGTCCATGCTTGCATTAGGTGCTGATGTTGACGCGAGTCGATAAAGTACAACACACGGTCCGCACCCAAGGTTTCATAACGGTATTTTGCACACGCGATATCAGTTGTGGTGTATAAGAAGCCGCCATCACGTTTTTGGATGATAACGCCCATCGGCTCGCCATCTTTATTTTTGTATTCTTCAAGAAAAACGACTTGTGCGCCATCATCTTCCTGCGCCAAACCTTTTTCTTTTAAATCGGCTACGATGCCCGGCAACATGTCGTTGTACATGCTTTCGCCCATCACATCATCGCGCGTGAGCGAAACATTCAAACGATCATAGTTACGCTGGTTTTGGATCATGGTGATGTCCACCAATTTTTTCCACATTTGAGCGCAGAATTCGTCACCACTTTGTAGTTTGACCACATAATTTCGTGCTTTAGCGGCAAACACTTCATCTTCGTCGTAGAGTTTTTTTGACTCACGATAGAAAGCTTCAAGATCGGAAAGTTCCATTGAAACTTCGTTACCAGATTCTTGCTGCACACGTTCAAGGTTGGCTATCAACATACCAAATTGCGTGCCCCAGTCACCGATGTGGTTGGCGCGGATCACTTTATGGCCTAAAAATTCCAAGGTACGTACAACGGCGTCACCAATGATGGTTGAGCGTAAGTGGCCTACATGCATCTCTTTGGCAACGTTAGGCGCTGAGTAGTCTGCGACGATCGTCTTTTGCGCTTCTTTGGTTACACCAAGGTGCTCATCTGCTAGGGCGATATCCGCTTGTTTAGCAAGAAACGCTTCACTGAGGAAAATGTTGATGAAACCTGGGCCTGCAATTTCCGTTTTGCTCGCAATACCATCGAGGTCCAGAACATCCAATACTTTTTGAGCAAATTCTCGCGGGTTGGTACCCAGTTGCTTAGCTACGCCCATAATGCCATTGGCTTGATAGTCACCAAATTGCGCTTTGGCCGATTGGCGAACAGCAGCAGGACTGCCAGCTGGTGCGCCTGCGGCTTCAAGAGCCTGAGATACTTTGTCATTAATCAGTGCTTGGATATTCACACGCGTTTCCTTTAATTCTTGGAATTGCAAAGGTATGCATTTTATTCACCATTTAGTGCCAATACATATCTTAATTTTGTTCATCATTTGGCGCACATAATACCAATTTTATTGAGGCGCTTATAGGGACTAAATTAGGAAATTTTCTACTTTTCGAAGAGTTGTTGGTACTATTAGACGATAATCATCATTTTGGACCATTTAAATGCTTGAACCATTAAAGAATGCAGCGCTTCATCCTGAACAGCTTAAGCAGAATTTAGATAAATTTATGCATAAAATTCAAGAATTAACCAAAATTTTGCATATTGATTTATCCACAAATCAAGCTGACCACATTGCACTGCGCATTAATGATCGTAAATTAGCGTCATTAGCACATGCGGCATGGCTGGAGGAAGGACGAGAAATATCGAGTGCTCAGATAAATGGCCGTCCTATCATTGTGATTGAATTTGCGGTACCGCTATCGGCTAATGGTTGGTCAATAGAATGTTTGGAATTGCCTTACCCTGCCGAGGGGAAAATTTACCCAGAGCAGAGCTGGGAGCATGTGGAATTTGTGGTGCCATCTGAGGCACAAACCGCGCAAGCCTATTTGCAGGATATACTGTCGGTTTACCCACGATTAAAAGAATGCTGGACAACATTAGACACTCAAGGTGTTCAAGTTAAATTGTCCAGTCCAAAAGGGGAAGGAGAGCGATTACATAACCCGACGGTTGCATTTAAGTGGCAAGGCGTGTGTATTAAACTGCATCCCCACTCTTTAAAAGAGATCGTAAAATCAGAGCAAAGATAAATTGCTCTGATGGCGATGAAGTACTGTTACCCTAAGTTATAGCTTTTAGGCCGAAGCTGGAACGCTTCAATTGAGCCAATTTCTTGCCCTAAACTGAGTTTCTGAACCGTTTGATGTGCGTTTCCTTGGCTGTGCATGATCAGTCGATTGGCGGTCCTTGGTTTTAGCTCATTGACCACAAAGCGAATCATATCACTGCGGCTGAGTGATTTCAGTTCACTCAAAACCTGCTCTCTTTGAACAAAGCCCGCATCTTTATTGCCGATAGCAACCCAAAGTCTTTGCGCACGGCTGCGAAGGGTGGGGTCGGGGGTTGAAATTTGATTCCATAAACCACGTTTACTGCTGTGCCACTGGTATTCGTTGAGCTCCAGCAGCACCATGTAAAAAGCATTTAAAAATTCATCTACAGCGCTAATCAGCTCATAAGGCGCAGCATTCGGTGACTGGACGTAGAGTACGATGCCTGGGTGACGGTTTAATGGCATGTTGCCCGTTCCGACCATATAACCAAGTTGCTGCTTAGTACGAATTTCATGAAAAAATGTAGCGGACATCAAGTGATTAGCTAATGAATATAAGGCGATGCTGCGCGGTGCGGCATCATTGCACTGATAATAGACCACCACAGCAGAATCTTCTTGATCGCAGTGAACCTCTTTTTGAAAAGTCCCACTCTCTCCGAGCATGACGAGTGGTCTTAATGATTCCTCGTACTGTTGATCTTTGACTCGTAATGCATTTTTAAGCGTATCTGCCATCGCTTGTGCATCACTTCTTAACCAGTCGCCATAGACAAACATCTCAACATGAAGTTGCGCTAATATTTGTTCTACGAAATCACTGAGCTCATCGACTTCTATCTGTTTTAAGGCACCAAGTAGCGTTTCATAAGGAGGGTTGTTGGGTTGTAAAATACCCGTCATTGCATTGAAAAGCTGCGAAATTGGACGATCTTTAGTGGTGTTTTGCCAGTTACGAAGCAGTTGTTGCTTGATGGTGTTAAAGCGTTTTAGGCTAAAATCACGTTTAGCAAAGCGTGCGAGAATCATCTCCATTAACTGTGGTTGTTTTTCGCTAAAACCAGAAAGCATCAGGGTGACGCCGCCTTGATGAGCGTACATGTTGTAACTCATCCCAGCAATTTCTGCTTGATAAGTTTCCGTGGCCAGCGAGTCTAAAAACATTTCCACACAGAGACGTGTTTTAACAATATTTCGAGCAGTGGCTACCGAGATGGGGCTATCAATCGCGATGTAAATTACCCCTTTAGGCACTCTAAATTCATGGTCTTGTAGATGCCATAAACGAAAGCCTGGTAACTCTTCAATGATTTCCGGGTGTAAAGACGTTGAAGGCTCTAACGGTTTTGGGTCTAAGTAGTAACAGATAAAAGGATTGAGTGGCGGTAAGTTTGTTTCAATGTCGCAAGGGGTTGCGAATGCTGCAAGTTGTGACGCCGATAATGGAGTAATTGAATAAGGTGTAAAATACCATTTCGCTTTCTTATCGTAATACCCATCTTTAGCAATTAACGTGGCGCGTAGATTTGCAGGAGTCAAATAATGAAGTGCTTGCTTAAGTAGCGATTCGTTGTAGCCCGCCATCATATAATCGCCATAGATGGTGTCTTGCGGCTGATAGTGCTGCATATTAACCACTAAATGGCTGACCATGTCTAATGGCCTTGTCGTTTCTTGAAAGCGAAAAGCCGATTCAAGCACCGCTCTTTTCTCAAGGTAACGCCATTCGTTCAGGCCCTGCTCTGCGATTAATTTAATCTGAGTAAAGAGTGACTGGATGATGTTATCGACCTGTTTTACGCCTTCATGTGTCAGGCTAAAACTTATCGAAAACTCACGATAATTGCTGCCACTTGCGCCGCCTCCAGCCGATAAGGACGTGATCCAACCTTTCTCTTTTAATGCCAACATTAAACTGCCTTCACCTTCGTAACCGATGAGATGGGCGAAATAAGAGAGAGGTTTGACATGATAAAAGTCATCCATGCTTGGGGCTGGGAAGCTTAAAGTTAGTTTGCGGATCTCTTTTCGTGGCTCGATTTGAATCAAGACGCCGCGGTGCGCGTCTAAAACAAAAGGCACCTCGATTTTTTTCGGGCCGAGCTGTTTATTTGGGATGGAGGAAAATTCATCTCTTGCCCACTGCTCTAACTCATCAAGTGTCTGTGGGCCCGCTAGCGAGAGCGTCATCAAATCAGCCGAGTAATTTTCATGGTGAAAACGGACAATTTCTTCACGGATAGAGAGACCATTTCTATCACACAACGTTTCCAAATTACCCACTGAAAATTTAGCAAACGGGTGTTGCGGATTGATGGTTTCTTTTTGAACCTGGTAGAGCCTTCTCGAATCATCATTCTGTTTGAGTTTAAATTCAGAATCCACCGCTTGGCGTTCTTTATCCAGGGCTTCTTCATTAAACAAGGGGGCACAAAAGAATTGGCTGAATCGGTCCAAGGCTTTTTCAAAATGATTTGGGCTTACATCAAAGAAAAAACAGGTGTGCTCTGTACCAGTCCATGCGTTATTGCTGCCACCATGTTGATTAATAAAACTTTGAAACTCACCAATTTTCGGGTACTTTTCTGTGCCTAAAAACAGCATGTGTTCCAGATAGTGGGCAAGACCTTCTCTGTCTTCAGGGTCATCAAAATGCCCCACATTAATCGCTAAAGCAGCGGCTGACTTTTGTGCATCATCCGCTTGAATAAGTAATGTTCTCAGACCATTAGTTAACGTAATGTAGCGGTATTGGTTGGTGTCGTTAGGGCTTAAATGCACAGTGACTCTCCACAGAAAAGGCTTTTTTAATTATGGCGTTGAAACGGTTAGGTGCAAATTTCAAGCAATGATTTTATGAGCGAAGTGCCATTTTAGTCCTTCAGGAGACTTTTTAATAGACTGTTAACAGTGTCGAAGTCTTTGCTTGGTTGCCTGATATAATCGAGAATAAAGCCGCCTAGACGGCATAGATAATAACCACTAGGAATGAGTAATGAAGATTTTTATTATGCGTCACGGAGAAGCTGAACATTATGCAGCGAGTGATGCACAAAGGGCCTTAACCGAAAGAGGTCTTCGTGAGTCTGTTGCTGTGGCTCGTGCTTGTGAAAAGCAAGATCTTCGCCATGTAGATAAAGTATTGGTAAGCCCTTACTTACGGGCGCAGCAAACTTGGGCTGCGATAGCCTCTTATTTTAATGCCGATGATGTTGTGACCTGTGATGACATCACACCTTATGGGAAAGCGGAAGTGGTATTTGAGTATGTCTCTGTCTTGGCCGATGTAGAACAAATCGAATCAGTGCTGCTGGTGTCTCATTTACCGTTAGTTGGCTATCTCGCGGCTGAATTTGTTACCGATTTAGTCCCTCCAATGTTCCCCACATCCGGTCTGATTGGTATCGAATATGATAGAGAGTTGCGTAAAGGACAGCAGATCTGGAGTATTAATCCTTAAACCACCATTCAAAGTAAAAGAAGTTCACGTAATTTGAATAACTAGGCTACGTTAAGTGAAGGGTTATTGCCTTTACTAATGTAGCCATTATTTTGACTGTTTTACTGGACTAAAAATTGCATCGCCGAGTTAACGCATTGTCGCATTTATAGATATTTATCAACAGATTGCTTGCTAACCTATGAAATTTACTCTCCCATTTGCAGATAAATTGCCATCAATACCGCAGCGAAGTATGCCAGCAATCGGTGCGCCGGTTATGGTATTGGCCACGTTGGCTATGGTCGTTTTACCGATCCCAGCCTTCCTATTGGATCTGTTTTTCACTTTTAACATTGCCTTATCGATGGTGGTGTTACTCGTCACTGTCTATACCCGTAGACCGCTTGATTTTGCTGCTTTTCCTACGGTTTTACTTATTGCAACCTTACTTCGACTAGCCTTGAACGTCGCTTCAACCCGTGTGGTTTTATTGTATGGTCATGAAGGCCCCGGGGCGGCTGGTAACGTCATTGAAGCGTTTGGTAGTGTGGTGATCGGTGGTAACTACGCCGTTGGTTTAGTGGTGTTTTTGATCTTGATGATCATCAACTTCATGGTAGTAACCAAAGGTGCGGGACGTATTTCTGAGGTGAGTGCTCGCTTTACCCTAGATGCCTTGCCGGGTAAGCAAATGGCCATAGATGCGGACTTAAATGCGGGTTTAATCGATCAAGACCAAGCGCGGCTGAGACGCTTTGAAGTAACCAAAGAAGCGGATTTCTACGGTTCAATGGACGGTGCGTCAAAATTTGTTAAAGGGGATGCGATTGCTGGGATATTAATTTTGTTCATCAACATTATTGGCGGCTTATCGATTGGTATGGCGCAATATGGGTTGGGTTTTAAAGAAGCGATCCAAATCTACACACTGCTGACCATTGGTGACGGCTTAGTGGCTCAGATCCCCTCATTGCTGCTTTCGATTGGCGCTGCCATGATGGTTACCCGTCAAAATACCGATGAAGATATGGGAGAGCAAGTCGTCTTCCAACTGTTTGACAACCCTAAAGCATTGATGATTACCGCTTGTATTCTCGGCATCATGGGCATTGTACCGGGTATGCCTCACTTTGCTTTTTTACTGCTAGCCGCGTTAGCGGGTGGTTGCGCGTATTGGATGATACGCAAACAGAAAAAAACCGCCGATGAAAAGAAACTGCCTGCAAAAGTGGACAACGAAGCACCCGCTCAAAAAGAGCTCTCTTGGGATGATGTTCAACCCGTTGATGTGATTGGCTTAGAAGTGGGCTATCGATTGATACCGCTGGTGGACCGAGATCAAGGTGGAGAGCTGCTCGAACGCGTAAAAGGTGTTCGGAAAAAACTGTCGCAAGACTTTGGCTTTCTCATCCCCGCAGTGCATATTCGCGACAATTTAGAATTAACACCCAATAGTTATCGCATTACCTTAATGGGGGTTGCTGTTGGTGAAGCGGAGATCCGCCCAGATCAAGAACTGGCGATTAACCCTGGTCAAGTCTATGGTGTTATTGACGGTGAACGCACACTCGACCCTGCATTCGGCCTTGAAGCGGTTTGGATCCGTGAAGAACAACGTGAACACGCACAAGCTCTCGGTTACACAGTTGTGGACTCATCGACCGTACTCGCCACTCATTTGAGTCAGCTTCTCACTAATAACGCCTCGCAACTGATTGGTCATGAAGAGGTTCAAAACTTAATTGAAATGCTGGGTCGCTCAGCGCCAAGGCTAGTTGAAAACTTCGTTCCAGATCAACTGCCGTTGGGTACAGTCGTTAAGGTACTGCAAAACCTACTCAATGAAGCGATTCCAATCCGAGATATTCGAACCATAATACAAACCTTGGCGGAGTATTCTGGGCGGAGTCAAGAACCTGACATCCTAACGGCGGCCGTTCGAATCTCATTGAAGCGTTTAATCGTCCAAGAAATCAATGGTATAGAACCTGAACTACCAGTGATAACACTGATTCCTGAGCTGGAACAAATATTGCATCAAACCATGCAGGCGTCAGGAGGAGAATCGGCAGGTATTGAGCCAGGCTTAGCAGAGCGTTTACAAGCTGCACTGAGCCATGCAACGCAAGAACAAGAATTGAAAGGTGAGCCCGCCGTGTTACTCACGTCTGGTGTGCTTCGTTCCACTTTGGCGAAGTTTGTGAAAAACACGATACCTAATTTGCGTGTGCTCTCTTATCAAGAAATACCTGACGAGAAACAAATTCGGATTGTTCAAGCCGTTGGGAACTAACGAAACTGTTGTTACCTAATCGGGCTTTAGCCATTTAACACGGATATCTGCTTTGAAAATAAAACGATTTTTTGCCAAAGATATGCGAACAGCGCTGCTGCAAGTGAAAGAAGAGCTTGGTGCGGAAGCGGTGATCATGTCGAATAAAAAAGTCGCGGGTGGTGTGGAAATCGTTGCCGCTGTGGATGGTGAACAGCCCACCCAGCAAAACAGTGCCAAGCGCTATAATTCGCAGCCTAGACAACAAGGTTACACCCAAGTCACCCCGTCTTTGAACAAATCCTCTCGTGAGTTGGATGATGATCGAGTCAGCCTGCAAAACAGCGCAGACACTGGGCGTTCAATGACCAAACGTTTCGCAAATATGTTAAAGCAGTACAGCGCACCAAGTGGCTCAGATTCGGACTATCACGCCGAAAATGAAGATTCGCTCTCTGCATTATTGCAACGTCAATCAGGTTTATCTAACACCAACTCAGGACACGGTAGTGCAGAGTTACGAGCCGATTCGCCATTAGCGAAGTTAATTGCAGAGGATAGAAGAGCGTCCACCCGTCAAACGCCGAAGTTAGATCCATCGCGTTATGATCGTTACCCAACGCAAGAGGCGAGTGTTTCGAACCCAGAGCTGGAAAACATGCGTGAAGAGATGACCTCAATACGCCGCCTGTTAGAACATCAAGTTTCAGGATTAATGTGGCAAGAAGTTGAGCGTCGAGAGCCTTTGCGTGCCATGCTCATTAAAAGACTTGAGCGCATGGGGGTTTCACAAGAACTGGCTGACCAGCTCGCGTGCTATATCCCAGAAGATACTGCTCCAACTAAAGCTTGGAAGGCACTGCTTGGCTTAGTGGCGGATCAAGTCCCTGTTTCCAAACAAGATATTCTGAAACGTGGTGGTGTGGTTGCGCTATTAGGCCCAACAGGGGTTGGTAAAACCACCACCATCGCTAAACTAGCCGCTCGCGCCGCTATGGAGTATGGCGCTGATAACGTCGCTCTAGTCACCACAGATACCTACCGTATCGGTGCTCATGAACAGCTCTCTATTTATGGCCGAATCATGGGTTGTCCAGTAAGAGTTGCTAAAGATTCCAGTGAGTTAGCCGATGTAATATATCAGCTAAGAAATCGGCGTTTAATTTTAGTTGATACCGCGGGGATGGGGCAGCGTGATGTTCGGTTATCAGAGCAGCTCGATACCCTGATGCAAGAGAGTGGCGAAATCATCCACAGTTACCTTGTTCTGCCTGCAACGGCACAAAGAAAAGTATTACAAGAAACAATCGAGCACTTTAGAAGGATCCCTCTTTCAGGGTGCATTATGACTAAGCTTGATGAGTCACTGAGCTTAGGGGAATTTGTGAGTGTCGTGGTTCAAAACGCACTGCCCGTTGCTTACATCGCGAATGGCCAGCGTGTACCAGAAGATATTGTGATTGCCCAGCCGAAGTACATGGTTGCAAAGGCAAACGAATTGCTAGAGAAGTCGACAGAGAATGAACCTCACTATTGGAGCAGCGACTCCGAGAGATTCTAGGCGGCGGACAAATATGGCGAATAATATGATATATGACCAAGCGAGCGGTTTACGCCGCTTAACTCAACCGTCACTGACCAAAGTCATATCTGTGACTGGTGGTAAAGGTGGTGTGGGTAAATCTCACGTGACACTCGGCATGGCGATCTGCATGGCTCGTCAAGGCAAAAAAGTCATGGTGTTGGATGCAGACTTAGGTTTAGCTAACGTGGATGTTATGCTTGGCATACGCCCGAAGCGAAACTTAGGGCATGTACTGGCTGGCGAGTGTGAACTGAAAGATGCCATCGTCGAGGGACCTTTTGGGATACGAATAATTCCAGCGACCTCGGGCACACAGTCGATGACAGAGTTGTCACACGCCCAACATGTTGGTTTAATACGCGCCTTTGGCAGTTTAGAAGATGAGATGGATATTCTGCTCATCGATACAGCCGCAGGTATTTCTGATATGGTCGTGAGCTTCTGTCGCGCCGCACAAGATGTAGTGATCGTGGTATGTGACGAACCGACATCCATCACCGACGCTTACGCGCTGATCAAGCTCTTAAGTCGTGAACACCAAGTGCAACGTTTTAAAATTGTGGCCAATATGGTGAGAAGTTATCGTGAAGGACGGGAATTATTTGCTAAATTAACTTTAGTGACAGAAAGATTCCTAAATGTGAGCCTTGAACTTGTTGCTTGCATACCTTTGGATGATAAAGTGCGACAAGCAGTAAAAAAACAAAAAATAGTGGTCGATGCGTTTCCACGGTCACCTGCGGCACTGGCAATCAGCTCGTTGGCAAGTAAAGCGTTAACGTGGCCAATTCCAAGAACGCCGACAGGCCATCTGGAATTTTTTGTCGAGCGTTTGCTAAATAGAACAGAAAGTGTAGGGGAACCATTCGGTGAATAAAGCGCTTACTTATGACCAACACGGAAACCTAAAGAGCCAACAAGCATTTTTAGAAAAATACTCTGTATTGGTTAAGCGTATTGCACACCATTTAGCAGGTCGCCTGCCACCAAACGTATTAGTCGAAGATCTAATACAAGCCGGTATGATAGGCCTACTTGAAGCACAAAAAAATTATGATGGGAGTAAAGGTGCAAGCTTTGAAACCTACGCAGGAATTCGAATTCGTGGAGCTATGCTCGACGATATTCGGCGTGGTGATTGGGTTCCACGCTCGGTTCATAAACACAACCGAGAGATAACCCATGCAATTTCAGTTCTAGAAGGTGAGCTAAACCGAAACCCAACTGATACAGAAGTTGCGAAGTATTTAGGCATGTCGCTGGATCAGTACCATACTGTATTAACTGACATTAATTGCTCACGGATTGTCGGAATCGAAGATTTAGGTATTTCTGATGATGCAATTTCTCCTCTGGATGACGATGAAGACAACTCGCCATTTAAGGGAGTCGCCGATGAATCGTTTCGTAAAGCATTGGTTGAATCAATAAAATCACTTCCAGAACGTGAAGCTTTGGTACTTTCGCTCTATTATGATGAAGAGCTAAACTTAAAAGAAATTGGTGAAGTTCTAGGTGTTAGCGAATCCCGCGTTAGCCAGATACTAAGCCAATCTATGCAGCGACTAAGAACGAAGTTAAGTTCTTGGACGCAAAATGACTAATATCACTGATTTCGAGCTCAGTGGAGGCAATTTTGAATAAAAACATGAAGATCCTTATTGTTGACGACTTTTCAACAATGCGCCGTATTGTTAAGAATCTACTTCGTGATTTGGGCTTCAATAATACCCAAGAAGCAGATGATGGCCTGACAGCGTTGCCTATGCTAAAGAAAGGTGATTTTGAGTTTGTGGTTACAGACTGGAATATGCCGGGCATGCAAGGCATCGATTTGTTGAAAAATATTCGAGCAGACGCAGAACTTAAGCATCTGCCTGTTCTGATGATCACCGCAGAAGCAAAACGCGAACAAATCATCGAGGCTGCTCAAGCAGGTGTGAATGGTTATATCGTAAAACCTTTTACTGCTGCTACGCTTAAAGAAAAACTGGATAAAATTTTCGAGCGTTTATAAAGCGTGTGGTCACAGACAAAAGGTGCTCTATTCATTTATGCGCGAAAAGGCTAATCGATGATTTCATTAGAACAAGCAAAAGAACTCGTTCAGCTACTGGAAAATGGACAGCAAGATCAGGCGAATCAACTCTTTAAAGAGACCTACGACAAAGCAAGCAATCCAATGCTGCAAGAAATAGGCACTTTGACAAGGGAACTGCATGAATCGCTCAAACAGTTCAACCTTGATGAACGGATGGCTGAGATTGCAAATGACGAAATTCCAGATGCAAGGGATCGTCTTCAATACGTAATTGATAAAACGGAAGTGGCTGCGAATAAAACAATGGATGCAGTGGATCGATGTATGCCGATCGCTGACAGCCTTCACGAAGGTCTGTTAAAAGTGCGTCCACAATGGAATGAGTTGATGCATGGACGTATTGATCTCATTGAGTTTAAAGCACTTTGTCACCGTATTGATGATCTACTATCACAAGTTGAAGGCAACAGCAGCGAATTGCGAGGTCAGCTAACTGAGATATTGATGGCTCAAGACTTTCAAGATCTCACTGGCCAAATAATTCGGCGTGTTATTACGCTGGTTAATGAAGTTGAGAAACGCCTAGTTGAGATTCTCACTGCCTTTGGGGCTAACCAAATAGAACAAAAAACAGACAAGAAGAACCCATCTATCGAACCTGAAGGTCCTATTTTGAACCCTCATGAAAGAGCCGATGCGGTTTCATCTCAAGACGAAGTCGATGATTTATTATCGAGTCTTGGTTTTTAGGGGTAACGTATGAGCTACGAATTAGACGACGACATTCTTCAGGACTTTTTGGTTGAAGCAGGTGAAATTCTCGAATTGCTCTCAGAGCAATTGGTTGAACTTGAGAACAACCCCGAAGACAGGGAGTTATTAAATGCGATTTTCCGCGGTTTCCATACCGTTAAAGGTGGGGCCGGGTTTCTTGCCCTCACCGAGCTGGTTGAGACGTGCCACGGTGCCGAGAACGTATTTGATATCTTACGCAATGGCCAAAGAAGTGTAACATCGAGCTTGATGGATACGATGTTACGAGCTTTAGACACCGTTAACGCACAGTTTCGCGCTGTTCAAGATCAAGAACCCTTAGAGCCTGCAGATCCCGCTCTACTCGATGAACTTCATAAATTGTGTCGTCCTGCTTCTGAAGATGAAATTGACGAAGTGGAGCCTGTTATTGCTGAAGTTGAAGTCGAGGAAGAGGCCGCTATCGAAGCGCCTGAACCGGAAGTCATTCAACCAGTGGCCTCAAAGGCTGTCACGTCAAATTCTATCGATGAAATCACGCAAGATGAATTTGAAAAACTGTTAGACGAATTACATGGTAAGGGCACCGCGCCTAATGCTCATTCGGAAAATGCCGCACCGGCTGCCCCAGCGCCTAAAGCCCCAAGTGCATCAGTGGCTACTAGTGGCGATATTACGGATGATGAATTTGAAAAGCTGCTTGATGAACTGCACGGCGTAGGCAAAGCTCCAACCGTTGAACCCGCTCCTGAGGTTACAGCGAAAACAACTACTCCGCCTAAATCAACAGCGGCACCTAAAGCTTCTGCTGGTGGTGGCGATGATTTGATGACGGACGAGGAGTTTGAAAAGCTTCTTGACGAACTGCATGGTTCAGGAAAAGGACCATTGCCAGAAGAGTTGGAAATGGCAACCAGACCTGCTTCTGAAAATGTGAAGCCAGCAGAGCCTGTAAAACCAACAGAGACCGCAAAACCGAAAGCTGAAGCGGCGAAACCTACACCTGCTCCTCAGCCTAAAGTAACGGCTCCAGCCACCTCTTCCCCGGCGAAAGCTCCGGTTGCAGTGGCTGAGAAAAAAGAAGTATCAGCACCTGCTGTGGCTAAAAAAGCGCAAACTCAGCCGGAAACAACAGTCCGTGTTGATACATCAACGCTCGACATCATTATGAACATGATTGGCGAATTGGTGCTAGTGCGTAACCGCTTGCTGAGTTTAGGGCTTAATAGCAACGACGAAGAGATGGCAAAAGCGGTGGCTAACCTTGATGTAGTTACCGCGGATTTGCAAGGCGCTGTCATGAAAACGCGCATGCAACCGATTAAGAAAGTGTTCGGCCGCTTCCCTCGCGTGGTTCGAGACCTTGCACGTACCCTGAAAAAAGATATCGTGCTTGAAATGCGCGGCGAAGAAACAGACCTTGATAAAAACTTGGTCGAAGCGCTTGCAGACCCATTGATCCACTTAGTGCGTAACTCAGTTGACCACGGCATTGAAATGCCTGATGTGCGTAGCAAATCTGGAAAGCCAAGCACGGGTAAAATCATACTCTCAGCTTCGCAAGAAGGTGATCATATTGAGCTAGCTATCGTCGATGATGGCGGCGGTATGGACCCAGATAAGCTGCGTAGTATTGCGGTTAAACGAGGCATGATGGATGAAGATGCGGCGTCGCGTCTCTCCAATAAAGAGTGTTTTAACTTAATCTTTATGGCGGGATTCTCCAGTAAAGAGCAAATTTCAGACATTTCTGGTCGTGGTGTTGGGATGGATGTTGTAAAAACAGCCATCAATACACTCAATGGTTCAATTGACATCGATTCTGAGATGGGAAAAGGGACTAAGATTACGATCAAAGTGCCGCTAACACTCGCTATCTTACCGACATTGATGGTTGGGGTCGCAGGGCATCCATTTGCTCTACCGCTTGCGAGCGTGAATGAAATCTTCCATCTTGATCTTAGCCGGACGAACGTCGTTGATGGACAATTGACCATCATAGTACGTAAAAAATCGATACCACTCTTCTACTTACAGAATTGGCTAGCCCCTAAAGCAGGTAAAATAGAACTGCGTAAAGGTCATGGACATGTTGTTATTGTTCAGATTGGTAGCCAGCGAGTTGGTTTTGTGGTTGATACCTTAATTGGCCAAGAAGAAGTGGTAATCAAACCACTAGATAAGCTTCTTCAAAAAACACCGGGTATGGCTGGGGCAACGATTACCAGCGATGGACATATTGCACTAATACTAGATGTGCCAGATTTGCTTAAGCAGTATGCTGCTGCTTCCCGCATTTAAATGAGCACACAATATAAGGACACCCATGGCGATTAGAGTATTAGTCGTTGATGATTCGAGCTTTTTTAGACGGCGTGTGAGTGAAATTATTAACTCTGACACCCGTCTAGAAGTGATTGATGTTGCAACTAACGGTAAAGAAGCCGTAGAAAAAGCGAGAATCTTAAAGCCTGATGTCATCACAATGGATATTGAGATGCCAGTTATGGATGGCATTACTGCTGTCCGTGAAATTATGGCTGCGAACCCGATCCCGATCTTGATGTTCTCATCGCTGACTCATGATGGTGCCAAAGCAACGCTAGATGCTTTAGATGCTGGAGCGTTAGATTTCTTACCGAAAAAATTTGAAGATATTGCCCGTAACCGTGATGAGGCAGTCGCTTTATTACAACAACGGGTTATTCAAATCGCGTCGAAAAAAGGGATGCTGAGAAGACCTTTGGTTTCACGCCCAGCGCCGAGCACATCGTCGCCGTTTGCCAATAGAACAGCGGCTACAACGGCGAGTTCCCCTGCGCCGAAATCAATGGGCACATTGGCTCGCTTTAAAGCTACAGGTAAAAAATATCAGTTGACCGCTATCGGTACCTCTACAGGGGGCCCGGTTGCGTTACAAAAAATATTGACGAAGTTACCTGCGAATTATCCGCATCCGATCGTACTCATTCAACACATGCCTGCCACCTTCACTGCTGCATTTGCAAACCGGCTCAACTCACTGTGTAAAATTGAAGTGAAAGAAGCAGAAGATGGTGATGCATTGCGCCCAGGTGTTGCCTATTTGGCTCCGGGTGGTAAACAGATGATGATTGAGGGCCGTCCGGGTAGTGCTAAATTGCGCATTATCGATGGTGGCGAACGTATGAACTATAAGCCGTGTGTTGATATAACATTCGGTTCTGCGGCGAAGATCTATGCAGATAAAGTGCTATCAATGATATTGACTGGTATGGGAGCCGATGGTCGTGAAGGGGCTCGAATGTTACAAGCCGCAGGGGCAACCATTTGGGCTCAGGATGAAGAAAGTTGCGTGGTGTATGGCATGCCGCAAGCTGTCGCAAAAGCGGGGATCTCGTCTGAAGATTTACCGTTAGAGCGTATATCAGAACGAATGTTAGTTGAAGTTGGCCTCGCATAAAGGAAGTTCAATGATTGTATGGAGTATTGCAAACCAAAAAGGCGGTGTGGGTAAAACAACCACAACGATTACGCTTGCCGGTTTGCTAAGTCAGCAAGGCAAAAGAGTGCTGTTGGTCGATACTGACCCTCACGCCTCGCTTACTACATACTTAGGTTATGATTCTGATGGCGTGCCCGTCAGCCTGTTTGACCTATTTCAGCAACGTGAGTTAACAGAGCAAAGCGTTACCCCTCTTATCCTAAAAACCGATGTTGAAGGCATTGATCTCATCCCTGCCCATATGTCTCTAGCCACTTTAGATAGAGTCATGGGCAACCGCAGTGGAATGGGGCTGATTTTGAAACGTGCGCTTCTTGCATTGCGCCATAATTATGACTACGTATTGATCGACTGTCCTCCAATTTTAGGGGTAATGATGGTTAATGCATTGGCCGCCAGCGATCGTATCTTAATTCCAGTGCAGACTGAGTTTCTGGCTATGAAAGGGCTCGAAAGGATGATTCGCACCTTAGCCATCATGCAAAAATCTCGTAGTCGATCGTTTAAAGTGACTATCGTACCGACTATGTACGACAAGCGAACCCGGGCTTCTTTGCAAACGCTGAATCAACTTAAAAAAGATTACCCAGAGCAAGTTTGGAGCTCTGCTGTACCTATAGACACCAAGTTTCGTGATGCGAGTTTAAAGCGCTTGCCTGCTTCTCATTTTGCTGAAGGTAGCCGTGGTGTTTTTGCTTATAAACAGTTGCTGATTTATTTAGAGAGGCTAGCTATTGATGAGTAGTGGGCCATTTTTATCCAGTGAACAAGCACTCGATGACTACTTTACAGCGTTACTAGATGAAGAAGCGATTGAACTTGAGCTGAAAGCGGAAGAGCAAAAAGAATTGTCCCTTGCTGAACCTGAGTTAGCGCTTTCGACATCGGTGCAATCTGTACCGGAAAAAAGTTATTACCATGCTGAAGTGGTTGAGTTTGAGCTGCCGAATTTAGATGATGTGCAGCGCTTATTAAGCCAGCTAGAATCAAGTAATCCAGTGGCAGAGTTAGAGCTGGAAGAGATCATGGAGCAAAACACCGTTCAGATCGCTTTAAAAACTCAACCAGTGGCTGAAATTGTTGAAGAGATCCAAGAATGGGATATTCCCGCCGATACTTTGGAAACAGAACCTGAAGTTGAAATTCTGACTGCGGCAGACACTGTTGAAGAATTTGCTGTTGACGTGGAAGTGGTTGAGCAACCGACGGCTGAAGTCGAACTTGAAACGCAAGCGGGCTACTCTGGAATTGGTACATGGCAAAGCACTGCGAGAACACGAGATTTTCAAGTGCTCTATTTTGAAGTGAATGGCGTGACGTTTGCGGTGCCTCTTGATGAACTTGGGGGGATCCACCGTATGGCAACGCTCAATCATTTAATCGGTCGACCTGCTTGGTACCTTGGACTGCAAACGAATAAAGACAATCAGCTAGATGTTGTCGATACGGCAAAATGGGTAATGGCAGAAAAGCTCCATGATGATAGCTACAAAGAAGGTTATCAATACATCGTCATGCTTGGTGACAGTATGTGGGGGTTAGCAAGTACTCAGCTTATGGGTACAGAATTGCTAAGCTCAGAGAAGGTCCGCTGGCGAGAACAGGCAGGCAAAAGGCCGTGGCTTGCTGGAATGGTAAAAGAAAAAATGTGTGCTTTGATCCATGTTGAAGCATTGATAGCTATGCTTAATGCAGGGCTTGATGTAAAAGCACTAGAGAAATAATAATACATTGATGTCGGAATCGACTTAGAGAGGAAAAGGTATGTCTCAGACTAACGAAGTAGAAGTAAGAAAAGACAAGTCTAACGACGAAGTGCTTCAGTGGGTGACGTTCCAACTAGAAGAAGAAACATACGGAATTAATGTAATGCAGGTACGTGAAGTACTCCGCTATACAGAAATTGCACCGGTACCAGGTGCTCCTGATTATGTTCTTGGCATCATTAACCTACGTGGTAATGTTGTGACCGTCATTGATACACGATCTCGTTTTGGCTTAATGCAAGGTGAAATCACGGATAATACACGCATTATTGTGATTGAATCTGAGCGCCAAGTGATTGGTATTTTAGTCGATAGCGTTGCGGAAGTAGTTTACCTACGTTCTTCTGAAATCGATACTACACCAAGTGTTGGTACCGATGAGAGCGCTAAGTTTATCCAAGGCGTGAGCAACCGTGACGGTAAGCTATTGATCCTTGTTGACCTGAATAAACTGCTAACTGAAGACGAGTGGGACGAGATGGTCCACCTATAATGAGCGAAGCTATGTTGTTCAGTGCTCCTGTTATTCTTATAGGGAGCGCGGTTTTTGTTGTTGTATTTTTGTTGCTGGTGTTACTTCGTGTACGTCAGGGGCTTGCCCAACAGATTGATCACCAAAGACAACAAGCCCGATCGTTAGATAAGGAGTTGCAAAAGGCGAATAGACAGCTGTTGGAAATACGCTCAGTTGCTATTGGTCTTGGCCAAAAAGTGACGGATCAGCAGGATCTCATCCAGCATTTAAACGAGCGAATTACTGAATTGGAACATGTTGATACGGATGGGCGTTTATACAGCCGAGCGACAAAAATGGTCCAACTCGGTGCTGACATCAATGAGCTTATTAAAGAGTGTGAGCTACCTAAAGCTGAAGCTGAGTTGATGATGTCCTTGCAGAAGAAAATTGCAGGGCATGAAAGCATCCCGCCACTGAGTAGTCACCCGGAAGGTCGCGAGCCGGTGCAAAGTACGAGGCGACCTGCCAAAAAATAGTCGAAAGAGCAAAACTAGAGAGGGAAGCCAATGGCTTCCCTCTCTAGTTTTGGATGTGGCTAAATGTAGCCATAAAGTAGTAAATGAGACAGAAAATAATTAAAAATTAACAGTTTCTTACCTAGTTTCGTGACTGGTAATAGTCTTATTATGTTTTGTCTTAGGTGTGGTGTGCTAATATAGCGGCTCAAATTTCTCGATTTAGATGCACATGCTTGAAGTAAATAACCTGACCGCAATTCGTGATGAAAGAGTTCTGTTTGAAGCACTTAGCTTTGTGATTCATGCTGGCGAATTGGTGCAGATTGAAGGACGGAACGGCACAGGTAAAACGACCTTACTACGAATTATTGCCGGGTTAGGTGATAGAGAGGATGGTTCTATTTTGTGGAATGGCATGAATATTGAGTCTAATCGTGATGATTACCACCAAGATTTACTGTTTCTTGGTCATCAAACTGGGGTTAAGCGCGATTTGACGGCATTCGAGAATCTTCATTTTTATCAATCAGTGCATAATGCAGAATCGTCTTCTCAAGAGATATATCAAGCCTTGGCTAAAGTGGGTTTAGCTGGCCGGGAAGACGTGGCTGCAGGCCAGCTTTCTGCCGGACAACAGCGCCGAGTTGCGCTGGCTCGTTTGTGGCTCAGTCAACAAAAGTTGTGGATTTTAGATGAACCGTTAACTGCGATTGATAAGCAAGGTGTCAAAGTGTTGGAAGCCTTATTTCTAGCGCATGCGCAACAAGGTGGCATTGTTGTATTGACCACACACCAAGATATGTTTGCTCACTATCCGCAATTGCGAAAAATTAAATTAGGGCATGAGTCATGATCGTGACCATGGGGATGATCATCCGTCGTGAATTATTGATCGCCTTTCGACGTCAAGCCGATATTTTTAATCCACTGTGGTTTTTTATCATAGTGATCACCCTATTCCCGCTGAGTATCGGCCCAGAGCCTGCTTTGCTCGCCCGTATCGCCGCAGGTATTGTTTGGGTTGCGGCGTTACTGTCGGCGCTACTATCACTTGAGCGTCTGTTTCGCGATGATTTTCAAGACGGGTCGCTTGAACAAATGATGCTGATCCCAGTGCCATTACCCATAGTCGTTATTTCAAAAGTCGTGGCTCATTGGTTATTGACTGGACTGCCTTTAATTTTAATTAGCCCATTGTTAGCCGTATTATTGTCATTAGATTTTAATACGTGGCTTGCAGTTGTATTGACTTTGTTCATTGGTACGCCAACGTTGAGTTTTATCGGTGCTATTGGTGTTGCATTGACCGTAGGCTTGCAAAAAGGTGGCGTGTTGCTGAGCCTACTGGTCTTACCCTTGTATATCCCGATTTTAATCTTCGCTACATCAGCTATTGATGCAGCATCGCTTGGCATGCTCTACAACGGTCAATTGGCTGTTTTGGGGGCAATGTTTATGGGCGCGATAACATTAACTCCATTTGCTATTAGCGCAGCATTGAGAGTCAGCGTTAACTAAATTAAGTACGAACGATATTTTCAGCAATGCATTTGAGCGTTGCGTATCAACAACACAATAAACTGAGCAGACACATGCTCAGAAGCAATGAAGTAAGAGTGAGACAATACAATGTGGAAATGGCTCCATCCCTATGCAAAGCCTGAATCCGCCTATCGGCTATGTGGAAAGTTCCTGCCTTGGTTTGCAGGGCTCGCTATCTTATGCCTGGTAGTCGGTAATATCCTTGGTTTAGCTTATGCTCCGGCAGACTATCAACAAGGCGACAGCTTCAGAATCATTTACATTCATGTCCCTTCTGCCATTTGGTCAATGGGCATTTATATGTCGATGGCGATTGCGGCTTTCATTGGTCTAGTTTGGCAATTAAAACTGTCAGACATGGCCGCTGCTGCAATGGCGCCCATCGGTGCGGTATTTACGTTTATTGCGTTAATTACTGGAGCCATTTGGGGTAAACCGATGTGGGGAACTTGGTGGGTATGGGATGCTCGTCTGACGTCTGAGCTCATTTTACTGTTTCTCTATTTGGGAGTGATTGCGCTTTACCACGCTTTCGATGATCAAAAAACAGCCGCAAAAGCCGCAGGTCTGCTGGCCATCGTTGGTGTGATCAATCTACCTATCATTCATTTCTCCGTTGAGTGGTGGAATACCCTGCATCAAGGTGCCACGATTACTAAATTTGAAAAGCCTTCCATATCCAGTGACATGTTGTGGCCATTGCTGCTCAATATTTTTGGTTTTGCTTTCTTTTTTGCTGCGGTCACTATGGTCCGCTTACGCAATGAAATTATCAGTAAAGAGAGCCATCGCCCTTGGGTTATCGAATTGGCAACCCTTCAAACACAGAAAGGTAACTGATCATGCATTTTGACTCTTTGAGTGATTTCTTGGCGATGGGCGGTTACTCCGCCTATGTATGGAGTGCATTTGGCATTACCTTTTTATCCATGTTTATTTTACTGATGCTCAGCATCAAGCGTGGCAAAACCTTGTTGCAAGATGTGCAAGCAAAGGTTGAACGCCAAGCCAGAATTGATGCTGCAAAGCATATGGAGAACACCTTATGACCCCAAGACGTAAAAAAAGACTCACCATTATTTTGGCATTGATTATTGGGGCTGGTGCCACCATTGGTTTGATGTTGTATGCACTCAATCAAAATATGGACCTTTTCTATACGCCGACCGAGCTTGTACACGGTAAACCCGATGGGACAAAGCCAGAAGTTGGTCAACGACTACGCATTGGCGGCATGGTGGTGGTGGGCTCTGTGAAAAGAGATCCGGGTTCACTAAAAGTAAGATTTCAGCTCCACGATGTTGGTCCAAATGTGACGGTCGAATATGAAGGCATCTTACCCGACTTGTTTAGAGAAGGTCAGGGTATTGTTGCGCAAGGCGTATTGAAAGATGCCACCACAGTGGAAGCGTTTGAAGTGCTAGCCAAGCATGATGAAAACTATATGCCACCGGAAATTGCTGAAGCAATGAAGAAAACGCATGAGCCGTTAACCTATAGCTCGGAACAAAAACAAGGAAGTGCTCAATGATTGTTGAAATAGGACATTTTGCCCTTATTGTTTCACTTGGGCTTGCCATATTACTCAGCTTACTTCCACTTGTTGGTGCTTCTAAAAACAATACCATGCTGATGAATACTGCGCGACCATTAGCATGGGGAATGTTTTCATTGCTATTGGTCTCATTTAGCATTTTGCTATGGGCATTTTATGTCAATGACTTCACGGTACAATACGTGGCGAGTAATTCGAATAGTCAATTACCCTGGTATTACCGTCTAACAGCGGTGTGGGGGGCGCATGAAGGTTCATTATTGCTGTGGGTTTTAATTCAAGCGGGATGGACTGTGGCGGTGGCTACCTTTAGCCGTGGTATGCCTCAAGAATCTGTGGCGCGAGTCTTATCCGTTATGGGGCTGATCAGCGTTGGATTCTTGCTGTTTGTCATCGTGACTTCGAATCCATTTTTACGCACCTTACCCTATTTCCCAATTGATGGTCGTGACTTAAACCCGTTGCTACAAGATCCTGGGCTAATCATTCACCCACCCATGTTATACATGGGATATGTCGGTTTTTCAGTCGCATTCTCATTTGCAATAGCCTCTTTGATGACCGGGCGTTTGGATACTGCATGGGCCCGTTGGTCTCGTCCTTGGACAACTGCGGCGTGGTTATTTTTGACATTAGGCATCGCGCTAGGTTCGTGGTGGGCTTACTACGAACTTGGCTGGGGTGGCTGGTGGTTCTGGGATCCAGTAGAAAACGCGTCGTTTATGCCATGGCTTGCGGGAACGGCATTGATGCACTCACTGGCTGTGACAGAAAAACGTGGCACATTCAAAGCTTGGACAGTGTTACTGGCAATTTCAGCATTTTCGCTCAGTTTACTGGGCACATTCTTAGTGCGATCTGGTATTTTGGTTTCGGTACACGCATTTGCATCCGATCCCGCTCGTGGCCTGTTTATCCTTGGGTTTTTGGTGTTTGTCATCGGTGGCTCACTGCTATTGTTTGCCGTTAAAGGTGCGGCAGTGCGCGTCCGTGGCAATGCTGAATTGATCTCGCGTGAAAATGCGCTGCTCTCCAACAACATCTTATTAATCGCGGCATTGGTGGTGGTGTTGGTTGGCACCTTGTTACCTTTAATCCACAAGCAGATTGGCCTTGGTTCCGTATCAATAGGAGCGCCTTTCTTCAACATGCTGTTTGCATGGCTAATGGTGCCATTTGCATTTTTGCTGGGGATCGGTCCACTGATCCGTTGGAAGCGCGATAATTTTTCCAAGCTTTTGAAACCGATGTTGATTTGTGGCCTGATGGCGTTGATTCTTTCGGCGGTTATGGTGTACCTGCTAGCTGAACGCTTTAGCTTGATGGCATTTATCGGCTGGGTCATGGCGTTTTGGATCATCTTGCTACACGTTGTCGAGTTGCACCAACGTGCGACACATCGTCATAGCTTCATGATAGGGGTGACTAAACTACAACGTAGCCACTGGGCCATGATGTTAGGCCATGTTGGTCTTGCCGTTACTGTGATTGGTATTGCGATGGTGCAAAACTACAGTATCGAGCGTGATGTTCGTCTAGCACCTGGGGAATCTTTTGAAATCCAACAATATAACTTTTATTTCAAAGGGTTAAGAGATAAAGATGGCCCGAACTATGATGGTTATATTGCCGATTTTGAAATTACGCAGGATGGGCAATACGTGAATACACTCCATGCGGAAAAACGCTTTTATCGTACTGCCAAGTCAATGATGACTGAAGCGGCCATCGATCGTGGCATCACTCGCGATTTGTACATTGCAATGGGTGAGCGATTAGAAGATGGTCGTTCATGGGCGATCCGAATTTATTACAAACCATTTGTACGTTGGATCTGGGCTGGTGCTTTATTGATGTCATTAGGTGGTGCGTTAGCCATCAGTGACAAACGCTACCGCTTTAGAAAAAGCTCCCAACAGGAGGCGTAGATGAACAAGAAAATTCTATTTATTCCATTGGTGGCTTTTCTTGGTCTAGTTGCCGTGTTTGTTACTCAGTTGGTCAAAAATACCGAAGGTGATGATCCCACAAAATTGGAGTCGGTTCTGATTGGTAAGTCTGTGCCTGAATTTCGTTTGGAAGATTTAGCCGAACCCGGCAAGCTGTATGACCAAGCGATATTTAAAGGGGAGCCTTTGCTGCTGAACGTCTGGGCAACTTGGTGCCCGACCTGCTATGCCGAACATCAATATCTCAATCGGTTGGCGGGTGATGGTGTAAAAATTATAGGTTTAAATTATAAAGATCAACGAGATAAAGCGGTTCAATGGTTAAATGAGCTAGGTAATCCTTACTTGATCAGCCTGTTCGATGGTAATGGTATGCTAGGGTTAGATCTCGGCGTTTACGGTGCGCCGGAAACCTTTCTCATTGATGCCAACGGCGTTATTCGTTACCGCCATGTGGGGGATGTTAATCCAACCAATTGGCAAACAACTTTGCAACCTATGTATCAGAAACTTCTAGAGGAAGCGAAGTAATGAAGCGTTTTATATTATCGATCATTGCTAGCTTTGCTTTGGTATTTTCTGTGCAATCTGCAATTGAAGTGTACGAGTTTGATAATCCACAGCAAGAGCAGCAATTCAAAGAGTTGAGCAATACATTGCGTTGTCCAAAGTGTCAAAACAATACTATTGCCGACTCAAATGCAGCATTAGCACAGGACTTACGTAATAAAGTCTATGAAATGACCAAGCAAGGTAAGTCTGAACAAGACATTGTTGACTACATGATTGCACGTTACGGCAACTTTGTGACCTATAATCCACCGTTGACTTTGGCGACTTCTATCTTATGGCTAGGTCCTTTGAGTGTGGTGTTTCTGGGTTTTGGTTTTATTGTATTACGCAGCAAACGTCGTAAAGCATCAATCGCTCAAAGTGGTGAAGTTTGGGATGCCGAAAAGGAAGAGCGATTAAATCAGTTGCTCGCCGAAGACGCGGTTGATGATGAGAAGCATGGAGACAAACAATAATGACGTTTTTTTGGTTATCTACCCTCATTCTGACCTTCTTTGGTTGTGTCTTCATTGCACTGCCGATCCTCAAAAACAGAGCGAACAACGATGCAGCGCTGCGTGACGAATTGAACAAAGCGATCTTTAAAAACCGCCTTGCAGAGTTACACGAAGAGACGCAAGAAGGGTTGGTTGACAGCGAACAAGAGCTGATTGCTGATCTGAAACAGTCGCTATTGGATGATATTCCTGCGCAATCGGTGCAAGGAAATTCTTCACATGTGTCACCGATGGTTGTTTTGATCCCCTCGATTTTATTGGTCGTCATCTTAAGCTATGGCTTTTACCTAAAATTTGGCGCGGCTAGTCAAGTAGAGCAGTGGCAGCAAGTGAACGCTAACTTACCTGCACTCTCAAAAAAAATGATGTCACCAGAAGGTGCTGCCTTAAGTGATGATGAGATGAATGATCTCACACTGGCGCTGCGCACTCGTCTGCATTATCAGCCTCAAGATGCGACCGGGTGGTTGCTGCTTGGACGTATTGGACTTGCTAACAGAGATATAGAAACATCGATTGGCTCAATGAAGAAAGCGTATGCGTTAGATCCAAAAGATGCAGATGTGAAGTTGGGCTATGCGCAAGCATTAATGTTGTCACAAGATGAGCTTGACCAAAATCAAGCACGTGAAATTTTAATGGCATTAGTACAACAAGATTATGTTGATCTACGCGTGTTTTCACTACTTGCGTTTGATGCGTTTGAACGCCAGGATTACCCAGCGGCGATGAAGTATTGGCGATTAATGCAGCAGATGATTGGCCCTGAAGATAGCCGTTATGAGATGCTTTCGCGCAGTATTGAAAGAGCACAAAGCAAAATGCAGCCTAAAGCTATCGATGGGAAAATGGTTCCTGTCACCATCTCACTCGGTGATGGTGTGACTCTTGAACAAAATGCAGTACTCATAGTCTCTGTGCACAGTTCTGATGGTGCACCTATGCCTGTTGCCGCAGCGCGTTATCCACTGACTCAATTCCCTATTAAGGTTGTGTTAGATGATAGCAATAGCATGGTTCAGGGGCGGAAGTTATCCGACCTTGCACAGCTTATTGTTCGAGTACGCTTGGATACGGATGGCAATGTTTCAACCAAACAAGGTGATTGGTTTGGTGAAAGTGCTCCCATGAGCCTCGGTCAACCTGTTGAAGTTGTGATCAATAAGCAGTATTAATAGCACTTATATACAATTAACGTATTGATAGGCCGATGTCTCATCGGCCTTTATACATGGAAATAAATAATGATAAGCCGCCTATCCCGACTGATATGCCCTATGCTGTTCCTTTTCGTACTAGCAGGGTGTGCAAGCGCTCCGGATTCAACGTCAGCCGAATCAAATCAAACGCAGTCGGGCGATCCTTTTGAGGTTTTTAACCGATCAATGTGGACAATCAACTACGATTATATCGATCCATACTTGGTTCGCCCTGTTGCGATTGCCTACGTGGATTACATTCCACACCCCATTAGAAAAACGATCGCCAATGTTCTGTCAAACCTTGATGAACCTTCAAGCATTATCAACAACATATTGATGGGTAATGGTACGAAAGCCGTTGACCACTTTAACCGCTTTTGGATTAATAGCACCTTAGGCCTGTTTGGGATGATTGATATTGCGTCAGAAGCGGGCATCACCAAACACAATGAAAAAGCGTTTAGTGATGCGGTAGGCCATTATGGTGTTGGTAATGGTCCATATTTAATGATTCCTGGATACGGGCCCTACACGATTCGAGAAACCACAGATGTTGTGGATGGCTTGTATGTACCACTTTCTTATCTCAATGTCTGGGCTGGCCTAGGTAAATGGGCTCTGGAAGGATTGGAGACCCGAGCAAGGCTCGTTCCCCAAGAAGTGACGTTGGAAAACTCCCCAGATCCATATTCATTAACTCGCGATGTTTATTTACAACGCCAAGATTTTAAAGCAGAAATTGATACCCAAACGTACGATGAATCGGAAGAAGAGTATCTCGACGATTATCTGGAAGAAGGGTTTTAATCATACCCATGTAGGTCGGCCTTGTACTGCTAGCTAGGCCGACATCACACGTCCGCTAAAGTATTCGTTAGCGACGATGTATTCCGTATTGCGGATCAATTCATCTTGCAGCTCAGCCCAATGGGGCTTCTCATCTACATCACCTTTTGCGCTAGGCACTACGCCTCCGACCCTTATGTTGAAAGGGGTTAGTTCTTTTGCCCAACTCTGCGTGAAACCAGAAACCATAGAATTCGCATTTTCAATTCCCGCTAGGTCATACTCATCATTTTGAGAAATGACGTTCACAATCACACCTGGTTTGTTGTTAATACGCATTCGCTCAGCACTTGCTTGACCAAAAGTGAATAAAGTTGAGGCCATCATGGCGAGCTTCTGAAGAAAGACTTCAGCTCGTTGTTCACCTATCAAGGGGGGGAGGGATGCATTTGGCCAATTATTGACCAGCACATCCGGTGCCCCATGATAGGTTTGATCAATAAAATCGAACAGCCGATGGATCGTTTCTAAAGAGTAATCTGGTGTGTGGTAATAATGAACATCCTGAGAGATCGCTTTGCAACGAGCAAAGGTTTCCATTAATCCAAATTTGTCTTGGTCACACAAAATAATTTTTGCACCTAAATGTGCGAAATGAACGGCCAGCGTGCTACCAAGCATCGAACTTGCTGAAGTGATTAATATTATTGCACTTTTTATATCCATTGGGTGCCTCACCCTATTGTTTGTTTTATTGTTGTAGCGGGATTTAGTCTCAATAGGATGGTTGATTAACTGTGGGTAGGGTGTGAATAACATCAAATTACTCAGCCTAAGCGAGCGTGGTATGTGTTTTTTTTGGTCATACTCACATTCTGATCTAGAGAATGTCGTTTTGTGTTACATACAAGACATCAAACTTGGGTGCGGATCTGATCTCGCCGGTGGGCAACGGTGAGTTGAACCGACAGATCGGCAACTAAGAGCTCAACGTTTGAGGGGGAGGCAAGATGCCTTCGCTCATGTCCTGACAGATTAAGATATACCTCTTCGGGTAAATCATGCGTATCTTCAGGCAAATAGGCGAGTACTTCAGGAGTCAAGTAGTGGCTGAGTTTCGCACTGGCGAGCCCTCCGTGATGGAAAAGCTCGGCCTGTTTTGCTGAAACAACGTAAGAGCTTTGGTCGGAACGCAGTGCTTGAGGATCCGTAAGCTCAAATCGCTTACGTAACAATTCATCGCTAGTGGGTGGGTTTTCAATACGTTCAACAGGAGTGTTGTCGCGTACATCGTTAGAAAACATCGACAGTATGAGTGCAAAGTCCGCACGGCGTCCTTGCTGAACAGCATGGCTTAGCCCCGAGCCAAATTGAAGCTCGTTTATAATACTGGCTTTATCTAATGTATGTACTTGCATTTGCCTCTCCAACCGATGCACTTTTAGCGGCGAGAAAGCAGATAACTTTAGATAAAATAACAAAAAAGCCTGCGATAAAGCAGGCTTTTCATATGACTAAATACCAATCCAAGGGGAAAAGGTTATTTTGCTAGGTTTTCTGCAACGAATGCCCAGTTAACCAGTGCCCAGAAACCATTCATGTAGTCAGGGCGTAGGTTACGGTGATCGATGTAGTAAGCGTGTTCCCACAGATCAACCGTCAGTAGCGGAGTCACACCTTCGTGAGTCAGTGGTGTGGCTGCATTTGAAGTGTTGATGATCTCTAAAGAGCCATCCGCATTTTTCACCAACCAAGTCCAAGATGAACCAAAGTTATTGATCGCTGAGTCAGTGAATTTTGCTTTAAAAGCTTCAAAAGAACCAAATGCGGCGTTGATTGCGTCTGCAACGGCACCTGTTGGTTCGCCACCTGCATTTGGTGCAAGGCAGTGCCAATAGAAGGTGTGGTTCCAAATTTGAGCTGCGTTATTAAACACGCCACCAGTTGAAGTCTTGATGATCTCTTCGAGAGATTTACCTTCAAATTCAGTGCCAGGAATAAGGCCGTTAAGCTTCACAACGTAAGTGTTGTGGTGCTTACCGTGGTGGAAATCTAGTGTTTCGGCTGAAATGTGTGGTTCTAGAGCGTCTTTAGCGTAAGGCAAAGCTGGTAATTCGAATGACATTGCTCGATTCTCCGTTGTGTAGAAAGAGTGAAAGTCTCTTTCAGTAGCTTCCAGATATTATAATGATATTCGTCGATACGACTGACTTGAAGGTATTTTAGCAAGTTTTTACTTTATTAAAAGTCCTAATATTGAAAATTGTTGTATAGGCAGGATATCCATAAATAATATGTGCTTTTTATTCTCTATTAATGATTTAGAATGTCAGTAACAAACCGCACTATCCCATTAAGAGGAAGCAATGGAAACTATTGATAAAATTAAACAGCAACTTAAAGAAAATGCCATTCTGCTATACATGAAAGGCTCTCCTAAGCTACCAAGTTGCGGATTCTCTTCTCAAGCTGCGCAGGCTTTGATGGCTTGCGGTGAGAAATTTGCTTATGTGGATATTCTGCAAAACCCAGATATCCGCGCTGAGCTGCCTGTATACGCACAGTGGCCTACTTTTCCACAATTGTGGATTGAAGGTGAGTTGATTGGTGGTTGTGACATCATTATCGAAATGTTCCAAAAAGGCGAACTGCAACCTTTAGTGAAAGAAGCCGCTGCACGTGCAGGCAATGAAGAGTAATACTGTATAAAATAACAGTTTTTCTTGATTTATTAAGGTCACATTGGTTAATGTGGCCTTATTTTTTTGCGTTGATTTGAGTTTATGACCCGTTTATTCATTGCTGAAAAGCCCAGCTTAGGGCGCGCTATAGCCGATGCTCTGCCGAAACCACACAAGAAAGATCAAGGTTTCATTCGTTGTGCGAATGGTGACATCGTTACTTGGTGTATTGGGCATTTACTCGAGCAAGTTGAGCCGGATGTTTATGATGAACGCTATAAAAAGTGGAATTTACTCGACTTACCTATCATTCCTTCACAGTGGCAGCTTAGACCGCGCAAAACATCGAGCAAACAGTTGACTGTGATTCGTCAGCTTTTGAAAGAAGCATCGCAAATTATCCATGCAGGAGACCCGGATCGCGAAGGGCAACTATTAGTTGATGAAGTGATTGATTATTGCAAAGTAAGCCAAAGTAAAAAAGAGCAAGCATTGCGGCTACTGATCAGCGATTTAAACCTTCCAGCCGTGCAACGTGCACTGAAACAGATGCGCAGTAACCGCGAATTCATCCCTTTATCGGTTTCAGCGCTCGCGCGTTCAAGAGCCGATTGGTTGTATGGCATGAATATGTCACGGGCTTATACTTTGCTGGGGCAGAAAGCGGGCTATCAAGGTGTCTTGTCGGTTGGACGGGTACAAACTCCTATTCTAGGGCTTGTGGTACGTCGGGATGAGGAGATAGAAAACTTCATCCCGCGAGACTATTTTACATTACATGCGTTAATCCCTTATCAAACTGATCAAGTGGCGTTTGATATCCGTGCGCGCTGGAAACCCAGTGATGCTTGCCAGCCGTGGCAAGATGAAGAAGGGCGAGTCTTAAACCGCAAGTTGGTGGAAAATGTCGCACAGCGCATCGCAGGGCAACCCGCCACAGTGATTGAAGCCGAACAAAAGCAAACTAAGCAAGCCGCGCCGTTACCTTATTCCTTATCTGCACTGCAAATTGATGCAGCGAAGCGCTTTGCAATGAGCGCCCAACAAGTGTTAGATACTTGCCAATCTCTGTATGAGAAGCATAAATTAATCACCTATCCGCGCTCAGATTGTCGTTACTTACCACAAGAACATTACGCTCAAGCTTCGTCAGTAACCCAAGCTATCGCGTGCAACGCCAAAGAGTTGTTAACGGCGGTCAGTGGCGCAAACTTAGCTCTTAAATCCAAAGTATGGAACGATAAGAAAGTGGACGCACACCATGCCATTATTCCCACACCAAAGCAGGCATCCGTCAATGCCTTGTCGGGAAATGAGATGAAAATATACCAATTGATTGCGCGCCAATACTTGATGCAATTTTATCCCGCTGCCGTGTACGCGGAAGCCAAGCTGGTGTTTGATATTGCGGGTGGCTTTTTTGTTGCGTCAGGGCGACAACTGGTTGACACCGGTTGGAAGAGTTTGTTAGGCAAAGTCGATGAAGAAGAGAACGGAGTCGATGCCGTTCCACCACTGAGTAAAGGGACGGTGCTGACGTGTCGAGAAGGGGAGATTCACGATCGAAAAACCGAGCCTCCTCGTCATTTTACTGAAGCGACTTTGCTACAAGCGATGACGGGAATTGCTCGCTATGTTGAAGATAAAGAGCTGAAAAAAATCTTACGTGAAACCGATGGTTTAGGTACGGAAGCGACGCGAGCGGGGATCCTTGACACTTTATTCAAGCGGCAACTCTTAACACGTCAAGGTAAGCTGATTCTAAGCTCGCCAGCGGGAAGGGGTTTAATTCATGCGCTGCCAAATGAATCAACTTATCCTGATATGACCGCCCATTGGGAGCATCAATTGCAAGCGATGGCTGAACGTGGGCAAGCGTATCAACCCTTTATGCAAGTGCTGCAAGAGCGCATTATTCAGATCATGGAACAGGCGAAATCGGGCGCAGTGCCAGAGTCGCTTCGCTCATTGCCCAAAGTGGAGCGCCCTGCATTCAAACGAAAGACACGTAAATCCAGCAAAACCACGCGTTATCAACGTAATTCGGCTCAATAAAATGACATCAAAGAATCGGTCGCTAAGTAAGCAGAGGCCAGTGAATTAGGTAAGATGTTCACCGGCCTGACGAGCTAATTATCACATTTTCGATAAAAAAGGCTGGTATCCCAATCGGTTACATTGTCAGTCACTTTGCCGACAAGTGGCAGTAAACGCCACGCCTCGCGCTCTTGAAAAGGGTGGCTTGTTATCACGGCAAAACCAGCAATACAGCATCTTCCACCTTTAGAACGGATAAACTGGGCAATCGAGCTGACCGCTTCTTCACTGTAGGATTCAATCTTATAGAGATGGCTCATACACTTCTCCTCTCTAACCATGCCATTAATTACGACATAACCGTTGAATAATGGAAAGCATATTTGATGCCAGTTTATAAAAAATACACCTTTGGTATGTAATGAATGGAGAGGGTACTTATCTAATGAATGGCAACTGGTGCGTGGAATAAAAAATCAGTATGAGAAAATGATGTTAATCATATACGAAAAAGCCGCTGTAAAAACAGCGGCTTTTCTTAAAAGTGGCGGAGAGATAGGGATTTGAACCCTAGGATAGCTATTAACCATCGCCGGTTTTCAAGACCGGTGCTTTAAACCACTCAGCCATCTCTCCGTGTGGTGCGCATAATAGCGAGGCAATTTTACTTTGTAAAGTCTTGAGCTGATCGTTTGCTGGTTTTGTATACAATTGACGATGATTTTCCACTAATGGCTTGATTCTTAGCGCCTTGTTGGAGAAAAAATGTACATTAATGCGTACTTCGTTATGGCGCCTTTTTGATTTGGTTGCTGGCTTAACGGTGAATTCTTACGATGTTTATACAGAAAGTCGTATTGAAGCGGGATAATCGGTCATGTATTAGCAACGGTTTACCAAGAGCCTGATGCTCTCTTGTCGTATCAGGCTGCCGGAGTTTCATAAATGGAATGTTATTTCTTTTTTATGCTTTTATGCTCATATAATGCTCGAACCTCTGGGAATGACGGGTAACAAGCTAAAACTGGCAGGGAAATGGTACTAAATCTGAACCATAACCAAAAGATGGCTTTCTTGACCCTGCGCAAGGTGAGGAGTAATTTGCAGCTTCCTGTGTTTAAGGCACTACTCCCATTTCCAATCATTAAGTACAAAGTGTTTGCAGGAGTTTATCTTGCACTCACCTATGCTGATGATTGAAATCAGTCAATAAAAAGAACCATGCTAGAAGAAACGACAACCAATGACCCTCATGATGCTCAACCTGAGGGGACTGAACGCATTTATCGCCAACGTTTTGATTCCAAAATAGGGTTTCAAAATGAATACGATATTCTTGCTATTGAAGAGCCTTTACAAATCAGTTTGCAATGGAATGATACGGTTACTAACAAGCTGCATATCGAAGAGTGGAGCATGACAATGCGAACGCCCGGTGACGATGCTCATCTCATCGGTGGCTTACTTTACACGCAGCAAGTGATCGATTCATATGACCATATACTCAATATGGAATTGGTTGACGACGAATCACGCCATGGCCAGAATCACTGGTTGGTCACGCTCAATCATCCATGCACTGATGTGATTCAGCATCAGGCCCGTCGTTATATGAGCCAGTCGAGCTGTGGCATTTGCGGTATGACATCCATCCGAGCCTTGAGTTTGAGGCGAGAAATTCGTGTTGATGATAGCCCGAAATGGCTCTCTTCTGATGTTGTTATTGCGCTTCCTAATCTGCTTCTTGTTCATCAACCACTGTTTGCAAAAACGGGGGCGGTGCATGGTGCGGGTTACTTCGTGAATGGCGAGTTGATTGCCGTTGCCGAAGATGTGGGTCGCCATAACGCAGTGGATAAGTTGATTGGTCGAATTTTGAGTGAGCAACGTTGGCACCCGCAAGGGGTATTGATTCTTAGCGGCCGAGTGAGTTTTGAGTTAATGCAAAAAGCGGCCATTGCTGGCATTTCAGTGGTGGTGGCTGTTGGTGCGCCATCACGTTTAGCGCTCGATATGGCGCGTCAGTTTGATATGACACTGATTGGTTTTATCAAAAAAAATCAGTTCAATATATACCATGGTCATGCACGTTTGCAGTCAGTGAAAGAGTGAGAAGAAGAATATGAGTATTAAACAATATACCGGTTCGGCTGGTGGTTGGGGAGCGCTAAAAAGCACCGCGCATCATCTATTGAAAAGTCATAATGTTGCCAAAAATATTTCCAATCTTTTAAAAACCAACCAAGACCATGGTTTTGACTGTCCGGGCTGTGCTTGGGGTGAAAAACATGTCCCAGGGCGTTTTCGTTTTTGCGAAAATGGCGCTAAGGCCGTCAACTGGGAAGCCACTTCTCGACGCGTTGGGGCGGATTTCTTTAAGCAATATTCGGTCACTTGGCTCAATAAGCAGAGTGACTATTTTCTCGAATCTCAAGGGCGTTTAGCGGAACCAATGCGCTATAACGCTCAAACGGATCACTATGAGCCAATCAGCTGGGATGAGGCGTTTGCACTGGTTGCACAACACCTCAATCAACTCGCTAGTCCAAATCAGGCGGAATTTTATACATCAGGCCGCGCGAGTAATGAAGCTGCATTTCTATACCAGTTGTTTGCGCGCCGGTTTGGTACCAATAATTTTCCTGATTGCTCAAACATGTGCCATGAAGCGACGAGCGTCGCCTTGGTTCGCTCGATTGGCATTGGTAAGGGAACTGTGACTATTGAGGATTTTGAAGAATCCGATGCGATTCTTTTATTTGGACAAAACCCAGGAACGAATCACCCTCGTATGTTGGAAACACTGGCGTCAGCCTATAAGCGTGGCGCTCGGGTCGTTGCGTTTAATAATTTAAAAGAGCGAGGATTGGAGCGTTTTACTAACCCGCAAAATCCTTTTGAAATGTTAAGCAATGGTTCAACACCGACCACTAGCCATTATTTCACTCCTAAATTAGGCGGAGACATGGCGGCGGTTCGTGGCTTGGTGAAAATTCTTCTTGCTCGTCATCAGCAAGCACAGGCCTGCGGTGAATCGATATTCGATCTTGATTTCATTGCCCAGCACACCGAAGGGATGGAGTCTTATTTAGCCATGGTGCAGGCTACGTCGTGGTCAAGTATTATTGAACAATCTGGGCTCACGCAACAAGAGCTAGAGCTGGTGGCAGATATTTACCAAGGCGCTAAACGCGTGATCGTAACTTGGGCAATGGGGGTGACTCAGCATAAGCATTCAGTGGCAACCATACAAGAGTTGGTCAATCTACAATTACTGTTTGGCCAAATTGGTAAGGATGGTTCTGGGGTATGTCCTGTCCGTGGTCACTCAAATGTGCAAGGTGACCGCACGGTTGGAATTAATGAAAAACCGCCTGCATTTCTACTCGACAATATTGAAAAAGTACTGGGCTTTAGGCCACCAAAAGCGCATGGCCATAATGTAGTTAATGCAATTGAGGCGATGCTACGGGGTGAAAGTAGAGTCTTTATCGGTTTAGGAGGAAACCTCGTTGCTGCTGCGCCCGATACCGAGCGTGTCGCACAAGCAATGAAAAACTGTAATCTGACCGTAAACATTGCGACTAAACTGAATCGGAGCCATGTCAACCCGGGCAAGGATGCGTTGATCCTGCCTTGTTTAGGTCGGACAGATATTGATATTCAGGCTCAGGGGCCACAGAAAATTACCGTTGAAGACTCATTCTCCATGGTTCATGCCTCTTCTGGGCGAATTGATGTTACAGGAGAGATGATGCGCTCAGAGCCTGCCATTATCGCAGGAATGGCAAAAGCGACCTTAGGGGAGGGAAATCCAATCGATTGGCAATCCATGGCCGATAATTACGATAACATTCGAGATTTGATTGAAAAGATTATCCCAGGATTTGCCAATTTTAATCAGCGGCTCAAAGGGCCTGGCGGTTTTTATCTTGGTAATTCAGCGCGTGAATTTAATTGGAAAACGCCCACAGGAAAAGCGCAGATAAGCAGCAATGCACTTCCTGAATCTATCGTTCCGCTCAAAACTCAGCAGATGACCAAGAAACCGATTTTTGTGTTGCAGACGATGCGTTCGCACGATCAGTACAACACCACGGTTTACGGTTTGGATGATCGTTACCGAGGTGTATTTGGCGAACGTAATGTCATCTTCATGAATGAAAAAGATATTGAGCAGCTGCAATTAAAAGCGGGTGAACGAGTCGATATTGAGACACTGTGGGATGATGGTATTAAACGTGAAATTTTGGGCTTCAAAGTGGTCGCCTATGTAATTCCTCAAGGGAATGTAGCGGCCTATTTCCCTGAGGCAAATGCACTCATTCCATTGAGCAGCAAAGGCGACTTTAGTGATACCCCGACATCAAAATCTATTGCCGTTGTCATTCACCCAACCAAAGTTGCACCACTGTTAGTTCAAACAGACTAAAAAATCAGATACTAAAGCAAAAAAGAGAGCCGAAGCTCTCTTTTTTTAGGTGTATGGTCGGACTGAGAGGATTTGAACCTCCGACCCCCGACACCCCATGACGGTGCGCTACCAAGCTGCGCTACAGTCCGATTGGCGTAATCTAATCATTTATCCCTTTAGCGTCAAGAGATAATCTTGCTAACGACCTGATTTAATTATCTTTGGCGTAAAATCTCTGCAATTCAGTTAAGCCTTGCATCAGTACAGGTAACGCTGGGCTAGAGTCTTTCTGACGTTGATAGTTTTCATCAAACAGCTTGAAGTTGCCAAATTTATCAATGAGAGTCGTTTGGGTATCGGTAATCAAAGCTAATTCACGGGCATCACCGGCTAAAATCCACTTCCTTTTGTTTTCATCAAACAAGTTTCTACCACTGCTAAATTCAATAGGGTTGGATGAAGCACCTAACAGATCCTGTAAAAGCGTGACTGAAAAATCTAAGTGACTTGAACGGTGTGAGTATTCCCCTGCCATTTTTCCTGGCCAATGGATGATCATCGGCACTTGTAACTGGTATCGGCTGTAATTGCTGTTAGCTCCCCAGCTGTTAGTTTTTGTCTCGTTAAACTCCGCGCCATGATTTGAGGTGATCACAATCAGTGTATTGTCTTGCAATTGTAATTCGTCAATCTTAGTGAGCAGCAGGCCTATTTCTTGGTCGGCTGCATTGACCGAGTTATTGTAACCAGCACGCAGGCGATCGCTGGCACTACCTTTACTTGACCGAGGATCAAAGTCATTAAAGTTGTCAACGGTCGTCAATTCCAAATAGCTGAACCAGGGTTGTTCGGTTTGCTCGGATACCCATTTATGCCAGCGTTGTATAGTTTGGTTATCTGTGCTCGATTCTTGATCAAAAGGAGCTTTAGAGACCGTTAAAGTGCGGAAAATCGTCTCTTCGTATAAGGTGTCGTCAAAATTATCGCCACTAAAGAGGCCAAACTGATAATTCTGTTTTTTCAATACATCTATCAGTATCGGAGGGGTACCTTGTGAACGAATGGCGTTGGCATAACTGCTTGGCAACCCATAAAATAAGCCAAAGATCCCAAACATGTCATTACTCGAGCTGTAATGATTATTAAACTTCAAATTTTCTGTCGCAAATTGGTAAGTGTTGGGCATGATTTCAGCTGTCAGCACATCACTTCTTAAATTATTGACACTCACTAGCAAAATATTGAGATTATTTGCTCTGCGGCCAAATTGAAGAGGCTCAAGAGGATAACGAACAATGTTAAGGTTCTCTTCATTATCCTTCAAACGCTTTAAGTACACATCACGATCAAATAGACCGTGTTTTTCCATGAACGATTTTGCCGTCATTGGATAGGAGAGCGGGAAGTTTGATTTTTGGCTGGTCACTGATGTTTCTAAATACGCATCAGACCAAACGTAAATAAGGTGGCTGGTAATAAAACTAATGAAAAATACCGCCGCGATGGGCCGGCCAACGTGTTTATGCGATAGTTTTCGCTGCTTACGCCAAACCCACTCCGAAAGCCCAAGTTGTAAGAGGAAAATGAGCGGCATGACCACAAACAGATGCTGTAAGTCAGCGGTGATAGCGCTGGTCTCATCGCTAAAAAGCAGTTCCCATACAATCGGTGTTAAGTGCAGGTTGATTGCTTGATAAGCTTGGGTATCGATTAATAAGAGTGTGAGTCCTAACGTTGCAAAACAGACCGCCACGAAGCGAAATAGTTTGCGCGACGGAATGATGAATGTCAGAGGGAATAAAACCAGCAGATAGAGTGCAAAGACCAAAAATCCAAAATGGCCGACCCAAGACACAGCTAAATAAAACTGCCCCAACAAGGTTTCAGGCCATGGTGATTGTACGATATATCGAGTACCAATAAGCATTGCTGCAATGATATTGAAGAAAGCAAACCAATGCCCCCAACCAACCAACCGTGATACGCGTTCACCGTATGTATTTTCGCTATCTGCCATGTGATTTTCTATCTATGCATTCTATTAGTGAGTAGTAGTTTCTAAAGACGACATCAATGCCTGAGCAAATTTTTCCGCAATCGCCTTACGCTGTGAAGCGGCAACGTTTTGGTTTAAGACATTCGTTGCAATGTTTCCCGCAATCATGAGAGTAAGCTCAGGGGAAGCACTATGTTTAGCGAGGATGGCAGCAACTTCTGTCAGGATATTTTCAATTCTTTCGTCGCTGTATTTAGATGTAATAGGCATAAAGACTCTAATGATGATAGTAAAAGCGGCTTATGATAACCTACAATGCCTTACAACTGAAACCAGAACGATGATAATTTCACTATGAGTCTTCACCTTTCCAACGTGATTTTGCACCAATTAAGCAAAAACGAGCAAGATGAGTTGGTGGTTAAATACCGCTCTCAATCTTTAGATAATGATACGTCTGCCGAAAATTTAGTGGCTGAGTTGCATCGCGTGTTTAATTCGAAAGCGAGCAAAGGTTTTGGTTCGTTTAAGTCGGACAGTGATTTTCAAACTTGGTTGCAAGAACTTCGTCAAGGTGAGCGTGATTTTTACGATTTTTCACAAATCAGTGCTCAACGGCTGAAAGATGAATTATCAAAGTATCCGTTTGCTGATGAAGGGATCTTAGTGATGGCCGAATATCAGTCACTGGCTACTGATTACCTATTTATTGGGCTTTTACCTCTCAACCAAAGTTTGAAAGTAACAGAGGGGCTCGACATTAGCGCGACAGATTATCTTGATATCAACAAAATGGATATCGCGGCGCGTCTTGACCTCTCAAGTTTTGAAACGGACAAAAACTCAAACCGTTACCTTGCCTATATCAAAGGTCGCGTTGGTCGAAAAGTGTCGGATTTCTTTCTTGATTTTCTGCAAGCCGATGTCGGGTTAGATACCAAAGTGCAAAATCAAGTACTGATGCAAGCGGTACAGGATTTTTGCACGGATTCTAAGCTAGAAAAAGATGAAGCGATCGGTTACAAGAAGCAGGTTTACGATTACTGCAATGAGCAAATTAAAGCCGGTGAAGAGGTTCATATTCGTGAGTTGTCTGGTGAATTACCTGCTAGCCAAGACGGCACGGGTTTTTTCGAATATACGCAGGCACATGGCTATGAACTGGAAGAGAGCTTTCCTGGTGATCGTTCTACCGTGCGTAAACTGACCAAGTTTGTCGGTGCAGGGGGCGGTTTGAATGTGAGCTTTGATAGCTTGTTATTGGGGGAGCGTATTTTTTATGATCCTGAAAGCGACACGTTAACCATCAAAGGCACGCCACCGAATTTAAGAGAACAGTTAACGCGCCAGCGTTAATCGTTTACCACTAAGAGAGCTTGATATGGCTCTCTTTTTTGTCTTTTCTCCCGATGTACAACTCAGCACGGTCCAAACTTTAGGTTTATGCTTGTATTAATTACAAGTACAAATTGGTAATCACAGTGTTTGGGCAAAAGAAATCAAAACGATTCAGCGTGAGATCGTATGGAGTGATTCTGTTTGGTTGGTTAATCTCCGTTGGTCTTGTGTTTTGGCAAAGCCATTTAAGCTACCAAGCCATGCATGCGGTGAAAGAGTTACATTACAGTGTTGAAGAACTTAAAAGTTCACTCTATTTTAAAGAGCCTTATCGTTCGACGCGAGCGAATGATATCGCGCTGAATGTGCAGCTACTCTATTCACTTAGGTTACAGCTGGAAGTTGAGCACCGAGATTTTTCATGGCGACCAGATATTCAGCAATTGCTCCATGTGACTGATCGCTATATCACACTGACCAAATCGTATTTGTCGATTGAGCTTAACATTCAACCCTTGGTTGAACGCCTACAAGTGCTGCGCGATAATCCCACTAATTCAGAACAACTCAAGCAAATGTATGTGGTGTTAGGCGCTTATGTATTTGAAGCGATGTTCAGTGACACTGAGCAAAATCCGGGCATCTATCGAGCATTAGATAAACTCTATGTGGATGGGCAATCTTTACCAGCCATTCAGAAAAAAGAGTTAGAGCAGACATTAGCACAAGCGTCTGATTTACTGAATCAATACGCCCAAGGTGCACGTTTGGTCGACAATTTAATCAATCACTCTATTTACAATCAGCTTATCCATGTTGAAAACCAATACCATCGTCTTTTAAACATCTATGCTTATCTTGTCACGGGGTTAAGTGGTGGTGTTATGCTATTGCTGGGTTGGTTGATGTTTCGGTCATCAGTTTTAACTCGTTCTCATGTTAATAAAGTTCCCAGTGCTGCGAAAGAGGATGCGTCATCTGAGATAAATCCCAGTCGTGTTTTGTCCACAGAAGAACCACAGGTGGAAACATCGGATCTTTCTGATGATTTGGCCATCGATATTGAATCCATGCTCATAACTCTCAATGGCGATGTTGAGTCTGTCACTCTACTGTTGAGCGTATTTATACAAGATCATCAGCATGATGCCACTGAATTGAAAAGATTGGTGCATTCTGATTTGGAGGAGGCGCAGCGCCGAGCACACAGCCTGAAAGGCGTCGCGGGCAATCTTGGTTGCCGTTCACTCAAGCAGATAGCGTCAGAAATAGAGTTGCGACTTAGCCAGAAGCAACGACCTACGGAGAAGCAATTGGGGTTATTAACAACGCAATTAGCGGCCGCTATAGCCAGTGCGCAACACTACCTTGATCAAAGAAAACGATAAGCCAGTTCTATCGTGTCAGCTTTAAATGGTGATTCTGCTTGTAGTAAAAAAGAGCTCAGTTGAGCTCTTTTTTAATGGTTTTTTAGTTCAATGACTTTTGCAATACTCTGCTAGGCTGACTGTTGGTTGAGAACCGGTGCTTGTTCAGCACTGTCTGCTGGTGCAGTAGGTTCACATTTATCAACAAACCAACCCATGTAAGAGGTAAAAATGGTCACCAAAATACAGACAAAGCTTAGCCACATAAAGGGGGCATATGAGAGCGTTGCAACGCCTAGAATGCTCGCCATGTAGATGCCATTATCGCTCCATGGCACCATACCGGAGGTGAGTGTGCCACCAAATTCAGCGTTACGTGATAGGTTCTTACGCTGATAGCCTAAACGATCATAGTTCTTGGCACAGATTTTAGGGGTCAGGATGAGTGAAACATACATAGCTGAGCCAAAAACGTTGCCCATAAATGCAGTACCAATGGTACTGGTTGCCAGTGAACCTGCGCTTGTCACGCGGCGCTCAAACAGTTTTGCGATGGTTTCAAGCACACCCACTTTATCTAGCAATCCACCAAACCCGAGACCAAAGACAATCACGGCAACAGAACCAAGCATAGAGGACATGCCGCCTCGGTTTAAGATTGAGTCAATGAAGCCAACGCCAGATTCAATATTGTAAGGTGCCCATGCGGTATTGAAAGCTTGCAAGAAGTCTACGTCTTGGATCATCACAGCCCAAATGATGCCCAGCAAAGAACCAAAGCTAATTACAGGAAACGAAGGCATTCTCATCGCAAGCAAGCCAAGTACAATCAGCACTGGCACAAAAGAGTATGGGGTAATGTAAAACTGCTGTTCCATCGCCTCAATCACGCTTTGTACTTGAGACATGTCTACGTTACCCGCATAGTGGAAACCAAATAAGGTAAACATGATACCCGTGATCACGTAGCTGATAAGCGCTATCGGCAGCATACCTTTAATGTGCTCCATCACTTCAACGTTAGACATCGAAGACGCCAGAATAACGGAATCAGATAATGGCGACATTTTGTCACCAAAGTAACAACCTGAAAGTACTGCGCCAGCGGTGATTGGTGCTGGAACGCCAAGACCCTGACCAATCCCCATCATGGCAATCCCCGCGGTACCAGCTGCACCCCATGAGGTTCCAGTTGCTAAAGCAGTGAGAGAACAGATGATCATCGTTGCAAGAAGAAAAATAGAAGGATGGATTGCTTGAAGACCGTAGTAAATGATGGTCGGCACGATCCCGCCGGAGATCCAAGTACCAACTAATGCGCCAACAGCTAAAAGTATCAACACGGCACCTAAACCATTAGAAATACCATTCAGTGCTGCTTTTTCTAATTCTTTATATTGGTGACCTAAACGAACACCGAGCACAATAATGATGAACCAGCCAATGTATAAGGCCAGTTGGATAGGGAGTTCGAGTTGAGCTGTAAACGAAAACGCGAGTAACAAAAACAAGCCTAGAGCAATAATTACTTGAATTAAGCTAGGTAGGCGTTGAGGGGCTTGCGTCATAAAAGAGCCTCTTGTCAGATTTATGATCTAAGGACAGAACGGTGCCCTTATTGAGTTCGATCGCACTTTACAATAGTTAGCATAATATATCGACATCAAACACCTCGGATGTGATTTATGTCGTTCAAGTGGTTAATCTTCGATGTTAAATGTTGATAATAGTTAAATTTAATGGTTATAAATGTTTTGTAGTGTGGGCTTTTTGTGTAACAAGAACGTGATTATTTAGCGTTTCGTTGATTATTGAATGCTGAATCATAGTGCGGTTGAGTGATTTTTAGGCTTAAATGTGTTTTTTACAAAACTGGCTACGCAGAAAGAAAAAGTTACCACTTTTACTAAGAAAGTCTTGAGATTTTATGCTGAACCACTTATAGATGGAGCAATAAATTTTCATTTTAGATACATGGAGAGTGAGCGCGATGAGAGTAGGTTTAGTGGGTTGGCGTGGTATGGTCGGTTCTGTACTGATGCAGCGTATGGTTGAAGAAAATGACTTTGACTTGATCGAACCGGTTTTCTTTAGCACATCTCAAATTGGTATTCCTGCCCCAACGGTGCCTTCTAAGAAAGGCAATCATCATACAGGGTTACTGCAAGATGCTTACGATATTGATAGCCTCAAACAATTAGATGCCATCATCACCTGTCAAGGTGGTAGCTACACTGAAAAAGTGTACCCAGCTCTGCGTCAAGCGGGTTGGAAAGGTTACTGGATTGATGCTGCATCTACCTTACGGATGGATAAACAATCAATCATCACTTTAGATCCGGTCAACTTGACACAAATTCAGCACGGCATCCATTCAGGAACCAATACCTTTGTGGGCGGTAACTGCACAGTCAGTTTAATGCTTATGGCATTAGGCGGCCTTTATGAGAAAGGTTTGGTCGAGTGGATGAGCGCAATGACCTACCAAGCAGCTTCGGGTGCTGGCGCTCAAAATATGCGCGAGTTGATCTCGCAAATGGGAGTAATTAACGATGCAGTAAGCTCTGAATTGGCTAATCCATCGAGCTCAATTCTTGATATTGACAGAAAAGTGGCTGAAACCATGCGATCACCTTCTTTTCCTACCGAGCAGTTTGGTGCACCACTAGCGGGTTCATTAATCCCTTGGATTGACGTCAAACGCGACAATGGTCAAAGCAAAGAAGAGTGGAAAGCGGGCGTTGAAGCTAATAAAATTCTGGGACTTCAATCGTCACCGATTCCGATTGATGGAACCTGTGTTCGTATTGGCGCAATGCGCTGCCACTCACAAGCATTAACCATCAAGCTGAAGAAAAATGTTCCGCTTGATGAAATCGAAGAGATGATCGCTACGCACAATGATTGGGTGAAAGTTATTCCAAACGAGCGCGATATTACCGCACGTGAATTGAGCCCTGCCAAAGTCACTGGCACCTTGTCAGTTCCCGTAGGACGTTTGCGTAAAATGTCTATGGGTGATGATTTCTTAAATGCGTTTACGGTGGGTGACCAATTATTGTGGGGAGCTGCTGAGCCGCTTCGCCGTACTTTGCGGATCATTCTGGCTGAAAAACAGTAAAGATGGATCTCGGTTTAAAACTACCTGAGTAAAAATAAAAAAGGGGCGCTTTATGCAAAGCGCCCCTTTTTTTATGCTTTTTATCTGTAGTAACAGTGACGATGTTAACGCGGTTATGCAAGGCCAGGAAATAAATTTCTGAGCCCATTGGCAATAAACTCAATACCGAGTGCGCCTAGTATTAAACCCATGATCCGCGTAATCACGTTGATACCCGTTTGACCTAAGAAGCGGACAATATAGGGGGCTGAGCGAAACAGCAGCCAAGAGCTTAAACTAAATAACACCACAGTGATTATAATGCCCACGGTATCGAACATGCTTGGGTAGCGAGAGCCATACACTATGGTTGAACTGATGGCACCCGGTCCTGCCATTAAAGGCATGGCGAGTGGCACAACCCCAATTTGTTCACGGCTAATGTATTCAGATTTCTCTTGTTTGTTTTGTTTATCTTCACCCAATTTACCGCTCATCATCGAAAACGCGATGCTCAGCAGCAATAGGCCACCAGCTACTCGAAACGAATCTAAAGAGATACTAAACATATCCAGTAACATCTGCCCAGCAAGCAGTGCGGTAATCAAAATTATTGCCACAGCAATATTCGCTGTAGCCGCCGTTTTGTGTTTCTCTTCTTGCGTCATATGCCCAGTGAGAGAGACAAATATTGGCATAATCCCCACGGGGTTCACAGCGGCTACAAGGCCTAAGAAAAACTGCAGGAAAATGGCTAACTCAAAGGTTTGCATGGCATTTATCTCTAATGGATCATTTCGATGAAATATTACGTGGCTAATGTAAGCGAAAGCAAAGGATAGCACGAATGAAAAAAACTAAAGCGATTGGGGTTTTATTGCTGAGAAAAACTAATTCAATGAAGAAAACGTTTTACAATTGTTTTTCTAATGTATGTGAGTGGTGTTGTTTTTTGCTCAACTGTTAACATCTGCACATTTTTAATAAAATTAGTGCTCCTAGCTGGTGGTAAAAGTGAGAGTCGATATACTCTCAGTAGCACGTAAAATGAGGTGTGTTCATTCATCTATCGCTCAAAAATGAAACTTTTTTACAGATTGTTGTAGTTTTTATAGTTTTCGTTGTTTAAGTAAATGTTTTTTATTCATTTAATTATCTATATGTTTTTTGTTTGTTTTCAGTGTCTTGTAGGCGATTTTGTAGGGTGGTTACCCCTAATTGGGTAATTAGTTTTTGAGAACTGATCTGAGTCAATTTTTTTCACACTCTGAAATATTATACTCAGTCCTGAAAGCAATTTACTAAGTCTGTCATTGTTTAAGCTGTTGAGAAAAAACAAAAACACAAAGCTGCAAACTTAATAAAGAGTTTTTAACATTTTTCTATTTTTAGGAGATCCATTATGCCTGTAACTAATTTAGCTGAACTTGATGCTCTAGTAGCGCGCGTTAAAGCGGCTCAAGCAGAATTCTCTACTTACTCTCAAGAGCAAGTAGATAAAATTTTCCGCGCAGCATCATTAGCAGCTAACCAAGCTCGTATCCCTCTAGCGCAACAAGCGGTAGCGGAATCAGGCATGGGTATTGTTGAGGATAAAGTAATCAAGAACCACTTTGCGTCTGAGTTCATCTACAACAAATACAAAGACGAAAAAACGTGTGGCATTCTTGAAGAAGATAAAAACCTAGGCACGATGACTATCGCTGAGCCTGTAGGCATCATCTGCGGTATCGTTCCAACCACTAACCCTACTTCTACTGCAATCTTCAAATCTCTCATCTCTTTAAAGACTCGTAACGGTATCATCTTCTCGCCACACCCACGTGCGAAAAATTCAACTAACGATGCAGCTAAACTCGTGTTAGATGCAGCAGTTGCAGCTGGCGCGCCAAAAGATATCATCGGCTGGATTGATCAACCTTCAGTTGAGCTATCTAACGCGCTAATGAAGCACGAAGGTATTGCACTTATCCTTGCAACAGGTGGTCCTGGCATGGTGAAAGCGGCTTACTCGTCAGGTAAACCAGCAATCGGTGTAGGTGCAGGTAACGTTCCAGTTGTAATCGACGAAACGGCAGACATCAAACGTGCAGTTGCTTCTGTTCTTATGTCTAAAACATTCGATAACGGTGTGGTATGTGCTTCTGAGCAAGCGGTTATCGTTATGGACGAAGTGTATGACGAAGTAAAAGAACGTTTCGCGAGCCATAAAGCGCATGTTTTAAGTAAAGCAGACGCAGACAAAGTACGTAAGGTACTGCTTATCGATGGCGCACTAAACGCGAAAATCGTAGGCCAACCAGCAACAGCCATCGCTGAAATGGCGGGCGTTAAAGTTCCAGCAGATACTAAAATCCTTGTCGGTGAAGGTATTGGCGAAGTTTCTTATGACGATGAATTCGCACATGAAAAACTTTCTCCAACACTTGGCATGTTCCGCGCGACTTCTTTCGAGAACGCGGTAGAACAAGCAGTAAGAATGGTAGAAATCGGCGGTATCGGCCACACTTCTGGTCTATACACTAACCAAGACGTTAATGCAGACCGTATCCGTTACTTTGGTGACAAAATGAAGACGGCGCGTATTCTTGTAAACATCCCAACCACTCATGGTGGTATCGGTGACCTTTACAACTTTAACGTTGCACCATCTCTAACGCTAGGTTGTGGTTCTTGGGGTGGTAACTCAATTTCTGAGAACGTAGGTCCTAAGCACCTAATCAACAAGAAAACTGTTGCGAAGCGAGCTGAAAACATGTTGTGGCATAAACTACCTAAGTCAATTTACTTCCGTCGTGGTAGCCTTCCAATCGCTATGAGCGATCTTGAAGGCAAAAAACGCGCATTCCTAGTTACTGACCGTTTCCTATTCAACAACGGTTATGCAGACGACGTAGTGACTCTGCTAAAGTCAAACGGTATAGAAGTTCAAACATTCTTTGATGTAGAAGCTGATCCAACTCTATCTGTCGTAGAGAAAGGCGCTGAAGCAATGAAGAGTTTCCAACCAGACGTGATTCTAGCACTTGGTGGTGGTTCACCAATGGATGCGGCGAAGATCATGTGGGTTATGTATGAGCACCCAGAAACTCACTTTGAAGAGCTTGCAATGCGCTTTATGGATATCCGTAAACGTATCTACAAGTTCCCTAAAATGGGTCAAAAAGCAGAATTGGTTTGTATCACGACTACTTCAGGTACAGGTTCAGAAGTCACACCATTTGCCGTTGTAACAGACGACAAAACAGGTGCTAAATACCCACTAGCGGATTATGAGCTAACACCTAACATGGCTATCGTTGATGCGAACCTTGTGATGAATATGCCTAAGTCTCTAACGGCATTTGGTGGTTACGATGCTGTGACTCACGCTCTTGAAGCCTATGTATCTGTTCTTGCGAACGAATACTCTGATGGTCAAGCTCTACAAGCACTTAAGATGCTGAAAGAGTATTTACCATCAAGCTACAAAAATGGCGCAGCAGACCCAATTGCTCGTGAAAAAGTGCACAATGCAGCGACTATCGCAGGTATTGCTTTTGCTAACGCGTTCCTAGGTGTATGTCACTCTATGGCGCACAAGATCGGTGCTGAGTTCCATATCCCGCACGGTCTTGCTAACGCATTGCTTATCTCTAACGTTGTGCGCTACAACGCGAATGATAACCCAACCAAACAAACTGCGTTCTCTCAATACGACCGTCCACAAGCACGCCGTCGTTACGCTGAAGTGGCTGACCACTTGGGCTTGAGCCAAGCGGGCGACCGTACTGCTCAGAAGATTGAACGTCTACTGACTTGGTTGGAAGAGCTGAAGAAAGATCTCGACATCCCGCTATCTATCCAAGCGGCTGGCGTGAATGAAGCGGATTTCCTCGCAAAAGTTGACGTGCTATCAGTTGAAGCGTTTGATGACCAATGTACTGGTGCAAACCCACGCTACCCACTGATTTCTGAGCTAAAAGAAGTACTTCTTGCGGCTTACTATGGTACAGCGTTTGTTGAAGGTGAAACTTTCGAAGGCACTACCGTTATCAAGAAGAAAGATGACCAAAAACCAGCAAAGAAAAAGTAAGCTGAGTTATTGAGGGATTTTCGCTAGCACGAAACAATCTCTATCGGGAAAAGATAAAGCCTCACCATCTGGTGAGGCTTTTTTTGCTTTTTTGCTCGAGTAACTTAATCATCAAAGCGTGGATGGGATTTATCCCCACATGACTAAAATAGCGGCAATTGCGATTAGAACAAGCCCCAGCCCATCTTTAATTTTCACCGATTGTTTTAGCCAAAAAATAGAAATTAACATCGTAAAAAAGATCTCAATTTGGCCTAAAGTTTTTACATAAGGTACGGTTTGAAGAGACATTGCACTGAACCAACCAATAGAACCAAGACAGCTACTTGTGCTGGTTAATAGCGTTAGCTTAGGTCTTACCCATAATTGTTTTAATGAGTTGTTGTCGGTCACCATTAGGTAAATTAGCAGTAATAAAGTCTGCAGTGAAATGACCAACAATAATACCCAAGCAGCACTGTGTGGAAAGGGTAAGCCAAGTGCTAAGCTGGCTTCACGTACCCACAATGAAGTGAGTGCAAAGGCACTACCACAACTTAATCCCAGTAAAACAGTTGGCATTGAAAGCTGCTTAATATTGCCGTGCGTGCTCATCAAAAATACACCAATGCCACCAACGATGACGCCAATCCAGCCCAAGCCTGTCAAATGAGTCCCGAAAAAAATCATCCCTAAAATAGCGGCAACTAAGGCTTCGCTTTTGGCTAGCCCAGCACCTACGGCATAGTTATTTAATTTAAAAAGCTTAACCATGAGCGCTGTCGCGACGATTTGCATCAATGACGCGCCGATAATGAAAGCGATAAAGGTCAATGACAATGTAGGTAATTTCGCGGGTATGAAATGATACAAAGTGATGAGATAGAGAGCCGCGATAGGGCCAGCCCAAAGAAAGCGGGCAAGGGTAACACCAGTAGTACTGACCTCAGTTGCTAAGCGACTTTGGAATGCATTGCGCCAAGATTGCATGAATGCGGCCAGAAGGGTGAATAAGATCCAAGTCATGGAAGTCCATTTTGAGTGACAAGAAAGAGGCAATGCTATGAGATGCAGAGATATTGGGCAAGCGGAATATAAAAAGGGCTGCGAATGCAGCCCTTTAATGGTATTTAAACTCGGTTCAGAGATTAATACTGTGGTTTAGTCATTGCCGCACCAGCTTGACTTTGCGCTGACTGGCTGCCTGCTGCACGAGTTGCAATTCGTTCAGCATGGAAAGGTGCTGATACGATTTCAATCTCTTTGAGCAACAAAGAGCCTGAGGCTTTGGTCATCGGAGAGAATGCATGCGCTTTGATTGTTTTAGGTAATACGGCTTCAGGTGCCTTAGTTACTGCTTCAACCTTCAATGCAGGTACTTTCTCTGTCGTGGCTTTTTCTTCGACAACGAGCTCAATAGCGGTAGTCTTTTCAATAACAACTTCAGCGATCACTGGCTCTGAAATAACGGCTTCTATAGTGACCGATTCTGTGACTGAAACCGATTCTGTTACCACTGCCGATGGTACATGAGGTTCAATAGTGTCCTGCAAAGAGACTGTAACAGGTTCTTCAACGACGCTCTGGCTCTCTTCGTGGCGAATAATGACCTTACCCATTGCCATTTCAGGGAAAGCAAAACCACCTAACGTTATCTCAGTATTGTTATCCACGACATCTGCCACTTGTTGAACAGGTTCAACCGCTGCGACTTGCTCTGCTACCGGTGCTTGATACACTGGTTTAGAGAGGTCATAACGAGGCATCACTTTACCCATTGCCATCTCAGGAGAGGCAACCCCACCTTTGCGTAAACGGAATGGGTTAGGGCGACGATCACGACCACGGCGTCGACGCTGACCACTGGCTCGTAAATGACGAGGGGAGCGGCGATTGCGACGTTGATTTTGATCGTCATTCTCATTGTCGTCGTTTGGTGTAACAACCGATGGCTCAACAGATTGTGCTATTTCAGCTTTTACGGCTTCAATAACCTCTGCTGCCGGGGTTGTATTAATCAACATTTCAGCTTCTGGTTGTTCTTGAGCTATTGTCTGATCTTTTACACGAACTTGTTTGTTTAACTTACGGCGTTGGCGGCGCTCTTTTACTTTTGTCGTTTTCTCTTCCGTTTTATCTTCATTCGCTGTCAAGGTAACGGCTTGCGCTTCAGCCGCAAGTTGTAGCCCTTGTTCCGCTAACTTTTCAGATTTGCTGTCATCACGCTTGTTGCGGCGCTCTTGTTTTGGCTTGCGAGCTTGTGTCTTACGAGGCTCGTTGGTAGCAACAATTTCTTTGTCTTGTGTTTCTTCAACAAGAGCAGAGGTATTTACGGGTTTACGTTTGTTTCTGTCACGGTTTGCGTTGTCGCGATTAACATTTTCACCGCGTCCGTTACGACGACGTTGGTCATTTCGATCACGACGCTGGCGTGGTGCTTGGCTACGTTCGTTTTCTTGTTTTTGTTGCTCTTCCTCAGTTTTCACCTCTTCCGTGGTGGTTGAGAAGATGCTACCAAGAGCTTTAACGATGCGGCCAAATAGACCTGGTTTGCCTGGTTCAACAGCGATCTCTTTGACTGGAACCGCTACCTCTGCTTTAGGTGTTGGAGCTGGAATAGTCTGTGCTGGAGCAGCAAATCCTTTCAACGCTGGTTCTTCAATGCGTTTTGGTTTGAAATCGATATCTGAGCTTTCTTTACCTTCTGCTTCTTTCAGTGCTTCTAGTTTCATTGGCACTAAGTAAGAGAGTATTTCTTGCTCTTCCCCTTCACGGACACGGATCACTTCAAAATGAGGCGTTTCCATTTCAGAGTTAGGGACAATGGTGATCTCGACTTCTTGAATGCGTTCAATATGATTGATTGAGCGACGTTTTTCATTGAGTAGATAAGATGCAATAGGAACGGGAACCACCGCCATAACTTGAGCGGTATTATCTTTTAGTGCTTCTTCTTCAATGAGACGTAAAACAGAGAGCGCAAGAGATTCATTATCACGAACCACTCCGGTACCAGAGCAGCGTGGGCAGATATGGTGACTTGCTTCGGCAAGTGATGGGCTCAAGCGCTGACGCGACATTTCTAACAAGCCAAAACGTGAAATTCGGCCAATTTGTACGCGAGCACGATCTAGGCGTACGGCATCGCGTAAACGGTTTTCTACTTCACGTTGGTGACGAACAGGAGTCATATCGATGAAATCGATAACCACTAATCCGCCCAAATCGCGCAGACGTAATTGGCGAGCAATTTCATCGGCTGCTTCTAAGTTGGTGTTAAGCGCCGTCTCTTCAATATCGCCGCCTTTTGTTGCACGAGCAGAGTTGATATCAATTGAGGTCAATGCTTCGGTTGGGTCGATAACAATAGAGCCACCAGAAGGCAAACGCACTTCACGCTGGAAAGCTGATTCGATTTGGCTTTCAATTTGGTAATGGCTAAATAGGGGTACTTCACCGTCGTATTTTTTTACACGACTCACGAAATCAGGACGCACCAAACGAATGTGCTCAAGGGCACGTTCATAAATTGTGTTGCTATCAATTAGAATTTCACCAATGTCACGACGCAGATAATCACGAATTGCGCGTACAATGACGTTGCTCTCTTGGTGAATAAGTAGCGGTGCAGGACGCAAATCGGAAGCCTGTTTGATTGCGCTCCAGTGATTGAGCAAAACGTTTAAGTCCCACTCTAGCTCTTCCGCACTTTTGCCCACACCTGCAGTGCGAACGATAAGGCCCATGCCTTGAGGAAGCTCTAAACTGCTCAATGCGGTTTTTAATTCGGTACGCTCATCGCCTTCGATACGGCGTGAAATACCACCGGCACGAGGATTGTTTGGCATAAGAACTAGGTAGCTACCAGCAAGAGAAATGAAAGTGGTCAACGCAGCGCCTTTGCTGCCTCGTTCTTCCTTTTCAACTTGGACAATAACTTCTTGGCCTTCTTTAAGCGCTTCTTTGATGTTTGGACGGCCTTGGTAAGTGTAGCCATCAGGGAAGTATTCGCGGGCAATTTCTTTGAGAGGAAGGAAACCGTGACGTTCAGCGCCGTAATCAACAAATGCAGCTTCTAAACTCGGTTCAACACGGGTGATACGTCCTTTATAGATGTTCGCCTTTTTAGATTCATGCCCTGGACTTTCGATGTCTAGATCAAAAAGTCGTTGGCCATCAACCAGCGCGACACGCAACTCTTCTTTTTGAGTTGCGTTAATTAGCATTCTTTTCATTTAAAAATCTCGTTATCTTTCTTTAGTTTTGATTATTGGACTTGTTGCTGGGTTTCGTTTTCACGGTGCCAGATCCCATGACTAAAAGGTGCAGCCTCCCGGCTGGAGGGGATGCTCTAGGGCACTTCAGTTATCGCACGCACACGATTGCCTGCGATCCGCGTATTGGCGGAAAATACTCAACATGAAATGACGATGAGTAGAGCAACAAGATAGCTTCGCTCAATAGTGTCTTACGCCATGTGCAGCACATTGACGCTTAGCAGTCTACTCACTATTTTGCTCAAAAATGGACGGTAAAGAATAAAAAATCACCGAATCATTCATTGCAGCTGTGAACTATAGCAGTGACAGGTAAACACAGCAATCTGCTTTGTTATGAACAGGTCAAAAAAATGAGAATAGGTCTAAAAGTTAGATGGCTAATTTAATGTTTATCAAAGAGTTTTAGTTGTTAAAGTAAGAATTGTAATGGGTAATATTTAATTTTATCCACAGTCACATTTCAATTGGTGTAATTCTCGCCAATTTGCCATTAAACAGCAGATGAAAATATTCTTTTTTGGGGCGAAGAAAATGTGAATTTAAACAATTTACAGTGGTACAATGGCGCCCATGAGTGAAATTAGAACCCAAGTCCAGCTCATCGATATCGATGAAGATATGGCTGGTCAACGCATTGACAATTTTTTGCGTAACCAATTAAAAAACGTTCCCAAAAGTATGGTTTACCGAATCCTGCGCAAAGGAGAGGTTCGTGTAAATAAAAAACGCATCAAAGCAGAATATAAGTTATCGGCTGGTGATGTGGTGAGAATACCACCAGTGACTCTCGAACAGTCGGATCAAGAGAGCAACACACCCAATACCAAATTGAGTAAAGTCGCCGAGCTAGAACACTGCATTATTTTTGAGGATGAGCACTTACTTATTCTGAATAAACCTTCCGGTACGGCTGTTCATGGTGGGAGTGGTTTGAAATTTGGCGCAATTGAAGCGCTACGTGCATTGCGCCCAGAAGCTCGCTTTTTGGAATTGGTGCACCGTATCGATCGCGATACGTCGGGCATTTTATTAGTGGCTAAAAAACGTTCCGCGTTACGCCATCTCCAAGCCCAGTTTAGAGAAAAAACGATTCAAAAATATTACTTTGCTTTAGTTATGGGGCAATGGAAAAGCAGCTGTAAAGTCGTGAATGCGCCACTATTGAAAAATGAAGTGAACAGCATTGTGCGAGTCAATCCAAACGGTAAAGCATCGGAAACGCGCTTTAAGATCCTTGAACAGTTTGCACAAGCAACTTTGGTGCAAGCCAGTCCGATCACTGGCCGTACTCATCAGATCCGCGTTCATACTCAGTATACAGGGCACCCGATTGCGTGGGATGATCGTTATGGTGACCGCCGTTTTGACGCATATACCGCACAGTTTGGCATTGACCGATTATTCTTACACGCGGCCAATATTCGTTTTATTCACCCTTCGACAGAGGCGTTAATGGACATTAATGCACCACTCGGTACTCAACTAGAGCAAGCATTAGTCAAATTGAGAAACGCTTAAGGCCAGCTTTCATTCGCTAACGAGTAGCAACATAGTAGAAACATAAAGTAATGGTCGAAGTCATGGTATAAAAGTGAGCGCAGATCAAGGCGCTCACTGTTAATCATTATCCTAAAACGGTAATGCCTTGAGACTCAAGCATTGAGACTAGCTTAATTAATGGTAGCCCAACCAAACTATTAGGGTCATCACCTTCTAAACGTTCAAAAAGTGCAATGCCCAGGCCCTCACACATAAAGCTGCCTGCGCACTGTAGTGGCTGTTCTTTTGCCACGTAAGCCGTCACCATCTCGCTAGATAAAGAGCGAAAATGAACCGTGAAGGGTTCTACGGTGACCATGCATTGACCAGAGACTGAGTTGTAAACCGCAAGCCCAGTATAAAAAGTGATGGCTTTTCCACTTTGTCTGAGTAACTGCTTAATGGCTTGTTCTTGAGTATGAGGTTTGCCAATAATCTCACCGTCAATCACGCAAACTTGATCAGAACCGATGACTAAACTGGGTTGGTTTGGATGGCAAGATCTTGCTTTCGTTTCCGCTAAACGAGTCACCAGATCTTGTGCGGGCTCACCAGGCAACGGAGTTTCGTCGCAATTAGGCGAGCAGGTAACAAAAGGTAAATCCAGCTTTTTAAGTAATTGCTGCCGAAACGGCGAAGTAGATGCTAAAACTAGTTGGTAATTTTGCATTTTGATTTAGAATTGCTGCGAATTTTACCGCAGCATATATCAATCAGACATGCTGTACATAATTCTCTCAGTGGAAAGGGGAAAAAACGAACTTTTTTGCCTTTTTCTTTGACTAAAACCGATTTGGAAGATAATATTCGCGCCCTATGCAAAAGGTAAAAATACCGCGATCGATTGATCCGGCTAAAGCAGCTCAAAAACGACTTGATTGTGATGGTATCATCCAACTCAGTCTTTTTAAGCGTTTAGAAGAATCAGTCGCAGGCGTTAAACGCGACGCACAAGTCTCATTGTCATTTGGGCTTGATGAACAGCGACTAGTTGTTATCTCTGGTAAAGCTAACATCTCTGTCGATTTAGAGTGTCAACGCTGTAACAAGGTTTTCGCACATGAGTGCGAAGTCCAATTCAAGTATACTCCTTACTTGGGGAGTAAAACGGATGAAGACGCACCGGAAGAGTACGATTTGGTAGATCCGAATGAGTACGGTGAGATCGACCTTGTACAATTAGTTGAAGACGAGTTCATCATTAATCTGCCACAAGTAGCAATGCACGATAGAGCGGAATGTAGCGTTAATTCAGACAATTTAGTATTTGGTGAACTTCCAGAAGAACTAGCGGAAGAAAAGCCGAATCCATTTGATGTTTTAAAAAACTTAAAACGATAATTCGTTATAGGTTAAGACAAAGGAGTAGGGTCAATGGCCGTACAAAAGAGCAAAAAATCACGCGCACGTCGTGGCATGCGTCGTTCACATGATGCGCTAACTACATCTGCACTATCTGTAGATGCGACTTCAGGTGAAACTCACCTACGTCACAACATGACTGCTGACGGTTATTACCGTGGCAAAAAGGTTATCAGCAAGTAAGGTTGACCTTTGCAATATTTAACCGTTGCACTTGATGCAATGGGCGGGGATTTCGGTCCTCGCGTAACAGTGCCTGCCGCCGTGCAGGCACTGTCGCATTTCCCAGAGCTCAAAGTGATCCTCGTTGGTGATCAAGTTTTGATCACACATCAATTATCTCAATTAGGTTATGAACTTAATACTCGCTTGAGTATTTTGCACAGTGACCGCGTTATTTCTAACTCCGAAAAACCTTCTCTGGCCTTACGCAATAGTGCTGGAAGTTCAATGGGCATCGTAATTGACCTAGTTTCTGATGGCCGTGCTGATGCTTGTGTCAGTGGTGGTAATACAGGTGCGCTCATGGCGTTATCTCGTTTTCGTCTGAAATTGCTGCCCGGCATTGATCGTCCTGCATTAGTTTCAGCGTTGCCGACGGCTTCAGGTCAACGCACTTGGATGCTGGATTTGGGTGCGAACGTATCAAGTGATGCCGATTCTCTGTTTCAATTTGCTGTCATGGGGAGTGCGCTGGCCGAACAGCATTTAGGCCGCTCTGCAAAAGTTGCCATCCTTAATATTGGTGCGGAAGAGATTAAAGGGAATGATTTAGTGAAGCGTTGCGCTGAAATGCTGAATCAAACTCAGGCCGTCAACTATATCGGCTATATCGAAGGTAATCAGTTGTTGGATGATGTCGCTGATGTGATTGTTTGCGATGGTTTCGTCGGCAATGTTTGCCTGAAAGCATGTGAAGGCACAGCACAACTCTTTATTGATAAGTTAAAAAGCCAACTTTTGGGCTCATCCATAAAGGGTTGGATTGCACGAAAACTGTTTTCTTCATTATTTACTGAACTAAAAACATTGAACCCCGACCAGTATAACGGCGCAAGTTTGTTAGGATTGCGCGGCATTGTCATAAAAAGTCATGGAAGTGCTGATGTACTCGCCGTCGTGAATGCGATTTCCGAAGCGGTACACGAGGTCAAACGACAAGTCCCCAGCCGTATAAGCGATCGTTTGGAAGCGGTTTTACTCGAGAGGCATTATTAGTCTTCATGTATAGCAAAATTTTAGGTACTGGCAGCTACTTGCCATCTCAGGTGCGTACCAACGCAGATTTAGAGAAAATGGTAGAGACAAGCGATGAGTGGATTATTGCCCGTACGGGTATTCGTGAGCGCCGCATTTGCGCGGAGAATGAAACCGTTGCGGATATGGCTTTCTATGCAGCGCAAAATGCCATTCAAATGGCCGGCATTGATAAAAACGATATTGATCTGATTATTGTTGCAACAACCAGCAGTAGCCATGCATTTCCTTCGGCGGCATGTCAGGTGCAAGGTAAGCTTGGCATCAAAGGATGTCCCGCTTTTGATTTAGCGGCTGCCTGTTCGGGTTTTGTCTATGGATTATCGATTGCAGATCAACACATCAAATCGGGTATGTGTAAAAACATTCTTGTCATTGGTGCTGATGCCTTGTCTAAAACCTGCGATCCAACAGACCGCTCGACAATCATTTTATTTGGTGATGGCGCAGGCGCTGTCATTATTGGTGCAAGTGAAGAGCCAGGAATTTTGTCGACTCATATCTATTCTGATGGTGAGTTTGGCGAGCTCTTGAGTTTACCTGTTCCAGAGCGTGGTGGTGATGCTGATAAATGGCTTTATATGGCGGGTAATGAAGTCTTTAAAGTGGCAGTGACGCAACTCTCTAAGCTTGTTAAAGATACGCTTGCTGCCAATAACATGCACAAATCAGAATTAGATTGGTTAGTGCCTCATCAAGCTAACTATCGCATTATTTCCGCGACCGCGAAAAAACTATCGATGTCACTTGACCAAGTCGTAATAACGCTTGATCGCCATGGTAATACGTCTGCTGCTACCGTCCCAACTGCGCTCGATGAAGCCGTGCGAGATGGTCGAATTCAACGTGGTCAAACGTTATTGCTTGAAGCCTTCGGTGGTGGTTTTACTTGGGGCTCGGCACTCGTTAAGTTTTAAGCGGATAGATTTTTATTTTAAGGGGTTGGTTCAACCTCTTGTTTTTACTTAAGGAAACAAACAATGAGCAAGTTTGCTATCGTATTTCCAGGTCAAGGCTCGCAATCAGTTGGTATGCTTGCAGAACTTGGTCAGCAGTATGATGTCATTCAACAGACATTTGCCGAAGCTTCTGAAGTGCTGGGTTATGATTTATGGGCATTGGTACAAAATGGCCCAGTAGAAGATCTTAACCAAACCTCTCGTACTCAACCGGCAGTACTCGCTTCTTCTGTTGCCCTTTGGCGGCTATGGCAAAACCTAGGTTTAGATCAGCCAGCCTTGCTTGCTGGCCATAGCTTGGGTGAGTATTCCGCACTGGTGTGTGCTGGTGTAGTTGACTTTAAGCAAGCCATCAAATTAGTAGAGCTGCGCGGTCAGTTAATGCAAGAAGCCGTTCCGGCAGGCGTAGGTGCGATGTCGGCTATTATCGGTCTTGATGATGAGCTGATAGCAAAAGCGTGTGAAGAAGCTGCTCAAGGTGAAGTGGTTTCACCAGTTAACTTTAACTCGCCAGGCCAAGTTGTCATCGCAGGCAATAAAGATGCAGTTGAACGTGCGGGTCAGTTATGTAAAGAGGCCGGAGCAAAGCGCGCGCTGCCATTGCCAGTTTCTGTTCCTTCTCACTGTGCTTTAATGAAGCCAGCAGCAGACAAGTTAGCGGTTGCATTACAATCGATTGAATTTAATGCACCACAAATTCCGGTTATCAACAATGTGGATGTAATAGCAGAAATTGATCCGGCCAAAATTAAAGATGCGTTAGTTCGTCAACTATACAGCCCTGTTCGTTGGACGGAATGTGTACAGTTGATGAGTGAGCAAGGCATAGAAAAGCTGCTTGAAGTTGGCCCAGGCAAAGTTTTGACAGGCCTGACTAAGCGCATTATTAAATCGCTTGAATCAGCAGCAGTGAATGACATTGCTTCACTTGATGCCGTTAAGTAATCAAAGGAAAGAATAGATGATGAACCTAGAAGGCAAAATTGCTCTCGTGACTGGCGCAAGCCGTGGTATTGGCCGAGCGATCGCTGAATTATTAGTTGAACGCGGTGCAACAGTGATCGGCACGGCGACTAGCGAAAGCGGTGCAGCGGCAATCAGTGAATATCTTGGTAATAATGGTAGAGGCCTAGCGCTGAACGTGACGGATGTGGAATCTATCGCAGCGACGCTGAAAATCATCAATGACGAGTTTGGCGTGATCGATATTCTGGTGAATAACGCCGGGATTACTCGTGATAATCTATTAATGCGCATGAAAGATGATGAATGGTCAGATATTATTGATACCAACTTAACGTCTATCTTCCGCTTATCGAAAGCGGTGCTACGTGGCATGATGAAAAAGCGCAATGGTCGCATCATCAATGTGGGCTCTGTTGTCGGGACTATGGGTAACGCTGGTCAAACCAACTACGCAGCGGCAAAAGCGGGCGTAATTGGCTTTACTAAGTCTATGGCTCGCGAAGTTGCATCTCGTGGTGTGACGGTTAACACAGTTGCGCCAGGTTTTATCGAAACAGATATGACAAAAGCGCTGAATGATGACCAACGTACTGCTACACTAGCCCAAGTGCCAGCTGGCCGCTTAGGCGATCCACGCGAAATTGCGTCGGCAGTGGTATTTTTAGCTTCTCCAGAGGCTGCCTACATTACGGGTGAAACTTTGCACGTAAATGGCGGGATGTACATGGTATAAGTTGGTTTTTGAACGTTATTGATGAAATAAAGGCTTTGCTATTGTCAACAACGTGTAAAACTTGCTAACTATATGCGCAACATTTGTGCATGATTTAAGTCAAAAATGGTCTTAATTTCGGTTAAAATCGGTAAAATTGTGGTTTGACCAGCAATGACCCACTTGCAACTTTCCCTAGTTAGAATAAACTACGGAACCATCGCATTAGGCGAAATCTGTAAAGGAAAAGAAAACATGAGCAACATCGAAGAACGCGTAAAGAAAATCATTGTTGAACAGCTAGGTGTAGACGAAGCAGAAGTAAAGAATGAAGCTTCTTTCGTAGAAGATCTAGGTGCTGATTCTCTAGATACAGTTGAGCTAGTAATGGCTCTAGAAGAAGAATTCGATACTGAAATTCCAGATGAAGAAGCTGAGAAGATCACTACTGTTCAAGCTGCAATCGACTACGTAAACAGCGCTCAGTAATATCTCTCCCCAGGCGGCCCTCTGGCCGCCTGAGTTTTTCTAACTCTTCTATACCTCTCATAGAACTTTTCAACTCCGGAGAATATGATCGTGTCCAAGCGTCGTGTCGTTGTCACTGGCATGGGTATGTTGTCACCGGTAGGCAACACTGTAGAATCTTCTTGGAAAGCCCTGCTAGCTGGTCAAAGCGGTATCGTTAATATCGAACATTTTGATACCACCAATTTTTCAACTCGTTTTGCAGGTCTAGTCAAAGACTTTAACTGCGAAGAGTATATGTCTAAAAAAGATGCCCGTAAGATGGATCTCTTTATCCAGTACGGTATTGCGGCGGGTATCCAAGCACTTAATGATTCTGGTATCACAGTAACTCCAGAAAGTGCCCCAAGAATCGGTGTTGCTATCGGCTCTGGTATTGGTGGTCTTGACTTGATTGAAACTGGCCATCATGCCTTGGTAGAAAAAGGCCCACGTAAAGTGAGCCCGTTCTTTGTACCCTCAACGATTGTCAACATGGTTTCAGGCAACTTGTCTATCATGCGTGGTCTTCGTGGTCCAAATATCGCTATTTCTACCGCATGCACAACAGGTTTACATAACATTGGCCATGCGGCACGTATGATTGCATACGGTGATGCCGATGCGATGGTGGCGGGTGGTGCAGAAAAAGCATCGACACCACTTGGCATGGCGGGTTTTGGCGCAGCAAAAGCATTGTCTACGCGTAATGATGAACCGCAAAAAGCGTCTCGTCCTTGGGACAAGGGCCGTGATGGCTTTGTTCTAGGCGATGGTGCGGGCGTTATGGTTCTTGAAGAATATGAACATGCTAAAGCACGCGGTGCGAAGATTTACGCTGAGTTAGTTGGCTTTGGTATGTCTGGTGATGCTTATCACATGACTTCACCAAGCGAAGACGGTTCAGGTGGTGCGTTAGCGATGGAAGCCGCGATGCGTGATGCGGGCGTAACAGGTACTCAAATCGGTTACGTCAACGCGCATGGTACTTCGACTCCAGCTGGTGATGTTGCGGAAATTAAAGGTGTTAAGCGCGCTTTAGGTGAAGAAGGTTCGAAACAAGTTCTTGTCTCTTCTACTAAATCGATGACTGGTCATTTGCTAGGCGCGGCTGGTTCTGTAGAAGCCATTATCACCGTTATGTCATTAGTTGACCAAATTGTTCCACCAACCATTAACCTTGATGATCCAGAAGAAGGTTTAGGCATTGATCTTGTTCCACACACTGCCCGCAAAGTGGAAGGTATGGAATATGCAATCTGTAACTCTTTTGGTTTTGGTGGTACAAACGGCTCGTTGATTTTCAAAAAAATCTAATGATTGTGGTTGTGACACTTGAGTTTGAACGGCTTGATGCTTAGCATTGAGCCGTTTCTTTTTGTGGGGTAAGCACGATGTTTTGGGTAAATGGACAACCTAGTGACACTCTATCTCTTACTGATCGCTCTTTTCAGTATGGGGATGGTTGCTTCACAACGATTCTCGTTTGCGATGGTGAGCTTCAATATTGGGATATGCACGTTGAACGCATGGAATCTTGTTTGCGGTGTTTAGCTATTCCCGTCCCTGATTGGCGGCAAGTTGAACATTGGCTCTCAACGATCGTTCCTAGTACCGCAAAATCCGGTGTGAAAATTCATATTAGCCGCGGACAAGGTGGTCGGGGTTATAGCCCTGCTAACGTTGGCGATTCTCAAGTCACTGTCAGTACCTTTGAGTATCCAGCCCATTATGGTCAGTGGATAGCCGATGGTATCGAGCTTGGTGTTTGCCAACAGCGGATGGGACTCTCGCCATTATTGGCGGGTCACAAACATAACAATCGACTAGAACAAGTTTTATTGAAGTCAGAGATGGATGCAAAAGGGTACGCTGACGGCATCGCGCTAGACATCAATGAGCATGTCATAGAAACTACGGTTGCAAATATTTTTTGGGTGTCAGGGGATAGGTTATGTACGCCAAGCTTAGACAATGCAGGCGTAGCTGGGGTTATTCGTCGTGTATTATTGGCGGCGGCTACCGATCTCAAGGTTGAGGTGAGAGCATTCTCATTAGAAGAGTTATTGTCGGCAGATGAAGTGTTTATTACTAACTCCTTATTAGGCGTTGCGCCTGTCACGGCAATTGCAAATACGATTTTCCCTATTGGTAAAATAACACGCTATTTTCAGGAGCGTTTTAACTCGTGATTAATCGAATTCTCGTTGTATTACTACTGATCATTATCGCCGTTGGAGCTGGATATTTCTACATTGAGCGACAGGTAGATGCTTATTTAGAACAGCCTCTATCGCTTCCTTCATCGCAAGTCGTGACCATAAAATCTGGTACAAGCCTTAATGGCGTATTAACGCTATTGAATGAGAAAAAATGGATAACGGATTTTTCGATGTACAAGTTAGTGCGACGTCTGCATCCTGAAATAACCAAAATTAAGGCGGGAACTTACCAAGTACAACCCGGAGATCGATTGATCGATCTCTTAAGTGACGTGATATCCGGTAAAGAGCATCAGTTCTCTATTACCTTTGTCGAAGGGAGCCGCTTTAATGAGTGGCGAGCTCTGCTTGCACAAACCGAAGGCGTGACAAACACGATAGCTGATTTGGCAGAAGCCGACATTGCCCAAAAATTAGGCATTGAGCAGCAAAAGCTTGAAGGATTGTTTCTAGCGGAGACTTATCATTTCCCTTTTGGAACGACCGATCTTGAGATCCTAAAAAGGGCCAATAGACGTCTTGAGAAAATACTCGATCAACATTGGGCCAATCGCCAGCCAAATCTGCCAATTAAAACGCCTTATGAAGCGTTGATTTTGGCGTCAATTATTGAAAAGGAAACGGCTATTGCTTCAGAGCGAGGGCGCATTGCCTCCGTTTTTGTCAATCGACTCAATAAACGGATGCGGCTGCAGACAGATCCTACGGTCATTTACGGGCTTGGCGATGCCTACGATGGCAATCTTCGTAAAAAAGACTTAAGAACACCGACGCCATTTAATACTTATACTATTTTTGGTTTACCTCCTACGCCTATTGCGATGGCGGGGGAAGCCTCAATCAAAGCGGCATTAAACCCAGAGCAGAGTAATTATTTGTATTTTGTTGCCAGTGGCTCTGGTGGACACGTTTTTTCTAAAACATTGAATGAACATAATCGCGCTGTTCGCGCTTATTTAAAACAGTTAAGAACCCAGTCATGAATGCTAAATTTATTGTTGTAGAAGGTTTAGAAGGCGCAGGAAAAAGCACTGCTATTCAATCCATTAGAGAAACACTTATTGAGTTCGGCGTGACAAATATCACTCATACTCGTGAGCCGGGCGGGACTGTTTTAGCAGAAAAAATGCGCGCTTTAGTCAAAGAAGAGCATGACGGTGAAGTGCTTCAGGATATGACTGAGCTGCTATTAATGTACGCCGCTCGTGTTCAATTGGTTGAAAATGTGATTAAGCCTGCACTTGCGGCTGGTTCGTGGGTGGTTGGTGATCGCCATGATATGTCCTCTCAAGCCTACCAAGGTGGTGGGAGGCAAATTCCGCTAGAAACGATGCAAAACCTTAAAAAGGTAACGCTAGGTGATTTTAAGCCAGATTTTACTCTCTATTTGGACCTAGATCCGAGCATCGGTTTAGAAAGAGCCAGAGGTCGAGGTGAGCTTGATCGTATCGAAAAAATGGATATTGGTTTTTTTGAGCGCACGCGTGAACGTTACCTTGCCCTAGCTAAGGAAGATAAAAGCGTGGCTGTGATTAATGCTGAACAAACAATAGAAGCGGTGGCATTCTCTATCAAAGCAGCGTTAACCCAGTTTCTAGAAACCAATATGCTAGAGAGAAACTAGGGCTAAACATTGAGTAACAAATTAATGATAAATGATCTGTATCCTTGGTTAGAAGGCTATTGGCTTCAGTGGCAAACCAGCCTCAATAACCAGCAGTTCCCTGCGGCAAGCTTACTCATTTCTCCCTCAGGACTGGGCGCTGAACGGCTCATTGAGAAGTTGAGTGCAGCAGTGATGTGTTCGCACAGCCATTCAGAAGCGTGTGGGTTTTGTCATAGCTGCGAATTGATGAAGTCTGGTAGTCACCCTGATTTTCATCTGATCTCGCCTGAAAAAGAGGGGAAGGCGATTACCGTTGATCAAATTAGGCAATACAATAAGTTAGCTCAAGAATCGGCGCAGCTTTCTGGTGCTCGCTTTATCGTTATTAATCCCGCCGATTCCATGAATGAATCAGCAGCGAATGCACTGCTCAAAACGTTAGAAGCTCCGGGGCGCAATTGTTTTTTCTTACTTGTCGCCTCTCGTATCAACCCATTACTCCCAACCATTATCAGTCGCTGTCAAAAAACGGTGCTGACACCACCGAGCAGTGAACAAGTCTCGCATTGGTTAAGTGAACAGACATCGCAACCTGTCCCTCCTTATGCGGCGCATTTAAATGGTTATTCACCACTAAATACGTTGGCGTTTATTCAATCGGGAGAGTTAGCAAAATATCAGGCTTTTGAGCAAAATATTGCTCATTGCTTAACCGATGCCAGTGCCGATATTTCCGCTTGTGTGAAGCAGATTAATGAGGCGCCTACCCAATATTTGGCTTGGTTGTGGACCATGTTGACCGATACGCAAAAGGTACAATTTGGCGTGGTTGAACAGCAGCAGCTTCCTATTAGCCTTCGATTAGCAAAACAGATCTGCTACCCAGTACTTTATCGCCAAACCAAGGCATTAACTCGTTTGATGGAAGAACTAAAGACGTTTAGTGGGCTCAATAGCGAGCTACTGATCAGCGATTGGCTATTTAACTTTAATGATGAGAAAACATGTTTGTAGATTCGCACTGCCACTTAGATAAACTTGATTACGATACGCTCCATATCGATGTTGCTGATGTAGTAGAAAAAGCTCGTCAAGCCAATGTTAAGCAATTGCTTTCTGTTGGCGTAACGCTGGATTCTTTTGAACCAATGTTAGAGCTTATTCAGCCCTTTGATAATGTTCATGCTTCTTGTGGTGTTCATCCACTTGACGTTGAAAGTCATTTTGAATTGACCCGCTTCCGTCAATACGCGAGTCATCCCAAAGTGGTGGCGATTGGCGAAACGGGGCTAGATTATCACTATCAACCGGAAACGGCTGAGTTACAGAAGTTACGGTTTTCACAGCACATTGAAACCGCCGTTGCCCTTAACAAACCTTTGATTATTCATACACGAAATGCCCGGGCTGATACTCTTGAAATGCTCCGTGATGGTGGGGCAGAAAGGTGCGGTGGTGTTATCCATTGTTTTACTGAAGATCTTGCCTTTGCACAAGCCGCTATGGAGCTTGGCTTTTATATTTCTATCTCAGGAATTGTCACGTTTAGACAAGCGACAGAATTGAAAGAAGTTGTGAAGGCGCTGCCCTTGGAACGCTTGCTGATTGAAACTGATTCCCCTTATCTTGCGCCGGTTCCACACCGTGGTCAGCAAAATCAGCCAGCCTACGTTGTTGAGGTTGCTGCTTATATTGCACAGCTAAAAAGTCTGTCATTAAAAGTAATTGAAGAAAAAACGACCGAAAATTACCAAAATCTTTTTTTGCGACGGAAAGTTGAATTGTCGTGAGAAATGCGTGTAAGACGGCGTTTTTTATCAAATTAGCGTGATAATTAACAACTTATTACCTTGCTTACTTAATCTGTTGAAAAAATAAGCTTGAAAGTTAAAATTGTAATTTTGTTACTAAAAATAACAAGTGCGCTAATTTTATTCACTCTGTGAAATTAATGGTATTGTTAACAATATCATTATAAAACATAAAGTTATATTAATTGACTGGCAGGGTTTACACCCTCCCGCATTGTGATCGGTCTATTGTTTTGAAACAAAATTTCGTTACTAACTAGAAAGTTTGAGTGGCATCAAGATATATTTAGAGGCGAAAAATATAATGCGATATGTGGTTACATTTTCATTGGGTGCTAACATTTAGGCTACGGGGGTGTGCCGTTAGAACCCAAACAATTCTAATAACTTAATCAGGAGCATAAACATGTTTAAAAACCTTTTTGCAAACCTGCAGAAAGTTGGTAAGGCTCTGATGCTTCCAGTATCAGTTTTACCAGTTGCGGGTATTTTGCTTGGTGTGGGTGCAGCGAACTTTAGCTGGCTACCAGAAGTTGTTTCACATTTAATGGAACAAGCTGGTGGTTCGGTTTTTGGTCAAATGGCACTACTCTTTGCAGTAGGTGTAGCATTAGGCTTCACGAATAACGATGGTGTTTCAGGCCTGTCAGCAATTGTTGGCTATGGCATCATGGTTGCGACGCTAAAAGTAATGGCAGTCGTAATGGGTGTTGATAACATCGAGACAGGCGTTCTTGGTGGTATCCTTGCTGGTGGTGTTGCTGCTTGGGCATTCAATCGTTTTTACAAAATTCAACTTCCTGAATATCTTGGCTTCTTCGCGGGTAAACGTGCAGTACCAATCATTACGGGTTTCCTTGCGATTGCTCTAGGTATTGTTTTATCTATCATTTGGCCTCCTGTAGGTTCAGCTATCGCAACATTCTCTGATTGGGCTGCTAACCAAAATCCAGTAACCGCATTTGGTATCTACGGTGTTGTTGAGCGTTCATTGATTCCATTTGGTCTTCACCACATCTGGAACGTGCCTTTCTTCTATGAAGCAGGTACATGTACCAACAATGCAGGTACTACCGTTCACGGTATCATGACTTGTTTCTTGACTGCTGATGATGCGTCTCGCGCTGCAGGTAACGGTTTCGGTCAACTAGCGGGTGGCTACCTATTCAAAATGTTCGGTCTTCCAGCTGCAGCAATTGCAATTGCACACAGTGCTAAACCAGAAAACCGTGCCAAAGTAATGGGTATCATGGCATCAGCTGCATTGACTTCATTCCTAACGGGTATCACAGAACCTATTGAGTTCTCGTTCCTATTCATCGCTCCAGTACTTTATGTTGTTCATGCTTTGCTAGCTGGTCTTGCTTATGTATTGACTAACGCTCTAGGTGTTGTTCACGGTCACACGTTCTCGAACGGTTTCATTGACTTTGTTGTTCAATCTCCTCGTGCTGAAAACATGTTGCTATTGGTTGGTCTAGGTATTGCTTATGCAGTTCTATACTATGTCGTGTTTACTTTCGTTATCCGTACGATGAACCTGAAAACTCCAGGTCGTGAAGATGAATCTGAAGAAGCTTCTTCTGCTACAGGCAGTGAGTTAGCTGGTGAACTTGTTGCGGCCTTTGGTGGTAAAGAAAACATCACTAACCTAGATGCATGTATTACTCGTCTACGTGTTTCTGTTGCTAAAACAGAAGCAGTAAACCAAGAGAAATTGAAACAGCTTGGTGCTGCGGGTGTTGTTGTTGTATCGGGTGGCGTTCAAGCTATCTTTGGTACTAAGTCTGACAACCTTAAAACTGAAATGGATGAGTGGATCCGTAATCACGGTTAATTCATATCTTTTCATTCCCCTATAAAAAAGGAGGCGAAAGCCTAATGCCGATCAGTTAAGAGATAAATGATCAGTTGAACGATCCTGCAGATGGCTTATAAAGGCTCTAAGTTTCTAAAACTTTGAGCCTTTTATTTTGCAATTAACTACAGCCCTAACACTCGCCAATCGTTATGCCCCCAATACTGAACAGCTTGGAAAACTCAGTGACATTCTTTGCCATGATTTCATCAACCAATGCTTAGAAGCTTCCGGTGTGGCGACTATTCGTAAACGTCGTATCCCTCTCGACATGGCCGTTTGGGCGGTCGTTGCTATGTCGCTTTACCGACAAGAGCCTTTGTGGTCAATTGTCTCCAAAGCACAATTAATGTTGCCCGGGAAACGAAGTCTGGTTGCCCCGAGTGCTATCGTTCAAGCAAGACAACGGCTCGGGGCTGATGCCATGAAAGAAGTATTCCATCAAAGCCAGAGCTTATGGAATGAAACCGCTGACCATCCGACTTGGTGTGGATTAAAACTCCTCGCTGTCGATGGCGTGGTATGGCGAACGCCAGACACCAAGGAAAACCGCGATGCATTTCAATCTGCGTCAAATCAGAATGGTGAAGGTAGCTTTCCTCAGGTGCGTATGGTTTGCCAGATGGAGTTGACCAGTCACATGCTGGTCGCCAGTGCTTTCGCGAGTTACAAAACCAATGAGATGATATTGGCGGAACAGTTGATTGAAACAACACCAGACTACAGCCTCACCATGTTCGACAGAGGTTTTTACTCTCTTAGTCTTCTTCATCGCTGGGCAAATACAGGGACTGAAAGGCATTGGCTAATGCCAATGCGCAAGAATACTCAATTTACTGAAGTCAGAAAGCTGGGTCGCAATGATCGGATTGTCGAACTCAAGACAACGCCTCAAGCGAGAAAGAAGTCTCCGTCACTACCTGAAGCCATCGAAGTCCGCCTGATAAAGAAAACTATCAAAGGGAAAGAAGTGAGTATCTTGACCTCGATGACTGATCATCGTCGTTATCCGCCAGTGGAAATAGCAGAGCTTTACAGTCATAGATGGGAAATCGAAGTGGGATATCGGGAAATGAAGTCTTCACTTCTGAACAACGAGTTCACACTGAGAAGTAAGAAGCCAGAGATGGTAAAACAAGAACTATGGGGTTTATTGCTTAGCTATAACATTATTAGATATCAGATGGTTAACATGGCTAAAGCAGTGCCTGGCATCTACCCCAACCAACTGAGCTTCACAACGTGTGCTCACTCTATCATTCACGTAATTTTGGGGTTCTGGTTGGAGTCAGCGGGAACAATCCCTAAGCGCATTACACACTTGCAAGAGGAGGCGATACACCATGTCTTGCCCATTAAACGAGAAGAGCGGATATATCCGAGAGCAATAAAACCAAAGGCAAAGAAATACCCCAACAAAAAGAAAGCCAGTCAGCTTAACTGACTGGCATTAGGCGAAAGCCTCCTTTTCTTTTGCCGCTAACTCGTTCATCAGCCATCCCCTATTTTTATAAGTTGATCATTGCCATCTCATTTATTAGTTGAGTTGTCCGCTTGCGGCGATAAGACGGATCTCACGCTTGGCTTGTTGACTTAACTCTCTTTATCTCAAACGATAATCAAGTAAGGGCTATTTCGCTCTATTCCTTTGTTCACATCACTTGTTTAATTTTGCTGTGGTTTGGGTGGCATGAATAGGTTTGGCTTCAAGAGGCAGGTGTAGCGGTTGTCGACAGGCATAAAAAAAGCCGATGATGACATCGGCTTTTAGAATCAACAGGATTATTGTTTGTTCATGGCTTTTTTAATGCAGATGGCGGCGCCACCCCACGTAATGCCCAAACCAATAATCATCATAATAATTGCACTTGTCGTCATTAGTTGCACTCCTTGCGGCTTGTTGCATTGATTGTTACGCCTATAGCGAATAGTAACCCGATCATGACCCATCCTAGGGTGAGGTCATAACCACCGTAACCCTCTGTGAATAGAGCGTTCAGTTTTGTGGCGACAATAATGGCCAAAATCACAGGTGAGATAAAGCGCAGACAAATATCAAACCACACGCCAATATTGAAATCGGAAATGCTGTTCACGTATTTGCGTACGTCAGAAATCTTAAATAGCCATGCCATGAGCGTAAGTTCCACTAGACAGCTCGCCATAATGCCCACGTTGTTTGCGAAGTGGTCGACAAGGTCGAGTAGCAACAGGCCACCGTTGGTCGCAAAGGCCATTGAAACCAAAAACCCTACGCTGATAACTACATTAGCGGCCTTTTTACGGCTCCATTTTAGCTTATCGATGACGGCTGAGGTGACGGCTTCAATGATTGATATGTGTGAGCTTAGGCCTGCAACAACAAGTGCAAAGAAGAAGATTGGCCCAAGAATATAGGGCGCTGGCAATAGGTTGATAGCTGCTGGTAACGTAACGAATGCAAGCCCAACGCCCGCAGACACGACTTCTGTCAACGGTTTGCCTTGTTCATGAGCCATGTAGCCAAGAACAGAGAAAATCATAATCCCCGCCAGAATTGAGAAACCACAGTTGATCAATACTGTCATGAAGGCGTTATTCGTTATGTCTGATTTCTCAGGAAGGTAGCTGGAATACGCCAGCATGATGGCAAAACCAATACTTAGGGTGAAGAAAATCTGTCCATAAGCAGCAGCCCAAACCTTCACATCCCAGATCTTGTCAAAGTCAGGCTCAAACATGTAGTTCACACCATCTAATGCACCTGGTAGGAAAATCATGCGGCCAATCAAAAGCAGTACCATGATAAACAGTATTGGCATCATGATTTTTGAAGCGCGTTCGATTCCAGATTTCACTCCACCGACGATAGCAGCATAAGTAATGGCCCATGCAATCAGCATTGCAATGGCGATTTTCCATTGAATACTACCGAGATTTGTCGGTGAATTATCGCCTAGTGCTAAATAGTTGCTAAAGAAGAAAGCATTAGTATCGGTTCCCCAACTTTGTGTAAACGACATACCAAAGTAGGAAATAGCCCAGCCAATAACGGCCACATAATACACAGCAATAATAGCGGCAACCCCTACTTGGAACCAACCTAACCATTCAAATTTTGCGTGAATTTTAGCCAGTGTGGCTGGTGCTGAACCGCGATGCTTTTGACCCATACTGAACTCTAGGATCATAAACGGTATACCCGCTGTGATCATGGCGAAAAGGTAAGGGATGAAGAATGCACCACCCCCATTCTCATAAGCCATATAAGGGAAACGCCATATGTTTCCAAGACCGATAGCCGAACCTACGGCAGCCAGAATGAATCCTGCACGGGATCCCCATTGTTCTCGCTTCATTGTTTACTCCTTTACGACTTCCCTGAGGTATGAAGCTTCTCTTCGGCTGCGGAGCCAGTGTTGGAGTGATGAATACTATCGGTACACTAAATAGACCGTGAATATTTGCGCCATCATCCATGAACTGGCAAAAAGTTAGTGTTATATGTTGTCAGCTTTCCGAGAACTCAGAATATTGTTCTTAATAGTTCGATGTGTGTTTGCTGTATCTGAAATAATCAGCTACGCATGGGTTCGAGACTACAGACTAATCTAAGTTAAGGCAATAGATTGTAAATGTTATTCTCTGGTTTTTTGATGGTGTATTAGTTGTTAATTAATTGGGATTTAGGTGGAATGAACGTCATTTTTTAATAAGAATGGAATTTATAACTTCGTTGTCTAAAAAATATAAATGATAAAACTATTTTTTGTCGAAGAGTGTATGACTGAAAAACATACACTCACTAGTGAATCACACCACAATTTTATCTTGGTTTAAAAACGAACTGTTAGGCCGATATTAGCCGAAAATTGATTGATCCAATCAGATTTAAAACGAATCGCGCACGTTTCTGAAGAGGGCAGTGTGCAGGTTGCTGAAGTTTCGTTGTCAACAGAGGTACCTAACCAACGCACTTGGCTATTCAGCGCAATGTTATCGGTAAAGGCATACTCAAAACCCCCAAACAAGCTTGAAGAAAAACCATATTTATCTTTAGCCCAGTCAACATACGTATAAGAACCACCGATACCTAGGCCTATATAAGCGGTCAATTGTTGGCTTGTCGGATAATAAATGCTGCTTTGAAAGTGGAGATAATGGATGTTGGCATCCGCGTTAATGGTTTCAACAGAGGTGTTTTGAGTGGCATAAAACAGACCAATTCGGCCTTTTTCGTAATCAGTTTCTATAGCGAGGCCATAACCAGAGGAAGCTTTTAAATCATAGTCATTGCCAGCTTGATCCTCTACTTCTCCCCCAAGGGTATATCCAAAAAAGGGAGAAACGGTGACTTGTGCTTGTGTATAAGGAGCGGATAAAGTTCCTATGATAAGAATGATTTTATTACGTTGATGCATAATTATTAACCTAAGCCACTTTTTAACGATTAGGTTATTGTGATGGTAACTCCATAATTGTGCACGAAAAACCAACGATTCTTGAAGATACTTCACACTGATGTTATTACTTTGTTATCTGATAGGAGGTGGCTATGGAACTTGATCTAAAATATGCATTAGTGATTACTGCAACGGTCTTTACTATTCTCGTCGGTTTTGGTTTGATCGCTATCAGCCATTAATCAACGAGGGTTCTGCTGATGAACACTAGTGGAACTATCTCTGATAAAGAGACGAGAGCGGATTTAGATCGGCTCTCGAAGTACATTGGAGGAAAAAATGCATTGGTTGCCCAAGGTGGTGGCCAAAGAGGTATTTTTACCGCAGGTGTGTTAGATGCGTTGCTTCTTTCCAATTTTGACCCCTTTGATGAATTCTATGGCACCTCTGCAGGTGCATTGAATTTGTGCGCTTACCTATGCCGTCAGCATGGGTTAGGCAAGGCTTTTATTTTAGAACTCACCACGGATGCTAATTTTTTTAATCTATTTAGCTACGTTCGGCGTAAGCAGTTCATGAACTTGGATTGGGCTTTAGATCGCATATCGGAGTTTCCTTATCGGTTGGATGTCGATATGGGAGCCCAAGTCCTTGCGAAAAGAAAAGCTTATGCTGCTGTTACCTCAGCACACTCACTCCACGACCATTATTTCCCGATATTAGAAAGTAACTGGCGAGAGGTGTTGATTGCCACCTGTGCGATTCCCCGCTTATATCCGCATGAAGTCAAGCTGGGTGATGACCTATATATTGATGGTGGAGTATCGGCATCAATTCCAGTTCAGGAGGCATGGCGTAGAGGTGCCCGTTTTGTCGCGGTAATCCGCACTGAATGCCCTGATGTCGACGCGGTAGAGAGTGGGTTACCGATGAAGCCGTTGCCTTCTGCTAAGCCTTACAACGAGGCTCATTGGTTACATGAACCTTTGCAAAATATTCAAGGTCAGTGGCGACAAAAATTGTCTTACTGGAAGCAAGAGTGGAGTGGTCTTCTCCATCAACAAATAGAACGTTCTAAGCTACAAAAACGTGAGCAAATGAATTTGGAGCTACTCAATGGTGGACGCTGGTTATTTGGCGCTGATGATATTTATCGCTTGAGTCATTTAATTGGTGACAAGTTTGATTCGGGGTTAGCGGATATGTTAATGGTGCATTACCAAACTTATTCTCTTACTCAAGAATTTTTGCGTGCGCCGCCGGATGATGTTTACATCCTACAGATTGTGCCCAGCGAACCACTGAGGTCAAGATCTCTTTTAAGCAGTCAAGACGATCTGCTTTATGATTATGAGCTGGGACTGACGGCGGGTTATCGCTTTATCGACCAATTTAACCAAGCGCAGTCGGCATATCAGTCCCGTATTGCATCATCGGATTATTTTCCCCGCGACAATTAAATTAACGGGGAGCACGGGTTATTCAAGGACCGGCAGGATACGCATGCAGTTGGTTGACCCTTCGACATCCATAATGTCACCTTGAGTGATGATCACTAAGTCACCGAACTCTAACAGTTTTTTCTCCTTAAGCGTATTGAGAGCTGCAACGGCCACATCAAAACCAGTGTCTGCTTTGGTATCAAAATAGACGGGTGTGACTCCCCGGTATAGAGCGCAGCGGTTTAAACTTCGTTCATTGGGTGACATAGCAAAGATAGGCAGTACAGAATTTAAGCGTGAGGTCATAAGCGCTGTTCTTCCTGATTCGGTCAGAGTCACCATGGCTTTGATTCCTTCCATGTGATTGGCCGCATAGATAGTGGACATCGCGATGGTCTCTTCAGCAGTCACAAACGAAGTATCGATTCGGTAATTTTGTTGGCTAGCTTCGATCATTTTTTCCGCGCCGACACACACTTCGGCCATCGAACGAACCGTTTCTACTGGGTATTTACCAGCAGCAGTTTCACCTGAAAGCATCACCGCATCGGTTCCGTCAAGCACCGCATTGGCAACATCCATTACCTCCGCGCGGGTTGGCATTGGGTTCTCTATCATTGACTCCATCATTTGTGTTGCTGTGATCACTACTCTATTGAGTGCCTTAGCGCGGCGGATCAGCTTTTTCTGCACACCAACCAGCTCAGGATCACCAATTTCTACCCCCAAGTCACCACGAGCGACCATGATCACATCGGAGGCCATAATGATGTCATCAATATTGTGATCACTGGCCACGGTTTCTGCCCGTTCCACTTTCGCCACGAGCTTGGCCTCAAGGCCTGCATCACGAGCGAGGCGGCGCGCGTATTTCATATCTTCGCCATTGCGAGGAAATGAAATGGCCAGATATTCAACCTGTATTTCGGCGGCGAGTAGTATGTCTCGTTTGTCTTTTTCGGTCAGCGCTTCCGCCGATAAACCGCCACCCTTTTTATTGATGCCTTTGTTATTTGAAAGTGGACCACCGACGGTGACTATGGTGTGTATTTTAGCACCATCGACTGCTGTGACGAGTAGTTGTACTCGTCCGTCGTCCAATAGCAGCAAGTCATCCTGTTGCACATCTTGTGGTAGTTTTTTGTAGTCAATGCCAACCGAGTCTTGGTCACCTTGCCCTGGGGGGAGCTCTGCATCAAGAACAAATCGGTCACCTTCATTTAAGTAGACTTTTCCTTCTTTAAATGTGGAGACTCTAATTTTTGGTCCTTGTAAATCACCAAGTAAAGCGACATGGCGACCCAACTTAGCCGCGATAGCTCTTACTCGTTGTGCTCGCAGTTTATGGTCCTCGGAGCTACCATGTGAAAAATTCATGCGCACAACATTTGCGCCAGCTTTGATAATCGCCTCTAATATCTCGCCTTTGTCTGTTGATGGGCCTAAAGTAGTCACGATTTTTGTTCTTCTTAACACAGCGGTCATTGTGTTCTCCTGATGGGGCGGGAATCTAGATTGAGTATATGCAAGATCTGGCGAAAGAAAGGGGATAAGAGTGAAATTTATCGACAGGTGTCAGATGATTTTTGTCACAAAAAAAGAGGAGTTTCATATTTTTTGAATGTAAACAAATGGCAGTTTATTGGCTAAATACACGAAGATCTAGGTATATCCGTGATGCTTGTCACGGCAATATACTAAAGCGCTTCACAATTACTTCGCAAAGTAAAAAAATTGGCATGTTATTGATTTCTGGAGCTCCCAATGTATATGGCGCAACCAGGCCATATTGATCATATCAAACAGGTCAATGCTGGTCGTGTATATAAACTCATTGACCAAAAAGGTCCCATTTCTCGCATCGATTTATCGAAGGAGAGTGAGCTTGCTCCGGCAAGTATTACCAAAATTACTCGTGAGTTAATTGAAGCTCATTTAATCCATGAAACGACAGTACAAGAAGCGATCAGCCGTGGCCGCCCAGCCGTTGGTTTACAAACCAATAATGAGGGATGGCAATTTTTATCCATGCGTTTAGGGCGTGGTTACCTAATTATTGCCCTGCATGAGTTGGGTGGTGAAGTGTTGATCGACACCAAAATTGAGATCCATGAGCTAGACCAAGATGACGTGCTCGCTAGGTTGCTTTACGAAATTGAAGAGTTTTTTCAAACCTACTCGTCGCAATTGGATCGAGTGACTAGTATCGCAATTACCTTGCCCGGTTTAGTGAATTCAGAGCAAGGGATTGTGCTGCAGATGCCTCATTACAATGTGGAAAATCTGGCTCTTGGTCCTGAAATTTATAAGGCGACGGGCCTACCTGTATTTGTGGCGAATGATACCCGAGCTTGGGCACTGGCTGAAAAGTTGTTTGGCCATTCGCAAGGCAATGAAAATTCAGTTCTTATCTCTATTCACCACGGTTTAGGGGCCGGCATTATCCTTGATGGCAGGGTGCTGCAAGGTCGGCACGGGAATATCGGTGAGTTAGGTCATATCCAAATTGATCCGCACGGTAAACGTTGCCATTGTGGCAATATTGGCTGTTTGGAGACAGTCGCCAGTTCGCAAGCAATTCGTGAAGAAGTGGCGCTGCGTATTGCAAACGGTGAGGTTTCATCATTGACTGAGCACAGTGAAATCACTATTGAAGATATCTGTGAGGCCGCAGCAGAGGGTGACCCATTAGCGGTGGATGTGATAGAGAAACTAGGGCGTTATTTAGGGGCCGCAATCGCAATTGTGATCAACCTGTTTAACCCAGAAAAAATTCTTATCGGTGGTGTTATTAACCAAGCTAAGAACGTGTTATACCCTGCATTGCAAAAATGCATCGAAGAGCAGAGCTTACCTGTCTATCATCAAGATCTCGAATTAGTGGAATCACGTTTTTATAAACAGGCAACCATGCCCGGTGCGGCTTTGATTAAACAAGCTCTCTATGATGGACTTTTGCTGATGAAAGTTGTCGAAGGTTAATTTTTTCGCGGTTAGATCATTTATATTTTTTACAATTAACCCATATGGCTATACTGTTATGTGAGTTCACTATAATTTTCGGGATTTCGTATGTCAGGTGTTTTAAATACGGTTGACCAGCGCACCAATCTTGTCGGAGAGAATCGACTAGAGTTGCTTTTATTCAGCTTAAATAGCCGGCAAATTTTTGCGATCAATGTATTTAAGGTGAGGGAAGTGATCAAAGTTCCTCAGTTAACGAAATTGCCCGGTTCTCATCATAATATTACGGGTGTAGCCTCATTGAGGGGAGTGCCAGTTCCTGTCATTGATTTGCGCAGTGCGATCGGTTTTCCTCCATCTCGCTTGGATAGCCAGGAACAGAACCTCATCATCACAGAGTACAATCGAACCATTCAAGGTTTTTTGGTTGGGCAAGTTCGCAATATTATCAATACCGCATGGACTGAAATTCAGCCACCACCGCGTTTAGCTGGCCGGTCTAATTACCTTACCGCTATCACCCATGTTAAAGAGGTCAACAGTAGCCATATTGTTGAAATCATTGATGTTGAAAAAGTGTTAGCTGAGATTATTGATTATGACGTTTCTATCTCAGAAGGCGTTCTTGACCATGATTTGGTTGCGGAGATGGTCGGGCGAAAAATTCTGATTGTGGATGATTCTTCAACGGCTCGTAACCAAATAAAAGGGACGCTCTCACAGCTTGGTTTGGAAATTGTCGAATGCAGAGATGGCTTAGAAGCATTGAATCTTCTGAAGTCGTGGAGCGATGAAGGAAGAGATGTAACGAGTGAGCTTTTATTGATGATCACCGATGCTGAAATGCCAGAAATGGACGGCTATAAACTGACTTCCGAGATCCGTAATGATCCGAGAATGAAATCACTATTTATTACGTTAAACACGTCACTCAGTGGCAGCTTTAATGAAGCCATGGTACAAAAAGTGGGTTGTGATCGTTTTATCTCTAAATTCCAACCCGATTTATTAGTACAAGTGGCACAAGACCGATTACGTGATGTGCTTTCGTAAGATTTTTAGCCATCATTACAATAAAGTCGTCTCTAATGTAATGTGCTGACATGAAATAGTAACGTTCACCTCAAACGACAATGCCTTGCTGATGAGGCAAGGCATTGAAAGATTAAGAAAAAGCTAAGCCATTACTTTTTCGGTTGTGCATCGATACATTGACCATTCACAGCTTGGCCTTCCGGCGCCATTAAATAGAGATAAAGCGGCATGATATCTTTAGGCGTTTTCAACAACTCCACATCTTCAGCGGGATAAGCTTTAGCGCGCATGCCAGTACGCGTGCCACCGGGATTAATTGCATTCACTCGAATTGATGTGTTGCTTAGCTCATCAGCTAGCACTTGCATCATCCCTTCTGTGGCGAATTTTGACATAGCATAAGTGCCCCAAAAAGCACGACCATCATGGCCTACGGTTGAAGACGTAAATACAATTCGCGCATCTGGAGATTTGTGCAGCAATGGCAGCGCCGCTTGGCTGAGTAAGAATTGCGCTTTGACGTTGACCTGCATGACATCGTCATAAGAATCTTCACCGATCTGATCAAACGGGCTGATCACACCCAAAAGCCCCGCGTTATGTAGCACGCCATCTAAGCGACCAAACTGCTCTGCAATGGTATCGATCATATCGAGATAATGTTGCTTGGTGGCTCCTTTCATGTCCAGCGGAACAATCGCAGGTGTTGCGTAGCCAGCGTTTTCTATCTCATCATAAGTTTGTTCTAACTTTTTCACCGTGCGGCCGAGCAAAATGACGGTTGCGCCGTGGGCTGCATAGCTGATGGCGGCTTGTTTACCGATACCGTCGCCAGCACCTGTAACTAAAATGACTCTATCTTTGAGGGCATCTGCAGAAACTGAATAATCCACCTTGTGCTTCCTTATTGTTATGATTTGCTTTAAGTCTTCGTGACAAGGTGGTTACAATACACCAAATCAAAACCTATGAGGATTAGGACGTTGGAATTTTTATTGGACTACGGCCTATTTTTGGCCAAGATTGCGACAATCGTCGTCGCTCTTGTTGTGCTATTGGTCATTGTGAAATCGGTGGGCGGAAAAAACAGCGCGCAGAAAGGCGAGCTGGAAGTAGTGAATTTAACCGAGCGTCATAAAGAAATGGTCGAGCAGATGGAACACCATCTGCACGATGATGCTTTCTTGAAGGCTCGCGATAAAGCAGAAAAGAAAAGCGAAAAAGAGAAAAACAAAGCACGTGACAAAGCGATCAAAAAAGCGGCCAAAGAGGGAGCGCTAGATACCAAACGTGAACCGCATCTCTTTGTCTTGGATTTCAACGGCAGTATTGATGCCAAAGAAGTGAGTTCGTTACGCGAGGAAGTGACCGCCATTCTCGCCGTTGCTCGTCAAGGTGATGAAGTGTTGCTGCGTTTAGAGACTGGCGGTGGCATGGTGCATGGTTATGGTTTGGCTTCTTCGCAGCTCGATCGCATTAAAGCAGCTGGGTTACCCCTAACCATCGCAGTTGATAAAGTGGCCGCCAGCGGTGGTTATATGATGGCGTGTATTGCTGATAAAATTGTGGCCGCTCCTTTTGCGATTGTTGGATCCATTGGCGTTATTGCACAGTTGCCTAATTTCAATAAACTGCTTAAAAAACATGACATTGAATTTGAACAATTGACCGCAGGTGAATACAAACGCACGCTGACTATGTTTGGTGAAAACAGTGATAAAGCGCGCGATAAGTTCAAGCAAGAACTCGAAGAGACCCACGAACTGTTTAAAGATTTTATCCGCGAGCATCGCCCAGCGCTTGACCTTGAGAAAGTGGCCACTGGTGAACACTGGTTTGGGACTCAAGCTCAAGAGCTCGGTTTAGTCGATGAGATCAAAACTTCTGACGACTTAGTGGTTGCTGCGTGTAAAGATAAAACGGTACTGGCAATCCATTATGTGCAGAAGAAAAAACTGACTGATAAATTGGCTGGTGTTGCGGGCGAAGCGGCTGATAGCGTGCTTCTGAAATTGATCAGTCGCGGTCAACGGCCAATCGTTTAGGTTAGGCGCGTCTTTCTCGAAGCAGGCAGATTATTTTTCGGAGAGTATTAAGCGGAGAAGTGCGTTACTTCTCCGTTTTTTTTGATCTCAGCCATTCACCGATGGCGAGTATCAACCCGGCCAACATGCCTGCTAAATGCGCTTCGATAGCCACGCGTGCATTAATAAGCTCACTGGTGTTACTTGAAGCGCCGAAAATTTGCTCCCAGACAACTTTGACAATAACACCAACCACCAACAGCCAACTGCTGCGACGCCCTTGCAGTGCTTCTTGCAGCGCCAAATAGGCAAACATTCCATGGAGCGCGCCTGAAAGGCCGACATAGACTTGAATACGGCTCAAAAAAAGGCTGACGCCTACCATCAGGCTGGTTGCCAGAAGGCTGATTAACCATTTTTTACTGCTCGGCTGAAACACAAAATGGATAATCCACAGCCCTGCGAGGTTCATACCAAGGTGTGTAAAGTTGGTGTGTGTGAAATTTCCTGTTAGGATCCGCCACCATTGGCCCGCTTCAATGGCAGGCCGATTCCACGCACTAAGTGCGGCCAGCGGCGGCCATTGCAATCCCAAGCAGACCAAGCTGATAGCAAGTAGTGCAAAATAACGATTTTTTTGATGGTTTATGTTTAGTAAGCAAAGGCGAAAGTAATTCACGTTATGTCTCGATACTGTTCTCAATGTGGTAAAGCGCGAAAAGCCTGCATCTGTTCTTTGATCGTACCGCTTTCCTCGTCGGTCGAGCTTATCATTCTTCAACATCCGACAGAAGAACATCGCCCAATGGGCACAGCCCGAATTCTCGATTTATCTTTAGCGAATTGCAGGCGCTTTGTTGCCGAAGATTTTAGCCGGCACACTCAGCTGAATGAGTGCTTAGCTGAGCCGGATGTGCTCAACTATGTACTTTACCCGCATGAGACTGCGCAGCCCGTGTCGGCTATGAATATCAATGCTGATACCAGAAAAGTACGAGTTATTTTACTCGATGGTACTTGGAAGAAAGCGTATAAAATGTGGCAACTCTCGAGCAATTTACATTCGCTACCGTGTTTGCACTTGCCGACCGATCTCAAAGGCAATTATCGCATTCGCAAGGCACCGAGTGAAAACAGCTTATCAACTGTTGAAGCTGGTTTTCATATCTTGTCATTGCTTGAGCCTCGGCAAAATTTTCAACCGCTCCTTGATGCTTTTGATGCGATGGTTGCCTTTCAAATTAGCCAAATGCCAGCTGGGGTTTTTAAGCAAAACTATATCAGCGAGTAACCGCTATATCAGTGAGTAATGATGGCAGAAGCTACCACTCAACCAGCCATTAATAGTGATTATGAGCTGAGAAGAGTTGTTGATGGAGCCTTTGCGCATAGCCATCGGTCATAGCCGAAATATAGTCACAGATAACGCGCATACCATCGTTTTCATTGGTTTGGGCTTGCCACTTACCGCGCGTTGTTTCTGGCAGTAAGCGTTCAGGATCGGCGCTTAGCGCTTCAAATAGATCCATGATGATTTGTTGGCCTTTGTATTCAAAACGCTGCACTTGCGGAATTTGAATCACATATTGGCTCACAAATGATTTCAGTACTTCCAGTGCGGCGGCCATATTGGGTTCTAAATAGGCGTTGAAGGCGAGTAGTTCATTCTCGAAATGCGCATCAACGGCTTGAATATGAATGCTAGTCAGTAGCGCATTAACAATCCCGCCAATCGCATCTTTACGACGGTAATGTTTGCCTGCAAACAGCATTTCACTGATGGAAGCGATGTGTTCTTCAAACCACGCATCGCCGCATTCGGCCAGTTTCGAGGCTGCGGCCTCTTGCCACTGTTGGCGAGTCACCATGCCAAGCACGATGGCATCTTCTAAATCGTGCACGCCGTAGGCAATGTCATCGGCCAGCTCCATGATTGAGCAATCGAGTGATTTAAAGCGAGTCTTGTGATGTTGATAAGGCGTTGCGGGCTGACCACGCATTTGACTGAGTAGGGCTTTATCTTGCGCAGAGAGCGGCTCCGTTACCCAAGAAAAAATCGCGTGATCGCAATCGTATATTCCCTTAGCAGGCGACCACTCTTTAGCTTTCAACTGACGCTGGTGAGCGACTGCATTGGGTTGCTGTACGGCGCGAGTTTGGCTCAGCAGCGCAGGGTATTTTAATAATCCCAGCACAGTGCGGCGTGACAGGTTCATACCATGGTGTTCGGTGTAAGGCTCTAAGCTGGTCACAATTCGAAAGGTTTGTGCGTTGCCTTCAAAGCCGCCGTGATCGCGCATCATATAATTGAGCGCCACTTCGCCGCCATGACCATAAGGAGGGTGACCGATATCATGCGCTAGGCATAAGGAATCGATCAAACTATCCGAAGGCAGCAAATCACGAAACTCTGGTTGCTTGAGTTTAATTTGCGCCACTATACCAGTGCCGAGTTGCGCGGCTTCTAAGGAGTGAGTGAGGCGAGTACGATGGAAATCATTCAAGCTAGTGCCATGTACTTGAGTTTTAGCTTGTAAGCGACGAAATGCTGCCGAGTGAAGAATACGTGCCCGATCGCGTTGGAAAGGGCTGCGGTGATCATCGCGGCGGATTTTATGCTCATCATCTTGGCGTTCAAGCCATTTGGGGTCAATGGATATATCCATGCCATCTCCTGCAGTACATTTATGTTTTTCAAACACTTAACAAGTAACTTAGCGTGAGTTAGCTGATTTCGTCCAGCGTTAATTCGAAACTAGGGGCAAAGGTATTGAGAAAATACTCCATCTCAAGTGTATGGCGATCTCGTAAGGTGACGTCTAAACGTTTTTTGGCCAGCGCATATTCATGGTTGCCCGCGCTGAGTTCTTCTAAGCATTTGAGATAGGCGCAGAGTGAATCTGCCTGTTTGACTATCGCCACATCTTCAGGGTGCGCGGCGTCTGAAACGAGATATGGAGCAAAATCCTCACGCAGCTCTTTAGGCAACATCGAGAGCAGTTTTTGTTCGGCGGCGGCTTCTATCTTTTTGTATTCTTTCGCAATATCGGGGTTGTAGTATTTAACTGGTGTCGGAAGATCGCCCGTCAACACTTCACTGGTATCGTGGTACATACCTAAAATCGCAATCCGTTCAGGGTTGACCTTGCCGCCAAATTTTTTGTTTTTGATCACGGCTAAAGCGTGAGCGACAAATGCCACTTGTAGGCTGTGTTCAGAGATATTTTCACTGGAGATCGATCGCATTAAAGGCCAGCGTTGAATTAACCTCATTCGGGCTAAGTGAGCAAAAAAGTGACTCTCTTTCATTGCAATAAACATCCTTGCTGTGTCGGGGGCCAAGAGAAAAAATTGGCGATTAAAAGAAAACGGGCGCACTTTTAGTATCGAAAAGTGCGCCCGTTTAGCATATGGAAGTTTACGTCAGAATGCTACTGACTGTAGGTCGATAAGAAACGTTCGAAGCGGCCAATGGCAATTTCCAAATCTTCAATATGCGGTAAGGTGACAATGCGAAAGTGGTCCGGTTTTGGCCAGTTAAAGCCCGTTCCTTGAACCAATAGCACTTTCTCTTGTTTTAAGAAGTCGAGCACCATTTTTTGGTCATCTTTAATGCTGTACATTTTCGTGTCGATTTTCGGGAACAGGTACATGGCTCCTTTAGGTTTGACACATGAGACGCCGGGGATCTGGTTGATCAATTCCCACGCGCGGTCGCGCTGTTCGAGCAGTCGGCCGCCGGGCAAAATCAGCTCATTGATACTTTGATAGCCACCTAATGCGGTTTGAATCGCATGCTGCATGGGCACGTTGGCACACAAACGCATTGAGGCAAGCATTTCCAAACCAGCCACATAACCTTTGGCGATGTGTTTTGGCCCGGTAAGGAACATCCAACCACCACGGAACCCGCACACACGGTACGCTTTTGACAGGCCGTTAAAAGTGACCATTAAAACGTCATCAGCCAGTGTTGAAATAGGCGTATGGGTTGCACCATCGTATAAGATTTTGTCGTAGATTTCGTCGGCGAAAATGATCAATTTATGCTTGCGGGCAATCTCAACAATTTCCAGCAGGAAATCACGGCTATAGACAGCACCTGTTGGGTTGTTGGGGTTGATCAACACAATACCGCGTGTTTTGGGCGTGATTTTACTGTTGATGTCGTTGAGATCAGGATACCAATCGGCTTCTTCATCACACAAGTAATGCACAGCAGTGCCACCGGAGAGGGCGACCGAAGCGGTCCATAATGGATAATCAGGAGCAGGGACAAGCATTTCATCGCCATTATTAAGCAGCGCTTGCATCGCCATCACGATAAGCTCTGAAGCACCATTACCGATGTAAACATCTTCTACATCTAGGCTACGCAGCCCTTTTTTCTGGTAGTGCTGCACCACGGCTTTGCGCGCGGAATAGATCCCCTTTGAGTCGCAATAGCCTTGTGAAGTAGGCAGATTACGGATCACATCAACTAGGATTTCATCTGGGGCGTCAAAGCCAAATGGGGCGGGGTTACCAATGTTTAACTTCAGTATTTTATGCCCCTCTTCCTCCATGCGTTTAGCATGTTTGAGTACAGGACCCCTAATGTCATAGCAGACATTGTCGAGTTTTGACGACATCCCGATATTTTGCATTGTATAATTCCTGAAAAATAAATAATTTCTTTATTAAACTACACTAAATTGATGTTTGATAGAATAAAAATCTGCCACTGTCCGCTTTTAGGATACAGATGAGGATGCCCGTTATCACAGGAATCTGCAAAAGATAACTCGTAACCTTGATTTCGTTTCCCTCTCTAAATAGAGTAGCCGTCAGTAGAGCCCGTGTCTCAATGTTTTCGAGGTCGATTTGTCGCATTTTCATCAAGCTATTGCTCGGTTAATCGAGCAAATAAACGACGCGAAGGATGATGACGTTCGTTTTGTACAAATACTGCAAGAAGCTCCCCCTTTCGCGCCAATTGATTGGCTTGAAGCGCAACCCATTTTCCCTAAATTTTATTGGCAGTCACGTGATACGCGCGAAGAAGTAGTGGCATTAGGTCAACTGTATACTTTTTCTGAGGCTGAACCTGCCTACGCTATTCTTGGTCAGGAACAGCGAGTTTGGGGTGGACGTTCTTTTGATGGGCATACGGACAAAAATCGCCGTTGTCTATCCTCATTTTTCTTTTTACCGCAAATTGAGCTGATTTGCTGTGATGGTCAGTGGTCATTGGCGGCGAATATTACCGCTGAACGCCAACGAACCTTGGTCGCACTGCATAAACTGCAACTTGAAGTTAGTCCGTTACGTGGTATGACGTCACATATAAAACAGGTCACCCATCAACCTAATGAGGTGAAGTGGCAGCAGTTGGTCAATCAAGTGCTTGAGGGAATTGATCATCAAGCGTTTAAGAAAGTGGTGCTCGCGCGGCAAACGACACTCAGTTTAGATAAGCCGTTAAGCGCGGCGCAGTTGCTTAAGGCAAGTGCGGCGCACAATCATCACAGTTTTCATTTTTTATTAGCATTTGATCAAAAACACAGCTTTATGGGGTCGACACCTGAGCGTTTGTACGCTCGTCAAGGGCAGACTTTGTATACCGAAGCGCTGGCGGGAACTATAGGTAGGGGAGAAAATGCGAGCCAAGACATGGAGTTATCTCATTGGCTTACTCAAGACAGTAAAAATCTTAATGAAAATCAATATGTAGTGGATGACATTATTGAACGGTTAACGCCTCATTCTGAAAGGGTTGATGTTGAACAGGACGTCCGTTTAGTGCGTTTGCGCAAAGTGCAACATTTAAAACGGGGTATCCATGCGCAGCTGAAAAAGGGTGTGAATGGTGTACAACTGCTGAACGCGTTACAACCGACCGCAGCCGTGGCTGGCCTGCCGCGTAAAGCGGCGATGGATTTTATTCAGGCTAATGAGCCTTTTGCACGTGGTTGGTATGCCGGCTCAGTCGGTTATTTTAGCCATCAACAAGCGGAGTTTTGTGTGGCGATTCGCAGCGCTTTGCTGGTGGACAATCAGGTCCAACTGTTTGCCGGAGCGGGCATTGTTCCAGGTTCAGTTGCTGAGCATGAATGGCAAGAGTTAGACAAAAAAATGGCAACCTTACTGAGTTTGATCAGCGACCATTTTCCTCTAGGAGTGGCGTCATGAAGCATGACCAAGCAGTGCTGAACCGAATTTGGAGCCAAACGCTACTTGAGGAGCTTACTCGACTTGGGGTTCAAGAGATCTGTATTGCTCCGGGTTCACGCTCGACACCTTTGACCTTAGAGGCGGCCGCCAATCACAAGCTTTCAATCCATACTCACTTTGATGAGCGTGGGCTGGGCTTTTTTGCTTTAGGTCTTGCTAAGGCGAGCCAAAAACCAGTTGCGGTGATTGTCACTTCTGGCACGGCGGCGGCTAATTTACTGCCAGCGATTGCTGAGTCACACCTCACGGGTGAAAAACTCGTTATACTCACGGCTGACCGGCCCGTTGAGCTTGTAGGATGCGGTGCGAATCAAGCAATCAATCAAGTAGGTATTTACTCATCACATGTCACGCAGGCGGTGAATCTACCCAGTCCATCGACGACTATCCCATTGACTTGGTTGTTAACCACAGTGGATGAGGCTATGGCTAACCAAGATTATATGGGTGGTGCAATACATATTAACTGTCCCTTTCCCGAACCACTTTATGCCGAACATGATGTAGATCTCTACGCGGACTATTTGGCTGTGATTGAAGCGTGGCGTCAGCGTGAGCAAGCATTCAGCTCTCGCCAGTACCAAACCGAAACCAAAACGTTAGATGATGGTGCATGGCTGAGTAAAAAAGGGCTGGTGATTCTTGGTTCGTTGACGTTAGCTGAAGCGAAGAAGGCCAAGCACTTTGCCAACAAACTTGGCTGGCCAGTCTTATGTGATCCACAATCAGGCGTGAGCAGCGAATGGGCGTATTTTGATTTATGGTTGCAAAATGCGCGAGCACGTGAGCTGCTTAGTGAAAGTGAGGTGGTGATCCAATTCGGTTCACGGCTGGTCTCAAAACGACTTACTCAATGGCTAGCTAGCCATGCTCACATGGGTAACGTGCAGTATATTTACGTTTCACCCCAAATGGCACGTAATAATCAAAGCCATCTGATGCAACAGCAGTTTGTCACTGATATTGCGTGCTGGGTCGATCGGCATATTGGTAAATTAACGGCTTTAGGTGCGGCGCAAGCGGGTTGGTCGGATCGGATAAAAACGGTCGCGCAAGAGATTGCCCAACTGGCTAAATTGCATTTGAACGGTGACTCTTCTATTACAGAGATTGGTTTAGCGCTCGATATGGCCGAGCGTAGCGAAGGGGCCGACCTATTTATCGGCAACAGTTTGTTCGTCCGTTTAGCCGATATGTTTGCTCAAATTGAGGGACGTTCGGTTTACTCCAATCGAGGCGCTTCGGGTATTGATGGCTTAGTGGCAACTGCCGCAGGAGTACAGCGAGCCAATCATAATCCAATGTTGGTATTTATTGGTGACACGTCATTGCTGTATGATCTGAATTCTCTAGCTCTGCTTAGCCAAGTCAGCACGCCTCTGGTGCTGGTGGTGGTGAATAATGATGGTGGCGCTATTTTTGATCTATTACCCGTTCCCAAAACGCACAAAACCGCCTTGTACCAAATGCCCCATGGCTACCAATTTGAACACGCCGCACGGCAGTTTCGTTTAGGTTATGCGTGTCCGCAAACCTTATCTGCTTATCAAAGCTTGGTCCGTGAACATTTACAGCAGGGTACTGGCACCTTATTGGTTGAAGTGACCACGCCGTCTGGGCAAGCCGGTGAGCAAATCACACAATTTACCCAGCAAGTCTATGCTTTGTAGTCGTTTTTATTGCAGCACCAACACAGGTTCGACGTCGGTCGAGCCAGTGTTGGTTTTTCTACATGGTTTACTAGGCAGTGGGCGAGATTGGTCGAAAACGGCGCTTTTCCTTTCGCCATACTCGCAATTATGGATTGATCTTCCCGGTCATGGCGGTAGTCAGTCTCTCTTATGTGATGACTTTGATGAGTGCTGCGCTCACATTTCTGCAACCGTGCTTAAGCAGCTTGGCGAAAAAACACCTATCGTATTGGTGGGCTATTCACTTGGTGGAAGGCTGGCAATGTATGGCGTGGCGATGCAGCGTTTTTCGGCGTTGAATATTCAAGGTTTGATCGTTGAGGGTGGCAACTTCGGCTTGCAGAGTTTTTTTGAACGTGAACAACGATTGGAAAATGATCACCATTGGGCACATCGTTTCCAAACTGAGCAGATTGAGCGAGTTTTGGTCGATTGGTATCATCAACCCGTTTTTTCTTCATTAAATCATGAGCAAAGACAAACTTTAGTCACTCAACGCAGTGCTAATCTTGGGGCTGCAGTGGCTCACATGCTACTTTCGACTTCATTGGCAAAACAGCCTTATCTGCTCGCACAACTTGAGCAAGTCGCATTGCCAATGGTCTATATTTGTGGGGAGAAGGACAGCAAGTTTGTTCACCTGGCACAGCAAAGCGGTTTCGAATATCGCCAAGTGCGGGCTGCAGGGCATAATGTCCATCATGAGCAGCCCGAAGTATTTGCTCATCTTATTCAAGAATTTATCAGCCAATGCTAACGCGTTGGTTCAAAAACAATAATTAATAGAACAATGGAAAGCACCATGGCTAAAACAGTCGGTATTACTGAACAAGAATTGTATGCACCAGTCATCTGGAGTGACTGCAGCGCCGAATATGAAGATATTCACTATCACAAATCGCAAGATGGCATTGCCAAAATTACGATTGCCCGCCCTCAGGTGCGTAATGCCTTTCGCCCACAAACGGTTAAAGAGATGATCAGTGCGCTGGCCGATGCGCGTTATGATGAGCAAGTTGGCGTGATCATTCTAACTGGCCTTGGTGAAGCGGCATTTTGCTCTGGTGGCGATCAAAAAATTCGTGGCGACTACGGCGGCTATCGTGATGAGTCCGGTACGCATCATCTCAATGTGCTCGATTTCCAACGCCAAATTCGTACCTGTCCGAAACCTGTAATTGCGGCGGTTGCTGGTTGGGCTGTCGGTGGTGGCCATGTGCTGCATATGATGTGCGATTTAACTATAGCGGCAGAAAATGCCCAGTTTGGTCAAACAGGGCCCAAAGTGGGTTCATTCGATGGTGGATGGGGTGCGTCTTACATGGCCCGTATCGTTGGGCAGAAAAAAGCGCGTGAAATTTGGTTCCTTTGCCGTTTTTATGATGCTCAAGAAGCGTTGGACATGGGGCTGGTCAACACGGTTGTGCCAGTAGCTGATTTAGAAAAAGAGACGGTTCGTTGGTGTCGTGAAGTATTGCAGCATAGCCCTATGGCGCTGCGCTGTTTGAAAGCAGCGCTCAACGCAGATTGTGACGGCCAAGCAGGTTTGCAAGAACTGGCGGGTAACGCAACCATGATGTTCTATATGACAGAAGAAGGGCAAGAAGGGCGCAATGCCTTCAATGAAAAACGCCGCCCTGATTTCAATAAATTCCCTCGTAATCCTTAAGCGTAAAATCGGCTCAAATCATCCATTTTCCGTGATGATTTGGGCTAGTGGTCTCAATGAACAAAGTCGAATATCGAACAAAAGGTTGAAATTATGCGCAGAGCAACACTGTATCGCTACTGTTTACCGATGGATAGCGGCGTTATTCTCCGCAATCAGAAGCTGGTAGAACGTGAAGGTCTGATTATTGAATTACAAGATGATCACGGTTCAGCGTTGGGTGAAGTTGCCCCATTACCCGGTTTCAGTTTAGAGTCACTTGAGCAAGCACAGCAGCAGTTAATAGCGCAGCTTCAGCTTTGGGTTAGTGGCGAGCTTATTGCCTATGATGATCTTTTTCCTTCTGTTGCCTTTGGTTTGTCGATGGCGGAGTTAGAGCTGGATGGTGGGTTGCCTCAAGCCGGACACTATCACGCAGCACCTTTGTGCTCGGGAGACCCTGATGAACTGATCCCGCTTCTGAACGCGCTACCGGGCGATCATAGAGTTGCGAAGATTAAAGTTGGGCTGTACGAAGCGATTCGCGATGGGATGATCGTAAATCTGTTTTTAGAATCCATGCCTGATTTGCAATTGCGTCTTGATGCTAACCAAGCTTGGACACCCGCTAAAGCTGAAAAATTTGCTCAATATGTTTCTCCTTCGCTGCGTCAACGCATTGCGTTTTTGGAAGAGCCGTGTCCATCTCCCAGTGACAGCTTGGCTTTTGCTATCCATACGGGTATTGCGATTGCGTGGGATGAAACCTTACAGCAAGCCGTTCGCCGTGCAGATTTTCAGCTAGAAGATCTGACGGGAGCGAAAGCCATTGTGATTAAACCGACCTTGATTGGCTCGGTACAGCGCTGTATCGCTCTGATTGAAAAAGCTAAAACATTAGGCATTCAAGCCGTTATTAGCTCTAGCATCGAATCGAGCTTAGGGCTTTGCCAATTAGCTCGTTTTGCGCAGTGGCAACTGCCTAATGAAATTCCGGGGCTAGATACGATTAGTTTGTTTAAAGCACAACTCGAAAGCGCATGGCCCAACAGCGCATTGCCGATACAAACGCTCGCACAGCAAACGGTGGTTTGGCAATCTCAATGCGAGTAGGCGTTTCCTTTTGCCAAAAGCCGTGGCAACAACATGCTTTGTATTCGCCGCACGCGATCGCATTGCGTACGGCGAATCAAACCTACACTTGGCAGCAGTTAGCGAATCGTATTGACGCTTATGCTTTTGCAATGCAGCAACAAGGTTTGCAGAACCAAGATGTGCTGACGTTAGTGGGTAAGAACAGCCTTGAGTTAGTGTTAATCTACCTTGCGTCGTTAAAACTTGGCGTGATCTGCGCCATCACCATGCCACAACCTGTGATGCTGCTGAAACAGAAACTCAGTACCTTATACGGAGAGAATAAACCACATTGGTTATGGTTAGGTGAAGGAGCTAGGCTCAAGGAGAATGAGCTAACTTCATTGCTCGCTGACGCTAACATCCGGCTTTATACTCATGAACATGTTACTCATGAACATGTTTCGCAGCCCACGAGCGCTATGGTAAACAAGGCTGAGACACAGTTTGCCTCAATCATCTTTACTTCTGGCTCTACTGGGGTTCCTAAAGCCGTTATTCATACTTTTCAGCAGCATTGGTCGTCAGCCAGTGGTTTACTTGAGGTATTTTCATTTCGTTGCCATGATACGTGGCTGCTGAGTTTACCGATGTATCATGTGTCTGGGTTAGCCATTATTTATCGCTGGCTAGTAGCTGGTGCTTGCTTAAAAGTCGGCAGCGGCGATCTCACCCAAGATATAATTCATGTCACGCATGCTTCATTGGTTGCTACTCAACTGAAGCGTTTATTAGACAGTAAAACACCACTCGCATTAACGCATGTGCTGCTTGGCGGAGGGCATATCCCAAACTATCTCGCCCAGCAGGCGGCAAAGCATGGCATTGAAACTTGGGTGGGTTATGGTATGACGGAAGCGGCTTCCACTGTCACAGCAAAACGTGTTAACGCAAGCCAGAGTGTTGGTCATGTGCTACCCAAACGGCAAGTGAAACTACAAGGCCAGCGCATTTTTATTGGCGGTGAAACCATATCCAGTGGCTATTACCAACAAGGCTTAATCACGCCTCTTATGGATGAACAAGGATGGTTCGACAGCCAAGATCTTGGCTACTGGCAGAATGATGAGCTGTGCATTATTGGCCGCGTTGATAACCAATTTATCTCTGGAGGCGAAAACATTCATTGTGAAGAGATTGAAGCGGTATTATCTCACCACCCCGACATTGCTTTAGCTATGGTGATCCCTGTTCATGATGATGAGTTTGGCGCGCGCAGCGTTGCTTTGTTGCAATGCCAAACTATGCCTAAAAAAGAGGCGTTAGAGCAGTGGCTCAATGGCAGGCTTGAAAAATTTAAATATCCCATCGATTATTTTTTAATACCAAATCACTTGAGCGAAACGGGTATTAAAATATCGCGCAAGACCTTAAAAACATGGCTCACCGAACATCAGCTGCGTTATCGACCACTCAATGAGCGATCACCATTTGATGGTCTGGTGCTGCCAATCCACAAAACAGACGGGCTTATCTAACATTTCCTTTTGCTGAAGTTGATAAAGTTGCTTAGCCACAAACTCCGGTTCAAAGAGCTTATCGCTAGACACATTATGCTGAAATGGTTTAGAAAGCGGGGTGTCGGTGGTTCCCGGATGAAACAGAATGGTTTGTGTGTTGGGATGAGTGCGAGCTAGCTCTATCGCAAAACTTTTCGTCGCCATATTTAGCGCCGCTTTACTCATCCGATAGCTGTACCAGCCGCCACTGTGGTTATCCTCTAAGCTACCTATCCGCGCGCTAAAAACCGTAATTTTTGCAAAAGATTGACGATCAATAAGTGATGGTAAATATTGAAACCAACGCACTTGGCTCAAAACGTTACATTGTAAAAGCCATTGAAAGTAAGACTCGTCAAACCTTGAGATACGCTTTTCCGGTGTATAGGTGCCGTTGTGTAGTTGCCCATTAAAAAACACAATTTGATCAAACTTATGCCCGATGTCGGCCAATGTTTTGGCAATCAAGGCCGTTGATTCGATACTGTAGTCGGTTGGAAAATGTTCGCTTGAGGATTGGGCGAGATATTTTTGTCTTGAGACGGTAACGATTTCTGGCGCTAAAGTCTGCGCTTTGAGCTCCCTTATAAAAGCTTGGGCGATGATGCTTGAGGCGCCAATAATGAGGTATTTCATTGTTATCACTCTCTGTTTTTACAAACGCCATTACGGCATTGAGCATGACTAAACCAGCGAGATATCGACATGCGATGTTTTGCAAAAAGGAGATAAATTTGGTCGCTAATCCATTTTAGGATGGGCAAGCGCGTGATGAATAACCAGCGATGTTTGTTGACTAAACGCCAAGCTAGAACGGTCACATCCATCCCATAAAGCAGATTGCCTTGTTGATCTAAGCCATGCAGTATCGATAACGCCTTGCTTTTGTCGATAGAAGGAAAGCTACGCATAGCATCGCCGTCATTTATGTCGATAAGCTGAACCCGACCATGGTGATCGAAGGTTTTTAATGAACGCATTTCATTGCAGCATAAAGGACACTGCGCATCGAAAAAAATCACTAAAGATGGGGTACTCATATGTATGTCATCAGCCTAACAGCCCGTTAATAACATATTTGTACGTTCACTCTTCAGTATAAGATCAAGCTAGTGTTTGGTTTGCACTCAATCCCAATCTAACGCCAATCCCCCCTGAGTTCGGCGACTTTTTGTTGCATCACTTGTGTTGTTGCCTCTTTGGGGGGGACGGGCTCGCCAGCTTCAATTTCTATATGTGACCAAAAACGAGTCGGTAGCCCACAGCAGGCGCGCCCTTTGGCACGGCTAAAATAGCTTCCCCACAACCCCTTCAATGCCATGGGGATGACAGGCACAGAGCTGCGTTTTAAAATAATATCCATCCCGCGCATGAAATCGCTGATTTCGCCATCCGCGGTTAACCGTCCCTCTGGGAAAATGCAGACGATATGCCCCTCTGCCAATGCTTGTTCTATATCGTTAAAGGCTTGGCGGATAGAACCGCGACGCGTTGCGGAAATAGGTATCACGCCTGCACGTTTCAAAAAGCGACGAAGTGGCGGCAAATTGGCGTAATCCTCTTCCATCACAAAACGAATTAAGCGAGGGCAAACCGCGCTCAGCAACAGTGCATCCATATAGCTAACATGATTGCACACCAGCAGAGCTCCGCCCTTTTCAGGTAAGTGATGAAGATTTTTGTGGCTGACTCGATACATGGTATGCGTCAGTATCCACATTAGAAATCGCACCAAAAAGACCGGGACTTGGTAGCATAAATAGAGTGCAACAAAGCCATTAAGCAAAGCTAATATAATGAAGAACTGAGGGATCGTAAGCTCAAGAAAGCTCAAACAGACAATCCCTAATAGTGCGCTCGCCACCATAAACAGTGAGTTGTAGATATTTAAAGCGGCAATGACTTGTGCGCGTTGAGTGACTTTGGCACGCTGCTGCATTAGCGCATATAAAGGCACAATGAAGATGCCACCGCAGACGCCAATCAACAATAGGAAAAGAAACATCGGCCATAGTGATTGGTAGCTGATAAATTGATAAAAATCAGTAAATTGAGGCAGTTTTTCTGGCACGGAGGTTGCCATTAAATAGCCAAATAATGTAATGCCAAAACTGCCGATAGGCACGATGCCGATCTCTATTCTATGATGCGATAATTTGTCACAGGTCAATGAGCCAGTGGCAATACCAACAGAAAACAGTGCTAGCAAAAAAGAAACGGCGCTCTCTGTGCCATATAAATAGTGATGCGTGAAATTTGGAAATTGAGTTAAGTAGGCAGCACCTAAAAACCAGAACCAACTGATCGCCATTACGCATTGGAAAATAGTACGGTCTTGTTTGGCAATCGCAATGGTCTGCTTGGTTTGCTCAATGGGCTGCCAGCGAAAAACGAGATCGGGTGCGCAAGCAGGGGCTTTAGGAATATTACGGCTGGCTAAATAGCCTAACAACGCAAATAGCACCACCGCGCCAGCAGCCACGTATTTAGTGTAGGGCATCGAGGCAATGAGTCCTGCCCCCAATGTGCCTAATAAAATCGCTAAAAATGTGCCTGTTTCCACTAACGCATTGCCCGGAACCAATTCATTCGGTTTGAGTTGCTGCGGCAATAAAGCGTATTTGACTGGACCAAAAAAGGCCGATTGTGTCCCCATCAAAAACAGTAATAACAGTAAAATAGTGTAACTCTCAGTAATAAAACCGATCGCGCCAAGACACATGATGCCAATTTCAGCCAATTTCACTTTACGAATGAAAGCGGATTTTTCGTACTTGTCAGCAAGCACGCCGGCAGAAGCAGAAAAAAGGAAAAAAGGAAGAATGAATAGCCCTGCGGCAAGGTTAATAAATAAGTTACTGGAAACTGGTAACACGTTCGCTCCAGCAAACGCGACCAATAGCAGCAAGACATTTTTAAAGATGTTATCGTTAAATGCGCCAAAAAACTGGGTGATGAAATACGGAAGAAATCGTTGCTGAGTCAGCAATGAAGATTGAGATTGACTCATTGATGGTCCTTATCGCGCCCAGTGATTAAGATAGTTTGAGAGTAGGTTTTCAATCAGCTCTTTACCATCGATCAGTTCGGCGGCGAAAAATTTATCATCTACGCTTAATAAGGTAATACCATGTACGCCAGACCATAGGACTCGGCTTGCTTGCAGCACTTCTTGTTGCGAGTGTTGTGGAGCAAGGATGGTCAATAAACCTTCAAGCATGGCGGTCATGTTGTCGATGCGCTCTGCTTGCCACTGGGGAAGTAGTTCACCATTCATATTATGTTCAAAAATAAGTTGCCAGCGATTGGGGTGCAACTGAGCAAAATCGTGGTAGCAATAGGCCAATTGATACAACGCTTCTTTTGGATCGCTACACTTGCCTACCACTTTTTTCGCTTGCGAAGAGAGTTCATCCAAGGTTTGAGCTACCACATGCAGCAATAAAAGATTGTAACTGCCGAAGACATTGACCAAAGTGCTAGGCACGTAGCCAATCATGGTTGCGATTTTGCGCAGGCTGAGCTCGTGATAAGTGTGATTTTGAAGAAAATGCTTCGCGGTCTTGAGCGTCAATGCAATCAGTTCTTCTCGGGTGTGATCGTTTCGTCTGGCCATGGTTACGTATCAATTATGAACAACGTTCGATATTCTAGTGGGGTGGTGTATAAGCGTCAACTTATGGACGGTTAATTTGCAATATTCTGATACATGTCTGCGAGAAGCAACGGTTTTCTTGTCTATCCGAAGTGGTTATGATGAGTAAGCCTCAATAATTATAACCCTAAGGAAAAACATGAAACGTTTTTTTTCCCTTGTAGCACTGCTGATGGTTGCTGTTGCGATCACACCGATAGCAGAAGCAAAGAAATTTGGCGGTGGTAAATCGTTTGGTAAAAGCTATAAAACGGCTCCAGCACCCAAACAGCAGACTCAAAAAAATGACACCATTAAGCAAGATCAAGCAGGTAAAGCTGGTTCGACCAAAAAAGGTCTGATGGGCGGATTACTGGGTGGTTTACTCGCTGGTGGTCTACTGGCGGCTTTCTTTGGCGGCGCGTTTGAGGGTATCCAATTTATGGATATTCTGATCTTCGGCCTGATTGCTTTTGTGCTCTTTAAACTGATGCGCGGTATGCTTGGTGCGAAGCAGGGTAGCATGAATCGGCAGCAGCCTGCGTTTGGTGGCGTGAATAACCGGACGGAGTTTGAACAGCCTAACGTGCACAATTTTGAACAACAGCCTCAAGCCACAGGTGGTTTTGGAGCGAATGCACACAGCGATATCCCACATAACTATCCAGCCGGTTTTGATAAGGTAGCTTTCATTAATGGTGCGCGCGAACACTACCGTATTTTGCAAGGTGCTTGGAACCATAACCAACTTGAAACTGTTGAAGAATATGTATCGGCGAGCTTGTTTGAAGATTTAAAACAAGAGCGCGCAAAGCTAAACGGTGAACAGCACACAGATGTGATGTACGTAGACGCTGAAGTCGTTCGCGCCGATTACGATGCAAGTAAAGCGCAGTTGAGTTTGCAGTTTACTGGCCGCTACCGCGATTCCGTGGAAGGCATTGAAGAAGATATTAATGATGTGTGGCATTTAGAGCGTGATTTAACCGTACCTAATGCACCTTGGTTGATTGTCGGCATTCAAGGCTAAGACTTTTCACGATGCATCCAAAACGCCCAAGTTTGTCTTGGGCGTTTTGCTAGGTCACTAAGCTAATTTAGCCGTTGTTTCAAAGGCTTCTAATTTTGAAAGATAAGGTGTTAAATCACCAATATTGTTTTTCACCCAATCGGCACAGTAATAGGTATCTAAATAACGTTCGCCGCTGTCGCATAACAGCGTCACGATGGAGCCTGTTTCACCTCGTTGTTTCATCTCACTGGCAATTTGCAAAACCCCATAAAGATTGGTGCCGGTAGAAGGACCTGCTTTGCGGCCGAGTAGTTTTTCTAACCAATAGATTGTAGCGACACTGGCGGCATCCGCAACGGTGCGCATTTCATCGACTACGCCGGGAATAAAACTTGGTTCAACTCGTGGACGACCAATTCCTTCAATTTTGCTACCACACTGCAAGGTTAAGCTTGGGTCTCGGCTTTTGAAATAATCATGAAATACCGAGTTTTCAGGGTCGACGACGCACAGTTTGGTATTGTGTTTTTGGTAGCGAATAAAGCGGCCTATAGTTGCTGAGGTTCCGCCTGTGCCTGGGCTCATTACAATCCATGTCGGAACGGGGTGATCTTCCATCTGCATTTGGTTAAAAATACTGTCGGCAATATTGCTATTACCACGCCAGTCGGTCGCACGTTCAGCATAAGTGAACTGGTCCATATAATGACCATTCAGTTCTTTAGCTAAGCGGTGTGATTCGGCATAAATTTGATCAGAGCGATCGACTAAATGCGCTTGGCCGCCATAAAGCTCAATCTGCTCAATTTTTTTACGTGCAGTACATTTGGGCATTACAGCAATAAAAGGCAAGCCTAGTAAACGAGCAAAATAAGCTTCTGATACCGCAGTACTGCCCGATGAAGATTCAATGATAGTCGTTTCAGGGCCAACCCAGCCGTTACAGATGGCATACAGAAAAAGAGAACGGGCTAGGCGGTGTTTGAGCGAACCCGTAGGATGCGTACTTTCATCTTTGAGATAAATATCGACCCCAGCGACACAAGGCAAATCGAGCTTGATCAGATGAGTATCGGCCGAGCGTTGGTAGTCCGCTTCTATTTTTCGAATTGCGTTGTTAATCCATTGATGATCGGTGCACATGGTTCTCTCTCCATCGTTATTGTGAGGGTAATTTACCCTTAATGTGAGAGAAAAGCTTTGCTATGTTGCCTGTCATTTTGTAGTTTTAGAGAAAATTATTCTCTTATTCTGGGGGAGCTATGGAGCTTGATAGAATTGATCGCATGATCCTCTCATTACTGCAACAAGACAGCACTTTGTCGCTAAATGATTTGGCTGAAGCGGTGAACTTAACCACCACACCTTGCTGGAAGCGATTGAAAAAGCTTGAAGAATCTGGCGTGATTGCGCAGCGAGTTGCCCTGCTTGACCCAGAAAAATTAGATTTGAGTTTTACCGCGTTTGTGTTGATTAAGACCAGCGATCACTCTCACGAATGGTACAGCCATTTTGTCGTGACTGTGTCTGAGTACCCTGAGGTGATGGAGTTCTATCGTATGGCGGGTGAGTACGATTACATGATGAAAGTGTTGGTCAAAGACATGAAGTGTTTTGACCAGTTTTATAAAAAACTGGTCAATGGCGTGAAAGGGATTAATAACGTGACTTCAACCTTTGCAATGGAGTCATTGAAGTACACTACCCAATTGCCTCTGGCATAGCCTGCTCGTCCGAGTCTTTTTATTTGGTGAAGCGCATCACACCTTCTTGCACTGCTGTTGCGACTAAATCTCCTTGGCGGTTGTAAATCTCGCCACGCACTAAACCACGGGTATTGCTGGCCGTAGGGCTTTCTATTGCGTAGAGCAACCACTCATCCATTTTGAATGGGCGGTGGAACCAAATCGAATGATCAATCGTCGCGACTTGAAAGTTAGGTGTCATCAAAGAGACTTTATGAGGATGCAACGCTGTGACTAAAAACCCCCAATCAGACGCGTAACCGAGCAAATATTGATGGATGAGTTGGTTATTTGGCAACTCACCATTAGCGCGTATCCACAAGTACTGTTTTGGCTCCGCTTTTTGTGGTTTTAGCGGGTTAATTACGGTCACTGGACGCATCTCAATCGCTTTTTCGCCACAAAAAACCTTTTTTATTTTTTCAGGTAATAAGTGTGCAATCTGGGCCGCCAGTTCAGATTCAGAGGCAAAATTTTCAGGACCAGGGATGTCAGGCATGGTGTTTTGATGTTCAAAACCGGGCGCTTCACCGTGATAAGAAGCAGTGAGATAGAAAATCGGCCGACCATTTTGAATGGCTTTGACTCGTCTGGTACTGAAACTGCGTCCGTCTCTTAAATTCTCAACATCATAAATAATTGGTTTTTCAGGATCTCCGGGGTAAAGAAAATAGCTATGAAATGAGTGAACAGTGCGGTCGGAATCAACCGTATAGCGAGCCGCCGAGAGTGCTTGGCCAATCACTTGCCCACCATACACTTGTGGTAGACCTAAGTTCTCGCTCTCACCTCGGTATAAACCTTCTTCTAGCTTTTCCAGTTGCAGCAAATCCAATAGTTCATTTAATGGTTTACTCATAGACCCTCACCGAGATTCTTAATGTAATTATTATCATTGTTGACTAAGTCAATATCTTGTTAATACCAAATTGACGACCATGACAGCAGATAAAACCGAACCTATAATCATCACCTATCTAACACCATAACTGAGGTTTTATCCTTATGAAAAAGGCACTGTTGCTGATTATGTCGTCTGTTTTGGGGCTATACTTGTGGGTTGCCAGTCAGCGCCAAAATCAACCTCTTCCGAGAGCAATATTCAATCTATCATGGGTACGGTTTCATACCGTGAGCGTATTGCACTGCCGGATAAGGCGCTTGTCACTATCACTTTGCAAGATGTTTCATTGGCTGATGCACCCGCTAAAGTGATCGCAAAACACCGCTTTGAAACTAACGGGATGCAAGTGCCGCTTAAGTTTGACTTGGCATTCGACAACCGAAAAATTGATGCTCGCCACCGTTACAGCGTCAGTGCTCGTATCGAAGTAGATGGAAAACTGCGCTTCATTACGGATACCCATTACGCCGTGATTACTGATGAGAATAACACTAAACGGGTTGATTTGCGTTTGGTTGGTGTTAAACAGTAAAAACAGTAAAACAAGAAATGGTAAAACAGCCCTTTCCCGAGCTAGATAAGCGGGAAAGGCGCTTGACCGAAAGGGGCTTAGGGGCGCCACTGGTATAATCGAAGTTTTATTTTGCCATGCTCGTTCACTTCGACGCCTTCGGCGATCAATTTCTGTCGTTGACGTAATAGATCCTCTCCTTTTAGCGAAATCTCTCCTTTGCTGTTGATCACACGAAACCAAGGTAATCGGCTGTTTTGAGGTAGGTTACCTAATGCTTTTCCAACATGGCGTGCGTAGCCGGGGTATCCTGCTAAACGAGCAATTTCCCCATAGGTTGTCACTTTTCCTGCGGGAATTTGATGTATAACTGCAAAAATCTGCGCTAAAAATTGGTTCATGCTGACAATTCGTCCATACTAGCAGTGTCCTAGTTCGATAGTTACCAAGGAACGGTATAAGGAGAGGGCATGCTATTTTCTACCTTTCAATTTTTAATCACAACTGTGTTGGCTGTGGTTTGTGCAAGAGCCATAGGTTTAAGCGAAGGGGACATCCCTGTGCTGGCCATCGTGATCCCTGCGCTGTGGATTTTACCGCAAGGGGGTGTCGCGGGTGTGTTGTTATTGGCTGCAATGACCGCTTACGGTTTCACTTTATCTTATCAGCCGATCGCCCTTTCTGTCAGTGTTTGGGTGCTACTCCCGTTGTTGATGGTGGTCTTTTCTAAACGCAGTAGCATGGGTGTTATCTTAGTGAGCACGTTGATCGTACTGACGTTGCAAGTCGGTATCATCGTTACTCAATCGGCTGGGAAATTAGGCGGTACAGGCTGGCTTACTGCTATTCAGACTCTTTCTGTTATCGTTGTTTGGTGGTCGGTTGCGCACTGGAAGCCATCCAATAAGCACCGTTGGTGGGCGTTAGGGTTACTGCTACCGCTATGGATGGCCGATTTCTCGTATGCGGTGTTAGTTGCGTTAAGCATTACTGGCATTATGGCGTCGATGGAAAGTTTAACCCAATCCAAACCAGTCGCAGTGAATTGGAATGGTTTGTTATGCTGGACACTTCCAACGGTAGGCTTTGCAAGCTTAGTCGTCTCGCCCACAAGTGACGTACCAAACCCAGTATTCGTGGTTTGGATCTGTTTACTGGCTACTGCTTGGATGACTGATTATCTACTCAAGAGCACCGAAGAGAATACCGAATGACCAGAACACAACTGAATGTAGATTAGAGCATGTTGTGGGTGAAGTTGTGACTTCATTCTTATGCATATATAGAGCATTAGTATATGATGCTCACCTCTCATTACAATAATATAAACGTCATGGTTCGTGCATTTCGGCTAATAGGTCTTTTATGGCTAGCAACGGCGGCACACAGCGTCATCAGTGCTCCCATAATCAACGCTAAAACATATCGAGTAGCGACAGAAGCGGACGATGTTGTCACGCGTATTTTGTTTGATGCCATTGCTTACCAATTTCGCCTTGAGATTGACTATGTTAATTACCCCAGCTTTGATGCGATCTTGACCGCTATCGAACAAGGGGAGAGCGATTTTGCAGCCAATGTGACTTACACCGAACAGCGTGCTCAACGCTTTGATTTCTCAAGTCCTACCAATATTGAATATACCTATGCATTTAGCCACAGCAACGTACAGTTAACCGATCTGGCGAGGGTCGGGGTTCCCAAAGGAACGATTTATGGTGAGCTGATTGCCGCTTATTTTCCTCATATTATACAGGTTGAGTATGATGGTGCTCGGCGTGCCAAAGAACTTTTAAGCACGGCTGAAGTCGATGTGGTCGTAGACGCGATTAATCAATTAAAGCCGATGTTGATGGCAGGGCTCGATGCGCAATTGCTTAATGACCAACTGCCTATTCAGCCGGTTGCCATTATTACGCCAAAAGGGCACAACACTTTATTACTCAACAAAATTCAAGAATATGTACACTCAGCGTCGGTACAAAAACTGCTTAGAGAATCAGTACAAAAATACCAATTTGATATCCGCAAGCAGGCGTTGCGTCAATCCGTCATCGATAGTGGCTTAAACGTGCAGCGACCGTTAAAAGTAAAATTGGAGAACATCAGCCAATTTGCTCAGTATCAGCACGATGGTAAAGTGAAAGGAATAAACGCGGACATTGTTTTTAAAGCATGTGACATTCTGTTGCTCAAATGCGAACTGGCCAGCCAGCCAGACGAAACGTGGGAGAGTATGTATGCCGATTTGGTCAATAAACGCATTGATATCCTAGTACCAGTTACCGTCTCTCAACAACGAAAATCCGACGTTTATTTCAGTGACACGTATTACCAGCCTGAAGCCGTCTTGATTAAGCGTGAAAATTACAAAGACAATGTTTACAGCAATGTGTCTGAATTAATTGTTGAGCGCATCGGCGTGATTAAAGAAGATTTCTTTGAAGAGCTGTTAGGAAAAATGCTGCCCAATAAAGTGCTACATGTTTATAAAACTCAAAATGAATTGGTCAAAGCCTTGCTCGGTAAGGAGGTCGATTACATCGTTCTAAACCGTGCCAACTTTAACCAAATATTGCGCGAAGCGGATAACTTATTGCCGTTGGAGGAAGATCTATTTATCGGCAGTTTTTACTCGTCTGAGATTGCAATGGGCTTTCCCAAAAATAGCATGGGCGCTTCGCTGGCTCCTTTATTTACTCGTGCTATTAAGATGATTGATACGCAGAAAATCATCAACACCTATGATTATCAACCGAATTGGCGAGCAACGTTAGCGGCCGAGAAAACTTTTTCACGCCACACTCAATGGCTGTTTACGTTGGTATTTGGCTTCTTGTTAGTGGTCGCTTTCTATCTACACTCACAATCTGTTACCGATAATTTAACCAAGCTGCGTAATCGCCGAGCTTTATATCGCCGTTATTCGAGAGGCTTAAACAGCGATCTAACCTTGATTTATTTAGATGTGAATAACTTTAAGCCGATAAACGATAACTATGGTCATGAAGTGGGGGATGAAGTGTTGAAAGCACTTGCTAGCCGTATCGACTCTATTTGGCGTGGTCGTAGTTACCGAATCGGGGGTGATGAGTTTATCCTGATTGGGCAATATAGTGATGAGGAGCTTGAGCCTGTGTTAATGCAGTTAGAGTCCTTTACCTACAGCGATTCTGCTCGAAATTTAAACATAAAAGTCAATGTGGCGATTGGTGTGTCGAATTACAGAGATCATTTCATGAGCCTGGAAGAAGTATTGCACCAAACTGATATTGCCATGTACCAAAGTAAGCACCACGGTAGCGGCCAACGAGATAATACAAAGCCTCTTCTCAAGATAATCAGAAGTTCAAACAAGAGCTAAAATAGTTCACCTATTTTATTGAGTAGAAGAGAAAACAGAAGATTTGTTCAAATGGTGTTCACTTAAAACAAAAAGCTTCCATCCATTGGGATTTCGGCTTGCAATCATTACTATGATGCTTGATAATCGCCGCACTCTTTGGCTAGCAAGCCAAGAAAACAAATCAATGGAGGCTCTGGTCCTCCCGCAACACTAACTTGTGAACTCGGTCAGGCCCGGAAGGGAGCAGCCGCAGCAGGCGACGTGTGTGCCGGGATGTGGCTGGGGCCTCCACCCTTTTTGTCGCTGACAAACTTTATCCGTACACTCCCGATTTCTTCGTTTCAAAAGCTAATGCAATGATGTTTTATCATATTGCAATCTGAAACATACATTTTGTCCAAAGACATGCTGATTCATTTATAATCAATTATTATTGAAATTTGATTTATTAATAACTATTGGTTTATGACGACTATGCTCAATCCTATTTGGTTAAACACTTTTAAAACATTAGTCGATATTGGGCACTTTACTAAAACGGCTGAGTTACTCCATATGACGCAACCTGGGGTAAGCCAGCACATAAATAAACTAGAAGCTGCTTGCGGTTATCCTTTGATAAAGAGATTTAACAAGAAATTTGAGTTAACAATCTATGGGCGGAAAGTTTACGATTATGCTGTCAAACACTTTGAAGAAGAGTTTGAGTTATTACAGAATCTGGCACACGACGAACCTTTCCGTGGTCGCTGTACTATAGGCTGTTCGGGGACTTTCGCGTGGCTGATTTATTCACAATTACTTTCTTTGCAAGTGAGTTATCCAGGCTTATCCATTGAGTTAGAAGCAACGCCAAACCATCGTATATTTGAGCAGATATTGCAGGGGAAACTGGATATAGGTCTAGTGACAAAAGAACCTAACCCTAAATATTTCGCGAGCCGTATTGTTGGTGCGGAGTGTCTTGCTCTGGTATTGCCACTGTCCGCAGACGAAAGCTTGCCTATAAATGACTTGTTAATAGAATTGGGAGTCGTTCGTCATCCAGATTTCGCTCACTACTTCCAAACATATGTCAATCAAGCGAACAATGATTTGCTTCGTCTAGTCAATTTGGAAGATGTTTCGACGCAAAGCTATATTAACCAAGTGCACCAAATATTAGTCCCTATAGCTAAAGGGATCGGTTTTACAGTAGTTCCTCGATGGTGCGTTAACTTGTTCGCGGATAAAGAGCAGCTAAAAATATTCAACATTACCGAAGATATACAAGAACCTGTTTACTTGGTTAGCAAACTTAACTCACCTCTTGCTAGGCGTTATGAGCAAGTCATTGACGTTATTGATCACTCTTTTAAGATTGTTTGACTTGATTGAACCTCACATAAGCAGATGATATTGGCATTAAAGCTTCATAGCTGACCTTGCAATAGAAACCAAAAAGGGCTGGTTGTGCTACCTGCCCTTGAAATTTTATTAATGCATCAACGATCGACTATTCGTAATCAGAGGCATAAGTTTCTTCGTATGAGTGCGAGTAAAGCTCAAATAGGTTGCCAAATGGGTCTTCTAGATAAACCATTTTAGCGAGCTTGTTATCATCTTCTGGGTGGTAACGCATGATATCCATACGCGCTTTACCGCCATATTGTTCAATGCGCTTAATAGCGCCTTCAAAGTCGTCGGTTTGTAGACAGAAGTGGAAGATACCAAGGCGAGAGAAGTCTACTTCGTGACGCTCTTCGCGCTCTTTCATTTCAAACAATTCAACACCAATACCATCAGTTGTTACTAGATGTGCAATATTGAAACCTTTGAAACCCTCACCAAAAACAGCAATACACATGCGGCCAATCGCTGACTCTCGCTCTTCAATAACTTGTGTATTATTCATAACGATTTTTAAACCTAAAGCCTGAGTGTAGAACTCAACAGCTTTATCCATATCGCCAACCATAATACCGACGTGATTCATTTTCATAATTCGCTCCTAATACCTTTGATTTTTTGGCTTCGTTTCGATAGATGGGAGTATATGGAGATCGATGGATTAAATAAAATTATCAGTAATTATAAAAATGATAAATTATAATTATAAGCGAAACGCAAGATGTAACCGTGTTAGAACCAATACAAATGGCGATAGTAGAAAATGATAATTTTCCGTATCTAAGCCAATCCGTGACAGGCTCATTTAGAAAAATCGTTCAGTTCAGATTTGGCCACACATTTGCGAGTGAGCTAAGTGGTATCGGATATTCAACGGCTCCTCATTCATTGAGTTGAAGAAAAAATCTCTTATTAAGGGATTCTTAAGTTACGTCCGTTATTTTTGTTTACAGAGTAAGCAAAAAGGAAATGCCGATGAAAACCATACGCTCAGCATCTGATCTGCAATTGGCCGTAATTGATCCTTCTCATCCTCGCTGGTTGGAAGCCATACACCTTGTGCGCGAGCGTTATCAGCAAGCGTTTGATGCACGCCTTATCACTTTTATGCCTGCTTATTTAGCTTTGCTTGATCATGACGAAATGAAATCCGTATGCGGTTTTCGCGTAGCGCAGCAAGAGCCTCTATTTCTCGAACAATACCTCGACCAACCTGCCGATGAAATTTTATCGCAGCGTTTTGATTGCCGAGTATCCCGAAGTGCTTTGATTGAATTTGGCCAACTGGCCTCTTTCGGTCGTGGTTTATCGGCGCTGCACTTTACTTTGATCGCTCAACAGCTGGTTGATTTAGGGTATGAATGGTGCGTTTTTACAGCAACGGATCCACTGCATGCTTTGATGCGTCGATTCGGTTTACAACCGACATTGATCGCGAAAGCGTCAGCATCTTGCATTCCTAACGCCAACCAAATTTGGGGCAGTTATTACCAACACAGCCCTCGAATTTTAGCGGGAAATTTGGCGCAGGGGCTGGCGTTGCTCAACCGATTTCATTTAAACCAGAAACAAGCGTGAGGCCTTTGCTATGAACCGAATTTTATCGGCGCTTCATCAACATGCGCAGCAAAAGCCAGATAGCATTGCCTTCATTGGGCACAATGCCAAACAAGAAAAGATAGCGCTGAGCTATCAACAGCTCTTAGAAAAGGTGGAAGCCACAGCACGCACATTACGCCAGTGGCAGGTTCAGCGTATTGCATTAAAAGCTGAAAATAGTTTGGATTGGGTGATCATCGACCTTGCGGCCATGCACGCAAAAATAGTGCTCGTTCCTGTACCTACTTTCTTTAGCAAGGCACAGGTTGAACACTTACTGTATGAATCAGGGGTTGATGTTTGCTTAGGTGATTGGCCAACGCTAGGTGAACCTTTCTCAACGCTCAGCCATCTACCTGCTTTTGTCTATTTGGCGAATCCATCAGCACAGGTGTTGCCTTTGACGCAAAAAATCACCTTTACGTCTGGGTCCACCGGAACGCCGAAAGGGGTGTGTTTGAGTGACGAAAACATGCAAGCGGTCACGCTGGCGATCGCAGAGAAAATGTCCGCGCAAGTTGAGCGTCACCTCGTGATGCTGCCTCTCTCAACCTTGTTAGAAAACATCACGGGTGTGTATGTTCCTTTGGTTCTGGGTGTGACATCGACAGTTGTCTGTGGTGGCGAAGTAGGTTTGACCGGTTCTAGCCAGTTCTGTGGTGCAACGTTCGCACTCGCACTACAACAGTTTCAGCCGTCAAGCTTGGTGCTAACGCCTGCGTTATTGCTGGCATTAATTGAAGTCGTCAGGCAGAGCCCAGCTCTTGCGCTGCCTTTACGCTGGGTTGCCGTGGGCGGGGCGCGAGTGGCTCCTCAATTAATTGAGGCAGCTCGCCAGTTCGGCATTCCCGCTTTTGAAGGGTATGGTTTGTCTGAAAGTGTTTCGGTCGTGAGTATGAATACACCCCAACAAAATAAGCCGGGGTCGTGCGGACAGGTGCTGTCTCATCTTCAGGTTTCGCTGGCACAAGATGGCGAATTGTTAGTTAAAGGCAACACGGCTTTGGGGTATTTAGGTGAGTCGTTTAGCCACGAGTGGTTGTCAACTGGCGATATGGCCACAATCGATGATGAGGGTTTTTTAACCATCATCGGGCGTAAAAAGAACCTCATCATCACCAGTTTTGGGCGTAACGTGGCCCCTGAGTGGATTGAATCTCAAGCATTGGCTTTGATTGCACACCATCGATTTGTGGTGGTGGGCGACGGGCAGGCAGGCCTCACGGCCGTCAGTGACAGTCCTTTACCTGATCTCGTTACGCGCGTGCAACAGCTCAATAGCGTGTTGCCCGATTACGCACACATCACGCAGCTTTGGTTGGTGAGCGATATTCACTGCTGGCAAAAGTGGCTGACCGCTAATGGTCGCCCAAAACGCTTAGCTATTGAAAACGCACTGCAAGAGGCTCGCTTGGCGCACCACACCACTAATCCACAGACGGTTTTTATCTCTATTCCTTCCTTCTATTCAATGGCTGAGGAGCTTTAAAATGAGCAAATTTTTCCATATTTTAAAAACACAAACTGAGCCAGCACAGCAGCAGATGTTGCAAGCTCCGGTATTTGATGCCTGCGCAAGAGGAGAGATCAGCCTAGAGATGTATATTCGTTTTCTCACTCAAGCTTATCACCATGTTAAACATACGGTGCCACTGCTGATGGCATGTGGCAGCCGCTTAGGCGATGAATATGAGTGGGTACGAACGGCGATTGCCGAGTACATCGATGAAGAAAAAGGCCACCAAGAGTGGATCTTGAACGATATTAAAGCATGCGGTGGTGATGTGGACGCAGTGCGTCATAATGAGGGCGCAGGGCGCGTCAGCGCTTCCATCGAACTCATGGTGGCGTATCTTTATCACCAGATTGATCGCGCTAACCCGTTGAGCTTATTTGGTATGGTGTGGGTACTTGAAGGAACCAGTGTGGGTGTCGGTGGGAATATCGCACGGTTAGTCAAACAGCGTTTGGAGCTTCCTGATGCGGCGATGACTTATCTCACTTCGCACAGCGAACTTGATCAAGGGCACATCCGTTTTTTTGAGTCGTTAATGAACAACATTCAGTGTGTATCCGATCAAGAGGCCATCATCCGCTCTGCAAACATGGTGTTTGATCTGTATGGGCAGATGCTGCGAGAACTACCGCTTCCTTGCGAGTCAATGGTGCATGCAGGTTCGCAAGATTTAGCTTCGCAAGGTGTAAGGTCGCAATATGGATCTTAATCATCAACATGTTTTACTCACCGGCGCTTCCGGTGGTATCGGGCAACGCATCGCATTGCTGCTTGCTAAGCAAGGAGCCAGTCTAGTTCTGGTGGCTCGAGATGGTCAAAAACTCGAGCAACTTCGGCAAACGCTACCCATGCCTGAGAAGCATCTGATTTTGAGTGCAGATTTAAGCACAGAATCAGGAATAGAGCAGATCAACACCTTCATTCAGCGCTTTTTTATGGGCCAGAAACGAATCAGTGTGGTGATCAATAATGCGGGCATCAACCAGTTTCGCTTATTAGCCAGACGAACCGCAGTTTCAGTGCAGCAGGAGCTGCATTTGAATTTACTTGCTCCGATGCAACTGACTCAATCGGCGATACATTGGTTGAATAAACCGGGGATTATTTTAAATATTGGCTCAAGTTTAGGGGCTATTGGTTACCCGGGTTATGCCACGTACTGCGCGACCAAAGCAGGGTTGCACCGTTTTAGTGAAGCGATGCAGCGTGAGCTTGAGGGGACGGGTATCAAGGTACTTTACCTAGCGCCGCGAGCGACCAATACCGAGCTGAATAATGACACGGTGAACCAGTTCAACCAAGCCGTAGGCAACCACTGTGATGAGCCAGAGGTTGTTGCCCAACATGTGCTTAGTATGCTCGAAAGCGAATCAACAACTCGCTGGATTGGCTGGCCTGAAAAAGTGTTGGTGCGATTAAATCAACTATGGCCAGCAGTGATTTCGTCGGCAATTAAAAAGCAGCAAGCGACCATTCTTGCCTTTTTGAACCGTTAAAGCGTGATAATTCAAGGAGAACAACATATGAAAACTGTGTTTAAATGGGCCAGTGCATTGGTCATCTTTGCGGTAAGCACGACACCCGCTTTTGCGATCACTCCTTTAGCTCAGGTTCAATCTGATTGGGCCAAATGCCAATACAAAATGAAGTCGAGCGATGATCAAGAACGTTGTTTTGAGCGTGTCATTATGCGTAACACCTTAGAGATGCAATCAAGCAACAGTCCAGAACTCAAAGTGTGGCTTGCCATCAATAAATCCTCATTAGCGGGCGTAAAAGGTGGGTTGGGTGCGCTATCTTTAGTGAAAGAGGCGAAATTATTGTACGAAGAGGTTATCGATCAAGCGCCTAATACTTTAGATGGCTCGGCTTTTACAAGTTTAGGCACCTTATATTACAAAGTGCCCGGCTGGCCAGTGGCTTTTGGCGACGACGTTAAAGCGGAAGAGTTGCTGCAAAGAGCGCTGCTGATTAACCCGACAGGAATTGATGCCAACTATTTTTACGGTGATTTTCTTGCCGAGCAGGGCAGAACCGATGAAGCAAGAAAGTACCTGTTGCAAGCACAACAAGCACCAGCAAGGCCACAAAGAGCGATTGCCGATGCTGGGCGTCAGCAAGAAATTGCTCTTTTGTTGGAGAATTTAAAATAACGTATGCGTTTATTATTAGTCGAAGATGACAAACAACTGGGCGAGTCAATGCAGGTGGCGTTGACTCGCCAAGGTTATACGGTGGATTGGCTAGAAAAAGGTGGCGGCGTGGCGTGTGCGCTCAAAACTGAACAGTTTTCGGCGGTGATCTTGGATTTAACCTTACCGGATATGGATGGTCTTGAGGTGTTGCGTGGCATTAGAAACGCTGGTTATTCGCTGCCTGTGATGATCCTAACGGCGCGTGATGATATTAGCGATCGCGTCAAAGGGTTAGATGGTGGAGCCGATGAATACATTGGCAAACCCTTTGCGCTAGAAGAGCTATTGGCACGTTTACGGCTTATCATTCGTCGCAGCTCGGGCAGCGCCGATGCTCTGATTTCGATTGGTGATCTGAGCCTCTCTCTTTCCAAGCAGGAGATTGAATATCGTCAGCAACCCCTCAAACTGACGCGTAATGAATATAAAATTCTCGCCAGTTTGATCACTCAAGCAGGGCGAGTGATGAGCAAAGAGCTATTGCAACAAGCGCTTCATGGTTGGGACGAAGGCAGCAGTGACAACGCTATCGAAGTTCACATTCATAACTTGCGTAAAAAAATGCCAGAAAATGTCATCAAAAATATCCGTGGTGTGGGGTATATGATTGAAAAATAAAAAAATATTTTCGATTAAACGTCGTTTAACACAGTCGGCTGTATGGTTAAGCGGTGGCTTACTGCTCATTTCTCTTTATTTCAGTTTTTCTACTGCTCAACATGAAGTTGAGGAGGTCTACGATGCGCGCTTAGGTCAATCGGCAAAATTACTGTTGATGGCGACTTCTGTCTCTATAAAAGAAGGAGACAATGCCGATCTTCATCAACAGTTTGATCAGTGGATGCAAAGCATTGAACGTCTTTCGCAAGCCAACAAGGAGATGGCAACGCAGTATGGTCACCCTTATGAGCGGTACATTCTGTTTCAGTTTTATCGAGATGGTCAGTTGATGTATAGCTCTGATAGTCAGCAACCCGCTTTTAGCAGCAATGCCAGCAATAATGGATTTGGCAACGTCACCATTGATGGCCAAACATGGCGTTATTTTCAATTGGCGCAACCTCATCCTGATCACGGTTCGGAATACATTCTGGTTGCGGAAAAACAGAGTATTCGTGATGAAATGGTCAATGAAATTGCACTGTCGACCGCATTGCCGCAATTGATCCTGATCCCATGCGTTATCTTGGTGCTGGTGATGCTTATTGGCCGAAGTTTCAAACCACTGCAAGAACTAAAATCAGCAATCGCCATTCGCAGTGTCCATAAGTTGGATCGCATTTACGTTACAGAACAAACCACCGAACTCTCACCATTAGTAGAGACACTCAACCAACTGTTGGCTCAATTAGAATTGGCTTGGCAGCGAGAAAAACGCTTCACACGCATGGCTGCTCATGAACTTAAAACACCACTAACGGTATTGAGATTAAATGCCGAAAACGCGATGCTTAGCCAGAATGAGCAGCAACTGAAATATGATCTGGACATGATTCTTAAGGGTATTGAGCGTACTGACCGCCTTATTCATCAGTTGTTGATGTTAGCCAAAGTCGAAAGCACTATGGAATTGTCATCACAAACGGTCGATCTTTCAGTCTCTATTAAGCAAGTTATCGCAGACCTTGCGCCGTTAGCCTTAAAGCACGACCAACAATTGAGCTTTGAAGGGCAGAGTTTGTCGGTTCAAGGCGACGAGCTATTACTCGGCGTGTTGTTTAAAAACTTAATCGATAATGCGATGCGCTATTCTGGCGTACACAGTCACATTGATATTACGTTGCATGGCGATGATCAGTTTATTCAAGTGAATGTGACTGATAGCGGCCCCAACATCACGAACGAAGCCCGAGAAAAAATATTTGATAACTTTTATCGAGCTAACAGTGAAAAAGGCGATGGGGCAGGGCTTGGAATGTCGATTTGCCGTGATATCGCCGCGCTGCATAATGCCACCGTCGAGTTGCTGCCGAGACACAACGACAGCAACATCTTCAGGGTTTGTTTTCATCTAAGTTAACAGGCCTCTTCTGTTTTTATCCACACTCTTTAGCGGCATGGCGCAAAAATATCTTGCGCTTTCTCGTATGCATTGGTTGATACATCCATAATGCCAAGTAAAGAGTGAAAGAGATTACTTTGAGCATAGGGCTGAGTGGCTGTTTGACGTAAACAGGTTTGATTCACGCCTTTCGTTCGGGCAAATTCGTCAGATAACCAGACTAAAAGCGGTACTTGAGTTTGATAATCGGGTGCTAGGCTGTACGGCATACCATGTAAGAACAGTCCATTTTCTCCCAGTGATTCCCCATGGTCGGAGACATAAATCAATGCGGTGTTGTATTGCGCTTGCAGTGACTTTAGCTTTTCAATCAGCTGCGCCAAAACAAAATCTGTGTAACGAATAGTGTTGTCGTAAGTATTCACTATCTGCTCAACGCTGCAATTTTCAATATCCGCTCTTGGGCAATCAGGTTGATATTTCGCCATTTCTTTAGGATAGCGCTTAAAGTAGGTTGGCCCGTGACTTCCAATAATGTGCATGAAAATCATTCGGTTACCAGTTTGGTTAGCAATTTCTTCATCTAAGTTTTCTAGCATTGTGACGTCATAACAAGTGCTGCCGTCACATCGGCCTTCTCGCGCAGTTTTATCCAGCTCTTTCTGCGGAATATTTTTCGCGACACCTTTATCTCCTCCATCATTTTCTTTCCATAAGAGGTCGACGCCTGCGCGCTGCAAGATATCGAGGACGTTGTCTTGGTTATCCGCTTTGGTACGATCAAAATTATGACGATCCATATTGGAAAATAAACAAGGTACAGAGACCGCTGTCGCAGTACCACAAGAGGCGACATCACTGAAAAATATAGGCTGATAAGGCGCGGTATAAGCATTGGTATCACGTGTGTAGCCATAGTATTGGTAATTTTGTGCGCGAGCCGTTTCTCCTAGCACAAATAAGACTAAGGTTGGTTTTTCTGCATCACGGCTATGGGTAATTTTCGGTTGCTGCTGCGCATCAGCGCCGATAATTTGATACACCACGGGCTCGGTAAAATAACGATCTTTCACAAGACCATAAGCGCTATAGACAAAGTGAGTGGGGATGATCATTTTCTTGAGGTAACTATTGTTGCGTCCAACCGACGAATAGTTCTGATAATACAGCGCCGCAATAATGACGATGCCGAGTAAAGAGAGCAATATTGATAGTGCTTTATAGCCTAAAAAGCGGGAAATGGATTTTTCTACTTTAAGTGGCGAAAGCAGTAATAGAGCAGCAGGGAGGATGCCCAACGCTGAGATCCAGACAATGGAATAGAGACTGACATAAGAGCCTGCCTCACTGCTATTGGTTTCAACGACATTGAGCAACATGTCTCGGTCGACAATCGTGCCGTAATTGTAACTCGCATAACTCACCACAGCAGAAAGGATGAGTAAGACCGCGAAAAAAGGTTTTAGAAAATAAGGCCACGAAAACAGTTGGAAAATAACGTTCAGCGCCAAAAAGAAAAAAATCGGTATTGAGAACGCAAACCCCCAATTGAACTGCTCAGCAGCCGAAAAAATCTGTGCCAATTTGGCATAAATAGGGATGTTGAGTACCAAGCTGAAATAGAGAGCAAGCAACAAGGTAATACTTGCGTATGAGAAGCGAGGATTTTTCATTGTGGGTTCCATAACATACCGTGTGATGAGAAGACGTTATGGAACTTATAAAGATCTTTTCTTAATAAAGGCTTAAGAAATTCAATCGTTAGAATGAGATGAGTTTTTAGTAGTTACTTATCTTAGTACCTTGCGCACCTTGTCGAATGCTAAAAGTGATGGCGTAAATACTATTGCCGTTCGTCTTTAGGAGAGTCCATGACCACCATGGTGGTGATCGATTTCACCGTTAAGCACTCACCAAGCACATCGGCGTGAAAACGTTTATAGGCGCTGAGATCTTTGCTTTCGACACGCAGCAAATATTCGTTCATCCCGGTAATGTTGTGGCATTCGACCACCTCCTTGGCGTAGCGCACATGTTCTTCGAAACTGAGCTGCGCTTTTTTCGTATGGCTGTTTAAGCCAATTGCCACATAAGCGACAAACCCGACATCAAGTTGGGTTTTATTTAAGACCGCTCGATAGCCTTTAATGATCTGCTTACGCTCGAGATCCTGCACGCGGCGCAACGTGGCGGAGGGCGATAAGCCGATGCGTTCGGCTAACTCGACATTCGAGACTCGGCCATCAAGTTGTAGCTCTTGCAATATTCTCTCGTCAAATCTGTCCATGGCTTATTTTTATTGCTCAATATTGGTGGTATTGACCAATATAAGCACAATGTTGCCAGCCGATACCATTATTATTTGTTCATCATTATTAAATAGAGAAAGAAGATGGATTACACACAATGGTGGCCACTGGTGGCTTTTGCTTTTGTTTCGACCTTTTCACCGGGTCCAAACAACATCATGCTGATGACATCCGGTGCGAATGTGGGCTTTATGCGCACTATTCCGCACATGCTTGGTGTAACGTTTGGTTTTAGCATTATGGTGCTATTGGTTGGCGTTGGGTTAACGGGTTTATTCCATCGTTATCCTATGTTGCAACAAGGTTTGCAAATTGCCTGCACCATTTATTTGGTCTATTTGGCGATAAAAATTGCGCTGAGTAACCCTTCGCAGGGAGAGAAGCAGTATCAACCGATGTCATTTGTTTCGGCTGTACTGTTTCAATGGGTCAATCCCAAAGGTTGGTCGATGGCGCTGACTGCGGTGAGTGTATTTAACCAAAGTGCGAGCTGGGCGCAGTTAATGCTGATTTCATTGGTGTTTGCTTTGGTGAACATTCCGTCGGTCAGTGTTTGGACTGCGGCGGGTAAACAGTTGAGCCACTGGATGAATCACCCAAGTTATGTCCGCTGGTTTAACGGCGCGATGGGCGCGTTGCTGCTACTGTCCGTTGTTCCTATGTTGTAGAGATTTGGTGAGACGTTGCTGTATGGGAGCATTATCAACGCAGCAAAAGAAAGTGGGTACTGAGCGACCCACTTTGTTTCTCTAGTTTGCCTGATATTAACCGTTCGCTATATTGCCCATAAAATTAACGCCAATATTTGCGGTGAGAGTATGCGCAGGCACATCACTAACGGATAGACAGTGGCGTATGCCAACGCAGAGGCGCCACTGCTTTCGTGCAGCGCATTCGCAAAAGCAAGGGCAGGTGGATCGGTCATCGAGCCTGCTAGCATGCCACAGATGGTGAGATAGTTAATATGGCCTAAAACACGAGCCAGTATTCCGACGGTGATCAATGGAATACCCGTGATCAACATGCCGTAACCCATCCAACTGACGCCATCGCCTTGCACTAAGGTTTCAACAAAATTGCCCCCAGATTTTAACCCGACCACGGCTAAAAACAGCACAATACCAATTTCTCGCAGAGCAAGGTTCGCGCTGGGCGGCATAAACCAATACATTTTGCCAATGCTGCCGATACGCGCCAAAACCAGTGCGACAATCAGCGGTCCTCCAGCTAAGCCGAGCTTAATGGCGGCGGGGAATCCCGGTAGATAAAACGGAATAGATCCGAGTAATACCCCAAGTCCAATCCCAACGAAGACTGGTAGCATCTGCACATGCTGTAATTTTTGGTGCGCGTTGCCGACCATGCCACTGACCGCTTCAATCGCTTCTTGACGCCCGACTAAATTGAGAATGTCGCCAAACTGCAAGGTAGATTGGCTGGTTGGGATAAGCTCAACCCCGGCACGGTTTAAACGCGAAACGACGACGTCGTATTTCTCTTTTAAATCCAGATCGCGCAGCTTTTTACCAAGCACAATCTCGTTGGTGACGACTAAGCGCTGTACTCGCAGCTCCGTGCCGCGTGTCGAAAGTGATGCATCGACCTCTTCGCCAATCACCAAGCGTGCTTTTTCTAACGCTTTTTTATCGCCGACCAGATGAAGTAAATCATTCACTTCAACTCGTGAATCGGGTTTGGGCACGGAAAGGTGTTCACCACGTTTAAGGCGCGAGCACACAATATCGCCATCACTGAGCGCGGGAATGTCTTTTAAGAGCAGGCCATTTAAGTTGGGGTTTTTAATCGCAACGTTAATGGTGTGCAAGCTCTCTTTTTTGTGGCCGTTGTGGATCTCAAACTCTTCGGCTTCGGCGTCAACATTGACACGAAAGGCAATTCTGAGCAGCCACATGGTAAGCAAAATACCGCATATGCCAAAGGGGTAAGCAATCGCATAGCCCATACCCGTCAGGTCAAGCATGTTCTCTTGGCCACCTAACTCAGTCAGGATTTGTTGCCCCGCGCCTAATGACGGCGTATTGGTGACTGCACCGGAGAATACACCAAGAATAACGGGTAAAGGCACATCAAACAGATAGTAAAGCGCAACCGTCACCACACAGCCCAGCAACACAATCAGTGCGGCAAAGGCGTTGAGTTTTAGTCCTGAGCTTCGAAGTGAAGAGAAAAAACCGGGTCCGACTTGTATGCCAATGGTGTACACAAATAGGATAAGGCCGAACTCTTGAATAAAATGCAACGTATTGTAGTCAAGAACCACACCCCACATGCCTGTAAAGTGACCGACGAGAATACCGCCAAACAGCACCCCGCCGATCCCTAAACCAACACCGTAGACGCGCCAATTCCCTATCCACAAACCCAGCACAGCTACCAGCGAGAGAATGCTGATAGAAAGTGCAATGTCACTCATGATGAGTCTCCTGAACAATTAAAAAACGGCTGGTGGGCAAGCTTAATGAACGGCAGGGGTAGGCGTAAGAACTCGGTTAGTGGTTATGTCTACAGCTGGAGGGTTCAAATACGGCATTGAGAAGTCACCTAGTGAAATGAACTCTCGATGTCGTTTTGTGGTTGCCCTGAACTTATGACCAGTAATACTGTAATGAACTACAAATGTTAACTATAGGTATGCAAATTTGTGCACCGGAACGAATATTAAATTTCTCAGATAACTAATTGTTAGATAAGAGTTAAATTTATCCATTTCCTGTGCGTTGCTCACCACTATTTTTATCGAGAAAATAGCCCATACCGCGTTTAGTTTTAATCAGTGCTGATGAGAAAGGGTCATCAATTTTTTTGCGTAGACGACGCATATACACATCGACTACGTTGGTTAGGGGATCTTGATGGAGACCCCAAACATTAGCAAGAATCCGTTCTCGGCTAAAAATATGACCGGGTTTATGCATCAATAGCTCTAATATGGAGAGTTCTTTGGCGGTTAACTCAATGGCTTGCCCTGCCCGTGTTACGGCCATGGTTGATAAGCAGAGCGTTAAGTCTGCAATGTGTAGAGTGGGCATTGGCGCAGAGTCAGAATGTCGACGTTGCAGCGCATCTAGGCGAGCCAGTAACTCTTCAAAATGAAAAGGTTTTGCCAGATAATCATCCGCACCAATGCGTAGGCCCCGAACCCGTTCTTCAACTTCGCCCAGTGCAGAAAGCATCAAAATTCGCACATCAATACCGGCTTCACGTATTTGCTGGCAAAGAGTTAATCCATCGGTGTGTGGAAGCATTCGATCTAAAATTAAAATATCGGGCTCGCCGCTTATGAGTGTTTCAAGTGCGTATTGCCCATCATTTAGTCGCTGAATGTGGTGACCTTCTGCTTTGAGCCCTCGCTCAATAAAGTTGGCAATTCTGGCATCATCTTCAATTAAAAGAATTCTCATGATTCTTCCTCTTCCAGTTCAAAGGTAAGTGTAACGGTTGTGCCTTGAGCCAGTTGGCTTTGGAATGCGATGGTTCCGCGTTGCTGTTGCACAATGTTATAAGCCAGCGTTAAACCAATCCCCAAGCCATCAGGGCGATAGCGTTTGCCGTTCTCGGACCGAAAATAGCGTTGGAAAATCTGTACGAGGTCCTCTTGGTCAATACCAATACCGTGATCTTGCAATTGAAGATGAAATTGCTGGGGCTCAACTAGCAGAGTGAGCGTAATAGGCTGGTGATGTGGATCATAGCGCAATGCATTATCGACGATAATTCGTACGGTCATCAGTAGCTTATCTAAATCAGTATGAAAGATCCGAGCTTGCCAGTTTGCCTGTTGTGGGTGAAGACATTCAAGTTGCACTTGATGCGCGTGAGTTAAAAGGGTGGCCTGTCTCGTCACCGACTGCCATAGGTTCTCTAAGGTGATAGGGCTAAGAGCCGGTTGGAACAGCTTTTCATCTTGACGGATAAGCAGCAATAAATCGTCGATCCGGTAGGAAAGGTGGGTTGCCGATTCATTGATACGCTGTAGCGTTTGTCGATACTCTTCATCACTATTTTGACGACTGCGAAGGGTAATTTGCGCTTCTCCTAAAATGGCCGTTGCGGGAGTACGCAATTCATGGCTGACGTTCGCAAAAAACTCTTTCTGCTGACGTTTAGCTTGCTCCAATGTTTCGAGTGCATTGGCGAGTTCTTGGGTGCGTGCGGTGACTTCTCGCTCAATGAGTTGACGCGAAGCGATCTCCTTTTGCTGCGCATTTTCAAGGCTTTGTGCCATGTGATTAAAATGCTGCGCTAGGGTTCTGAGCTCACTTGGCCCGCTGACCGATACTCGATGGTTAAGATGGCCTTGTTCTAAAGCTGAAGTGCTTTTTAGCAGTTCCGCTAACGGTTTGGATAAGGTGCGCAGTAACCAGCCTCCTAGCAGCAAGCCAAAGACTACCCCTAGTAATGATAAGGTTACAATGACATTTTCTACATCAGATAATGATTTCATCGCGGCCGCTTCATAGCGTGCAGTACGTTGTTTCTGTAGAGAAATAGCTTGATTCAGCAGCTGGCGTAGGTCGGTGTTATCCACCTTATCAAAGGTGTCACTGAGTAAAAGCCAGCGATCATTATTGTCTGTGATTTTTGCGATTTCCCAGGATCGAAGCGCTGTTTTTAATCGTCCAAAGTTAGTTTCAAAGAGAGAAATGACTTTGATTTGCTGAGTGATCTCGGCAAAGTCTTGGTTGGTGATGCCGTGTTGTTGTGCTTGCTCGGTTAGCAAATAGAGCTCGCTGAGCAAATCTTCAATCTTTGAAAAGCGCATGTCTCGTTTGAGCGTGCTGCCATCTTTGGTCAATAAATATTCGGCAAGCCAAATTTTCAACTGCTGTTTTTCCGTGCTCAACTGCATAAAGCTTTGCAAGATTTGATTGGAGATCTGCCCGCGCTGAATGTGCTCATTAGCGACGTTATTTGACCATAAAGCGGTGCCAGCTTGGGCTAAGATTAGGGTGAGTAACAGAGCCAGTACGAGAGATAATTGATAACGAAACATAATGATCGCCGCATAAATTCAATAGGTGAGCAGAGTAAGCGATCCGTTGGTATTGGGTAAAGAATATTCATCTGAAGTTAATCTAAGCGCATGCTTTAGGTTCATCGAGAGGCCGTAAATTACTCCCATCAACCACATTACTCCCATCAACTAGATAATTAGATAAGGTCTTCATCATGCAACGTACACATAAAAGAATTTCTATTTCAGCATTATTACTCTGCGGGTTGTTACCGCTATCCGCTCAAGCTTCTAACGTATTAGTTAATAACAACATTAACCACCAAGAGGTGCTTGATGCCCAGCAAGCTTGGGGAGAAGCGTTAATCAAGATCAGCCAGACTTATGAACAAAAAGGTCATGCTGAAGCGAAGAAATTGGCACAGCAAGTGTTAGACCAAGCGTATGGCTATCAACAAGGTGCGGTGCTTTTCAAACCTACGCTTGCCAGTGGGGAGCAAACCTTTCGCACAGAAGTAGACGGAGCGCTATCTTATTTTGTCGGCAGTGATAAGCAATACCCACAAGATTCTGGCTTTGCACTAAAAGGTTGGAAGGAGTATAGCTTTGATAACGCAGCAGTCTACATCAACGGTGATGTGGCCTTAACCATGGGGCACGTTAAGCTCATCGACAATAAAGGAAAGCAAACCGTGGTGGATAAAAGCTGGGCATTTAAGAAAGATGAACAGGGCCAACTGCGAATTGTTCTGCACCATTCATCACTGCCTTTTCAACCTTAATTGAGGGGAAAGCTTTTAGATGTGGGTGATGGTAATACACCCACATCGCAGACCTTTCTGTTGTGCCAGTTAAACGCCAGCACGCTTGAGCAGGCCAGCCATCAGTGGCGAGCTTGAACGAACCTGTTTTGATTTGTTCTGTAATGTTTTAGCCAGCGTCGGGTTATTGATGCTTTTGGCAATGTAGGCCATTGAATGATAGAAATCTCCTGCGGATTTCATTTTATTGGCGTCATTTAATGGTGCTAACAGTTGCACCATGGTTGTGCCACTCATCGCTTGTTGGGTGGCGTACTCTTGTACTGCATCGAGTAGAAGATCGAGATCGACCATCGCTTCGGCACTTTCCACACCATGTTTTTTCATCTCTTTGCGGTTACGTTTACGCATTTGCTTAATGACAAAGGCCGGTTTGTTGAGCTTTTTAAAAGCAAAGTAACCAAGAACGACTGCAAGCACGACACCGCCCGCCACATAACCCCAAATAGAACCGGAAGATTCAACAACAGGCTTTAGGGTTTCAACGGTATATTCAACGGTAGTGGGTGTATCAGACATTATTATTTCCTTAGAATGCAGCTTCAAAATCAGAAGCTATTAATTAATCTGGCAGGGGGAAAAGCGCCTTGCGATGAATCAAAGATCCATGAAAAGGAGAGCTTCTGCCTCACATTACTCTCTTTTTGGGGTGAGGAGGCAAGAAAGCAAGTCCATTTTAGGGATTATTAATGAGTTTGTTGATAATTGTGCGAGTTGGTCACACAAATTACGCCATTGCCTCTGTGTGTATGAGCTTAACGAGGTGATATAAAGATTGAAATGCACAGTCGTCATGAGGTTTAATGTTACGGTAACATTCAGTTGGAAAACAGAATAAAAATGAGCAGTATGCAACGTAAAACTAGGCCTACCCTGCAAGATATCGCAGACCGCGTGGGGGTGACGAAAATGACCGTTTCCCGTTTTCTACGCGACCCCAACTCGGTCGCATTGGCAACCCAAGAAAAAATTGCCGCAGTGATTGAAGAGTTAGGTTATATACAAAATCGCGCCCCGGCGATGTTGTCGAAATCGTCAAGTAAGGCGATTGGTATTCTTCTGCCTTCCTTGTCAAACCAAGTGTTTGCCAATTTAGTTCAAGGGATTGAGTCGGTAACCAAAGCAAGAGGTTACGATACACTTATTGCCCACTTTGGTTATAACGTGCAAGAAGAGGAGGAGAAAATTGCCTCGCTGCTGTCGTATCAAGTCGATGGCCTCATTTTGACCGAAACACACCACTCCGAACGTACCATTCAAATGCTAAAAGCGGCGGGTGTGCCAGTGGTTGAAGCGATGGAGCTGCCAGACAAGCCGATCAATATGGCGGTGGGGTTGGATCACGAACAGGCCTCGTATCATGTGGTGACGCAGATGATTGATAGTGGCAAACAGCATATTGCCTATCTCGGTGCGCGTCTTGATACTCGAACGCAGTTGCGGATGAATGGCTATGATCGTGCAATGCAAGATGCAGGCTTAACCGCAGTTCATATCCTAACTCAAGAGCATTCAAGTTTTACTCTCGGCGGTGATTTACTCGAACAAGCCTTAGAAGAGAGGCCAGAGATCAATGGCATCTTCTGTACTAATGATGACATTGCAATTGGTGCCATGATGAAGTGTGCACATCGAGGGCTGAAGATTCCTCAAGATATTGCAATCGTGGGGTATAACGCGCTCGATATAGGTCAAGCGATTTCGCCAAAGCTAACCAGTGTAGAAACGCCTCGGTTTGAGATTGGCAAGAAAAGTGCTGAGCTATTATTGTCCGCATTGGCTGGTGAAGTGATTGAGCAGAAAGTGTTCGACTTAGGCTTTAGTGTCACCGATGGCGAGAGCCTGTAGTCAGCTTGTTATTCAGCCATTGAAGTGGTTGGGTTTGTCACTTCAATGGCTACATCAAACTCATGTTGTATCAATTAGGGTAGAGGAACGAAGCCCCTTGATTGGCGGCAGAGACATTATCTCGGCACACTTTAAACAGATCGCGCCCCCAAGTTTGCTGTGTGAGCTCAGTATCACAAGTGGCGATATCACGGCCTTCGGTTGGCGTTAAGTTCTCTAATCGGCCTGTCACCGCATCGACGCGGATCCTATCTCCCTCTTCAATAAGCGCAATTGCGCCGCCTCTTAATGCTTCCGGTGAGACGTGAATAGCCGCTGGAATTTTACCAGAAGCGCCGGACAAACGACCATCGGTTACTAACGCAACCTGATAGCCTGCTTTTTGTAAGTTGCCCAAAATCGGCATTAACTTATGCAGCTCAGGCATGCCATTGGCTGCTGGCCCATTGAAGCGGACTACAACCACGCAATCTTGATTGAGCTCGCCGCGTTGATACGCCTGCTCAACCTGATGTTGGCAAGCGAACACTTTGGCGGGCGCTTCAACAATGCGATGTTGCTCAGCCACGGCAGAGACTTTGATCACCGCTTGCCCAAGGTTACCCGATAACACTTTAATACCACCAGAGCGCTGAAATACCTTATCAGGCAGGGCGATTACTGAGGGGTTTTTAGTTTGAGTACAGGCTTGCCATTCTAATGTATGGCCCACTAATTGCGGTGATTTTAGCTGATCTGCAAATTCACCAAACACGGGTTTTACGTCGCTGTGAAGTAACTGCGCTTGATGCAGACGCGTCATCAACATGGGTACGCCGCCTGCGAGCTCAAATTCATTGATATCCGCCGAACCATTGGGGTAAACATTCACCACAAGAGGAACGACGTCAGACAGATCACTGATATCTTGCCAAGTCAGCACAATACCCGCCGCGCGAGCAACAGCCAGTAAATGAATGGTATGGTTTGAACTGCCACCAGAGGCGAGCAGAGCCACCAAGCCGTTGACCACACTTTTTTCGGTCACCACCTCATAAAGTGGACGGAAATGCGCCGTGCCATCGCTCATGGCGGCAAGGCGGATTGCGGCATGTTGCGTCAATGCATGGCGCAGTGGGGAAAAGGGAGCGACAAACGCTGACCCTGCCAGCATTAAACCCATCGCCTCAAACACTAATTGGTTGGTATTGGCGGTGCCGTAGAAAGTGCAAGTGCCCGGGGAGTGATACGAAGCGCACTCCATATTCAGCAGCGCGCTATCATCAACCAAACCTGCCGCGTGTTTTTGGCGAACATCGACCTTCTCATCATTAGTAATGCCCGTGGACATTGGCCCTGCGGGAATAAAAGCCGTTGGTAGGTGCGCAAACGCCAGCGCGCCCATCAGTTGTCCGGGCGCAATTTTATCGCAAATACCGAGCAGTAATGTGCCATCAAACATATTGTGGCTGAGTGAAAATGCCGTGGCTTGTGCAATCAAATCGCGTGAGAACAACGACATATCCATGCCTGCTTGGCCTTGCGTTACGCCATCACACATCGCAGGAACGCCGCCAGCAACTTGTGCCGTGTGGCCAAATGGGGCGAGCACTTTTTTGATTTGCTCAGGGTAATCTTTATACACTTGGTGCGCGCTAAGCATATCGTTGTATGCTGTGATAATGGCTAAGTTAGAACGCGTTAAATCGAGAATGTGCGCTTTTTCTTGAGAGCAAGAGGCGGCGACGGCATGAGCCAAATTACCACAAGAGAGTGACGCTTTACCCTTGCCACTGTGCTGTTGTGCCTTGGCGCGGTTAAGAAACTCATCACGCAAAGTACGGCTGCGCTGAATAATTCGTTCGGTGACGGCTGTGATGGTTGGGTTTAAGGTTGTACTCATGCTGACACCTTTTGACCATCTAAAGTGAGCTCGCGCAATGCCACTAGGGCGCGCTCTACAACCTCATCAATATCCGTATCGATATCAACGATAGCGACTTTCACTTCGTTGTCGGGGCGCTCTAGCGTATTGAACTGGCTTTCCACCATGTTCGCTTTCATAAAGTGGCCTTTACGCGCTTGCATGCGCTTCATGATTAAATCAAAACTGCCATCGAGAAAGAGAAAGGTCACATTTTGGTTACCGTCACGGATTTGATCGCGGTAGGTTTTTTTCAACGCAGAGCAAACAATCACGCCGTGCTCATTTTTACTCTCTAAGCTAAAAGCCGCGTCACGGATGCGCTCTAACCAAGGTTTGCGATCGTCATCATTTAGCGGCTCTCCGCCTGCCATTTTGAGAATATTGGCTTTTGGATGAAGGTCGTCACCGTCGATGAATTTCGCCCCTAATTTCTGGGCCAGTTTCGCGCCTACAGTGCTTTTTCCGCAGGCGCATACGCCCATTACAATAATGCTACTACCAGTCATACGGACTCCTTGAGTGGTATTCTGAGCTGGATCTCATTTTTTAAATTCACTTGGAAATATGACTTTATCTTATCCATGTTATCGGTAACATGTTACCCGTAACTTAGAGATTTGTGAACTGAAACACAAACAAAACAATACGTGATATAAGGTGAAGAACATGGAATTGATGACTCAAAGCAGTAACCCTGCTTACCTATTAGCAATCGCGGGATGTGCGATTGCAGCACTACTGATTTTAATCATGAAGTTGAAGATACACGCCTTCGCTTCATTAACCTTAGTCAGCCTCGGCACTGCAATTGCCACCGGCGTTGCGGCGGAAAAAGTGGTCCCAACCATGATGTCTGGTTTTGGTGGAACCCTAGCGTCCGTTGCTTTGCTGGTCGGCTTAGGTGCGATGATTGGTAAAATTTTAGAAGTGACGGGCGGTGCTAAAGTGCTGGCCGATACCTTGATAGGCCGCTTTGGTGAAGAAAAAGCGCCGTTTGCACTGGGTATTGCTTCATTACTGTTTGGTTTTCCCATCTTCTTTGATGCGGGATTGATCGTGATGATGCCGATCATCTTTAGTGTAGCGAAGCGCTTTGGTGGCTCACCACTGAAATACGCGCTACCTTCAGCCGGTGCTTTTGCCGTGATGCATGCCTTTGTGCCGCCTCATCCTGGGCCAGTTGCGGCTTCAGATCTTTTAGGTGCTGATCTTGGTCTGTTGTTGATTGTTGGTATCTTGGTCGCGATTCCTACTTGGTATTTTGGCGCTTACCTCTTTGGCCTGTATGCGGGTAAGAAATTTGATATTCCACTCTCGAAAGCGTTTTTTAATACCGAGCAAATTATTGATGAAAATAAATTGCCAAAATTTGCCACGGTATTAGCGATTTTAGTGATGCCAGTGCTGCTCATTTTTATGGATACAGGTCTTAATACCCTTGCGGTAGCAGGCGTGATTGACGGCAAAGCGCCATTGGTTGAATTCTTACGCATGTTGGGTAAAACCCCGGTGGCACTGTTGCTGACTCTGCTAACTTGTTTACTGGTGTTTGCCAAAGATTTTGGAATGAGCAAGCTGGAAAAACTGTGCAGTGACTCGTTAGCGCCTATCTGTGCGGTAATTCTTGTGACAGGTGCGGGCGGCATGTTTGGTGGTGTGTTGCGCGCCAGTGGCATTGGCCAAGCATTGGCTGACGTGTTATCCGATACAGGCATGCCTATCATAGTCGCGGCGTTTGTTATCGCAACTTGCTTACGTGTGGCGCAAGGCTCTGCCACCGTGGCACTAACCACCACCGCCGCTTTGATTGCGCCAATTGTGGCACAAACCACGGGTTTGAGTGAGTTGGATTTATGTTTTATCGTGATTGCGATTGCTGGTGGTGCAACGGTACTATCTCACTTTAATGACTCAGGCTTCTGGCTGGTTTCTCGCTTGATGGAAATGGATGAGAAAACCACACTCAAAACTTGGACTGTGATGGAAACACTGCTTGGTAGCATCGCGTTTGTGATTGTCGCTGTCCTAAGCTTCTTATTATAAAAAGCGTTTTACTATAAGGTTATGAAATGAAAACTCTTGAACAACGATTGAAAGAAATCAAAATCGTCCCTGTGATTGCGATTAATGATGCTAGCCAAGCGGTCCCTTTGGCCAAAGTATTGGTTGAAAATGGGTTGCCATGCGCGGAAGTGACCTTTAGAACAGAAGCGGCTGCAGAATCGATTCGTTTGATGCGTGCCGCCTACCCAGAGATGCTGATTGGCGCAGGGACAGTACTGACCACGGCGCAAGTAGACCAAGCCATTGAAGCGGGCGTGGACTTTGTAGTCAGCCCCGGTTTTAACCCAACCACGGTGAGATATTGCCAACAGCGTCATGTGGCAATTGTTCCGGGCGTCAACAACCCAAGTTTGGTTGAGCAAGCGATGGAAATGGGTTTGCGCACATTGAAATTCTTCCCAGCCGAGCCTTCAGGTGGCGTGGCCATGCTCAAAGCATTGACGGCCGTTTATCCGGTCAATTTCATGCCAACAGGTGGCGTTAGCCCAAGTAACGTTCAAGACTATTTGTCGATTAAATCCGTAGTGGCGTGTGGCGGTACGTGGATGGTACCGACAGATCTAATGGATAAAGGTGATTGGCAGGGAATTGCGGAATTGGTGAAAGCGCTATAACCCTTTCTATTTTCTTTAAGAACAACGGCTTGCTTCGGTAGGCCGTCTTTTTATTCCGTGCGCACCTCCGACCATTAACGATAAAAGTAATCGAGAGTAACGCGCGATCAAAAATCTCGTTACAATCGTTCTCCTACTCATTTCACGATAAGCCAAGCTATGTACGCAAACCGACGCGCAGAATTAATTTTAGTTATCACGACCTTATTGGCTGCTGCGGGCTGGGTGTTTTCCAAACAAGCCATTCAAGGCCTCCCGCCTTTTGGCTTTATTGGCGTGCGTTTTCTTTTAGCGTCGCTGTGCCTACTGCCATTTTGTCTTAAAGCGCTGCGCCAAGCCTCACTGCACGATTGTTTAAAATCGATGGGTGTGGGCGTGTTGCTAGGTGGCTCGATTTTTTGCTGGATCCACGCGATTTCCATTAGCGACACGCTAGGCGAGGGCGCATTCATCATGAGCCTCTCTATGCTGTTTGTTCCGTTATTAGCATGGCCGCTGTTTGGCACTAAACCGGCGCGCGCATTTTGGTTGTCGCTACCCATTGCACTGATTGGGCTTTTTTTACTGTCGTGGAATGGGGAGTGGGTCGTCGCGACTAGCCAGCTGTGGTTTATGGCTGCGGCCTTTAGCCTGGCATTGCATTTTAACTTTAACAGTCGTTTTTCGGCTAATCTGCCGCCGATGTTGCTCACCACATTACAACTGTTTGTTGGCGGCTGTCTTGGGGTATTACTCTCTTTACTGTTTGAGTCATGGCCAGATCACATAAGTTTGATGACATGGAAGTGGCTTGCTCTGAGCGTATTACTCGCCACCAGTTTGCGGTATTTGATGCAAACCATAGGTCAAAAGCACGCCAACCCCACCAATGCGGCGATATTAATGCTGCTTGAGCCAATCTGGACACTGGTTCTGAGCGTGCTGATTTATGATGAATCGATGCCAGCGAATAAGATTTTCGGCTGCGGCTTGCTGCTCTGTTCGCTTCTTTTCTATCGAATGGGCCATTTTCGTCATCGCTGAAATCATCGCAAATCTTTCAAAACGGTTTTGCTGCATAGTTTCTAGAGCCAAGGTGTGGGTTGGGCTGTAGTCATTGAATGCCTCTTTATCACAATGTGGTGCTATTGTGCATCGTCTAAAGGTTGACAAATATGCTTTTTGGCAGCTTACCAACAGGGTTGTTGATAAAGGTTTGCGCTTTGTTTTCAATGAAGTGAACGTATTTTAGATTATCGCTTAAAGCAGATGAGTATTTTTGCTTTATATACAGAGAAAGAGAAAATCTTTTATGACGTAAAAAAGCCCGATAAGAAGCAGTGTACTTATCGGGCTGAGGTACCAATTAGTGTACCGAAGAAGTGTCAACCGCGTATTTGGGTTTGGGAGCCAGCCAAATAAAGCAAGCCGCGAGTATAAAAATGGTCGCAATCGTCATAAAGAGCTGGTTAGTTGCCACCATTACACTTTGCTTTTGTACGATCCAATCAATCGCATTACGCACTTGATCTAAGCTCATTCCACTAGATTGCATGGTTTGGGTCGCCACACCATGTTGGTCGGTGAGCCCCGACAATTCAGAGTGGACATAGCGGGTATTTCGTTCCCACGCGGTATTGATCATCGAAGTGGCAAATGCACCGGACAATGTCCGAATGAAGTTCATTAAGCCTGCCGCCGATTCCATCTCACTCTCTTTGACACTCCCTAAGGCAATGGCCGTGAGCGGTACAAAGAACAACGGCATACCAATCCCTTGGAAGAAAATGGGCCAACTGACTTGGCTAAACGTCATATCTAAGTTGGCGTAACTTCGGATGAAAGTCCATAAACCCAACCACAACACACCACAAAAGACAAACGGACGAGGATCATATTTGCTCGATAAGTTGGCGATCAATGGCGCAAGAAAGACCGCTAATATCCCCATCACGGCTGTTGCGTAGCCCGATATTGTGGCTGTGTAACCCATGTAAATTTGTAACCACAAAGGCGTGATAACAGAGATGGAAAAGAACGCGCCAAAGGCTAATGAAAGTGTGACCATACTGGTGCTGTAGCCTCGATGGCGGAACACCTTCAGCGCGACAATTGGGTTACGTTCGGTCAACTCCCAAATGAGGAAAGAGACGAAGCCAATTGCCGCCACAACCGCTAAAGCCGCGATGCGTGTTGATTCAAACCAATCATGGTCCTTACCTTCATCGAGCATAATTTGCAGCGCACCGACCCAAATAACCAAGAGGATTATGCCAATAACATCAACGGGTGTTTTACTGGTTTTAGTTTCAAATTTACGCAAAATGCGCCAGCAAACGATCCCAGCAATAATGGCAAATGGCACTTTGCAAAAAAAGATGTAAGGCCAACTAAGTTGGTCACACAACACTCCTCCCAATATTGGGCCCATGATCGGAGCCACTAAGGTTGTCATACTCCAAATACCAATGGCCACATGACCTTTGTTTTTCGGGAAGATACGCATCATCAGTGTTTGCGACAGAGGCATCAATGGCCCGCCAGCTAAACCGAGAAAGACCCGAAACATCACTAAGGTCGACATGTTGGTGGCAAATCCGCACAGCAGTGAAAAAATGCCAAACAAGATAAAGCAGGTAACAAACACTCTGATTGCGCCAAAACGAGAGGCTAACCAACCCGTTAAAGGCACTGAAATCGCTTCTGCTACCGCATAAGAGGTAATGACATACGTTCCTTGGCTGGTGGAAGTGCCAAGGCTACCCGCAATACTTGAAACCGAAACGTTCGCAATAGTGGTGTCTAAGATGGCTAAAAAATTAGCCATCGCAAGGCACAAGGTTCCAAAAAAGAGGGCACTACCAGTCAGTGGCTTGATGCCTTCGGATGCTTGAGTCATCTTGACACCTTAACCTTGATCGCCGCGAATATCGTAGCGAGCACGAGTGAGGTAACTCACGTCTTCTTGTGACAAAGTATCGATAGTCACTGTCATTGAGAGGCCAACTTGCAGTGGGTGGTCATGCAGATCGCGAGGATCTAACTCGATACGAACGGGGAGGCGTTGCACGACTTTTATCCAGTTGCCAGTGGCATTTTGAGCTGGGATCATCGAAAATGCAGAGCCCGTACCACCAGAAATTCCCGTAACTAAACCGTGATAGCGCACATCATCACCATGCAGATCTGATGTCACAGTGACGGTTTGGCCAATCTGCAAATCACGCAGTTCACCTTCTTTGAAATTGGCATCAACATGGATCTGGTCGATAGGAACAATGGTGAGCAGTGGAGCGCCAACGGGCACTTTTCTACCCACTTGAACTTGACGCTTTGCCACAACACCAGCAATGGGCGCATGGATGACGGTACGGGCTAAATCGACTTGTGCTTGCTGATAACGCGCGTTAGCGAGTAGAACTTCGGGGTTGGTTTCCACCGATGTGCCTTGGATCAACGCCGCGTTGGCTTTTTGGTTACCAATGGTCGAAAGCCGAGTCGCTACCGATTGATTCGCCGCGGCCTTCGCTGCATTTAAATTGGCTTGGGCTTGAGTAAAAGACGTTTGGGCGTTCGAGAGTTCTTCACCAGACACTGAGCCTGATTTTACTAGGTCTTGACGGCGAGATAAGTCCAATTTAGCACGTTCAAAATTAGCTTGTGCTACGGCTAATTGGGCTTTAGTCCGGTTTTCATCGGCCATGCGCGCTCGCACTAGGGCATTCAAACCTTCATCGTTGGCAATGTAACTTTCGACTCGGCGTTTTGCCAAAGCCAGATCTGCCTCTGCTTGTATCAGTGCTAAACGTGCGTCGGTGTCGTCAAGCGTTACTAGCACATCCCCTGCATTTACCCATTGGGTGTCCACTACGTCAACTCGGGTCACAATGCCACTGACGGCTGGTGTTACTTCTGCAATTTCTACTGAGGCATAAGCATTGTCGGTAGTGACATAGCGTGAGGCAATGAAATACCAATAAGCAGTGCAACCAAGGGCTGCGATAAGGATAACAATGGCTAAGGCGGCAAAACCTGTAATTCGATTACGGCGCGCTTGATGCGCGTGATCAGATGGTGCGTGTGTCGTGTTCATGAATAGACCTATGGAAATTAAAGTGGGGTAGAGTGGTAACCACCACCCAAAGCATGGATAAGTGCGACATCTAAACTAAAAGAGCGTGATTCCAAATTGACCAAGGCTTGTTGGCTGTTGATCAATGCATTTTCGGCTGTCAGGACATCAAGGTAAGTTGATAAGCCGCCACTGTAGCGATGGCGAGAGGTTTGGTAAGCCACGCTGGCGGCATCAACCGCTTCTTGCATTTTAGCGATACGTGCACTGAGTTTTTGGTTGCTGGTGATGGCGTTGGCGACTTCTTGCAGTGCTTGGATCAGTGTGGCGTTGTACAAGGCGACGGCTTCTTCATAGTGTGATTCTGCAACGGTCAATTGGCCTTCAAGGCGTCCACCCGAAAACAGAGGAAGATAAATCGCGGCACCAACATTGCCGGCATCATTGCCACTGTTGAATAAGCTGTTTAACCCAAATGATTGGTAGCCGATAAACGCAGACAATTTAATGTCGGGATAAAACTGTGCTTTGGCATAGTCGATGCGATTCGCCGCCGCCTGAGCATGCCAACGTGCGATGGAAATATCGGCGCGATGACCGAGTAACCCTAGCGCTAAGTCATCGGGAATACCGATCGCGGTTGAGAACACCAAAGCAGGTCTTGATAGTGACAATCCACGGTCCGGCCCATTGCCAAGTAACGCCGCAATCGCGTTTTTTTGTAGCGCAATTGCTTCTTGAATACTCAGGAGATCGGCTTCGACTAAAGCGGCGGTTGAACGTGCTTGGCTGACGGCCACTTGTGTCTCAAGGCCATTGTTATAACGTTTTGTCAGTAGATCTAACGTGTGATGTTTGATGTCTAGCGCCGCAGTTGCAGTGTCTTGATTGGCGTATAAACGCGCAAGCTCAATGTAGTGATTAACCACGGAAGTGGAGAGAATCAGCGCTGCAGATCTTTGTTGCGCTTGAGCGGCCGCATAATCGAACTGAGCGGATTCAATGAGCGCCTTATTTTTGCCCCAAAAATCAAAATCGTAAGAAAAATCTAAGCCGACAGATCCATAATCATTCCAATTTTCTGGGGGCATATACGCTTGGTAGGCGTAGCTGACTTTGGTTTCAGACGCAGAAGCGGCCATACCCACATTGGGTTTATTCAACGCGCCCGCTTGCTGCGCCATACCTTGCGCATATTTCAAGCGTGCTTGCGCTACTTGCATATCAGGTGAACTGCGCAAGGCTTCATTTACTAATGCATTGAGTTGTGCGTCGTCATAGCGTTGCCACCAGTGATCGTTTGGCCAGTCAATCGCCTTTAGCTCATTTAGCGCCTGTGCATATTGAAAGTGTATTGCTAAATCTTGAGAAGGATCAGCAAGATAAGAGGGAGCAGAACAGGCTGAGAGTAAGACGATATTAAGTATCGAGAACACTCGCAGATGAATAGGTCGCCCTCTAAGGGTGAAGTGAGCACGGCGATGAATTTTCAATGTAGTTTCCTTATAACTAAACTGTACTGTACAGTTATATACTTGACAAGGTTTCGCTGTCAAGGGAAAATCAAAAGCTACAAATTAGAAAGTAGTGGTAGTTATGCGAGTTAAAAGTGAAGAACGTCGACAGGCTATTATCGATGTGGCAAGAGAAGAATTTATAAAGCAAGGATTTACCCGAACCTCTATGTCTGGTATAGCGAAAACCGTCGGTGGTTCAAAAGCGACGCTGTATAACTATTTCAGCTCTAAAGAGGAAATTTTCCTTGCCGTAATGGAATCTACCGCTGCCGAGCTGCGAGCGACCGCGTTCCAAACACTATCGACAAATAAACCACTCAAAGAGACATTGACCACATTTGGTTACCACTATCTCAAGTCAATTTTGTCGGCTGATCTCACAGCAATTCGCAAAATGGCCCTTTCAGAAGCAGAACATTCAGATGTTGGCCGTTATTTTTATCACAATGGCCCACGTAAAGGATGGCTAGAAGTGAGTCACTTTCTGCGCTCTTACATCGAACAAGGGAAATTGCGTGAATGTGATGAGTGGATAGCGGCAAGACAGCTGAAAGTGTTGCTTGAAGCTGAGTTGTTAGAGCCGTATGAACTTGGCGTTATTGCAGCACCAAGCAAAAATGAAATTGAAGCGGTTGTTACAAGGGCTGTTGACACTTTCGCGCTGATTTACGCTAATTGCTGATTAGGATCATCGAGTTCCTCCATCTTTTAGTGGGAGGCTAGCAGAGGGGTTTGCCGTCTCCATAAAACTCATTGAAGTTATTGAAAAAACACCCCACCCTAACCTCCCCCTAAAAGGGGGGAGGAACAGCACCTCTAAAGCATAAAGTAGCAAAACCAAGCCAGCGGTTATGTTGGCCGAATTGGTTCGTATTCTGGGCAGCTTAGCGCTCATCAATAATATTGACGAAGGGAAACGTTGAGCGCAGACTCCGCTCGTTTGTGAGTCCAGTTCGTGTTTGATTATTTTGGAGTTTGTCTTAATGTTCACCCTTCCTCCCGTCGTGATGACTATTGGGCTTTTGTTGATCAGCAACGTATTTATGACCTTTGCTTGGTACGCTCACTTAAAAGATCTCAGCCACAAACCGTGGATTATTGCAGCGTTAGTCAGTTGGGGAACTGCCCTGTTTGAATATCTCTTCCAAGTACCCGCTAACCGGATTGGCTATACGGTATTAAACCTTGGCCAATTGAAAATATTGCAAGAAGTGATCACCTTATCGGTGTTCGTGCCTTTTGCATTGATCTACATGAAAGAGCCTTTCAGGCTTGATTTTGTGTGGGCAGGGCTCTGTTTGCTTGGCGCGGTGTTTTTTATTTTCAGACCGCAAGTCCTCGAAGTACTTGCGAAAAGTATTGGCTGATTGCTGGTGAGTATTTGGCAGGCGACCAATATTTAAGAGGCAAATGCCGGATAAATAAACTCGTAAAAAAAGCCGTTGTGTGGGAAACGGCTTTTTATGGGATTATTCGCTGAATTTCTTAAAAATAATCGAGGTGTTGATGCCACCAAAAGCAAAGTTATTGCTCATTAGGTATCGCACATCCAGCTCACGTCCTGTGCCTGTAATGTAATCAAGATCGCCACATTGCGGGTCGATGTTATCTAGGTTAAGGGTTGGATTAAACCAACCGCTGCGCATCATTTCTAAACCCAACCAAGCTTCAACCGCGCCACATGCGCCCAATGTGTGACCAAAATAACTTTTCAACGAGCTGATCGGCACTTTACCCAACGCGTTTGCGGTGGCGTGACTTTCGGCTATATCACCCCGGTCGGTCGCCGTGCCGTGAGCCGAAACATAGTCAATTTTATCTGCACTTAACTTGGCATCACGCAGCGCCATCTCCATGCAGATTTGCATGGTGTCCATTTGTGGTTGAGTGACATGGGCGGCATCGCAGTTGCTGGCAAAACCGATGATTTCTGCGTGAATGACGGCACCACGTGCGATGGCGTGTTGATACTCTTCAAGCACTAAAGTTCCTGCACCTTCACCAATCACTAAACCATCACGCTGAGTATCATACGGGCGGGGGGTGGTTTTTGGCTGGTCGTTTTTGAGGCTAGTGGCAAATAAGGTATCAAATACGGCCGATTCGGTAGGGCAGAGCTCTTCACCACCGCCCGCCACCATTACGGTTTGGTAGCCGTGTTTGATCGCTTCATACGCGTAACCGATGGCTTGGCTACCAGACGTGCAGGCGCTACTGGTTGGAATGACGCGGCCTTTGAGCCCGAAAAATAGGCCTACGTTCACCGCGGCAGTGTGAGGCATCATCTGCACATAAGTGGTGGCGGTAATGGCTCGAGTGGTTTTTTCGTTGAGCATGACACCAAACGCACCGATGGCATCGGTACTGCCTGTTGATGAACCATAAGCGATGCCGGTTTGGCCATTCGTCAGCACTTCATGACCAATTAAGCCCGCCTGTAGCAGCGCATTTTCGGTGGCAACGGTCGCCAGTTGTGACACGCGGCCCATACCTCGGACTTGTTTACGTTTGTAGTGGCTAGGCAGTGTAAAGCCCATTATTGGCGCGGCGAGTTTAGTGTTTAAACCCTCATACTGCTCATAGGAAGGTATATATTGAGTGGCATTTTCACAAGCTCTGAGTTTTGGCTCAATACTGGCCCAGTCATTACCAAAAGCAGTCACGCCGGACATGCCTGTAACGACAACGCGACGGGTCATACTAAGCCTCCATTAACCGAGATAACTTGGCGAGTAACATAAGCAGCAATATCAGACATTAAATAGCTCACAAGGCCTGCGACTTCTTCGGGTTCACCCATGCGGCGTAAAGGAACTTGTGGCAGTGCGTGCTCTTTGACGTGCTCATCCACCATACCTGTATCGATTAAACCCGGAGCAACACAGTTGACGGTGATTTTGCGCTTAGCCAGTTCAAGCGCGAGCGATTTGGTCGCGCCAATCACGCCAGCTTTGGCGGCGCTGTAATTGGTTTGACCCCGGTTGCCTGTGATGCCCGACACCGACGCTAAAGTCACAATGCGCCCACCTTGGCGTTTTTGCACCATTGGCATCACACAAGGGTGGAGGACGTTATAAAAGCTGTCTAAATTGGTGTGAATTACACCATCCCATTCTTGTTCTGTCATGGCGGGAAACGCCGTGTCACGAGTAATGCCCGCGTTATTGACCACGCCGTAATAAGCGCCATGCAGAGCAATATCGGCTTCTAATACTTCGCGACACTGAGCTCGGTTGCTGATGTCAAATTGAATCAGTCGGCCTGAACCACCGTTTTGCTCGATGGTCGCTAGTGTTTGCAGGGCACCTTGCTGGTCGCCCATGTAATGGACGGCAATGGCAAAACCATCTTTGGCGAGCGCAATCGCAATCGCTTTGCCTATGCCTTTACTCGCACCAGTCACTAATACGTGTCGGGTCATGCTTGACTCCTCATTTTCATTTCTTCTAATTTTTGTTCTGATGGCACATACACATTTAATTGGCATTCGGCCAAAAGCTGGTGTTGGTGCTCGATTCTTGTCTTAAACACAGCCATGCCATTGTCTTGCATTAGCTGTTCAGCGTAGATATCGAGCGTTTGCCCTTTCAGGAATGCATCGCACAGCGCTCGATAACGGCGACTGCCGAGCAGAAAGCCAATCGGCGGTTGAATGCCTTGGACAAGTGAGTGATACCCAGACCACGCGGCAATGGCTTGTGCCATAAACTCGATACCGACATAGGCCGGTATGCTTTGTGTCGCCGGGTCAAAAAACAGGTGGTGCGATTCAATATCCACTTGGCAGTGGATAGATTCGCTCTGTACCTCAAGCGCGCGGTCAATCAAAATCATCGGCGCTTGATGAGGCAGCAGTTGATCAATTGCAGGAAGCTTTGTCATTAACGTAACCAAAAATGAGGCTAATATTGTTGCCACCAAAAGCAAAGGAGTTGCTTAAAATGGCCTTGTTTTCTAAATATTGAGTGGTTTCCACTAGCGTAATATCGATGTCTGGCGCTTTGTTAGCACAGCGCTGAATGGGCAAAGGCAATTGGTATTGCAGTATATGCCAAGCAATGGCGGCTTCGGTTGCACTGGCCGCGCCGAGCGTGTGTCCAGTGAGTGGTTTGGTTGAACTCACCGCAACGTGCTGGCCAAAAACGCGGGAAATCGCTTTACTTTCCATGCTGTCATTGAGCGGTGTTGCGGTGCCGTGAGCGTTGATATAGCCGATATCACTGGCGGTTAATTTGGCATCTTGCAGCGCGTTACGCATTGCCTGTTCTGCACCGTTTCCATCTGGGTGGGGCGCAGAAATATGGTGTGCATCGGAACTGTCGCCTGCGCCTAATAGCGCAATGGCGTGAGCGTGTTGCTGAGACGGCGTTTTACCCAGCAGCATAAAAGCGGCAGATTCACCAATGTTGATGCCATCTCGCTGTGCATCAAACGGTTTACACAAACGTTGAGACAGCGCTTCTAAACCGTTAAAACCATTGAGAGTTAAGCGGCACAAAGTGTCGGCACCACCGACAATCACCGCATCAACCAACCCAGCATTAAGCATTCTTTTGGCGGTGATAAAGACGCGGCCACTGGACGAACAGGCGGTCGAAATGGCGTAGCAGGGGCCGCTTATTGCAAAATAGCGAGCGATAAAATCACTGCAATTGCCTAATTCCTGTTTGTAGTAGTGGTAGTCGCTTGGGAATTCGCCCTGCTCTAATTTGTGGGCGAGTGCGATTTCGCCATCGGCAATGCCGGACGTGCTCGTGCCAACCACCACTGCGATGCGATCTGCACCATAGGTGGCAATCGCGTGGCGGACGCTCGGTTCAATCTGTTGCAGTGCAGAAAGAGCCAGTTGGTTGTTGCGCGTATTGAACGCACTTAAATGCGCTGGGATTTTTGGTAGCGGTTCACTCACTCGGCCTACGATGGTTGGGGTGCCAGTATTGAGCGACGTGCCGTCAGCCACCATGTTGTCACAATAGCCCTGCGCTAAACTTTGGTGAATGTGCGACGAGTCACTCCCCATCGCGCAGTGAAAACCGCAGTCTTGGACATAAATAGGTGAGCGAGAATCAATAGGAGAAGTCGTGGATGAGTTCATGATAGCTATCTACGGTTGTGTGGGCGGCAAAGGGTGCTGGGCACTGAGTGTTTTAATCGTAATGGTGTAATTCAATAATTGATTGTGGAAGCAAATATCGCCCTTCATCGCGAAGGGATGTTGATAATCAATAACAATCACTGTTTCACCCAGTTCATTGATGAGTGTTCGTCTATTCTCATCATCAATGATTTGCCACTTTACCTTATTTAACGAGGCTTCCCAAGCATTTCGCGGCCAGAGCGTGATCATCAGGTTAAAGAGTATCTGTTCGGGCTTCGGCAAGGTGTTTTCTAAGCCAGTGAGTACACTGGTCTCAATAGTATCTTGCTGATAATTGAGCGATAAAATCCTCGTTCCCCAAGATGAAAACCCTGCCAGCACAATCTTGTCATCGGTGACCTGCAACTGGACCGGAAGCTGTTGGTTATGCTGGCCGTTATCATCTTGCCAATGGGCGCTGATCAACTGACTTGCCGTGACTTGGTACCCAAGTTGCGCAGGTTTGGGCAGAGTAACGAATGTGTTGGGGCTAATTTCTACCTGCGTGGAGGCTTGGTTTGGCACTAAAGAGCAGCCAGACAACATCAGTAACAGCAAGGGCAGCGCACGGCGTATTCTCATCATCATAGTTTTTCCTCATGCGCTTTCATGGCGGCAGGTTGTGATTTGATCGCCATTGGTGAAAGCAACCAAGCAACGAAAATGCCGCTCAGTACCGTCAAACCAAAACTGTGGATGGCGTGAGTTTGGCTAAGAGCAAGCAGACCAAACGAGAGCAAAGTCGTTAGTGCCGAAAGGGTTATGGCAAGCAAGGTACTGTGACTGCGGGCTTGTTCGGCAAAAAAGAGCGTGTAATCAATACCGATACCTATCACTAATACCAGCGCTAATAGATTGAATAAATTGAGCGTAGAGCCTGTTGCGACGGTGACGGCTAACCCAGCGATGCAAGCAATCAGCGAAGGTAACATAATGCGAATACTGTGTTTCACGCCGTAGCGCCAAATAGTGAGAGCGCTGATCAAGGTCAGAGCCAGCGCAATTAACTCCATCACTTTAAGGCGATACTGCCCAAACAGGGTTGAGATCTCTTCGGTTTTATTCAAATAGGCGTAGTCGCTATTTTGCGCCGCAAACTGCTTAATTACTGCTGCTTGGTGAACCTCTTTCAACAGCACTACCGCCGCCACTTTTTGCTCAACTTCACCTAAATAAAGAAAGCGCAGCGGCTGGGAAACATCATGGGCTAAATAATGCGCCAGTGTCATGGGCAAAAATGACGCTTCCAGTTTAGGAGTCGAAGATAGTTTCAGCGTGTGAGCCAGTACTGCGCCTTGGTTTGCGTACAGTGCTTCAACCAGTGCGTAGTTTTCTTGCTGACGCTTAAGCGAGCTGATGTTTTGACTTAAACTTTGGTAGCCAGAAAGTACGCCTTGTTGTTGCCATTGTGAAAATTGCGTATCTAATTTTTCTAACTGCTGCATTAATGCTTCATCATCGTTGGCACTGACGACCAACATTTGCTGTGATGATTGAATACCAGTCAAGGCGCTGATTTGCAGCTCTTGCTGTTTCAAGTCGCTAGGCATGGCTTGTAATTGTCGAATGTCATCGTTGTAGTGCACTTGCGTCAGGGCAAGACTGCTGATGATCAATAACGCCGTGGGTAGGCCCCATTTAACCCATGGCTTTTGCCAAAGCGCAAACCATAAGGACCAATAAGTGATGCCGGGAAGCGTTCTCGATGGACTTGGTTTTTTGGCTAAAATCGGATACCAAGCCACGACCGTCGCGTAAGCGGCAACGAGACCTAAGGCGGAAAATAGCGCTAGCTGTTGTAAGCCGGGGAAAGGGGCGACCAGTAGACCGAGATAGCCAATTAAACTGGTGATTAACCCTAAGGTAATGGCCGTCAGAATATGCTTTAGTCCTTGCACGCTGTCCCATTGTTCATTTGCGGCAAGGCGATCGGTCAGGTAGTGAAAGGCGTAGTCGATTGAAACGCCAATCAGGCTGGCCCCAAACACTAAGCTAAACAGATGGAGCTGACCAAAAAACGCGGTGGTGATCACCATGGCAACCACTAACCCAACGGATACCGAGAGCAGTGCCAACAGTAAAGGCATGGCACTGCGAAAAACCAGCATCACCAACAGCACAATGCCGAGTAATGAGAAAAGGCCAATAGTGCTGATTTCTGACTTGGCACTTTGAGTGCCAAAATCGGCGTAAAATAAAACACCAGTGTGATAAATGTCCGCACTAAATTGTTGCTTGATGCGTTGTTGCCATTGAGCAATATCGGGCACCACTTGTTGCGCTTTGAAACTGTATGGTGAGTCGTTGAGCTGCGCGGTGATCAGCACGTATTTTTGGCCTTGATACTCGCGGGTTAAGTATCCATCTTGCAAACGAAAATGAGACGATAGCTGGCTAAGTTGTGCTAAGTAGTCGCGAAATAGCAGAAAAGGGTCGTGACTGAGCTCTTGCCCTGTTACCCCAGAAAAAGGGTTATATAGGGCTTGCACCACCGCTTGCATTTGTTGTTCGGGATGTTGACTGAGCTGATTGCGTTGCTCGTTGGTGAGCAGTTGTGCTCGATGTTGAAAGTAGTAACTGGCCCAAGCGCTCTGTTGAGTGGCATCGATTTTCCCAACCACATCCTTGAAATAGCCACTCTGCTTGAGCTCGCTTTCTAGCGCTGTAACGGATTTGAGCCGGTCAGCCTCATTGGGCGCAGTGACAATAAAGACCACTTTATCGCTCATACTGGCAGTGACTTTTTCAAACGCTTGCTCGGCGAGCACACTTTGCTGGTTGACCGGCAGTAGCTTAAGGATATCCGTCTCGATCGGTGAGGCTGCTGAAAAGAACCACTGCTTGAGTAGTAAGCCAAGACAAAGGGTCACAAAAGCCAACCAGAACAATGCCAGCCGGTTCGATTTAGAAGTTAAACTGTGCTTGCTCAGCATGGGTTAAACGCTCTGGCTGGTGGTTTTGGTTAGTAAACTGAATCTCGGTTTTGTCGCCTCGCACTTCTTGCAGGATCAAACCATCAATGTCATCTCTCCCCGTTAATGTTATCGAGGTAAACACCGAGCTCAGTGGCGCATTTCTCGGCGTTAAATTTAACTGCCACTGGCCATCTTCGCTGTGCAGCGTCATCGTAAATTGTTCATTCAATTGCTGCGTGTCACCATGAAATACCGACAAAAAGAGATGGCTGAAATAAAACGCCATTGGGTTCTCTTTTTCGGTAATCACCTGTGGTGGTTGGTTAGCAAAAGTTTGGCGAAGCTTGTCTTGAGTTAGCACCAAATTAACTGGAAATGGTGAGTATTGTTGCCAAAGTAAGCCATTTTGTTTATCGAGCAAGAATTTCCCGGCTGACGACAATGGTTGTTCGAACATCTCAATATGGCGGAGTTGAGTAAACTCTCCGCGTACGATCTGGTGTTTCGCCAACTGCGCTTGCAGTGAAGCAAGGTCGGTCACCTGTGCCCAGAGTAGGGGCGAGAATAGAGCTAAAGTTAGCCAGAGAAAACGGCGCATCATAATTTCCCATAGGTATGCCAGTGCTGCACTTTGTCGGTAAATATCGTTGGGGAAGCGAAACACATCTCTTGGGTGTCGATGCGAACCGCTACTTGAGTGGTGTGAGCTTTACACATTCGTTGCCCGGTCTGGCTATCAAAAATCATGTAGTCAACACGCAAGCGATTTTCCCATTCTGTCAAGGTCGCTTTGACTCGAATCGTATGGTTGAACGGGATCGCTTTCACGTACTTCACGTGGGTATCAATCACCGGCCATAGGTAGCCCGACTGAGTCATCGCGTGATAGCTGTAATCAATTTTTTCCATCAGCACGCGGCGTGCTTCTTCAAAAAAACGAAAATAATTGCCGTGGTAGATAACGCCCATTGGGTCGGCATCTTGAAACGAGGTGACTAAAGTCACCTCACTTTCCAATGGATGAAGTACATCGCTCATCGCGCTTCCTAGTAAAGTGTCCAGTGGCGTTGTTGAATGCGGCTAATAAAGTGGCGCAAATCATGTTCTAGGGGACGATCTTCCACCACAAAATCAAAATCTTGTAACACGGCTAAGCGCATCTGCTTGATATTGTGACTCATGTGTTGCTCATCCAGCTCATGATGACGTTTGCGCAATTCTATTGCTTGGGTCGCTGCTAGCAGCGAGGCGGCCGCCACTTGTTCTGTCAGTTCAAGCACACGTAGACAATCACGCGCGGCAATGGTTCCCATGCTGACTTTGTCTTGGTTGTGACACTCAGTCGAACGTGAAAAAACGCTGGCAGGCATGGTATGTTTCAAGGCTTCGGCCGTCCACGCTGAAATGCCAATCTGCACGGCTTTAAAGCCGTGGTTGATCGGTTTTCTTTCGCCTTCTGCGCCAGTTAAGTTAAACGGTAAACCGTTGTTGAATTTGTAATCCATCAATTGCGCCATTTGGCGATCGAGCAAATCGGCTAGGTTAGCAACCTGTGTTTTTAAGGTATCCATTGCCATGGCAATGTGGCCGCCGTAAAAATGGCCGCCGTGCAGTACGCGTTCATTATCGCCATCGATGATGGGGTTGTCGTTGGCACTGTTGAGCTCATTTTCAATCAGTTGACGTAGCCACGGCAGTGCATCTTGTACGGTGCCAATCACATGGGGTGCGCAGCGCAATGAATAGCGATCTTGCAGGCGATCACTGTTGCGAGGTGGGCGTTCTGCTTGTAAGTCATCGCGTAGCCATGCTGCGATTTGTTGCTGACCAGGATGCGGCTTGACGGCAAATAGTGCGGCATCAAAATGGAAGTCGTTACCCTGAATACCGACAGACACCATGGCGGTAATTTTGGTGCAGAGTTGAGTTAAATACTCGGCGCGTTTATAGGCTAAACAGGCCAAAGCAGTCATGACTGATGTGCCGTTCATCAGCGCTAATCCCTCTTTTGGTTTTAGCTTGATCGGGCGAATACCCAGTTCGTGAAACACATCTTGAGTTGGGCGCATCTCACCTTTATAAAGCACGTCGCGCTCACCAATCAGTGTGGCCGCGAGGTAGGAGAGTGGCGTTAAATCGCCGCTTGCCCCGACCGAACCTTCTTGTGGAATACGAGGGGCGATATCGTGGTTGATCAAGGTGACGATTTGGTTAAGTAGTTCATGGCTCACACCAGAGACACCTTGCGCTAGTGAACACAAGCGTGTTGCTAATACTGCGCGAGATTGCTGATGGCTTAATACCTCGCCTAAGCCACAGCCGTGAAAGCGAGTCAAATGCAGTGGTAATTGGTCTACTAGATTCGGTGGAATGGCAACGGTGCATGAATCACCATAGCCGGTGGTTACGCCGTAAATCACGCCTTCTTCTTTTAAAAGTCGTTCTAGAAAAGCGACGCCGCGATCAATTTTAGCGGTGAATTCCGCTGAAGAATTGAGGTTGGCCTGCGCGCCTTGCGAAATCGCGACAACATCTTCAATGGTGAGGCGATCGACGCCAAAAGTTATGCGGTTATCTGTCTGAATCATCATGCTGCTGTTTACTTAGAGTCCAAAAGTTGAAAAAGTTATACCACTGCAGTGGAGCTTGCAGTGTGTAATGTTCCAGCCGATCAGCGTAGCGTTGTACTACCTGCGCTAGCGCCGCTTGTCGCTCTTTTCTCGGTAAATCTATGTTGTCGCTAAAGTGCTCGAAATAGACGTTAAAATGTGGAGTTTTAGAACGTTCGTCTCTTAAGCCAAACAAAAGGTAGACGGGAGCTTTCAACACCGAGGCCAACATAAAAGGGCCTTGTGGAAACGGCGCGGGTTGGCCTAAAAAATCGGCCCATACGGCTCGGGTCTCTTTGCTGGTGGACGTTCTATCTCCGACGATCACCACCCATTCTCCCTGCTCTATTTTCTGTTGAAGCAAAATAGCGGTATCGGGGCCCAAACGGCTCACTTGAATGAGGTTCAGTTCTGAGTTGGGATTGATCGCTTTCATTACCGCATTGAAGCGTTCGGCGTGCTCGGTGAAGACTAACGCATTGATCTTAATATGAGAATGCCGACGTCCCAGAGCGCGGCACAGTTCAATATTTCCAAGGTGAGATCCTAAAAGAAGCACACCTTGTTTTCGTTCTGCTAAAGTTTGGAACGATTCTTGACCATGAATGGTCAAATTTTTTACCGAAAAATCGCCTTTCCATGCCGCCAATTTATCCAGCATAGTGTGGCCAAAAGAGAGCAGATGGTTATAGCTAGAGAGATGATTTGGCAGCGTGATTTGGCGACGGTTTGCGTAGCTTTGTAAGTGCTGTAAATACTGTTCAGAGGCTTGGCGAGCTTGTTTTCCGGTAAGGTAGTAATAGCTCATTACAAGTTTCAGCATCAGGTTAAAAATCGGTCGCCCGAGTAGGCTATATACCGCCAGTAACGCTTTAATACCCAGAACCGTTCCTCGTTCTTGACGCTTTGACCAGTGCTGGTTTGGCTCTGCGCCACTTTTGTTGTGCCTGCTTTGGTTGCGTTTCAGCAGTTGAGGAATACGCGGTAACATGCCAAAAAATAATTTGCTGTGCATCCAACTGATTTTGACGTTATCCCATAGTGCATCGAAATGAGAGACGCCTCCTTCAGGATAAATGACGCGAGTTTCCACAAAATCGATATCGACCCCGTGCCAATACATGCGAACTAAGATTTCGATGTCGAAATCCATGCGCGTGCCGATCTTATGGTTATTGAGCACCTCAACGGTGAGGTCTACAGGATACGCGCGAAAACCACACATACTGTCTTTGATCGTAAAGGATAGCGTTTCAATCCAAACCCAAATATGCGTTGCGTAACGGCCATATAAACGCGCTTTGGGTACGCTGTCATCGTAAATCGGCTGACCAGAAATTAGGTGGTTTGGATGTTGCTTTGACGCGGCCAGTAATTTAGGCAGCGCTTGTAAATCATGTTGGCCATCGGCATCAATTTGGATGACGTGGCTAAACCCCAACTGCTGCGCTTGGCGAATGCCAGCCATTACCGCGCCACCTTTTCCTTGGTTTTGTTCTAGGGTAATGAGGTGAACATGTGTTTGCTGGGCGACGTTGCTCAACGCCTGTTTTGTTTGCTGATTGCTGCCATCATCAACCAGTAAAATGGGAAGTTCAAATGCGCTGAGTGATGAGACCACTTCTGCTACTGTGCTGCCGTGGTTGTAGCACGGAATTAAAAAACAAGCTTGATAATCAGCCACAGATTTCACCCAACTTCATTTTTCCTGATGAGTGAATGATGTTTAAACCCTCACGCTGCGAACTATAACTAAACGCGAGTTTCTGTTTTTCCTCATCCCAACTTAATGCCAGTTGAACGGTCATGTCTGGCAAGATAGGTTCTTGGAATTTGATCACTTCCATACCTTGAAAGCTTGTGGGTACAGATAAGTATTCTCGTGCATAGCGCAGTGCCCAATCGATTTGGGTAACGCCTGGCAGCAATGGAAAATGTGCAAAGTGTCCTGAAAAATCAATAATGTCGGCGTCAACGCGCAGCGTCAAATTCACCGTGTGAGGCTGAGTTTCAGCACATAATAATGTGGGTGTTCTTTTGGCCATAATCTATTGGGCTTCGTTATTTTTATGGTTGGAATAGTGTTTCTAGTTCAGCAACAAGGCGCTTACCTTGGCTGTTGAGAGGGATCTCTTTTACCACTCTAAAGCGTCGAGGTACAGCAATAGGTTCTAACCATTGGCGCAGTTCAGAGCGCAGCAACAGCCAGAACTTCCCCTTTCCAAGTTGAGCTAATTTTTCAGTGCCGCTGGCTGACAGTACAATCGCTGAGATTAAGATCAAACGTTCACCGTCTTGCTGTGGTAACACGGCTGTTTCACTGATCCACGGCAGTTGTTCAATACGCTGTTCCACTTCAACCAGTGAGATCCGTTTTTCTTCGATTTTGATGATGCGATCGGTGCGACCTTTCAAGGTAAAGTGCCGTTGGTCGGAAAACTCACATTCATCGGCTGTTTGATACCAATGATTCGGATCAATGTGTGCAGAGCGCAAGGCTAAGCAGTTCTCGCTGTTAAGTCTTGCTTCAACGGAGGGGAAAAGCTGCCATTGCTGCGTTGCACTGTGCTGTTGCCGAAAAGCGATGCCGCCAGTTTCCGTACTGCCATACACTTCGATAGGTCGTTGCCCAAACAGGGTTTTTGCGTGACAAGAAGCAGAGTAGGGAAGCGGGCCACCGGAAGAAAACAGTGTGCGCAGTGGGCTTGGCTGGTGCTCTTGTGACAAGCGTTTCAATAGCGCAGGGCTACTGATCAGCAGAGTGTCCGGATGCGCATGTGCGGTCACTTGTTCTGGAAATTCCAAGTTATGGCGGGCAAATGCTCGCCCTGCACACAGTGGCCATAACACACGAAATAGCAGCCCATAAATATGTTGATGAGAAACCGTACTTTCCACTTTTGCACCAATGAGCTGTTCGCCCCAAAGTTGCTCTAAAATGGCGATTTCAGCTTCAAGCTGCCGCAGTGTTTTGATGATAGCCTTAGGCTGACCGCTGGAGCCTGACGTAAACAGCGTCACGGTTTGTGTCTCTAATGAAAGTGGTGCAAAACAAACGGCTTCATCGCGCATGTCGTTGGGTAGCGCTAAATAGTTAAGAGAGAGAGTTGGCGTAGAATTGGGTATTGTTATTGCCTCATCACACAGCAACAACTCAAAGTGTTGGCTCAGTTCTGCCAGTGCCGCAGGTTGATAATTACCGGGCAGAATTAATGATTTTTGCGTGTAACAGACGGCGAAAAAACCGACTGAGAACCGATAGCTATCGCCAGCACACAGTGCAATATGATGTTCATTTCGCGACGCTAATTGCCGGCTTAGTTGGCTGACATCGGCGACAAAGTTTGCCCAGTTAATGGTGTTATTGAGGTCAAAAGCAACACAATGCGAATCGTTTCTTGGTGAGGAGAGTAACGTTGCAAGCGAGCAAAAATCGGGGTTGCCGAAAGTCATAGCGTACCTAGCCTTTGCGAATCCTTTGTCTTACTAGCCATTCCGTTACAAAGAGGCTGCCAGCAAGGAGATAACTGATCAATCCGTTATACAACGTCCAGATCTCGATAGATTGGAAGCAGGTATAAAGTGCGATGGCTCCATTCATGATGAAGTAGAGGCACCACACTTTAGTGACCGTGCGTGTGTACTCAATGCCACTTTGAGGAAGTTCAGGCTCTTGCAGTCTCGCCAGCCGTTCAATCACTGTTTGCGGTTGCGTTAGGCTCAAGGCAAAAAGAGCCAAAAGACATACATTAACCACAACAGGGTAAAACAGTAGCCAACCATGCTGCTGAAAGAGCATCCCCAAAGTCACCAAAGTGATACCAACGAACCCACTAATCCAAGCCAGTTGCTTCAGTTCTTGAAGTTTGGCTTGCCAACCAGAAAGAATTCTTAAAGCAAAAATAGCGGCTAAGAAACCCCCTATAGCTTGCAAACCAAACTGATTAATCCCGAAGTAGACCGCGAGTGGGTAGGTAAGCAGGACGATTGCAGACAAAATCGTCAGCAATCGCCGCATTAGCTTTCCTTAACAAGTTCAATAACCGATTCCACTACATCATTGACGGTGCGAACGGTTTTAAACTCTTCAGGCTTGATTTTTTTGCCAGTCACTTTTTGTAAGTGAACGACAAGATCTACAGCATCAATACTGTCGAGATCGAGATCTTGATAAAGGTGAGCGTCTGGTTGAATATCGGCTTCATCAATTTCAAATAGTTCAACGAGAGCTTCTTTAACTTGATCAAATACTTGTTGTTGGTTTACTTCTGTCATAACGCTATCTATTTATTAGTGGCTAGTTTGAGATGAAATATAATTTGCTAAGTTTGCCACTGATGCAAAGTGTTGGCGAGTATTGGAGTCATCAGCGTCAATGACGATATTATACTTCTTTTTAATGGCCAAACCGAGCTCTAAAGCATCGATAGAATCTAAACCTAACCCATCGCCAAAAAGTGGTGCGTCAGTTTCGATATCGTTAACTGAGATATCTTCAAGATTTAGTGCGTCGATAATGAGCTGTTTTATTTCTGTGTGTAGTAATTCCACTTCAACCTACTTATATAATGTTCTAGCCGTTTTGAACAAAACCTTGATATACACTTCCCCACTTAAAGTTGCAGCGGTGTTGGCTACGTTCGCTCACCCCAATCATATCGTTATCTATACGGATGGGGACTTACTCACTTTCCGCTTCGCTGCAACTTGACGTTATGGGTCGATAACTTCAATAGTTTTGTCATTTCTGGTTATTGTTTTGGGGGAAAATCACCTCTGCAAGGTGGCGATTTAAACGTCGTGCTGCAGTGGTGGGGTTATCAGCACCTTCAATAAAAGGTGTGACGGCAACTTTACCCTTTATCTCCACATGGAAAAAGGGTTTGGTTTTAGGAACTTGGTACCACTTTTGCTCTTTTGTGAGAAAACTCGGAGAAACGGTAATATGTACGATGCGTAAGTCTCTTTGAGTTCGGATTGCGATTTGCGCCGCACCGCGCTGCAATTTGGGTTTAACACCGGGTGTGGTTCGCGTGCCTTCAGGGAAAATCAATAATACGTTTCCGCGGCTCATGCGTTCCTCGCACACATTTAACAAATCATCAGGTGTTTCATTTGGGATATAACCTGCGGCTTGAACAATCCGTTTCATAAAAGGATTGGCCCAGATAGCTGACTTAACCAAGCAATCGCACTGATGAAGTTGTGATGCAATGAGAACATAATCAATTAAGCTTGGATGATTGGCGATAATAAGGCAGCTTTTATCCTGTTTTAATAGTTCTGCGTTGGTTATTTTATAGTCGATGGCACCTGTTAATTTCATCAACTTACAAAATATATTGAATGAGTTTTGGATTGATTTTTGAACTTTATATTCTCGACGATCTGTTTGCGATGAAAATAATGCAATCAGTGGGATAATAATAAAACTCAGCGTTAATCCGCCTAAACCAAATATAAAAAAACAAAAACCTGTAGCAGCAATACGCCAGTAGCGGTTGAACTCTAACATTTTCGTTGCCATTTCCAAGCGCTTTGCGAGCCCTCAATGATCCATTCAGATTTTTCTGACAAATAGTGGTGAAGAAACGACAATGCTTGCGGCTGTTGTGGCTTGGTATCAGATGTCTGCATAGAGAGTGTAAAATCTGAACCGTGAGACAGGGTTAACCCTAAGGCATAGCCTTGAAACTGCCACTCTTCGTATTGTTGGTAGTCGCTAGGTAATGGCTCATCAAAATCAACCAACAGCACTTTGTGACTAGGGTGTTCATTTAAATAGAGCCAAGCTTCTAATATGGCACTTTGAAATGTGTTTTGTGCTGCTGCAATCGAGGTTAACGGGATCGGTTGTTTTGAAGCGATGGTTGCTAGGCCTGCCGCTGTATTATGAACAGATTGTGAAAACGCCATTGGTGAGGCTTCTTCGCCAATCAATATCGACTTCACGATTTCAACGCTACGATGAAGCTCGCCATGACGACATGAAAATACCATGTAATCAATATGTTGTGATTCTATAGCAGTCAGTGCAGTCTGCACGGCTAATTTGCTCAAACTACTCATTCTGCGGCGCATCATAGGAGGAATATGGTCTGTGTTGAGCGTATTATCGTCAGGCCAAATCTCTTCTCTTGCCCAATTTTGCCAATCAGAAGGGTGAGATAAGCCTGCAGAATTTGCAACCCAAGTATCAATATTTAACGTGATTATTTGCTGTTGATTTGACATAAGATATTGCATTGTTTTTGATAGGGTTAAATACTATGGCACAAGATTATTCTTCGCAACTATAAACGTTTGTATCCTTGACTTAAATATTGATTTTTAAGAATTGAGTCGAACTTAGATTAAGTGTTTGGATATTGTTCACAAATTAAAGTTAGGTTTTAATGTGTTAAATCAAAAAATAGATCCTTATAACGCTTTAGAGGCAAAAACCGAAGCTCAAAAATTATCTTTTGCCCCCATCGTTTTTCATACGGCGCGTACATTACGTGACTTAGGCATATTGGCTGCATTAGATAATGCTGGCGAAAAAGGTTTAAACGCAGAACAAATTGCTCAAGAAACGAGCGTGTCAGAGTATGGCGTTAAAGTATTACTCGATATGGCCATCAGTGCCCACATTGTTTTATGGGATAAACCGAATTATTCGTTGGCTAATCTAGGCATTTTTTTGCTGCATGATGGGATGACGCAAGCCAATATGGATTTCACGGCAGACGTTTGTTATGCCGCCATGATGCACTTAACTGAATCGATCACCGAAGGCAAGCCTGCTGGTCTGAAAGAACTCGGCGATTGGGATACCATCTACCAAGGTTTATCGCGTTTGCCCCAGCAAGCTAAAGACAGTTGGTTCAAATTCGATCACTTCTATTCCGATCGTTCTTTTCCTATTTTGCTGAAAGAAGTGTTTCGTAAAAAACCGAAACATTTGGTCGATATTGGTGGCAATACGGGTAAATGGGCACTGCAATGTTGTCACTATGATTCAGACGTTGAAGTGACGATTGTGGATCTGCCACAACAGTTGGAAATGGCGATGGCTAACGCGCAGCAACAAGGTTTTACGCAGCGTATTCATCCTTTTCCAGCCAACATGCTCGATAAAGAACAACCGTTACCAAAAAATGCGGACGTGTGGTGGATGAGCCAGTTTTTAGACTGTTTTTCGCCAATGGAAATTTTGAGTATTTTAAAACGCGTTCGCGCCAATCTTTCTGCATATTCGACGGTTTATATTTTGGAACTGTTCTGGGATTCACAGAAGTACGATGCGGCTTCTTATAGCCTCAATGCCACCTCTTTGTATTTTACCTGCCTTGCAAATGGTAATAGTCGCTTCTATCGCAGCGAAGATTTCTTAGAAATCGTTCAAGCAGCAGGATTACAGGTGATCAAACGGACCGACAATATTGGCCTTGGCCACACCTTGTTAGAGCTAAAAGCCCAAGCTTAATTAAAATCGATGCGAGTCAATTCATGAATAAAGAGATAACTCAAGTTGTTATCATTGGTGCGGGCCCTTCGGGTTCGACTGCCGCGGCATTACTCCATGCGCAAAACATACGTGTGTTGGTTATCGAAAAAGCACTTTTCCCACGCTTTTCTATTGGCGAAAGCTTATTACCTGCTTGTATGGAAGTGATAGAAGCGGCGGGAATGTTGCCTGATGTTATGCGTGCGGGTTTTCAATATAAAAATGGTGCAGCCTTTCGAAAAAATGGTGTATACGCTCAGTTTGATTTTACCGACAAATATTCGAATGGGCCGGGAACCACTTTTCAGGTACAGCGTAGTCAATTTGATAAAGTATTAGCGGATTCTGCTGTTAAGCAAGGGGTTGAAATTCGTTATCAACATCAACTGACGAATATCGAATTTGAAGAGAATAAATCACAATTATTGGTGACGGATCAACACGGCATAACGTATCAAATTGAAGCCGACTTCGTGCTGGATGCCAGTGGCTTTGGCCGAGTATTGCCTAAGTTACTCGGTTTGGAAGAGCCATCGTGTTTACCTCCGAGAAAAGCCATCTTTACCCATATCATTGATCATATCTCCCCTGAACAACCAGACTACGACCGAAACAAGATACTGATCTCCGTCCATCCGCGTAATCCTGACGTATGGTACTGGCTCATTCCTTTTTCTAACGGCACATGTTCATTAGGTGTTGTCGGTGAACCGTCGTTTTTTGACGGCTATCCAAGTGATAAAATTGCGGCGATTCAGCAGTTGGTGAATGAAATGCCTGAGCTGGCAGAACTGCTTTCGAAGTCCGAATACCCTAATCCTGCTGGTGAGCTAGGCGGCTATTCTGCAAATGTTAAGCAGTTGGCCACGGTAAATTATGCGTTATTAGGCAATGCTGGTGAATTTTTAGACCCGGTGTTTTCATCAGGTGTAACGATAGCCATGAAATCGGCTCAGTTAGCCGTGTCTTGCGTTGTACGCCAACTAAAAAAAGAAAGTGTAGATTGGCAGCAAGAGTATTCTCAGCCATTAATGGTGGGAGTGGATACGTTCCGCACTTATGTGGAAGGTTGGTACAACGGCATGTTACAAGAGGTGATTTTTTACCAAACGCCCAACCCAAGAATAAAGCAGATGATTTGCTCTATTCTTGCAGGATATGCTTGGGATCGTAGTAATCCTTATGTCGCTGAGCATCAACGACGCTTATCAAGTTTAGCTGAAATTATTCGTACTTCATCTCATTAATAATATCCGCACCGAAATTATGTTTTGGTGCGGATATGCATCTTTCATTCTAATTTTATGGGTTTATTCTCTTGTAAGATTATTCCTACACCGCATTAACGTGTTGATAAATATGTATTTTAACCAGTTTTGTTCTGATGCCCTATTCTTGGCAATGACGAGCAGGATCGTTAAACTAGTTGGATATTGGAATCAATATCACGAGAATGAATTTGTTACGTATCTACTTGCTGTTAATTTTAGCAATTAACATATTTTTTAATACTGTTTATGCCGCCGATTATTTATCAGATTCGGAACGTACCTATTTAAAAACAAAAAAAGTCATTGTAATGGGTGTATTGTCTGAACCTTGGCTACCTTATTGGGGCGGCATTGAGAATACAATCGGTATTCAGCATGATTATGCGGTAGGGATAGGAAAAGAGCTTGATGTCAAAATTGAATATCGTAGCTATCAATCGATAACTGATCTTGTCGCTGCTGTGCATGGTGGTGATGTGGATTTTGCCATTGGTTTTAGCAAAACAAAAGAGAGAGAAAAAAATATTTTATTTACCTTGCCACTCTATAATAACCTACGAGTAATTTGGCTAAGGGACAAAAAATTAAATCAGCAAGATATGAATCATTTGAAATGGGTTTGCGTACAAGGTTCATCTTATTGTGAAACATTAGAGCAGAGCCATTACCCACACATATTACTAGCACAAAGTTTCTTAGAATCATCAGAAATGATGAAGCAAGGTTTAGCCGATGCAACGATAACCAATTATATATCACTCAATCATTATATCAGCCCTAATTCTGGATATGACGGTGAGATTATTGCAGATGGTCGATTAGGTGTCGAAATAAATAGAATCATTTTGCCGATGAAAAATAATGAATTAAAAAACATTTTCGATAAACTCATTCTTGCTGAAGCAACTGGAAATACAGCTAATAAGATAGACTCGACTAATATTTATTTTTTGAATAATAAAGACAGCCTAAAATTATTAAGTCAAGAAAATAGCAATCAAATTGTCAGATACACCATAGAAGAAGATATATATCCACTCTCTTATTGTGATGAGGGTGATAATCAGGTGAAAGGATATGTCCATGATTTACTCAAGCTCATTGAATCAAAAAGCTTCCTTAAATTTCAGTATGTACCGGCCAATGGCAGAGATATTAGACAGATGCTTATCGATAATGAAGTTGATTTATTGCCTTCATTAAGTGTCGATGATATCGATAATCGTGATTTTATAGCGACCCCATCTTACACTAATTTGCAATTTGGTTATGTGGTCACTAAAAAGCCTTTTCAACAGAAAAAATTAGCGATATTAGATCGTACTGGTTACTTATATAGCCACTTAAAAATCTATGAAGATAATAAAAAAGTTAAAGTTTATAGAGATCTTAAAAAGGTTATTCTAGATTTAAAATCAGGTAAGATAACCCATGCCTTAATGAATCAAGATATTATAAATCAGCAAATGGCATATCTTGGTGATAAGTTCTTGATACTTCCAGCAATAGATAATGAAGGTTACTCTATTAATATCGGTATGGTCTTTCGAAAGGATGAGTCGATATTGTTTGAAATGCTCAGCCGATCTTTAACTATGGTAACTGAGTCTGAGATTAATGCACTAAAATCACTCCATAAGAAAGTGAATGTGAATTATGGTTATGATAAGCAGCAAGTTATAATCTATTCTTTGATTGCAATGTGTATTTTTTTGTTTTTATTATTATTTGGAATAATTATATTTTATAAGTTAAAAAGTTCCTTAAAATACAGTCAAATCAGTTCAAAACTTTCAGAAGTTCAAGTGCAATGGCTGACGGATTTGCTCGATAAAATACCCAGCATGATCTTTATTTCAGATGTGAATGGGAAAGTAGTGTTATCTAACCGTTCATATAAGCAATGTAGCAAGGCTTCTCTAATTAGTGATGATGTGAATTGCCTCATATGTACTGGCATCGGATCTGTCGATCTGTCGAATAAACACTATCAGATTGATGAGAAATATTATGTCATTAATCATGAATCGATTGCGCATCCCAAGAGTGGGGATACTCATTACTTGACCGTTTGCAGTGATATCACAGAACTCAAGCTCTCAGAATTAGCATTACGTGATTCTAATAATAAGGCACTAGAAGCCGTAGATGCGAGGAATCATTTTTTAGCTGTAATGAGTCATGAGCTTAGAACGCCAATTGCGGCCATGCTAGGGTTGATGGAGATTTTATCAACTCGAATTAAAAACGATGAGAGCCGTTTGCTATTGACGAATGCAATTCGTTCTGCCGAGAGAATTAAGCACCATGTCCATGAGATTTTAGATTTTTCAAAAATGGAAGCTCAGCAATTACAATTAGATATACGCCAGCATAATATTTTAGAAGAGTTATGTCCCACCATTAGAAGCTTTGAAGCGAGTGCTAAGTTGAAAGGCGTTGAGTTCGTTGTTGATTGGGTGCCGACAGCTATTATTTACGCAAAGTTTGATGCGTTACGCTTAAATCAGGTTCTTACCAATGTATTAGCCAATGCTGTTAAATTCACTACGGCAGGTACGGTTTCGATCCACGTTGAATTGACGGAAGAACAGATAGTCTTTGCCGTAAAAGATACGGGGTGCGGAATGAATGAAGCGCACTTGGATTCGTTATTTAAGCCATTTATGCAAGCGGATAAAACCATTACTCGCCAATATGGTGGTACTGGGCTTGGTATGTCAATAGTATCGAATTTAGTCAATCTAATGGATGGTCATATCACGGTTTCCAGTACGCTGAATGAGGGGACTCAAGTAACAATAGTGCTTCCCATTTGTGGTGAGCCGCTATCTGAACCGTTGAGTCAACGTAACTACCGTTGCACTAACGAACGCATTATCGAGTGGTTGAAGTGTTGGCAAGTTTCGGTGAGTCAAGGTGGTGTATCCTTGGTCGATTTTGACGCGATAATGACCAAAAAACATCTCTATCCTGACCTGCTTATTGATAAGATAAAAGATAGTGAACAAGTGCTGGTTCAACCGAAAAAAATGAAACTTTGTGGGCATGTTTTGGTGGTTGATGATGACGCTATTAACCGTTTGTTATTAAAAAAACAGCTGCATGAACTTGGTGTGCAAGCAACCATTGTTGGTGATGGAGAAGAGGCATGCCACCTTTTACAAAGCGAAGACAGCCAGTTCGATTTACTACTAACGGACTGCCATATGCCTAAAATGGATGGTTTCGCTTTAGCAAGATTTGTTAAAAATAATATTCCGCAAGAGAGATATAAGGTGGTTATCGGTTGTACGGCGGAAGACTCACGGTTGATCGCAGAGAAGGCTTACCAGTCAGGTATGGAACACGTGCTGTATAAACCCTATTCGTTGGCGTCGCTGTATACTATGTTGAGTGGTTATCTTTCTATGTATCCTTTAGTAAATGCTGACTCAAAAAGCTGGCTTGAGAGCTTTTTACCGGGTGAAAAAAGTGAAATTGCTTCTGTTGTGGCAGAATCTTTAGCGGCCGAGGTCGATAGACTCGAAAAGCATGATTCTGATTACAAAATGATAGCTCATCGTGTTAAAGGCTCTGCCGGGGCGCTTCAACTGGATTATCTCGCGAGTCTTGCGGTTAGCTTGGAGCGCGAATTAGAACCACAAGCTGTTGTATCTGCAAAACAACGACTGATAATGGAAATTAAAATCGTGATTACACAAGCACAAGAATGGTTAGATAAACAGCAACGAGTAGATGACGAATGAACATTTTGATTGTCGAAGATGATCGAATTCAAGCCACGAGTTTGAAACTGAAACTCAGACAACTTGGGTTGAATAACGTCGATATTGCAGCAAATGGACACCAAGCGTTGGCTTTATGCTTGCGCAAAGAGATATCACTGGTTTTTTGTGATATTCATATGCCGGAAATGGACGGAGTTACGCTTTTGTCGATGCTTGGGGATAAACATCCTTCACTCGGAATTATTATATTGAGTGCTGTTGATGATGCTGTGTTAGACCTTACTTATAACATGTGCTGTTTAGCGAGCTTTAATTTTGTCGATGTTTTACGAAAACCCTATTCTATTGAGCAACTTGAAACCGTGATTCATGCGTTTCATGTGAAGTGTGAACAACAGGCCGCAAGCATTACGCCTATCTCATTAGGGTACAAAGAGATAGAAACAGCATTCAGTGAAGATTGGTTATTCAATTACTATCAACCTCAGTTTGATTTTAAAACGGGTGCCATGGTTGGAGTCGAGGCACTTGTCCGATTAGATCACCCAGTTCATGGTGTATTAAGCCCTGCGCATTTTCTGCCTCTTATTGAAGAGCTGAATTTGATGGATAAGCTGTTTTTAATTGTTTTGGATAAAGCATTATCGGCTTTAGGCAGTTTGTCAGCCGATCTCCAGTTATCAATCAATATCTCCCAGAGTAATTTACAACAGCTGATCTGTGACCCCATTCTTACTCTCTGTCACAAATACGCGTTTCCCACCGATAAACTTACGCTCGAGCTCACAGAAGATCATGTCTATAACGGTACGACAGCATCACTGGCTAATCTTGCGCGTTTAAGAATGCATGGTGTTGGTTTATCCATTGATGATTTTGGCACAGGCTACGCCTCTCTAAGTCAGCTCTCGAAATTACCCTTTACAGAACTTAAAGTAGATCAAAGCTTTGTCCGTGATCTCTCCACCAATTATAAAAACCAGCAACTCACCAACATGTGCTTATTGCTAGCGCAATCCTTAGGCTTGCATTGTGTTGTCGAAGGTGTGGAGGATGAAGATACTTGGCAATATTTACGTCATTTAGGCGTGGATACTTGTCAAGGTTATTATTCGGCGATGCCGATGCCGATTGGCGATCTCGCTGAACTGTATAGCAAAAATATCAGCAAGCAGTTAAGCCATCAAAGTATTGAAGATGGTGTGTATTGCTTATTAGTTGGAGAAAATTCGACTAGCGCTAATGCCCTAAGAAAAATGTTGATGAGAGAAAAACGCGTTACGCAGGTGGTCGTTGCCAGTGATCTCGCTTGCGCTGTAAAGAGATTGCGTGATTTACCTTTTAATTTAGTGGTTGTGGATAGCTACTGCAGTAAAGACGCTAGTTTGCAGTTGCATCAGCATATTGAATCGATGAATTTTAAGGGAAGACTTATTTTTCTCAATGAATATCATGAAGCAATATCTGCAGAACTTGCACATGCGCGCCACATTGTGAAATCAGCTGCATTGACTGACACCATTCAGAGCATAATGGGGGAGGTTGGGCGAACAGTTAATTTTCAACCTAGTTTTCGACTCAATGAAAGACTATCCAGCAGAGAGTTGAGTGTGGCAAATTTGTTGATTCAAGGTTTGACCAATAAGCAGATAGCTAATCAACTGGATATTAATCAGAAAACAGTCAGTACTTACAAAGCGAGAATTCAAAGTAAATTGGGCATTCGTTCGGCCATGGAGCTGATTCGTTACATTGAGCTCGATCATCTTAGTGCCAGTTTGAGCATCGCTTAAACTGAATGTCGATTTGCGTAAGCATTAGATTACACTTTTCGGTGAAAGTGTTTATTTATTATTACCAATCAACACGTTGTTAATTTATTGTTAATCGATTTTAGTGACACTCTTCACGGATTTTATTTTCAGATGGCAGGATTATCCCTTTAAGTTAGATCTAACGTAACTAAGATGTTAAAAAAAGGCTGATTTTCCAGTGAAACGTGCTGAAAATGTACTCAACACTAGATGATTTAGCACTATGGTCTGACCAGATAGCGCTTGGTAACTTTAATTCACTGAGTTTGAGTTAATTGTTGGGCTATTTATCTATTCCATTAGGTAAACCATGGAATTATGCATTTTTTTGCTACGATTTTATGGCAAATTACTTCAATGGTTGCTAATGTGTGCCGCTATCCTTAGGAGTTTTTAGATTTTTCTGCTTAGTTTTTGCGCTAAATAAATCTAAAGTTCTAGCGATGCTAGAGAGCTCTCAAGGAAGTCATGGATGCAAAAATAAAAACTTGGAGTTTATGCATGTATAAAAATAAAATCACCCAAGCCCTTCTTCTAGGGGCGGGTATGGCAGTGGCTGCCACTTCTACTTTTTCTATCGCGGCTGATGTTCCAGCCGGCACCAAATTGGCCAAAGTTCAGGAAATCGTTCGTGGTAACGGTACTGAAGTCGCCACACTCGATCCTCACAAATCCCAAGGTGTTCCTGAGTCGCACGTAATTCGTGACTTATTGGAAGGGCTTGTGAACCAAGACGCGGATGGTAAAACCATTCCTGGGGTTGCAGAAAGTTGGGAAACGGCAGACAACAAAACATTCATTTTCCATTTGCGCAAAAATGCAAAATGGTCAAATGGTGATCCTGTCACGGCTGGTGATTTTGTTTTCAGCTTCCAACGTGCAGTCGATCCTGTAACGGCTTCTCCTTATTCTTGGTATATGGAATATACTAAGATGAAGAATGCAAAAGATATTGTGGCAGGAACGAAAGACAAAAGTGAGCTTGGTGTTAAAGCTAAAGATGACCACACACTCGTTGTTGAGCTTGAAGATGCTGTGCCTTATTTCGTCATGATGATGGGCCACACAACCGTGAAACCCGTTCATAAAGCAACCGTAGAAAAGTTTGGTGACCAATGGACCAAGCCTGAGCATTTTGTTGGTAACGGTGCCTACGTTGTTGATCAATGGGTTGTCAATGAGCGTTTAGTACTAAAGCGTAACGAGCAATACTGGGACAATGACAAAACAGTCATTAACAAAGTTACCTTCCTGCCTATTGAAAACCAAGTATCAGAAATGAACCGTTTCTTATCAGGTGAAATCGATATCTCTTATGAATTACCCACCGAGCATTTTAAGCGTCTGAAGAAAGAGCATCCAGAATCAGTATCGATTCAGGGTAACTTGTGTACTTATTACTACCTGTTCAATACCAAAAAGGCACCATTTGACGACGTTCGTGTGCGTAAAGCGATTTCTTACGCTATCGACCGTAACATTGTGAGTGATGCGATTTTAGGTCAAGGCCAAAAACCAGCTTATTTCTTAACACCTGAAATTACGGCGGGCTTTAATCCTCAAATGCCAGCATATGGCAAGATGACGCAAAAAGAGCGCGATGCAGAAGCGGTAAAATTGTTGGCTGAAGCGGGCTTTAATAAAGACAACCCTCTGAAATTCAGCCTCCTCTACAATACATCGGAAAACCACAAGAAAATCGCTGTAGCACTGGGTTCTATGTGGAAAAAAACGCTCGGTATTAATGTCGTATTAGAGAACCAAGAGTGGAAAACCTATCTAGATTCTAAAGATCAAGGTAACTTTGAAGTGGCACGTGCTGGTTGGTGTGGTGACTATAATGAAGCGTCTTCATTCCTAACCTTAATGGTGAGCAATAACACCACGGGTGGTTTGCACTACCAAAGCGCTGAATACGATGCAATTATTGATAAAGCGTTAAAATCAACCTCTGAAGAGGAGCGCACTAAGCTATATCTGGATGCAGAAAAACTATTAACCAAAGATATGCCGATTGCCCCTATCTATCAGTATGTTAAATCTCGTTTATTATCTCCTAATGTAGGCGGCTTCCCGATGAATAACGCGGAAGAGAAGATCTACTCAAAAGATCTTTATATCACAGCAAAGTAAGTCCACTTACGCTGATAAAAATATAACGACTTAGACACTGCATGTAGCTATCTTCAGATAGTAATTTACATGCAGCGTCTTTCTAATTTTCATTGTCACAGACTGAAAGAGTGAGTTTATGCTTAAATTCATCGCAAAAAGGATATTAGAAGCGATACCAACCATGTTGGTGTTGATCACGGTATCTTTCTTTCTCATGCGTTTCGCTCCTGGTAACCCATTCTCAAGCGAACGTCCTTTACCACCGGAAGTGATGGCCAACATTGAAGCCAAATATGGCTTAGACAAACCCGTGTCTGAGCAATACTTCACCTACTTGACCAATATTTTGCAAGGTGATTTTGGCCCATCATTCAAATACCAAGATTATACGGTGAATGAATTGATCGCCGTTGCCTTGCCTGTCTCGGCAAAAGTCGGCTTTATCGCTTTTATTTTTACCGTTATCGCGGGTGTTTCCATTGGTACGATTGCCGCACTAAAACACAACACTTGGATTGACTACACCATCATGTCGACGGCAATGATTGGCGTGGTGATGCCGTCGTTTGTTCTCGCCCCAGCTTTAATTTATCTCTTCTCCTTGCATTGGAAAATATTCCCAGCTGGTGGTTGGTTAGATGGAAGTTTCCAATATTTAGTACTGCCAGTGCTGGGTATGTCGATGCTCTATATTGCCACCTTTGCCCGTATCACCCGTGGTTCAATGATAGAAACACTCAACAGTAACTTTATTCGCACGGCACGCGCGAAAGGGTTGAGTTATCCCTATATCGTTGTTAACCATGCTTTGAAGCCAGCTTTACTGCCTGTTGTGTCGTATATGGGGCCTGCATTTGTCGGTATTATTACGGGGTCTGTGGTGATTGAAACGATTTTCGGTCTACCGGGTATCGGTAAGCTGTTTGTTAACGCTGCATTTAACCGCGATTACTCATTGGTGATGGGTGTAACCATTTTAATTGGTTTCCTATTTATTCTTTTCAACGCCATTGTTGATATTTTGCTTGCGGTCATTGACCCGAAAATTCGCTACTAACAGGGACGTATGGTTATGTTAACGAAAAGAGAAAACCTAGCCGCGGTTGAGAAGTTTTCTGAAAACTTAGAAATAGCTGGCCGCAGCTTATGGCAAGATGCGCGAATTCGCTTTATGCGTAACAGAGCGGCAATGGTCAGTTTGTGTATTTTGACGATGATGACCCTTGCGGTGATCGTACTACCGATGATGGCCCCGTATACCTATGACAATACGGACTGGTATTCAATGCACGTTGGGCCCAATGCGGATCATTGGTTCGGCACCGATAGCCTTGGGCGTGATTTGTATGTGCGTACCTTAGTTGGTGGGCGAATTTCGCTGATGGTTGGCGTAATGGGCGCGCTGGTTGCTGTTCTGATCGGCACACTTTATGGTGCGGCGTCGGGCTTCATCGGCGGTAAAGTAGACCGCATTATGATGCGTATTTTGGAGATTCTATACGCTGTTCCTTTCATGTTCCTTGTGATTGTGTTGGTCACGTTTTTTGGCCGCAATATCGTACTTATCTTCGTCGCTATCGGTGCGATTGCATGGCTTGATATGGCGCGAATTGTGCGTGGCCAAACCTTGAGCCTACGCAGCAAGGAGTTTATTGAAGCGGCGCATGTGTGTGGCGTCAGCAACTGGAAAATTATTACACGTCATATTGTGCCAAACGTGTTGGGTATTGTAGCGGTCTATTCGACGCTGTTGATCCCAAGTATGATTTTGACAGAGTCATTTTTATCTTTCCTTGGTCTTGGTGTTCAAGAGCCGATGACAAGCTGGGGAGCACTTCTACAAGAAGGTTCACAAACAATGGAAGTCGCTATTTGGCAACTTGCTTTTCCAGCCGCGTTCATGGTGGTCACCCTGTTTTGCTTTAACTATGTCGGTGATGGTCTGCGCGATGCGCTTGATCCTAAAGACCGATAATTAAAAGATTAAGGAAGCAATAATGAGCTTATTAGATGTCAAAGATCTGCGGGTCGAATTTACCACTCAAGATGGTATTGTTACCGCTGTCAACGATTTAACTTTTTCACTGGAGCAAGGCGAAACCCTCGGTATCGTAGGGGAGTCTGGCTCTGGTAAATCGCAAACCGTGTTCGCTATTATGGGTCTACTTGCCAAAAATGGTATTATCACGGGTAGCGCAAAATTTGAAGGGAAAGAGATCCTCAATTTGCCAGAAAAAGCCTTGAACAAAGTGCGCGCTGAACAAATTGCGATGATCTTCCAAGATCCAATGACGTCACTGAATCCTTATATGAAGGTCAGCGAGCAGTTGATGGAAGTGCTGATGCTGCACAAAGGAATGAGTAAGTCGGCTGCGTTTGAAGAGTCGGTACGTATGCTAGAGGCGGTTAAAATCCCCGAAGCGCGTAAGCGAATTACCATGTATCCGCATGAGTTTTCTGGTGGTATGCGTCAACGCGTTATGATTGCAATGGCGTTGCTATGCCGGCCTAAGTTACTGATTGCTGATGAACCCACCACCGCATTGGACGTAACGGTGCAAGCCCAAATTATGGATTTGTTGAATGAACTCAAAAGCGAATTTAATACCGCCATTATCATGATCACCCATGATCTGGGTGTGGTTGCGGGTTCATGTGACAAAGTATTGGTAATGTATGCTGGGCGTACGATGGAATATGGCTCTGTGGATGAGATTTTCTACAACCCGAGTCACCCTTACGCTGAAGGCTTATTAAAAGCCATTCCTCGTTTGGATACGGAAGGTGAAATATTACCAACAATTCCTGGAAACCCACCTAACTTGCTACGATTGCCACCGGGTTGTCCTTATCAAGAGCGCTGCCACCGAGTGACAGAACGCTGTAAACGTGAAGCACCTATTTTATTGCCATTTGCCGATGGTCGCCAACGTGCCTGTTTTTCTGATTGGGAGGCTTGGGTTAAATGAGCGAACAAAAACCATTATTACTAGATGTAAAGAACCTCAAAGTTCACTTCAATATTGCCTCTAAATCCGCGTGGCCGTGGTCTAAACCATCCAACCTAAAAGCCGTAGATGGCGTTAATGTGCGCCTATATGAGGGTGAAACTCTCGGTGTAGTAGGCGAATCAGGTTGCGGAAAGTCTACTTTTGCGCGAGCGATCATTGGTTTAGTCGAAGCCACCGAGGGTGAAGTGGTGTGGCTAGGAAATGATTTGACGAAAATGCATGAGGTTGAGCGTCGCAAAACCCGTAAGCAAATTCAGATGATTTTCCAAGACCCACTGGCGTCATTGAACCCAAGAATGTCGGTTGGCGATATTATTGCAGAGCCACTTCAAACCTTTTATCCAGAACTTTCGAAGCAAGAAGTAAAGGATCGTGTAAAAGAGATGATGACAAAAGTCGGTTTATTGCCGAACGTCATTAACCGCTATCCCCATGAATTCTCTGGTGGCCAGTGTCAACGTATTGGTATTGCCCGTGCGCTCATTTTAAAACCGAAAATGATCATCTGTGATGAGCCAGTTTCTGCTTTGGATGTTTCAATCCAAGCGCAGGTGGTTAACCTGCTCAAAGAGCTGCAAAATGAGCTTGGTTTAAGTTTGGTTTTTATTGCCCATGATTTATCGGTAGTGAAACACATCTCTGATCGTGTACTCGTGATGTATTTAGGCAATGCGGTCGAGCTTGGCACCTCTGAGGCGTTGTTTGCGAATCCATCACACCCTTACACCAAAGCTTTGATGTCGGCTGTGCCAATTCCAGATCCAAAACTGGAGCGTGCTAAGAAAATTCAGATGCTAGAAGGGGATTTACCCTCGCCAATCAACCCGCCTTCTGGATGTGTTTTCCGTACCCGCTGTCCTCAAGCGACGGAAATTTGCGCCCAGCAAAAACCGCAGATTAAAGGTAGTGATGAACATGCTGTGTCTTGTTTGCATGTCGAACTCTAAATTTAGCCTGTGACAGGCTTAAGCGCGACGAATTTCTGGGTCGCGCTTTTTTTATCTGTGCGCTTAGGTATAGACAAATCGGGTATAGATAAATCGCACTGTTCAAAATTTCTGAATAACAAGGACAACTTCCTCCGGTTTTACCATTTTCTATCCTACTTATAATAAAAAAGTCATCGGAATGAGGAGTGGAGATTATGGGAAAATTAGTTGAAGGCGTCTGGCACGATGTTTGGTATGACACCAAAAGCAGCGCTGGGCATTTTGTACGCGAAGATGCAGGATTCAGACACTGGGTCGACAGCCAGCCAGATGCACGATTTCAACCAGAATCGGGCCGTTATCATTTGTATGTCTCTTTGGCATGCCCTTGGGCTCACCGTACATTGATTTTTCATCAACTCAAATCACTCACCGAACACATTGATGTCACTGTCGTTTGTCCTGACATGCTAAGTGAAGGTTGGTCTTTTGGTATCCCTGAACCTCTGTTCGGCTATACCAAGCTCCATCAAATCTACACCAAAGCAAAGGTAGATTATTCAGGGCGAGTAACTGTACCTGTGCTGTGGGATAAGAAGACCAATACCATTGTTAGCAATGAATCTTCTGAGATTATTCGCATGTTTAACAGTGCTTTTAATGAGTTAACGGGTAACCAGCACGACTACTATCCGCAAGTACTCAGCAAAGCTATCGATGAATGGAATGCGTATATCTACCCCAATATTAATAATGGCGTTTATCGATGTGGGTTTGCGACCACGCAAGAGGCTTATGACGATGCTTATGATGCACTTTTCACTGCGTTAGATAAGGTCAACAACCATCTAGCAACGCATCGTTACTTGATCGGTAACCAGATCACCGAGGCGGATTGGCGTTTATTCACTACACTTATCCGTTTTGACGCTGTTTATGTCGGGCATTTTAAATGCAATAAACAGCGGATCGCCGATTATGAGAACTTAAGCGGTTACTTAAAAGAGCTGTACCAAATTGACGGAATCAAACAAACGACCGATTTTTACCACATCAAACGCCACTATTATTTCAGCCATATCGGCATTAACCCAACGCAAGTGGTACCTAAGGGGCCGGATCTTGATCTTGATACGCCCCATGAGCGCGGCTTTATTGGGTTATAACGAGGGTGGAAGTGTGCTATAAAAAAGGCTCTTATGTGATACATAAGAGCCTTATAATCAGCAAGTTAAGCTAAGAATTTTATTTTGTTTCTTGGCTTGCTTGAATCGCCGTCAACGCGATTGTGTAAACAATATCGTCAACCAACGCACCGCGAGACAAATCGTTTACTGGTTTACGCATGCCTTGCAGCATTGGACCGATAGAAACAAGGTCTGCTGAGCGTTGTACAGCTTTGTAAGTTGTATTACCTGTGTTTAGGTCAGGGAAGACAAATACCGTTGCTTTACCAGCGACTGGAGAGTTTGGTGCTTTAGAAGCCGCCACGTTTTCCATGATTGCAGCATCGTATTGCAAAGGACCGTCGATAATAAGATCTGGACGTTTCTCTTGAGCAATGCGCGTCGCTTCACGCACTTTATCTACATCAGCACCCTTACCTGATTCACCTGTCGAGTAGGAGATCATCGCCACGCGCGGGTCAATGCCGAATGCTGCCGCAGAATCGGCCGATTGAATCGCAATTTCAGCAAGCTGTTCAGCATTTGGATCTGGGTTGATGGCGCAGTCGCCGTATACCAACACTTGATCAGGCAATAGCATGAAGAAGATAGAGGATACAATCGAGGCATTTGGCGCGGTCTTAATGATTTGGAATGGAGGAACAATGGTGTTGGCTGTGGTATGAACCGCACCAGAAACCAAACCGTCAACTTCATCCGCTTCAAGCATCATTGTGCCAAGGAATACTGAATCTTGCAGTTTTTCACGAGCCACAACTTCCGTCATGCCTTTTGAACCACGCAGCTCAACCAAGCGAGCAACGTAGTTTTCGCGCACTGAGTCAGCATCGATAATTTCAACGCCAGCACCTAACTCAACGCCTTGCTGCGCAGCAACACGGCGGATTTCATCAGGGTTACCAAGTAGAACACAAGTCGCAATACCGCGCTCAGCACAAATAGAGGCCGCTTTCACTGTGCGTGGTTCATCCCCTTCAGGAAGCACAATACGTTTACCTGCACGACGAGCATACTCAGTTAACTGGTAACGGAATGCTGGCGGGCTAAGGCGACGAATACCTTGCGTGCCCTCAGTGAGCGAATTAATCCAAGGGCCATCGATGTGGCTAGCAACATGATCGCTGATGAACTCGATACGTTCTTTATCGTCAGCTGGAACTTCTAGGCTAAAGCTTTGCAGGTTGAGTGACGTTTGCCAAGTGTTACCTTGCGCTTTAAAAATAGGCAATCCGCTTTCAAAGGCTGGTTTACATAGGTTCACAATCTCTTGTGGCATATCGTAACCGCCAGTCAGCAGTACCGCACCAATTTCAACGCCATTCATTGCGGCCAGAGAGGCGGCAACAATCACGTCAGGACGATCGGCCGATGTCACTAAGAGTGATCCTGGCTTAAAGTGCTCAATCATGTGTGGCAAAGAACGCGCACAGAAAGTGATGCTCTTAATACGGCGAGACTTAATTTCACCTTCATTAATGATTTCAGCTTTCAGGTGTTTGGCCATATCAATAGCACGAGTCGCGATAAGATCGATACTCCAAGGCACACAACCTAACACACGAATTGGGCTGGTGTTGAAGATCTGCATCACTTCTAAATTAGCTTGTTTCGCGCTATCTGCATCATCAAAAATTTCTGATAAGTCAGGGCGAGTGCGACCTGCTTCATCAACAGGGGCATTAAGCTTGTTGATAATAACACCTGAAATGTTTTTATTTTTTGTTCCACCAAAGTTTGAGCACGCAACTTCAATACGCTCTTTCAACTGAGTTGGGTTGTCTGTTCCCGGTGTCGCGACAAACACAATTTCTGCGCCCAGTGTTTTGGCAATTTCTGCGTTCACTTGGTTCGCGAATGGGTGTTTGCGTGTTGGCACAAGGCCTTCAATCAGCGTTACTTCAGAATCTTTATTGATGTGGTTGTAACGCTCAACGACGGTTTCAAGCAACACATCCATCTTTTCGCTACCGATCAACGTTTCTGCCGCTGACATCATCATCGGTTCTGCAATGCTGATGTCGCTGTTGCGACCGATAATCGTTGAAGTGAGATCAGGTTGATCGCCACCCGAGCGAGGTTGTGCAATAGGCTTATAAAAAGAAACGCTAACACCTTTACGCTCCATGGCGCGAAGGACACCCATGCTCACGCTGGTAAGACCAACACCAGCGCTGATAGGGATAAGCATAATAGTACGGGACATGAGTAGAGTACCTCAAACTATTGAAATCAATCTAACCGAAACTAGATTGAAAAAGGAACAAAGCCCAACATGACCTTCTTCGGAAATAAGCCTGCTGACCTAAATCGCTAGAAACTAAGGGTTGAGCCCCGGTAAAAAACTGGCTAACTCAGAGAGTTAGCCAGAAAGTCAATTAAAGGCCTGCCAGACGAGCAGTATCTTCAGCAATCACTAGCTCTTCATTGGTCGAGATAACCATAGCTGGAATACGGCTGTTTGCCGTTGTGATCACACCTTCGCCGCCAAAACGTGCTTTTAGGTTTGCTGCGCTGTCGACTTCGATACCGAAGATAGCCAAACGGTTTAGTACCATTTCACGGATAGGGCCTGAGTTCTCACCGATACCACCAGTGAAGACGATAGCGTCTAGGCGACCGTCAAGGCTTGCTGTGTAGCCAGCCACGTATTTTGCTAGGCGGTGGCAGAACACGTCCATTGCACGAGTCGCTTCTTCTTTCTCACCGTAGTTATCTTCAACAAAACGGCAATCCGAAGTCACTTGAGTTAAGCCTTGTAGGCCAGACTCTTTGGTTAGCATAGTGTTGATTTGATCAACAGAGTAACCCAGTGCATCGTGCAGGTGGAAGATGATCGCAGGGTCGATGTCACCACAACGTGTGCCCATCACCAAACCTTCAAGCGGCGTTAGGCCCATTGAAGTATCAACTGATTGACCGTTTTTGATCGCACAAACAGAAGCACCATTGCCTAGGTGACAGTTGATGATGTTAACTTCTTCAACTGGCTTGTTGAGTAGGCCTGCAACTTCACGAGTGATGAATAAGTGTGAAGTACCATGCATGCCATAACGACGGATACCGTGCTCTTTGTATAGATTGTACGGAAGAGCGTATAGGAAAGACTCTTCAGGCATAGTTTGATGGAACGCAGTATCAAACACAGCTACGTTTTGAAGCTCAGGGAAGTTTTTCTTAGCGGCTTCGATACCGATGATGTGTGCTGGGTTATGAAGCGGTGCAAAGGTTGCAGCGTCTTGAATACCTTTCAGTACATCATCAGAGATAAGTGCAGATTGAGTGAACTGCTCACCACCGTGTACGATACGGTGACCGATAGCGCCAAGGTTAGCTTTAAGCTCTGGCTTAGAAGCAAGAATAGTTTCAACCATAAACGCGAGTGCTTCTTCGTGCGCTGCACCTTCGCCTAGTTGCGCTTCGTGTTTACCGTCAAGTTTCCACTTGATACGTGCTTCAGGAAGGTGAAGACATTCAGCAAGACCTGATAGGTGCTCAGCACCTGTTTCTGCATCGACAACAGCAAATTTAAGAGAAGAACTACCGCAGTTTAAAACTAAAACTAGCTTAGACATGTGTGACTACCTGTAATAATCGGTTAGGATAAAAATCATTCACAAGAATAGTAGAACCGTTGTGGAGCGCTACTAATCTTGGTCAATAAAACTTGAATTTCCGTATAATGAGACGGGGCTTTTAACGTAAAGTCGTCGATGCATTCCTTGCAGATTTCATCTCGGAGTTGCCTAAATTGTAAATAACGGCAACAATGAGATTGAGGGCTCGCAAAGAATAGCGATAATGGGCCAATATAACAAAAAAAAATTGAAATAATATTAACTTCTATCAATTTTTTACTAGATTAGTTGAATCATTAAACTATTTTTTAGTTGAATGGGCAGCATCGAGAGTGAGGGCGCGCTATGAATAACAAAGTTGGAATCGTTCACAGCCTGAAAGATGGTCAGAAATATATGGATGTTTGGCCTGTGCGCAAAGAGCTAGGCCTCATTTTTCCTGAGCAACGGATCATTAAAGCCACGCGTTTTGGCGTGAAGGCTATGCCAGCTATCGCCGCAATCAGTGTACTGACACAGATGGTTTTTGAAAATACACAGGCGATGCCCCAAGCAGTGGTAGTGGCACTTTTTGCCATAAGCTTACCGCTACAAGGTATGTGGTGGCTGGGAAACCGCGCCAATACCCAACTTCCACCTTCGCTTGCTGGGTGGTACCGAGAGCTGTACCAGAAGATTGTCGATACTGGTTTTGCTTTAGAGCCAATCAAAGCGAAGCCGAGATACAAAGAGCTCGCTGCTATCCTCAACCGAGCATTCCGTCAGTTAGATGAAGCCGCGTTAGAACGCTGGTTCTAGCCACCCAGTTAGCATGTGAATAAAAGGCAAAGAGGACTTCCGCAGTGAACTCCTCTTTGTTATTCAACTTTCGCCTTATTCTTATCTCTCTTTTTGTTACTTTACTGTTAAACCTCACTTCCCTTTAGCCTGAGTTACTGGTAATAATGTTGTCAGCGACGCTCAGTGCGCGTACATAAAAATATTAAAAACACAACATCCAACATGTATACCCAAACAATATGAAGTTGTAAGCAATCTGCAATGGGATGAATCCTAATGTGGCACAGGTTAATTGTGTTAACGGGATGAGCGCATTTGCTAGCACTGCTACCGCTTTAAGTAGGAAGGGTATAATGCTTAAATCAAGGAGTTAAGATGAAAGCAGGCAAAGCCATTGTTACCGCCGTTTTTGCAGGAGCAGTATTACTCTCTTCCACAAGCATCATGGCCAAAACAGCGAAAGTCGCCGTATCGCAAATTGTTGAGCACCCAGCTTTAGACGCAACCAGACAAGGTTTACTTGATGGTTTAAAAGCAAAAGGTTATGAACAAGGCAAAAATCTAGATTTTGATTTTAAAACCGCGCAAGGCAACCCAGCGATTGCTGTTCAAATTGCGCGCCAATTTGTCGGGGAAAATCCTGATGTGTTAGTCGGCATCGCAACCCCCACGGCGCAAGCGCTCGTCTCTGCAACCAAAACTATTCCTGTCGTGTTCACGGCGGTGACCGATCCTGTCGGTGCTAAATTGGTGAAAAAACTTGAGCAACCGGGTAAAAACGTGACCGGGCTTTCTGATCTATCGCCAGTTGAACAGCACGTTGAGCTGATCAAAGAGATCATGCCAAACGTGAAATCTATCGGTGTAGTGTATAACCCCGGTGAGGCTAATGCAGTGAGCTTGATGGAACTGCTTAAATCGAGCACTCAAAAACATGGCATTAAACTTATTGAAGCGACAGCCTTAAAAAGCGCAGACGTACAAACTGCGACACAGGCGATTGCCTCAAAATCAGACATTATCTATGCCTTGATTGATAATACCGTCGCCAGTGCGATTGAAGGGATGATTGTTTCGGCAAACCAAGCTAAGACCCCAGTATTTGGCGCAGCAACCTCTTATGTTGAACGCGGAGCGATTGCTAGCCTTGGCTTTGATTATTACCAAATTGGCGTACAAACCGCGGACTATGTTGTCGCTATCTTGGAAGGCCAAGCACCGGGTAAACTGGATGTTAAAGTGGCCAAAGGGTCTGATTTAATGATCAACAAAACCGCAGCGGAAAAACTGGGCGTAACGATTCCTCAGTCAGTACTTGATCGTGCTACGAGCGTAAAATAAAGACCATTCAGAGCTAGAGCGAAGGCTTTAGCTCTGTTTAAGCAGAGAAAGGAGTTGTTATGTCTGCTTTTGCTTTTTTTGGCGCTCTAGAGATAGGGCTGCTGTACGGATTAGTGGCATTGGGTGTTTACCTCACTTTCCGTGTCCTTGATTTCCCCGATTTAAGCGTTGACGGCAGCTTCCCGATGGGCGCTGCGGTGGCCGCAACGGCGATTGTGGCAGGTATTAACCCTTGGGTCGCTACAGGAATGGCAATACTTGCGGGTGCCTTTACCGGTTGGGTGACTGCATTTCTTGCGGTTCGCTGCGGTATTTTGCATCTATTGGCGTCGATTCTCACCATGATTGCCGCCTTCTCCATCAATATTCGTATTATGGGACGCCCCAATATTGCTCTGCTTGGGGAGGAGACCATTCTTACGCCCTTTGAAGCCATGGGTGACTCGGTTTACATTCGCCCGCTGGTCGTGGGTGTATTAGTCTTGATGTCGGCCTGGTTTGTGGTGCGATTATTAAACAGTGACTTTGGACTTGGACTGCGTGCTACGGGCGTTAATGCCCGCATGGTGAGAGCACAAGGCGGAAGCACCTCGTTTTATACCTATTTTGCTCTTGCGTTATCGAATGGTTTTGTCGGTTTTGCTGGGGCACTGTTTGCGCAAACCAACAGTTTTGCTGATGTAACTTCGGGCGTAGGGACGATTGTCGTTGGCCTTGCTGCTGTGATCTTGGGGCAGACGTTGATCCCTGGTCGCCGGATCTGGGTTGCAGTGCTGGCGGTCATCGTCGGTTCAGTGCTGTACCGTTTAGCGGTCGCCTTTGCTTTGAGCTCGGGCATGTTCGGTTTGCAGGCGTCTGATCTCAACTTAGTTACTGCTGTGCTGGTGGCCATTGCACTGATTGCGCCAAAAATGAAAAGGAACTTCAAAGCAAAAAAGGGTAATTCTCCTGCTCAGAAGTCGGTTGTTGCTAAGCAGGATAAAGCGTCAGGAGAAACATTATGATTCGTTTAGAAGATATTCAAGTCACGTTTAACCCTGGCACAATTTTAGAAAATAGAGCGTTAAGAGGTGTTCACCTCGAAGTACCTGAACATCAATTTTTAACTGTGATTGGCTCAAATGGTGCTGGGAAATCGACATTATTAGGCGCTGTAACGGGCGAAACGCCCATGATGGCAGGCAAAGTACTCATCGATGAAGTCGATGTCACGCGCCAGAGCGTGGATCAGCGTGCACGTTTATGCGCTCGCGTGTTCCAAGACCCACTTGCCGGTACATGTGGCGATTTAACCATTGAAGAGAATATGGCTTTAGCCTACATGCGCGGCAAGCGCCGAGGGTGGGGGCTGTCACTTTCTTCATCACGTCGCAAGTTGTTTCAAGAGCGAATCGCTATCCTTGGTTTGGGATTAGAAGATCGTTTAGGCGATAACATCGGCCTACTGTCTGGTGGGCAGCGTCAAGCGGTTAGCTTAGTGATGGCAACCTTATCTGACAGTAAATTGTTACTGCTTGATGAGCACACTGCGGCTCTGGACCCTAGAATGGCGGCCTTTATCATTGATTTGACCAAAACAATCGTCAAAGAATTTAACTTGACGGTGATGATGGTAACGCACTCGATGAAAGATGCCTTAGCGTGTGGTGATCGCACTGTAATGCTTCACCAAGGTGAAATTGTTCTTGATGTGTCTGGTGAGCAGCGTGCCAATATGAAAGTGCCTGATCTACTGGAAATGTTTTCGAAAGTTCGAGGCGAAGAGCTGGCAGATGATAGCCTTCTACTCAGTTAATGGTTTTATTTCGTTATCACAGAGGGTTAGTTAACACAGTGGTTGACTAAGCAGCAACAGGCTTTCTCGGCGTGATGTTGAGAAAGCCTGAAGAAAACGCATTACAAGGTGTTTTGTAACCGATCACGGTAACGCTGAATGTGCTCCACGATAGGTTCCGATTTGGTGAAGGTCCTGATTTCGCGAAATAGCTCGTTAGCTTGAGGATATTCTTGACGCAAGTAGGTAAACCATTGCTTGACTCGGTTGGGATAGTAAAAGCCTTTATCGCCTCTAATTTCAAATTGCGAATAGCGCAGGAGCAGATCAACCACTTCATGCCAAGGCATCACTTTATGGTTATGTTTCACCACATTGCCTAAATTGGGAACGTTGAATGCGCCTCGACAAACCATCAATGACTCTACGCCCGTTGCTTTAATACAGGCTTGACCATCGTCATAGTTCCAAATTTCGCCATTAGCGATCAGAGGCAGAGACGTCTTCTGGCGTATCTGATTAATGTAATCCCACTTAATTTCACTGGCGCGATAACCGCCCGCTTTTGTTCGGGCATGAACTGTGAGCTCGTTTGCTCCAGCTTGTTCAATCGCATCGACAATTTCAAAGCAGTCGTTAGGGTCTTCCCAACCTAAGCGGATTTTAGCCGAAACAGAGATCGCTTTCGGTACCGCATCTCGGCATGATTTTACCACTTGATAAATCAATTCCGGATGTTGTAACAGCGCCGCACCGCCTTTGTGTTTGTTGACCGTTTTCGCTGGGCAACCAAAGTTCAAGTCAATGCCGTGCGCGCCTAATTCAGCAACTCGTGCGGCATTTTCTGCCATCCAATGTGGCTCTTGGCCGAGCAGTTGAACGTGCACGGGAACACCTGCTTGTGTTTTTGAGCCTGTTTTCAGTTCAGGACAAAGGCGATAAAAAACGTGGTCAGGCAATAATTGGTCAACGACACGCACAAATTCAGTCACGCACAGATCGTAATCATTCATCTGGGTGAGCAGTTCACGCATCAAGTGGTCTAGCACACCCTCCATTGGGCCTAAAATTACACGCATCATCATTTCGCCTTAAAAATTCGAGGCGAGATTGTAGTGGTTACCGAATCAAAAGTCACTAAATGCAAGAGTTGGTATATAATCCCTGGTCAACCATTTTAACTGTACAGATTTTCATGACCTACTCATTGCTCTCTCTTCCTCAATCAGCTCCTCAATCCGCTCATTTTTTTGAAGGGGCTATTTTGGCATCCAATTTCGCCACTAAGCCGTTAGAACCCACAACTTGGTTAGAACCTTTAGTGGGGGAGCAAGTCAAAGCACTTGAACCAGCGGTGATGGCGCAAATTAATCTGCAATATAACTTGCTCAAACGTAGCGAATATTCGGCGTTAGCCTTGCTAGATAATGCGACTCAGTGGGCTGATTTTGCTGAAGGGTTTATGAGCATCTGGCCAGTCGTTGAACCGCAATGGTTAGAGACTCAAATTGGTGATGGCAGCCTGCGCATGCTGCAAGCTTTGTTGACCACCTTCATGTTAGCCATCGATGAAACACAAACACAGCAGCAGATGAGCGAAGCGGGTTTTACAACACCACCCAGTTTGAGTGATTTTGCTGAGCAGTTGGATGTCATGATCACTGAAGTGGCGTTAATGGCTGATGAATTAATGCTCGGCATGAAAACTCAGCGGGTTAACCCATTTAAAGGGATTGGACGCAATGATCCTTGTCCGTGCGCTAGTGGCAAAAAATTCAAACAGTGCTGTGGCCAGTAAAGTACGCCGCCTGAGGTTTAATCTCAACAAAACGCTGACAAACCCAAGCAAATAAGCCCTTATAAACGAGTTATTCTGATAAATAAGTTGTTCTGATAAGCGAATGCTTCTTAAGAGAAGAGGGCCTTATCAATAAACGTTATAGAAAACGTTATAGACAAAAAATTGTTATCCATGGAGTGTGGTAATCATGAAAAGAGTGTTAGCCCTGTTGCTGTGTAGTTTTTCTGTCGCTGTTTTGGCTGCGCCAAAAGACGAGTTGAGCCAACGCCTCGCGCTGAACGCTGGTTTTAGCGCTACCTTTGCCCAGCAAGTGATCAGCCCTGAAGGTGATATTGTGATGGAAGGTCAGGGGAAAGTTGATATTGTTCGGCCAAGCCTTTTCCGTTGGCAAACGACCGCTCCTGATGAAAACTTACTGGTGTCTGATGGTAAAACCTTGTGGTATTACAGTCCATTTATCGAACAAGTGAGTATTTATAATCAAGAACAAGCGACGGAACAAACTCCTTTTGTGTTGCTGACTCGTAATCGCGCCAGTGATTGGGATCACTACAAGGTTGCACAAAACGGTGATGATTTCACCCTAACGCCAACCGCGGTAGATTCAAACCAAGGGCAGTTTCAGATAGCGATTGATGAGAAAGGGATCGTGAAAGGTTTTAACGTGATTGAACAAGATGGACAGAAGAGTCTGTTTACGTTTAGCGATGTACAACTAACACCGGCCGCTAAAGCGCGTTTCACGTTCCAGATCCCGCAAGGTGTCGAGGTTGATGATCAACGTAATTGAGATAGGGACTAAGGCGTGAGTAACTATAGTGTGGGTAACTACAGCTTAGATTTTTCGGGTGATGAAGATTTCCGTCCGTTGGCCGCTAGAATGCGCCCTCAGACGGTTGAGCAGTATATTGGCCAGCAGCACATTTTAGGTGTGGGTAAACCCTTGCGGCGTGCATTAGAGGCTGGTCATATTCATTCGATGATCTTGTGGGGGCCGCCCGGTACGGGTAAAACGACCTTGGCTGAAGTGGCGGCGAATTACGCCAATGCAGAGGTTGAACGTGTTTCTGCGGTGACTTCTGGCGTTAAAGAGATCCGTGCTGCCATTGAAAAAGCGCGCGAAAATAAAATGGCGGGTCGACGTACTATTTTGTTTGTAGACGAAGTGCATCGTTTTAATAAATCTCAACAAGATGCCTTTTTGCCACACATTGAAGATGGCACTGTGACTTTCATTGGTGCCACGACAGAGAATCCCTCTTTTGAACTCAACAACGCTTTGCTATCTCGTGCTCGGGTGTACAAATTAACCTCGCTGGCTAGCGATGAAATTTTGCTGGCGCTCAATCAAGCAATCAACGATGCCGATCGCGGTTTAGGTAAAGTTGCAGCGCAGTTTATGGATAACGTGCTCGAACGTTTGGCTGAATTGGTCAATGGTGATGCGCGCATGTCACTCAATTATCTTGAGCTGCTGTACGACATGGCCGAAGAGAATGCGCAAGGTGAAAAGCTCATTACGCTCAAACTGTTGGCCGAAGTGGCAGGCGAAAAAGTGTCGCGCTTTGATAATAAAGGCGATATTTGGTACGACCTTATCTCTGCGGTGCATAAATCGATTCGAGGTTCCAACCCCGATGCGGCGCTGTATTGGTCGGCCAGAATGATCGCAGCAGGCTGCGATCCACTTTATATCGCTCGTCGTTTATTGGCGATAGCTTCGGAAGATGTTGGCAACGCCGACCCAAGAGGCATGCAGGTGGCGCTCGCTGCTTGGGACTGTTTTACCCGCGTTGGTCCTGCGGAAGGTGAACGTGCGATTGCACAAGCGATTGTCTATTTAGCGTGCGCGCCCAAAAGTAATGCTGTGTATAGCGCGTGGAAGCAAGCCTTAGCTGATGCGCATAATTTGCCAGAGTATGAGGTGCCGCCTCATTTGCGTAATGCACCAACCAGTTTGATGAAAGATCTTGGTTATGGAGCACAATATCGCTATGCCCACGATGAACCGGGAGCTTACGCGGCTGGCGAAAGTTATTTGCCGCCTGAAATGAGCGATACACGCTACTACCAGCCAACAAATCGAGGTTTAGAAACCAAAATTGGTGAAAAGTTAGATTACTTGGCTAGTTTAGATGCAAAAAGCCCACAAAAGCGCTATGAAAAATAGTCTCTTTTCGTTATCTTTGTCGGGTTCAATTTTCTCTACGCGTCGCTCTTATTAGAAAGGGATGCAGGCGCGTTTTTCATAACTAAAAGCATAGGATTAGCAATGCTGGATTCTAAATTACTTCGCACTGAGCTGGATGAAACAGCTGCAAAATTAGCGCGTCGCGGTTTCAAACTCGACGTTGAGACAATTCGTCAACTTGAAGAACAACGTAAGTCCATTCAAGTAGAAGTTGAAAATTTACAATCCTCGCGCAACTCCATCTCCAAAGAAATTGGCCAAAAAATGGCCGCCGGCGACAAAGCGGGCGCAGAAGCAGTCAAGCTACAAATCGGCTCTCTAGGCAGTGACTTAGACGCGAAAAAAGCGCAGTTGAATGACATCCAAGCACAATTGGATGCGATTACTATGTCTGTACCCAACGTACCAGATGAATCGGTTCCTGACGGTAAAGATGAAAATGACAACGTAGAAGTTTCTCGTTGGGGCGAACCTAAAACTTACGATTTTGAGCTCAGAGATCACGTTGATCTTGGCGAAATGGCTGGTGGTTTAGATTTTGCTAGTGCGACTAAAATTACTGGCGCTCGCTTTATCGTGATGAAAGGCCAATTTGCTCGCCTACACCGTGCGATTGCTCAGTTCATGCTGGACTTGCACACACAAGAACATGGTTATACAGAAATGTATGTCCCTTATCTTGTCAACGCTGACAGCCTGTTTGGTACTGGTCAGCTACCTAAATTTGGTCAAGACCTATTCCATACTGAGCCACTAACTGAAAAAGTGAATGATGAAGAGCCACGTAAACTGTCTCTTATCCCAACGGCTGAAGTACCGGTAACGAACTTGGTGCGTGACACCATTTCTGACGAAGCCGATCTGCCACTTAAAATGACGGCTCATACACCTTGTTTCCGTTCTGAGGCGGGATCGTATGGTCGCGATACACGTGGTCTTATCCGTATGCACCAATTTGATAAAGTCGAATTGGTTCAGATTACGCGCCCAGAAGATTCAATGGCGGCGCTGGAAGAGTTAACCGGTCATGCGGAAAAAGTGCTGAAATTGCTTGAACTGCCGTACCGTAAAGTGGTGTTGTGTGCAGGTGACATGGGCTTTGGCTCTCGCAAAACTTACGATCTAGAAGTGTGGGTTCCTGCGCAAGGCACATACCGTGAGATCTCCTCTTGCTCAAACATGTGGGATTTCCAAGCGCGTCGTATGCAAGCCCGTTTCCGTCGCAAAGGCGGCAATAAACCTGAGCTTGTACACACGCTGAACGGTTCAGGCCTTGCTGTGGGTCGTACTATGGTAGCCATTTTGGAAAACAACCAACAAGCCGATGGCCGTATTGCCGTTCCTAGCGTACTGCAACCATACATGGGTGGCGCAACGCATATCGGTTAATCATGATGCGTTAAACACAGTAAAAAAACCGACTTGCGAGTCGGTTTTTTTATGCATCAATATTCTATGTCGGTTCTATTTAAGCCCCATCGATTTGAAAGCATTGCGAATTTTGCAATGCCACCGCTACAGCGTTGATCAGTTTTTCAATGTCATCTACTTGGCTAATAAACGGTGGCATCACATAGATTAAACAGCCAAAAGGACGGATCCAGGCCCCTTGCTCAACAAATAGCGCTTGAATGACTTCCATATTGACAGGGCGATGCGTTTCAATCACGCCGATAGCGCCCAGCCAGCGCGTCTCTTTTACCATCTCAAAACGGTTAAGCATGGGCAGTAAATGAGCAAATTGCGCTTCAATACGCTGGGTTTGCTGTTGCCAATCGCCCTGTTCGATGAGCTCTAAGCTAGCGCAGGCGACGGCGCACGCCAATGGGTTAGCCATAAAGGTTGGCCCATGCATAAAGCAGCCCGCTTCGCCAGCACAAACCGTATCGGCGACTTGCTTGGTCGCCAGTGTGGCCGAAAGCGTCATATAGCCACCCGTTAAGGCCTTGCCGACACATAAAATATCAGGCGCGATATTAGCGTGCTCACAGGCGAAGAGCTTTCCAGTACGGCCAAATCCAGTTGCAATCTCATCGGCAATCAGTAGCAAACCATATTGATCGCAAAGTGCACGCACGCCTTTTAAAAACTGAGGATGATAGATACGCATACCGCCAGCACCCTGCACAATTGGTTCTAAAATCACCGCCGCAAGCTCTTGATGAGCGTGCATTATTTTCTCTCGAAAATCATCGAGATCGCGTTCATCCCACTCATCCCAAAAACCGCAAGTTGGCGAATCGGCAAAAATATGCTGCGGCAAAAAACCTTTGTAGAGCGAATGCATCGAGTTATCTGGGTCAGTGACTGACATTGCGGCAAACGTATCGCCGTGATAGCCATGACGTAAGGTGAGAAATTTCGCTCGTGGTTGACCTTTTGCATGCCAGTATTGCAGCGCCATTTTTAAACTGACCTCCACGGCGACGGAGCCAGAATCGGCTAAAAATACGTGCTCAAGATTGCTTGGCGCTAATGCCAGTAATTTTTTACAAAGCGTAATGGCGGGTTGATGTGTGATACCGCCAAACATCACGTGTGACATTTTATCAATTTGCTGATGCGCAGCGTAATTAAGGTGTGGATGGTTATAACCATGAATAGTTGCCCACCAAGAGGACATTCCATCAATCAAGCGTCGCCCATCTTCCAAATAAAGATGGACACCTTGAGCGTGAGTGACGGGATAACAAGTCAATGGCGTCAGCGTTGAAGTGTAGGGATGCCAGATATGTTGGCGGTCGAAGAGTAAATCCATGATCAGTCCATATTGCTGGGTTTGTTTAAATATTAATCAAACGTAAACTTGAGTTTTATTTGGTTGTTGACAGCTTATCGCTTGTCAGTAGACTAGCCAAGCAACAAAATAATAAAACTGAATAAGGAAGAGATGTGGAAGTTCGTCATAACTGGACCGTTGCTGAGGTGAACGCACTGGTCGAAAAGCCGTTTATGGATCTACTGTTTGAAGCGCAGCAAGTACATCGTCAATACCATCCCAAAAATTATGTTCAGGTCAGCACGTTACTTTCTATTAAGACGGGGGCGTGTCCTGAAGATTGTAAATATTGCCCGCAGAGTGCGCATTACCGGACTGATGTTGATAAAGAACGGTTGATGGAAGTCGAGCGGGTGTTAGACGCGGCGCAAAAAGCGAAGCGCTCTGGCTCGACCCGCTTTTGTATGGGAGCTGCGTGGAAAAACCCGAAAGCGCGTGATATGCCTCTCTTGAAAGAGATGATCAGTGGCGTTAAAGAGATGGGCTTGGAAACGTGTATGACGTTGGGCATGCTAACGCCTGATCAAGCAAGCGAGTTGGCCAGTGCAGGGCTTGATTACTACAACCACAACCTAGATACCTCACCTGAATACTATGGCAACATTATCACCACCCGAACCTATCAAGATCGCCTTGATACCTTATCGCACGTGCGCGATGCAGGAATGAAGATCTGCTCTGGGGGAATTATCGGTATGGGAGAGAGCGCTAATGACCGCGCTGGCCTGTTGGTGGAATTAGCGAACTTACCAACCCATCCTGAAAGTGTACCGATTAATATGCTGGTCAAAGTGAAAGGCACACCGTTAGAGCAAGCCGAAGATGTCGAAGCGTTTGATTTTATTCGTCTGATTGCCGTTGCTCGGATCATGATGCCACAATCGGCGGTGCGTTTATCGGCTGGACGTGAAAATATGAATGAGCAGATGCAAGCGCTGTGCTTTATGGCAGGTGCAAACTCCATTTTCTACGGTTGCAAGTTGCTAACGACTCCTAATCCTGATGAAGATAGCGATATGCAGTTATTTAAAAAACTGGGTATCAATAGCCAACAAGTGAGCCAAAAACCGGATGAAGTTGCAGAAAGTGAGCTGCTTGAACGTGTCGTAAAACGGGTGGCAGCTCGTCCTACTAAAGATGATCTTTTCTACGATGCCAGCGTTTAATTCACGTATTTCAGCGGCCCTCAGTGCTCGTCACGATCTTGGGCTTTCTCGTTCTCTTATCGAGCTTGAGGGAGGCAACCAGGTTCGATTGTGCAAAGATGGCCGCCAGTATCTTAACTTTTCCAGTAACGATTACCTTGGCCTTGCACATGACTCAGAATTGATTGCCGCTTGGCAGCAAGGGCTGAGTATGTATGGTTGCGGTAGTGGCGCATCTCCTTTGGTCACAGGCTTTAGCTCAGCCCATCGCAACCTTGAATCTAACTTGTGTGAGTGGCTAGGTTATGAGCGAGCCATTTTGTTTGGCTCGGGTTTTAGTGCTAATCAGGCACTGCTGTTTAGCCTGCTCAATAAAGACGATTTGCTACTGCAAGATAAACTTAACCACGCCTCTTTGATGGAAGCAGGAATGCTTTGCGCAGCCAGTATGAAGCGTTTTCGGCACAACGATGTCACTCATCTTAAGCAACAGTTTAACCGCGATAGTCATATGTTAGTGGTGACTGAAGGGGTCTTTAGCATGGATGGTGATTGTGCACCGCTGTGCGAAATCACGGATGCACTGCAAGGTGAAGCGTGGTTGGCAGTCGATGATGCACACGGCATCGGTGTTTTGGGCGAGGGTGGGGCAGGCAGTTGCAGCGCGGCAGGAATAAAACCACAGCTCTTAGTGGTGACCTTTGGCAAAGCCTTGGGGTTATCGGGTGCAGCTATCTTATGCAATCAAGAGGTGGGTGACTTTCTTACGCAGTTTGCTCGTCACCACGTCTATTCTACAGCCATGCCGCCAGCGCAAGCTTATGCAGTAACTCATGCTATTTCAATGGTCACTCAGCAGCCGTGGCGCAGAGAAAAACTGACTGAGCTGCAAGCTTATTACGCTGAATCCATGCAAGGTTTCGATGGCTATGTTGAAACGCTAACGCCAATCAAACCCTACCTTGTTGGTGAGGCGCAAACAGCATTGAATATCGCCGATCAATTGCGACATAGCGGGTGTTGGTTGACCGCGATTCGCCCACCAACGGTGGCTCAAGGCCGTGCCCGATTGCGTATCACTCTAACCGCCAATCACACTATTGCTGACATAGAGCAACTAACCACACAACTGCAACGTGCGCTAGAGGAGAGCTGAATATGTCACAAACTCATGCCATAGAGATAAATACGCTGCATGACAAAGCCGCCATTGCCCACTCTTTTAGCCGCGCGGCAAAGCATTATGATGTACATGCCGCATTTCAACGTGACGTAGGACACCGTTTGTTGGACAAAATGCCGCGCAATCTAGTAGGGAAAAGAGTGCTCGATCTTGGTTGTGGTACGGGCTATTTTTCAGAGCAACTGCGGCGTAGAGGGGCGTATGTGGTATGTGTTGACCTCTCCAGTGAGATGCTAGTACAAGCTAAAATACGTTGTGGTGATGTTGGCGTCACCTATTATCAAGCCGATGCTGAGGCGCTTCCTTTCGCCAACGCCTCTTTTGATTACGTTTTTTCTAGCTTAGCGCTGCAGTGGTGTGATGACCTTTTTCTACCACTGCGACAAATTCACCACGTATTGAAACCACAAGGGATGGCTTATTTTTCGACATTATTGGACGGTTCGCTGTTTGAACTGAAACAAGCGTGGACAAAAATTGATACACATCAACACGTCAATGATTTCATCACACTCAATCAGGTAAAAATTGCGTTAGCGCAATCTCACTGTTACCACCATCAACTAGACTTGCCTTCGATCACAGTTTGGTATGACAAAGCTTTTTCCTTGATGAGAGATCTTAAAGGAATTGGTGCAAATCACGTAAGTGGACGCTCACAAGGGTTAACAAGCCGCAAGGCTCTACTGCAAATTGAGCAGGCATACCAAGCATTTCAAAACCATCAAGGTCTTCTACCTGCAACTTATCAGGTTTGTTTAGGGGTTATACATCGATGATTGATGCATTTTTTATTGCGGGTACGGACACCGACGTTGGAAAAACGGTCGCTTCAAAAGCGATTCTACAAGCATTAGCCGCCAAGGATTTGGTGACTATTGGCTACAAACCCGTTGCCGCTGGTAGCGAAAAAACGGAATTTGGCTTACGCAACTCAGATGCATTACATCTGATGAAAGCGGCAACCAAAGAGATGCCCTATGGTGATGTGAATCCATATTCTTTAGCGCTCCCTACATCACCACATATCGCCGCAAAACATGAACACGTCGAGATTGATTATGGCGTGCTCAGTAGCAAATTAGCTAAGCATAAAGCGAACGCTGACATTGTGTTGATCGAAGGTGCTGGTGGTTGGCGCGTTCCGATCTCTGATACGGATTGCTTGTCTACTTGGGTTAAACAAGAACAACTACCAGTGGTATTAGTGGTAGGGATTAAACTAGGTTGCTTAAGCCATGCAATTTTAACAGCGGAAAGTATTATCGCCGACGGGTTGAAGATTGTTGGCTGGGTAGCCAACCGAGTGAACCCCGGAACTGAGCATTACGCTGAAATTATTGCAATGTTGGAATCGCGCATTCCAGCGCCTAAGCTTGGTGAAATACCCTATGTGCCAACGGTAAAACGGCAACAAATTGGTAAGTATATTAATGTTGATCCGCTGCTTGCGTCAGAGTAAGCGATGTGAATCAGCCCAAAGGCATCTCTTAGCGAGATGCCTTTTTTGATCAAGCAGGTTATTACCGCAGCTTATTGACGGGGATTTTCGCGAACTGAGCTAAAACAACAAAAGCGAGCACCAGCAAGTTAGCAGCATAGATGACCACTAGCCACTGTGGCATGGAAAGCGTTAAAAATTGCCATACCACTTTCGAACAGTCACCGTAAGCTTCGAACATCCAAGGTGCCCATTGATTGAGTGGTGCCCAGCTGGGGAAAGTGACAAATAAATCACAAGTGGCAAAAGGAGAAGGGTTGAATTGGTAATCCACATGTTGCAGAGCTAAGGTCAAACCTTTATAAGCACTGGCTCCCCAAGTAACGAGTCCAATCCAACGAACAATCGGATTATTGGGTGCGATTAAGCCAAGCAGAGCCGCTCCGCCAATTCCTAGCATCGCCACACGTTCATAAATGCACATCACACACGGTGCGAGCATCATGATGTGCTGAAAAAAAAGCGCACAAGCCTCAAAAAAAACCACAAAAAGAAGTAATAAAAACCAAGATTTTCTCGATTGAGAGAACAGTTTCAGAGTAGAAAAAAAAGTCACATTCAATACCTGTAAAGAATAAAAAGCCCTGATAGTTCAGAGCTTTTTAACTTAGATAAGTTTCATTATCAACCGAATATTTTAATGCCCGGCAGAGATGGCTTGAACTGCTTTGGCTGAATGGTGCGTAATCCACCCTAAGTCATAAAAATGCGCAGTCATGGGTTCAACTAAGAAGACAATGCCAAACAGGCCAACTAATGCCAATACAATCGTGTAGGGCAGAGCCATGATGACCATTTTGCCATAAGAAAGGCGGATCAATGGTGCAAGTGCTGATGTTAATAAGAATAAGAAAGCGGCTTGACCGTTTGGTGTTGCTACTGACGGTAAGTTCGTACCTGTGTTAATCGCGACAGCCAATAAATCGAATTGGTCACGCGTGATAACACCTTCTAGTAGCGCTGTTTTGACTTCATTAATATAGACAGTGCCAACGAAAACGTTATCCGAAACCATCGACAAAAGCCCGTTAGCCACATAGAAGAGAGCAAGCTGAGCCCCTTTATCTTCAACATTCAACACAGCATCGATAACTGGCTTAAAGAGTTGTTGATCGATAATTACGGCTACGATGGAGAAGAATACCGCCAGCAGCGCCGTAAAGGGTAGGGCTTCTTCAAATGCTTTGCCTAGCGAATGTTCTTCTATCACACCAGTAAATGCTGTCGCCAAAATAATAACTGAAAGACCAATCAATCCCACTGCCGCTAAGTGCAGTGCCAATCCAACAATCAGCCAGACAGCAATAGCGCCTTGGATCCAAAGTTTTGCGACGTCTTGATTGGTTCGATTTTTGCGCTCAGCCGTGTCAAAATCGACCAGAATTTGACGAACGTTAGCGGGTAATTCTGCGCCGTAACCAAATAGCTTCAGCTTTTCAACCAATACACAGGTCAAAATACCACAGAGAAAAACAGGTACGGTTACCGGAGACATACGGATGATAAACTCGCCAAAAAACCAACCTGCTTGATCGGCGATGATCAAGTTTTGTGGTTCACCAACCATGGTCATCACCCCGCCTAAAGCGGTACCTACGCCAGCATGCATCAGTAGTGAGCGCAAAAACGCACGATAGTTTTCTAGGTCATCACGTGTTAGTTCTGAGATATGCTCATCTTGAGTATGGTCATGAGCGGAGCTTGTCCCTTGTCCCGATGCCACTTTGTGATAAATCGAGTAAAACCCAACGGCGACACTGATGACCACGGCAATAACTGTTAAAGCATCCAAAAATGCAGACAGGAAAGCAGCTGTAATGCAAAAGGCGACCGAAAGCATCGCTTTTGAACGAATACCAAGTAGTATTTTGGTGAAGATGAACAGCAATAGCTGTTTCATGAAATAGATACCAGCCACCATAAACACCAGTAGCAGCAGAACTTCGATGTTATTCACAAGCTCATGTTTTACTTGCTCTGCACTGGTCATCCCAATGGCGATAGCTTCGATAGCCAGTAAGCCACCAGGTTGCAGGGGATAGCATTTAAGCGCCATCGCTAGGGTGAAAATGAATTCAACCACAAGTAGCCAACCAGCAATAAATGGGTCGACCAAAAAGAAAACAATCGGGTTGATAATGAGAAAAGCAATAATGGCAACTTTGTACCAGTCAGGGGCTTTACCAAGAAAGTTCTTGAGAAAAGCGCTTCCGAGGGACATCGGCATGGGTAGTTCTCTTACTGTTGAGATGATAGACGCTGTCAGCTTATCTTTAATTCATTATGTGAAGTGGCCAAATAGAACGTGTTAAACACGAAAACAGTATCTATCGGCAATGTTCTAGCGAAACAACAAACCGTTTAGGGATTATGGTTTTACCAAGACACTCCTTGAGTGAGACAAGCAATCCTTACTTCGACCGTCACTCTACTCCGCAAGCTTTTTTAGTCAATAATAATCAGGTTATTGATAAAACACTTACCGATATTTTGGTCAAAAACGCGATCAAAGTTGGGTAAGCATAGCATAAGAGTTGTGAAAAATTCACGCCGAGCCGTATTTTGAAGTGGAGTTAAGGTAATAGGCATCTAAATGACTAAAAAGAGCGAATTTTGCAAGCTTAAATTGATTATTTTAAGTTTATTAATGTGAGTTATATCTCTTTATTTTTTCTACTCTTATGAGTTCTTCCTTTTGAAGAACTGCTAAAAATTACCATTTCATTGACTCGGTATTGTTCATAAACAAGATGATTAAATTAGAGTTTAAGCTCTATTTTGTTTGTGATAACTTCGCGGATGGTTTGTTTCCGATAACGTTCAACTAGTGGTATGATGAGTCCCATTCGACCCAAATAAATAGAAAACTGGATAAGTACTTAATGGTCATTAAGGCAAAAAGCCCAGCAGGTTTTGCTGAAAAATACATAATTGAGAGCATTTGGAATGGTCGCTTTGCACCGGGTTCTATCTTACCTGCAGAGCGCGAACTTTCAGAATTAATTGGTGTAACACGTACAACGCTTCGAGAAGTATTACAACGCTTAGCCCGTGATGGTTGGTTGACTATACAGCATGGTAAGCCAACAAAAGTAAACCAATTTATGGAAACTTCCGGTTTACACATATTAGATACATTAATGACGCTCGATGCTGAAAATGCCACCAGTATTGTGGAAGACTTACTTGCGGCTCGGACAAATATTAGCCCCATATTTATGCGTTATGCATTTAAAGTGAACAAAGAGCCTGCTGAGCGTACTATTACTAATGTTATCGAAAGCTGTGAAGCACTATTAAGTGCTAAATCTTGGGATTCTTTTATGGAGTTATCTCCTTATGCACAGAAAATCCAACAGCATATTAAAGATGATGGTGAAAAAGACGAATATAAACGTCAGCAAATATTGATTGCGAAAACCTTTAACTTTTACGATTACATGTTATTTCAGCGTTTAGCGTTTCACTCAGGAAATCAAATTTATGGTTTGATTTTTAATGGGCTAAAGAAATTATATGACCGAGTCGGCAGCTATTATTTCTCTAATCCAGAAGCACGCGAGTTAGCCTTGCAGTTTTACCGTGAATTATTAGCAGTATGTGAAAGTGGCAATCGTGAGCAGTTGCCGATTGTGATCCGTCATTACGGCATTGACAGCGCTCACATATGGAATCAAATGAAAACAACGTTACCGACAAATTTTACAGAAGATGATCATTAGAAAATTCGTTTTACTGTAAAAAAAGCCCGTATGAAACGGGCTTTTTTGTAGGTTAGATATCTTCGTTACCACCCGCTTCTTTAAACCAAGCGGCTAAATGTAATTTTAAATCTTTCAGTTCATCTGGGCCGATTAAGGCCAACCCTAAATCTTCTGCACGAGTAATGTCATTATGGCGGAGTGGGCGAAAGCTCACGAGCATAGCGCGAGCTTGTAGGCCACCAAGCAAATCACGTAATGATTCTAGCTTATAAAGCGTATCATCGCCGTCATCACGCATACCTTTCGTTTTACATTCAATAATATGCAGTTTGTTATTCACCACTGTAGCGACATCGAGTTCATTTCTGACTTCTCGCTCACCTAATTGACGGTAGACTTGAACATTCAAAGAGCGATCTTGAATGGTAGGCATATCATCTTGGATCTGCCTTATTGTACTGTGCACTAATGTTTCTAACCATTCTCCATTGGAAAATCGGCGCGCATCTTCGTTGGCGAAGGTTAAAATGCCATTTTGATAGGTGGCGATTTGTGCTTCGACCAGATCGGTCAACAGAATATGAAGTTCACGATAGCCTTGTTGTTTTTCTGAAAGTGCAACATCTAGCCGCTGCTCTTTGCGGCACGTCGTCGCTAAATAGTTTAATGTGGCTAAACCAGGACCAAGTTCTAATGCATTACTTGCCCAGCGCTCGCCGAGTTCGTAAAGTTTTTGGTCAAGTTGTGGCGGAATATGATGCTCACTAAATTCACCCCGTGCGCCAAAAATGGTTAAGTAGTCTGAAATGGTAATGTGGTCTTGCACTTGGGTATTATTTTGACCATCGGGATAAAGCCAACACAACTGATCACTGTTCGGTTCGACGACAAAAATAGGCCATTGATAGCTACGGAACACCTCATAAACGGATAATAAACGATGTCTCAAACCACAACTTGCGTTCAGCTTGACTTCGTCGTATCTGGTTTTCAAATCTTCCGCTAAAAACTGAATAGCTTGTTTGATTGCTGAGGTATTGGAACCCGATGGGATTTCAAAAAACTCAGAAGTGATGTCGCGCTGACTCAATACCGAGTGTAAACGTAAATACATTGATTTTTGGTCTTGATCACCGATGAAGACAATGTGCGAACTTACCGTTCGATTATCAAGCAGGGGAGTAACCAAGCGAATAGGGTCTTGGTCGATAATGCCAACATGAACAGCCATAGATCATCCTCATGTTTGGCTTGCAAAGAGTAGGAGGTAGATAATAATGCGCAAGCCGATAGTTATCATATAACGATGTGGCATCAAAAAAACAAGGGCGACTTTAGATTAAAAGCCGCCCTTGAGACATAATTTACATGTAACTTACAAATGGGGTTGAGTTTGTTAACGGTCACTCATAATGTAAAACGATGGACTAATTCATTCTGCTGATTAGCAAGCTGAGTTAGGTTGGCGCTTGCCTGTGCAATTTGAGACATGGCTTGATAGCTACCATCAGCGATTAAATTAATATCCTCGATACTGCGTGCAATGTCACCGGTTGTTTCACTTTGCTCGGCGGCCGCCTGTGTAATATGAGTACTCATCTGACTGATTTCTAGAATTAACGCTTGGATCTCTTCCATTGCGCTATTCGCCGTTGATGCTTGCTCGACAGAAAGTTCCATATCAGTCATGCAGCTTTCAATAACAGTACTGGCAGAAGATGAGCTGGATTGCAAGTTGCTGATCATACTTTCAATTTCAGACGTCGAATCCGTTGTGCGTTTTGCCAAAACACGAACTTCGTCAGCTACGACTGCAAACCCGCGCCCTTGCTCTCCAGCACGAGCAGCTTCGATCGCGGCATTGAGCGCCAATAAGTTAGTTTGTTCTGCAATATTACGAATCACATCCAAGATAGAACCAATTTGGCTGCTCATTTTTTGCAGTTCACCGACAGCATCAACCGATTGATTTAAGCGAGTCTCCAATTGATTAATAGTAGTGATATTGTCACTCATAATTTTACGGCCCGATTCAGAAGCCGATTCAACTTTCTGCACCATCTCTAGCGAACTTTGAGCACTTTGCGCTACTTCTTGTACTGAATGAGCCATTTCTGTCATTGCGGTTGCCACGCTCGCGGTTTGCTCACGTTGGGTGCTGAGTTGTGACTGTGCTTTTGAAGAGGTGGTTTGGTTATGGTTAGCTGTGTTGGTTAAATTTTCAGAAGCATCATTCAACTGCACCAAAATATGGTGCAAATTATCTGCTAGCGAATTGATGTGGCCACTTAAGCGACTAAACTCGTTGTTGTAACGAATTTCAATGCGTTGCGTCATATCTCCTTTTGTCAGCCCTTCTAGCGTTTTGAGTATACGATTTAACGGCTCACGAACACTTTGCGCAATGTGGTAACCAATACTCGTAGCCACTAGCACAACCGCAATACCAATCACGATCGCTTTAATAACTCCTTGCTTATAGACTTCCCCGGCTTCTCGTAGAGAGGCATTTAAACCGTCGGTCGCAGTATCGTTAAAAGAGTCTAAAATCGTCATTGCTTTATCGACCTCGATAGCCAAATTCGCAATGTTTTCATAAAGGGCTGTTTTCGCTAGTAAGTAACTATTGTGTTGATCAAGCACACCACCCTTTTGCCCAATATCTTGAGAGAATTTTTGGACGAGATCGTCAAATGTTTTTTTCAGTTCAGGTAATTGGGTCGATAAGCCTCGGTAAGCGTAGTTGAGGTGCGTGACCGCTTTTTTATTCATGGTGACGGCCTTGTCAACAAAGGCGACATCCGAACTGGCCAAAGCGTCTGAAGTGATTAATTCCGCATCTTTCAATTTAATGAAATAACTTTTCGCCATGACTTTAACTGAAATACTATTTTGCCCATCGACAAAATCTTTCATTCCGGTGCTTAAATCGGCATGAAGTCTTTGAAATTCACGAGTTGATTTTTGCACTTGAGCTTGCGCCTCAAACATCGCCTGATAATTATTCATGGCTTGTTCTGCTTCTGAAAAGTAGCGGAGTTCCATCTGTTTAAGTTGGCTTATCCGCTCTTCAAGAGAGGGGTTCATTGCACTTGCTTGTTGGAGCTGGTTTAGCACGTCAGCAAAATCTTGTTTTGCTTTAGCAAATTCTGAACGCATCACATTCATGCGATCTTGGTTTTGTGTCGTCAAAAAGTCCTTAAAAGATTTATCAGCAGAAAGCAGTTGAACACTTGTTTTGTTTGACAAAGAAACGAGCGGTAAGGCGGTGGTTGATACACTTTCGAAATTAGAATGAATTTGATTCATTCCTCCCATCATAATGGCGGTCGTTACTGCAAACATGATGATGATCAGTGTGAAACCAGCGTACATTCGCCTAATCACTGAACCCTTCATAATCCTCTCCCTAGAAAAATAGTGTTTTGTTTTAAAAAATAACAAAATAATGAGTATTGTATTGAATGTGAGACGTACATTTTATGACGGGCCTGGCAAAACGCATTTTTTATATTAGTGTTCTGTCATTTATGCTACGCGTACGGTGTTTTTTATTGAGCTTTTGACAGGGTTCACGCATACTCAAATCCAACTACACACCTATTATATTCAGTAGCATTAAGGTCAAATTAGTGTCGGTTCTATCGGTTGTCGATATGTTGTCGTGGGCCACTTAGGTATTAGCCTTGAACCACTTATCTCGATCTAATGTACTTTGATGTGACTGCGTAATCCTATTTATTAGTGGAGTATTTCATGGCTGAAGAAACCATTTTTAGCAAAATTATCCGTAAAGAAATTCCTGCAGATATCCTCTATCAAGATGATTTAGTTACCGCCTTTCGGGACATTAACCCTAGAGCGCCTAGCCATATTCTTATCATTCCCAATGCGTTTATTCCGACGACCAACGATGTTGAACCTGAGCATGAAGCGGCTATGGGACGTATGTTTACAGTGGCAAAAAAAATCGCTCAACAAGAAGGTATTGCACAAGATGGCTATCGCTTGATAGTGAATTGTAACGCTCATGGTGGCCAAGAGGTTTACCACATTCATATGCACTTGGTTGGTGGTCGCCCGTTGGGTCCGCTTTTGATGAGCTAATGCATGGGTCGCCCAGCCACTATTGGGCGCTCGATTGATACGATTAGAGTTAAATATGGAGTATTGAGTGAAGCGTTACGTGCGACATATTACGGTTTTTTTATCGCCTTTTTTTCTCAATGCCTGTGCTAATTTTTCTGCGGGGAACTTGTTTAGTCATTACAGTGCTCAAAATGGCGCTGTCTATCAGTCCGTTAAATCTGGGCAGTATCAAGATGCGGAGAATGAACTTGCGGAATTTGTCGCGGGTGACATTCTGGACAATCTGGAAAAAGGGCGAGTCCATTTTCTTAACCAGAATTATGTAGACAGTAAGCGTAGTTTCGAATTGAGTGATTCTGCGGTTAAAATTCAACAAGATAAGGCATTGATTTCACTAAGTGATACGGCGACAAGTGTCGGTGCGTTGGCTGTGAATGATAACTTGATGGAATACGTTCCTGCGGATTATGAACTCGGTTTTTTACATCTTTATCTCGGTTTGAATTATTTACAGCAGAATGATTTGGATGGAGCTCTGGTTGAGGTTCGGCGAGCGAATCAGGTACAAGAGCAAGCAAGGCTGGCTAGAGAAGCGGAACTTGAAAAGGCGCAAAAAGAGCTAAAATCACAAGGTGTGACACCAAACTTAGGTAGCGTACTAGCAAACTACCCTGATGCAGGAAAAGCTTTGCAGGCGGTGCAGAATGGTTACCTTTTTTACCTTTCTGCTTTGCTTTATGAAGCCTCTGGTGATCTTAACAGTGCCTATGTCGACTACCGACGCGCTTTGGCCGTCACTCCCGATAATATTGAGGTTATAGAGGGGACATTACGCGTTGCGAAACGATTAGGGATGAGAGAAGACCTAATCCAATTAGAGAAACGCTACGGGAAATCTCATTCACTGACTGCTTCTCAAGGTCGTGTGCTTATAATAGAAGAGCAGAGTGTGGTGAAAGCCTTAGATAGCTGGCGTCAATCTTTACCCTTGTATGACAGCAGAGGAAATGGCGCATTGTATTCTCTCGCCTTACCTTATTATCCTAATACACCTGTTGAATCATTTTCATCACTGACGATGAATGACAAAGTACTCACTTCTCATTTTCTGACGGATGTGAATTTAATGGCAAGTCGAAACTTGTCTGAGAAAATGCCCTCTATAGTAATAAGGCAAGCGTTGAGAGTGCTGGCGAAAGATCAATTGCGCAAAGAAGCTGCCAAAGATGACAATGTTGGTAATTTAGTCTTCAATGTTTGGAATCTGCTGACAGAGCAGCCCGATACGCGCAGTTGGCTAACGCTGCCAGGGCTAGTGCAAACGGCTAGTCTGCAAGTCAATGCAGGCGAGCAACAGATAAGGGTGGGAGAGCAAGAATATCAGTTTTCTGTACCGGAAAAAGGCACCACTTTGGTGTGGGTTTCTCGTCAGGGACGTCATTCAACCATCTGGCATAAACAACTAGGAAGATTGTAATGAAAAAGTGGATATTGGGACTGTTAGTCACATTCTCATTGATTGGATGTGCTGAAAATACCGCAGGATTAAGAGTTGATGGCGCTTCGCAAAAAGTGCTATTTGGCGACAATGTATTAGGTAATCGCTTGGTTGTTGAAGACATTGCAACTAACCAAGTGGATGGTCATACGAGGGGACTTGTGCGTTTAGTGAGTCATTACCAAGGTGACCAAATTATCGAGTACCGTTTTTCTTGGTATGACGATGATGGGCTTGAAGTCAATAACAGACAAAGTCCTTGGAAACAAAAGATCATCAGTGGGATGGAGACGGTGTCGTTGTCGGAGATTTCTGTCAATCCAAATGGAAAACAGTTTCGCGTACAGATCCGTGGGTCAAATAATTAAATTGGGAAAGTAAGGAACCAATATGAACAAAAGTATTATCGCATTGCTAGGGCTCGCTGTCATTTTGGGCGGCTGTTCAAATAAAGTCAGCTACGGAGATGCACAATCCGTTGAAACGACGACAGTTGATTTTGGTTCAACAGATTTACAAAAAATCGCGGGGGAAATGGTTGATAGCATGATGATGTCAGGTTCGGTAGCAGCGATTACCCGTGATTCTCGTCCTATCGTGTTTGTTGAGCGAATCAAAAATAAAACCAGTGAGCACATTGATACTGAATCTATCACTGACACCATCAGTACTAAGATGTTGAATTCAGGTAAGTTCCGCTTCGTCGACATGGATCGTGTTGAAGCCGTGCGCGAACAGCTCAATTTCCAAAATAATGATGAGTTGGTCAACCAAAGTACCGCCATTCAGTTTGGCAAAATGGTTGGCGCACAATATATGCTGTATGGCAACTTGTCGAGTATTGTGAAAAACGCAAGTAGTGATAAAGATGTATATTACAAAATGACGATGCGTTTAATGGATCTTCAAAGTGGCCTTATTGAATGGGCAGATGAAACCGAAATTCGTAAACAGCAGTCAAAAAGTTTACTCGGTTTTTAATTACAAAATTGAGTAATTGAGAGAAGAGGTCCTTATGGCGAGAATGTCTTGGCGTGAAGCTTGTCAGCTTGATCGTACCTTAACGTCGCTAGAAGGATTCTTCTCTGCTCCCCCCGACTATGCACAAACGCTGACGGGGGGGTTAACAAACCGATGTTGGAAAATTGTCACGGAGGAACGCAGCTTTGTTTGGCGGCCTAATACGCCGATCACTCAAGCCTTTTCCATTTCGCGTTTTCAAGAATATCAAATTCTCTCTGCTATCGAATCTTCTCACTTAGGCCCCAAGCCACTTTCCATTAATGATCAAGGATTATTGGTTGAATGGATTGATGGCCAATCCCTTACTGGTGGTTTACCTTTCGATTCTCTATTAAAAACACAGATAAAGATCCATAATCTCAGTACAGCACGCATCCCAGTTGCCCCTTTCAGTTTTATCGCTCGGGTTGATCATTATTGGCTACAGCTCAAAGCTGAGTATAAAAGTGAAGACTTGTCGGCTTTATATCAACGTTGGCGCACCGCACCTAACCTTGCTGATGTTGGTCAGACTTTGTGTCACTTTGATTTGGCTGGCTACAATATGGTTAAAACCGATGAAGGTAACCGCGTGATTGATTGGGAATACGCCTCAATTGCCGACCCCCGGCTCGACCTGGCTTTAAGCATTGATGTTGCAGAAGAAAAACCATTAGAGGCGGTCTACCGTTATTGTCAATTGCGTGAGATTGTGGGGGTCGATGATTGGGTCGAAGGTGTGGTGGCTTGGCATCCAAGAGCAACAATGATGGCCATGTTATGGTATTTGTTAGCACATCAATTATGGGGTGATGACTATTATCGTCAACAAGCCGAACATCTAAAACGCACATTATGTAGCTAGGATCACTGTTTCGTCGTTTTGTTGCAGTAAATTAAGGTTAAAGTCTTTGAAACCACAATCTTCGTGGTAGATTAAAAACCTCAAGGAGTGGGGAGTTATTATGATTATTTATCTGCACGGTTTTGATTCAACAAGCCCAGGAAACCATGAAAAAGTACTGCAATTGCAATTTATTGACAGCGATGTCCGTTTTATTAACTACAGTACACAGCACCCAAAACACGATATGCAGCATCTTCTAAAAGAAGTGCATAAAGTGATTGAGTTGTCTGATGACCCACATCCGATTATTTGTGGTGTAGGCCTCGGCGGCTTCTGGTCTGAGCGGATTGGATTCTTATGCGGAATTAAGCAAGTGGTGTTTAATCCTAACTTGCATCCGGAAACAAACATGACTGGACGCATCGATCGCCCTGAAGAGTATGAAGATATTGCGACTAAGTGTGTTGAGCAATACAGGGTAAAAAATAAAGGACGCTGTTTAGTGATTTTATCTAAAGAAGATGAAATTTATGACAACAGCAAAACAGCAGCAGAGCTCGAAAACTACTACGATATCATTTGGGATGAAACCCAGAACCATAAGTTCAAGAAAATCTCACAGCATTTGCAAGCGATGAAGGCATTTAAAGAATCAAATTAAGCATCCGTGCATCATAGTTTCGACTGAACGACTCACAATTGTGAGTCGTTTTTTTATGGCCCAATCCCCCTATATCTCGTAGTGAAATAGAGGAATTCTTTGGTTGCACCATGAGTTTTGCTCTATATAATGATTAAATTATAAATATTTTGATAAATATCAAAAAAAATTGAGAGCAAGTCTTAAATTTGCCTAATTTGTGTGTAGTTACATGCATTTATCCTAATGAAACGTGCTGCGAAGATAGCTTCATTTGCTGAACAAGATTTATCTGAAGCAAGCGCATTACTGAGAATTCCTTCAGTGTGAGATTTCACGCTGAATCATGTTTATTTCTTTTTGAGGATTATTGTTGTGACACGAATTATCGTAGTCGGTGGTGGCGCGGGTGGTTTAGAGCTCGCGACTAAACTTGGTCGCACTCTTGGCCGTAAAAATCGCGCAGAAATCACATTAGTGGATCGTAAAGCAAGCCACTTATGGAAACCGTTATTGCATGAAGTGGCAACGGGTTCATTAGATGAAGGAGTGGATGCGCTAAGCTATCGCGCTCACGCAAAAAATCATCGTTTTGATTTCCAAATGGGTAGTCTTGCTGATATCGATCGTGAACGCAAAGTGATTGTTCTTAGTGAATTGCAAGATGAGCATGGTGAATTGTTAATGCCAAGTCGTGAGCTTGAATATGACATTTTGGTGCTGGCAATCGGTTCAACGTCTAACGACTTCAATACTCCAGGAGTTCGTGAGCATTGTATCTTCCTTGATAGCCCTGAACAGGCAAATCGTTTTCGTACTGAAATGAACAATGAGTTTCTAAAACTTCATGCGAAAAATGGTAACGGTACAGTTGATATTGCGATTGTTGGCGCAGGTGCAACGGGTGTTGAATTATCTGCAGAGCTACATAATGCAGTAAAAGAGCTGCGGACTTATGGTTTTGGCGATCTTGATTCAAGCAAACTGAATGTCAACCTTGTGGAAGCGGGTGAGCGTATTCTACCCGCTCTTCCACCTCGCATTTCTAGTGCTGCGCACAGCGAATTAACGAAATTAGGTGTCAACGTTCGTACTGCGACTATGGTCACGCGAGCAGATAAGGATGGCCTAACAACTAAAGATGGCGAAAAGATTCCCGCTCAGATCATGGTGTGGGCTGCTGGCATCAAAGCACCGGATTTTATGAAAGAGATTGCTGGTTTGGAAACAAACCGCATTAATCAGTTAGTGGTAAAAAACACCTTACAAACCACAAGAGATGACGATATTTTTGTGATCGGTGATCTAGCACAATGTACACAAGCCGATGGTTCATTTGTGCCACCTCGTGCACAAGCAGCGCACCAAATGGCAAGCCAAGCGTTCAAGAATATTGTTGCTAAGCTTAACGGGCGTGAGCTCAAACCGTATGTTTATAAAGATCACGGTTCGTTGGTTTCATTAAGCCGTTTTTCTACCGTTGGTAGCTTAATGGGTAATTTAACCAAAGGCTCGATGATGGTTGAAGGTCGTATTGCGCGAGTAGTGTACATTTCTTTGTATCGCATGCACCAAATGGCGCTACACGGTATGTTCAAAACAGGGTTGATGATGTTAGTTGGCCGTATTAATCGTGTGTTGCGTCCAAACTTAAAGCTTCACTAATATTCCCAGCGTACTAGCCATAAAAAACCTCGCCTTTGTTAAAAGGCGAGGTTTTTTGTTGTCATCCCTAAACCACCGCCTTGGGCGGTGGTGATTGAACCTTGGGGCTATTGCCCGAAGGAGTGCCCATGCTAGAAGTAAACCTCTTATTCACCACAAGTAAGAGGAAACTAAAAACATGGGCGATTATAGAAGTTCATCACATGTATATTGGCGTTGCAAATACCATATAGTTTGGACTCCGAAATACAGATTTAAGATCTTGAAAGGGAATGTAGGTAAGGAGCTTTATCGCTCAATCTATATTTTGTGCAATATGAAAGATTGTGAAGTCTTGGAATTAAATGTTCAGCCGGATCACGTTNNNNCAGTTAGAGTTGAAGATAAACTAGCAGCGCAGGGATGCCCCCTTATAGGGGGCTATAAACCAAAGCCGCCTTCTAAGAAGGCGGATTTTTACTGTCACCCACCACCACCGCCTTGGGCGATAGTGGTGGTTATATCAAATTCAAGTTATTTAATGGTACTTGAGCGATAAGTGTTATGTGTTAGCCAACTAGGCTGAGCATTGGTTGGTACTGAGCCATCTTGGTTAATGTTTGAGAAATGGAATGAATGTTGGTTCCAAATTCTCGTTGCATTTTTCCATGGTTTATCAGCATCGGCTGATTCATAAACATAGACGCCGTGGTTTATTGCGCTTTCTTTTGCATAATCATTTGCGACCACAATAAGCGATGCATTGTTGTTGCCTTCGAGATCCGCCACAACAGGATATTCCCACAAGGTGTTCGACGAGTTAGCAATCGTTGCTAATACTGCTCCCGTGCGCCCATCAAGAATACGGACTCTCAGAAGATCTTGTACGATAACTTCATCAATGCCATCACCAGTGAAGTCATAAGCAGAGACACCGATTTTTCCACTATTAGAGTCATCATTTTTCACAGACCAAACCTTACTGCCTTGCGCATTGTACATGTCAACAGCATAGTAACCAGCGTATACGATACCCATATTCTGTATGTTGTTGTTGATTTTTTCACCCACAATAAACTGTACAGCATTCACATGCTTTTTGAAGGTGAAGATAGGCTTTGGTTTACTCCACACATTTAAGCCTACCAGTTTGGTATTGCTTGGGACTGTATATCGTTCAGTTGTTGCTTTGCTCTTCATGACAGGAAAAGCATAAGGAATCGTTTTAGTTTTCCAAACAGGAGCTAGGTAAGAAACTGTTTTGGTATGCCAGCCAAAGGACCAGTAAGAAACTTGTTTTGTTCTCCACTCCAATCCAAGGTATGGAACTTCTTTTGTTCGCCACTCTAATGCTGGGTATTTAAAGGCTGAGTCTTTTGAACCTAACGTTATTTTCGAACCATCATTGAGAGTGAATTCCATCTCGAGTACGCCATATGTCCACCACGTTTTATATTTGCCGTAGGTTACATCGACAGAGCGGACTTTGCTTGCATCAATAGTATGCAGTGAACCGCCTTGACCACCCACCATATTACTTGCTGTTGATCCAATAGCGTCAATCAGATCTCCTGAGCGGATTTTAAGTTGGTTGTCATCTGCTATTTTAACTGGATGGCTGTGATGTAAATGGGTATATCCATAAACAGGGGACTTAGCTATTTCATTGGTAGAGTTAGTTGCTGCATTACCAAGGAAATTAGAGATAGCTTGTACACCACCGCCTGGGTTTTCAAGGTTATTAACCTCCCACTTTACTGAGCCGTCATGCTCTAATACGGCAAAGCTACTATTTTGTGCAGAGCCTTTCGAGGCCGGAACTGATACCACAATTTCTGGTTTATTGTCGCTATCTAAGTTGGCAACGGAAGAAAACCAAACCGTATCATTCGCTTGATATTGCCAAGTAAATGAGCCATCGCTTTTATAAAGAGCGCCGTTTGAAAATACTTCTTGGATACCATCGCCATCCGCATCAAAACTGATCGGTGATGGAGCCCACTCTAAACTAAATAGCAAACCAGTATCGTAATTATAAACACCATCGGCAGAGATGATCTCAATTGACCCATCATTGTTTAAATCAGATAGTGAAATTGCGCCAACCGAGCGCCATCCAGAAGCACTCTTCAGGATTTGTTTTTTTATCTGACCTTCATTATCTAATATATTGATGTAAGGGCTGATTGTGCTCGTTGTCACAATTTCAACTACACCATTACCATCAAGATCTGCAACTGCAGGAGAATAGCGAGCATCGGCTATAATGCCACCATTATCATACGACCAAAGCTCAGAACCATCGATACCACTTAGTGCCCTAACTAATCCACCTTGCGTATATTTATTACCTTCAAAAGTAATAACGATAATATCAGCGATATCATTCTCGTCGATTTTTCCATCACCATTATCATCATTTAACTGAGCAACGATAGGTGCCGCCATAACTTGGTTAGACTCAGGTTTAAATGAACTGCCTTGCCAAGACCATTTTAATTGGGTGTTTATTTCACTAGGGCTTGATGCGATTGCAATGTTACTTGCTGTGATACTGCCTATTGACAGTAGCCCGACCGCACATAACGAAAATTTAGAAGTCATTAGGTAACATCTCTCTCAGTATGTTTGTGTAAATTCCGATTTAAATTGATGTTGTTAACCTGTGCTCTACTTCAACGATAGGTATTACGGTAAATGAGTCGAACATGGCACAACACGAGATGGGGAGATTATCAAGACTTAATAAGAGGGATTCAATCTTACATGGCTCTCATAAATGAGAGGTCTTAAAAATGAAACACTCACTAATGAAATACATTGTCAGTTTAACTTTTAGAAGATCACGTACCCAAACCATTGGAACGGTCTGTAGGTGGGTTGTGTTATTGGTTTTAATAAGAATAGTTAACAACAGAATAGCTCTAACCGGTAAGGATATTAAATCAGTGAGCTAAACTGTATGAGAGATGAATAAAAGAAAAAACGCCCAGGCAGGGCGCTTTGTTAGGCTTTATTCTGCAACGCGGCGAACTTGAATGATCATTCCCATTAATGGATGGTCTAGATAGTGGGTTTCGTTGCTGCGCATACGGCGTTTTTGGTCCATCCGATAGCTCTTTAAAAACTCTTCCTTTTCCACTGTTGGGGAGATGGCTTCTAGGTTTCCAAGTTGAACCTCGGCATTTTGCTCTTCAGGTGTAATGTCTAACTCCAATGGTTTACTTTGGAGCACGATTTCTCGCACAGTCGGGGCTTTAAGGTCGAGCGTGGTTTCAGCATAAAGATAGTGCTGCACATAGATTTGTAATTTACCGTCGAGTTCGTAAAGGGGACTCGCGATATTTTGTTCTAGCACACCGTTTACTGGCGATTCTTCTAGTACGGCTACTTTTTCACTGCCGTCAGTATTGAATTTAGCGGAGTAATCTTTACCCGCTTGAATATGGAAAATCGGTGCGGAAGCTCTGCCTTGATCGCCTTGACGCCAAGCCGTATGCAATAGCACTTCAAAGCCGGCGTGGTTTTTCAGTTTTTGTGCTTGATCGTTAAGTTGGTAGTCGGAAAAAGGCAGCATTTTCACGCCTTTTTCTTGGCGATAGTTTAAGTCACTAAAACTGCCCGCGCGTTGAATATTGATTTCAGGCAATGAGTTAGGCCACGACTCACTGACCTTCTCTGCATCAATTGCACGCTTAAAAATGATCACTTCTATGTCAAATTGCCGTTGTGCCAGACTTGGCATCGAAATAAGCAAAAGTAGGAGTGGGATCAGTTTTTTCATTATGGCTCCATCATTTTTTGTGCGTAATTTATGCTCTAGGCATCAGGTTTTGTTGGAATTCGCTGAGCATACTCGACACAAATTGAATTCGTTCACGTCTATCAGCTAATGGTACAGCAAACTTAAACTTAGTTGGCCCTTCCATTGCAAATTTTTTCGGTTGTGATTGCAGAAGTCTAACCAAAAAGACGGGATTAATGTCAGCATCTGGATAGAACTCAATGTAGCCGCCTTTTTCATGTGCTTCGATTTTCTTCACTTTTATACGTGCAGCATCAATTTTGACTTCAGCAACGCCGAGTAAGTTATTTGCAGCATCGGGTAACTTACCAAAGCGATCAATCAACTCGACTTTGAGCTCGGCGAGCTCATCTCGGCTAGCGACACTCGCTATCTGTTTATACATGGAGAGGCGAGTATTTACATCAGGAATGTAATCATCGGGTAATAGCGCAGGCAAACGCATTTCTACTTCGGTTTGTTCACGAAGCAAATCGTCAAGAGAAGGTTCTCTGCCATTTTTTAATGCTTCAACCGCTTGCTCTAGCATCTCCATATAGAGAGTAAAACCAATCGATTGGATCTGACCGCTCTGTTCATCGCCCAATAATTCACCTGCTCCACGGATTTCTAAATCGTGCGTTGCTAGAGTAAAACCGGCTCCAAGATCTTCAAGAGATGCAATCGCTTCTAAACGTTTCACGGCATCTTTAGTGATGGCTTTAGGATGTGGAGTGAGTAAGTAAGCATAAGCTTGATGGTGAGAACGTCCTACTCGGCCACGAAGTTGGTGTAGCTGCGCTAAGCCAAGGTTATCTGCTCGGTCCATAATGATGGTGTTCGCGGTTGGGACATCAATCCCGGTTTCAATGATGGTTGTGCAAACCAATACATTGAATCGTTGGTGATAAAAGTCGTTCATCACTTTTTCCAGCTCACGTTCACGCATTTGTCCATGGGCGACGGTAATTCGAGCTTCAGGGACCAGCTTTTCTAAATCGGCGGCCACTTTGTCGATAGTTTCTACTTGGTTATGTAGAAAATAAACCTGTCCACCGCGCATGATTTCACGTAATACGGCCTCTCGAATCGTATTGTCATCATGTTGGCGTACAAAGGTTTTGATGGCTAATCGTCGTGCGGGTGGTGTGGCGATAATCGATAGATCGCGCATTCCGCTCATCGCCATGTTTAACGTGCGCGGAATCGGCGTTGCCGTTAGCGTGAGGATATCCACATCAGCACGCATCGCTTTCACTTTTTCTTTTTGGCGAACACCAAAACGGTGTTCTTCATCAACGATCAAAAGACCAAGATCGCTAAATTTTAGCTCGCTGGAAAGCAGTTTATGCGTGCCAACCAAAATGTCGACTTTGCCGTCGGCGACATCTTGTAGAATCTGCTTTTGCTCTTTCGCTGATTTGAAGCGTGATAAAACTTCGACACGGATCGGCAGGTTAGCGAATCGGTCTCGAAAGTTCTCAAAATGCTGCTGTGCGAGTAAGGTTGTCGGCACTAATACGGCCACTTGTTTATTGTTGTCGGTGCAAACAAAGGCGGCGCGCATGGCGACTTCTGTTTTGCCAAATCCAACGTCACCACACACTAATCGGTCCATCGCTTTTTTCTGACACATGTCCGATAGCACGGCGTTGATAGCTGTATTTTGATCATCGGTTTCTTCAAATGGGAAACCTGCTTTAAAGGTCGCGTATTGGCCACGATCCAGAGCGAACTTATAGCCTGGTTTGAGCTCTCGCTTGGCGTAAACATCCAGCAGCTCTGCAGCGACATCGCGGACTTTTTCGGCCGCTTTTCGTCGTGCCTTGGTCCATGCTTCACCCCCGAGTTTATGCAATGGTGCGCTTTCTTCCGCGCCGCCAGAGTAACGACTAATGAGATTCAATGAAGCGACAGGGACATAAAGTTTGGCTTCGTTTTGATACTCAAGGGTGACGTATTCGGTCATCATGCCACCCGCTTCAAGCGTCTGTAACCCGAGATAACGGCCGATACCATGATCAATATGAACAACGGGTTGCCCTGGTTTGAGTTCAGCTAAGTTACGAATGACAGCGTCACTATTGGTGACTTTACGGTCTTTCTTACGGCGAAGAATGACACGGTCACCGAGTAAATCACTTTCGCAGATGAACGCTAAGTTAGCATTGTTATCGATAAAGCCGTGCTCAGATGCCCCTAATACGAGACATTGTTTTTCTTTTGCTTGGCACGCTTGCTGGAAGGTTTCTTTTTCGATAGGGCGCAGTTTTACGCGTTGCAATAGCTCTAGTAATGCTTCGCGACGGCCTTCTGATTCGACGGAAAAAATGATTTTCCCAGTGAAACTTTCACTAAATTGCCGGATGGCGGCTAAAGGCTCTTTATTTTGATGCATGACCGCCAAGTCGGGTAATGCACTGACCGCTAAATTGATCCGCCCTTGCTTTTCTGAAATTGGTTCCACACTGAGTTGGATCTGAGCCACGTTTTTGAAAAGACTGAAAAGCTCATCTTTTTTAAGCCACAATTCATGAGGTGGCAGCAACGGGCGAAGAGGGTCAACTTTACGCTGCTGGTAACGATATTCGACGTCGGTTAAAAACTGGTCAATCGCTGTTTCGATATTTCCTACGACAATTAGTTGGCTTTCTGGCGCGATATAATCGAACAAGGTTTCGGTGTGTTCAAAAAATAGTGGTTGCCAGTATTCAATACCGGCTGGCCAAATCCCCTTTGAGACTTGCATATAGACAGATTCTGGTTCACGACGCGCTTCAAATCGTTGACGCCAGCGGGTGCGAAAATCTTCAATTGCACTTTCTGTGGTGGGAAATTCATGAGCAGGCAGCAAGCGTATCTCACTGATCTCTTCAATTGAGCGTTGATTCTCAGGATCGAAGGTGCGTATGGTGTCGATTTCATCATCAAAAAAATCAATGCGATAAGGATCGCTGCTGCCCATTGGAAATAAATCAAGAATCGAACCTCGGCTGGCATATTCGCCTGGGCCAAACACTTGATCAACATGACGATAGCCCGATTTTTCCAGTTGAAGACGTAATTTATCTAAGGAAAATTGATCACCGATTTTGACCATTAAAGTATGCTGTAGCAGAAATTCTCGCGGCGTCTGACGCTGCAATATGGTGCTCACTGGCACAATGGTAATGCCTGTTTTCAAGCTCGGTAATTGATATAGGCGCGCGATGCGATCAGAAATGATCTCTTGATGAGGCGAAAAACTATCATAAGGCAAAGTTTCCCAATCAGGAAACAGCGCCACTTCGGCGTCACTAAACTGCTCAATTTCGTGCTGCAGCTTTAAGGCGGTTTGAGGATCAGGTACAGCCAGTAAAGTGTGGCTATTATGCTGGTTGGCCAGCTCTGCAATTGCCAATGCAAGGCTTGCACCACGTAGGTTACCAATGTGTTTTTTGTCGCCCGCGCCAGCAGGTTTAATCAGAGTCAGTAAAGAGTGTGTAGTCATGAGAACGCTTATGGTTTATTTCGGTCTAAAGAGCGTTGACGCAGCAATTTTTGCTGCTGGTACAGTGCGGCTTTAATCAAGAGATCTTGGTCAGTATCTCGCAGTAAATCGTATTTCATCGTGATGAGATAGTGTTGCTTGTCAGCTTGGCAATCAATCACCGAACTATAGCAATAAATAGCGGCTGCAGGGTGGTCCAAAAACAGTTTACAGCGGGCTTGGGTACCAATCTCTAGTGCGTTTGGATAACGAAAAGAGAAGCGACTGGCACCAAATGTGCTGGTGATGAAGCGTGAATGTGGCTCATCTTGCTGTGATAACATAAAGGTCAGCAACAAATTCAGTTTCGAATTTTGAGTATCAAGTAACTGAACGACGTGCTTGAAATCACTATTTTTCAGTTCTAGTCGTGCACTTTCGGTGAGTGCATCCAACTGGCTAAACTCACTGGCCACAATAAATGGGGCAGGAATCTCCGCTTCAAATATTGATTGGGAAGGTAGCATAAATGTGCTGTCTAAAAGTTCAATATTGGTTGTCAGTCCATAGTGAACCGTAAAAAATTCTTGCTCGGTCATAAAGGCATCCTTCTCATCGCTTTGTTGATTATCGTCATACCGGCGAACTAATCAAGGTATGTCCTTGTTATCGAGTCTATTTAACCGATTTTTGGCAAATTAAAGCTACAACCTTCCACCGTTTCTCGTTACAGTACTGAGCATCACTTTTAGGCGGTTTTTCTTATGTTTCATCCTATTTCGGCGTTCATCGGCTTGCGTTATTTACGTGGGCGATCCGGTGATAGATTCAGTCGATTTGTCTCTTATATGTCTACGGCGGGAATAACCATTGGCGTGATGTCATTGGTGACGGTGCTTTCGGTCATGAATGGTTTTGAATCCCAGCTCAAAAATAGAATTCTAGGTGTGTTGCCTCAGGCTGTAGTTTCGCAAAATGGCGATCGCACTTTGCTCACGCAAGATGTGCCTCAATTCATTAGCCAGCTCTCTAGCGCCAGAGCGGCTGAACCGATTGTACGCAGTGAAGCGGTTGTTCAAAGCTCATCGCAACTGGCCGCAGGCTTGTTGGTGGGAATTGAACCTAATCAACATGATCCGATTGCGGCGCACTTGATTGCGGGTCAAGTGAGTGCGCTCAAGCCAGGCGAATATCAACTCTTCCTTGGCCATTCACTGGCGCGGGCGCTCAACGTGACAATTGGCGATAAAGTGCGTTTGATGGTCACTTCAGCTAGCCAATTTACCCCCTTAGGTCGTATTCCTGCGCAGCGTAATTTTACAGTCGCAGGCATCTTCAATACGGGGTCTGATGTGGATGGACAGCTGATGCTGACGCACATCAAAGATGCAGCGCGATTGCTCCGTTTACCATCAAATACTGTGTCGGGATGGCGGCTCTTTTTTGATGATCCTTTTGTGGTTGCAGACCTAGCTAGCGCACCTTTGCCTGAGGGATGGCAATGGAGTGACTGGCGAGATCAGCGTGGCGAGTTGTTCCAAGCTGTTCGCATGGAAAAAAATATGATGGGTTTGATGCTTGGGTTGATTGTTGGCGTGGCGGCTTTCAATATCATTTCCGCGTTGATCATGGTGGTGATGGAAAAACAAGCTGAGGTCGCGATTTTGAAAACGCAAGGCATGACAGATCAACAAGTACTGGCCATTTTTATGGTTCAAGGCGCGAGTAGTGGAGTGATTGGTTCGCTTGTCGGTGGTGTGTTAGGCGTATTGCTGGCGGATAACCTCAATGGATTATTAGAAAGCATGGGTGTAGCGCTGTTCTCTGTGGGGGGAACGCTGCCCGTAGTGATTAACCCCATGCAAATTATGTTGGTGGTGATAGCGGCCATCACGCTCAGCTTATTCGCGACACTGTTTCCTTCCTACCGCGCGTCATCCGTAAAACCTGCCGAGGCTTTAAGATATGAATAACCTTTTACAATGCCATAACGTATGCAAAACCTACCAAGAAGGGGAGCTACGGACTCAAGTGCTAAAAGGCGTCAGTTTTGGCATTCAAGCGGGGGAGTTAGTCTCAATTATTGGGACTTCTGGATCTGGGAAAAGTACGTTATTACACATTCTGGGTGCACTGGATGAGGCAACCGAAGGTTCAGTGTCGTTTTTAGGTCAGGATTTATCGAGCTTAAGCTCCAATAAACAAGCGAACATTCGCAATCAACATTTGGGTTTTGTGTACCAGTTCCACCATTTATTAGCCGATTTCACCGCTCTTGAGAATGTTGCCATGCCGTTGCTTATTGGTGGCCAAAAAGTATCGCGTGCTAAACAGGCCGCGCAAGCACTGTTAGAAAAAGTGGGGTTGGGACATCGTTTATCTCATCGACCTTCTGAGCTCTCTGGTGGAGAGCGGCAGCGGGTAGCGATTGCGCGAGCGCTTGTCAATCAACCCGATTTGGTGTTAGCCGATGAGCCTACGGGCAACCTTGATCACAAAACGGCGCTAGCGATTTATGATTTGATGCGTCAAATGAATCAAGAGTTTGGCACGGCATTTTTAGTGGTAACGCATGATAGCGAACTTGCTGAAAAAATGGACAGACAGATGCACATGCAAGATGGTTTGCTGATTAATGTGGAGGCACCGTAGATGTTCACCTCGCTCTCTTTAGTGATTGGTCGGCGTTTTAGTCTGGCAAAGCAGCGTAATAAAATGGTGTCGTTTATCTCGCTCTCTTCCATTATCGGTATCGCCGTGGGCGTTGCGGTGATCATCGTGGGCTTGTCGGCGATGAATGGTTTTGAGAGAGAGCTGCAGAATCGCGTGTTATCTGTCATTGCACACGGAGAGTTTGAAGGGGTTCAACAACCCATCGCAAACTGGTCGTCATTAGTCAAGCAAGCCGTGCAGCATCCAAAAGTGGAAGCGGCCGCTCCTTATGTAAAATTGACGGCGCTGGCAGAGAAAGGCGCGCAACTGAAAGCGATTGAGGTGCGCGGAATTGATCCGCAAATGGAGCGCGCCGTGTCGCGTTTATCTCAATTTGTCTCTTCCGATGCATGGCAAGGTTTTGTCGCAGGTCAGCAACAGGTCATTTTAGGCAAAGGAGTGGCGGATAAATTGGGCGCGGCAGTCGGTGACTATGTCACTTTGATGATCCCCTCTGCGAATGAGAGCGCTAAAGTTCAAGCGCCAAAGCGCGTGCGCGTCAAGGTCTCAGGGCTTTTGGAGCTCAATGGCCAAATTGACCACAGCCTTGCATTAGTGCCATTGGCAGATGCACAAGCTTACGCCAAATTAGGAGAGCGAGTGACGGGCGTTGCTATCAAGGTCTCAGAGGTATTAAATGCAACTCAAATTGTAAGAGAGGTCGGCAATACGCTTGATCAATACGTCTATCTACGCAGTTGGCAGCAAAAATTTGGCTTTTTGTACCGTGATATTCAGCTGGTCAGAACCATTATGTATTTGGTGATGGTGCTGGTGATTGGTGTGGCGAGCTTCAACATCGTTTCAACACTTATGATGGCGGTAAAAGATCGTGCGGCTGAAATCGCCATTTTGCGCACTATGGGCGCGACCGATGGATTAGTGAAACGAATTTTTGTCTGGCAGGGTGTTTTCTCTGGTGTATTAGGCAGTGTGATAGGTGGCGTGTTAGGTGTGCTGATTGCGTGGAATTTAACAGCGTTAATCAAAGGATTAGAACGGTTAGTCGGCCATCAGTTTTTGTCTGGTGATATCTATTTTGTCGACTTTTTGCCATCACAAGTGAACCCATCGGATGTGGTGCTTGTCTCTTCCACGGCGATTGTGTTGAGCCTACTAGCTACTTGGTATCCAGCCTCTAGGGCCAGTCAACTGAACCCAGCGTCTGTGCTTAGCGCTAAATAATCTTAACTCGGATTCTTTTCGTTCATCAGCATTGAGCTATTTTTAGCAAACAAAAAGGACCATTTGGTCCTTTTTCAACATCATGCGACATCATTTTACATGCTCAGTTGTATAGCCAGTCTCAATCTCTTGAAGCTTTTATCTCGCTTGGCGCTTTTGCCAGCTTCTTACGACAGAATAGCGCCATAAACCGTGAATGCCGAAGTAGCCGATTATGGCGGAGATCACACCGCACATCATGCAACCCAAAAGGAATGGCGGACCAATGGTACTCATTTGTTGCATGATAAAATGCCAAGAGAGTTCAAAGTGAAATGGTTGTGGTGGTGTTTGCATTACCCATGCGCCAAGTTTGTAGGCGAAGTAGAACAGCACTGGCATGGTGATGGGGTTGCTAATCCAGACCAAGGCTACAGAGAGCGGTAAATTGACGCCGCACATAATGGCAAGGCCAGCGGACATGATCATTTGACTCGGAAGTGGAACAAAAGCCATGAACAAACCTACGGCGAAGGCGCCCGCTGCTGAGCGGCGGTTCAAACACCATAAATTGGGGTTGTACAGCACATTGCCAAAAATTTTCAATGCCTTCTGACGCTTAATCACTTCATGGTTAGGCATAAAACGTTTGATGAACTTTCTTGGCATCGTGACATGACTCTCTTATCTAATTACTGGACCCTAGCTTCGTTTTCGCTAACCGCCATTTCTGCTTCTTATTGGCCTTGGATGCCAGATTGGAAATGGATTATGCCTCTATTCGCCATTCTTATACTCTCTGTCGGTTATAGAAAACTGCGCTTTCTCTCAGGAGTAACAATGGCTTTAATGGTCATTGTGATCAGCGGGAACTTATTACGTGAGCAGTCCAACACTATTTTTCAGACAGGTTCGGATATTACCATAAACGGACAGGTTAACAGCTTTTTTAGACAAATTACTCATGGTTATGAAGGAACAATTTCGATTCGATCAATCAATGGTCAAACCTTAGGCATTTTTTTGCGGCCCAAGGTGCGATTAATTGCTCCTTTACCGTTGAAGTATGGTGACGTGGCTGAATTCTCCATCACAGTAAAACCTATCTTTGGTCGGTTAAATGAGACCGGGTTTGATGCAGAGGCGTACTCTTTGAGCCAAGGTATTGTGGCTCGTGCAACGGTTAATAATGGACAGTCTTATCGCATTGAATCATTACCAGAATGGCGAGCACAATGGTACCAGAAGATCAAAACCTGGCTCGCTGATGATCCCAATCTTGGTATTTTAATGGCGCTTACGTTTGGTGAGCGCAGTGATATTTCAACGGCACAGTGGAAAGCATTACGAGACAGTGGGCTGATTCATTTGGTTGCCATTTCTGGTCTGCACATTGGCATCGCGTTTGGTTTTGGTTATAGCCTTGGGCTCGTATTGATGCGTTTGCATCATCGCATGGGGTGGTCGCCATTCGTCGTAGGAAGCTTGTGCGCACTAGGCTATGCTTGGTTGGCTGGCTTTACCTTGCCCACTCAACGCGCGCTCATCATGTGTTTGCTCAATGTGGCGATGATTGTCCTCAATGTCCGTATCAATACTTTGCAGCGACTGCTTATGACGTTATCGGCGGTGCTGCTTATCGATCCTTTTGCTGCGTTATCCAGTAGCTTTTGGATGTCCTTTATTGCTGTCTCGGTTGTGTTCTACCAACTTTCTCTACCTCAAACTCAGCGATTTTTTTTATGGCGTTTATTGACGATGCAGATTGGGTTAGTGCTGTGTATGCTTCCGGTAACCGCTTATTTTTTCGGTGGGGTCAGTACCAGTGCGGCGCTCTATAACTTAGTGTTTATTCCTTGGTTCAGTTTTGTGGTGGTTCCGGCGATCTTTGTTGCTTTAGTGTGTACGGTTTTGACTTTTGATGGCGCACCTATGGTGTGGCATTGGGTGGCCAAATTACTCATTCCAGTTGATTGGTCAATACATTATTCAAGCCTCAGTTGGTTTCCTATTTCTGGGGCTGTTTTGGCTCTGTTGAGCAGTGCTCTGTTGCTGTTTGTGTTTTCACCGTTGATCTCGCGTTTTGCACTGGCGGTTTACAGCATCATTGTGATGGTTTCTTGGCTCACCATTCCGATAAAAACAGGTTGGCGGATTGATGTGTTAGATGTTGGGCATGGGTTGGCGGTGTTGATCGAAAAAGAAGGACGCTACGTGCTTTATGATACTGGTGCAAGTTGGCAAGGCGGTGATCACATCCAGGCAACAGTTGCCCCCGTGTTAAACAAACGGGGAGCTACGCAATTAGACGGGTTGATTTTGAGTCACTTGGATAACGACCATGCAGGTGGAAGAGCGGAAGTTGAGCGTGTTTGGCAGCCCAAATGGAAACGTGCTAGTCAAACGATAGCGGGTTACCAACCTTGTATTGCTGGTGAACAATGGCAGTGGCAACAACTCTCTTTTGATGTTATCTGGCCACCAAAAACCGTAGCGCGTGCTTACAATCCTCACTCTTGTGTGATTCGAATCTTTGACCAAAATACCGGTTTTTCAGTGCTTTTACCCGGGGATGTTGATGCCATGAGTGAGTGGTTACTTGCGCGAACAGAGCAATCCTTACAAAGTCATATCCTGCTTGTACCACACCACGGTAGTAGGACATCTTCTACTGTTGCTTTGATTCGTAAGGTGAATCCTGAGGTCGCTATTGCCTCGCTCGCCAAAGGCGGACGCTGGCAATTACCTTCCGCACAGGTTGTTCAACGCTACCAGCAACATGGAGCAAACTGGTTGGATACGGGTGAAGCAGGGCAAATTAGCGTTATTTTTGGCATGCAGAATTATCAAGTTAGCAGCTTGCGTATCTCTCACTCTCAGCCTTGGTATAGGCAGATGCTCCGTAACGAGGTAGAATGAGCGCAATATTTTCTTAAAAACAAAGCATTTCTATGTCACTCAATACTGACGAAACCACTTGGCAAACCTTCAAACGCCTGTGGACCTATATCCGCCTATATAAATCTGGCCTAGCAGTTGCGGTTGTCGCATTGATTATCAATGCGGTCTCTGACACCTATATGGTGTCATTACTTAAGCCTCTTCTAGATGAAGGGTTTGGGAATGCGGAATCCGATTTCTTGCGAGTGCTGCCTTTTATTATTTTGGGGATGATGGCGCTACGTGGTTTAAGTGGCTTTGTCTCCTCGTACTGCTTGAGCTGGGTTTCTGGCAATGTTGTGATGTTGATGCGTCGGAAAATTTTCAATCAATTCATGCACATGCCTGTCAGTTTTTTTGATAGAGAATCAACAGGTGGCCTGTTATCACGTATCACCTATGATTCAGAGCAAGTGGCTGGGGCGACCAGTCGTGCATTGGTCAGCATTGTTCGCGAAGGTGCGAGTATCATCGGCCTATTGACCTTGATGTTTTGGAATAGCTGGCAGTTATCTTTGGTATTAATCGTGGTTGCGCCAGTGGTTGCGATGGGGATTGGTATTGTCTCTAAACGTTTTCGCAAGATCTCAAAAGGGATGCAGACCACCATGGGTGATGTGACCTCTTCAGCAGAGCAGATGCTAAAAGGGCACAAAGTCGTACTGAGCTATGGTGGACAAGACGTAGAGCGTAAACGTTTTGACCATGTCAGCAATCAAATGCGTCAACAAACAATGAAGCTGGTTGCGGCGCAGTCCACTGCTGACCCTATCATTCAAATGATTGCTTCTTTAGCACTTGTCACTGTGCTGTTTTTAGCCAGCGTTGATTCTATTCGTGCCGAATTAACACCAGGTACTTTTACGGTGGTGTTCTCGGCAATGTTTGGCTTGATGCGACCACTGAAAGCGTTAACGAGTGTTACCTCCGATTTCCAACGTGGTATGGCGGCCAGTCAAACATTATTTGAGCTGATTGATTTAGAAACCGAGCGCGACACTGGCCAGTTTGAAGCCGAAAAAGTACGTGGTGACGTTAGAGTTCAGGATGTGACCTTTACTTATCAAGGTAAAGAAAAACCAGCGCTGTCTCATGTGAGCTTTGAGATCCCTCAAGGTAAAACTGTCGCGCTTGTTGGGCGTTCCGGCTCAGGGAAAAGTACTATCGCGAGCCTCTTGACTCGTTTTTATGATGTCGATTCAGGTGCTATCTATCTAGATGATCATGATATTCGCGATTATAAACTGAAGAACTTGCGCACCCACTTTGCGCTGGTTTCGCAAAATGTTCACCTCTTCAACGATACCATTGCCAATAATATTGCTTACGCGGCAGAAAATGAGTTTACGCGTGAGCAAATTGAGCACGCGGCTAAGCTTGCTCATGCCATGGAGTTTATCAATAGCATGCCTGATGGCTTGGATACCATGATTGGTGAGAATGGAGCCAGTTTATCGGGTGGTCAACGTCAACGAGTAGCGATTGCACGAGCGTTATTACGTGATGCACCCGTACTTATCCTAGATGAGGCGACTTCTGCGTTGGATACAGAATCTGAGAGAGCGATTCAATCAGCACTTGAAGAGCTACAAAAGAATAAAACGGTATTGGTCATTGCGCACCGCTTGTCGACGATTGAAGAAGCCGATGAAATTCTAGTGGTCGATGAGGGTGAAATTATCGAACGTGGTCATCATGCTCAGTTAATTGCACAGGATGGGGCGTATGCCCAACTACATCGAATTCAATTTGGTGACTAATCAGTGATTGAAAAAATCTGGTTTGGACATCACCCCGCACGTTTTTTGTTATGGCCACTATTGTGGCCACTGAGTGTCTTGTTTCGGTTGGTCAGTCAAGTACGTAAGCGAGCATTTCAAGCGAACAAAAAAGAGCGCTATAAGGCTCCCGTTCCTGTGGTGGTGGTGGGTAATATTACCGCGGGTGGTAATGGTAAAACACCGTTGGTTGTATGGTTAGTGGAAGCTTTACAAGAACAAGGCTTCAAACCAGGAGTTGTTTCGCGTGGGTATGGGGGTAAAGCTCCGGTTTATCCATTAGTGCTGCAAAGTGACACGCCAACCGCTCACTGTGGTGACGAACCTAAATTGATTCACCAGCGCACGGGTGCTCCGGTTGCTGTTGCACCAAAGCGCTCACAAGCAGTGCAAGCCCTGCTTCCGTTGGGTGTTGATGTGATCATCACTGACGATGGCCTTCAGCACTATGCATTGGAGCGTGATCTCGAATTTGCAGTCGTGGACGGTGTTCGTCGCTTCGGTAATGAGCAGTTCATGCCTTTAGGTCCGTTAAGAGAGCCACTCTCTCGGTTAGCGGAAGTTGATTTTATTGTGACTAATGGCGGTCAAGCTCAATATGGCGAATTGGCTATGCACCTTTCACCTAGCTTAGCCGTTAACTTAGTGACAGGTCAGCAAGCGCCAGTGAGCCAGTTACCTGCATTAGTGGCTTTTGCTGGCATTGGTTATCCCACGCGCTTTTTCAATACATTAGAAGCTTTAGGTGCAAAGACGGTATTGACCCAAGGTTTTGCGGATCACCGAGAGTATCAATATTCAGAATTAGAGGCGCTTGCGCAACATGGAGCAAACGTCATCATGACAGAAAAAGACGCAGTGAAATGTGCGGCCTTTGCACAAGAAAACTGGTGGTATCTTCCCGTTTCTGCGCAATTTAGTTCGCCAGATGAAAGGCGTATTTTGGACAAAATAAAAGAGGTAATGGAGTCATATGGATCACCGTCTGCTTGAAATTGTAGCTTGCCCTGTATGTAAAAGTAAGTTGACTTATGATAAAGAAAATCAAGAGCTTATTTGTAAATTAGATCGTTTGGCCTACCCAATAAAAGAAGGGATTCCTGTGTTGCTTGAGCCAGAAGCGCGCAGCATGACGATGGATGAGGGACGATAATGGCTTTCACCGTTATTATCCCTGCTCGTTATCAGTCAACTCGCTTACCTGGCAAACCTTTGGCCGATATCGGCGGTAAACCCATGATTCAGTGGGTTTATGAGCAAGCGTTACAATCGGGAGCTGAGCAGGTCGTTATTGCTACTGATGATGCTCGTGTTGAAGCGGCTGTCCATGCGTTTGGTGGCAATGTTTGTATGACATCATCACATCACGAGTCCGGTACTGAGCGTTTAGCCGAAGTGGTGAAATTAATGGGCATTGCCGATCACCACATTATTGTTAACGTACAAGGTGACGAGCCATTCATTCCACCGAGCATCATCAAGCAGGTCGCTAACAATTTAGCCAACAGTAGCGCGCCGATGGCGACTTTAGCGGTTGAAATTACTGATCAAGCTGAAGTGTTTAACCCTAACGCGGTTAAAGTGGTAACAGATCAAGAGGGTTACGCGCTGTATTTCAGCCGTGCGACAATTCCTTGGGATAGAGATAATTTTGCAGTTGGTGGTCAAACGGTGATTCAGCCATTGCTACGTCATATTGGTATTTACGCTTATCGGGCTGGTTTCATCAATACTTATATCAACTGGCAACCCAGTGTACTTGAGAAAATTGAGTGTTTAGAGCAGCTTCGAGTACTGTGGTATGGTGAAAAAATTCACGTTGCCGTTGCTAAAGAAGCACCACCTGCAGGGGTAGATACACCAGAAGATTTAGAGTTAGTGAGAGCGATAGTAAGCCAACGTTAGCTAAAAAAGGAGCAATTATGCTCCTTTTTATCACCGAGTTAATCACGGTTTTATGCGTGCCATGACCTGATCTTTTACGATGAAGTGATGATAAAGAGCCGCTGCGATATGACCACCGATAACAGTCAATACAATCACCTGCATTACTTCACCGTGTAAAGTTTTCCCTATGTTATAAAGCCAATCACTCTTACCTATCAATGAGGGAATAGCATCGCCTGCCAGAGTTAATGTCCGACCTTTTCCTGCAAAACGAAGATAACCACTGATTGGAACAAGCAATGTAAGGAGGTAAAGGGCAGCATGCGCTCCATATAGCAGCTTCTGCATAAGGTCACTTTCATACACTGGCGCTGGTGCTGTTGTGCTTAGTTTTACGGCTAAACGAATCATCGATAATCCAAAAACAGCGACTCCAAACCATGCATGTAAGTTCAGCCATAACACTCGCATTTCGCTACCTTTATCGGAGAATGAACGAAATGAATCGCTTAAAAACAGCAATACGAACAGTAATGCTATAACCCAGTGTATAGCGATGATGATTTTGTTGTGCTTCATTAGTTAAATACCCTTATAAATATTGGTGATTTTATTTAAGCAAATATTTAATGAATGAAATGTGAACAAAGCTGTAAGGATGTATTACAAATATTTTTTTAATAAAAAATGCGCAACGAATGAGGTCGCGCATTATGACGTCGATATTTAAGGTAACGACTTGTTCTTATGTGTCACGTTCGCCGTGTGGTGGGCAAGTCGCTAAAATTTCACGTCGGCCACTCTCTTTGACTTCCTCTAAAATGACATCAAACCCCCATAAACGGTAAAGGTGTTTTAGTACCTCATGACAGCTTTGATCTAAAGGAATTCTATCGTGTGGAACGTGTTGAAGCGTCAGTGAACGATCACCACGTACATCCACGTTATAAACTTGAATATTCGGTTCTAAATTACTGAGATTGTACTGTGCCGCAAGCTTTTCACGGATGGCGTGATAGCCAATATCATCGTGAATGGCACTAACTTCAATAAAATTCTTGCGATCGTCATCCACAATGGCAAACAGCTTGAAATCGCGCATTACTTTAGGTGAAAGATACTGGCTAATGAAGCTCTCGTCCTTAAAGTTGTGCATAGCAAAATGAAGCGCATCTAACCATTCTGTGCCAGCAAGCTCAGGAAACCATTCCCTATCTTCATCGGTTGGCTCTTCACAAATACGTTTAATATCTCGGAACATAGCAAAGCCAAGTGCATATGGATTGATGCCACTAAAATAGGGGCTGTTGTAAGAAGGTTGTGCGACGACACTGGTGTGGCTGTGTAGAAACTCAAGAATGAATTTCTCAGAAACAAAACCTTCATCATAAAGGTGATTCAAGATAGTGTAGTGCCAGAATGTGGCCCAGCCTTCATTCATCACTTGCGTCTGTTTTTGTGGGTAAAAATATTGGCTTATTTTCCTCACAATACGAACGATCTCCCGTTGCCATGGCTCAAGCAGTGGCGCATGTTTCTCAATGAAATAAAGAATGTTTTCTTGTGGCTCACTTGGAAAACGAACTTTAAGATCTTCTTCTTTGGTTTTTGCTTTGGGCACGGTGCGCCACAGTTCATTAACTTGTGATTGTAGATAAGCTTCGCGCTCTTCTTGACGTGCTTTTTCTTCTGCTATCGATATTTTTTCAGGTCGTTTATAGCGGTCAACACCATAATTCATTAACGCATGGCATGAGTCGAGCAGCGATTCGACTTCGGGTACGCCATATTTTTCTTCGCATTCTGAAATGTAGTTTTTGGCAAACAAGAGATAGTCAATGATAGAGCTCGCATCCGTCCAAGTTTGGAAAAGGTAGTTGCCTTTGAAAAACGAGTTGTGTCCATAGCAAGCGTGCGCCATCACTAAGGCTTGCATGGTGACGGTGTTTTCTTCCATCAAATAGGCAATGCATGGGTCTGAGTTAATCACGATCTCATACGCGAGCCCCATTTGGCCATGTTTGTAACCTTGTTCCGTTTGAATAAATTTTTTGCCAAATGACCAGTGGCTGTAATTAATCGGCATGCCAATGCTGGAGTAGGCATCCATCATCTGCTCGGAGGTAATAACTTCAATTTGATTAGGGTAAGTATCGAGACGATAAAACTCAGCTACCCGGCGTATTTCAGTATGGTATTTCTCCAAAAGCTCAAACGTCCAGTCAGGCCCGTCTGGTAACAATTTGCTCTTGCGTTTTGAAGTACCTTTCGCTTTTGTTGTCATTAGTATGCCTCCCTAAGCTGTTTCCTTTTGGAATAGCTCCCTAAATACAGGGAATATGTCATCCACGGTGCGAATGTTTTTAATCGCAAAATTGCCAAATGAGGGTTGTAATTTTTCGTACTCGTGCCACAAGGTTTGGTGTGAGCGACGAGTGATTTCAATATAAGCGTAATACTGGCAATATGGCAGAAGCTTATTGGTGAGGAGTTCTTTACAACGAGGCGAATCATCAGCCCAGTTATCACCATCGGATGCTTGAGCTGCGTAGATATTCCATTCGCCGAGAGGGTAGCGTTGTTCAATGATTTCATGCATTAATTTCAGTGCGCTAGAAACAATCGTGCCGCCGGTCTCTTGAGAGTAGAAGAACTCGTGCTCATCCACCTCTTTGGCTTGCGTATGGTGACGAATAAACACCACTTCGACATTTTCATAAGTGCGAGTTAAAAATAGATACAGCAACACGTAAAAACGTTTGGCAATATCTTTAGTCGCTTGATCCATTGAACCCGACACATCCATTAAGCAGAACATAACAGCTTGGCTCGATGGAATGGGGCGTTTTTCAAAGTTTTTGAAACGTAGGTCAAACGTATCAATAAACGGCACACTTTCAATTTTTTTACGCAACGCTTCGATTTCTTGCTTAAGTCGCTTCTCTTCTAATACTTGAGCGGGCTCTCTATTTTGAATGCGCAGTAACTCTTCTTCTAATTCCCCCATTAAACGACGTTTTCCCGCTGTCATTGCGGTGCGGCGAGCTAGTGATTGTTGCAAAGAGCGAACTACAGCGATGTTCGACGGTACACCTGCCGTTTTGAAACCCGCGCGATGAGTTTTCCATTCTGTAATCTTATTGATTTGATTTTTTTCTAGATTAGGCAATTCCAGATCTTCAAACAGTAGATCAAGATATTCATCTTTAGAGATTTGGAAAATAAATTCATCTTGGCCTTCGCCATCAGCACTCGCATCACCTTGTCCTGAACCATTGCCTTGTCCGCCACCTTTAGGTCTCTCAATTTTATCACCAGTAATAAACTGGTCATTACCTGGGTGAACCCGTTCTTTCAGGCCGCCTTTTCCTTGATGAAACACGGGTTCTTTGATGTCGTGATTTGGGATCGACACATCTTCGCCAGACTCGGTGTTGGTGATGGAGCGACGATTCACTGCGTCTGCAACAGATTCTTTGATCTGCTCTTTATGACGGCGTAAAAAGCGTTGTCTATTGACCGCGCTTTTGTTTTTACCGTTCAATCTTCTATCGATAAATTGCGCCATGAGTATCCCCTTGAAAACGTCACCTTTACGTTAGCCATTGTTGGTATGGCTAACGCATGTACAGGTTTTGGTTTGCTTGAAGTTAAGAAGATTTACGGACGCGTAAATACCACTCAGACAACAGCCTTACTTGTTTTTCTGTATAACCTTTCTCCATCATACGAGCGACAAAATCGTCGTGTTTTTTCTGATCATCAGATGAGGTTTTGGCATTAAAAGAGATAACAGGAAGTAGCTCTTCGGTATTTGAGAACATTTTTTTCTCAATGACGGTACGCAGTTTTTCGTAACTGGTCCAAACCGGATTTTGTCCATTGTTGTGCGCTTTCGCACGCAGTACAAAATTGACGATTTCATTTCGGAAATCTTTCGGGTTACTAATGCCTGCTGTTTTCTCGATTTTTTCTAACTCGTTATTGAGCGATGAACGATCGAAAAGTTGGCCAGTTTCAGGATCACGATACTCTTGGTCTTGGATCCAGAAATCAGCATAAGTAACGTAGCGGTCAAAAATATTTTGACCGTATTCAGAATAAGATTCCAAATAAGCAGTTTGAATCTCTTTACCAATGAACTCGACATAACGAGGCACTAAGTAGCCTTTTAAAAACTCCATATATCGTTCAGCGATTTCTTGAGGGAACTGCTCGCGTTCAACTTGCTGTTCGATGACATAGAACAGATGAACGGGGTTAGCCGCAACTTCCGTTTGGTCAAAGTTGAATACGCGCGACAGTATTTTAAAGGCAAAGCGAGTCGATAAACCGGACATACCTTCGTCAACACCTGCGTAGTCACGATACTCTTGATAGCTTTTTGCTTTTGGATCGGTATCTTTTAGCGTTTCACCATCGTAGACGCGCATTTTGGAGAATAGTGACGAGTTTTCCGGCACTTTTAGGCGCGAGAGGATACTAAATTGACCAAGTAATTCTAGTGTGCTTGGTGAGCATGGCGCTTTGGATAGTTCACTGTGTTCAAGCAGTTTTTGGTAAATTTTCACTTCTTCCGAGACGCGTAAACAGTAAGGGACTTTAACGATATAAACCCGGTCCAAAAACGCTTCGTTGTTTTTGTTGTTACGGAATGTCTGCCACTCTGATTCGTTTGAGTGCGCTAAAATCATGCCATCAAAGGGTAGGGCGGATAACCCTTCTGTTCCGTTGAAGTTTCCTTCTTGCGTGGCGGTTAAGAGTGGGTGAAGCACCTTAATTGGCGCTTTGAACATCTCAACAAACTCCATTAACCCTTGGTTGGCTTTACAGAGTGCACCGGAATAGCTATATGCATCGGGGTCATCTTGCGAGAAATGCTCGAGTTTTCGAATATCCACTTTCCCAACCAGTGACGAAATGTCTTGGTTGTTTTCATCACCGGGTTCTGTTTTTGCGACGGCAATTTGATCGAGAATTGAAGGTCGTACTTTGACGACTTTGAATTTGGAAATATCGCCACCAAACTCGTGTAAGCGTTTGGCCGCCCAAGGTGATGTAATTGAGCGTAAATAGCGTTTTTCTATCCCATATTCCTGCTTGAGGATTTCGCCATCTTCAACCACATCAAACAGACAAAATGGGTGGTCATTGACTGGGCTACGAACGCCATTTGCAGACAAAACATAAATAGGCATTTGTTGCATTAAAGCTTTGAGTTTCTCCGCCAGTGAAGATTTACCGCCACCAACTGGACCGAGTAGATAGAGAATTTGTTTTCTTTCTTCTAAACCTTGGGCAGCGTGTTTGAGGTAGGAAACAATCTGTTCTATGGCTTCTTCCATGCCATAGAAATCCTCAAAAGTTTTATAACGAGAAATCACCCGGTTAGAGAAAATGCGACTCAATCGGGGGTGTTTTGCTGTGTCTATCAGCTCAGGCTCACCAATCGCCATTAACAGCCGCTCTGCTGCATTGGCATAAGCACTTTTATCTTCTTTACACAGAGCTAAAAACTCTTGCAGTGATAGCTCTTCATCCTTGGCGGCTTCATAGCGTGCCTGAAAGTGGTCAAAAATACTCATAGTGAATTCCCCTCTGAAAACTGTCTAACTGACAACACCGCTTAAAAACACAAATTAATAACAATTTAAGACTAGTCCGAGTTTGACAATTTTGCTTAACAATTATGTGTTTATTTAAATTTCGTGACAGTAATAACGTCGAGCAGGTTGAACTATTTAGTGTGTGAATATCAAGAGTTCGAGGGATAAGTTGGTGTTGGAGTTAATAACTGCGAGGGGGAATGTAAAAAAGACGCAGTGTCTGCGTCTTTTCATCTTTCGTCAGCCTACCTTGCTAGGTATTAAAATTTAGGCATTAAAAATTTGTGTAAATTCTGCGGTTGACAAATGGTATTGGCGAGGACAATTACGCCAAGCCGTTAACATGCGACGATATTTATCTGACATTGGCATTTGGCTGTTGAAGTGGTGATCAGCTTTATCAAATTGTGGGTAAAGCCCTTCAGACTCAACCAAGAAACGCACGTAATGAACGCGTTGTGACTCTTTAGCGATATCAAACCCTAAAAAGTGCAGGCGGCGCTGATCCACATTTTTGCTTTCTGCATCGGAGAGCATTTTGTGTGATTCTTGCATAGCGTGATACATCTCCATGATGTCGATCACTTCGCGGCACTCCGCTTCGGTCAAGCAGCCAAATTCTTTGTTGAGTTCTCGCATTTGCAGTTCATAACCACGTTCTACAATGGTTTGTAACCGCTTGTATTTTTTGGCGTTGTTGGGATCCATCTGTGACATCAAAAAATACTGATTAGATAGAATCAGTCGTTGAGCGTTGGTCATTTCCATGAAGGTAGCCTCACTAAATTTTATGTTCTATTTGATGGCATAAGGTTAACAGCAATTATCGACAATGAAACATGATCTCAACACGGATTTAATATGGAAAGCATAAAATGTGTGCAATTCTTGTTACTTTTTGTGTAAGTGGTTATAGATATAATCTTTGTCGGAAAAGACACGCAACCATTCTGGCTTAAATACGGATAGTATCGCTAACGCCATACCATTGAGCAGCCCTTCTGGGAAAGCGAGTAAAGGAACAAAAATTAGGTAATTATCGCGGATGACTTGCCAGTCATGTTGCCCAAGAAGTAATTGATAAGCGGTGTTAATGGCCAAATGCAGGCTACCCGTCAGGCCGCCATTTAAAAAACCAGCCACAAAAATAAACACAAAAATATTGCGCGGTAGATAATGATAACTCAAAGCAAACAAAGCATAACTAACTAGGATTGGCAGTAGCGATGATAGTAGTAAGTATTCGGGGATGTTAAAGAAGGCCAGTTTACCGACCACCGCCAGTGCGAATGTAACAGGAATAGTTATAACAAATGCGCAGCGCCAGCCAAACATCATCGTGAGGGTTGTTAAACCGAGAAAATGGATAGGCAATCCTTCTGTTACTCCGGCTTGAGCTAACCACAAAAGAAAAAGTGCAAAAGAGGCAAAATAGGTGAGATGCTGAAAGGATTTCTCGGCCTTAAACTTTGTCCAAAATGAGTATTTAAAATCGCGAAGGGTCGTTAACCCAACAAGTAGCAGGAGCAATAGCACCGCAAGTTGTTCCAGCTGCATGGCTAGCCTCTCTATAAAAATACCAGCATTATGCTGGCATTTTTATGGTTATTAAATCAAGCAATCAATATTTTATGTTTGAGTGATACTGAGCTAAGATCCCAACGATTTTGTCCATGGTCTCTTTTGACGGCGGATTCACACCTTCTAATGGGTATTCTAGCCCCATTGCTTCCCATTTATGAGCGCCCAATTTGTGATAAGGCAGCAGCTCTACTTTCTCGATGTTATCCATATCTTTAATAAAATCACCAAGCATATGAGCCGCTTCTTCGTCATCAGTGTAGCCAGGAACAATCACATAACGGATCCACGTTTTTTTACCTATGGTGTGTAAGTAGCGCGCGAAATCTAAGGTTCGCTTATTCGACACACCAATAAAATCATGGTGGATCTCATCTTTCATGTGTTTGATGTCTAACATCACTAAATCAGTGGCATCGAGTACTTCATCAATCACGTCTGTGTGTTTGCGAATATAACCGTTGGTATCTAAGCAGGTGTGAATGCCCTCAGCTTGCGCTGCGCGGAATAAATCACGAACAAATTCGGGTTGAAGCATAGCTTCACCGCCTGAGCAGGTAATTCCGCCGCCAGAGGCTTTCATAAAATGGCGATAAGATTTTGCTTCGGTAATGATTTCTTCAACAGTCACTTCCTTGCCTTCATGGGTGTCCCATGTGTCACGATTATGACAATACATACAACGCATTAGGCAGCCTTGCATAAAAACAATGAAGCGAATTCCAGGGCCATCTACCGTGCCACAAGACTCAAAAGAATGAATACGACCAGTTGTTGACATCAGTTCATCTCGAATAGGTTATTTGCCCGTTATTTTATTACAAATGGTAGGGATTAAGTAGGGTTAATGTGCAATTGCCGCCGCATATCCTAAACCATATGTTGTGGCTCAAAATGAATGTCATGAAATTCTGCACATTGACTACACTGTATAGAAATAAGAACTCGTTGAATGCGATAGGGTTTAAATAAGGAATAGTTCATGGATGTACAGTTTTCTCAAAAGCAAAAAATCAGTCTATTTTTAGTTATCCTTTGTGTTGGTTTTTTAGGTTTAGGGATTTATACCGCAAAGAGCTTGACGGGAATGGATGAACAGTATCGCTCCAGTGGCGAAGTGGCATCCGGTTCTGTGGCGATATTTACTACTCAAGCAAATTTGTTGTCGCTTGCATCAGAGCTAAACAACATGCAAGGCAATCAGGTCAACTCGATTTTGAATAAATTGGATCAGTTGATGGGAGAGGTGAATGCTAATGTTGCTTTCCTGCAAAAGACCAATTTTGCTCAAGAAGGGGAAGTGTTGCTCAAGGCGGCCAAACAATTTGACCAATTTTTGCGTCCTTGGTTGCAAGTGAAATCAGAAGTGGGTTTCAACGTTAACGAAGGTAAGCTGGGCGAGCTGAAAACGTTGGCCACCACGATAGAGAAAAAGATAGATGAGACGGGGATGGTTACAATCAACTCGGATTTTCAAGCCATGGTTAAGGCGCAGCAAAATTATTTATTAGAACCCACGGAGCAAAACTTAAAACTGTTTAATCGTGCTATGGCCAGTTTCGTCAATATGTCTGATTCTTATTCGATGTTGGATCTGTATGAAAAAGAGATACAACAATTTAAACAGGCTTTTTTACGTGTGAGTGAACTGTCTCAGCAATTGCAAGTGATGGAGAAACAAAGAGGCGATACAGAGGCGCAAGTTAAGTCGGTGATTCAAGATATTTCAACCAAGCTTTCCGCGTTGAGTGAGCAATATCAGTTGGCCGCAAAAACGACCGCATCGCAAACACAGTGGTCTGTATTGGCGGCCTGTGCGTTACTTGCCATATTGACCATTGCTATTTTCCTTACCTTTAGTTTTTCTCTTTCTCGTTCTTTGTCGCAAACAATTCACGTGTTGAACAATATCTCGCGTGGCGATTTGTCACGCCGTATGCCGATGACGAATAACGAAAAGGACGAATTTAATCAACTGGCATTGGCCATTAACCAAAGCTGTGAAAATTTAGGGAAATTGGTGAGTGGTGTGCAGAAAAGCAGTGAAGCCTTGTCTGGTGATGCCGCGTCACTGAATGTTGGATTAGACACTTTGGTGACAAATCAATCTGACGTTTTGGGACAAACGCAATTGTTGACATCGGCCACAGAAGAGGTCAGCGTGACGACCCAAGAAGTATCCAACTCATTGGAGTTTGTTGCGGAACTCAGCAAATCTTCTATGCAAAGTGCAGAAGAGGGAGGAAAAGTGATTTCCGTTGCTATTACGTCACTGGTTGAGGTTGGTAAAATCCTAAGCTCGGCCGCAGGCCACATTCATCAACTTGAACAAGCTTCTGCAAAAGTAGACTCGGTGATGGACATCATTAATGGTATTGCCGAGCAGACTAACTTATTGGCACTCAATGCCGCAATTGAAGCGGCGAGAGCGGGAGAGCAAGGTCGTGGCTTTGCTGTTGTCGCTGATGAAGTTCGAAGTTTAGCGGTAAGAACGGTCAATGCCGTGGCCGAAATTTCCGGCACGATTGATACTATGCAAAAGGAAAGTGCGGAAGTAATCACTTATATTGCGCAATCTGAGCAGTCTATGCAGAGTGGGCAAGAGAAAGGTAATGAGGCAATACAGGCCATCGCGCAAATTATCAAAAAAGCAGATGAAGCGGCGAATAAAACAGAAGCCATTTTTGCATCGATCCGAGATTTGGCGACGACTAGCCATTCAATGGCAGATAATATGATACAAATATCTCGAGCCATGAAGGCCTTGGAAGAGAACAATGAACAGTTAAGAGCAACCAGCCAGATTGTGGATAAACGCTCTAGCAGCCTAAGTGTAGACTGCCAAAGTTTCACCATATAATTTCAGTTTGCTAAACGTTAGAAAAAAGCAAAAAGAGAAATATTACCGACACCGTGAATGGAGTTTTTGTCTTCCTTATACTCAGGTGTGTTTGCGGTGAACGTTAAACTCGCACCGACTTGTTGAATATACCAAGCCGCACCAATTACAGCGGTCGCTTGAAGATTTTCCAAGTTAACTTGGTAATATTCAGCGGGGTGATCTAGTCCGTTTAAAGGCCTATCTCCTTCGATGGTAATGTCATTGAAGCGATAGCGTCCTTCTACACCTCCGAAGAGAAACCATCCAGCATCCGAGACACCAATCATCCCTGCCGAGAAAGGGTTTTCTGCACTGATTTGAGCACTGCCAAAGTTACCCGCAAGATCGGTCCCCCAACGCATCATAAAACCTGTGGAGAGATCACTGCGAAAGTTACCTACGTTGACCTCTGAAACGTTGGAAAGCTCAACGTCAGTGCCTGCATAGCTGCGGTATCGTGTCAGATTAAAGTGAGACAGATAACCCACGCTGCCGACGATTTTTTCCTCTACTTGGTAGGCCCAGCCATTGGGTTCGTCAGATTTAGTGATGCTGTGCACTAACTTTTGCGCTTTCTCAGAAAGCGCAGCATCTCCGGTGGTTCCAATGGTTAAATTTGCCCGCGTGGCTTGTTGGGGATGCAAACTAATATAGTTAAGCTCGGTGTGTAAATACCCAGCGTAAGGTCGTTCATTCGGCTCTGGTTTGGTAAGAGAAATCTCCGAAGGAGTCCACATTTTGTGGCCAATGCTGATTTCCCATTTGTCCAATGGGGCCGCTCCCCAAACCGAAAGGCTGAGTGGTTTAGCCCACCAATATGGAGCAATCGCCCCTGAGGTGTAGCTTAAAAATAAACCATTGGTGTAGTCGCGATCTACGCCAAATACGCCATCGTTATCGAGGTTAAAAGCAACCGTTGCGTGTTGAGAGGCCAGCGCAGAAGCACTGAGTAACGTCAATGGGATAATGTGAAATAACTTCATACGGACACTGCAGAGTATAGACAAGCCCTAATCATATAGTAAAGATGCCCTATTCAGTTGATAAATGGGCAATTGAATCAAAATAAATGTGGTAGGCGTAACATTTGTGGTTGATGCATTGCACATTTTTGATTTCTGAGTATAAAAAAGCCCCACTCATCGAGCAGGGCTTAACTACTTTGCTATTAATTTAACTGAAATTATAGAGATTCAGTGAAAGTACGCGCAATAACGTCAGCTTGTTGTTCTGCAGTCAGTGAGTTAAAACGTACAGCATAGCCAGATACACGAATGGTTAGCTGAGGGTATTTCTCAGGGTGTTTAACCGCATCTTCTAAAGTTTCGCGATTAAGCACGTTCACGTTTAGGTGTTGGCCACCCTCAATGCCTGCTTCATGGTGGAAGTAACCATCCATCAGACCAGCAAGGTTTGAACGTTGACTTGCTTCTTCTTTGCCTAACGCATTTGGAACGATAGAGAAAGTATAAGAAATACCATCTTGCGCATCAGCAAACGGTAGTTTCGCTACTGAAGTCAATGATGCTACTGCACCTTTTTCGTCACGGCCATGCATTGGGTTTGCACCCGGTGCGAAAGGCATACCAGCACGACGACCATCAGGTGTGTTACCTGTTTTCTTACCATATACCACGTTTGAAGTGATAGTCAGGATAGACTGAGTTGGAATTGCATCACGGTACATCTTAAGTTTACGGATTTTGCCCATAAACGTAGAAACAAGTTGGCATGCGATGTCATCAACGCGGGCGTCATTGTTACCAAATTTAGGATAATCACCTTCGATTTCGAAATCGATCGCTAGGCCATCTTCGTCACGAATTGGCTTAACTTTTGCGTATTTGATTGCAGATAGAGAGTCAGCAGCAACAGACAGGCCAGCAATACCACATGCCATCGTACGTTTAACGTCACGATCATGCAGTGCCATTAGCGCGGCTTCATAGCTGTATTTGTCGTGCATGTAGTGAATGCTGTTTAGTGCGGTCACATATTGCTTCGCCAACCAATCCATGAAGTGGTCCATTTTTGCCCATAGTTCGTCATAGTCAAGATACTCACCTGCGATCTTGTCCATTTTAGGACCAACTTGGATTTTCAACTTCTCATCAATACCACCATTGATGGTGTAAAGCATGGTTTTAGCAAGGTTTGCACGCGCTCCGAAGAACTGCATTTGTTTACCTACAACCATTGGCGATACACAACATGCGATAGCATAGTCGTCAGAGTTCATGTCTGGACGCATTAAATCGTCGTTTTCGTACTGGATAGATGAAGTATCGATAGATACTTTTGCACAGAAACGTTTAAAGCCGTCAGGTAGCTGCTCAGACCAAAGTACAGTTATGTTTGGCTCTGGAGAAGGACCCATAGTGTATAGGCTGTTTAGGAAACGGAAGTTAGAACGCGTAACGAGTGTACGACCGTCAAGACCCATACCACCCATTGATTCTGTTGCCCAAATTGGGTCGCCAGAGAATAGTTCATCGTATTCAGGAGTACGTAGGAAACGAACCATACGCAGCTTCATTACGAAGTGGTCGATCATTTCTTGAGCTTGTACTTCAGTGATTTTACCCGCTTCTAGATCACGTTGGATGAAGATATCTAGGAAAGTCGAAGTACGACCTAGCGACATTGCCGCACCGTTTTGTGATTTAACAGCAGCTAGATAGCCGAAGTAAGTCCACTGGATAGCTTCTTGTGCAGTTTCTGCTGGGCGAGAGATGTCAAAACCGTATTTTTCAGCCATTTTTTTCATTTGGCCAAGTGCGCGGTGTTGTTCTGCAATTTCTTCACGAAGTTGCATCGTTGCCGTTAGATCTTCGCCGTTCTCAAAACGCTCTTGTAGAGAAGTGAATTGAGCAAGCTTATCCTTCATTAGGAAATCAATACCGTAAAGTGCTACGCGACGGTAGTCACCAATGATACGGCCACGACCATAAGCATCAGGAAGGCCCGTCAGAACACCAGACTTACGACACGCTAGGATATCAGGAGTGTAGATATCGAAAACGCCAGCGTTGTGAGTTTTACGGTATTCTGAGTAGATTTTTGAAATCATAGGGTCAAGAGTTCTACCGTATGCTTTGCAAGAACCTTCAACCATACGCACACCACCGTTAGGGATGATAGCGCGCTTAAGTGGTTTCTCAGTTTGTAGACCCACGATAGTTTCAAGATCTTTTTCGATGTAGCCTGCATCGTGAGCAGTGATGGTAGAAATAACGTCAGTATCGAAATCGACAGGGGCTTTAGTCGCGTTTTCCTGTTTGATACCTTCCATTACTTTAGCCCAAAGCTTGTTTGTCGCTTCAGTACCTTCAGAAACTAGGAAAGATTCGTCACCTTCATACGGCGTATAGTTCTTTTGAATAAAATCACGAACGTTAACTTCGTTTTGCCACTCACCTGCAACAAAACTTTCCCAAGCTTTAGCAAATTGCTCTGCCATGACATACCTACCTTTTTAGTAGAAAAAACACGTACCGTCTTCACCGTTGAGCCAGTTATCCTCGAAAGGAGCAGTACACTCTATTAATACAATATCTATATTCACACTATTCAATTATCTGAATATAGATATTGTGCTTTTAAGCCTTGAATGCAAGATTAGACTAAAATTTTTTTGTAAACCTTAAACTAAATCAATAAAAGTTAAATTTTTCAAATAAAGTTTGGGTAGTGCGAGCACTACCCAAATTCGTATTAGTCCAAGCTCATTATAGCCAAGCTTTTAAACCGTATTGGTTTTCAAGCATACCAACCGCAAGCATAGCAATTAAACAGATGATCAGCACACCACCTGGAATGATGATTTTGTCGATAAAAGACAGCTTTGATGCACGTTCTTTGTCGCCAATTAGGCCATTGTTATCGAGTAGCATGGTCAATGCCCACGCTAGAACAGGGTTCACCACAGCGCTACCAAAGATACAGATGCCCGCTGCTTGTGAATCTTTTGTGTTTCTTACCATTTGCATACCCGCTTCTAGTAAAGGAAGAAATACCCCTACTAATAGAGCAATACGCATCACTGGAGGCCAAACCGCTACGTCCATAGGGAAGCCAAGGATAGCAATAGTCATGACCAATAAACCTAAGATGATGGCACCACCAGGAATTGGGCGTTTAGCAATCGCCGCTGGGATCATATACGTTCCCCATGACGATGTGATATTACCACCACCAAGTGCTGTACCTACCATTTGACGAATTGAACACATGGTCATTGTGTCATCAACATCCATCAGTACTTTTTCAGTTCTCTTCGGATAGTTCAATTCTTGGAAAATTCGGTGACCAAGGAAATCTGGTGACCACATCGCAACGGCCAAAATAGCAAAGGGCAATGAGGCGATAAAGTGTTCTACTGTTGGCAAACCAAGCATCCAACCTTCAGTGGTTGAGCCCCACCAGTAAACAGGATTAAGGTTAGGTAAGCCCATTTGAGTTTCAAATTGAAGATCAAAGCCAGTACCGAATAAAAGCGCAATCGCAAGCCCAGTCATTGCACAGACAGGAATTGCTAACCAACGCATGTTGATTTTTGCAAGAAATGCATACAGCACAATATTGACACCTAAAACCACTAGGCCAACGTAACCTAAGCTGCCTGCGGCGACATCGACCGATTGCAAACTGGTAGCCCAAGTTTGGATAGAACCAATTTGGCTCATTGTTCCGGTAAAGCCGAGGAAGATAAGCAACCCGCCTGCGGTTCCCTCGGAGGTTAGATTGACCAGTTTCGAGCCTCCTTTAAAGTAACTTAAGAGAAGACCAAAAACGCCAAGCAAAATTGCCAATGCCAAAGGGTGTGCACCGGCTAATGCGATTGAGCCGATAAGAGGGATCATTGGGCCATGGTTGCCAGCTAAGTTGGCTTTTGGGTTTAAGAAACCAGAGGCAATAACACAGAAGAAGAGGGCAGGAAATAACATCTCTACACGTGCAACTTCAATCGCGAAGTCTTTACCTAGATGAATGTGCTCCCATGCTTGGGTTAGGCCATCAGCCCAAGACATCATTACCGCTGAGTACATGGCGATGATGCCGATTGTGCCCGCGATGGCTGGTACAAAATCTTCAAGTTCAAAACGGAAGTCACGACCAGGTAAGTTCAAACCAAAGCGACGGGGCTTCATGATTTGCAGTTCGTGGTCTAGGTAATCTGAACGGCTTGCAAACTCAGATGCTGGACGATGCAGCTCTTTATAGCTTTTCGTCTCGATTTCTGAGCGCTCATTGTTGACTACGTCTGGCATAGATTCCTCATATTTTTAAAAGTTAGTAATTCGTACTGAATCCTAGTAATCCGCGAAGAAGCGGTAATGTTTTTAATTGAATATGTAGCACATCTCATATGTGCTTGCATAACAACAACTAAAAAAGAGAGTGTGGTCATTTATACAACCTTATCTTTGCTCGCGAGTTTAGCTTGCTTATCCTTTAGGGTGATTGATCTTGATCACTTTAAGAATAAATGTGAAAGAAAACTACAGCAGCCTAATGAAAACGGGGGGTTGAGCCGTTACTTGCTTGAAATAAGTTTTCACATTGTGATGTTTGTAAAAGAGTTTCAATGATATTAATGACCTTAAATATCCTATGAATCTAGGTGTACTTTATACATAAATAGGTTGTCTATCTTTAAGTAAATGTTAACAAAATGAGTTAACTGTTAACTGTTAACTGTTAACTGTTAACTGTTAATTGCTTGATGTGCCATTTATATGCGCCATATGGAGAAGTATTGGCTAAAATGTGAATTTTTAATCAGATAAAATAACTTAATATCCTTATTTTCCAGGTTAATAATTTGTTGCATGTTTTCGGTGTGAATGCTAGTTTGTATCAAAAATGGGAGTTGGAATACTCTGCAGTAGCAAATACAGGGAGTTAAGCGCATGACTGATGTACCGGCGCTGAATATTAAAGAGCTGCACAAAACCTTTGGTCAAAACGAAGTACTAAAAGGAATCTCGCTAGAAGCTCGTAAGGGTGATGTGATCTCCATTATTGGTTCTTCTGGCTCGGGAAAAAGTACCTTTCTTAGATGCATCAATTTACTTGAAACACCAACCTCTGGTGATATTTGGGTCAATGGTGAACTCATTCAAATGAAAAAAAATCGGCAAGGTGAAGCTTCACCTGTGAGTGAAAAGCAGGTGCAACGAATTCGCTCACGCCTTGCTATGGTATTTCAGGGATTTAACCTTTGGTCGCACATGACGGTGCTAGAAAACGTTATTGAAGCACCAATTCATGTGTTAGGAGTACCGAAAGCACGAGCCATCGAGAGTGCTGAGGTGCTGCTAAAAAAAGTCGGCCTGTATGAACGTAAAGACTATTATCCTGGTCACCTTTCTGGTGGGCAACAACAACGTGCGGCGATTGCTAGAGCGTTGGCCGTGGAGCCAGAAGTCATGCTGTTTGATGAGCCCACTTCTGCACTTGATCCTGAATTGGTGGGTGAAGTGTTGGGTGTTATGAGAGACTTGGCAGAAGAAGGCCGTACTATGCTGGTAGTGACTCATGAAATGGCCTTTGCTCGCGATGTTTCAAACCATGTGATGTTCTTGCACCAAGGTTTAGTGGAAGAGCAAGGAGATCCAGCCATCCTGTTCACCCAGCCTAAATCTGAACGGTTAAAACAATTTATATCCTCTATTTATTAATGTGTTCATTATGTTGTGGTATTCGTCACGACATAAATATTAAGCAAAACCAACATAAACATAGCATGATAAATAAGTAAGACCTCAATCACAGGAGTATGGAAATGAAAAAGTGGTTATTAGTTGCAGCCGTTGCTGCTAGTGCAATGACTGGTATGGCCCAAGCGAAAGAATGGAAGACGGTTCGTTTTGGTATAGAAGGGGCTTATCCTCCTTTTAGCTGGACAGAGGCTGATGGATCTCTCAAAGGTTTTGATGTTGATATGGCCAATGCGTTGTGCAAGGAGATGAAAGTGGAATGTAAAATCGTTCCACAAGACTGGGATGGCATTATCCCATCACTGCTCGCACGTAAATATGACGCGATTATTGCAGCCATGTCGATTACCGACGAGCGCAAGAAAAAAGTCGATTTCACTGGTAAGTACGCATTAATTCCCAATAAATTTATCGCCAAGAAGGGAGCCGCGTTGGATTTTTCTAAAGAAGGTCTAAAAGGGGTGAAAATTGGTGTACAACGTGCAACAACGCACGATAAGTATCTTACTGATAATTATGGCGATGCAGTTGAAATTGTCCGCTATGGTTCATTTGATGAAGCCTATCTTGACCTAGCCAATGGCCGTATTGCGGCAGTATTGGGTGATGCCTCTGCATTGGAAGAGGGTGTGCTTAACAAAGCGGGCGGCGAAGCGTATGAGTTCGTCGGCCCATCATTAACCGATCCGAAATGGTTTGGCGATGGTTTTGGTATTGCGGTTCGTAAACAAGACAAAGATCTCACTCAAAAACTTGATATGGCGATTAAATCTCTTCGTCAACAAGGGATTTACCAAGAAATTGCGACCAAATACTTTAATTACGATGTATACGGTGAATAAGCTGTAACATCATATCTTACCCATATAATTAGAAGGTGAGAGTGGGCCGAGCATATGAATATGTTTATCGATCACTCTGTCATTAGGACTGGTTAGCTCAGTTGACTCCACCTTCTCAATTATGATGGGAATCCATTGATTCTTAACGGCTGGATCCTAGTTCCAGAAGTACCCAGCCGTTAAATTCTCCAGGGACTAGGGATGAATTATGTTGGACCTACACGGATATGAAGCCTCAATTTTGAAGGGAGCGGTGCTGACCATTGAAGTTGCCGTGTTCTCTTTATTACTTGCCATGTTACTTGGCATGCTAGGTGCGCTAGCCAAGCTTGCACCTTACCGTTGGGCAAGAGCTATTGCCACTCTTTATACGACCATCATTCGCGGTATTCCAGACCTTGTGTTAATGATGCTTATTTTCTTTGGCGGTCAAATATTGTTGAATAATAGCCTTTATTCAATCAACGAATGGTTAAACAATTGGTTTATGGCAAGTGACCCGAGCCATGAATGGACCGCTTATCTCCCCGATTATATTGATGTTAGCCCTTTCATTGCTGGAATACTAACCATAGGTTTCATTTTCGGTGCCTATATGGCTGAAACCTTTCGTGGCGCTATTATGGCGGTTGATAAAGGAGAGATGGAAGCGGCGAAAGCGTATGGTATGAGTTCTACCTTAGCATTTAGACGCATTTTGCTTCCTCAAATGGTTCGTCATGCATTGCCAGGGTTTGGTAACAACTGGTTGGTATTGCTCAAAACGACGGCACTTGTTTCCATTATTGGATTAGAAGATATGGTCAGAGTCAGCTCACTCGCGGCGGGTTCGACAAAAATGCCATTCACCTTTTATATGGCTGTCTCAGTGATCTTCCTTTTCTTTACCAGTGTATCAACCGGTCTTCTCAAATTGGTTGAGCGCAAGTTCAGCATTCACACGAGGTAAATATGGATTTTTCCCTTATTGCTCAAAGCCTACCAATTTATTTTAGTGGGCTGTGGACAACGGTTTGGCTGGTGGGTTTGTCGTTAATCATCGGTTTGAGCCTTGCCATCCCCTTAGCAATTGCTAGAAATAGCCACAACTATTTTATTCGTACTCCAGCATGGGCTTATACCTACTTTTTTCGTGGTACACCGTTATTGGTCCAGCTTTATCTCATCTACTATGGAATGGATCAATTTTTCCCGGTGAAAGATACCTTATGGGAAAACGCTTGGTTTTGCGCGTTGGTTGCTTTTGTTCTCAATACGTCCGCCTACACGGCTGAAATTATTCGCGGCGCGATCAATGGTTTGCCGAAAGGAGAAGTTGAAGCGGCGAAGGCATACGGAATGAGTACTTGGAAAACGTATCGACGAATTATTCTACCGAGTGCGTTAAGGCGTGCACTGCCCGCTTATAGTAATGAAGTTATCTTCATGCTTCACGGTTCGGCGGTTGCTGGTATTGTTACCATTATGGATTTAACGGGGGCTGCGCGTTTAGTGAACTCTCGTTATTATGCTCCATTCGAGTCATTTTTAACCGCAGGTTTGTTCTATATGGGCTTGACCTTTATTATTTTGTTCTGCTTTAAACAGGCTGAAAAACGCTTCTTAGCTTATTTGCGCCCATTAAGCTGAAGGGCTGCGAGTAGCAATTTGCTGTACCGAGTTTGTTTCTATAATCCAGGCATAGATTAAAATAAGAAGCGCGCCGAATGCGCGCTTCTTATTGGCACGTTACTTTCTGTTCCTACAAGGAAAAACTGGACCAAATTGGCGCGTGATCAGAAGGTTTTTCTATTCCTCGAAGTTCATAGTCGATGCCGGCCTCTTGGCATTTTTTTGCTAGGTTCGGGGTCGCTAAAATGACGTCGATTCGTAGCCCGCGGTTATCATCAAAGCCGCGTGAGCGATAATCAAACCACGAAAATTGATCATTTACATCCGGATTTAACTGACGGAATGTGTCAACAAAACCCCAGTCCATTAAAGTTTGTAACCATTCGCGCTCTTCAGGTTGGAAAGAGCATTTTCCCGTTTGCAACCAGCGTTTTCTATTGGCTTCACCAATCCCAATATCCAAGTCGATAGGGCTGATGTTAATGTCTCCCATTACAATTATTTGTTCGTCAGGGGAATGATGTGTCGTTAAGTAACCCATTAGATCTTTATAAAACTGACGCTTATAGGGGTATTTTGTTTCATGGGAAATATTCTCCCCTTGAGGAAAATAGCCGTTGAGTATGGTTGTTTTTTGGCCGTTGTCATCTTCAAAAGTGGCCATAATCATGCGTTTTTGATGATCTTCATTATCGCTAGGAAAGCCTTTCTGTACTGAAATGGGTTCCTTCTTGCACAACATGGCGACGCCATAATGCGCTTTTTGACCATGGAAATAGACGTGGTAGCCCATGGCTTCAACATCCTCAAGAGGAAAAGCGTCATCGTGTACTTTGATTTCTTGAAGTCCAATGACATCAGGTTGATGCTTATCAATAATCGCTTGCAGTTGATGGAGGCGAGCTCTCAAACCGTTGATGTTAAAACTGATGACTTTCATAAGGGATCCTTAAGATGAGTTGTGCGCAAGATGTTACCATTTCAAGGCGCAAGGACAAGACGAAAAGCGAATCAATTGTAATACGTAAATTTTTTGAATAGTCAGAAAGGATATTTTTATTAACATTTATGTAAACTTACGATTGATCTCTCAAGTCAATATGCTCTAATTAAAGTCGTCACCATTTCGTCTGAAAACCCTATTAGCGCAGCATAAGGATGTAGTATGCGAACACTTTCGGTTCAATGGAAAATAACCCTTTTAGCCGGCCTTTGCCTGCTAATTACGTCATTGTCTCTCATTGGTTTTTCTGTTTATAACGCAGTGAATAACCAACAAGCAATAAAACAACAAAGTTCAGATTCTGTGATCAATAAATCGCAGCAGTTATTAGAAACTCGGGCGCTGCTCAATGCCACCGAAGTATCTGAATATCTCAGTGAAGCCATGTATCGGGCTCAAATGCTTGCTGATACGGCCTTGTTTTTCAAATCAAATACCGAAGAAAATTTTGGTGAAAGCGAAGCGTTAAGGACATCTTTAGATGAAATGGTTCGCAAGACGGTAGTCAATTATCCCAATGTTCAGGGGGCTTATCTCGTCTTTAAGCCAAATTTGCTCGATAGCGAGGATGACAACTACCAGAATGCTGACTATGTAGGCTCAAATGAAATAGGTCGATTCGCTGCATACTGGATAACGTCCTCCAATGGTGAAAATGTGGTGGCAAATGTATTAAGCGAAGTGGCATTGAAGGATGAAGGAAACAGTGAGCGTTTCGCCTGCCCGTTAACAACCGCTAGTGCATGTATCTCATCGCCTAAAATCGTGATTCAAGATAATGAAACGTTTCTTACTTCTTCTCTCTCTGTGCCCATTTTGATTGATGGCGTTGCGATTGGCTTTTTTGGCATCGATTTAAAACTTAGCCCACTGGTAGCGATTGCACTGAGTTCAGATCAAAGTCTATTTGGTGGTAGTGGTAAGGTCTTTATTGTCAGCTTAAATAACACGCTTATTGCGACTGATGAGCGTGAATTAACCTTAGGTGCGCCACTGGCTGATTCAGTTTTGACTACAAAGGAGATTGCCAATCTTCTAGCCGAGGGTAAAGTCCATTCTCAATGGAATTCAGATCGGCAATGGTTGTCTGTCTTTGCTCCCATTCAGGTGGCGAACCAGACTTGGGGCGTGGTTTTTGAAATGCCGACATCGAGTGTGCTAGCTGATGCCAATCAACTGGATCAGATCATTACTCAACAGGTAGAGAATGGCGTTAGAGCGGAGCTATTAGTCGGCGCATTGCTAGTCTTTTTAGGGCTCGCAATCATTGCGTTAGCTGCCACCCAAATTGTGAAACCTATTCGAGCGGTCGTGGAGCGGTTACAAGATATTGCTTCTGGCGAAGGGGATTTAACTCAGCGGCTTGTTATCAGTAGTCATGATGAAATCGGTGATTTGGCACGTGGCTTTAACCAGTTTTTAGACAAATTACAGGCTATTATTCAGCAGATCGTAGAAAGTGCGAACCAAGTAGCTCAAACGACTGAACAGGCACGGCAGTCTGCCGTACAAACGCGTAGCCGTAGTGAGTCTCAATTTAAAGAGATGGATATGGTGGCGACTGCCTCTGAAGAAATGACACAAACAGCAAGTCTCGTTGTGCAAAATGCCGAGGCTGCGGTGCAAGCCGCTTCGCAAGCTAATCACTCCGCACTGACTGGGCAGGATGTCATCCGTGCCTCTGAAGCTGAGATGCATAAGCTGGTGGTGCGAATGAGTGATGCGGTGCCGGTTGTTGAAGAGTTGGCTCAAAACAATATCAATATTACCGAAATTTTAACGGTCATTGAGGGAATTTCACAGCAAACCAATTTGCTCGCATTAAATGCGGCTATAGAAGCGGCTCGGGCCGGAGATCAAGGGCGAGGGTTTGCTGTTGTCGCCGATGAGGTACGTAATTTGGCCCAGCGGACTCAGAACTCTGTGGGTGAAATACGCAAAGTGATAGAAAAAGTCCAACAAGGTACTGAGGGCGTAGTTGAGGTGATCCAGCAAGGAAACGCGTTAGCAAATGGAACTGCGATGCAAGTTCAAAAGGCCGTTGCTGAATTAGAAATAGTGTTTGAATCCATCTCAGCAATTAACGATATGAATAGCCAGATTGTAAAAGCGGCCCAAGAACAGCAAGCCGTCTCTGGTGAAGTCAACCTCAACCTATCCAATATTCGTGATCTTAGCGCGCAGATATTGACACTGGTCGGTGAATCAGAATCGGTTGGTGCTCAGATAAGTCAACTCTCGGCTAAGCAGCAACAGTTGGTTGGACAATTTAAAGTCTAACGGCTGAAAGAGTAAGAAGTAGATGTTTGCTTCTTACTCTCTCGCTGTATCATCCAGTTTACGCAATAAATCCTGCTGTACGATTTTCAGCGCTTCAAGTGCGGTGTGTGGTTCAATCTGATTGGTTTCTAATAAGTAGATGAGATCGACAGCGAGCTTTATCTCTTCAGACGCGCCGTCTAGCGGTACAGTAGGATCATTCATGTTATTGGTTTTTCTCCCTGAACGTAATTTGTTTCTCAATTTTGGCTTTGGCTTCTTGGCAACGCTTGAGCCGCTGCTCTACGGTCAATAACGCTTTTTGTGCTTGCTGCTGACTAACAGCAGAAGTTTGCTTAAGTCCGAGTTCTTTTTCTCTCACCATATCCATCAGCCTCCGCTCCCATTCTTGGTGCTGGGCCAGCTCTTGATATAACGCATTGATCGGTTTGCGATAATAGCTGCGATGCTTGGGCTCACTTTTTCTGATCGATACTGTCGATATTTCGCGTTGGATTGCCGCAATTTGTGCAAGCAGTCGATCGGTTAGATATTGAGCTCGTTGACTGGTTAGCCGTTGGCTCTCTTGTTCGCGCACGATGGAGTCAAAGGTCGCTTTTGCTTCCATAACACAAGGGATTAATAAGTGCGCTTTACAGTGGAACAGGCGCTCATCAAACAGAGCCTGATGGTGTTCACCACGAGTTCGGTCAACACTGGCGGCTTGTTGTTTTAACTCTTCAATTAAGGACTTCAATTGAGAAAAATGGTTCATAAGCCTGCAAACCACGCATCATAAGTCAGCTTGATTGCAAGCACACTGACCACACTCACAAACACCGGACGAATAAATTTAGCGCCGAAACGAATCGCTGAATGTGCGCCAACAAAAGCTCCAGCCATCAAACAAACTCCCATAGTCAGTCCCAGCACCCAGTCAATATGCCCCAAAATGGCAAAGGTAACCAATGACGTTACATTACTGGTAAAATTCATCGCTTTAGCAAGGCCAGAGGCCAATAAAATGTTGAGTCGGTATAACGCCATCGAACTGACTGTCCAAAATGCGCCAGTCCCCGGCCCTGCCAGCCCGTCATAAAATCCAAGTATCAAGCCTTGCGCATACTGCTTTTTGTGAAGTACAGGGCAGGGAGGCGGGCTGACATTCTGGTGTGCATGTGGTGTTTTATGCCATATCGTATAGATAGCGGCAGCTAGAATAATGAGCGGCAGCACTTTTTGTAGCCAATCGGTGCTGATCGCATCGACAGCAAAAGTACCTATGGTTGCGCCAATTAAGGTGGTAATGAAAGCTCTGACCCAGCAACTTGGTTGAAACAACTTCTTCTGATAGTAGGTTAATGCGGCAGTTGATGAGGCAAATGTTGCCGCTAGCTTATTCGTTCCTAGTGCGATGTGCGGCGGAAGACCGATTGATAATAACGCGGGTACAGTAAGCATGCCACCGCCGCCAGCGACTGCATCGATAAAGCCAGCAATAAAAGCAACAAGCGCCAACACAATCAAAGTGGTTGGCTCAACAAATTCCATGAATAAAATCGGCCCTGAGTAATGAGATGAAAGGGCGTAGTGTTAAGCCCTAGCTAATATTCTATTGTTCTTTTAAATGGAGGAAGCGAGTCCAATAATGATTTTCCGTAGCGTTTTGAAACGATTCTGCGATCGAGAATCACGACTCTACCAGAATCACGCTCTTTGCGCAGCAATCTCCCGACGGCTTGGATCAGCTTTTTGCTGGCTTCAGGAACGGTTATTTGAATAAAAGAGTTTCCACCTCGCTTCTCTATGTATTCGGCGTGAGCTTGCTCAACTGGAGAGGTTGGTACGGCAAACGGAATTTTTGTGATCACCAGATTCTCCAAAAGTTCTCCTGGTAAGTCTAGCCCTTCCGAAAAGCTACTGGTGCCAAACATTACGCTCGTTTTACCACACTGCACTAGCATTTTATGTTTATTTAGAATTTCTGTGCGTGATATTTCACCTTGGACTTGCAGCGCCCAGCCTCGTTTAACAAAATCTGTTGATATTTTTTCAGCCACTTCGCGCATTTGCCAGTAAGAAGCAAATAGCACTAAATTAGCTTTGTTTGGCTGAATAAACTCAGCGAGACGCTCTACCAGATAATCAGTATACTCTTTCGCTTGCGGTTCAAAACGCATTGCTGGAATGAGTAACTCGGCCTGATTTTGATAATCAAACGGTGAAGCGAGTGCTAGGAAACGTGTGCCATCTTCTGCCTTTTCACTGATCCCTGCTTGCGAGCAAAAGTAGCTGAACGAGTTAAGAGCTCGCATCGTCGCAGAGACTAAGATTGCGCCTATGCAGCGGCTCCAGATCTGTTGATCAAGTTGCCAACCAATTTCTAGCGGTGAAACGTTAACAATGAAATCACCTTCACGTTCAGGGTGAATTTCAAGCCAACGTGCCAAAGGGGCTCCTTTTTCTCGCTTGGGCTCCGCCATCAGCAACCATACTTGGGCAAGGTTCTCTAAACGCTGAATATAAAAGCCTAATTCAGTCAGTGCTGGTTCTGCCAACCGAGCGGCGAGTTCGCCTTCTTTAACTCGTTCAGCAATCAAGTCCGCAATTTTAGCGACGGATTGATTGGCTTTTTGAGAGAGCCGCTTCAGGGTTTTAGACTCTTCTTCAAGCCATTGTGGCAGTTCTCCATGCTCAAAACGGTATCGCTTTTCTTCAAATTGTTCGGGTACAAACTGCTTTGTCAGTTGGCTCAAGCTTGGGATAAGTTGTTGCAGTGTCTCTTGCAGTTCGTTACGAAAACGTGCCACTCGTTTTTCTTCGGCTAAGCTTGAAAACTTGGTTACGGATTGATTGAGTTTTTCTAACCAACTAGCTGCGCCTTTCAAGCTTGCTGACGCTGAAGCGTGATCACGTGCTACATGAGGTAAGTGGTGTGCTTCATCAAAAATGTAAATGGTGTTTTCGGGCTCAGGCAGAATGACACCACCGCCAAGGTCAGCATCCGCCATGACCAAGCTGTGGTTGGCAATAATGACATCGGCTTTATCCAGTTCCGAACGCGCCTTTTGAAAAGGACAATCTCTGTGGCCAGCAAAGCTACCATTACAACTATGCTTATCACTAACAATCAGTTGCCATAACTCATCTTTAATCGCTTTTGGCCACGAGTCGCGATCACCGTTCCATTTTCCTTGAGCCAGTTTTTCATACATGGTGGTGAATAATTCAACGTCTTTTTTTTGTGGCTTTGATTCGAACAGAGCAATTTGTGATCCATCTACCCCACACGCAGCCGCGAGTTTTTCGGTGCAACAGTATCGTTGACGTCCTTTGGCAAGGATAAAAGAGAATTGACGATCAGTGATGCGTCTAAATAAAGGCAAATCTTTGCTGATCAGCTGTTCTTGAAGTGCCACCGTGGCTGTTGAAACAACAACCTTTCTGTTATTCAACACTGCAACAGGAACCGCCGCCATTAAATAGGAGAGTGATTTCCCTATTCCTGTACCCGCTTCAGCAATCAAGATTCGGTTGGACTTGTGATATGAACCGCACAATGTTTTTGCAATCTCAGCAACAAGATAATTTTGTCCTCGACGAGGAATGAAGTTTTCGAGCTGAAATTGCAGGTTTTGATAACTATCCCGAATGGATTTTTGGATTTTTGTTGTAAGCATACACAGACCTAAATAGCAGAGTGCCGAGTCTAGCACAGTTCACTAAAGGATACGCAGTTCACGAAATCGTATGCTTTTAGATCAAATCTAGATCTTGTTCACAAAAAAAAACTGAACCTTCAGGAACTTATGTTTAATTCTCATTGTGAAAAATATAAAACTATCCATTCGGTTAAATGATGACGTCAACATCCATTTAATTTTGCCAAAATAAATTTTATTAGTGTTTAATTCTGATGTTTCATGATTGTTAGTTTTTAGATTGTGTGATGTTTTTGCTTGGAAGTCGCCCGTAATTTTATGAAAATATCATGTAACTATATGTTTTTAATTATTTTTACCTTTATTTTTGTTTGTTTTTTAGGATATTTGACATGCAGGATAATCTTTTGCAATCTAATCCTTGAGATTTAATGGCGGCAACGAACCGAGTTTAAATTTGGAAGTTGCCAGCAAAAACAAAGGGAACCGGATAAGGAATTCCCATACATAAGAAAAGGCAGTGGATTAATTATGAAAAAGACTCTATTAGCACTATTGGTTGCTGGTGTTGCTACATCTGCACAAGCGAAGGTTGAATTATTCAAAGATGACGCTTCTTCTGTATCTGTGAAGGGTGAAATTGCGACCTTTCTTTATACAAGTGATACTGATGATAAAACAGCAGCAAATAACGATGTGAAAACTGACTTAGACGTTAACGCATGGGCTAAGGTTCAATTTGACTTTTCTCACAAAGTGACTGACACGTTGACTGCTGGTGGTACTTTTGAAATTCAAAGCGGTACTTGGATTGATGGAAGCAAAAACGACGCAGAGTTTGACGACGTTGCTGCTTATTTAAAAGGTGATTTCGGCCTAATTGGTATTGGTGAAATCGGTGATGTATCTGACTCTAATGATGCTGTGTCAAAAACGGACATTTTGAATGAATTAGATAACAATTACTTACCAGCTTATGCCAAGGATAGTACAGGTCACGGTATTTCTTACACTAAAGGCTTTGGTGGCTTAACATTGGTTGTTGATGCTTATACTGAAGCTGCTGAAAATACAGACAGTGTTTTTGGTTTGAGTGCAAACTATGCAGCAGAGATTTTCTCTGTTGGTGCGATGTATCAAAATTGGGGTGACAAACAAGGTTCATACCAAGATAAATCTTCTATGGCGATCGCAGCTGACGTGAATCTAGGCAAAGTAACTTTGGCTGGTTCTTATAACGTAGTGTCTGTAGATACTGTAAAAGATGTTAAAAACACGACTCTAGCTGCAACGTTTGCAGCGACTGATTCTTTCTCTATTTACGGCGTTGCGGGTATGCAAGATGACGGTAGCAAAGATGATGGTCAAGAGTTTATCCTAGGTGCGTCTTACGCTGCGTCTAGCTTACTTACTGCATTCACTGAGATCGCAACTCGCGATAATCACGGTAATGCAGATAAAACTGAAATCTTAGTAGGTGCTTACTTCGATTTCTAATTTTTGAAATTGATTACTATAAAAGCCAGTACATAGTACTGGCTTTTCCATTTCTGGAGTGCGTCTATGTTTATTTATCGACTTCTTAGCTTTCTTTGTATAGCCCTAATTACTGCCCCAACGTTATCTGCAACATTGTCTACAGATTCAAGCATTACGTTGTTAGTCGTGAATCTTGAAAAGGTTACCGAGTCACCACAGGCACTGCCTGATGGTTTAAATCAATTAGTTGTCCAATATAAAGGGCGAATTCGTGATGGAGCTAAGCGAGAGGCGATTTCATCTATCCCTTACGTTATCACTTTGATGACTAAACCTGATGATCATTTACATATCAAATTTGTTGCTAAAGATTTAAGTGACTATCAGCAGCGCTTGCAGCATGGTGATGATCTGTTTGAGTTAACCGTGAATGATTTACCTTCAGTAGCTATTATTGATATTTTGCCTGGTAAGAAGGGCTTTCTCCCATACGGTGATCCTGTATCTCTATTGCATGATTACAATCAGCAGAATGGCATAATGGTAGATTCGGGAAAAGTACGAGCATTAAAACAAGAATTGGCTGAAGTTGAAGAACAAGCTGACCCTATCCAAGGCTCGGAAAGCGAAGCTATTTTACAGCTAAAACTTTGGTATGGTCGTGCAACAGAGCAAGATAGAAAAATATTCCACCAGTGGCTAGGACAAAAGTAAGGTTGCTCATTTACAATCAATAGCCAAATATAAGAAATGGATTGTAGTCAGGATAGAAAACTAATCATATTGTAAACCCTTTTCTGCATAGAAAAGGGTTTTACTTTGAGTACCCTACCCACAACACTTCTTAAATTTCTTGCCGCTACCGCAATGACATGGGTCATTTCGTCCTAGCTTCGTTGGTGTGTTCTCCTGTGGAAATTCACCGTCAATGTAGAACCAGATACCATTTTCTCGTATAAATCGTGAACGTTCTTGCAGACAAAATTGCTGTTGATTCTGTGTGTAATAGGCTTTGAAATGAACGAAGCCTTCATTTTCGTTGTTGCGGATACTTGCGGAGATGACGTCTAGCCCACACCATTGACTGTTGATTGATTCTTCAATCGCGTCGCGTTGCTGTGGTGCATTGCAACTCGGATGATAGGTATTGATGACAAAATCAACCAAGCCTAGAACATGGGCACTATAGCGGGCTCTCATCAGTTGTTCTGGATAGATGGCTAAAGCTGAATCACTGTGGATTGGTTCACAACAGTGTTGGTAATCTAAATGGCTACCACAATAGCATTGGCTCATAAATCCTCTCAAATTGCCCATTCATATAAGACGGGGAAGTTTAAGGAGATCTAAACTCGATGTCTACTCAGGAGTGGACACCCAGTAAATCGGCTGTCCATTTCACAGCTTCGTTGTAACACTCTTTCACCACGGGCTCTTCGATATTTAACGCATTAGCAATTTTCTCAACCTTTTGCCAGTCAGCCTGTTCATAAGCTCGAGTCAATTCAAGTACCAGACCTAACTCTCCTTTCCCTTCTATTAGGGCAAGTTTAACGTATTCGTCGATAGGCATCTCTTCCATGATACTTTCTAAAGGTTGATCAAGTAGGCTATCGAGTAGCGAAAACATTCCTGTCAGGAAGGCCGAACCGGGTTCGACGTTCATTTTTGCTTTCACACCGATCAGCTCGCAATATCTTGCCCTTTGAATGGATAAACCATACAAATAATCCGGTTTAGATTCTTGCGTCGAAGCAATCGCAACCAAGGAGATAAACTTTCTCAATCGTTGTTCACCGAGATAGATCAGCGCTTGTTTAAATGAATGGATCTTTGAACTGACTGTCGCGGATGAGTTAACAAAGGTTAACAGTTTATAAGACAGGGTCAGGTCGGTGGCGACAAGCTCCTCAATGGCTTTGTAATCGAGGTTAGATTTGGCTATTTCTTTGAACAGTTGCACCACAGTAAGAAATGCAGGCTCTAACGCTTTGCGCTGTAACATCTCTGGTTTGCTAAAAAAGTAGCCTTGAAAATAGGTAAAGCCCGCCTTTTTAGCTTGCTTAAACTCTTCATAGGTTTCTACTTTCTCAGCAAGGAACTCAATTTTCGTTGCGCCAAGTTTTTGAATAAAGCGAGTGGCTTTTTCAAGAGAAATAATGCGGATATCAAATTTGATAATTGATACATAAGGGAAGAAAGCGAGCCATTCGGAACTAGGCACAAAGTCGTCAAGCGCAATTCGGTAACCAAGCTTTGCCATCTTTTTAATTGCTTCTAGTAACTCTAATGTTGGTTCGCAATCTTCCAATACCTCAACGACCAAATTTTGCGCAGGAAAAAGCGTAGGCACGAGGTTAACCAAGCTTTGATAAGGAAAATTGACAAACCCTAAATGCTTACCCAGCGTATTGTAATGAGTGGATAAAAAATGATCAGAGAGTAACCGGCTCGTTGCTAAGTCGGGGTCTATATCTGGAAAGGTGTTCTTAGGGCCGTCTCGAAATAGCAGCTCGTAGCCGATAGTTTTTCGGTCACGATTGAGTATGGGCTGTCTGGCGATATAGGAGTATTTCAAGGCAAGACTCTTATCTAATTATTGATATTATTGATTATACTTATTATAGCTTAACTTTTGATTCGACCGCTTAAACCAATAGTACCAGAGTGCGACTTGGCGTCAGTTTTTAGAACTAAAAGGTCGAGTTTGCAGTTCGTAACCATCATTAGCATAGACTAAGACTGAGCCTTGGGTGTACCAGTCACCCAAAACAATTCGCGTTGCGGTGCCATGAAGTTGATTTCTGTGATGAATCTCTGGTCGATGAGTATGGCCATGGATCATTAAATCGACCCCATACTGGGCCAGAACTCTATCCACTTCACTTTGTGTAACATCCATAATATCCATAGATTTCATTTGTTTATCATTATGGATGCCCGACTGTACTTTACCCACAATACGAACCTTTACAAAAAATGGCAGCCGATTAAATACCCATTGTAGCCAAGGCTGGTGAACCTTCTTTCGATAGGCTTGATACTTTATATCGTCAATACAGAGTGTGTCGCCATGCAACACCACGGCTTTTTTTCCGTAAAGGTCAATTACTTGTTCTTCTTGGAGAAGAGTGATTCCGGTTTTTTTCGCAAATCGTTTGCCAAGTAAGAAGTCGCGGTTTCCTTGAGTAAAATAGCAAGCAACCCCTTCGCGAGTCAGTTGTTTAAATTCCGATTTTATTTGGTTGGCGAAAGGTGAATTATCATCGTCACCTATCCAAAATTCGAAAAGATCGCCAAGCACGTACAGTGCATCGGCATGAATGGCTTCTTCGCGCATGAAACGGATAAAACACTCGGTGATATCTGGTCGAGAAGGGCTTAGGTGTAAATCAGAAATAAATAGTGTATGCATAATAAAAATAAGGAGCGCATAGCGCTCCTTTTACCGTTACTCTTCGATGGTTGTGCCAGAAATGAACACTTCTTCTAGTGGAACATCTTGATGCATGCCCATAGAGCCTGTGCTCACGGCTTTTATTTTGTTCACAATATCCATACCTTCGATCACTTCAGCGAACACGCAGTAGCCCCAGCCATCTCGGCTTTCTGAACGAAAATCTAGGAATGTGTTGTTGTTCACGTTGATGAAAAACTGAGAACTTGCAGAGTGTGGATCCATAGTGCGCGCCATGGCAAGAGTACCGATCTTATTGCTTAGTCCATTGTTGGCTTCGTTTTTAATCGTTGCGCGAGTTGTTTTTTCTTTTAGGCCAGAGGTCATGCCGCCGCCTTGAATCATGAATCCATCGATAACGCGGTGGAACAGAGTGTTATCGTAAAAACCGTCACGGCAGTACTGTAGAAAGTTTGCGCTTGTTTCTGGTGCTTTTTCTTCATTAAGTTGAATTTTAATATCACCAAAATTCGTGTGAAGGATGATCATGATAGTTACCTTTATCTATTTTTCGTTGAGGCCCGGATTTTAACTGAACTTTGGACACATTCAAATCAACAAATGTCTTTAGGGGCCGTATTATTGCGAGAGAATAAGGATGACCAAGCTAGGCTAGAGTTGTTATACTGTGAAGCCATTTTAGTTCAAACAGTTATTAGATAGAGATCATGCTGAAAATATATAACTCAATCACTAGACAAAAAGAAGAATTCAAACCAATTCATGCCAACAAAGTGGGTATGTATGTCTGTGGAGTCACCATTTATGATCTCTGTCATATTGGCCATGGTCGCACCTTCGTTTCTTTTGATGTGATTTCTCGTTACTTGCGCTACTTAGGCTATGACCTTACATTTGTGCGTAACATCACTGATATTGATGACAAAATCATTAAACGTGCTGCCGAAAATGGTGAATCTTGCGATTCGCTAACCGAGCGCTTAATCGCAGACATGCATGCAGATTTCGATGCATTGAATATGAAACGTCCAGATGTCGAGCCTCGTGCAACCGCTTATATCCAAGAAATCATAGGCTTGGTGCAACGACTGATTGAACGCGGTTTTGCTTACGTTGCTTCTAATGGTGATGTGATGTTTGAAGTCAGCAAATTTGACGAATACGGCAAGTTATCCAAACAAGATCTCGATCAGCTTCAAGCGGGCGCTCGTGTTGATGTTGATCTTGCTAAGCGTAGCCCACTTGATTTTGTGTTGTGGAAAATGTCGAAGCCGGGCGAGCCCACTTGGGAATCCCCATGGGGAGAAGGACGCCCGGGTTGGCACATCGAATGTTCGGCGATGAATTCAGCGATTTTGGGTAACCACTTTGATATTCATGGTGGAGGCTCTGATTTGCAATTTCCTCATCATGAAAATGAAATTGCTCAATCATGCTGCGCACATGACACTCCCTATGTGAACACATGGATGCACAGTGGCATGGTGATGGTGGATAGAGAAAAAATGTCTAAATCATTAGGGAATTTTTTCACAATCCGCGATGTACTTGCTCACTATGATGCGGAAACGGTGCGCTATTTCTTGATGTCGGGCCATTATCGCAGCCAATTAAATTACAGCGAAGATAACCTAAAACAAGCGCGTGCCTCGCTAGAGCGTCTATACACTGCGTTGAGAGGGTTGGATTTAACCGTAGCAGTTGCGGGCGGTGAAGAGTATGTCAGTCGCTTTTCGATAGCGATGAATGATGACTTTAATACGCCTGAGGCTTATTCCGTCTTGTTTGATATGGCACGTGATATCAACAAGCTGAAGACAGAAAATCTTCAGCAAGCCAGCGCGCTTGGCGCACTTATGCGTGAGCTTGCCGATGTGATTGGTATTTTGCATCAAGATCCAGAAGCGTTTCTTAAAGGGGACACCAATGGTGATGAGCAAGTTGCTGAAATCGAAGCTTTGATCAAACTGCGTAATGACTCACGTGCAGCAAAAGATTGGGCTAATGCTGACGTGGCACGCGATAAGTTGAACGAACTCGGCATCATTTTAGAAGATGGCCCAAGTGGAACTACTTGGCGTCGTAAATAATCAGGCAGTTAACTTGTCGATGATGGGCTTGAACTTTATTGGTTAAGCCCATTTTGTTTTTCGTCCACGATTAAGGTTTTCATGTCAATTATTTTAGGTATAGATCCCGGCTCGCGAATCACAGGTTATGGTGTGATCAGGCAGCATGGACGATATTTGTACTATCTTGGTAGTGGATGTATTCGTACCTCCGAAAAAGAGTTACCAGGGCGGCTCAAGCAAATTTACGCTGGCGTGACGGAAATCATCACACAGTTTCAGCCTGATGTTTTTGCCATCGAGCAAGTATTTATGGCAAAGAATGCGGACTCAGCACTCAAGCTCGGGCAAGCAAGGGGCAGTGCTATTGTGGCGGCGGTGAATGCGGATCTTCCAGTCTATGAATATGCCGCTCGACTGGTTAAACAATCTGTAGTTGGTACGGGTAGTGCTGATAAAGCGCAGGTACAGCATATGGTCCAGCAAATGCTCAAATTATCGGCTAAGCCACAAGCGGATGCCGCTGATGCTCTGGGTGTGGCAATTTGTCATGCGAATACCAATAAAACCTTGATTGCTTTAGCTGGGCGGGCAAGCAGTGCTAAAAAAGGCCGATACCGCTGAAAAACCGATCTTGAGCGAGGTGGTATTTTTCTACTGGCTATACATCCAGTTATTTATTATCATCCGAGTCAAATAACCTCATTTCTCTAAGGAATTTCCTGTGATTGGACGTCTTCGCGGCATTCTGATTGAAAAGCAACCTCCAGAGCTATTGATTGAAGTCGCTGGCATTGGTTATGAAGTCCAAATGCCAATGAGTTGCTTCTATGAACTCCCTAAATTGGGCGAAGAAGCGGTCATTTATACCCATTTTGTGGTCCGAGAAGATGCGCAGCTTTTATATGGTTTCAACACGGTAAAAGAGCGAGCTTTATTTCGTGAAGTGATTAAAGCGAATGGCGTCGGGCCAAAATTAGGCTTGGGTATTTTGTCCGGAATGACGGCCGGTCAATTTGTTTCATGCGTTGAGCGTGAAGATATCTCCACATTAGTTAAGCTTCCTGGTGTGGGTAAAAAAACCGCTGAACGTTTGGTTGTTGAGATGAAAGATAGGCTGAAAGGTTGGGGAGCCGGTGACCTCTTCACTCCCGCTACTGACGCTGCACCAGTCGATAACAATTCCTTGGAAGCGCTCACGAGCAATGCGGAAGAAGAAGCGATCAGTGCATTACTTTCTTTGGGTTATAAGCCTCAACAAGCTTCTAAAGTAGTGGCACAAGTAATGAAAGCTGACATGACCAGCGAAGCGCTGATTAAAGAAGCCTTGAGAGCAATGGTATGATTGAAGCTGATCGCTTAATTGCCCCTGATAGTCCTATTTTTAAAGATGAAGATATTATTGATCGCGCGATTCGTCCCAAAAAATTAGCGGACTATCGTGGCCAAGATCATGTACGCAATCAAATGGAAATCTTCATTAAAGCGGCACAAATGCGCAGCGAACCACTCGACCATCTGCTGATTTTTGGCCCTCCAGGGCTTGGAAAAACAACATTAGCCAATATCGTTGCCAATGAGATGGAAGTGAATATCCGCACAACTTCTGGTCCGGTATTGGAAAAAGCAGGCGATTTGGCGGCATTACTGACTAACCTTGAAGAGAACGACGTTCTTTTTATTGACGAAATTCATCGCTTAAGTCCGGTGGTTGAAGAAATTCTTTATCCCGCAATGGAAGATTACCAGCTCGATATAATGATTGGCGAAGGTCCAGCCGCTCGGTCCATTAAAATCGATTTACCCCCTTTTACGCTGATTGGGGCAACAACTCGCGCTGGCTCGTTAACCTCACCCTTGCGTGATCGCTTTGGTATTGTACAGCGCCTTGAGTATTACAAAATTGATGATCTACAGTACATAGTGCAAAGAAGCGCGGACTGTTTAGGATTGTCGATGGAAGCGGATGGTGCACTTGAAGTGGCTAGGAGAGCAAGGGGAACGCCTCGGATTGCCAACCGTTTATTGCGCCGAGTTCGAGATTACGCTGAAGTGAAAGGCAACGGGCACATATGTATAGAGACTGCAGATAAAGCGCTAAACATGTTGGATGTTGATAGCCAAGGTTTCGACTATATGGATAGAAAGCTATTACTAGCGATTATGGACAAATTTGGCGGTGGCCCTGTTGGTCTCGATAACCTAGCTGCTGCAATCGGCGAAGAAAAAGATACCATTGAAGATGTGTTAGAACCCTTTCTTATCCAACAAGGTTATTTACAACGGACACCAAGAGGACGAATGGCGACCGATCGCGCCTATCTTCACTTCGGAATTGAAAAATAAGTTTACACCTCATCGTCATTTTTAGGTGGTAAGCACAAAGTGTGAACTACATCTTATTTATGATAATTTCCTTATCACTAAAGAGTTAATGATGTGAAGTGTATTGTTAACTCTCTGTGTGATTCGTTGTATTAATTTCTATCCCTTTCACTAAATACTCACAACAATTTCATTCTTCCTTTGATGTGGATCATTTTGTTCTTTTTTTGTTCAGATTTGCCGCGTGAAAATTGATGTAAATCAAGGCTTTTTTCTCCCATAAATCTTTTGAAACAACCTGCATTTAGAAGTAGTATTAGTCCCAGCTATATTAGCTGATGCTTAACAATTAACTAACCATAACGGTACATGCTTGCAACAAAATTCTGATATTTTTCAACATTTGATGAGGTTATATCACTGATGAATTTTGAGGAATTTTAACCCGTTTAGCATGTCAAAAGTGTCATTCAGCCGGCACAAAGGAGTTACCATGATTGACGTCGTTGATCTATCGCGGTTGCAGTTTGCACTGACAGCGATGTATCACTTCCTGTTCGTTCCATTGACTCTAGGTATGGCTTTTCTTTTAGCCATCATGGAATCTTTGTATGTAATGACTGATAAGCAAATCTATAAGGACATGACAAAGTTCTGGGGTAAGCTTTTTGGTATTAACTTTGCCCTTGGGGTGGCCACTGGCCTCACTATGGAGTTCCAGTTCGGTACAAACTGGTCATACTATTCCCACTATGTAGGTGACATTTTTGGCGCCCCTCTTGCGATTGAAGCACTTGTAGCCTTCTTTTTAGAATCAACCTTTGTCGGTTTGTTCTTCTTTGGGTGGGATAGACTATCAAAACGCCAGCATTTGGGCGTGACTTGGTTGGTTGCTCTGGGGTCCAATTTCTCGGCACTTTGGATCTTGATTGCGAATGGTTGGATGCAAAACCCAGTTGGCGCAGAATTCAATTTTGAAACTATGCGTATGGAAATGGTCAGCTTTGCTGAAGTCGTTTTCAACCCTGTCGCTCAAGTAAAATTTGTGCATACCGTCGCTTCTGGTTACACCACTGGTGCGATGTTCATTCTTGGTATTAGTTCATATTACTTGCTGAAAGGCCGAGACGTTGCGTTTGCACGCCGCTCATTCGCTATCGCTGCATCATTCGGCATGGCCGCTATTTTGTCCGTGATTGTGCTTGGTGATGAATCAGGATATGAAGTAGGTGAAGTTCAAAAAGTGAAGCTGGCTGCGATTGAAGCTGAGTGGCACACGGAACCTGCACCGGCTGCATTTACACTGTTTGGTTTGCCTAACCAAGACGCCATGCACACCGATTATGCAGTAAAAATTCCATACGTGATGGGTATTATCGCTACACGTTCTCTCGATACTGAAGTCACAGGGTTGCGTGATTTACGTGATGATCACGTCGATCGCATCCGTAACGGTATGTATGCCTATGGTTTACTAGAAAAACTTCGTGCGGGTGAAAAATCTCAAGCGAATATGGATGCATTTGACGAAGTGAAAGGTGACTTAGGTTATGGTTTACTTCTTAAGCGCTATACCGAAAAAGTGACGGACGCAACGGAAGAGCAAATTCAAGCCGCCGCCGATGATTCAATTCCAACCGTATGGCCACTATTTTGGTCATTCCGCCTGATGGTCGGTGTCGGTTTTGTGATGTTATTTGTCTTTGGTGCAGCATTTATTCAAACTTGCCGTCAGAAAATCGAGCAAAAACAATGGGTACTTAAAGCCGCCTTGTTCAGTATTCCTCTACCGTGGATTGCAATTGAAGCGGGTTGGTTTGTTGCTGAATATGGCCGTCAACCATGGGCTGTTGGTGAAATATTGCCGACCAATGTTGCCGCTTCTGCGCTAACTCTGGGCGAATTATGGACCTCATTGTTTGCGATTCTTGCACTGTACACAGTGTTCTTGATTGCTGAAGTTTACCTGATGGTTAAATTTGCTCGTAAAGGGCCTAGCAGCCTGAAAACTGGTCGTTATCACTTTGAGCAAAACGCAAACTCTGTTGAAGACAAAGTTAGCCGTCAAGTCGAAGCATAAGGCAGGGAGATAGAATAATGTTTGATTACGAAATCTTGCGACTAATTTGGTGGGTGCTGATCGGCGTACTGCTGGTTGGTTTTGCAATCACAGATGGTTTTGACATGGGCGTTGGTGCTCTTGTTCCTGTCATTGGTAAGAATGACAGTGAGCGTCGTGTCATGATCAACTCTATTGCCCCACACTGGGATGGTAACCAAGTTTGGCTTATCACGGCAGGTGGTGCACTGTTTGCGGCTTGGCCGTTAGTCTATGCGACATCATTTTCCGGATTTTATTTGGCTATGATTGTTACATTGGCTGCATTATGGCTTCGTCCGATTGGTTTGGATTACCGTTCAAAAATTGAAGATCCAAAGTGGCGTAATGCTTGGGATATCTGTATTTCAATTAGTGGCTTTGTACCACCAGTCATCTTTGGTGTTGCCTTTGGCAACTTACTACAAGGCGTGCCATTCCAGCTCAGTGATTTCATGATGCCAACGTATCACGGTTCATTTTTTGGTCTGTTGAACCCATTTGCTCTGCTTTGTGGCTTAGTCAGCTTGTTTATGATTATTTTACAAGGTGCCGCTTGGCTACAGATGAAAACCACCGATGAGCTGCATGCACGCGCTCGTGGCGTCGCTCAACTGATGGGCTTGTTGGTTGCTGTTACTTTCGTCGCTGCAGGGTTTTGGATCCAAAACATCGATGGTTACGTGATTACCAGCGTCATTGATACACATGCCGCATCAAACCCACTCAATAAAGAAGTGATACGTGAGGCGGGGGCGTGGATGGCTAATTTCAACGCTTACCCATTACTATGGATCGCACCAGCTTTGGGTGTTGCCATGCCACTACTTGCTGTGTTGGCGTCGCGTTTTGAAAAAGGTGGTCTCGCATTCTTGGCTTCTAGCTTAGCCAATGCGGGTGTGATTTTCACCGCTGGTTTTGCGATGTTCCCATTTATCATGCCTTCAAGCTTAGTACCAAGTAACAGCTTGACCATGTGGGACTCAACATCGAGTGAATTGACGTTGAACTTAATGACAGTGGTCGCTTTTGTAATGGTACCTATCATTCTTGGTTACACCACTTGGACTTACTACAAGATGTTTGGTCGTCTTGATAGCAAGTTTATTGAAGAAAACAAAAACTCACTTTACTAAGGAGCATAGATATGTGGTATTTCGCATGGATTCTAGGTGTGCTTTTAGCTTGTGCATTTGGCATCATCAACGCTCTTTGGTTAGAGCATTCTGAAATGATGGACAAAGACAGTGAGTAAACTTGCAATGCAAGTCACTGAGTACCATAAACTGGTTGATAAGACTCTGCTCAGAGTCTTATCGCTCTTGCTTGGTTTTTATCATATCGCCATGATTATGTGGGATCCCGAGCTGTATTCTCAGAGCATTGGTGGTTTTAACGCGGTTATTTCACCACTCATGATATGGGCGCTGTGTGCAAGTATGGTTTTTGGTGTTGGTTTTAGACCACGCAAATGGTTTTGGCAATTATTGTTTAGCCCCTACATTTCATTATCGATCTTAATTTACCTAACGATTATTCGACTAGTTTGATATTTACTGTGTATGAATAACCTGTCGAAGGTTGATTAACGACCCACATTAGTGCTGCCTCTTTGAGACAGCACTAATTTTTTGTTTCAAGTTTTGTAAAAGTCCACTCAATGCTTGTACTAACGTCAATGAGTTGCGTTATAGTATCCGCCTAAATCTGTATATGTGTTGGAACCTTTGTGCAAAATACAGCCTCAGCCTTTCATTGGCCTGTAACGATTTACTATGAAGATACGGATGCTGGTGGTGTCGTCTATCACTCAAACTATCTTAAATTCTTTGAACGAGCCCGAACTGAAATGTTACGCGCAGTTGGAGTGTCTCAGCAGACGCTTTTGCAGCAGAACATTGGTTTTGTGGTCAGGCACGTTGACATCGATTTTCTACAAGCTGCACGTTTAGACGATATGCTGACGATAAATACTGTGATTTCGGCGTTGAAAAAAGCCTCACTGATCTTCTGTCAGGAGCTCGTCAATCCTGAAGGTAAAGTATTGTGTAAAGCAATAGTTAAGGTAGCATGCATCGACAATCAGAACATGAGGCCAAAAGCGATGCCTCAATCAATAATTTTGGAGTTAACCCATAGTGACTGCTGATATCTCAATTCTCGATCTGTTTTTGCAAGCCAGCTTATTGGTCAAGATAGTGATGCTAATCCTTTTGGGGATGTCTATCGTTTCGTGGGCGATGATCATCAAACGTAGTAAAGTCCTTTCCCAAGCAGAAAAGAACGCTGATGCTTTCGAAGACAAATTTTGGTCTGGTACTGACTTATCCGTTATTTATCAAGATGTTAAAAAGCGTAAAGATGAACTTTTGGGTACAGAAGAGATTTTTTATTCTGGCTTTACCGAATTTGCACGTTTACGCAAGACTAACGCCACTTCACCTGATTTCATCATGGAAGGGACGGGACGTGCGATGCGAGTTGCTGTCGCAAGGGAAGTGGACGAGTTAGAGACCAGTCTGCCATTTCTAGCGACCGTGGGTTCTATCAGCCCATACATTGGATTATTTGGTACGGTATGGGGAATCATGCAATCATTTATTGCGTTAGGTGCGGTGAAGCAAGCGACGTTAGCAATGGTGGCTCCTGGTATTGCAGAGGCGCTGATTGCGACCGCTATGGGTTTATTTGCGGCTATTCCTGCGGTGATGGCTTACAACAGGTTGAGCAATAAAGTCAGCAAATTAGAGCATAATTACGCCACCTTTTCTGAAGAATTTCATAGCATTCTTCACCGCCAAGCGATGGCTGGTAGGGAATAGACGATGGTGGGTTACCAGCGTAAAAAGCGCAAGTTGACAGCTGAGATTAACGTTGTCCCTTATATCGACGTTATGCTCGTGTTGCTGATTATTTTTATGGTGACATCGCCGTTTGTCACTCAAGGCGTTGATGTCGAGCTTCCTAAAACCACCACTTCAAAGTCAGCGGCTGATCTGAAAGGCGACAGTGATAGTAGTTTTATCATCGTGGAAATAGATAAAGAAGGTCGTCTCGGGTTGAGCGTAAATAATGAGGAAGTCGAGCGGGGTCTTTCGCTGCAAGATGTCATCATTAGAGTCAAAGCTGAATTGTCGTTGAAACCGGATTCACCGGTTGCGGTTGGCGGTGATGCTGCAACGCCTTATGCAGAAGTGATACTGGTTCTGGATGAATTGAATCGTGCGGGCATTTCAAAAGTAGGTCTGCTAACCGAAATTAAAGGATAGTTTGTACTGTTCATGAAAGATCATAAATCCAAAAAAAGCGATTACAAAAAGCCCATCATTATCTCGGCTATTTTGCATATAGTGTTGATCATTGCTTTGTTATGGGGTTCGGATTTTAACCTAATTAAGCCCGAGCCTGCAGGGCAGATGGTTCAAGCTGTGGTGATTGATCCACAACTGGTACAAAAACAAGCCCAGCAAATTCGTAACCAGCGTGAATCTGCTGCCAAAAAAGAGCAGGATCGGCTGGATAAGTTACGCCGCGAAAGTGAGCAGTTGGAAAAAAACCGCAAGGCGGAAGAAGAGAATATTCGCCAACTAAAAGAACAACAAGCTCAGGAAGCGAAAGCGGCCAGAGAAGCTGAAAAGCAACGTGCCGAAAAAGAACAAGAGCGTAAAGTGGCAGAAGAACGAGCTCGTAAAGAAAGAGAGCGAGCGGTAAAAGCGGAAACGGAACGTAAGATAAAAGAAGAAGCGGTAAAAAAAGCAGAACAGGAGCGCATCGCTAAAGAGGCTGAAATTGCGAAAGCGGAAAAAGAACGCATTGCCCGTGAAAAAGAGGCAGAACAAGCTAAAGAGAAAGCTCGTAAAGAGCGGGAAGCCGCAGAGCGAGCCGAGAAAGAGCGAATAGCCAAAGAACAAGAGGCGAAGAAAGCGGCCGAAAATGCAAAAAAAGAGAAAGCACGTCTAGAGAGATTGGAGCGTGAACGCAAAGAACAAGAAGCGGCGCTGAATAACATTTTTTCTGGGTTAGAAACAGAAGCCGAGCAAAATAGCTCAGCTCGTTCCCAATTTGTAATGAACGAAGCTCAGCGGTATGGAGCAATCTATACGCAGCTCATTCAACAAAATTTGCTGATTGAAGACAGTTTTAAAAGTAAACAGTGCAAAGTGAACCTACGGCTCATTCCAACGGGAACTGGAGCAATAGTCGGTAATCTAAGCATTATTGATGGTGACTCAAGGCTATGCGCGGCGACGAAACGTGCTGTGGCGCAGGTGGGGACGTTTCCGCTGCCCAAAGATGATCTTGATGTAGTCAATCAATTGAAAAACATTAATTTAACTGTAGAACCAAATTAAAAGGAAAAGCTTGTGTTAAAGCGATTGATGTTAGGATGCTTACTTGTCATCGCAAGTAGTGTACAGCTCGCCAACGCCGCATTGGAGCTTGTGATCACCGACGGCATTAATTCAGCAAGGCCGATTGCTATCGTACCGTTTAAGTGGGAAGGCAAAACAAAATTACCGCAGGATGTCTCTGCGGTGATCGCGTCAGATTTGCAACGTAGTGGTAAATTCAGCCCGATTGCGACCAGCAAAATGCCACAAACGCCTTACAATGAAACCGATGTGAAGTTTGATGCTTGGACCAGTATTGGTGTTGATGCTTTGCTCACAGGTAGCATTACGCAAAATGCAGAAGGTAACTATGTCATCAACTACCAACTGGTAGATGTAGTGCGTGGTCAACTGACACAAGGCCAAAGCAAAGCATTAAGTAACGATGGACAGTTGGTGCTTTCTAAAGATCATGTTTTATTCAATAAAGTTGCCACCGTACCAGCAAACCGAATGCGTGAGTATGCGCATCGAATTTCAGATTTGGTCTATCAAGAACTCACGGGTGATAAGGGTGCGTTTCTCACTCGTATTGCCTACGTGGTGGTCAACGACGATGAACAATATCCTTACCAGCTAAGGGTTGCTGACTATGACGGTTACAATGAACGTTTAGTACTTCGTTCAAAACAGCCTTTGATGTCACCGACTTGGTCACCTGATGGTAAGCAACTGGCGTATGTGAGCTTCCAAAACGGCCAAGCGGAAATATTCATCATGAATATTTATACTGGTGAAAGAGAGAAAGTGACCTCGTACCCACGCCATAATGGGGCACCGAGGTTCTCGCCAGATGGGAAAACCCTTGCTTTGGTGTTGTCTAAAACGGGCAGCTTACAGGTTTATACTCTGGACTTGGCAACCAAGAAGCTGAAACAAATAACGAGTGGCAGATCAAATAATACAGAACCGTTTTGGCATCCTGATGGTAAATCGCTAATATTTACTTCGGATCGGGGTGGTAAACCACAGATATATCAAGTAAATTTATCAGACGGTTCTACCAATCGTCTGACATGGCAAGGCAGCCAGAATTTAGGTGGACAAATAACGCCTGATGGTCGATTCCTTGTCATGGTCAACCGAAGTAATTCGGGTTTTAATCTGGCGAAACAAGATTTGGAAACTGGTTCAGTGCAAATTCTAACAAAGACTTTGCTCGATGAGTCTCCAAGTATTGCACCCAATGGTGGTATGGTCATATACAGTTCTATTTATAACAAAGCGAATGTACTTTCGATGGTGTCTATAGATGGGCGTTTCAAAGCTAGATTACCGGCAACAAATGGTCGCGTTAGGGCTCCTGCGTGGTCTCCGTTTTTATAGCAAGTAAGTATCAAAAAGTAAGGAAAAAAAATGCAACTTAATAAAGTTCTTAAAGGGCTACTGATTGCGCTACCAGTACTTGCAGTAACTGCATGTAGTTCAAGCGATGAAGCTACAAACGCTTCTGGTACTCAAACTAACCAGTCTACTTCAGGTTCAGCAAACAGCGTTGATACAACTGTAGTTTCTCCAATTGATGCGAATGGCCAACTCTCTGAACAAGAGCTAAAGGAACAAGCTCTTCGTGAAACTCAAACCATTTATTTCGCATTTGATAACGCGACAATTGCTGGTGATTACGAAGATATGCTTGCTGCACACGCAGCTTACCTAAGCAAAAATTCAGCAATGAAAGTTACCATCGAAGGCCATGCTGACGAACGTGGTACGCCTGAATATAACATCGCGCTAGGTGAGCGTCGTGCACAAGCGGTAGCGAAATATCTACAAGCGCTAGGTGTACAAGCTGACCAAATCTCGATCGTTAGCTATGGCGAAGAGAAGCCACTTCTTCTTGGTCAATCTGAAGAAGTGTATGCGAAGAACCGCCGCGCGGTTCTCGTATACTAATCGAGGAATCGCCTCATGTTCAGTAACTTAAAGCGAATTGTAACGCTTACGTTACTGGCAAGTGCAGCGGGTCAAGTACTCGCTGCACCAGCTCCAGTATCCGATCTTAGCAATAGCTCTTCAGCAAGCACATCTCGTGCTCAACAATCATTATCTGAATCTAATGTACAACGTCTTGAACGTCTGCTTGAAAACCGTAATAGCGTTCAACTCAAAATGCAGCAGCAGCTCGATGATATGGCACTTGAAATCAGCGAACTACGTGGCCAGTTAGAGCGTAATAGCTACGATATGCAGCAAATGTTGCAGCGTCAGCGTGAACTCTTTATCGAGTTAGATCGCGTACGTGGCGAAATGAAGAATACAACCGCAAGTTCGTCACAGCCGACAACGGACACTGATATTGCAGGAACGTTTAGCAGCAATGTTGATGAACAAACTGCCTATCAGAATGCGGTTGATTTGATCCTGAAGAAAAGGGATTACAGTGGTGCTATTGCAGCGTTTCAACAGTTTCAAAAAGATTATCCAGATTCTAATTTTGCGTCTAATGCCCATTATTGGTTAGGGCAGCTCTATTTTGCAAAAAAGCAGGATAAAGAAGCGACGCAAAGTTTTGCCGCCGTGCTCACTTACAGTGACTCCAATAAACGTGCTGATGCGCTGGTTAAGTTAGGTGATATTGCCAAGCGCAATAATAATACTGCGCAAGCAAATAAGTATTATCAGCAAGTTGTGGATGAATACCCTACAAGTGCGTCTGCCAAGGTTGCTAAAGAGAATTTGAATTGATAACAATTTGAGTTAATAAAAAGAGGCCTTGCGGCCTCTTTTTTCGACGGCACTATTTTATGAATCGCTTTTGATCCTTCGTTAGGTGCGGTGTACAATGCTCGGATTCTTGGAAGTTGCGTAGAGCAAGAGCAATGAGCCACATATTAGATACGATTGAAACTATTTATCCATTTCCGCCAAAGCCCATTCCACTAACGGTTGAGCAAAAACAAGCCTATACAGCAAGTATCAAACAACTCTTAAAAGAAAAAGATGCTGTATTAATTGCGCATTACTATACCGATCCTGAAATTCAAGCTCTCGCTGAAGAAACCGGCGGTTTTGTTGGTGATTCATTAGAGATGGCCAAGTTTGGTAATCGCCATCCTGCCAGTACATTGATCATCGCTGGTGTGCGATTTATGGGCGAATCAGCAAAAATCTTAACCCCTGAAAAACGCATTTTAATGCCAACCTTAAAAGCAGAATGCTCTTTGGATCTGGGGTGTCCTGCCGATAAATTCACAGAATTTTGTGATGCACACCCAGATCATACCGTTGTTGTGTATGCAAACACATCGGCGGCGGTCAAAGCTCGTGCCGATTGGGTGGTTACATCGAGCATTGCACTTGATATTGTTGAGCACTTAGATGCGGAAAATAAACCCATAATTTGGGGGCCAGATCGCCATTTAGGCTCATACATCGAGAAAAAAACGGGCGCAAAGATGTTGCTCTGGCAAGGTGAATGCGTAGTTCACGACGAGTTCTCAGCCGATGCATTGCGTAAGATGAAAGCACTGTATCCTGATGCGGCCATCCTTGTGCATCCAGAATCACCAGCCAGTGTGGTAGAACTTGCGGATGCTGTAGGCTCTACAAGCCAGTTGATTAAGGCAGCAAAATCCTTACCTCAACAGAAAATGATTGTGGCGACCGATAAAGGCATCTTTTTTAAGATGCAGCAGTTAGTCCCTGAGAAAGAATTGATTGAAGCACCGACGGCAGGGGCCGGGGCAACATGCCGAAGCTGCGCGCATTGTCCTTGGATGGCGATGAATGGTCTTCGAGCGATTGAGTCAGCTCTTATGGAAGGCGGTAAAGATCACGAAATTTTCGTCGATGAAGCTGTGAGAGTGAAATCACTCATCCCATTAAACCGTATGTTGGATTTTGCTGAACAGTTAAATTTGCAAGTCAAAGGGAATGCCTAATTCCTTTCGGCGGTAGTGGATGAAAAAAGGCTCTTATTCAGAGCCTTTTTTATTGTCATCCCTAAACCACCGCCTTGGGCGGTGGTGATTGAACCTTGGGGCTATTGCCCGAAGGAGTGCCCATGCTAGAAGTAAACCTCTTATTCACCACAAGTAAGAGGAAACTAAAAACATGGGCGATTATAGAAGTTCATCACATGTATATTGGCGTTGCAAATACCATATAGTTTGGACTCCGAAATACAGATTTAAGATCTTGAAAGGGAATGTAGGTAAGGAGCTTTATCGCTCAATCTATATTTTGTGCAATATGAAAGATTGTGAAGTTTTGGAATTAAATGTTCAGCCGGATCACGTTCACTTGGTTGTGATAGTTCCACCAAAAGTTTCGATATCAACGTTGATGGGAGTATTGAAAGGGCGTTCAGCAATCCGCTTGTTTAACAAGTTCCCACATATAAGAAAGAAACTGTGGGGTAATCATTTTTGGGCAAGGGGATACTTTGTTGACACAGTTGGTGTGAATGAAGAAATCATCAGGCGNTCAGGCGTTACGTAAGGCACCAAGACAAGAAAGATCAAGAATATGAGGCGCAGTTAGAGTTGAAGATAAACTAGCAGTGCAGGGATGCCCCCTTATAGGGGGCTATAAACCAAAGCCGCCTTCTAAGAAGGCGGATTTTTACCGCAAGCAAATTGATTTGAAATTAACGTTATTCGAAAATAAAACTATTCAAAAACACAGTTATTGCTCTAGTGCCAACTGAGCGCCGCGTTGCGTTAAGCCACACAACATCACCGGTATGGCCTGATAGATTTCTTCAAACTGGTCGAGTCCTTGCATACCTTGTTGGGAAAGTGTTGCCAAGGACGTCTCCGGATCATAAAGCATACTCAGCGAAAGGAGCACGCCCCCAAGTAGCGCATTGTCTTGGCTATCTTCAGGCATTAACGTTTCCCAATCGTCACGCGTAAGTTGCCAACCTTGAAGAAAACCTTCACAAAAATCACGGACATGTTCAGTCACTATTTCTTGTTCATCGAGTGAGCAACCTGCAGGCCAGCTCCATTGATTTTCGAGCAAAGCTGGGCGATAGTCATTCCACATTTCAACGATCAGTTGGAAATAGGTTTCTAGCTGTTTGCCTTCGCTAAATGGCGCGATCTCTTCTCCTCCCCATAGAAAAGGGAGCCATTCCTCTGGCGGGAGCAAGTTAGGCGCTGACGCCATGGATGCGACAAAACCTTGAGTTTTGGCCTCATTAAGCAATTTATCTTCTAGTTCGGGTTGGGTAAGGAGTTCTTGTAAATTCACAGCAGATCCCATCAGTTGCCGAGTGTATTTGCAGCCATTTTAACGTTAAAGCGATACAATGTGCGAATTTTGCTGATAATTTGTTGGCTTTAGTGAGGTTTTACAACAATCAACATATTGCTCGCTAAGATTGTTCACTATAATTTGCACAAAAGAAAAAATTGAAAGGATTTATGAGAGAACCTATTTCATTGAAGAAGAAGAGCATTATCGCCCTTTCTTTTTATCTCTGCTTTTTTATTGCGATCACAGGTACCGTCACTTATTGGATTGTCGAAGCGCCACTACGAGCTGAATTAAAACAGAATTTAGATCTTCGTGCAGAAGTGTTATCAGCCCAAATTCGCGAACCTCTCAACCGTTCTATTGGTGTGCTCCAAAGCATTGTCAGCCTTGGGCAAGCTGCAACCAACCAAGCTGAGCAAGACAGAATGCTCTCTTCGCTGTTCACTATACTTGATGATGTTGTCGTCAGTGGTGGGCTATGGCCGAAACCCTACAGTATTAATGCATCGCAGCGATACAGTAGCCTGTTTTATAATCGGGCCGCTGACGGTCAAGTCGACAAATTGCATTCTTGGAACAATCAAGAAGCGTATGGTTACGATAACGAAGAGTGGTACTACGCAGCAAAAGAAAAGCCTGTCGGTAGTGTGGTATGGTCAGAAGTCTATGTTGATGCCTATACGCACGTTCAGATGATCACGGCTTCATCGCCCTATTACGTTAACGGTGAATTTGCTGGAGTAGCAACAGTCGATCTGTCATTGGCGGGGTTAGCCACATTTATTGCCAGTCAAGCGGAGCTTTATAACCTTGGCGTATCCTTAAGTGATTCGGGGGGCTCCCTGATCACTGAACATAATTTTATAATACGTGAAGAAGCTAACGTAAGTCATTTCGGTTTTGGTGATTTTGAATGGCGAGTTGATGTTATTAATGCCCATCGGTTAGTGAATGACGAAGTGTTTGATCTGGTGATGGATGTCGAACGGAGTATCATTCCAATCCTTTTAGTTTGCGTTATGATCGGTTATTACTTGATCAATCAATATGTGATCAAACCGATTACCATCATCGCCAAAAAAGTGAGTGATTCTAAACAGGGCGGTATTATTGATATGCCGTATCGAAGCCAAGATGAGATACGCCAGCTTATCGATTCATTTAACCAAAAAACCGTTTATCTTGAAGCGGAAAAAGTGAAAGCTCAAGCTTCCACTCAAGCCAAAAGTGCCTTCTTAGCAACCCTGTCACACGAAATCAGAACTCCAATGAATGGTGTTTTAGGAACCGCGCAAATCTTATTGAAAACAGAGCTTTCCCCAGAACAGAGGCAACACCTTAATAGTCTGTATGAGTCTGGCGAGCACATGATGGTGCTGCTTAACGAAATTCTCGATTTCTCCAAGATTGAACAAGGGCGATTAGAACTTGATAACACCCGTTTCCCCTTGGATTCACTGATTGGTAGTATTAACAGTGTTTACCATACCTTATGCAATGAAAAAGGACTGCAGTTTAGGATTTACAGCGATATTGTTCACGATCGCTGGTATTACTCAGATAAAGCACGATTGAGACAGATTCTGTTTAATTTACTGAATAATGCGGTCAAGTTTACCTCTCACGGCTTTGTCGAAGTGACTCTAAAAGAGCAGCAGATGGAAGATAAACGGTATCTTTCTATTCGGATACGGGATTCGGGGATAGGTATAGCAAAAGAGGCTCAGGAAAAAATATTCCGCCCATTTGAACAAGCTGAATCATCGACGACAAGGCGTTTTGGTGGAACGGGGTTGGGCTTAGCGATTGTAAAACAAATTGTAGAGCTAATGGATGGGACAGTCACGGTAACCAGTGAGTTAGGAATTGGTACCAGTTTTCACGTTATGCTAGCGATAGAAACAACGACGCCCGGGACCATTGAAGTCAAGCCACGTCGCAAGCTTAATTACCAAGGACTGAAAGCTCTCATTGTGGAAGATAACCGGACCAACTCTATCATCATCGAAACCTTTATGAAGAATAAAGGGTTTACATGCGATTGTGTTGAGAATGGTGAATTGGCAATTCAAGCGGTTGTTGGCGGGAATTATGACCTGATATTGATGGATAACCATATGCCCGTAATGGATGGCGTAGAAGCGGTGTCTGCGATTCGGATCTTAGTTGGGGAGCAACGTAATGTGCTCATTTTTGGTTGTACTGCTGATGTTTTCAAAGAAACTCGTGAGCGAATGTTGTCGGCCGGCGCTGATTATATTGTCACCAAACCCATTGATGACAATGAATTAGATGATGCTCTTTTCCAATTTGTCGAAAAACTGTATCAATATCATCCAGAGTCCTCTATGCCGCTAAAGATAGGCTCAGCAGAGGAATCATTGGTGACGTTTTATATGGCCGTGGAAGATCAAAACATAGAACTTGCATTAGCCATGATTCAACGTTTGATACAACAGTTGCCGGAGATTGAAAATACTCATATTCATCAAGTGTTAATCGATACCCAAACAAGCTTAGAAAAACACCAGTTACCTACACAGCAGCAAGTCGATTTGCTAACGGTATTGCTTTCCGATTTTTGTAATTAAATAACCATTTTGAGATTTAGTAAGAATGCGTTGTAACAGGAATTTAAAGAATAGCGTTAGATTCTAGTTTCCGATTCAAAATTGGTTATAAATTTACCTAAGTTAATTAAAATTGGTCACTAAATCTACAAAATATGTGTTCTAATTCCCTCATTATCTAGCTTGTTGTTATTTTCTAGGTATCTGTATTGCTGATTGGCATATTTAATAGTTATATCTATTGTGTAGAGGGGAGTAATGAAAGCTCGTGGCCCATTTTGTATTCGTCATGCTGCGGCGGACACATTTGCAATGGTTGTTTTTTGTTTTATATCAGGCATGATCATTGAAATTTTCATCTCTGGAATGACCTTCGAACAGTCGCTAGCATCACGTACACTGTCTATCCCAGTTAATATCGCAATAGCATGGCCTTATGGCGTATTTCGTGACTTTATTCTGCGCCAGGGACGTCAATGGTCTGAGACTGGCTTAATGAAGAATGTCTCGGATTTGGTTGCTTACGTTCTATTTCAATCTCCGGTCTATGCCGCCATTCTATGGGCTGTAGGCGCATCTACAGAGCAGATCATAACCGCAGTATCAAGCAATGCCATTGTGTCGTGTGGAATGGGCGTTCTCTATGGCTATTTTTTAGATATGTGCCGCCGTTGGTTCCGTGTCCCTGGCTATCATCGTAGTGCCTAACCGTGACACTCACTGAAGAAAGGCTTGTATTGAATTTCATCAAATAAGTCAATAAGTAGTCAAACGAACCAAAGTGGTGGGCTTTTTTATTATTTTGGCTTGACCTAATCCCATAGAATCATTAAATTAGCGCCTCGTTAGCCAAATGCGCTAACCACAATATAATTTGGTGAGTTGTCCGAGTGGCTTAAGGAGCACGCCTGGAAAGTGTGTATACGGCAACGTATCGAGAGTTCGAATCTCTTGCTCACCGCCATATTCTAAACCGTAGACGATCGTCTACGGTTTTTTTGTGCGTAAAATACCATGTCAACTCAAGCTTAACTCACTGTTTAATCTAAACAATCTCAATGCATCCCCTGCTAAAAGTTATTAAATAGCCATTCACTCAAAAATAATTCCAATTCAGAGCTAAACTGTCATATATAAAACGAATTTCACTTATTGGCTATGGTTACGAAAAAGCACAAAGCTCAGACCTTTCATAAAGTTGCAGTGGCTATTGTTGTATTGGTAGTCACTATTGCTATTTTTAATAGGCAACTTGGTCATTTTTATGATGCTAGCCGTGTTGAAGAGCGTAAAGCAGTAAGAATAGCGGTTTCGCAAACGCCACTCTCTTCCTCCTTTATTATTGCCGAAAGTTTGGGTTTTTTTGAACAACAAGGGGTGAATGTCGAACTAGTGCCCTGTTCTGGAGGTGTGGCCTGTTCTCAAGCTTTGTTTAGTGGGAATGTAGACTATGCGACTGCCTCTGAGTCGGTGGTTATGTTTAAGCTTTTCCAGCGTAATGATTTTGCACTATTAACCAGTTTTGTTGAGTCAGATAACGATTTAAAGCTGCTCACGTTAGAGCGATTAGGCATTGTTAACTTGAGTGACTTGGAAGGCAAAAAAGTAGGCATCGTTAAGGCGAGTGCCAGTGAGTTTTACTTTGATTCATTGTTGATTGCCAGTGACCTGAAAGAGATGGCTGTTGAAAAAGTCTATTTACCACCAGAAGCGCTAAATGACTCATTATTCTCCTCACAAGTTGATGCTATTTCTGTTTGGGAACCTTACGGTTATAAAACTGAAACCTCTGCACCATCCGATGTATTGAACCTTGGGCTATCTGGTATTTACCATTTGTCATTTAATTTACTTTCGATGAAAGCAACCGTCGAAGAGGCGCATGACGAGATAGTGGCAATATTACGTGCATTAAAAGAGGCTAATGAATGGATTAACCTCAATCCTGAACAATCAAGAGAGGTGATTGCACAGGCCTTAAATATTCCGTTACCCCAACTCGAGTGGTCTTGGAAGGATTATGTATTTCGTTTGTCGTTAGGTAATGCACTTTTATCTAACTTACAGCTTCAAGCAAGATGGGCGATTGAGGCTGGTATGGTTACGGGCGACAAGCCGGATTTTCGGACAGTGCTTGCTTCCAAGCCGATCGAGGAAGTGCTACGTACTAAGGTATCGATAAAATGATCAGCTCGATTGTGCGTAAATTGACATTATTGTTCGCATCCACGGCATTTCTAATCCTTTTGATCACTTTTTCTCTGTGGGGCTTACTTAAAGAACAAGAGCAAACAAAAAAAGATCTAGAAGATATTATGCAGATCCAATTGAGTGTGGATTTGTTGCGTAGCCAACTTTGGATTTTCCTGCAGTATTCTGATGTATCAAGTTTGGACCAGGTTGATATTGCTCAGCAAAGCCTCTCCAAGAGACTGCTTAATCATAAGATGATGGGCAAACATATCGAAAACTTACAACGCATGAATACTAGCCTTGCCGTCTTACTGCAACAAGAAAAAAAGCTTACTCATCAAGATGCTGAAGCAAAAAGCAACTCTCTAATCAGCGCAAAAGGGCTGCTACATTCACGTTACAATATGCTCGTGCAAAATATGACTGAAGAGTTGTTTTACTTACAAAAATCAGTCTTAGCAAAAAGCATTGAGAGTCAACAAATGACCTTGATGTTGAGTGCACTGAAAATATTATTTTTTTCAATCTTAGTGAGTGGCATTGCGTGGTTGATTTTGAAACGTTTCAAAAGAGGGTTTGCGTCAATTAAACAAGGTATCCTAGCTTTGACGTATGGTGACCTTGAAAGCAAGATTGAACCAGTTAATCTGGATATTGAATTTGTAGCTTTGGCTGACTTTTTTAACCATATGAAGGTCTCACTAAAAACGACAACCGTGACAAAAGATGAATTGCAATTAGAGGTTGAGCGACAAACCTCAGAGTTAAAAATTCAAAAAGATCAGCTTCAGTTTCTATCTGAACATGATTCGTTGACGGGGCTACTTAATCGGCGAGCGTTTGAAAAATTGTTGGATAACGCCATCGTAAAAGCCAATAGGACTAAGGTGAAGTTAGCGCTGCTCTTCATTGACTTGGACAATTTCAAAACCATCAACGACACTCAAGGCCACTGCGCGGGAGATGAAATTTTAAAGCAAATCGCGATTCGCTTAGAGGCCAGTATCCGCCAATCTGATTTTTCGGCAAGGCTTGGAGGCGATGAATTTGTAGTGTGCCTCGATCTGATTGATGAGTACGATTTTGTCGCAGAGAAAGTCAAACAAATTATCAAATGCTTAGGGCTGCCCATTGAGTTTGAAGGGCAAAGCCTAACCGTTGGTGTTAGTGTTGGTATCAGCTATTTCCCCTTACAAACCAATAGCATGCACCATTTAATGGCCTTGGCTGATGAGGCGATGTATCAAGCGAAAGAGGTGGTTGGTAACACTTATTGTCAAAACATTGATCCCTTAAGGGGAGTTTTTACAGTGGAAGACGTGGTGAGTTAACGCCATTTTTCTGCATAGGAAGCGGCTGGGTCGAGGCTGATGCATGAGTAGATAGCCGCAATCCCTGAATAATACCGTTTATCAATTGAACCTGACTCAGTTTCCTTTTACCCTGTGCTTCTCCCCCCCTCTTTATTATCGCTAGGAGCATTGTCATGCAGCTTCGTGATCCTCAACTTTTTAAACAACAATGTTATCTCAATGGTCAATGGGTTTGTGCATCCAATTCGCTCACCTCAACCGTTTACAACCCTTATGACGGCACTCTGATTGGAACGGTTCCGCAGCTAGATAGTGCGCAAGTTCAACAAGCGATTGAGGGTGCAGAGCTTGCGCAGAAACTGTGGAAAAAACAGCCAGCGGCGGACAAAGCGAGAGTGCTTAGAGCTTGGTATGAATTGATTGTTGAACACAGCGATGATCTGGCACTGATTTTAACCAACGAGCAAGGCAAACCTTTAGCGGAAGCGAAAGGCGAGATCAGCTATGCTGCCAGCTTTGTCGAATGGTATGCCGAAGAGGCAAAACGAGCTTATGGTGAGCTTGTCCCGAGTCATAAAGCGGATGCAAGAATACTGGTATCGAAAGAACCTATTGGTGTGGTTGCTGCGATCACGCCTTGGAATTTCCCTGCGGCTATGGTGACTCGTAAATGTGCTCCAGCGATTGCGGCTGGGTGCGCAGTGGTACTCAAACCAGCACCAGATACGCCTTTTACTGCTCTTGCTTTGGCAGAATTGGCGCATCGTGCTGGGCTTCCCGCTGGCTTATTGCAAGTGGTGACCGGAGAGGCAATCGCAATCGGGCAGCAATTAACCAGCAGCAAAGTGGTACGCAAACTCTCATTTACTGGCTCAACAGGAGTGGGGAAAATATTAATGGCACAGTGCGCGCACAACATCAAAAAGTTGTCGCTCGAGCTGGGTGGTAATGCTCCTTTTATTGTGTTTGATGATGCCGACATTAATGCCGCCGTAGAGGGTGTGATGGTGGCGAAGTTTCGTAACGCTGGTCAAACTTGTGTCTGTGCCAATCGAATCTATGTGCAAGAGGGCGTGTACGATAAATTTGTTAAAAAATTGGTTGATAAAGTCAGCAAGCTGATTGTGGGAAATGGGTTGGAATCAGGCGTAACAATGGGGCCTTTAATCAATGATGCGGCGGTGGCTAAAGTCAAATTACATATTGCGGATGCCACCGCGCAGGGCGCTTTAGTGCAATATGGCACTCTGCCTCAAGCCGGTAGCCGCTTGTTTGAGCCTCACGTATTAACTGAGATGACAGAAGATATGTTGGTGGCTCAAGAAGAAACCTTTGGCCCACTTGCACCTTTGTTTCGTTTCACTCACGAAGAGGAAGTGATTGAACGTGCAAACCACACGGATTCTGGATTAGCGGCATACTGCTATACGCAGTCACTGGCTCGGGCTTGGCGATTGAGTGAGGCACTGGAAGTCGGTATTGTTGGTATTAACGAAGGTTTGATATCAACTACAGTCGCACCGTTTGGCGGCATCAAAGAGTCAGGTCTTGGCCGCGAGGGAGCAAAACAGGGGCTAGACGAATATTTGGAAGTGAAATACACCCTAATGGGAGGCTTAAACTAACCTTTCTCTCACTATTTTTGTTGAGTCAGTAACACCCATCTTAAGGGGCCATTGGTTTCAAAATCATTGGCCTCTTGGCAGATCATATACAGCTCACCGACTTGAATCACTGCACCGATAGAATAAGCTTGGTCCTTATAATAGCAAACACGTTGTAAAGCTTTACCTTCTGTAGCCACCACAACCGGTAGCGAAGCGGTATTGATTACTTTCGTGTAGCCAAAGCTAGGAGCAATCAATAATAACCAAACACAGTACTTCAGCATGGTGTATCTCCTATTTATAGTGAGGTAGTTAATCAAATTGCCGCTGATAGCGGGGCAGCATACTTTCATTGCCCAGTAACCCACCTTGATGAATATAAATCACCGTTTTTTCTGGATGAGCTTCCATCCAAGGTAACAAACATTGCCACATCATAGGGTCATACAACAGATCAAATTCCACATGAGTCTGCTCAAGTAGATTTTGCCACATCCGATAATCGGCTTCGTACAATCGTCCAAAGTGATGCTTTTTCTCTGTAGATATAATCGTAGGGTACTGGCGCTCTTCAAGCTCGTCAAATTGCTGGATGAGGTAGTCATTTCCCCCTACACAAGCACAGGTCAGAACCTCAATGCCGTGCGGTTTTAGATATTTTTGCAGGTAGATCGCAGTGGTTCCTGTCCCGGAGGGCAACGCAACGACGAATTGCGTTTTTGTCTCCATTCTCATCCAGTTGAGAATTTCTAGAGCCAACTGCTTAATGCCCGTTTCGGCCATCTTTGAGCGACCGCCTTCCGGTACGACTAAGCATGAAGCATCAGGCTGGCGGATCGTATCAATATACTGCTCGGGTGGCATTATATTGATGGGGCTAACTTCGATGATGTGCGCTCCTAAATCCAGTGCACCACGATAGTTGCCAATCGGCCTTTGGTGTAGCCACGTTGGAATGTGGTCTACATAAAACTCAAATTTCCACCCTTTAATGCGCGCAAGAGCCGCCAGAGAATAGAGAGCATTCGACTGCGCCGAACCATAGCTGATTAAAGTGCTGATGCCGAGGAGATCGCTATCCAATAACGCCATGAACTTACGCGCTTTATTTCCGGAAAAATGGCTGTGAAGTTGATCATCACGTTTTAAATAGAATCGGTTATTGGCAAAAGTATGTTGTGTTATGGGGGTGTCAGACAGTTTCATGATGATTTTCGAGCACAAAAGGGCCGTAGTATATACTGACCTGAGTAAAAATTGCAGTGTTGGCCGATTTTATCGCTCGTCAGTTACTGCTTTGCCTCTCATGCGGCAAAAAAAAGCCCAGAGCAAAAGGCGCTGGGCGGATACAAATAAACATAGGAGTTAATAAGAAAAAGCAGCATATCGGTAGTTACAGTAAGAAGAAAAATTTGACGGCCTGTAAAATTCTTAATGCTCTGCTAACTACACTTATTGAGACTGAGCATTTCACAATCAGTTCCATCTTAAAGCCATTTTTTTCAATTTATTTTTAAAATATTTATCTTTCATTAGCTTACTTCTATTTTACTCTTCAGCTCCGATCATTTCGTAAAAATGTGATGTTAATTGCTTGTTAATCAATTGTGTCGATAGTATATTTCAAACACCTGTTTGATACGAGTGATTGAAATGGCACCAAGAAGTAGTACCAAAGAAAAAATCCTAGATGTTGCAGAGGGATTGTTTGCTGAACATGGCTTCAACGATACATCGTTACGAGCTATCACCAGCAAAGCTGGAGTAAATCTAGCCTCGGTTAACTACCATTTTGGTGATAAGAAAACGTTAGTGCGTGCAGTGTTGAATCGTTATTTAGAAGCATTTATGCCAGCCGTTCAACAAGCGCTGCAGGAGTTAAACTCCCAAGATGAATATCAAATGTCGGAAGTGTTTGAGTCATTGCGTACACCATTACGTGCGTTGAATGATGTTAGGCCCAATGGTACCAGCCGTTTTATGTTGTTGATTGGTCGCGGCTATACCGATGTGCAAGGTCATTTGCGTTGGTTTATCACCACACGCTACAACGATGTATTGTCACTGTTTACTCAGTCAGTGATGAAGGCGAACCCAAAACTGACGCCTGAAACTCTATTCTGGCGTTTGCACTTCACGCTAGGCACGTGTGTTTTTACCATGGCGTCGAGCCAAGCATTGGCTGAGATTGCCGAAAGTGATTTTGGCAACCAAGTGGATGCCAAAGCCGTCGTCGACTTACTTATTCCTTATTTAGCCGCCGGCGTTGCGGCTGATTAACCCAATTAAATCTATTATAAGAAGTAACAATCCAAGCGAACAAAAGGATCTGATCATGAGCTCTCTACGAAGAAAATGGATAAGCGACCCCGCCTTTAAACTGTTTAAGCAAGTTTTGCCTCCGTTATCGGAGACAGAAAAAGAGGCGATGGAAGCGGGCAGCGTTTGGTGGGATGGCGAACTGTTTTCAGGTCGTCCAGACTTTACCAAGCTGCATCATTACCCAAAACCAACCTTGTCAGATGAAGAGCAATCTTTCATTGATAATGAATTGGAAACGCTGCTGTCTATGTTAGATGACCATAAAATCGTGAAAGAAGATCGCGACTTGCCAGCGGAAGTGTGGACGTTTCTGCGTAAAGAGCGTTTCTTCTCTTTGATTATTTCAAAGGCCTACGGTGGTCGTGAATTTTCCGCACTCGCCAACTCCACCATAGTGTCACGGATTGCGACGCGCAGTATCAGTACCGCTGTTACAGTGATGGTGCCAAACTCGCTTGGCCCGGGAGAGCTTCTCTCTCACTACGGTACACAACAACAGAAAGACTACTGGCTTCCTCGCTTAGCTGACGGTACGGATATCCCTTGTTTTGCGCTGACCGGGCCAGAAGCAGGCTCCGATGCTGGCGGCATTCCTGATCAAGGCGTGGTGTGTTACGGCAAGCACGAGGGCAAAGAAGTCCTTGGGATTAAACTCAGTTGGAATAAGCGTTATATCACGCTGGCTCCGGTTGCAACTGTGCTAGGCCTAGCTTTCAAACTCAGTGATCCTGAAAAACTTCTAGGCGATAAGCTCGATATCGGTATTACCTGCGCGTTGATCCCTGCTAATCACAAAGGCGTGGAAATTGGCGAGCGACACGATCCACTCGGCCTTGCGTTTATGAACGGCCCAACGCGTGGTCAAGATGTTTTCATCCCGATGGATTGGCTCATCGGTGGTGCTGACTATGCGGGTAAAGGCTGGCGCATGCTGGTGGAATGTTTGTCGGCAGGGCGTGGTATTTCATTACCCGCACTTGGTACGGCGATTGGTCACTTAACTTCGCGCACGACAGGTGCATACGCTTATGTGCGCAAGCAATTTGGCATGTCGATTGGTAAATTTGAAGGGGTAGCTGAAGCACTGGGCCGTATCGGTGGCTTAACTTATTTGCTTGAAGCGACACGAACCTTAACCACAACCTCGCTCGATTTGAAAGAAAAGCCGGGCATAGTGACTGCCATTGCCAAATATCATATGACAGAAATTGCGCGCACAATTTTAAATGATTCGATGGATATTCACTCTGGTCGAGCGATTCAAGATGGACCAATGAACTACCTCGGAACACATTATCTCGGTATCCCGGTCGCAATTACGGTTGAAGGGGCCAATATCCTAACTCGCAATTTGATGATCTTTGGCCAAGGTGCCACTCGTTGTCACCCTTATGTTTTGAAAGAGATGGAAGCGGCGGCTAATCCTGATACAGAGCAAGGCGCGAAAGATTTCGATAAGCTGTTGTTTAAGCACATTAGCCACGCGACCAAAAATACCTTTGGGGCTCTCGGTGCTGCATTAACGGGTTCGCGCTTTGTCAAAGCGCAGATGAGCGGCCCAACAAAAGCGTATTACCAACAGTTAACGCGCATTAGCCGAGCACTTGCCGTGAGTGCCGATTTCGCTATGTTGACGTTAGGTGGCGATCTTAAACGTAAAGAGATGATCTCAGCGCGTTTAGGTGATGGTTTGAGTTATCTGTACATGGCTTCAGCGACCTTGAAAAAGTATGAAGATGAAGGCCGCCAACAAACGGATTTAGATTACGTGCACTACGCAGTGCAATATTGTTTGTACCACGCGGCTAAATCTTTGCAAGAGGCGTACAGCAATTTCCCCAGCAAAGTGGTTGGGCGCTTACTTAAAGTATTGGTCTTCCCTTTGGGCAACTATTATGACAAACCTAGCGATGAGCTGTCGGTCAAACTGGCGGAAAGCTTAATGACTCCTGGAGCACATCGAGATCGTCTCACTCATCTTTGCTACATTGGGCCAGAGGAAGACGATAGCGTTGGCTTGATGGAAAAAGCGTTTTTGGCGATGTACGGTATCAGTGCACTTGAGCGCAAGCTGTTCCGCGCAGCCAAAGAGGGTAAAATTGCGCGTAAAGGTGCGCTGACTGAGCGATTGGCTCAAGCCTTAAGCGAAAATGTGTTGACTCAAACTGAAGTAGACCAAATTTTGGCCGCAGACAAACTGCGTTATAAAGCGATTCAAGTTGATCACTTTAGCCATGACTTGAGCGAGGTGATGACTAATAAGCCGGGAAAGCCAAAGCTTAATCATGTTGCTTAGTCGCGAATATCGTCACTAAAAGTGTGACTATATATCAGGGCATCCTAGTCGGGTGCCCTGATTTTTTGAGCCACGAGAGATCCAACCACTTGCAATTTCTGCCTGTTTTTAAAGAAATAGGGTGAGATCTTCGAGCGAAACTTTTATCCTAGCGGAGATTTTTGAAGGAAGTTGAATATGATCATCAAACCTAAAATTCGTGGATTTATCTGTACGACAACGCACCCTGTGGGTTGTGAAGCTAATGTAAAAGAACAAATTGCTTACACCAAAGCACAAGGCCCTATCAAAAATGCACCGAAACGTGTACTTGTTGTAGGCTCATCCAGTGGCTACGGCCTTTCGTCTCGTATTACCGCCGCTTTTGGTGGAGGTGCTGCGACCATCGGTGTTTTCTTTGAAAAACCGGGCACGGACAAAAAACCAGGCACCGCCGGTTTTTATAACGCAGCCGCGTTTGACAAGCTTGCTCACGAGGCGGGTTTGTATGCTAAAAGCCTAAATGGTGATGCATTTTCTCACCAAGCAAAACAGAAAGCGATCGAGCTAATCAAACAAGACTTAGGTCAAATTGATATGGTGGTTTACTCGCTTGCTTCACCAGTGCGTAAGTTACCTGAAACTGGCGAACTGATTCGCTCATCATTAAAACCGATTGGCCAAACATACACCGCGACAGCGGTTGATACCAATAAAGACATCATCATTGAAGCCAGTGTTGAACCTGCAACTGAGCAGGAAATTGCAGACACGGTAACGGTTATGGGTGGTCAAGATTGGGAGCTGTGGATCCATGCACTTGCTGAAGCTGGCGTATTGGCCCAAGGGTGTAAAACCGTGGCTTATAGCTATATCGGTACTGAGCTAACTTGGCCAATCTATTGGGATGGTGCGCTAGGTAAAGCGAAGATGGATTTAGACCGCGCCGCATCGGCACTGAATGAACAGCTTTCTGTATTAGGCGGTACGGCTAATGTGGCCGTTCTTAAATCGGTTGTTACTCAAGCCAGTTCAGCTATTCCTGTTATGCCTCTTTACATCGCAATGGTGTTTAAGAAAATGCGTGAGCAAGGTGTACATGAAGGATGTATTGAACAGATCTATCGCATGTTTAGCCAACGTCTTTATAAAGAAGACGGTAGTGCGCCGGAAGTAGATGAGCAAAATCGTCTGCGTCTGGATGACTGGGAACTGCGTGAAGATATTCAAAAGCATTGCCGTGAGCTTTGGCCACAGATCACTACTGAAAACCTAAAAGAGCTGACGGATTACGTTGAATACAAAGAAGAATTCTTGAAGTTATTCGGTTTTGGTGTTGATGGCGTTGATTACGAAGCCGATGTCGATACTGAAGTGGCATTCGATGTAATTGATATCTAATCTATTGGTGTCACAGTGACACAATAAGATGTTCTAATCTCAAAGGTCTAGCCACAGTGCTAGGCCTTTGCCGTTATGGAGGGTAATACAGCATTATTCACCCTCAACAGCATTTTCTCGATCAATGAAACGGTTGCTGTTTCCCTGCAACAAAAAATACATCACAGTGGTGCTCGGTCGCTAATTGCTTGAGTAGGTGTTGGTTGATAGGCTCAATAGTATTTGACGCGATTATCGCACTGGCATTTCCAGAGCGGATAGCTTTAATCACAATCTCTAATTCCGATAACGTTTGAGAGGGTTTCATGTGGATCACTCTGTCGCAATGTATATTGAAAGAAGCAAACTGTTCATACTGTGGTCGAGGACATTCAGAGGTGAATAAGATCCACTGCTGTTGGTGCTGGGATAGCTTAGCAAGCTTTGACATCATGGCTTGTTCAATCGTATTGACTGAGCGATGGGCATTAGCCAAAGGGTACTGAGCTGATAGTTGAGAAGCGAAATTTACTTGAAGCATAATACTGTCCTTTCATACATGCTGTATGTGTATACAGTATTTGAGTTGTGGATACTGATCAAGTTTTTTTTGCTGAATTTATCAGCATAACCAAGCTTGAATTCGTTAGATTTTGTTTTAATTTATTGATTAATAAATATTTTTAGCAAACAATCAAATTGTTCAAAGATAAAGCGCTGTTGCCTGTTTTGTGATCAATGTAAGTATCCTAGTAACAGTGCCTCGTCACTAATTAGATAAGTTGTCATGGTCGTTGAAATGGTTGTGCTTTAAAACAGGCAGTAAAAAAGCGCCGTTTTGGCGCTTTTTCATGTATAGCTATTGATGCCTAATGTGACAGTGACTGTCGATCTCGAAATGCTTGCTCTGCAATATTAAACTGCCTGACATCCATGCGCGCAAACTCATTGCAACTTTCACATGAGTGGTGCGATTTCCCATCAATATATTCGTGTTTTATTAATAGCTTTGGTTGTTTACACCAATCGCAAATACCTTCAATCGTAAACATGTTTTCTCCCCACCTAGAAGATTTAGGTGTAATTTTCGCGGCGCATTATCCCATATAAAAGAGAATTAAGTTAACTATTTGTTACTTTAAGTGAGATGGAGATCGATTGCGTTGTCTATCTTTAGCGAGTGTTTTAATCGCGAGCGGTAATATTTTGCATTAAAAGTAACATTTACTTAACGTGAGGCAGGATGATTTTTAACGCACCATTGAGTCGTTTCATTTCTTCTTGTGAGCCTTGAAGATCTGGGTGGTATATTTTGCACAGTTGCTTGTAGCGAAGCTTGATGCTTTTTTCATCGGGAAGTTCACTGGGTTTAAAGCCAAATAATGCACAGGCTAATAGTAATTTTTGATCCTGAGATTGAGCCACATGATTGTTTTGTAGCCTTTTGATCTCTTTGAATAAGCTTTCAAGCTGCCTTTTTTGCTGTTTGATCATAAAAGCCTGCGATTCGATTTCTTGCTGGTGTTGACTATTTTTATCGTGTTGCTGGGTCTTACGTTTTCGGCTCCAGAAGCGGAAAAGATAGATAAGCATCAAAAGGAGTACCATCAGCAACAACAGAGATAAGTAATCCGTCATGATAGAGCTTGTCGAGTCGTGCTCAACGGGTGCAGTGCTGACCACCATGTCAGCTTCATCGCTGCTGTCAAAAGCGCTGTCTAATTGGCTGATGGAGGAGACTTGTTTCGCACGTTGTTGATTGAATTTTTCTTGCAATACACGGGCATAACCCTCTTCGGCTTGGCTACTCTTACTTGCCGCAATGCGATACCACATTTCTGACAATTCTAACGCTGAGGGTGGCGAAGGGAGTGTTTCGTACGTTCTAGCGAGTTGTAATTGAGCATTCACATCGCCGCTAGTGGCTAAGTCTGTCAGCCAAAATAGAGCTTGAGGGATGTCTTTTGGGGTTCCTTGTCCCTTTAAATAGAGGTTGGCTAGCCTAGATTTGGCTAAGGGGTGTCCATTCTGCGCCGCTTGCTGAAACCAATAAAACGCATTGTTTAGGTTAACAGCAACTTTGTCCCCTTGCTGATAAGCCAGCGCCAATTGATATTGTGCATTTGAGTTTTGTTGCTGAGCTTGGGCAGTTAGCTCAGCAACAGGAGAAGCCAGTACTAATGAGGAGAAAAACAGGCACAAACTAAGGACAACTCTCAAATTTTCACCATGTTTTGTGGGGCTAATTTCTGTTCAAATAGTAGCGCATTTCTATCGAATGCACAGAGCAGAATAGCGCATTAATGGTTATCTAAGACGTTTTGGAGCAGGTGCGCCATCAATCGGTCGGTTTACAGATACTTTACGGCCTTTTTTTAACCCAGTTTCGTAATCCGCGGTAATATTTTTCATAGCATCACGCAGCTGCTGCTTGAAGGTTTCACGGTCAATATTTTGAAACTCTTTATCAATGTAATTATTGATTTTGTTATTGGATTCATCATCGGCGGTGATCACTGGAAGCTTTTCTAATGCCCCTTCAATCCAACCCGAAACGAATGAATTGACGCGCCGTGTGACTTCCATGCTGGAAGTGCCACTGCCCGCGAAACTATTTCGAAATTGGCCTGTGTGCTCGTTCATTTCTCGGTAAATGATATCAAAAGCGAATGCGGCAAAAATAGCGCGATCGGCCTCACCAATAAACTCAACACGTTTGAGTCCTTTATGATTGAGTAGCACTGCTTCTACACCAAACTTAGTATTGATACCGCGGATCACTCGTAGTAGTGATGAGGTGATGGATGCGGGTAGTAAATGGGTTGATTGGGTTTTGCCCATCTTGATAAATTCGATGTCATCTTTATCAAGCCCATACTTCAGCATCAGGCTATGCGCCATCTTGATGGCATTGGCCGCTTCATTCACATTCGCGGAATTACCAAGTTCAAGACATTTAGCGATCTTCTTTAGAGCTTTCTGTTTATCCATTAATTCGCAAATACAATTCTACAACTTCAGAAAAGTCCGACATTTTAGCGGTTTTATGCGGGAAGTGAAAGCGAAGTGGAGAATCGCTGCCCAAAATCAGGCAGCGAGTCGAGAGGAGGTTGGTGGTTTAAATACCAAGTTCATCCAATAGGTCTGTAGTCAAATCATCATCACTGTTGTTTTGCTTGTCGTTTTTTGCTTTGGCAGACAGTTTTTGCTGAGTCGCTTCTAAAATTGAATCAGGGCTTTCATCTTCTTGAACTTCAAACTCTTCAAGTTGGATGAATTCGGTTTTATCCATTGCCAGTTCAAGATAGAAAATATTATTACTTTCTGTCGAGAAGGTAACTCGGCGTGCTTGTGGACGATCTAAATTAGTATCCACCGACAAAATTACCTGTTTGTTGAGTGACAGCATCTTCGGTTGGTTTTGGGTAATGTTGGTTTGCAGTTCTTTGCGGATTTTATTTGTGAAGTCGCCTACGAGTTGATTCATCAATTCGCCCAGTACATCGCCCACCTCGTCAGAAGTGTGCAGCACGGCCAGCTCTTCTTCTGGCATTCCCATGTTGCGCATATAACTGGTGTAAATTTCCAGCGCAGCCTTGGCCGTAAAGTTGATAACAACGAGCCCAGAGAAGCCACCATCAAACAAAACGAAACAGCCGAAATCTGGCTTTAGTGACGTTTTGTTGATTTTTTGTACCATCGCTGAGTAAGCAATGTTGGTCGCCGTTGCAGAACTGAGCACTCCTGACACTGATTGACAAAGCTTAAGCAAAATATCTTCAGTGGTAACAATCTTGTTTTTTTTCATTCTGATATCCGTAATGTGCATTGCAGTTTAAAAGCGGTATTTAACTCTCTATATCAATATATAAAGCATAAAGCGTTAATTAACTATATATAGCTAAAATGTTGTGTACAGGAAAAATGTCGTACTGATGACTTTTTAGAGAGATTCATTCTTGCATTGAGATTCTGATTTGATCACCTTTTTAAATGTTGTAAAGTGACGAAATTCAAAGATTAATATCAAAATAACCATTAACCCACAGCTGATTGGATCAGCGCAGTAGGGGCAGGAAGCAAATGTTACCAAGACTTCATCACCAAACGGACGTCGATCCCGTCGTTTTGAGCTTTTTACAACAACTCGAAAACGAGGGGTTTAGCGGCGATATCGAATCACAATACTCTAGCCGACTTGCTGTTGCGACTGATAACAGTGTCTATCAGCAATTGCCTCAAGCCGTTGTGCATCCCAAATCAACTCATGACGTAGCACTTATTGGTAAGATTAGCTCAAAACCAGAGTTTGAGAGAGTCACTTTTTCACCGCGCGGTGGTGGCACTGGTACCAATGGCCAGTCGTTAACCAAAGGCATTGTGGTTGATTTATCTCGTCACATGAACCAAGTGCTTGAAATTAATGCTGATGAAGGTTGGGTAAGAGTACAAGCTGGCGTGGTGAAAGACCAATTAAATGATGCGGTCAGACCATTAGGTTATTTTTTCTCACCGGATCTTTCGACCAGTAACCGAGCCACACTTGGTGGCATGATCAATACCGATGCGTCAGGGCAGGGCTCTTTAAAATATGGCAAAACGTCGGATCATGTCTTGTCTCTGCAAGCCGTTTTTGCCGATGGCTCGGTACTTGAATCGGATCTCTCATTAGGCTTGCCTGAAAGTGGTACTTTTGCTGCAAACGCTTTGCAAGTGACCGAAGCGGTATGCCGTGACAAGCGCGAACAAATTGTGGCGAAATTTCCACCTCTTAACCGCTTTCTGACGGGCTACGATCTTAAAAATGCGCTTGATGAAGAACGTGATCACTTTAATCTCACTCGGGTACTTTGTGGTGCAGAAGGCTCTTTGGTCTTCATCACAGAAGCAACCTTGAATCTGACGCCTATCCCCCAAGCTCGCACCTTAGTCAATGTGAAGTACAACAGCTTTGATTCGGCATTGCGTAATGCTCCTTTAATGGTAGCGGCCAATGCGTTATCGGTTGAAACCGTCGATTCCAAAGTATTAAATTTAGCTAAGCAAGATATTGTTTGGCATAGCGTCAGCGAGTTATTAGCGGATGTTCCGGGCAAAGAGATGCAAGGCATCAACATGGTCGAATACGCAGGCCAAAGCGAGCAAGAGGTCGCCGCGCAGGTCGCTTCATTGACGCAGCGTCTTGATCAGATGCTTGAGCAAGAACAAGCGGGCATCATTGGCTATCAAGTGTGTAGTGATTTGGCGAGCATTAACCTGATTTACAACATGCGCAAAAAAGCGGTGGGGTTATTAGGGGCGGCCAAAGGCAAGGCTAAACCCGTTGCTTTTGCTGAAGATACTTGTGTTCCTCCTCAACACTTGGCTGATTTTATTAGCGAATTCCGTACCTTGCTGGATAGTAAAAATCTCAGTTATGGCATGTTTGGCCACGTGGATGCCGGCGTGCTGCATGTGCGTCCTGCTTTGGATTTGTGTGACCCACAGCAAGAGCTTCTGATGCATGAAGTGTCTGATGAGGTAGTCAAGCTGGTGGCAAAATATGGCGGTTTAATGTGGGGCGAACATGGCAAAGGTTATCGCTCCGAATATGGCCCCGCGTTTTTTGGTGAGGAGCTATTTACTGAATTACGACGCGTTAAAGCCGCCTTTGACCCGCACAATAAAATGAACCCCGGCAAAATATGTACGCCACTTGAGACCAATTTTGAATTGGTCAAAGTCACGGACACCAAACGCGGCTATTTTGATCGTCAAATCGATGTGAAGGTCCGTGACAGTTTCAAACAGGCGATGGAGTGTAATGGTAACGGTTTATGCTTTAACTATGACACCAGTTCGCCGATGTGCCCGTCGATGAAAGTCACGGCGGATCGTCGTCACTCACCGAAAGGCCGTGCCGGTTTGGTGCGTGAATGGTTACGCCAACTTACCGAGCAGGGTGTGGATATTCTCGACCTAGAGAAGCAAGTGTTGGAGTCAAACCCAACCATCAAAACCATGATTGATCGCGTGCGTAACTCTTTCAATAAATCGCGTGAGTACGATTTTTCACATGAAGTGTATGAAGCGATGAACGGCTGCTTGGCGTGTAAAGCGTGTGCCAGCCAATGTCCAATCAAAGTGGATGTGCCGAGTTTTCGCTCTCGTTTTTTAAATATCTACTACTCACGTTATCAGCGTCCGGCTAAGGATTATCTCGTCGCGAATATTGAAACGCTTTTGCCGGTCATGGCAAAGGCTCCGCAAGTGGTGAACGGGGTATTGGCTCAAAAATGGGTACAAAGCCTCACCGCTTCAACCGTTGGTTACGTTGATGCGCCCCTGCTTTCGGTACCGACGTTGGCAAAGCGTGTCGCAGGCCAAGTGGTGAAATTCGATATGCAGCGCCTCGCTGGGCTGTCACAGCAAGATCGCGCTGAACATGTGATTATCGTTCAAGACCCATTCACCAGTTATTATGATGCTGAGGTGGTTGAAGATTTCGTACAATTGCTGATCAAATTAGGCAAAAATCCGATACTGTTGCCATTCAAACCCAATGGTAAAGCGCAGCATATCAAAGGATTTTTAAAGCAATTCACAGCTACCGCGAAAAACACCGCTGCGTTTTTGTCACAAGTGGCTGATCTCAATATTCCAATGGTCGGTGTCGATCCAGCGTTAGTGCTTTGCTACCGTGATGAGTACAACGAAATTCTTGGCGATAAGCGTGGTGAGTTTGATGTGTTGACCGTTCATGAGTGGCTGTTGCCACGTTTGTCGGAGTTTAACCATCACCAAAACCACAGTGACGCGCCTTGGTATCTGTTTGCTCATTGCACGGAAAAGACCAAACTACCGAATGCAGAAAAAGAGTGGGGTGCGATATTTAGCCATTTTGGTTCTCAGTTAAAAACGGTGCCAGTTGGTTGTTGTGGCATGGCTGGAACCTTTGGCCACGAAAAGGATAAGCTGGAGATGTCGAAAGATATTTATGGTTTAAGCTGGAAGCCAAGTTTAGAAAAACTGCCCAAAGAGCGTTGCTTGATCACAGGGTATTCCTGCCGTAGTCAAGTGAAACGATTTGAACAGGTAAAACCAAAGCATCCGTTACAAGCTTTACTGGCATTGTTGTAAACCCTAAGCCCAGACCTTACTGGGCTTTTTACTATACTGTCGATATTGGTTTGGAGCGAAGCACAGTCAGGTGGAGCAGCATGGAAAAATTTGAACTGAAAATACCCCCAGTGGCGATATTTATTGTGGCGCTACTGTTGATGCATCGTATCTCATACAGTTTTGAGTTTGTAAGCCTCGCTTTACCTCTGCCTCGAGTGGTCTTTGCGATTTGCTTTGTTTTATCTGGCATCGTTGGTTTACTGGGGATTTACGAATTTCGTCGCAAGAAAACTACGGTCAATCCAACCAAACCAGAAACGACATCGTGTATTGTGGATAGCGGTATCTACCGCTATTCGCGTAATCCGATGTATCTGGGGCTCTTTTTCCTGTTGTTTGGCGTGGCTTATTGGCAACACAATGGGTTGAGCCTCGTGGTCGCATTTTTATTTGTGTGGTTTATGAATCGTTTTCAGATTTATCCAGAAGAGCGAGTGCTGGAAGCGCGTTTTGGCGAAGAGTATGTCGATTACAAGCAGCGTGTCAGGCGCTGGATATAGTTGAATGTCGTAAGGCATCCGAAATCAAAAGCCCCGCAAGAATAGCGGGGCGATAATCTATACAACGAACATGGTTCTAGACAACAAATATGGTTCTAGATAATGAGCAAAAGAGCTCAAATCATAGTAAAAAGAATACGGTTAGGCTGCTTTTGAAAATTGAGCTAAAAACATCTCTTTACGTTCATTGAAGCGATTAACTAAGTCATCGACTGCTTCTTGGTCATAAGGTTTCAGGCCACTAGCTACCATGCGCTTTACCCCTTTCCCTACGATTTGACCGTTTTCTTTAAAGGCAAAGTTAAGCGTGACAATGCCACGTTTACCGTCAACATCAAACGTCGCACCAGAAAACTCAACTTCAGGTGAAGTGAGGTCTAAACGTTCAAATTCCACTTCCATGCTTTCATAGATGACTAATGGGCGCTGGCAGTTAATCATCATTTGCGCTTCTTCCATCAATGGCACCATGATGTGCGGGAAGTTCATACCAGAAAACTGCACATAGTTCGTCACAACGTGTTCGATAAATGCGGTGTTGTGGCTTACTTGGCCTTCACGGCTCATGTGTAGATACTCTTTGCCCGCAGTATCGACAAGAGCGCTCTCTTTCATGCACTTATTTTCAATGTGCAGTGCAATACCATCGCTGACCATGCCTGAAAAATCAAAACGCATCTTTTGGCTAATGCCTTCTTTTTGTAGCAATACTGCAAAGAGCAAATCGCCCGGAACACAGAAACGCTTGCTGTCTTCGTCGTGGATTGGGTTGAAATCTCCCGCCACTTTTTTAGCAAAGTGACTCGCTTGTTGGCGAGTGAACTGGAATTTTTGATCTTGATGAGAGAAATAAGATGTAAGAGACATAATGCACGCTGTATAGCCAAAACTGACGCGATTATAAGTCAACTCCACTCGATGAATGGTCCAATCAGTAAAAAGAGCCTCACAGAGAGCGAGGCTCAATAGCGTAACATTATAAGCTAGGGAGAAGATTTTCCGGCATGAGCGAGTTATGTACCGCCAGTTCTAACAAGGTATTGGCTTGTTCAATGTCTGGCGAGAAGTAGCGATCCTTATCGTAAAACGAAACTTTTTTACGCAGGATTTGTTTCGCTTCTTCGACTAATGCGGAGGATTTATTGGGCGCTCTGAAATCGAGTCCCTGCGCGGCAGAAAGATACTCGACCGCTAAAATACCACGCGTGTTTTCGCTCATATCACGCAGACGACGACCAGCAAACGTTGCCATCGACACGTGATCTTCTTGGTTGGCCGAAGTGGGTAAGCTGTCTACCGAAGCTGGATGGGCGAGCGTTTTATTTTCACTGGCTAGCGCTGCCGCCGTCACTTGCGCAATCATAAAGCCAGAGTTAACGCCACCGTTGTCCACTAAAAATGGCGGAAGCTTGCTGAGCGCGCTGTCAATCAAAAGTGCCATGCGTCGTTCTGACAAACTGCCGATTTCGGCAATTGCTAGCGCCAAATTATCCGCAGCCATCGCGACGGGCTCTGCATGGAAATTACCGCCAGAGATGATGTCGCCATCGTCTGCAAACACCAGAGGGTTGTCGGAAACGGCATTGGCTTCCACTTCTAGCGTTTCAGCCGAATTGCGAATTTGCTGTAAGCACGCGCCCATCACTTGTGGTTGGCAACGCAGTGAATACGGATCTTGCACTTTTTCACATGCGGTGTGGGATTCACCAATTTCGCTGCGGCTGTCAAGTACATGGCGATAAGCGCTGGCGGCATCCATTTGCGCGCGATGGCCGCGAACGCGATGAATGCGCGGATCAAACGGGCGGCGACTGCCCAGCGCCGCTTCGACCGACATCGAACCACACACAATGGCGGAGGCAAATAAGTCTTCTGCGGCAAATAACCCCTCTAGTGCAAATGCGGTAGAAGCTTGTGTGCCATTGAGCAGCGCGAGCCCCTCTTTTGGCGCTAAAGTAATAGGAGTTAGCCCTGCGATTTTCAACGCGTCCAGCCCAGAGATGATTTCGCCGTTGTGGCGAGCTTGTCCTTCGCCGAGCAGTACCGTACTCATGTGTGCTAAAGGTGCCAAATCGCCCGATGCACCAACCGATCCTTTTTGCGGAACACAGGGGTAGACTTGGTGATTAACTAACGCCATCAAGGCGTTGATCACCTCAAGTCGAATACCAGAATACCCACGGGAAAGGCTATTAATTTTGAGTACCATCATCAAGCGAACGGTTTCATCCGCCATGAATTTACCAATGCCTGCAGCGTGTGAAAGCACGATGCTGCGCTGCAAGGTTTCTAAATCTTCAGGGGCAATTTTAGTATTGGCAAGTAGGCCAAACCCCGTGTTGATACCATAAACAGTACGATTTTCGGCAATCACTTGCTCAACGACTTGTGTGCTTGCTTCAATACCCGCTATCGCGCTGGAGTCGAGTGATACGGTGACCGGCTTTCGGCTTACTTGACGCAGTGCTTTTAAGCTCAATTGGCCCGGTTTAATAACAAGATTTAACATGTTTTTTGTCCTTACTTCAGTTGCGCGAGTTCATGGTTGAGCATTGGCAGGTCGAGCTTTTGTTCTTTAGCGCAGCGTTTCGCAATGTCATAGCCTGCATCAGCATGGCGCATGACACCTGTAGCTGGGTCGTTATGCAAAACACGTGCAATGCGTTGGGCTGCGTCATCTGAACCATCACAGCAGATCACCATGCCAGAGTGCTGAGAAAAGCCCATACCTACGCCACCGCCGTGATGAAGTGACACCCAAGTTGCGCCACCGGCTGTATTGAGCAGTGCGTTGAGCAGCGGCCAATCGGAAACAGCGTCTGAGCCATCTAGCATACCTTCAGTTTCACGGTTTGGGCTTGCTACCGAGCCGGAATCTAAATGGTCGCGACCAATCACGACTGGCGCTTTTAACTCGCCACTTTTCACCATCGCGTTAAAGGCTTGGCCTAAACGTTCGCGATCTTTCAAACCCACCCAACAGATGCGAGCTGGTAGGCCTTGGAATTGAATGCGTTCGCGCGCCATGTCTAGCCAGTTATGTAGATGGGGGTTATCAGGGATTAACTCTTTCACTTTTTGGTCGGTTTTATAAATGTCTTCGGGATCGCCAGACAGGGCGACCCAGCGAAAAGGTCCAATCCCCTCACAAAACAGTGGGCGAATGTAGGCTGGCACGAATCCTGGGAAGTCAAAAGCGTTCGCCACTCCTTCTTCGAGAGCCATTTGGCGGATATTGTTGCCGTAGTCGAGTGTGGCAGCGCCGCGTTTTTGCAGCGTTAACATCGCTTGAACTTGGACCGCCATCGATGCTTTGGCCGCCTTGACCACCTGGCTTTCATCTTGAGTGCGTATTTGAGCGGCGTGTTCCATGCTCCAATTTAAGGGTAAATAACCATTGAGTGGGTCATGGGCCGAGGTTTGGTCTGTCACCACATCGGGGGTGATATTACGCTCAACTAGCTGTGGAAAAATATCGGCGGCATTACCTAACAAACCGATAGAAATCGGTGTATCCGAGCTATCGATCATCGCCAAGGCTTCATCTAAACTGGTGGCTTTTTTATCGACATAACCAGTGCGTAAGCGGTAGTCGATGCGCGATTCATCACACTCGACCGCAATCATGGAAAACCCAGCCATGGTTGCCGCTAATGGCTGAGCGCCGCCCATGCCACCTAAGCCGCCAGTTAACACCCAGCGGCCTTTTGCGCTACCAGCAAAATGCTGTTTAGCGATGGCGACGAAGGTTTCGTAAGTACCTTGTACAATGCCTTGTGAGCCGATGTAGATCCATGAGCCAGCCGTCATTTGACCGTACATCATCAAACCTTGCTTATCGAGCTCATTAAAGTGCTCCCAGTTGGCCCAATGTGGTACAAGGTTTGAGTTGGCAATTAGCACACGTGGTGCATTTTTGTGCGTCGGGAAAACACCGACAGGTTTGCCTGATTGAACCAAGAGCGTTTGATCCTCTTCAAGGCGTTCAAGCACTTCAACAATTTTATCAAAGCACGGCCAATTTCGGGCCGCGCGGCCAATGCCACCATACACCACAAGTGCATGTGGGTGCTCTGCAACGTCTGGGTCAAGGTTGTTCATGAGCATGCGCAGTGGCGCTTCGGTTAACCACGATTTGGCTCGAAGTGTTGTACCGTGAGGGGCGCGAATGGTGCGCGTAGTATCAAGACGTTGCTCTTGAGTATGGGGTTGCGTCATGTTGAGACTCCTTGTGTTTCACAATGTGGCGCTATTGTTGTTATGGTGCCAGTATCGGGTTAAGTGAGGTGTAGCGATTAATCGTCGGTCATGGCATTGGCGATATCCCAACACAACCTTGCCGCGAGGCGAGCAGTTTGATTGTCTTGGTCAAATTGCGGGTTGTATTCGGCAATGTCGGCAATTAACAGCTTATTTTTGTGGTAGAAAATTTTGTCAAAATAAGGGGCAAGCGCTTCATAACTTACGCCACGTGCTGCTGGGGCGCTGACTCCCGGCGCCGTTGCAGCTGGAAAGACATCTAAGTCAATCGTCAAATAGAGATAGTCACACTGGTCAATGAAGTGTTGCAGTTCACGCAGATGATCAATCGGGCTTAGTGCTGAAAACTGATTATCTTGCATATACCAAACGCCCAGTTCATCAGCTCGTTGAAACAGTGCCGCCGTATTACTTGCTCGGCTCACACCTAAGCAAGCGTAATGAAATGGCCATTGGTTTTGCTCGCACCATTGATGGATTTGATTAAAAGGGGTGCCGGAGCTAGGTCGCACCGAAGCGATCTCTGACTCAAAAGCACGTAAATCGAAATGTGCGTCAAAATTGATGATCCCAATCCGTGGTTGGCTGATGGCTTGTTGACTCAGATATTGCGCTGCGCCTTGAAACGTGGCCCAAGCGACTTCATGACCGCCACCCAGTACGATAACGGGCGTTTGTTTAAGCGTATGGGCAATCACATCAGCGCACTGTTGCTGAGCCTGCTCAAGCTCATCATCAATACAACGAATATTGCCCAGATCAAAAAAGCGAGAGTGCTTATGCCAAGCCATGTTGGCCAGCGCTTGGCGAATGGCATCGGGGGCCTGTTTTGCGCCAATGCGCCCTTTGTTGCGGGCCACCCCTGCATCGCATTCAAAACCGATAATGGCAATGGCTTTCTCATCTTGGTTTTGTTGAATTGGTAGCGTATTGACGGTGCAACGTTGAGTTTGATGATGAACGCGTGTACCTAACTCGCCATCTTCGGCATCGTGACGGCCTTGCCACTCGAAGCTGTGCTGAGTGTTGCTAAAGGTAGGGTTATTCATAGGTCAATGCTCCGTCAACTACCCGTGCATGCAAACGCGGTACGCCTACTTGGTAACTTAAATCGGCTGGGTGGCTAATATTCCAAATGGCGAGGTCGGCATCATAGCCAGTGGCAATTTTGCCGCGAGAATCAGCAAAACCTAACGCTTGCGCAGCATGTTGAGTCACACCTCGTAAGGCTTCTTGGGGGGTTAAGCCAAACAGTGTGCACGCCATATTCATAATAAGAATGAGGTCAGCAAACGGCGATGTACCGGGGTTGAAATCACTTGCGATGGCCATTGGAATATTATGCTGACGCAGTAAATCAATCGGTGGGCGTTGGGTTTCACGTAAGAAATAAAAAGCACCGGGCAGCAAGGTTGCCACGGTATTGGAACGGGCGAGTGCAAACACACCTTGCTCATCTAAATATTCGATATGATCGGCAGACAAACCTTGGTAATGGGCGGTTAAAGCGCTTCCCCCTAGGTTTGATAATTGCTCGGTATGACCTTTCACTTGCAGCCCATGCGCAATTGCGGCTTGGAACACTTTTTCTGTTTGTGCCAGCGTAAAACCAATCGATTCACAAAACACATCGACGCTCGAAGCGAGTTTTTGTTCGGCCACCAGAGGGATGATTTCCTGACAAATATGCTCAACATAATCGTCTGTTCGGTGTTGATATTCTGGTGGAATGGCGTGAGCGGCGAGCAGTGTTGTGACGACTTTAATGCGGCGATGATCCTCAAGGTGCTTAGCCGCTTTGAGCATTTTTATCTCATCATGGAGCGTTAAACCGTAGCCCGATTTGATCTCAACGGATGTGACACCGGAACGCAGCAACCCCTCTAACCTTGGTAGTGCCAACTCAACCAATTGGTCAATGGATGCGGTGCGGGTGGCGTGGACGGTTGATAAAATACCGCCGCCTTGCTTGGCGATCTCTGGGTAGGGAACACCTTGCAAGCGCATTTCAAACTCATTGGCGCGGTTACCAGCATAGATAAGGTGAGTATGGCAATCTATTAACCCCGGAGTGATAAGCTTGCCTTGGCAATCTATGACTTTGTGTTCTGGCGCGGCGGCGATGGGAATGTGGCTATCAAAGTAGGCGTCAATTTTGCCCGCTTTTATCACCACAGTTTTAGGAGAGCTAGGCTGATAGCCAAGCTCTCCTTGTTCCATGCTGACGATACACGCGTTGGTCAGTATTAGATCCATCTTTATTGTCACCGTTATCGCTTAGTGCGCTGCTGATTTAAATGTATATACAAATAAATAAGGTAAAAGCGCAGGCGGTGCAAGATGAATGTTGCAAAAGTGTGATCGAATGTTGAAATGTGTAGCGTTAGTCGAGCATCACTTTAGAGGTTAATTTGTATTTCGAACCCGGGTGATAAAGCAGTGCAGAGCTGACTAACTTATCGCCACTCCAGGTACGGCGATTAAGTAGTAAACAGGGTTCATTGACGGCCAGTTGCAACAATTGTTTGATGTGATGCTCGGCAATAATGGCTTCAACAGTGTGCTCAATTGCACTCAATGGGCAGTTTTGTGAAAGATATTGATTGGGCGTCATGAACGAGAAGTTTTGTTCAAGATAGTGGGGCGCGTAGCGGCTATTGACCCAACGCACTTCCAGTTGTATCGGAGTATCATTAGCAAAGTGAATGATTTCACTATAAAAAACAGAAGATCCTAGCATGACGCCGAGTTTGATAGCGACACTTTCATCTGCTGTTAACGCAAGTTGCTTTAAGACTTTACTGCGATATTGCTTCCCTCGGCTAGCGACCTCATCAGCAATATTACGAATATCAAGTAGCGGTGATTCCGCTTTGTCTTCTACAGCGCAAACAAAAGTACCTAGCCTTGGTCGGCGTTGCAGTTTTCCATCAGCTACCAGATCCCGTATCGCTTTATTCACCGTCATCCGACTCACATTAAATTGCTCAGTCAGTTCTAGCTCGGTGCTTATGCGTTGGCCGACAGGCCAGTGTCCGGATTCAATGTTATCTAAAATAAATTGTTTTATTTGTCTATAAAGTGGTGAGCTTGACATGGGCATGATGAGTTTTATTTGAATATACAAATAATTAACGAAGTCGCTGGGAAATGCAATATTTAGATAAGGCTTTGCGATCATCATCGGCCAAAACTGTGAATTGGTGAAGCAGCTATCGACGACAAAGGGTCAGTGTCACGGTAAGATGGCGCCGTAACTTGTGTTGTAAATAGTAACCTGTGTTGTAAATGGTAACTTGTGGTTTAAATAATAAAGAGAAAATGCGATGACAGCTCCAACAGAAATGACTTTTTTCGCTCGTTTTGAAGCGGATATTTTGGCGAAAAAGAAAGTGATCACCATTCGTGATGAGAGCGAAAAGCACTACCAAGTTGGCTCTATTGTCGAGGTGAGTACGTTGGAAGAGGGACGAAAGTTCTGCCGCTTGTTAATCAATAAGGTTGAACCGATCCTATTTAGCGAATTAAGCCACTACCATGCAGAGCAAGAAAATATGTCACTCACGACACTGAAAGAGGTGATTCAAGACATTTATCCCAATATTGAACAGTTGTATGTCATTCACTATCAACTGGTTGAAGAAAAAGCTCTGGAAAAAGATCACGCTTAAAAATAATAACGCCAATCAATCACGATTGGCGTTATTGCTGTTTGCCTCAAGACAGTGTCACGACGATTTCATTATAAAACGCAGCAACAGTAATGAGGTTAGTCACGCTTCCACAGAATGTGGCAGAACTTTTGGTCTGGGTCGCGGCTGACGAGCATTCTTGCAAACACATCGTCTAGTACGTCGTCCTCTTCATTGACAAGACCGATCAATACTTCCGCGTAAGCTTCCTTATCGACGTCAAAACCCACGTGTTGAACCCAATCATCACCTACCTCAACCAGTTCAGCCGCGCCACGGTCTTCAAATTGTGCCGTAAACAGGATGACATCAACAGGTTCTAGATTATCGGGTGCCATTTCAAGAAAGATGTCGTAAGCCGCATCAATGGCATCGTCGTAAGAAATCAAATCAGACATTATTATGCTCGGCTCATGTATTTGCGTTCAGCGGTGTTGATAATAATACGGTCGCCAGTTGCGACATATTCAGGAACCTGCACAACAAGACCAGTGCTTAAACGTGCTGGTTTTGAACGCGCAGAAGCTGAAGCACCTTTGATGGAAGGATCAGTCTCTTCAATCACAAGCTCAACAGATGAAGGGACATCCAGTGCTACCGCAACACCGTCAACGACAACCACATACATACCTTGGATTTCTTCAGTGATGAACAGTAGCTCATCTTCGATATCCGCCTGTTTAAACGTAAATTGAGTGTAGTCTTCGTTATCCATGAAGATGTACTCATCGCCATCAACATAAGAAAACGAAACCGCACGGCGGTTCATGTCAACGGTGTCGACAAAGTCATCGGCTTTTAAACGCTCATCAACGCGAGCGCCAGTGTTCAAATCAGTACAACGTAGTTTGTAGATTTTAGAACCACCGCGGCCACCAGGAGTGGTCACTTCGATATCTTTGATCAATAGCGTCTTGCCACCAGAAATAATAGCAAACCCTTTTTTTAATTCATTCGCCTTTGGCATGGAATTTTTCCTTCATACTTAGTTTCGGCGCATTATACCTTGCCGTTTTCGAAAAGGAATATCTTGATTGATTGCTTTGCATAGTAGAACATGACCGCGTGTACTTTTTCTTAAATTAACTAACGCTTTTTGCTATGTATTTATCGGTTATTGACCCAAAACAACCCTTTCAGGCTGAATATCAAGCGGCTATCGATGATCTCATCAAGTTTCTGCGTGCCGGGTTAGGTGACAATCTACATAGTCTTTACCTTTATGGCAGTGTGGCGCGCAGAACTGCGCGTTATGGGCGCTCCAATTTGGATGTAGTGTTGGTGACGCACCGTGATTTCTCCGAGCAACGAGCAACTCTGCTGAATACGATAAAATGGCGATTTCAGAAAAGTTTCCCACATATCACCGAAGTCTCGATCAAAACTGCACTCGTGAGCGAGGTAGCCACTTTAGAGAGCATTTTTACGTGGGGATTTATGTTGCGCCATTGCTGCGTTTGCATCTTGGGTGATGATCTGGCGGAATGCTTTGGCGATTTCGAACCCAGTTGGGAAATAGCCAAACACTGGAATATGGACATCGCAGATTGGGTCTTTTTTTACCGTGATAAAATTGCAAAAACCAGTTCTGAAAGCGAACAGAGCAAGGCGCAAGTAGCCATTGCCAAGAAATTACTGCGCGCCAGTTATTCTTTGATTATGTATCGTGACAAAAATTGGTTTGATGATCCTATCGAATGCGGGCAGCAGTTTTTACGTTATCACCCGGAGAAAAAAATCGACATTGAGAGATTGGGTATTTTGCTCTCTGGACGAGTGATCGCCAAACGCTCAGTGATTGGAATTCTAGACAGTTATGGGCAATGGCTTGCAAAGCAGTATCAAAAAACAGAGTTTCGGATTGGTTAACCGCTGGCTAGGTCGTCGTGCTTCTTAAAATAGCCCAAGTTGTGGCTGGCTGAGCTGTTCGAAATTCAAGCCAACAAAAGGCAAAATGGCTTCTGCGACTGGCTGCAATTGTTTATCGATATAGTGCTGATAATCGATAGGACTTTTTAAATACTCTTTAGGCTCAGGGCCATTCAGTGTGATGAGGTATTCGATACGACCTCGATTTTGGTATTGCAATGGTCGGCCTAACTGCTGGTTTATCGTATCAGCAAGTCGTGCGGCTCTTACTTGTGGTGGTACGTTTTTTTGGTATTCATGTAGCTTGCGACGCAACCGTTTTTGGTACACGAGCTCATGGTCGAGTTGACCGGTTTGAGTTTGCTCAACGATTTCACGAATAAACGCCGCAGGGTCTTCACCATTAAAAATCATCGAATAAAGTTGGTGCTGAAAGCGTTGTGCGAGCGGAGTCCAGTCCGTTCTTGCACTCTCAAGCCCTTTAAAAATTAGTCGCTCGTTTTCGCCTTCACCGATCAATCCCGCATAGCGTTTTTTTGACCCCGTTTCTGAACCTCGGATGGTTGGCATCAGAAACTTTCGGTAGTGGGTCTCGTATTCCAATTCCAGCATCGATTCCAATCGGTACTCTTCACGCAAGTGGGTCGTCCACCATTGATTGATGTGTTCAACCAGTTGTTTTCCTACGCGATCCGCTTGCTGCTGTGAATATTGACCACCTAAAGAGACAAAGGTTGAGTCGGTATCACCATAAATCACCTGATAGCCTTGCGCCTCAATTAACTTTTTAGTTTGCTTCATGATCTCGTGTCCGCGCATGGTAATACTGGACGCCAAGCGAGTATCAAAAAAACGACAACCTGACGATCCAAGCACCCCGTAGAAAGAGTTCATGATGATTTTTATCGCTTGTGAAAAGGCTTTGTTATTGTTCTTTTTCGCCACATCACGCGCAGCCCATAATTTCTCGATCATTTCTGGAAGAAAATGTTTGGTGCGGTGAAATTGACCGCCACGAAATCCCGTTACTGCTTGGTTATCCTCTTTACCAAGTGGAATTTTTAGCCCTTCAATCAAGCCAAGTGGGTCAATTAAAAATGAACGAATGATCGAGGGATATAAGCTTTTAAAATCAAGAAGTAATACAGAGTCGTAGAGGTTAGGGATGGAGTCCATCACATAGCCTCCGGGGCTTGCGACCCAATTTTCGGAGTGTAAGTTAGGCGCGATGTAACCCGCGCGATGCAATTGAGGTAAATAGAGATTGGTAAAGGCGGCGACAGAACCGCCGACGCGATCTAGCTCTACACCCGTGAGACGGGAACGTTCAATGGCGAAATCCAGCAAATGGGTATGTTCAAAGATTTTATTCACTAACACACAATCTTGCAGGTTGTATTTCGCCAGTGAAGGTTTGTCTTTTTTAAACATACGGTTGATTTCATCCATCCGATCATGGGCGTTGTGAATCGCTTTTCCTTCGCCTAATAGCTCCCTTGATACTGATTCCAATGACCAAGAACGAAATTGGTAAGTGGCTGTTTTTAATGTATCAATTCCATCCAACACTACTCGCCCGGGAATGGTAATAAACCCTTGCTGACTCTGGTTTGAACTACGAAAAAAACTGTGCTGTTTGCCGCGACCAATCGCAAGTCTTAACTTATGCCACTCGGCTCTTTTATGGAGTAAGCGAAAATCAAAATCAATCACGCTCCAGCCAATTACTACATCAGGGTCGAACTCAGTGAACCAATCGATGAGAGCGTTGAGCAATGCGTATTCATCTTTCACCCATTGAATTGGGGTATCGCAAGGTTCGGGCTCACCAATCATGATGACGCGGCTGTCCATTGGGCTATCAAAACCAATCGAGTAGAGAATGCCTTTTTCAGAACACTCTAAATCCAGCGAAACCACTTTCAGATGAGGAAGATAGTTGCCCGGTCGACATTTCGCCTGTTCTATTTTTGAGTGGGAAAACGTCTGGGTAAGCCGTCCAGTGAATTCAATGCTGCCTTTAAGAAAACGCTCCATAAGAAAGCGGTCGGCAAGCTTAATATCATCTTCTAACGTCAGAATATGATGTTGCTTTAGTAGTGCCGAAAACTCAGCATGCGTTTGAATCGTTTGACAATAACAACCCGCTAGGAGGTTATGTTCAAAATCTTCCAAATCCAATGTTTTTAATTCGATAGAGAGCTGCCGCTCTAACGCTAATTTTTGCGCTTGTGGTACATCTTTCTGTGGTATGAAGAAAACGGGTTTTTCACCACGGATAACCAGTTGGGTTGGACCTTGAGGCGTACTCAACCACAACTCAATATGAGTCGAGCCATGAAGGTCTCTTGCATGGCGAGTAAGTAAAAAACCGTGTTGAATAACCAAGCGTAATAAATCCAAATAGTCGTAACCTTGGGGGAGGGCATCATATCAGAGCTACGAGGTAAATAACGAATTTCAGTGAGGTGAGTAAGCGGGCGATGGAGATCAAATAACCGTTAATTGGCATGGTGTATGCATTTTAACTTTATGATTTGTTTTGGTTTTGTATTTTTATGAGGCTGGTTGCATTTTTATGTTTAGGTTCAAATTTGGCAAAAAATCATGTAAAAGTCGTGCGGCATCTCTGCTAATATAATTAAGCTTTTGATTTGTTAATGGATTCTCATTGGATGATTAGCCGAACAAATAAGTACTTGCCAAATTTGGGGTTTGAGCACATATTCAGTGTGAGTAAAAACCAATGTTAAGTTAATTACCCGATTGTGAGTTAATTTCTAATTGTGAGCTAATTAATGTGGGCCGCGATGCTGCTATCCACGATTCAGTGGGTGCAGAGCCAATAGATGAGTGTGGAGATACAAGTTTGATAAGTGTTTTCCTTGTAGATGATCACGAGCTGGTTCGCACAGGGATACGACGTATTATTGAAGACGTCCGTGGAATGAACGTAGTAGGGGAAGCTGACAGCGGTGAAGAAGCAGTAAAATGGTGTCGCACTAATCATGTCGACGTTGTTTTAATGGATATGAACATGCCTGGTATCGGCGGTTTGGAAGCGACAAAAAAAATTCTGCGCTTTAATCCAGATGTGAAAATCATCGTGTTAACGGTTCATACGGAAAATCCATTTCCGACCAAAGTGATGCAAGCTGGAGCCGCGGGTTATTTAACCAAAGGTGCAGGTCCAGATGAAATGGTCAACGCGATTCGCATTGTGAATAGCGGGCAGCGTTATATCTCGCCTGAAATCGCACAGCAAATGGCATTAAGCCAATTCTCGCCAGCTTCTGACAATCCATTTGCTGATCTCTCGGAAAGAGAGCTGCAGATTATGATGATGATTACCAAAGGGCAAAAAGTGACGGATATTTCCGAGCAACTTAGTCTTAGCCCCAAAACAGTAAATAGCTATCGCTATCGACTGTTTAGTAAGTTAGCGATCAGCGGTGATGTTGAACTGACCCATTTAGCTATTCGACACGGAATGTTAGACACCGAGACGCTTTAGTGACTTCTTTGTTCGACTCGGTCGCTTTTCTTAAAACCGTTACCCATCAGCCCGGCGTTTATCGAATGTATAACGCCGAGGCTGATATCATCTATGTTGGCAAAGCCAAAGACCTCAAAAAACGCCTTTCTAGTTACTTTCGAAAAACAATCGACAGTGAGAAAACGCGCGCGTTAGTCAGCCATATCGATAAAATTGATGTCACCGTTACTCACACAGAAACGGAAGCGTTGATCCTTGAACACAATTACATCAAGCAATATTTGCCTAAATACAATGTGCTGCTGCGAGACGATAAATCTTACCCGTATATTTTTATTAGTGGGCATAAGCACCCTCGTTTGTCGTTGCACCGTGGCGCGAAAAAGCGCAAAGGTGAGTATTTTGGTCCATACCCTGATTCTGGTGCGGTTCGAGAGTCGTTACACCTCATCCAAAAAATATTTCCGGTAAGACAATGTGAAGATACCGTCTATAGCAACCGGACTCGTCCTTGCCTGATGTATCAAATTGGCCGCTGCGCTGCACCTTGTGTGAGTCATATCATTGCAGATGAAGAGTATGCTGAATTGGTTAATTATGTTCGATTGTTTTTGCAAGGCAAAGATAACCAAGTACTTGAAACATTAGTGCAAAAAATGGAACAAGCCAGCCAAGCACTGCAGTTTGAAAATGCCGCTAAATTTAGAGACCAGATCCAAGCCATTCGAAGAGTCCAAGAACAACAGTTTGTTTCTGAAGAGACGATGGATGACATGGATGTATTGGGATTTGCCCAAGAAAATGGCATCGCTTGCATCCATATTTTGATGATCCGCCAAGGTAAAATATTGGGTAGTCGTAGCCATTTTCCTAAAATTCCGGCTAACACGACTCAAGAAGAGGTGTTTGATGGCTTTTTAGGACAGTATTATTTAAGTCACAATGAAGCGCGTACGATCCCAAGTCGAGTGATCTTAAATGCGGGTCTGCTAGAGGATGAAAAGCCGCTGCAAGAAGCCTTACAGAGCCTGGTCGGGCGTAAAGTTTCTTTCCACATCAGCCCAACAGGTGTGCGTGCTCAATATTTAAAATTGGCTAATACCAATGCATTGAGCGCAATAACGGCTAAAATTAACCATAGAATGACGATCAACCAGCGCTTTAAAGCACTTCAAGCTGTTTTAGGGTTGGATAGCATAGAGCGTATGGAGTGTTTTGATATTTCGCACACCATGGGAGAGAGCACGATCGCCTCATGCGTGGTATTTAACCAAGAAGGGCCTGTTAAACCAGAATACCGCCGTTATAACATCACGGGAATTACTGGTGGGGATGATTACGCTGCAATGGGACAAGTGTTAGATAAGCGGTATTCCAAGCAGCTTGACGTGGAAAAAATCCCCGATGTTATTTTCATTGATGGTGGTAAAGGGCAATTGAATCGAGCTTTGCAGATCATCTCTAGCCATTGGCAAGATTGGCCGAAAAGACCGGTGATGATTGGTATCGCCAAAGGCGTTACCCGCAAACCGGGGCTAGAAACGTTGATTACAACCGATGGAGATGAATTTAACCTGCCAAGTGATGCGCCAGCTTTGCATTTGATTCAGCATATTCGCGATGAAAGTCATAATCACGCCATTGCTGGGCATAGAGCCAAACGAGGTAAAACACGGCGTACCAGTACATTGGAAGGCATAGAAGGGGTTGGGCCTAAACGCCGGCAAGCACTGCTGAAATATATGGGAGGGCTGCAAGAGCTAAAAAGAGCCACTGTTGAAGAAATCGCCAAAGTGCCCGGTATTAGCCATTCTTTAGCTGAAAACATTTATCAAGCATTGAAACAATAAGAAAAATAACGCAACATAACCGCGCAATCGATAAGAGCCTATAAATATGCGTTTGAATATTCCTAATATTTTGTCTTTATTACGACTTTTCCTTATCCCAGTATTTGTCGTTGTTTTCTATCTGCCTTACGGCTGGGGCCCTTTTGCTGCGGCAATGGTGTTTTGGGTAGCGGGTTTTACCGATTGGTTAGATGGCATGCTTGCGCGAAAACTTGGGCAAACCTCTCGCTTTGGTGCTTTTATCGACCCAGTAGCGGATAAAGTGCTCGTTGCGACGGCTCTTATCTTGATCACCGACCATTACCACAGTCTCTGGATAACGATTCCAGCCGTGACAATGATTGCACGTGAAATCATCATTTCTGCGTTGCGAGAATGGATGGCGGAAATTGGTAAAAGAGCCAGTGTGGCCGTTTCATGGGTTGGGAAGGTTAAGACGCTCACCCAAATGTTTGCATTGTGGGTACTGATTTGGCGTCATGATGATTGGATGGTGTGGGTCGGCTATGCAGCGTTATACATCGCAACCATTTTGACCTATTGGTCAATGGTTCAATACTTGGCGGCAGCTAAAGACGACCTCCTCAATGCAGAACATCATTAAGAAACGGGCTTAGGCCCGTTTTTTGTTCCTCCAATTTCTACAATCCCTTTCACAACATGCATTATTGCTTCAGTTAAAGCACAGTTATCTCGTGTAAAAGGTGGTGAATTTTGCTATCAAATTAACCAAATCTGTCCTTTTTGAATGCAAAATAGCCAAACGGTTTAAAAACTAAAAAAATAATATTGACTCATCGAATCGAATGCGTAGAATGCATCCCGTACTTGAGAGGAACGGAAGAAACAACCCAACCCCTTGATGTTACAGGGGCGCGTTGGCAGAGGGGCTATGCAGCGGATTGCAAATCCGTGGACCTCGGTTCGACTCCGGGACGCGCCTCCATTGCGACACTAGCTCAGTTGGTAGAGCGCAACCTTGCCAAGGTTGAGGTCACGAGTTCGAACCTCGTGTGTCGCTCCAAATTTTGAGGTGTTGAACTTAACGTTCAGTATCTAAAGATGGTGTTACTAAATTTTGTAAACAGCATCGCAATGCAGAATTGCGTGCCCTGGTGGTGAAATTGGTAGACACAAGGGATTTAAAATCCCTCGACTTTCGAGTCGTGCCGGTTCAAGTCCGGCCCGGGGCACCATCTTTTTACTGCTTATGCAGTATGCGACACTAGCTCAGTTGGTAGAGCGCAACCTTGCCAAGGTTGAGGTCACGAGTTCGAACCTCGTGTGTCGCTCCAAATTAAAGCCCTAGCAGAAATGCTGGGGCTTTTTCATCTCTGTCTCACAGCCAGTTTACAACCAACGATATCGTTTTAGAGCAACCTTGCCAAGGTTGAGGTCACGCTTTTAGTTCAAAAGAAAGCGAACCTCGCGTGTCGCTCCAAATTAAAGCCCTAGCAGAAATTGGGTAACCCCCCCTACGTTCACTATATTCGTTGACGGTTTCGGACGTGAAATTGAAATATTTTAAGCAAAGCCATCACCATCAAACAGCAGTGCTTCAATTTATGGTCAAATCTCGCATCGTTTTTACTCTCCACCCCCAATTATAGAATGTTAATAATTTGATAAAGCAACCTTTATCTTGAGTTGTTATTATTTTGTGAAGTGAAATTTCGGCCTACTTCACATAATTTTCGTGCCAACATTTAATTTATGGTGTGAATTATTTGCAAAAGCGTGATTTATATAAACTTATCAACAACCCATTCATGGGAACGATTCCCAATGTGACATTGATCTATTTTTACATTGATTCGGTGAATGTAAACTCCATCCCCGTCAGCAACGTTAAGGGAATACATAAGCAGTGGTTGCTGAGCAATAAAGAGATTGAGCTGTTCATGATTACCAAAGTAGCGTGCTACTTCCCCCGGTGAATTTGAACCTAACTCATTAATTTTATTGAATATATCTCAGGATGAGATTCAAGGTGCCAAGCACCAACATAATGATAATGATGACCATAAGGTCGATGGAGTATAAAAAATGAATTTTGCTACCTCTGGTAAACTTTCTCTTGCCGCAATTCTAATTTCAGCCGCACTACAAGCAAACGCAGGTATCAGTGTTGAAGGTGAACAAGGTGTTTTCTCAATCGGCGGTGATGTTGAGTTCGATATCAACCTTCGTGATAAAAATGCCACTGACAAGCAACATCTAAATCAAGATGGCCGCCTTTTGGTTCAAATCGCTGGTGAGCGCAGTGTGAGTGGTGACCGTTATATCAAAGCACAAGCACAACCTTTACTTAAAACAACGGGTGATGTTGAGCTTGATGATGCGTGGATTGCATTTGGTCAAGCAAATAACTGGGAATTGAGAGTAGGTCGTTATGAAGCATTTGATCTATTCCCTGTTGGTCAAGATACTATGCTTGAATACGCAACAGCAGAACCGTATCGAGCGAATGCGGCTCGTGGTCGTGGCGATAACGGCCAAGTCGGTTTTAGTAAGACAGCGGATAATCTTTACTTTGAACTCTCTACCAAATTTGAGAAGAATGCGACTACAGCGGATAAAAATGCTGTGTTCGTACGCCCAGTTGTTGCGTACCAAATCGTTGACTCAGTTCGTGTTGCTGCTGGTTTAGAAGCCAATCTGACTGCAGATGATAAAGATGCTGCGAATGATTTCCTTGGTTATGGCGCGACAGTTAACTATTCTGCTAACGATCTTTCTATCAACGTGAACTATGCGTTCCGTGATTTCGACAAAACTAAACAAGAAGATACGACCATCGGTGCTAACTTACTGTTTAAAGGCTTTGGTCTAGGTCATGTCTATGGTGATGTTGATAAAGGTACTAGCGAGAAGGTAAATACCACTTATGCTTCTTACCAATTTGCTAATGTGATGGATGTGGAAGATTTCTCTGTTTATCTAGGTACTTACTACTCGAAAGTAGACGACACAGAAAATAAAGATCTAGGTATGCGTATCCGTCTAAAATACTTCTTCTAAGTTTTAAAACTTAAGCATTAAATCTCAACTGCTTTTGATGCCTACCGTTCGGTAGGCATTTTTTGTATAAGCAGATGCGATGATTTACAGCTGTTTAAGCATCCACACATCGCAGCCGTTGTGCTCAGTGCCGTCCATTGGTCGATCCAAATGTATAAATCCGAGTTTTTCATATAACTGAATGGCGGATGTCATACTAGATAACGTATCCAAATAGCAAGATTGATAACCTGCATTTTGAGCAAACGATAGGCATGCTTCACTGAGCATTTTTCCTAGCCCGAAACCGCGACTTTCTGGTAATAAGAAGAGTTTTTTTAGCTCACAGATCCGTTGGCTATGATGAAAGGCTGCAATACCTGCTCCACCGACAATGATGCCGTCACGTTTGGCTACCAGATAAAGGCTGCTTCTCTCTTGCGTATAATGTTGACTCATGTTTTCTACTTCAGCATCAGATGGGCCAAAACCCTCACCGATGGCCCCAAATTCAGCGCCTACAGATTGGATAATTTTACAAATGTCCGGATCATCTTGTGGTTCGATTGGTGTTATCGTGATATTCATCGTTTCTTCTCAAAAATAGTCATGTTTTTATTATTGTTTGGGGAGAGGGAGGTAATATCAAGAGAGCGGCAAAAATAATGCCGTTTTTTTGTTCAAGAGCAAGCGTCAGTATCATTTCAATTTGGCTTTAGAGGTGGCTTTCGATACTATGTGCAGCTATCTGAAAAATACAAAAACATCCTATATGGACACTACCTACAGGTAGATGAGGAAACGATGCAACATCTAGAAGAGATTATTGCTAATGCGACCGCAGCGATTAATGCTGCCGATTCGCTAGTCGCACTTGATGAAGTGCGTGTTCAGTACTTGGGTAAAAAAGGTGAGTTAACCACTCAGCTACAGAGCCTAGGTAAATTGCCACCCGAAGAACGTCGCGCTGCAGGTCAAGAGATCAACGTTGCGAAAGAGACAGTGCAACACGCCATTGCTACGCGTAAAGATGCTTTGCAGCGAGCAGAGTTAGAAGCCAAACTAGCGGCTGAAACGATTGACGTTACTTTGCCTGGACGCCGCATTGAAAATGGTGGCTTACACCCAGTGACTCGCACAGTTGAACGCATTGAGCAGTTCTTTGGTGAGCTTGGTTTTCATGTTGAATCTGGCCCTGAAATTGAAGACGCCTTCCACAACTTTGATGCGTTGAATATCGCTGCCGATCACCCAGCACGTACTGATCACGATACCTTCTTCTTTAATCCAGATTTAATGTTGCGTACACACACGTCAGGTGTGCAAATTCGCACTATGGAAAATGGTCAACCGCCGTTTCGTTTTATTGCGCCGGGCCGCGTATATCGTAATGACTACGACCAAACACACACACCAATGTTCCACCAAGTTGAAGGTATGTTGGTTGATGAGCACGTCAATTTTGCTCAGCTTAAAGGTATTTTGAACGATTTCTTATGTAACTTCTTTGAAGAAGAAGTTGAAGTGCGTTTCCGTCCTTCTTATTTCCCATTTACAGAACCTTCTGCGGAAGTGGATGTGAAGGGTAAAAATGGTAAATGGCTTGAAGTTCTAGGCTGTGGCATGGTTCACCCGAACGTTTTGCGCAGTGTTGGTATTGACCCTGAAAAATATTCTGGCTTTGCATTTGGTATGGGTGTTGAGCGTTTAACGATGCTTCGTTATGGCGTCAACGACCTACGCGCGTTCTTTGAGAACGATCTGCGCTTCCTCAAACAATTCAAGTAATTCAAGGGTAAACACAATGAAATTCAGCGAATCATGGCTTCGTGAGTGGGTTAACCCTGCGGTTACGACTGACGAACTTACACATCAAATTACAATGGCAGGCTTGGAAGTCGATGACGTTCTTGCTGTCGCCGGTGAATTTACTGGCGTCAAAGTGGGTCACGTTGTGGAATGTGGTCAACATCCAGATGCCGACAAACTGCGTGTAACGAAAGTTGACGTGGGCGAAGAAGAACTGCTTGATATCGTTTGTGGTGCAGCAAACTGCCGCCAAGGGTTAAAAGTGGCGGTAGCGACTGTTGGTGCGGTACTGCCCGGCGATTTCAAGATTAAAAAAGCAAAATTACGTGGTCAGCCTTCTCACGGCATGCTTTGTTCATTCAGTGAGCTAGGGATTGATGTTGAATCCGCTGGCATTATGGAGCTTGCAGAAGATGCCATCGTTGGTACTGATTTCCGCGAATTCCTAAGCTTAGATGATGTGACTATTGATGTCGATTTGACCGCGAACCGCGCAGATTGCTTTAGTATTCGTGGCCTTGCCCGTGAAGTAGGTGTATTGAACCGCATTGATGTCACTGAGCCATCGGTCATCGCTATTCCTACTTCAATTGAAGATAAAGTCTCTATTGAAGTGAAAGTACCGGCCGCTTGTCCGCGTTATCTTGGTCGCGTGGTTAAAAACATTAATGTTCAAGCCCAAACACCGCTTTGGATGCAAGAGAAGTTACGCCGTTGTGGTCTACGTTCAATTGATCCAGTGGTTGATATCACTAACTATATCTTGCTTGAACAAGGCCAACCGATGCATGCCTTTGATCTTGCCAAGATCGAAGGCGGTATTGTTGTTCGTATGGCCGAGCAGGATGAAAAACTTACGCTACTTGATGGTACTGAAGCTAAGTTGAATGTTGATACGCTGGTTGTTGCCGATCACAATAAAGCATTAGCCATTGCGGGCATTTTTGGTGGTGAAGGTTCAGGCGTTAGCTCAGAAACCCAAGATGTACTGCTTGAGTGTGCTTTCTTTGCACCAGACCATATCCGCGGTCGTGCTCGTAGCTATGGCCTACATACTGATTCATCCATGCGTTTTGAGCGCGGTGTTGACTACGCGTTACAAGTCAGTGCGATGGAACGAGCGACTCAGCTGCTGGTTGATATTTGTGGCGGTGAAGTTGCACCTGTGGTTAGTGTTGAGTCTGAAACGGAGTTACCTAAACCAAATCAAGTCACACTTCGTCGCACTAAACTGGACAGTTTGCTTGGTCATCACATTGCGGATGCTGATGTGGTTGAAATCCTAAAACGTTTAGGTATGAGTGTTGAGAGCCGTGCAGACAGTTGGGTTGCTACCGCGCCAACGTGGCGTTTTGATATCGCGATTGAGCAAGACTTGATTGAGGAAATTGGCCGTATTTACGGTTACAACAATATCCCTAATCAAGCTCCCGTTGCAGCATTGAGCATGAATGACCACCAAGAAGCAAACTTGCCACTTAAGCGTGTTCGTCATTTGTTAGTTGACCGTGGTTACCATGAAGCGATCACCTACAGCTTCGTTGAGCCAGAGCAGCAGAAACTGATTGTTCCAGATGTTGAACCACTCATTCTGCCTAATCCTATTTCTGCTGATATGTCAGCGATGCGTTTGGGCTTAATCCAAGGTCTATTAAATACCGTGGTTCATAACCAGAAACGCCAGCAGCCACGCGTTCGTTTGTTTGAATATGGTTTGCGTTTTATTCCTGATGCCTCGGCAGAGAACGGTATGCGCCAAGAGCCTATGCTCGCGGGTGTAATATCCGGTACTCGTGGTGAAGAGCACTGGAACATGGACACCGCAACGGTAGATTTCTTCGATCTAAAAGGTGACTTGGAAGCCATTCTTGATTTAACCGCCAACGGCAAAGCTTACAGTTTTACTTCTGTTGCACACCCAGCGCTGCACCCTGGGCAATCGGCCGCCATCGTTGTCGATGGTGAGATTATTGGGGTGATAGGCACTGTTCATCCAGAGCTTGAGCGTAAGTTTGGCTTGAATGGCCGCACCATCGTATTTGAACTTGAATGGTCAGCGGTGAACACCCGTGTAATTCCAGAAGCTGCATCACTGTCTAAGTTCCCAGCGAACCGCCGTGATATAGCACTGGTTGTTGATGGCGCCATTGCTTCAGGTGATATTGTCGATGCATGTCGTAACGCTGGTGGTGAGCTTCTAAAAGAGGCGAAGCTGTTTGACGTTTATGTAGGCAAAGGGGTTGAAGACGGCAAGAAGAGTTTAGCGATTGCGTTGATGCTTCAATCGACTGAACGTACTTTAGAAGAAGCAGATATTGCAAGCGCTGTTGAATCGATTGTGACTTCAGTAGCGGCACAGTTTGGTGCAGCCCTGCGCGACTAATTCAGAAAGTAGCCCAAGTATATTTGAGCAGGTTCAAGTTGGGCCTGCTTTTTTATATGCAATTTAGTGACAAGTTAGTGTTAAACAAGTCTATGATTTAACAGGTTATAAATTTTTTTATCAGAAATCGATATCCATTCAAAATAGTATGAAATTCTGAAAATGTTGGCTGTTATGATATAACTAACTAAATTGTCAGTGTTTTTTCTCAATCTTCGACGTCTAATTGTATAAATGCAGCCAGTATATGCGCTTATTTTGATGAAACTATTAATATTGTTGCGAATAAAAAAGTTGGCGAAAATCAGAAGCTTGGCATACACTTTTCAGGTAAAGCCGATATCTTATTGATTGGCTAAGCGAAAATGCTTTGGCGCTGCTTAGAAGCAGCAAGGTTTAACATAGCTTTGAGGGAAGTTTTATGGCGCTCACAAAGGCCGAATTGGCTGAAAACCTGTTTGAAAAGCTTGGATACAGTAAACGGGATGCCAAGGAAACGGTTGAAGTGTTTTTCGAAGAGATTCGCAAGGCGCTTGAAAGTGGCGAACAGGTAAAACTATCTGGTTTTGGTAATTTTGATCTACGAGACAAAAACGAGCGTCCGGGTCGAAACCCAAAAACAGGTGAGGATATTCCTATCTCCGCTCGACGTGTCGTAACGTTCCGCCCAGGGCAGAAATTAAAAGCCCGAGTCGAGAACATTAATGTCGAAAAATAGACCGAGCAATAGACCACGCTATGCGTGGTCTTTTTTTTTTCTGTTTATGGTGAGTTAAGGGTTCTGAACGTATTAGGCTGCTTGAATATGAGTAGTGATATACGGCTGCCAGGCGTTTTGGTAGAGCTCGATAGATTGGCGACGAAACTGGTTAATTTGTGCCTTTTCAATATCATGTAACGCTCGCTTCTCTAATGCGGCGACACGTTCAAACTTCTGGATCTGTTCATAGAAACGATGCTCGGGGCCATTTTTCACATCGGCAATGGCTTTAAGATGTAATTGTACTTCTGCAATGATGTTGGTTTTAGGAAGTTGAACCAGTAAGTTTAAATCACGATAGCCTGATGCGGCAGGCGATTTAAAGCGGTTCTTTACTTTTACGATACTGGCTTCTCGGCTTAATACCTCATAAGCCTCGACTAAGCTTGGTACATCATTTGCCACCAGGGTTGTTCTGGCTAAATCTGTGATCCTATCAGCTCGCCCACCTAATTCATGTTCTATTTTGTTTAATGCTCGGTCACGTGATTTCACGCCAGAAAAGTGAGCCTCTGTTGATGTCAGTAAAGCAGTACTTCTGCACAATGTTTCAAGTTCACGTTGAGCTTGGTGAGCTTTACTGTAGAGAATTTCAAAATCGTTGTAGGGTTGCAAAGGCTGGTTGTTGGTGGACTGGATGCCATATAAACCGCTTAAACTATGCTTGAACAGTTTAGATGAGAGTTGATTTTTCGATTCACCAACTTTGGCATCACTTTCTGAATTGAACGGAACGGCTGCAAAGGCAGGGGCTCTGCTTAGTACTAAAAGCATCAGTGCCGTAGTACGTAAAAATAGGCTCATTCATTCTCCTTAACTTAGTCTAGGTAAAAGGTGAAACCAAAATAGACCTAAACACGTGATAACCAGAGTCGCTTGCTATGAGATCTTGGGCTAAACAAAGTGAACTCAATAGCTCGTGGAACAATTAATCCATAATTTTGCGCTTTATCACAGGTCTTATCTTCAGACGCCTCGCTAGGCTATCTGTTCAATTCGATGTGTTACCAAGTGTATCTAATGACGATGAACCAAATATGAACATCTTTATCTGTCTTTATGCTGTTTGTTTAACCCGTTGGGGATTCACTTATTAGTCAGTAGCATGTACTTTGTCTGGCTGTAGATTTTAATCGTAGAGTACGAAGATAATGAAAGATCCCGAGTTTTGGCACAAGAAATGGGCCTCCAACCAAATAGGATTTCACTTAGAAGATGTGAACCCATTGTTGATCGAATATTGGCCTCAACTCTCACCTCAACGAAATGAAAGTGTATTTGTACCATTGTGCGGAAAAAGTGAAGATTTGATATGGCTCGCTTCCCAGCATGAACAGGTTCAGGGTGTAGAGCTGAGTGAAATTGCCGTTCGTTCCTTTTTTGCCGAGCATTTTTATACGCCAACGGTCACTCGCTTAAATGGAGCGCATGAACTGTATCAGTTTGATGAACTGATGATTTATACCGGAGATGTCTTTAGTGCGCCGCTAAAAGCGGTTGAGCTTATCTACGACCGAGCGGCGTTAGTTGCGCTGCCCCCTGAAATGCGAAAGGAGTACGTTACTCGCTTGCTTTCATTGTTGAAAGAGGGCGGAAGGGTGCTGCTTGTGACGCTGGATTACGTTCAAAGTGAAATGACGGGTCCTCCATTCTGTGTCGCCAAAAATGAAGTTGAGTCGTTATTCACTGACTGCAAAGTGACGTGTCTGTTTCGTGACGATGCTGATGAAAATCACCCTAAAATCAGTCAACGAGGATTAAGCCGTTTTGCTGAAGTCGTGTGGTTAATTGAGAAGTAACAGACTATGCTTAAATCGTTTATTTATACATCCTAGACAACAATAAATAGGTAGGTTTTAGGCGTTTGATGAGAGCAAGCCATTACGTCTATATCAGCCGCTCTAATACTAAGGAAAAACTATGGGTTTGTTTAGTCGGAAGCCAAACAGCAATCAACAGTCTAAAAAGAGTAGTGATGAACTGGTGGTTGATTCAATAAAACGCACGATGGCTTATATTGAGTTTGATCCACAAGGACATATTCTGACTGCCAGCTCCTCATTCTTACAAGTGTTGGGTTATTCATTATCGGAAGTGGTGGGCCAGCATCATCGAATGTTCTGTGAAAGTGAATTTGTTAATGCGCCTCAATATAGTCAACTTTGGCAAAATTTAGCGCAAGGTAAACCTCATGCGGGTACGTTTTGCCGTTTAACTAAAAGCCATAATAAAGTCTGGATTGAAGCTACGTACATCCCAGTAAAAGATGAGCAAGGAAAAGTGGTTAAGGTGGTGAAGATTGCCAGTGATGTCACTGCTGCAAAAGAGAAATTGGATAGACAAGTGGCCGTATTTGAAGCTGTCGATAAGTCAATGGCTGTGATTTCTTTCACTCCCGATGGGACGGTTGTGGAGGCGAATCCAAACTTTCTGTCCTGTGTTGGGTACAAATTACAAGAAATCGTTGGTAAACCACATCGCCTATTCTGTGACGATGAGTTTTATAGAAAGAACCCGAATTTTTGGGCGTCGCTTGCTAGCGGCCATTTTAAAACGGGATTATTTAAACGTTTTACAAAACATGGTGATGAAATTTGGTTAGAAGCGACTTATAACCCCATCTTTAACGAAAAGCATAAAGTGATTGGTGTGACTAAGTTTGCAACTGATGTCACGCAACGAGTACTGCAAGCTCGGGCGATTAAAGATGCAGCAGAAGTGGCGCATCACACCTCACAAGAAACGGTACATATTGCTCAACTTGGGACGGGAACGCTAGCCGAAGCCGCCTCCATTGCTAAAGAGATTGATAACGCGATCACTAAGGCGAATACATCGATGACGCAACTGGCCAACCAGTCGCAGCAAATCACCAAAATTGTAACCACCATTACAGGCATAGCAGAACAGACTAATTTGCTGGCGCTCAATGCCGCTATCGAGGCTGCGCGTGCTGGGGAGTATGGCCGGGGTTTTGCTGTGGTTGCTGATGAGGTGCGCTCATTAGCCTCCAATACCACCAAAGCGACCGATGAAATTGGTAATATTGTTAAGCTCAATAGCGAACTGACCAACAGCTCGACATCGATGATGGGGGCAATTCAAGGCCAAGTCACGGCATGTAACAGCAAACTGGAAGAGACGCAAAAGCTGATTGATGAAATGAGAAAAGCCGCGGACAGTGTGGTTAGCACGGTCAGTGAACTGATTAAAGAGTAAGGCTCTGCAGCGAGTATTGTTGGTGAAGAAAATGAAAGCGAGCCTAGTGGCTCGCTTTGCGTTTTTACAGAATCACTTGCACGCTTTTGGCACATTGAATTGCGTTGTGCAAAGCCTGTTTGAGTTCTTTATCTTTCGCCAGAGCAACCCCAAGTCGACGGCGTCCATCAATGTCTGGTTTACCAAACAGACGAAGTTGAGTGTGTGGGATAGACAGTGCTTCATTTATTCCATCAAATCTAAGGTTAGTGGAGGTGCCTTGACCTAAAATAACCGCAGATGCCGATGGCCCATATTGGGTAATACTGTTGATTGGCATACCCGTGAACGCGCGCACGTGTAACGCAAATTCAGACAGCTCTTGCGAAATGAGGGTGACCATTCCCGTATCATGTGGGCGAGGGGACACTTCATTGAAGATAACATTATCGCCTTTGACAAACAGTTCAACACCAAATAAGCCGTAACCACCGAGTGCATTAACCACTTGTTCTGCTACATATTCAGCGGCTTTAATTGCGTTAGCCGACATCACTTGTGGTTGCCATGATTCGCGATAATCCCCTTCCTCTTGTCGATGGCCAATGGGAGCGCAGAAATGGACACCATCCACTGCTCGAATCGTCAAGAGAGTAATTTCGTAATCGAAATCGATAAATCCTTCGACGATCACTCTCCCAGCTCCACTGCGGCCACCTTCTTGAGCGTATGCCCAAGCGCGGCTAATATCCTCTTGCGTCTTAATCACACTTTGGCCTTTACCTGATGAACTCATCACCGGCTTAACTACGCAAGGCATACCGACATGCTCAATCGCCAGTACAAAATCATTATAGTCATCAGCAAACTGATAAGGAGAGGTAGGTAAGGCAAGAGTTTCTGCGGCTAAACGGCGAATGCCTTCACGGTTCATCGTCAATTGAGTGGCCGTTGCCGTGGGGACAACGTTTAAGCCTTGCGCTTCCAGTTCAACCAGCTTGTGAGTGGCAATTGCTTCAATTTCTGGCACCACGTAGTCTGGTTTTTCGAGTTCGATAATGGCTTGTAGCGCATCGCCATCGAGCATATCCAATACGTGGCTACGATGCGCCACCTGCATTGCTGGAGCGTTGGCGTAGCGATCACAGGCAATCACTTCTAAACCAAGGCGTTGGCATTCAATTGCCACCTCTTTGCCCAATTCTCCGGAACCAAGCAGTAAAACGCGGGTGGCATTTTCACGTGTAGCAGTACCAAACATAGTGAATCCTTACATTCAAGCAATAGGTAATAGCGAAAACAGCCAAAATCATACTAAAATTAAGAATAAAAGCAAACGTTTGCCTTTATGATGAGAGACGAGTGATTTTCTGTTCGTGCTGTCGATAGAGTGGTTTGTGTAATACGCAGTAAACGAACTCATATCTGTACAAAATTAAGGCTGAAATAGCAATTAATGTGCAGTAAACAGCATTCGAGAAACTGCGTTAAGAATATGAAGTAATTTCAGTCTAAAGTTTATGTGGGATTGACTAAGAAAAAGATACCTATGGCTATGAAAACTTTCTTACGTTTGCGTTTTATTACTCTACACACGAAAACTGCTCTGTTGTTTTCTGTCGGGTTGGTTGGGATCATTCTTAGCAGCTTATTTATTACTCGCCATTTTTTTTTATATAGTTTGAATGAGCTTGAATCAATTGAGATTCATCGAGATAGCAATCAAGCTCAGTCGGTCATTCAAGATCTTTTAGTACAGCAAGAAAAGCGTTCTTATGATTGGGCTTATTGGGATGAAACTTATCTGTTGCTGTTGAATGGCGACACTCAATTTGCTGAGCGCAACTTGTATCCTGATTCCCTCGATACTTTAGGTTTAGACGTTTTGGCTTTCATCACCGAATCCTCGCAATTGGTTGAATATTTATGTCGGGATATTGAACCTGGCACAAACTGTTCGTTAGTGGAACAGTTGATACGCTCACAAGGTGTGAGCGACCATTTAATTCAGATGCATCACACACTTGATGAGGATAAAACTAGCCGCTCTGGCCTCATCCGTGTGGAAAATAGTGTGTGGGTGGTGAGCCTAACTCCGGTGCGTAACAGTGAAGGTACGGCTGGTGTTGTGGGGTGGATGCTATGGGGACAGCACTTAACCCGTCGTTTCCCTTCTCAGTATCAGAACCTACTAACCGCTAAAAATGACATTGTAGTTACCGATGTTCCTGTGATTTTACCTGTTAGTCATAATCAAGAGGGTATTGAAAGAGATCAAAATAATATCACGCATTACACCTTACTCAGTGATATGACAGGGCAACCTATTGGTTATCTAAAAACCTGTGCTCAGCGGCTTTACTATCAAAAAGGGAACGAAACTTTTTATTATTTGATTTTGACGATCATCATTGCGGCCGGCTTTGTCGCCGTGGCTACTTTTGCTCTGTTTCGCAGCAAGGTAGCCAAACGGTTTGAGAATTTTGAGCGTGGAATCAATCAGCTGATTGAAGAGAGTGCATTCTCTTCACAATCGAGTGATAAACAAGATGAGTTTGAACGAATTACTGAACTTGTCCGTTCACTTGCTGCCTCATCCTCCTTGGCGGAAGATAGGCTTAAAGAGACGTTACAGAAATTTGATGCACTCTATCAAAGCCAAAATCTCGGAATGTTGCTGGTGGTTGATCGCTTCATTGTCGATGTGAACCAAGCCTTGTTGGATATGCTTTCTTATTCTAGAGATGAGTTGGTTGGAAAGGTTTTAGATGAGTTTTGTATTATACAAAATGATGTGGTGTGCAGCAGTGAATTACTCTACCAAAATATAGAACAAGGGATGCGTGAATTTGAGGGACATGTTGTTACAAAGAGTCAGCAGCGTTTAGAGTGTCTTATCGAAGCTACATTGATAGAACAACGTGGGCATCGCTCTATCATGCTATCGATTACTGATATCAGCGAGCAAAAGCAGCAAGAGCAGCTTATTTACGACCTTACCCATTGTGACCCAGTTTCAGGTTTACTTAATCGTCCAACGATGATGAGCCAAGTGCAGCCTTTGATTGACAATCCGACTGAATGTGGTGGGTTTTCCGTGCTCTACCTACGGGTTAAAAGACTAAAAGAAATTTCAGAAGTGTACGGACACAGTGCTTACGATATGGCCGTTAAACATTTTTCGGCTACGCTTAGAAACCGTTTCAATACGTCCATAATGGGACGAATTAGTGAATATGAATTTATGGTGTGTGAGTTGGGTAACGGGGCAACCTCTTTTTTGATTCACAGAGGCACTAAGCTTATCGATAGTTACAAGAGGAAGACTGACATTGGCGGCTTGGAACTCGATTTGAGTGTGGAAGGCGCTGTGATTGATTCACAATTGCCGATCGATTCTTTTGAAACTTTGGTTCAAAGTGGTTTTTATGCCATTCAACAAACAGAGAAAGCTGGAGCCAGCCTGGTTGTTTCAGTGACACAAGAATTGTTTGTTCATGCCCAGAAGTCGTTAGCGATCAATCGAGATCTTATCTCTGCCGTGAAAGATGGTCATATTATTGCTTACTATCAGCCGATTGTTCGTGCAGACAGTGCTGAAATCATTGGCTTTGAAGCTCTAGCTCGCTGGGAACACCCTCAACTTGGTATGGTTTCGCCAGCCGTATTTATCCCTTTGGCTGAGCAACGTAAAGTGATCATTGAATTGGGAGAGCAGATACTAGGCCAAGCCTGCCAATTTATTAACGAACTGCAAACGCGGTCGCAATTTTCGTTGGGTAAACGGCTAAGTATTCACGTCAATCTTTCTAGCCCGCATTTCTACAGTAAAAAATTGGTCGGGTACTTATCAGTATTGATTGAAAAATATCAAATTGAACCGGGACAATTAGTGCTCGAATTGACGGAAAGTATGTTGTTGGGGGCTGAAGAAGAGACGATCAAACGCATGGATGCGATAAAAAAACTCGGTATACAGTTGGCGCTTGATGATTTTGGTACGGGGTATTCCTCGTTTAGTACATTGTGTGATTTTCCATTAGATATAGTGAAGTTAGACCAGTCTTATATTTCCACATTGGAATCCAATGACAAAGCCAAAACCTTGGTGCGCAGTATTATCAATATGTCGCAAGAGCTAGGCTTAACTACCGTGGCTGAAGGGGTTGAAACTGCTTCGCAACTGCGCAAACTCAAAGTCTGGAATATTGATGAGATCCAAGGCTTCTATTTTTACAAGCCGATGAGTAAACAAGAGGTGTTCGATAATTTGTTGGGCGGAAAGGATATGCGGTAAAACCTGCGCCATCAAAAGGCAAAAATCCCCATGCGCTGGGGATTTTTCACTAGAGCGCCTAAACCACAAGATAGGAAAGAGGAATGTCTGGGCTAATTACTTCCAAGGTGGCTTGAGTATCGGCTAAATGGCTAATACTGCCATCAGACATCTCAACTAATGCGGCTGCGACAATATTATCAAAGCGTTGGCCATCCATCATTAACTGAACAAGAGCCACTTGCAGTGGTGGTAAGCTTGGGTTGAATGCGGCATTTTCAGCATACGCACCGACGTAGGTTTTACCATTCTCAATTTGCAGGGCAACACCACTGAGATTGTTGGTATAGGGTGCGTAACTGCGGTTTAGGCCATTAAGAGCTAAGCCAATGAGTGGGTCATCTTCGGTAGTTGTTTTGCCGTGGTTAGCGTCTGCCATTAGACCAGAATCAACACCTAAATCGGCAGGACCAAATGATTCTGGTAGGTACTCTTGCAGTGACTTCTCATCACGCTGTGGTAGCTGAATGGCAAGCGAGTCTGCGGTCGTAAGCTCATTCATAAACTGACGGCAGTGCCCACAAGGGCTGAAGTTGATGGTAATGTCAGCAACGCCTTGTTCACCTTTCATCCACGCATGGCTGATGGCACACTGCTCGGCGTGTACGGTTTGTCCTAACTGTGCACCGGAAAACTCCATATTCGCACCAAAGTACAAACGGCCCGATAAACCTCTGACGATGGCTCCCACGTAAAAGTTTGAAAGCGGTACATAAGCATAGGCGGCCGCAAAAGGCAGCAGTGCAACGCGCAATTCCGCATCGTCTAAGCCAGAAAGAGAAAGCAGTTGGTTGAACTGTTCTGGTGATAGGGTTGCGTCAAAATCATCGCACAGCAGAATGGGCGACAAAAATTCTGCAACGGGTTTTGGCGTATCAGCTAGCGCCTGTTCAATACGGCTTTTCATAATGAGTCCTTATCTATGTATTGACGAATATTCTAGGCGAAGAATGAAATTTTACTGAGATTTAAGTCACGTAATGCAATGTAACGTAATTTTGGTTTTCACATTTAGAGTGAGGTCACACATGAAATCGATTACAGTCAGCCTTAGAGTGAGACACGTCTACAATCAAAATCCATGAGTAGACGTATCTTTGATTTCTGTTGGCACTCTATAGTGTGGACAACCACATTGAAAAAGCAAAAAAACTTGGAGCAAGTATCGATGTGATTACGCCGCACACGACTAATGCAAGTGAACTAAATGCTGCGTCACGTGGATCTTTTTCAGCGCAGGTTGCAGTGCCCAGCGCATGAGATACGGTGCCCATGGTTAAGCCTTTAGCAATGGGATGCGTGATGTTGAGAAGGTTATAGATAGGGTAGGCGAGAATCGCGCCAAACAGCCCTACAATGACCACTAAAACGGCGGCAATGGCTGGCTCCCCACCGAGGTTACTGGAAACTTCCATCGCAATCGGTGTGGTAACTGATTTACCCAGTAGGCTGGCGATTAAATGTATATCCGTTTGAAGATAAACAGCAATTAAGCTGGCTGTGAGCATTGACATAGCACTGCCCACCCCGCAGGCGAGGGCAATGATGCGCCAATTTGAGCGGATCTGAGGCAGTTGTTCATAGAGAGGATAAGCCAGCGCCACCACGGCCGGTTGCAACAGAAAGCTAAGCCACTGGTTATCAGCATAGTAACTGGCATAAGGGATGTTAAAAAATAGCAAGATAGGAATGATGATCACAAGGCTGAGCAGTAACGGATTCATTATGGCCGTTTTGCATTTTTTGCTGATCCAACGTGTCAGGAAAAAGACCGCAATCGTGAGCAATAACCACATCACTTATTCCCCTTTTTCAAAAAACGATCCAGCCCTAAACCCAGACAAACTAATACGATCAGCGTACCGCCCACCGCGCTAGCAAGAATCGGTATGGCGTTACTCATCAATAAATCAAAATGCTCGATTAATCCGACACTGATAGGGACAAATAAAATGACCATATAACGGATAAAAAGACTGGCACTGGGTTTTACCCATTCGACAGGCACGAGCCCACTTGCCAATAAACTAAACAGAATTAGCATTCCGATAATACTGCCCGGAATGGTGATGCCAAGCCAATGTTGAAGATTGATACCTGCCATCAGGCAAAGGAAAATCAGCCCCATAGAGACCAAATATTTTGCAATGGTATTCACAATAAAAGTCGGTGCCTTGTTGTGCCTAAACTATTTTCGGAAATGGAATCGCAGCGTGTTGGTTTGAAACCTGACAGCGCGAAAACCTCGTACATTAACTCGCGATGTCTTCCACATAACGGTAAACGGATTTTAAAATAGCCATTTTCTTTTCGTCACTGCTGTGGGTGTGAACTAAGTTCTCTAAATTGAGCATGTACTCTTCAAGGTGGCTTTCGAAATAATCACGACAGTGAGTTGCCCAACGTCTTTGCTCTTCGTCACTTAATGTCAATGGGTAATGGCGAGCGCGGTAGCGAAACAGCAAGGGTTCGATGCGCTTATCGCTAAAACTAATGTCTAATGCGGCGAGATTGACTGGGTCAGCTTGGCGAATGATCTCCATCGCCGCTTTGTCGGCTGGAGAGAAGAAACCGTCGTAGAGTTGAGTATCGACATCGTCACTGTGCTTATATTCTCGCTCAATTGTGTAGAGGCCAATCAGCTTTTCTCTGATCTCAGGGTACTGCTTGATGAGCGCTAAGTGTTCAAGGCACAGGTTTCTATCGACCCCGATATGGTCTGCATTTTCGGCCGTTAATGTTTTGGCCGGCGCAAGGATAGGGCATTTATTGAGATGCACTAATTTGATGGGCACTGGCAATTCATCTTCTGCCAACTCTTCGCGTTTGGTATATAGACGTTGATGCAGTTCTTCGCTGCTTAAATCGATCAGGGGTTGAGGGTTTTTGGCAAGGTCCACCACAATAACCGCATTTTGATTGGTGGGATGCCAAGCAATCGGCACGATCCAACTGGTGTATTGGCATTCTCGGCCTAACATACCCGATACGTGCATTAAAGGTGTCATGTTGACGATATCAATCAGATCATTGAGTTTGCGTTTATGGCGCATGTTAAAAAAGTAATCAAACAACTTGGGTTGGGCGGCTTTTACTTTTTTGGCCAGCTCAATGGTGGCGATAACATCGGCCATAGCATCGTGGGCATTCGCATGTTCGATGCCATTGGCAACTGAGAGATGCTCCAGCTTAAAACTGGTAAAGCCTTCGTCATTTTCGGGCCAGTTGATGCCTTCTGGGCGTAGTGCATGGCAGGCGCGCATCACATCAAGTAAATCCCAGCGTGAATTGCCGTTTTGCCAGCTCCAAGCATACGGATCAATGAAATTACGATAGCAAGTATAACGCGTTACTTCATCATCAAAACGAATACTGTTGTAACCAAGGCTGGTGGTGTTGGGTGTGGCGAGTTGTTGATGAATTTTGGCGATAAATTCAGGCTCTGGCAAGCCTTGGGCTACCGCTTTTTGTGGTGTGATACCCGTAATAAGCGCCGCTTCTGGAGAAGGCAAATAGTCCGCTGGTGGTTGGCAATAGATAACCAGTGGTTCGCCAATAATATTAAAATCCATATCGGTGCGAACGCCCGCAAATTGGCTCGGACGATCTTTCGCAGGGTTGACTCCCCACGTCTCATAGTCGAGGAAAAAGAAAGTAGGCGGGTGCTCTTGTCGCATTCGATAGTATCCAGTCGCTGAAATTTAAGGTTTATTAGACCATTGCCCGTGTGACATAGCAATGTGCGAAGCATGCTCTGATGAGGATTTGAAATGAAAAAGCCGGCGCATTGGCACCGGCTTGGAGAAAAACGAGAATGTTCGATACTTTCTAGGCTTGCTGTTCTTGAACTTGTACCTGTTTACCGTTCAGTAAGCGGCTGGTAATGGTACCTGCCGTCATTGAGCCTGAAACGTTCAACGCGGTGCGGGCCATATCAATCAACGGTTCAATGGAGATAAGCAGTGCTGCAATCGTCACTGGTAGGCCCATCGCTGGTAGCACGATTAAGGCTGCAAAAGTGGCACCGCCACCGACGCCGGCAATACCAAATGAGCTGATTGCGATAATAGCCACTAGCGACAAAATAAAGTGCACGTCCATTGGATTAATACCGACGGTAGGAGCAACCATCACAGCGAGCATGGCTGGGTAAATACCAGCGCAGCCGTTTTGACCAATAGTGGCACCGAATGAAGCCGATAGGTTGGCAATTGCTGGTGGTACGTTCAGCTTAGTGATTTGCGCTTCTACATTGAGAGGAATGGTTGCCGCTGAGCTACGTGAGGTAAACGCGAAGGTCAACACTGGCCAAATTTTCTGAAAATACTCTTTAGGGCTAACGCCTACAAAAGAAACCAAGATACCGTGCACCACAAACATCAATGCAATGGCGACATAAGAGGCGACAATAAAACCGAGCAAACTCAGAATATCGCCCGCGCTTGATGTAGCGACAACTTTCGCCATCAACGCCGCAATACCGTAAGGGGTTAGTGCCATCACCATTTTCACGAGGCGCATCACAATCGACTGTATCGCTTCGACAAAGGTGCGGATTGGCGTTTCTAGCTCGGCTTTCTCTGACATTACTTTACGCGCCGCAATACCCGTTAGTACGCCAAAAATAACCACAGCGATGATCGAGGTTGAGCGAGCACCGGTTAAGTCGGCAAAAGGATTGGTCGGAATAAAGCTTAATAGCATTTGAGGAATAGTTAAATCACTCACAGTAGCGGCGCGGCTTTCTAGTACAGCAATACGCGCCGTTTCACGGCTGCCTTCAACGAGGCCGTCTGCTGTTAAACCAAAAGCTTGGGTGACAAAAATACCGATCAATGCCGAGACAGCGGTCGTCAGCAGTAAGATAGAAATGGTCAGGCCAGAGATTTTACCCAGCGAGCCACCTTTATCGAGCTTCACAACCGCAGCGATCATCGACACCAGCACCAAAGGCATAATCACCATTTTTAGCAAACCAACATAGCCGTTACCGACGACGTTGACCCAGCCTAATGTTTCCTTGATGGCCACATGTCCTTCACCAAGAACCACTTGTAGAGCAAGGCCAAATGCGCTGCCTAGGATCAACCCAAGTAGCACTAAGCGTGAAAGAGTGTGAGACTTTTTCTGCTGTCCGAAGAGAAAAAACAGAATGCCAATAAATACTGCGAGTGCGGCAATGGCTGCAACTGACATGATGCGACACCTTAAAAGTTGTGTACCCATGATTACGTTGATCGCCGATGAGCGATGTAGTCGATAATGCTAGGTAAAAGGGGAATAAAAGCGATGAAACGCAACAATATCTTTTAACGTAGGTTAATCCAAAGACAAAATCAGCATGATTTAGAACAAATGGTTATCAATCTTTCTATTGTGCTGGTAAATGAACCGATCGGTGAGTTATTTAAGCAAGTCATTGATACTTCTTGAGCAAGGCAAGCATGTCGCTAGAGTGCAAAATATCTATGGCGTGTGGTTGTATCTGAAAGAGGCAATAGAGCATAGCGCTTGCAACATCTTGCGCGGAAATGGGGATAAAATTGCGTAAGCGCCCTAGTAGCAGAGGGTGCAATAGAGTCAGAATCACTCGTACCCATTTTTCATCCGTTCGCTTGTTTTTCCGAATGCCAGTTAGAGGCCCAGGCCTGACGAAGGTCACTTGTTCAAAACCCATTCGGCGAATGGTTTCTTCCATTCTCCCTTTGCATTGTAAGTAATGAGATCGAGAGCGAGCTTTGGCACCTAAGCTCGAAACGATGGCAATGCGCTTGACACCCAATGTCTTCATTGTTTGAGCAACTTGACAAACCAACTCATAGTCTACTTTCTCCAGCCCCTGCTTTGAACCCGCTTGCTTACGGGTAGTCCCTAGTGCGATGAGACCAAGCTGGGGAGGGACAAAACTTTCATCCCAGTGCGTGATTTGCAGCTGCGGATGAATGATTTCTTGCAACTTTGGGTGTTGGATTTCGGTGCTTTTTCTGACTAAAGAATAGATTTGAGAGACGGCTTGCTCTTCTAGCATAATGGCTAAAGCATGCTGCCCAACGAGACCGGAAGCGCCAGCAATAATCATAGTTTTGTGTCGCTTATCCATCGTTTTCTCCTTTTTACCTTGCAGTGATTGTATGCAGTGCTGCTTACTTATGGCAGTGTATTCTTTCGCTTTCATCGTATTCAACCATTTATAAGCACCTATTTTAGAAATAATGCTTTAGTGACATTGCATCTTTATCGCTATTAACTAAATTTTTAGTGTAGGTAACTAAAAGAAATGAGCTGCTGTCAAATACAGAGATAAGGCGTAATAACAATGAAAATAAAATCTAAACTGTTGCTCAGCTTGATTTCGGCGACCATTATCCCTGTTGCTATTGTTTCAACGGTAATGGTGACGAATTTACGTTCACAAGCCGTTAGTGATTTTATTGAACAAAGTCATGGAGAAATGAGTCAGGTTGATAATGCCATTGCCATCTATTTTTCTGGCATTGAACAAAATGTGAAAATGTTAGCCAACTCACCCGCGTTGCAAAAAGTGGACAGTTCCATTACCCGTTATATCGACAAAATAGCTGAACCGATGACCCCAGATAGCAATGGAATGGTGGAGCGTGGAATTTATGAAGCGCTTTACCTTATGGGTGAGGCGCACAAAGGTTATTCGTACGTTTACATGGGAACCAAAGAGGGCGGATATATACAATGGCCGACGGGTAAGGCGTCAGACAATTATGATCCTAGAGCTCGCCCGTGGTACAAAACGGCGATGTCTAGTCCAGGCGAGATAAAACGCACTCAAGCCTATTATTGGGAGCCTGATGACGCCACGATTGTGAGCAATGTTTTGTCCTTTAATGCTGCTGGTACCCCAAATGCTGGGGTGGTTGCGATTGATGTTTCGCTAAAAACACTGACGGATATCGTGAAGAAGATAAAATTAGGCGAAACCGGATACATTATGATGGTTGAGGATAGCGGTAACGTCTTGGTGGATGCTAAGTACCCAGAGAACAATTTTCAATCCCTTGACTCCTTAGCTGCTGCATACAAAACGATAGGTCAAACATCCTCTGGTTTTATCAATATCGAAATTGGCGGTGTGGAATATATGGCTAATGTCATGAATTCCGAAAAGTTAGGTTGGAAGTTCGTTGGCCTGATTACTACCGAAGAAGTTATGGCAGAAAGCAATAGCTTGATCAAATACATTTTAGCGATTGTTTTTGTGTTGACAGTGATTTTCATCATTGGCGCACTTTTTTTAGCGGGGTTGATCGCCAAGCCGCTTAGTTTAGTTTCAAACGGCTTACAAGAGATAGCTGAAGGTGAAGGTGATTTAACCAAGGAATTGATCATTCGTTCGAACGATGAAACGGGTCAATTGGCTGTGTATTTCAACGCATTTTTGAAAGCCATTCGATTACTTGTACAGCAAATAGGCCATGCAGGAGAACAGATGGGGGAATCGGCGCAAAGAGCGGCAACAATATCGGAAGACTTGTCAGCCGTTTCTCAACGACAGAAACAAGCGGTTGAGATGGTATCAACGGCGTTTAATGAAATGGTGTCTACTGCCAATGAAGTAGCAACGCTATGCAGCTCGGCAGCCCAGGCTGCTGATGACAGTCAGCAATTAGTGAGTCAAGGCCAGCAAAATATCCACACCGCCGTCTCTAGTGTCAATCAGTTAGCCGATTATATTTCAACGTCTTCAACCACGATTCAAGAGTTAGAAAATGATAGCCAAGGTATCACTGCAATTTTAGATACCATTCGTGGCATTGCTGAACAGACCAACCTGTTGGCTTTAAACGCTGCGATTGAAGCGGCTCGTGCAGGGGAGCAGGGAAGAGGTTTTGCTGTTGTTGCGGATGAGGTTCGTGCGCTCGCAAAACGTACGCAAGATTCAACCGAAGAAATCAACGGCTTAGTGGTACGTTTGCAAAATAGGACCAAAGAAGTCGCAGAACAGATGACCGTGAGTTTAAATGCGTCACGGAAAACCGTGACAACGACTGAGTCGGTCAACGATAGCTTTACTGGCATCTATCAGTCAGTATTGTCGATTCACGATATGAATACTCAAATCGCAACGGCTGCCGAAGAGCAGCACCTAGTCGCAGAAGAAATTAATCGTAATATTCATCAAGTACAAGAAGATACTCAGAAAGTTGATGATGTATCGAGCCGAGCTCTACTGAACTCACAAAATCTCGCGAGTTCAGCTGATGATCTGAATAATTTAGTGAGTAAGTTTAAGACCCAGTAATTTCTGGGGAGATTTTTTATACCTAACCCATTTGAAGGAGAGAAAGTTAACCACTGACTTGTTGTTCCCATAAACGTGCGTAAAGTCCTGCACGTGCGAGCAACGCTTCGTGAGTACCTTGCTCGGCCACTTGCCCATCTTCGATGACGATAATGTTATCGGCATGACGAATCGTCGATAACCGATGTGCAATACTGATCACCGTTCGATCATGGCAAATGGTTTCCATGTTGCTCATGATGGCCGCCTCTGACTGATAATCGAGCGCTGAAGTCGCTTCATCAAGCAGTAAGATTTTTGGGTTAACTAACAATGCGCGAGCCAGTGCAATGCGTTGACGTTGCCCGCCAGATAAGTTGGCACCTCTTTCTCCTACTTGTTGTTCAAACCCTTGTGGCAGCGCTTCAATAAAGTTTAACGCACCAGCAAGCTTTGCAACGTTTATCAGATCTGCATCGCTTGCATCGGGTTTACAAAGACGAATATTGTCGGCAACGCTGCCTGCAAATAGCATGCTTTCTTGTAGCACCACACTCATGCTGCGCCTTAATGAGACCGGATCTGCAATGGCGAGATCCATACCATCGACCAAGACTTGCCCATGCAAAGGTACATAAAGACGCTGTAGCAGTTTCGTTAATGTACTTTTTCCAGATCCGGAAGGCCCAGTAATACCAATAAATTGCCCCGGAGCGATGGTCAACGAGAGATTCGCTAAGACTTCCGGTGCATCGATATGATAACGGAAGCGAACATTTTTAAACTCAATGCCTCCTTGAACAGAAGGGATGGAAGCAAGGCCATCTTTACTATTTTCAGCCGGTTCGTTAAGAATGTCGCCTACGCGACGCAAGGCTACTAAGGTGTGCTGGAAATCTTGCCACACTTGCGCAAGTCGCAAAACGGGTTGAGTAACATGCCCTGCTAGCATATTGAAGGCGACCAATTCACCGGGGGTGAGCTGCCCATTGAGCACTAAATTGACTCCCCACCAAAGTAAAATGGCAGCGGCTATTTTCTGCACTAAGGCAATCAATTGCCCAGCAATTAAACTGGCTTTTTGGGCTGAAAACGCGCATTCAATTTGTCGACTGAGTATTTGCTGCCACCGTTCTAAAAATCGAGCTTCCGTTGCGGTTGTCTTGATTGTTTCTATACCCGTTATAGATTCAGTCAGGAAGGTGGTTGTCTCTGCTTCTGCGTCATACTCTGTCGTTACCTTGTGACGAACCCAAGGTCCAATACCTAACCACAGCAGAAAATAAATCACTAATGAACCGATAATCAGCCCGGTGAGCGCTGGCGCATAATGAAACATCACACCAATAAAGAGGGTGATAAAAATGAGATCCAAGAGCAGCATTAAGGTTGAGCCCGTCAAAAACTGACGTATTTGCCCCATTTCCCGTACGCGGGCGATGATTTGCCCCGTTTGACGCTGCTTGAAATAACTTAATGGAAGATTAATCAAATGCCGATACAATCGCCCTGATAGTTCTGCATTGACTTGACTAGAAAGATGACCAAAAACCGTATTGCGCAAATAACTGTAAAGAGGTTCAGCAATGGCCAGCGCAAGCATAGCTAGCGCTAAAACGTGCAAACTCGACAAACTTCGCCCCACAAGAACCTTATCAATAACGGTTTCAAAAAGTTTGGGACCAAACAGGGCAAACAGTTGCAGCACAATCGAATACAGAAACACATCACGTAGCTGTTTTGACTGACGAAGTACCGAAGGCATAAACCAGCGGAGGCCAAAAGCGACATCGCTTGGCTCTATACTCTGCTCAATCAGTAATAAGACCTCATAACAGGAACTTGACGATCCTTGCGCCAACGGAAACTCGAAATAGCGCTGTTTAATGGGATCGTACAAGGTCCAACCATACTCGTTTAGCGCATGAATGACATGCCATTGCTGACGGGTTTTGACCAATGCAGGTAGCGGGATCGGCTCGCTTCCTCTGACGGTGATCATTCGGCTTTTCAGACCAATAGATTGAGCGGCTCGCTGAATGTCGAGAGCACTGAGCTCATTTTCGGCAACGCCTAGTGTATGAATCAGTTGTGATGGCGTGACTTTCTTATCAAATGAAAGGCTGGCAAACGAGAGGGCCGCTAATGCGCCATGGCTTTCTTGATCATGAACCGTTGAGACGGTGTTGGTTAAGGTATCCACTCTATTTTTCTCGCAATGCTTCAGCTTGATATTCTCGGATTGGGCTGAGTAGATAATCGATGATCCGACGTTGGTCGGTTTTAATCTCAGCCACGACAGACATACCGGGCAATAAGGCAACAGAGGCACCATCGACCTCAATTGTGTGGTTTAACAATTGCACTTGAGCGGGAAAAACCAACCCAAGTTGCTCATCCATTGTCGAGTCTCTAGATACGTGGACCAATGTTGCCGATAAGGTGCCGTAACGCGTATAGGGAAAGGCATCAATTTTCAACGTCACGGGTTGGCCAGCATAAATAAAGCCAATGTCTTTATTGAGAATTTTAACTTCGGCGACTTGTACCGAATCGTCAGGCACAATAATCATCAAATTTTGTGCTGGTTGTAAGACTGCTCCAAGGGTGTGAACGCTCAGTTGCTGTACAGTGCCAGTGACAGGAGAGCGAACCACTTGTAATCCTTCATGTTCGCGTACTTTGTCCAGTTCATGTTGCAGCGCTGAGAGTTGTAGGTGTGCTTGCTGACTTTTGTCTTGCCACTCTCTGGCTTTTTGCGCACGCAGCGCTTTTAAACGCTCTTCTAGGTTGAGATATTGCTTTTGCAGCACGTGCTGTTGTGATGTTTGCTGGGCTAACGCTCGTTCGGATTCTAATAACTCTTTTTCCTGCTCCAGATACTGCACTTGACCGATCAAACGCTGTTGCTTGAGCTTTTTTTGAGCATCAAGGCGCTGAGTAATATTACTCACTAACTGTTTTAAGCCTCTGATGTCGACTTCAAGTGAGGACTGGGAAGCAAGATTGACCTGCATTTCAGCACGCAAGTTTTCCAACACCGATGTGAATTCGTTCTTTTCAGTATCAAAGCTGTCGATGACCTCTTGCTGTGCCGAAGGTGCCAATGCCAAATACAGGGGATGTTGAGCTAGATCAGCCTTACCACGCAAAGCTTGATACTTGAGAAATTCATGGGTTTGATAGCGTATTTGATGACGCAAACGTTCAATATCTTGGCTAACGCCTAACGTGTCCAGAGTCAGTAAGGGCATTCCTTTTTCGACACGTTCGCCGTCTGCTATATGGATTTGTGCTACTCGGCTTTGCTCGTAAGACTGAATCACTTGCGAGCGCCCAGGGACTAACAGCCGCCCGTTTGCGGTCGCTTGGATATCCAATTTCCCCCAATAGGTCCAAAGTAAGGTGAGCAGCAACCCTACACTTAGCGTGATGGCAGTGATGCGAGCAAACGGAGAGGGCGGGCTCTGCTGTAGAGCAAGATGGCCGGGTAAAAACTCAAAGTAGCCGTTCGTTTTCGAGCGCTTAGAGCGAAGCTTCTTTAACTGAGAGATCATACTCGCTCATCCTCTTGTTTTAATGCTTGTTGCAGTTGCCACAGCTGGAAATATTTGCCTTGCTCTGCGAGAAGTTGTAGATGCGTGCCTTGCTCTGCAATCTCGCCTTTTTCCAGCACGATAATTCGGTCACACTCTCTTACCGTAGAGAGGCGGTGTGCGATGGTAATAACGGTACGCCCGGCGGCAATTTGCTCCATATTGGTTTGAATGATGGCTTGTGATTCATCATCTAAAGCGCTGGTGGCTTCATCAAGAATCAAAATCTTAGGGTCTGCAAGCAGCGTGCGGGCAATGGCTAAACGTTGTCGTTGTCCGCCTGAAAGTGACTGCCCCCCTTCGGCTAAAATGGTGTCGTAACCCAGTGGCAGCTTTAAAATAAACTCATGAGCGCCCGCTAGTTTTGCTGCTTGTACAATCTCATCCAAACTGGCTTGTGGCTTTGAATGGGCAATGTTGTCACTAACACTTTTACTAAAGAGAAAGTTCTCTTGTGATACCACCCCCAACTGGCGACGCAATTCATGAACACCGATCTGTTTGAGTGAGGTGTTATCGAACATGATTTGGCCTGATTCAGGGCTGTACAGCTTGAGTAAAAGCCGAGCCAAGGTGCTTTTTCCCGACCCCGAGCCACCGACCACACCAATTTTCTCACCCGCTTGGATGTTGAGTGAAAGCTGATTGATGGTCAGCGGCAAATCGGGTTGATAACGGAAACTCACTTTACTGAGAGTGATCGCACCTTGCAGTTGTAGAGGATGGCTGGCTTGCTGCTGCTCGGTGGGCAAATTGAGTAGGTCGGAAAGTTTATCGACTGCAATTTGCGCTTGTATAAATTGTCCCCACAGCTCGACGAGCCGGGCAAGAGTTTGTGCAACATGACTGGCGAGCATGTTAAAAGCGATCAGTTGACCTATGGTCATTTGTAACGCGAGCACTTCTGATGCGCCAATCCATAGTAGAAAGACGCTCGCTATTTTTTGGATGAACTGCACTGCGTGGCTAGAGCGGTTATTCCACTGCTGAACCACATAGTTGCTCGATATCATCTGTTCGGTTTGAGTATCCCAACGTCGAATAAAGCGAGGTTCAGTCGCTAAGCTTTTAATGGTATCACTCCCCGCGACGGTTTCAGTTAGAAACGAAGTGTTGTGCGCCATATGGGTAAATTGTTGTTCAATCGCTTGTTGCAGCCTTGGGGTTAGCCACCAAGCCAAAAAGAGATAACACGGCAGTGTGGCCAATACCAATAAGGTTAGCCCGCCAGAAAGTAAGCTCATCACATAGAAAAAGATCACGAGAAAAACGAGATCAATCGTAAGGGTAAACATCGAACCTGTGATGAACTCGCGTATGGTATCGAGCTCTCTTACCCGAGTCACAATCGCCCCAACTTGCCTTGATTTGAAAAACAGCAGTGGTAAACCAAACAGATGGTGAACCAATTTAATGCCAAGCTTAATATCAATGCGGTTAGCGGTATGAGCATATTGATATTCGCGTAAACCGCGTAGCAATACCTCAGCTATTCCAGAAATAACTAAGACGAACACTAAAACATCGAGTGTCGAGTGGGCTTGATGCACTAATACTTTGTCCATCACGACTTGGAAAAATAGCGGTGTAATAAGTGCAATAACTTGCAGTGCGAAAGAGAATAAAACAATCTCAGCGATTAAATGTTTATGTTGCGATAATTCAGGTAAGAACCAACGAATATCAAAAGAGGATTGCTTTTTTTTGATATCTAGCGTTTTTCCATTCCAATTCTGTTTTAAATAGCTTGTATCTACTACTTTTGGGGTATCTGAATCACATGGATGAATTAAACATTTATTCTGTTCAACTTTAGCTAAAATAAATGGGTGATTATTTTTGTTAAATAAAATAATCGGTTTCTTTATTTTAGTAATTCCAGTAAAAGACTTCGCTTTATTAGCAGTGACTAAATAATTTCTTCCTTTTAAATCTTTTATTATTGAATCAATTGCATTGGATGGCGTTTCATTAGAGATGTCTAATTTTATCTCACGAATTCCGATCAGCGGTAAGTAGACTGATAAGCAATGTAGCATGGCTTTTTTTTCATTTAAATCAGTCATATATTTGATTCTTCAAGGACCAGAAAAAGAAAGGGGGCGGATCATATCATTAATATCAATAGATGCTCAAATATTATCTGGTCTGATTAGTTAATTGCGGTTTTTAAAGGTTTTAATTATCAGTTGCTTGTATTCGGTAATATTTTGGTTTTGTTAATTTATTCATGACTTAGCGTTATTGTATGGTTGCATGCCATTGAAATGCTGTATAAAATTAAAAATCATTTTTTGGTTATCGCTACTCTTTTTATAAGTGGCTTTAATCTTTTTTTATTTTCTTTTTAAATTATGAGGTGAGTTATTTATGTCTGAGAAATTCGTTCAAACTGTATCGAGTGTTAATTATAATAAAGGTGTTTTTTCTCTCTATTTTGTTGGACAGAATCAATCCAACATGGCAAACGGTATTATGGCGGAAAGTGATACGGACTTAGAGCTAAAAGAAGTGATTCATATGCCTGCTTCTGGTTTTATGTATATGGTTTCGATGGTTAAGAATATGCTTGAAGATCCTCGTATGAACGAAGAGTTAGAAAAATTAATTGCTGCAGGTTTTCTACCATCACCGAGTGAAGCAACTCAAGAGAGCGAGAGTGGTATTGAGCCTGCTAAAAAACGCGTGACACGCACGAAAAAATAAAAGGTGGCTTAGCGTATGTTGATTCAACATCACGCGGCGAAACTGGATCGTGCAATGATGCAGAAAATGATGGGTGGGATTCTTCTGCTCAGCCAATATTCCCCTCTGCATCAGCGGTATCTTATCAGTGAATGGCAGCAACGGATTATGCCATCATTTGAGTTAAATCAGTTTTGCTATTACGAAGATGAACAAGGACGTCCAATTGCATTTTGTAATTGGGCGTTTTTGTCTGAGCAAGTGAGAGAGTTGCTATTGTCCGGTGAACGAGAAATCGAAGCCGCTGACTGGCGCTCTGGTGATCATATCTACATTCCTGAAATGCTTGCTCCTTTTGGTCACGGACGTCAAATCGTCAATGACTTACGACAGCGTGTTTTTTTGCCGTGGAAAGGGCAAAAAGTGTGTACTGTCCGCGGCAAAATCGACACGCAAAACGACCGCTGTATCCGTAAGGTACAGTGGTTTTCTATTTAAATAATAATAAGAGCCACAGTCTATGGGAAAACCATTTTGGAGAAGTGTCGAATACTTCTTCACCGGAAATTATTCCGCCGACGATGGAAATAACGACATTGTTGCCATCGGTTTTGGCGGCGAAATTCATGCTTATGGCGGAGATGATCATATTCATCTGGGGTCGATCGGAGCCACGGTATATACCGGTTCAGGTAACGATACGGTATCGGCGGGGGCCGGCTATCTAAAAGTTGAGGATACGACGGGGAACCTGAGCGTTCGAGGCGCTGCGGGTTATGCTGATATCAAGAAAAACGGAGACGGTAATCTCTCATTTTCAGGTGCTGCTGGTGGTGTAGACATTGGTCATGACGGCCAGCATGGCAACATCAGCTACGCGGGTGCTGCGGCTTACAACCACATTAAGCGTCAAGGGTTATCAGGCCATGTTTCTTTCCAAGGTGCTGGTGGCTACAACGCTATCTGGCATGAAACCAATCATGGAAACTTGAATTTCGAAGGTGCAGGTGCGGGCAATAAAATCGATCGTACTTGGTTTAATCAGTATCAAGGATCTCAAGGTGATGTGCGTTTTGTCGGCGCGGGGGTTGCTAACAGTATTAGCTCACGTGTTGAAAGCGGTAACCTGCACTTTAGTGGCGCTGGTGCGGATAACCATTTGGTTCGCAAAGGCAAAGTTGGGGATATTACCCTAGAGGGTGCCGGGGCATCCAACCGAATTGAGCGTACACACAATGCGAACGATGTGTATACCGAAACACGCGGTAATATTCGCTTCGAAGGTGTAGGTGGTTACAACAGCCTTTACTCTGATGTGGCACATGGTGATATTCATTTCTCGGGCGGCGGTGCTTATAACACCATTACTCGTAAAGGTAGTGGCGGCGATTTTGATGCTCAAGGTATGGAATATGCCAAAGCCGAAGAAATTGTCCTCACTACCGCACAGATGCACGGTATATCGATTGATAACGGCAACAAGTTTCATGCGGTTAACGCTGTAAAATCAGAGCGAGAGCCAAATACTTATTTGTTCGCTATTGCAGATGGTACTTACACCAAAATCAACAAAATCCGTCTCTATAACGATGCTGAATCCGGCAAACTCAAGTACTACTCAGAGGCATGGTTCAAGCAGGGTAATCACTTAACCGATCTTGCTCATTCCGATGTTTCTTCTTCAGGTGGCTTTGAGTCCAATCCAGTCAACGGTGGTTACACCCTTTCTAATATTGCCATTGAACATCAGCAATCAGTGACTGTTCATGCGGTTGAGAAAAGCCTGACTGAATATGAGTGGGTGACTTACGCCAATGGCGCGGTGATTGATGCAAAAGATGTGTCATTGTCGGATGCCAAAATGGGTGGTCACGCGATTTATGCTGATGGCACTAAGGTTGATGTCAAAGCGGTGAAATCAAACCGCAAACCCAACACTTATGTTTACGCTAAAGTGCTTGGGCCTTACACAAAAATTGTAGTGGTTGAGCTGGCTAACGATGCCGAAACCGGTGCGCTGAAATATCAAGCTCGCTCTTGGTATAAAGAAGGTGATCACACTGCCAATATAGCCAACCAAGATATTTCGTCTGCAACTGGGTATAACCCAATGGGCAAAGGGGGCTACTCGCTCAGCGACTTGCATTACAGCGTTAACGCGGTAAGAAGTACCAGCGAAACAGTGGCCGATATCGACGAATACACGGATCAAACCTTATTCAAACCCGTAAGTGATAGCGGCGAAAGCTCTGGCGATGTTCATTTCAATGGTGTCGGTGGCGGTAACGTTATTAAATCCAACGTAACACGCGGTCATGTTTACTTTAACGGTGGCGGTCTTGCCAACGTGATCCTGCATAGCTCTCAGTTCGGTAACACTGAATTTAACGGTGCTGGCGCGGCGAACGTGATTGTCAAAAGTGGCGAAGAAGGGGATCTCACCTTCCGCGGCGCAGGTTTGGCAAACGTATTAGTGCACCAAAGTCAGCAAGGCAAGATGGATGTTTACGCGGGTGGTGCGTTGAACGTGCTGGTTCGTGTCGGTAACGGTGACTATCTGGCTCACTTATTGGCTTACGGCAACATCTCGGTACAGAAAGGCCAAGGCAATAGTCGAGTTACTCTACTGGGCGGCTATAACACGCATACGCAAATCGGTAGTGGTGATGCACTATGGCTAGCGGCTGGCGGTTTCAATGTCATGACGCAAGTCGGTCAAGGCGATGTGGCTTCGGTACTGGCTGGTGGCGCAAACGTACTGACCAAAATGGGTGATGGTGAACTCACGGCGGGCATGCTGGGTGGTGCAAACGTGATTACCCATATCAGCAGTGATGATCAATTATCGAATACCACGGCGGTGGCACTCGGCGGCGCAAACATTCTCACCAAAAAAGGCAAAGGCAACACCCTTGCTGTGATGGGCGGAGGCGCTAACGTACTCACCCATGTCGGTGATGGCACCACAACGGGCGTAATGGTAGGCGGCGCGAACATTCTAACGAAAGTCGGGAATGGCGACACGACAGGCATTATGCTTGGTGTTGGCAACGTGCTAACGCATGTTGGTGATGGCCAAACACTTGGCGTAATGGGCGCCGCAGGCAACATCTTCACTAAAGTGGGCGATGGAACATCCATTTCAGTCATGATTGGTGCGGGCAATATATTTACCCATGTGGGCGAAGGGAATGCTTGGGCATTGATGGGCGGCCTTGGTAACGTCTTTACCAAAGTGGGCAACGGTGATGCTCTCGCGTTAATGGTGGCCGAAGCTAACGTCTTCACCCATATCGGTGATGGCATGTCGGTGGCGCTTATGTTGGCCAAAGGCAACATAGCAACTAAAGTCGGTAATGGAACCACACTTGCGGCTATGGTGGGTAACGCCAACATCTTCACTCACGTAGGCAGTGGCAGCACGTTTGCTGCAATGATCGGTCAAGCCAACATTATGACCAAAGTGGGCGATGATCTCACCGCTGCGCTGATGGTCGGTAAAGCTAACATCTACACCCATGTCGGTGATGGAACCAGCTTAGGAATATTTGCGGGCGAAGTGAACGTGATGACCAAAGTCGGTAACAGCACAACGCTGGCGGCGATGTTCGGTAAAGCGAACATCATGACGCATGTCGGCGATGGTTTAACGGGCGTGTTAGCACTGGGCGAAGCCAATATCGTCACCAAAGTGGGTGATGATTTCATGGGTGTTGTGGCCGCGGCGAAAGCCAACGTCGTGACTCATGTCGGTGATGCAACCACCGCCGCTGTATTGGCGGGTAAAGGCAATATCCTCACCAAAGTGGGCGAAGGCACCACGGTAGGTTTGTTGATTTCCGATATCGGCAACGTGATGACTCATGTCGGAGATGGCACGACCATTGGTATTGCCAAGGGCAAGGCAAACATTATTACCAAAGTCGGTGATGGTTTGGGTGTTAACGTGGCTTGGGGTCAAGCAAACGTGTTTACCCAAGTGGGCGACGGTGATCGCTATAACTTTGCCAAAGGTGAAGCCAACATCATCAGCAAAGTGGGCGATGGTCAAGAAGTCTCTGCCGTGCAAGGTCAAGCCAATATCATTACCCATGTGGGTGATGGTGATGATTATACCGGTGCTTGGGGCAAAGCCAACGTTATCACCAAAGTGGGTAATGGCCGAAATGTTGTGCTAGCCAAAGGTGAAGCCAACATCGTGACTCAAGTGGGTGATGGCGATAGCTTTAACGCACTTTGGAGTAAGGGCAACATCGTCACCAAAGTCGGTGATGGTATGCAGGTGACCGCCGCGAAAGGTAAAGCGAACGTAACGACTCGAGTGGGAGATGGCCTAAACGTCACCGCCGCTTATGGTGATGCCAATATTAACACCGTGGTTGGTGACGGTATTTCGGTCAATGTTGCTTGGGGCCAATACAACGTCAATACCAAAATCGGCGATGGTTTGAACGTCGCGGTCATGAAAGGTAAAGCCAACGCTAATATTCATGTTGGTGATGGTTTAGGGGTTAATGCTTCTTACGCTCAAAACAACGTGGCGATCAAAATCGGTAATGGTGATTTCTACAGTTTGGCGGTCGCGTCGAGCAACACCAGTAGCAACAAGCTCTCAGCCCTGTTTGATAACATCAAGCAAACCGTACTTGGTGTAGGTGGTAGCCAAGCAATCAACTACTTAGTGCAAGGCGATGAAGCATCATCATCCGGCACGCATAAAGGCCGTGGTGCGATTGCGACACCTGAAATCACCAAGCTGGATGGCTTCCAAATGGAGGCGATTGAAGAAGTGGGCTCTGATTTGGGAGACAGCCTAACAGGTAGTGTGACCAAGGTAGACGCACCTGATCTCAATCCAATGCAAAATGCGCTCAGCGTTGACGACTCTTCGGACCAAGTTCAAGGGCCAAATCTCATTGTTAATGGCGATTTTGAGCAGAGTGATTTCGGTTGGAGTTCTACGCATGGTGTCGAAGCTTATGTTTCTGCAAGTTCATATGGTTTGGAGCGGGATGGGCACGGTAACAATGTGTCTGAATTGGCAACAGATCAAAGCACGACTATCTACCAAGATATTCAGAACCTGACGGAAGGCGAGGTCATTGCTGTGAGCTTTGATTTTGCAAAACGTGCAGGCATTTCTAATAACGAAGGCATTGATGTTCTCTGGAACGGCGAAGTGGTTTTCTCATCGTCTGGTGATGAATCTGCTTGGCAGAAAAAAACCTTAAAACTGACCGCTCAAGCTGGCAGTAACCGTATCGAATTCAAAGGCACAGGCCACGATGATGGGTTGGGCTATATCTTAGATAACGTAGTTGCGAAATTAGAAACGCTACAGCAAACTAATGCGGTGAGTGAGCATGCAACGCAAAATCAAGCGTCGCAGAATGCCCTATCAGACAAAGAGCGCGCAGAAGCGGATCGCCAGCGTCTAGAACAAGAAAAGCAGAAACAGCTCGATGCCGTCGCAGGTTCGCAAAGCCAACTGGAATCTACCGACCAACAAGCGTTAGGAAATAACGGTCAAGCTCAACGTGATGCGGTGCAAGAAGAATCAGAAGCTATCACGGCTGAGTTGACAAAACTGGCGCAAGGTCTTGATGTGCTTGATAGCCAAGCAACGCATACTGGCGAGTCGGGCGACCAATGGCGTAACAATTTTGCCGGTGGCTTGCTTGATGGTGTTCAAAGCCAGCTCGACGACGCCAAGCAGCTCGCCAATGACAAAATTGCTGCGGCGAAGCAGACGCAGTCTGACAATAACAGCAAAGTTAAAGAGTCCGTTGCGAAGTCTGAAGCGGGTGTCGCAAAAGGTGAGCAAAACCTGGCGGGTGCAGAGCAAGACATTGCTGATGCTAAAATTGATGCTGAAAAACGTAAAGCTGATGCTTTGGCAAAAGGCAATAACGCGAAACAAGCCGAATCTGACGCACACAGTGCCGCAAACGACGCGCAATCGCGTGGTGATCGCGATGCGATGAACGCGGAACATAAAGCCAACCAAGTGCAGAATGATGCGAAAGGGGCTAAGCAAAACGAAAGCGATCGCCCTGATCGTCAAGGTGTTGCGGGCAGCGGCCTTGTAGGTCAAGCACATAGCGTCGAAGCCGCTGGTGCTGCGGGCCGCCATATCAACGCTGACAGTCAAACAAACGCTGATGGCCGCTTTAGCGAAGGCTTGAGCGAGCAAGAGCTAGAAGCCTTAGAAGGTGCGACCAATGCAGTCAACCGCCTGCAAATTAACGCAGGAATTCGAGCGAAAAATACGGGTAGTTCTGTCACTTCGATGTTCACTGAGACAAACGCCGACAGCATTGTTGTGCCAACAACAGCCCCTCAGGATTTGGCTCGAAAAGAGATTCGTATTTCAGGGGTGAATCTTGAAGGTCTTGGTGAGGCATCCAGTGATATAGCATTGGGTGGCAACGCCATCGACAACATGTTGCGTGAATCTCTACCATTCTATTCACTTCGTACTGAGCGCAACCTCTTAGTGCAAGAAGGCGAAGAAGGTTTTGAAGTTCGCTCGTGGCCGGGAACCGATGGAAAGAGCAAGACCATTCTGCTTGATAACCCAGAAGATGCAGCTCAACAAAAAGCCATTGAGCGTTTCATTTTGGCCAACTTCGATAATTTTGAACAAATGCCCGATGAGCTCTTTTTGGTGGATAACAAGGTTATCTCACATCATGAGGGTCGCACGCGTGTTTTGGCACAAAAAGAAGAGGGCGCTTGGAAGTACAACACCAAAGCAGAATTGATGTCTGTCACCGAATTACTCGATGCTGCCAGTGTTACAGGGAAGATCCGTGGTGAAAGTTACCAACAAGTAATCGACGCTCTGACTGAGTACCATGCGAGTACGATTGAACACGCAGACTATGAACTGGAATCTGTGGAAAAACTGCTCAACCTACGTAAACAGGTTGAAGGCTACCTACTCGGTCACCCCGATTCTGGCCGCGTTGAGGCTATGAGTTCACTGTTAAACCAAGTGAATGTGCGTTTAGAGGAAGTCTCGGTTCTTGCAGCCTCTGAGCAAAGCATCAAAACTCACGATAGCTTTAGCCGTCTGTATGACCAGCTTGATAACGCCAACTTGAAGGAGAGTAAACATCTGTATCTGGATGGAAATGGCGATTTCGTCACTAAGGGCAAAGGTAATCTTGCCAATATCGATCAGCTAGGCGGTAGCGATGCTGTACTTGACAAAGTAAAAGTAGCCGTAAGTCATGAATATGGTCAAGCTGTTGCCGATACTATCTTCGCTGGGTTTTCTGCAAACGATCTTGCAAAAGATGGTAAAGGTATTGATATCGCTGGGTTAAACAAAGTACACCAAGCGATTGAACAGCACATGTCGCCAGTGAGCGCGACCATGTACATCTGGAAGCCGAGTGATCACAGCACACTAGGTCACGCCGCATTGCAAATTGGCCAAGGTCGCACGCAGCTTGAAGGTCAAGCCGCGGCTGATTTCAACAAGCAGAATTATGTGAGTTGGTGGCCACTAGGTAGCAAGTCATCCAATATCCGTAATATCTTCAACGTTGCAACAAAAAATCAGCCTGATCTTAAATTGCGTTGGAGCGACTTCAGCCAACCAGCTCATCAAAATGACACACTTGAGCATGATATGGTGTCAGAAGAAAACGATGGCTTTGGTTTGAATGACGGCGAAACTAAGCTGAAACGCTTTATCGAAAAACTCAATGCCGCTAAAGGCATTGATGCTTCGTACAAAGACGCTTCTGAAGGTTATGCGAGTGTGCTACTGGGCAACCCGGATATACTTGAAACGACAGGCATTCCAGCACATGTATTCCAACCATTCGTTGAACAGTGGAATGACACCAGTTACGACATGATGGATGTAGCAAACCGTTTTGCGGAAGAGCTACAGAAACAAGCTCAAGCAAGTGGTGATCCTGCCCTAGTGGAAAAACGCATCGCTAATGTGGTTCGTCAGTTTGCTGAAAGAGCGCTAGAGGAGATTAAAGCGTTCAAAGCAAGCGAAGCGGATCAAGGCCGTGTATTCCGCATTAACTTAGAAGGGCTTGATACTGCGGCAATGCAGGCAGAATGGCATCGTCTAAGTAACGACCCGGATGCGCGTTATCAACTGCTCACCAAAAACTGCTCCAGCACAGTCGCTAAAGTGTTGAAAGCGGGTGGGGCAGATAAACTCATTGGTCACACATGGCTGCCTAAGTTTGGTGTTTGGACGCCGACCGAGCTTTTCAACTTTGGTCAAGCGTTACAAGAGGCCCAGTTAGAAATCGTGGCTAAGAAGCAAAGTCATCAAGTAAGCGATGTCCTTGATGCTCTATCAGGCAACGAGAAGCAGAAAGAAACCGTCGCCATCGAAAATGATGGTACGCCACCGCGCGATAAAGAATCTCTGAGCCCATTGACTCGCTTCCTCAATAACGAGTTGTATGGCGATAAAGAAGCTCGCCGTAAGATTGGCGAAATCACGCAAACCCTACTTGACCATGCGGTAGAACAAGGTGAATCGCAGAAAGTCACCTTGAAAGGGGAATCGGGCCGTCTAACGGGGTATTACCATCAGGGAGCGGCTTCAAGCGAAGGTGAAACAAGCGCGACCAGCGGCAAAGTCGTATTGTTCCTGCACGGTTCTGGTTCTTCTGCTGAAGAGCAAGCGAGCGAGATTCGCAACCACTACCAGAAACAAGGTATCGACATGCTCGCAGTCAACCTGCGTGGCTATGGTGAAAGCGACGGCGGACCAAGCGAAAAAGGCTTGTACCAAGATGCTCGCACCATGTTCAACTACCTAGTGAATGACAAGGGTATTGACCCAAGCAACATCATCATTCACGGCTACTCAATGGGTGGTCCAATTGCCGCAGATTTAGCACGTTATGCCGCGCAAAATGGCCAAGCGGTGTCTGGCTTATTGCTTGACCGTCCTATGCCAAGCATGACCAAAGCCATCACCGCTCATGAAGTGGCGAATCCAGCGGGCATTGTAGGGGCTATCGCGAAAGCGGTTAACGGTCAGTTCTCAGTGGAGAAGAACCTAAAAGGCTTGCCAAAAGAGACGCCGATTCTGCTGCTAACGGACAACGAAGGTTTAGGCGAAGAAGGCGAGAAGCTACGAGCTAAACTCGCGATTGCTGGCTACAACGTCACGGGTGAACAAACCTTCTATGGCCACGAAGCGAGCAACCGCTTGATGGGGCAGTACGCGGATCAAATTGTCTCCGGTCTGTTTAATGCAGAGCAAGCAGCGGTAGAAGCGGGCGAAGTGCTGAAAGGGCTAGAGAAAGACTTTAAACGCTATGGCGACGCGCTGAAACCTGATACGAGCGTACCGGGTAAATCGAAAGACATTCGTACCACTAAAGATTTCCTAAATGGTTACAAAAACGACCATGCGAAGGAGATCGTTGACGGCTTCCGCTCAGATATGAGCATCAAGCAACTGGTGGATCTGTTTGTTAAAGGCAACTGGAGCGCAGAGCAAAAAGGTGCGCTTGCTTGGGAAATCGAAAGTCGTGCACTGAAAGTGACGTTCCAGAACAAGTCTGAGAAGTACAACCGATTGTTCCGTGAGATTGCTTCTGCTGGCGTGGTGGATGCGAAAGCGACTGAACAGCTCGCGCCACAGTTAATGCTGTTGAACCTATCGAATGACGGTTTTGGTGGACGTTGTGATCCACTTTCTAAACTCGTTTTGGTTGCGAAACAGCTGGAAAACGATGGTCAAGTTGGCGTGGCAAGACAACTGCTGGAGAAGATGTACTCTGCGGCAGCGGTGCTGAGCAATCCAACCCTTTACTCAGACAGTGAAAAAGCCAATGCAAGCAAGTTGCTCAGCAGCTTAGCGGCCATTCATGCGAAGAACCCAATGCATGATACGTCGATGAAAGTGTGGCAGGAAAAGCTGGAAGGGAAGCAAGCGCTGACCTTAAACGGTGTGGTTGAGAAAATCACTGATGCATCGGCTAACGGCAAACCTGTGTTGTTGGAACTTGATGCTCCGGGGCATGCGATGGCAGCTTGGGCAAAAGGCTCAGGCGACGATCGTGTTTACGGCTTCTACGATCCAAATGCTGGTATTGTTGAGTTCTCATCAGCAGAGAAGTTTGGCGACTACCTAACGCGTTTCTTCGGCAAGTCCGATCTGAACATGGCTCAAAGCTATAAGCTGGGTAAAAACGACGCAGGTGAAGCAATCTTCAACCGCGTGGTGGTAATGGATGGCAACACGTTAGCAAGCTACAAGCCAACCTTTGGTGATAAGACCACCATGCAGGGGATCCTCGATTTACCTGTGTTTGACGCTACACCGATTAAAAAGCCCGGTGCTTTAGATGTCGATGGCAATGCAAAAGCTGTAGATGATACGAAAGAAGCATTGGCTGGTGGAAAGATACTTCACAACCAAAATGTGAATGACTGGGAACATGTTGTTGTGACTCCGACAGCGGACGGCGGTGAAAGCCGTTTTGATGGTCAAATCATCGTGCAAATGGAGAACGATGATGTCGTTGCAAAAGCCGCTGCGAACCTTGCGGGTAAGCACCCAGAAAGCAGTGTGGTGGTGCAGATCGATTCAGACGGCAACTATCGCGTGGTGTATGGCGATCCGTCAAAGCTGGATGGAAAGCTACGTTGGCAGTTAGTAGGTCATGGTCGAGATGACTCAGAAAGTAACAACACTCGCTTAAGTGGCTACAGTGCCGATGAACTTGCAGTGAAATTGGCGAAGTTCCAGCAGGCATTCGGCCAAGCGGAAAATATCAGCAACAAGCCTGACCATATCAGTATTGTCGGTTGCTCTTTAGTGAGTGATGACAAGCAGAAAGGCTTTGGCCATCAATTTATCAATGCCATGGATGCCAATGGTCTTCGCGTGGATGTGTCTGTTCGCAACTCTGATGTAGCGGTAGACACAACAGGGCGCAAACATACTCAAGATACCAATGGAAATTGGGTAAAAAAGGCTGCAAACAATAAAGTCTCACTGACTTGGAATACGCAAGGCGAAGTTACCGCACGTGACGAGGTCATTCGTAACGGTGTGGCGGAAGGGGATATCCATCTTTCTCGTGTTGGTGCGAGTGAGGTTAATGAGCCAGCACGTGGTGCCATCGGCGACAACAGTGAGGTGTTTGAAGCACCTGAAAAGCGTAAAACGGAAACGGATACTACGGCATCGGCGGGCAGTGACAATAAGCTCAGCTACTCGGGCAATATTCAGGTCAACGTCGGTGATGGTGAGTTCACCGCAGTTAACTGGGGTACGTCAAATGTTGGTATTAAAGTGGGTACGGGAGGCTTTAAGTCGCTGGCCTTTGGTGACAACAATGTCATGGTTCATATTGGTAATGGTGACAGCAAACATAGTGTCGACATCGCTGGTTATCAGGCGCTTGAAGGTGCTCAAATGTTTATGGGTAACCGCAACGTAAGTTTCAATATGGGTCGCAGTAATGACCTTATCGTGATGATGGATAAGTCGATCCCGACACCGCCACTGGTCAATCCATTTGATGGTGCATCACGTATTTCAGGAGTATTACAAAGCATCGCACAATCAGGAAAGGGTGCCGATTGGTTAGCGGCTCAAGAACAGCAGTGGACACTCTCTGGTGCGAAAAAATTTGTCAAAGAGATGTCTGGTCTCGATCAAACCAGCAGTGTTGACTACAGCAGTTTGGTTGATTTGGACTCTCAGAATGAGCGCAGCAGCCGTGGCTTGAAGTCTGACGCTGAAGCAACGTTGAATAAAAAGTACAACCAGTGGCTAAGTGGCAATAGTAATAATGATTCTGGCAAGATGAGCCGTGCGGATAAGTTCCGTCAAATGAACGAGAAGTTGGCCTTTAACTTCGCGGTCGGTGGTCAAGGAGCCGATATTCAGGTCACCACGGGCAACTGGAACTTTATGTTCGGAGACAACATCCAAGCGATTTTGGATACCAATCTCGGTTCATTGTTTGGCGTGTTAACCCAGCAATTCTCAGCAACGGGAATGGCTCAAACGACCTTTACCTATAATCCGCAAGACTTGCCTCGTCAGCTTAAGAATAAGCTGCTGGGTAAATTTGCTGAGGTCGGTGCAGAGACGACTTTAGGTGATATCTTCGGTGTCAATTACACCGCTGATGGCAAAATAGTCTCTCGTACTGATGAAGCGGTAGATGGCGTTGCCATTTTAAAAGAGATGCTAGAAGTGATTGGCGAGTTTGGTGGTGAGCAGCTCAGCGCATTTACTGACCCAGAAAAATTGCTAGATAGCCTCAAAGCGGGAATCGATATGGGTGCTGATGGTCTTCAATCCTTTGCTGAAAGTCATGGACTGAAAGAGAAAGCACCAGAGGAAAACGATACAGCGCAAGTGACTCTCAATGGCGCGCCTGCGGCAACGGAAAACGTATCAGCCACTGTTGAAGAAACCAAACCAGAGCGCGCATTTGGTTTTAATGCGCTCAATTTGCCCAATTTATTTGCCACCATGTTTAGCAAAGATAAGCAGGCAGAGATGGCATCATTGGTCAGTAATCTGAAGCAGAATCTCACCGCCGATTTGCTCAATATGAAGGATAAAACGTTTGATTTCCTTCGTAACAGTGGGCATTTGCAAGGGGATGGCGATATGAACGTTTCTCTGGGTAATTACAACTTCAACTGGGGTGGTGACGGTAAAGATCTCGGTGCTTATCTAGGCGACAATAATAACTTCTGGGGAGGACGTGGAGACGATGTGTTCTACGCAACGGGAGTCTCCAATATTTTCACCGGCGGTGAAGGCCACGATATGGGCGTTTTAATGGGTCGCGAGAACATGATGTTCGGCGGTGATGGTAATGATACGGCAGTTGTGGCCGGACGCATTAACCACGTCTTTATGGGCGCGGGTGATGATCAATCCTTTGTCTTTGGCGAAGGTGGTGAGATCACCATGGGGTCAGGTAATGACTATGCGGTCACTTCAGGTAACTTCAACCGTGTAGACATGGGAGACGATCAAGACTTTGCTGTAACCATCGGTAATAACAACCAACTTGATCTTGGTGCAGGCAATGACTTTGCGAGAGTCTTTGGCAATCACAACCGAATTGATGCTGGCCAAGGAAACGATGAAGTCAAACTGATGGGTTACCATGCTTCGATTAATGCTGGCGAGGGCGAGGATTACTTAATTGCCGCCGCCATCTCAAAATTCAGCACATTAAACGGTGGTGAAGGTAAGGATGTCATGGTGCTTGGGGGTTACCAAAATACGTTCAAAGGCGGTGCTGGCGTAGACAGTTTTGTGGTCAGTGGTGAGGTGATCGATAACGTGGTTGAAGATATTCGCCAAGGTGAAAACATCATCTTCAACGGTATTGATTGGAACCGTTTATGGTTTGAGCGTAGTGGTTACGATCTGAAAATCTCTATGACACGCCATACTGATACCTCTTCCGATCAAACGCTATTTGATGCGTTAGGTTGTGTGACTTTCAATGATTATTTTGCAAATAATCGAGCCAAACTTATTATCGGTTTAGGTGAAAAAGACGCTCAAGGTGAGCAGGAATATACCTGTTTGACTGATAATGCGTTAGACAACCTCATTCAAGCGATGAGTTCCTTCGCGCCTAAGGTGGGAGAAAGCAACTTTATGGATGGATTAGCTTCTCAGCCTCAGCAAGCGATTATGGCCGCATGGTCGGATGTGAATACCGGGAAGTTTAGTTTGTCGTAATCATGTCTTTCATGGGTTAAAACCAGCCTTTGTGGGCGTGTCTGTTTGACAATAGCGCCCATATAAACCTAAAAACGCCTCCTGATTTTGTAGAAAACAGGGGGTGTTTTTTTAGGCTCAAACTGGCAAAATCTGGCCGATACTGGCGAATACGAGTAAACTCTTCTCTTTTCATGGAAGAGCCCAGAAGCAATGTTAAAACAAGATCATAGCCAAGCAATACAGCAAAGAATCGATCAAAAAACTAAACCGTTAGGAGCGTTGGGCCAACTTGAGTCATTAGCACACCAGCTCGCCTTAATCCAAAGTCAAAATCAGCCTCAGCCCACTCAGCAGATCACCATTCATAAGCCTACAGTATTGGTCTTTGCTGGCGATCACGGCATTGCAGATGAAGGCATTAGCATTGCGCCAAGCGCGGTGACTCAGCAAATGGTGCTTAACTTTCTGGCGGGTGGTGCGGCCATCAACTGTTTTTGTCGCAGCAATCAAGTCGAGATGAAAGTAATAGATTGCGGGATTTTACTCCCTGTAGAAAGCGACAATCCGCACTTTCTTGTGCAGCGCTTAGGTAGCCGAACGGAGAACTTTGCTCGCCAAGCGGCGATGTCTGTAGAGCAAGTGAAACAAGGGCTATTGCTAGGCAATCAGGCCGTGCAGCAGGTGATCCGTGCGGGGTCCAATATGGTGATGTTTGGTGAAATGGGCATTGGCAATACCAGTAGCGCTTCTGCGATATTAGCGGCACTTTCTAAACATTCTGTTGAACAGTGTGTTGGCTACGGCACTGGCATTTCAACACAGCAATATCAGAAAAAAATACAGTTGGTGAAGCAAGGCGTAACACGCTGCCGTGGTTTGGATCCAGAAACGGTCCTTGCGGAAGTAGGCGGCTTTGAAATTGTGCAAATGGTCGGAGCATTTTTAGGCGCTTACCAGCAGCAAACGCCGATTCTGGTGGATGGATTTATCGTCACGGTAGCCGCGTATGTGGCCACACTTATTGAACCAGATTGCCGCGAGTTGATGATTTTTGCTCATCAGTCCCATGAATCGGGCCACCAACGCGTACTTGAACAGTTAAACGCGACACCACTGCTTAATTTAGGGTTGAGATTGGGTGAGGGAACGGGTGCTGTATTAGCCGTACCTTTGGTCAAAGCGGCTGCCGAGTTTTATAACACCATGGCCAGTTTTGCCGACGCAGGAGTGACAGTGTAATGCTGCGCGTTTTCGCTTATCAATTAGAGCTGTTCTGGTTGGCGCTGAGTTTTTTCTCGCGCCTTCCTATTCCTAACAATACGCCCTATTGCAGTGAACGAATGAACCGATCTGGGCGCTATTTTTCCTTGGTTGGTCTATTACTCGGCGCGATCTGCGGTGCCATCTACAGTGTGCTGATCCTGATTTTACCAAACGAGGTAAGCATCGCACTGACGATGGTGGCCAGTTTGCTATTAACAGGGGCGTTTCATGAAGATGGCTTAACTGACATGGCGGACGGCATTGGCGGAGGAATGACGGCTGAGCGCCGTTTGAGCATCATGAAAGATAGCCGCATTGGCACTTATGGTGCGGCCAGTTTAGTGATGGCGCTACTGTGTAAGTTTCTCTTTTTAGAGGCGCTACTTGGTTATGGCAACGTATTAATGGTGTGGGTACTAGGCTACAGTTTTAGCCGTGCGATAGCGGCATCGTTGATTTTCGACATGCCGTATGTAAGCGATCTCGATAGCAGCAAAAGTAAGCCGCTAGCCAATAAACAAACCCTTCCAGAGCTCATTTTTCTACTGCTGTGCGGCTTAGCGCCTGCGTTATGGTTTGGTTGGCAGGTAAGCTTAAGTTTGGTATTGGTTGCTGTAGTTTTTCGTATTTTCTTCAAAGCTTGGTTGATGGCGCGTATTGGTGGCTTCACGGGTGATTGCCTTGGCGCTGCACAACAGATTATGGAACTGCTGATCTATCTGCTGCTTATTGTATTCGCTGGGTTGGGTTATTTGAGCATGGGAATGATTGAATAATGGTGCATTTGATTTTGGGTGGCGCGCGTAGCGGTAAGTCTTGTTTCGCTGAACAGGCCGCAAAGCAAGAACACCAAGCCCTGCTAATGCGGCTGCCGCAGGCTCAGCTTAACTATGTTGCCACCGCGATTGCGTTTGATGATGAAATGCAGGCAAGGATTGCTCACCACCAGCAGCAAAGAACGTCGGAATGGCAAGAGCACGAATGCCCTGAACAACTGCCTGAGTTAATTGCCACTTTTTCGGCACATGATGTGGTATTGGTGGACTGCTTAACGCTGTGGCTGAATAACGTTATCTATAACCATGGCCAGCAAGCTCACGAAGCGGAGATAAAAAAGCGAGTCGAGCAACTCTGTTTTGCCGTTGAGCAAACGCCCGCCACTTTGGTTATCGTCGCTAACGAAGTGGGCCTTGGCGTGATCCCGATGGGGGAGATTTCGCGCTTATTTGTCGATAACGCGGGCTGGCTTAACCAAGCGCTAGCCAAGTTAGCAACCCGAGTGAGCTTTATTGCGGCGGGCTTACCGATTGTTTTAAAAGACATCGTTTTAAAAGACAGTGCTCTAAACGACACCGCTTTAAAAGGCTCACTATGATCAATCTCTATTTGATGCGCCACGGTAAAACCGTCGGTCGACCTGCACTCAATGGTAAAACAGATGTGCTCGTTGAAGCGCATCGGCAAGAGCAGATCGCTCACACTTTGCTGAGATCCCGTTACTCCTTCTCAAACATCATTACTTCGCCGCTACGCCGTTGCCATGATTTAGCGCAGCAACTGGTTTTACAGCAGCCGAAATTGGATTACCAAATTGAGCCTGATTTCCAAGAAATGGATTTTGGTGACGTCGATGGCGTGGCCTTTGATGAACTGCAATCGATGTGGCCAGTAGTGGAAACTTTGTGGACCAATCCGGCCCAACATCAACTACCGAATGCAGAAAACTTGGCCGATTTTCATCAGCGTGTAACTCGTGCTTGGGAGGCTCAGATTAAAGAGATTAAGCAAGACACTTTAATCATCGCTCATGGTGGAACAATCAGAATGATACTTGCCGATGTTCTAGGCACTGACTGGCAAAACCGCCATTGGTATAGTGTGTTGAATATTGACTATCAATCATTAACTCATATCCAAATAGGAAAAGATAACGCTGAGAATGTGAGTGTGAAGAGCATCGGAATTCAAATTTAGCACCGGGTGAGCATGCAGTAGAGTATGGAGTAACTATCAGATTTAATGATAGAATTCCCGGCAATTAACGCCGGCCTCTGGTTAAGCGTATTTTGTATAAGGTATTGAGACGATCGTTGATGAGTTAAGTTTACCCTTATCCATCTTGATAAGTGGGATCGCCTCAACATAAATTGCTTCTACAATTCATTAACATACCGCTGTGCAATAAAGGAGTAACGCATGACGAAGTCCCTTTTCCGCCAATCTTTCCTATTTGATAGTTTGGATTTAGACCAAGAAATGGTCACTGGCGAAATCAAAACGGCAGCTGGTATTACGCTTAAAGTGCTCTCGCGTGGAGTGCTCGAAGTGATCCCCGCTCATCTCAACGATGAGAGTAAGCACATCATTATTTCTTGCGGTATTCATGGTGACGAAACTGCGCCAATGGAATTAGTAAATAAGCTGGTGGATGATATTCAGTCAGGTTTTCAAGCGGTCCAACACCGCTGCTTATTTATTGTGGCTCATCCTCAGGCGACGAATCAACATACCCGTTTCGTGCAAGAAAATTTGAACCGTTTATTTGATGATAAAAAGGGCAATACCTCCCTAGAAAGAGAGATTGCACAGCATCTCAAACAGACAGTGAAAGACTTTTTCGAACACACCGCTGAGCAAAACCGGTGGCATCTTGATTTGCACTGTGCGATTCGTCACTCCAAACATTATTCGTTTGCCGTCAGCCCTAAATCTCGCCATCCTGTCCGCAGCCGCGCACTGATGGCATTGATTGAAAGTGCCCATATCGAAGCGGTGCTGCTTTCAAATTCCCCCTCAAGTACCTTCAGTTGGTACAGTGCAGAGAATTTTGCCGCGCAAGCTTTAACGCTTGAGCTGGGGCAAGTCGCACCTCTTGGTCAAAACAACCTAGAGCGATTAGTCGCGTTTGACTTAGCCATGCGCGATTTGGTAGCCAATGCGACACCTGAACACTTGCCAAGAAAGCCAACTATTTATCGTGTCAGCCGTACCATCGTCCGTTTGCATGACGATTTTGATTTCATGTTTGATGATAACGTCGAAAACTTCACCGCGTTTAAACATGGTGAGGTATTTGGTCATGATGGTGAAAAGCCACTCATGGCGAAAAATGAAGATGAAGCGATCGTATTTCCTAACCGAAAAGTGGCATTAGGCCAGCGCGCCGCGTTAATGGTGTGCAAAGTGGCGACACGCTATGAAGACGATCAATTGGTATACGATTAACCGATGGTACTTTTGGCTTGTTAACCTTTTGGCCTGTTGACAAGGTTAACAGGCGATTGCTTTGGTATATCACTTTCTATTTAAATGGCTTAACGGTAAGGTTAGGCCATTATTGTTTCTCTTATTTACATATAAGCGCATGACGTTCAATCAGTTACTCTTAAAAAAACAGCGTCGCTGGCATTACGCCCTCTACGCTCTGCTGGCATTGTTGATTACGATGAGTGCGTTTTATTTGATGGTGGGTGAACTCTTTATCAGCCCATTTCACACTTGGTCACCACTGGAATGGCAGTTAGTGACTGAACTTCGTGCTCCTCGTCTGCTCTCTGCCGTCATCATTGGTGCTTCACTAGCCGTATCAGGCGCGGCGCTGCAAGTGTTATTAGGGAATGTTTTGGCAGAGCCGGGCGTGCTTGGTATTTCTGGTGGCGCCAGTGTGGCGATGGTAGTGGTGCTGTTTTTCTTCCCTGCTTTGGCCTCACCTGAAATTTTCATGCTTTGTGCCGTAGCCGGTGCGATGGTGTTTACTCTTTTACTGGTCAGCATGGCTAAAGCGATGCGTTTAAGTACAACCCGCTTACTGCTGGTCGGTGTGGCGCTGGGTATTTTATCTGGTGCTGTGGTGACATGGGCGTTTTATTTCAGTAATGATCTCAGTTTAAGGCAACTGGTTTACTGGTTGATGGGCAGTATTGGTGGTGCAAGCTGGTATCAACATACGCTTTCATTAGCTGCGCTTCCGGTGATCATCTGGCTTGCTCTGCAAGGAAAAACGTTAGACAAACTGATGCTGGGCGAAACTCATGCAAAGCAGTTAGGTGTGGATGTGCATCGACTACGTTGGAAATTGATTTTTGCCGTGTCGCTGCTGGTAGGAGCTGCGGTGGCATTGGGCGGTGTGATCAGTTTTGTTGGGTTGGTTGTTCCGCATTTATTGCGTTTGGCGTTTGGTTCTGAAAACCGCTACCTTTTACCTATGTCGGCTCTGTTCGGCGCACTTTTACTGGTCTGCGCGGATACCGTTGCCAGAACGGCGCTTAATGCTGCTGAGCTTCCACTTGGTGTCGTCACTACCACCATTGGTGCGCCGATTTTTATTTGGATGTTGTTGAAAAACCATGATTCACGTTAATAGCCTGCAGGTTTCATCACGTTTATTGCCACTCTCTTTTACCTGCCAAGCGGGAGAGGTGCTGCATGTCATTGGGCCTAATGGCAGCGGAAAAAGCACTTTACTGTCGGCGTTAGCTGGCGTGACAGAGAGCCAAGGTGAGGTCTACATTGGTGATCTTCAGCTTTTAAGCGCATCGTTAGAGGCGCTGTCACTGCACCGAGCTTATCTGTCGCAAAACGACAAGCCTGTTTTTAATGTCGATGTTTATCAATATCTTGCCTTAGCGATCCCCAGTTGCGCCGATTTACATTCTCAGGCTGTTAATCAAGCCGTGGTTCATCTCACTCAACGATTGAATATTCAAGACAAATTGCATCGATCCATTCACCAACTGTCAGGCGGCGAATGGCAACGTGTCCGCTTGGCTGGTATTTGCTTGCAAATTTGGCCAACCTTAAACCCTTACGCGCAGTTATTGATATTAGATGAACCTGCGGCGCCTCTTGATATTGCTCAAGAAGGGTTGCTTTATCGTTTGATTGAAGAGGTTGCACAGCAAGGGATAGCGGTAGTGATGGCCAATCACGATCTCAATCGAACATTGCGCCATGCCGATCGCGCTCTGTTACTGCAAGATGGCGTATTGCAAAGTTCCGGCTCGGTTGAACAAGTATTAGAGAGCCAAGCGTTAAGTGCAGCGTTTCAGACTCAGGTGAAGCAGGTTGTTGTTGAAGGAAAGCCTTATCTTATCTTTGATTAAAAGCACAACTGTCGTGCAGTCAGCACACTTTTAGCGCATCAATGTGCTGAAGATAGAATGATAAAAATAGTAAGTCTATTAAAAACAAATGGTTAGGTTTTATGTGAAAGTTGGCACGCCAATCGCATTAATAGAATCGATACATTCTCGTTCTTGTTAGACTTTTTATAAGTCTCTTAACCACCTTGCTCCCACAAGGTGGTTTTTTTATCTGAGTCTTTGCAAGGTTATTGCGTCAATGAAGCAAGGTCAGCAGGACGGTAATAGACTGATTTGAGCACTTTACCTTGGCGAATCGTTTTGCCTTCAGAGACAAAATCTTGTGCGCATTTAGCAATAATGTAGTCGCCTTTTTGTACGGCCATCAGCTCAATACCTTGCTCAGCATAGTAGGCTTGGGTATCGGCATACTCTTTTTCATTGCGACACACTTTACTCATGTTCGAGCTGTGCACTTCATCCCAGCATGGAATAAATTCGATGCCACGATTCACGGCAACATTGAGCAGAAGATCAATCAAATAGCTGATCGCTAAGTTGTCACTCACTTGGCTATGCCCAAGGTGGACTAAGCGACCCATCAAAACGTACACAGTATCGATGATCGCATCCGCTTGTTCTGTTTTATTGTCAGCTTCAGCAAGTTCAGTCAATTCTTCAATCGCGAGCGAAGTATGCAACGTGTCAGCTTTATCGTTTAAGCTGCTGGCATCAGCAACGGGGAGATCAAAGGAGCTACGAAACTCGGTAATATCGCGGTAAAGATGATCGTAAATCTCTTGAGTAAGCTTGGATAAATGCATTATCTCGGTCCATTGGTTTGGTTAACAGGGATTGTGACGCGTAGTAACAAATTAATAGTAATAAATTAATAGTAATAAACTGATAGTAAGAAAATGGATAGTAACAAACTGATGGTAAAGCTGCGACCCATGCCATCAGTTTGGTTAAAGAACAGGGTTACTTATTGAGAAACAAATAAGGAAACAGTTGGCGGCGTTCTTGGTCACTTAGAGCACTAACACGAGCGATATTGGTATCGGGAATCGCTTCTGGGTTAGGGTAGTGCTTGAGTACTTTTTCCATGCTCTCTTCGCGAATAAGATGGAAAATCGGGTACGGCGAACGGTTAGTTAGGTTTTCGTCATCTTCGGGGCGTGTGCCGCCAAAACAGTAGTGAGGGTGAAAGGTAGCGACTTGGAAGATGCCTTGCCAATCTTGTTGCGTAATTAATGCTTCGACCCAATCGATAAAAAAGTTGTACTCAAAAAAATCTTCGAGCATGTTTGGCACTACCACTAAGGTGGTCTCAAGAGACTGTGCCGAGCTGCCTTCTAACTCTAGCAATTGTTGCAAAATATCTTGCAGCAATTGTTCTTCAGTATCGGCTTCACTGACGAAAATTTTGATCTGTTGGTTACGTTGTGGTTTTGCGGCGAAAGGGCAGAGATTTAAGCCAATCACCACATCGTTAAGCCACTGTTCGACTTCAGTTGTGATGGCGGTTTTATTTATCGTTACGCTCATAGTGCTTATTAAAACAGTCAATTTGGCGCAAGCATAACATGAGTCTTTTGATAAAGTGAGTGGATAACACTACTTGATCAATTCATGCAGCGGCTGGCGGTGTGCAAGGGCGCGGTCATCATGGCGCAATTTCCAACAGAGAAAAAACATCGCCACATACAACACCATTCCACCCGAAACCACCACCGCCCAACCGCCATTTTGCCAGCAATAGAGTAGGAAAAACCCGCCGAGGCTGCCACCCACATAATAATGAACCAAATACAGAGCGGTCGCGGTTGCTTTTGCGCTGCTGGCCTTTTGGCTCACCCATGAATAGGCGAGCGTATGAGTAAAAAAGGCGCCGAAACTGATCAACATTAAACCGATCAGCATAAACGGGATTGATTCAACCAAGGCTAGCCACATCCCCGATAAACTGAGCAAGGCTCCCAACATCATGCCCGAAATGGCATTGTAGCGTTTTGTCCAGTTAGCGGTCAGTTTCGAGCTGAGTGTTCCCGTCAAATAACATAGGAAGATCAATGATGCTAAGCCAATCGGTAGCGAGTAGGGTTCGGCGACAAGCCGAAAGCCCATCACTGAGTAGAGATTAACAAACAGCGCGAAGTTAGTACCACCAATCAGCATCGCTAGCCACAGTGTGCGGTTAGAAAGATGTTTTACCAGCGCACGATTGTGGTGAAAGAACAAGCCTCTTTGCGGCGTGAAATTGCGTTGAATGGGTAGTAACCACAGCACAATGATGGCGCATACGAAAGTCAGTATGGCAATCACAATCACGGCTTGTTGCCAGCCAAAGGCATCGGTCAATATACCGCCTAAAATTCGGCCACTAATGCCACCTAATGAATTCGCAGCAATATAACCGCCAATCGCTTGGCTAAATGCTTGAGGCGAAAGCTCCTCAGCCATGTAAGCCACGGCAACCGAAGCAAAGGCGGCCAATGCGACGCCCATTAGTGCACGTGTTAAAACCAGCACCCATAGCTGTTGGCTGATCAACATTAAGCTGCCGATTAATGGCATCATGAATAGCCCTAATAACATCACTTTGCGGCGGCCAAAGGATTCAGAGCTGATTGCCCAAGGGACTAAACTGACGGAGAGTGCGAGGGTTGATGCGGCAAATAACCAGTTAATTTGGGTTTCCGAAACCGCAAAATGCGTAGCAAGGTAGGGCAACATTGGCTGAAAAAGATAGAGATTACAAAAGACTAAGAACGAGCCGAGCGCAAGTCCCCAAGTGACTTTTCGGTATTCTTTACTGCCAATTTCGATCATGATTACGCTTCACTTACGTTATGTATCTGTGATCACAGTAGCAGTGGCTTGATGATTAATAAAATATATTAAAAATATCGTCGTGATATATAAAATATATCCAAACCTCGTTGGACGAATATCGCTTCGTTTGATTTTGTGGAACCATAACGCTATGGATACTCGCCATCTAAAACATTTTTCGGCTGTGGTTCAGTGCGGCAGCTTTACTTTAGCAGCCCAGCAACTGCACATTGCGCAGCCAGCGCTTAGTATTTCGATTAAAAAATTTGAGCAGCAATTAGGGGTTGTTTTGCTAAAAAGAGATGAGCGAAAAGTGACGCTGACCCATGAAGGGCAAGTGTTATATGAACACGCCACTCGTATTTTGCAGCAACTTGAAGATGCACAATTGGCAATGGATGAGCTTAAAGGGCTCGTCAAAGGCGAAGTGAGGCTCGGCGCGCCGAGCATGATGGGATCCTATTTCTTTCCAGAAATTGTAATGGCTTTTAAAAGTCACTTTCCCTTGCTAAAAATGACGGTGATAGAAGCAGGAACTCAGTCGATTAGAAAAATGTTGCTCAGTGGTGAGCTAGATATTGGCGTGATCCTCAATCATGATCTTCCTCCGGATTTAGAAGTTGATCCCCTCTTATCATCGCAAATGGTGGCGGTAGTGGGGAAAGAACATGAGTTAGCACAACGAGAATCGATAGATTTTAAGACCTTTTTTGAGCATGAATTGGTAATGTTTAAGCCCGGTTATTTCCACCGCGACTTCATTGATAAAGTGTGTAAAGAGCATAAGCTCAGCGCACATTTCTCTTTTGAAACCAATCTGTTGCCAATGATTTTAAGTATTGTCAAACATGAGTACGCAGTGACTGCGTTATTAGAGCTTGTAACGGAGCATGAACCGGATGTACGAGCGATCCCTTTTGAACCGCCAGTCTGGTTAGATTTAGCCCTCGCATGGCGCAAAGAGGGCTATTTGTCTAATGCCGACCGTACTTTTATTGAATTTGTGAAACAGTATGTGTGAAAGGGGTGATGTGTATCGTTCGATTAACTTTGATAGATTTTTTCAAAGTTGTTTGGGTTCCAGCCAATCATAATTCGATCACCAATTTTTAAAGCCGGTACACTGCGCGCGCCGATCGCATCCAGTTCCTTCCGGCCGCGTTGCATTTTTGCGTTACATAAGCGGTAGGGGATCTGTTTGGCGTCAAGATAGCGCTGAGCATCTTTACAGTGCGGGCATTTATCTTTGACGTAGAGCACAATACGTTTCATCCAATTCACTCATTAACCGAACATAAAGGGCGGCAAGTTTACCCACCGAGGCGCTGAGTTTCAACTCTCTCGGATACGAAGCCTTGCTCCTTGTGATTGGAAAGATGAAACGCAGGCTTGATTCAGTTACACTTAGCGCCTTTTTTATGAGTCAGTTGCTGGGCTATGCATCCATCTTTTCGTTACATACAAAACTATCCGCCTCATCTCGTTTCACAAGTTGAACAGTTGATCACGGCCGGTAAATTCGTTAGCTGGTTTGAGCAACGCTACCCACAGCGCCATTCGATTCAAAGTGAAAAAGCGTTGTTTAACTACGCGATTGATCTCAAAAATCAATACATGAAGAAAACGGCGCCGATCAGTAAAGTGGTGTACGACAATAAAATCCACATTATCAATAACGCACTAGGGTTGCACAGTTATGTTGCCAAAGTGCATGGTGGGAAAATCAAATCTAGAAATGAGATCCGCATAGCGAGCATGTTTAAAGAAGCACCGGAGCCGCTGTTGCGCATGCTAGTGGTACATGAGCTGGCTCACATCAAAGAGAAAGAGCACAACAAGGCTTTTTATCAACTGTGTTGCCATATGGAACCGAATTATCATCAGCTCGAGTTTGATGCACGATTGTTTATGATGTATCTCGATTTAAAAGAGGAGCAGTAATGTCAGCCAAAGCGAAGTCGCAGAAAAGCCAACCTGAAGCGAGCCATAAAAAACCTGCGTTAAAAGCAAAGCAGGGGTTACATCCTCGTAATCAGCATCAAGGACAATACGATTTCCCCGCGCTGATTAATACACTGCCTGCTTTGAAGCCCTTTGTTATTCGCAACCCGAGTGGTGAACCGAGCATCAATTTCTCCGATGCGATGGCGGTGAAAATGCTCAACAAAGCGTTATTGACACATCATTATCATGTGACCCATTGGGATATTCCCGCTGGGTATTTGTGCCCGCCGATCCCCGGTCGAGCTGATTATATTCATCGCGTGGCCGATCTGCTGCTAGATGAGTGCTCAGCAATCAAGCATGAGAAGGTTCAAGCACTTGATATTGGGGTCGGAGCGAACTGTATTTATCCGATCGTGGGTGTGGCAGAGTACGGCTGGCGCTATGTTGGTAGCGATATTGATCCTATCTCTATTAAATCCGCCAATCTGGTGGTTAATAGCAACGCTTCACTCAATGGGCGTATTGAATGCCGTTTGCAGAGCGATGCAAAACATATTTTTAAGCAGATTATTCAAGAAAATGAGCGTTACGATCTCACCACGTGCAACCCGCCTTTTCATGCATCACAACTACAGGCGCAGCAAGGCAGCGAACGTAAGTTGAAAAATTTACAGCGTAATCGAGTCAAAAAAGGTCAAGAAATTGTGGGGCAAGACGCTAACAGAAGTAAGGCGGTTACGCTCAACTTTGGTGGACAAAAAGCTGAGTTATGGTGCCCCGGTGGTGAAGCTGCCTTTATTAAAAACATGGCCTTTGAAAGTCAACACTACGCTCAGCAAGTGCTGTGGTTCACCACATTGATCTCTAAAAAAGAGAATGTACGTTGGATGCAAAAACAGTTAGATAAAGTGGGTGCTGCAGTGGTGAAGGTTGTTGAAATGCAACAAGGGCAAAAAGTGAGTCGATTCATCGCATGGAGTTTCCAAAATGACAGTCAACGCAAACAATGGTTAGCGGCAAAGTGCTAGGCTGACTTCGTTGATTGACTATATTGGTCAGTGAGTTGAGATAGCAATAGAAGGAGTAAGGTATGGACTTTGACCTTTATTTACCTTGCCAACCTGACTGGATCTGCCAGCCTTTCGCTTATCTGTTTGCCTTGCTTACGATGATTGGGCTTGGGTTTTTTATTCGTATTATCTATCGCGAATATCAAAAAATTCAGCGCGCTCAGAAAGTCAGACGTCTTCGCCGTATCCACTATCGTGACCGTAATGGTGGCAAAGACGGTAGACCTACCAATATCAAATAACCCTTGCCCTAGTAATACGATGTTAGGAAAAGGTATCGAGCGCCGCTTGATATTTTTTCTCTAACGCTTTATTTCCTGCCTTTTTCTCTAACTCTACCAATAATTGAAGCGATGTTTTTTGGTTACCGTAGCGCTGATTAAATTGCATCAAGCGGATGCGAGCTTGCGTGTATTGTTGAGCGTCAATTTCCAATTTAGCTAATTGCAGCAATGAACGAGCTCGATTAGGGTCATGGTCTAATGTTTTTGCAAAATAGTAGTGCGCTTGTTCTTTATCGCCAGATTTTAACGCGCAAAAGGCTGCGTTCTCATAGCTTGCAGGGACAAGGTAATAATAGGGTTGAGCAATGGCGCGGTTAAAATATTCATCGGCTTTTTGATATTCGCCCTGCTTGCACAAAAATGTGCCGTAGTTATTGAGAATATTGCCATTTTTGGGATGGGCGCGAAGCGCGGTTTGATAGGTTTTACGTGCGGCCTCTGTTTCACCGACAGTTTCGTAGTAGTGAGCCATCGCAAGTTGCGATCGATAGTAAGTTGGCGCATGTTGTGTGGCTTTTTCTAGGTTCTCACGCGCTTTGCTCATGTTGCCATTTTCTAAATAGCCTAGGCCGAGCGCAATGCGAGATTCGGCCATTTCAACCGGATCCGCTTTTACTTCAGGCTCACCTTTTTCGTTCACGGTGACACAGGCCGATAACGTGAACATTATCAATATCATCAGTACTTTTTTCATTATCTGCAGCTCCTAAATCGCTTAGACGCATGATAAGGAAATCAGAAGATCGAGGGGGAAAGAGCAGAGAAGAATGCGAGTCAGTATGCACTATGTTTGATGAAAACCTGAACACCTCATTACTGAGATGATCAGGCATGAAACACTAATCGTCTTTGGTAAATTTATCTTCGCTAAAGTGTTCAAGGTCGTAAGGTGTTTGTTGGTAAACACAGTAGTTTAACCAGTTTGCAAACAGCAAGTGACCGTGGCTTCGCCAACTGGCGACTGGTTTATTATCTGGATTATCATTGGGGTAGTAGTTGACTGGGATTGCGGGTTCCATCCCTTCACCTAAATCTCGAATATATTCACCATGCAGTGTATGTGCGTCGTACTCAGGGTGACCTGTGACAAACACGTTACGTTTGTCTTTGGTTGAGGCTAAGTACACACCTGCCACATCAGAGGTGGCGAGAATATCTAAATTCGTATGTTCGGCTAAGTATTCTGGTGAGAAATCAGCATAACGAGAATGGGGCGCTAAAAAGGTGTCGTCAAAGCCGCGTAATATCGGATGAAAGGGATGGTGGATTTCATGATGATAAACGCCCGATAATTTTTCTTTGCGAGTTCGTTTGGGCAGATTGTAGAGCAGTTTTAGCCCCGCTTGCGCTGCCCAGCAAACGTAGAGTGTGGAAGTGACGTGATTTTTAGCCCATTCCATCACGCTTTTTAAGTGTTCCCAATAAATCACATCTTCAAATTGGACCAACCCCAAAGGTGCTCCGGTGATGATGAGCCCGTCGAAGTTGCGATTTTTTACCATCTCAAATTGACGGTAAAAGTTCTCCAAATGCTCAGTGGGGGTATTTTTACTTGGGCGCTCATCAATTCTCAGTAATTCAATATCCACTTGCAGCGGAGTATTGGATAACAGGCGCAAAAACTGAGTCTCGGTTTCGATTTTCTTCGGCATTAAATTCAAAATCAAAACTTTCAGTGGACGGATGCCCTGTGTGGCGGCACGTGTTTCTGACATCACGAAAATGTTCTCATGACGCAGTACATCACCGGCTGGCAGTTGGTCGGGGATCTTAATCGGCACAGCTTTCTCCCTAAGCTATTTTTGGACGTCTATACTGCCGAACTTAACTCAATCAAAACCAGATGTCGATAGCAAAATGAATCTTGCTGTGAAATTGGTTACTATTGGATATCCGTTTACTTACCTGTTGGATACACATGGCGCTAACCTTAACTTTGATCAGGGGATTACCCGGCTCAGGCAAAAGCACCTTAGCAAGGACGCTACATGCAAAGCATTTTGAAGCGGATATGTATTTTATCAATGAGAAAGGCAACTATTGTTATCAGCCAGATAAAATCGAGCAAGCTCATCGGTGGTGTCAACAGCAAGTGGAGCGCTGTTTAGCGCAAGGTGAGGACGTTGTTGTGGCGAATACTTTTGTTCGACAGTGGGAGATGCGAGCTTACCGCCAGTTGGCTAAACATTACCATGCAACCTTAGTGATTAATGTTTGCCGTGCGCAGTACCAGAATGTTCATGGTATCGATGATGCCACTGTTGAGCGTATGCGTCAGCAGTGGCAGGAATGATTAATTAACGCTTCCGCTGGAGTTGGTAAAAAGCAAGGGCTCCCCAACCAAACACTTGCACCCACAAGATCCCCCACTGAGTGCTGATTTGATCCCATGATGCGCCCATTTGGTTCAAACTGAGAAAACTCTGAATGGCAGGCGTACTTGGAAAGAGGTTGGATATCCAAATGATAGGGCGTGGAATTGCTTCTAACGGCCAAATAAAACCAGCTGAAAAAATCAGTGGCATTGAGCTGATTAATACCACTAACGTCACCAATTCTCGCCGCGGTGTAACTGAACCAAGCCAAATGCCGCATAGGCAAGAGGCCAGTAAGAAAGGCAGTAGAAGTAGCAATAAATGCCCCGCACTGGCGAGGGTGTTGACACCATGTGAGGTAAAACTGGCACCAAAGTAGTACATGCTGAGTAGATAATAAACAGCAACAAGGACAATGCTGCGTACCAATATTAATCGTAGCGGTGTGGTATGGCTCCAGTAGCCATTTCCGTGCTTTTGTGTTCCGCCCATTAATCCTGCCGCCATGATCATGGTTTGTTGTAAGATCAAAACAAACACCGCTGGGACAACGTAATCAACATAACCCATGCGTGGGTTAAAGGTCGGTTTTAGGTTGATGCTTGTGGCGGAATAGTGCTGAGCGGCCAGAGAAAGCGGTTCTCCTTCCATCACTAAACGTGACACTTTACTTTTCGCGGCTAAGGTTCCACCAGCTTGCGATAAGCCCTCAACGATGGTGCCGTACACTAGAAAGTAAGAGGCATCGCCAGCGTAGGCCAGTGTTGGACTTTTCCCAAGCAGTAGGTCTTTATAAAAATGTTCAGGAATCACTAAAATACCGCTAACTTTGCGGTTAAGAAAAGCCTGCTTGGCATCTTCAATGGTACTGTCTCGTTGAATCACTTTGACTTGTGGCGTTGCGTCAACCATGCGTTCTAGTTGGTAACTAGCTTGGCTTTTATCGAGATTGACAATCGAGAGTGTCTGCTCGCGTGGAGTTTGCTGCGTATAAGGCAAAGGGTATAAAAAGGAGTAAAAAACCACGCCACCAAAGACAGTCAACAGCACCACAGGGTTAGTGAATAGCGCTTTTAGCTCTGCTTTAAGTAGAGCAATGAATCGCGTAGTTTCAGTCATGGTTGATTCGCTCGGCTTGCTTGTGTTTACGGATAAGAATCAAAGTGAGCAGCAGCGGCAATGCATAGCCCAGCATTGGCACTAAATACTTCAGTGATGACAACAGCTCAGCGTTATAACTCACTTGGCTTACTTGCACTTCAATGTAGTGACTCACTGGTAGCAGGCCTCGCCACCACTGCGCTAGAGTATTCATATCCGTCACTGGGAACGTAATGCCCATAAACGCAAAACTTGGTGCGGTAAAAGCGCCAGCAAAACTCATCGCTCTGGCCGGATCGAGTGTTAGAAAGAAAAAGAGTGCGCCCATGATCATACAGGCGAGCGTCATTGCAAGTTGTGCGATAATCAATAGAGCAAAACTGCCGTGCATTGGCCACATTAATACTTGATAAAACCAGATTAAAAAACCAATCCCTTGCAACATAAAAATCGGCAGATAACGCATCAATGTTAGCGTTAAAATTCGTAATGGCTTTTCTCCAAGCCACGTTTGCAAACCAAAGTGACGATGGTTTGCAGCCAAAATCATAATGGTACTGACCACGACAACGATTTGCCAAAGAGCGGGTACAACCGCCGAGACTAAAAATTGCGCATAGCTTGTATTGAGATTAAACAGGGGCGTAATCTGTGTCCTGATTGGTACGGCTCGCCCCATCGCACTCAATGTGGTTTGTTGGCTAGTCGCTAGGTTTTTTACGACATCCACTTGGGCATTGAACGTACTTTGTGCTTGAACAATAGCAGAGTTGATCAATCGTCCAACCAAAATGTATTGGCTATTGAAGAAGGTCGATACTTGTGGCTGCTCACCACGAAATATTGATTTATCAAATTGATACGGAATGACAACGTACGCGTAAATGTCACTTTCAATTAACGCAGTTTTGGCTTGATTGACATCTTGGAACTGGTGCGTGACTGCCATGGTCGAGGTTGCATCGAAATCTCTTATCAATTGACGTGACAATTGGCTGTGAGACAAATCGACCACGCCAATCGGCAGATCGCGCACTATCCCTTGTGAAAAAATCCACCAAATACTGAATGCCAATACTATTGGTATCCAGCTTAGGCTAGACAATAGCCAAGGGTCATGGCGCAGCAGAGGCCATTGAGGGCGAACCTGAATCGACATAAGGCTTATAGCTCAACCACTAAACTCATTCCCATACGCAAACCTTCGACAGGTGTGGTAGGGCGAGCTTCGATTTCAAAGGTGCGTAAATCAAACCCTTGTGAGGCGTCTGTTGATCGCCACGTGGCGAAATCACCCATCACTGCAATGTGGGAAACGATAAATTCTACTTTGGCTTCTAAAGCAGGTAAGTAAGCCGTAAATGTTGTGCCTTTCGTAAAATGCTTGAGTTGATCTTCGCGTACGTTGAGTACCGCCCATGAGTCTTGGGTATCCACGACAGTGACGACAGGGAAGCCCTGTGGAGCCAGTTCGCCGCTTTGCAGCAGTACTTGGGACACTTCACCGTCAAACCAACTCTCAATTTTAGTGTCCGCGGCATAAGCTTCAACTTCCGCTACGGCACCAGCAGCCATACGTTCTTTTTCCGCGGCTGCGAGTTTAGTTTCAGAGCGTGCGCCTTCTTTGGTCATTTGATACATCTGAAAAGCGGCGCTTTCAGTATATTTAGCGGCCTGCCATTGGGTATTCGCTTCATCACGCTTTTGTTCAGCGACGACACCATCACGGTAAAGATTATTGACACGCAAATAGGTTTTTTCCATTAAATCCGCTGCGGCTTTGGCTTTAAGCCATTGATCTTTTGCCGCTTGGATCTGCTGATCGCGTGCGCCTGTTTCTGCTTCTTTAGCCAGTGCTCCCGCCGCTTTTTGACCCGCAATCGCTTGATCTAATTTGGCTTCAATTTCAGGGCTGTGCAGCGTGAAAATGAGCTGGCCACGTTCAACGCTATCGCCTTTGCGCACCAGTACCTGATCAATACGGCCGGGAACTTTTGAAGAAATACTGTATTGTTGAGATTCAATCTGTCCTTGTAAGCGAACAGGTTTAGGTTGAGATGCTTGGTAAAAGCGATAGCCTACCCAAGAGATCGCCACCACAGCAGCAAGAGCAATCAGTGTTGGTTTTACGGCTTTCATAAGGCATCCTTTTGAGCAGGTGATTCGTGAGTCATTGATGAGTGCAACAAAATCGCTGATTGTGTGTAGATAGGGAAAGTATTCATTTCACTGGTCAATGCCAGTAACTTATTTAAAGAAAGTAAGTAGTTGAAGCTGGCTAATGACTGTTGCGTTTTTATACTAGCAAGGTAGAGCTCTGCATCCACTACATCTAAAGACGTTGCTAAACCCTGACTGAATGCCTTTTGGCGTAGGTTCAGGTTTTCATTAGCCAGTGTGAGACTTGAGTTTAGTCCCATCACTTCTTCCAATGCTTGTTCGGCTTCCAAATAGGTTTTTTCCACCAACACGCTCAAATCTTGCTTAGCTTGCGCCTTTAAGTAACGTACTTGTGAGACTGCACTGTGCGCTGCTTTGACTTGATCGCTGCGACCCGATGTTTCAATTAACGGAATGTTGACCCCAACACCCACTAACCAATCCGGTTTCATTTGGCTGGCCAGCGAATCGTCTTCATGTAGGCTGTAATCACCGTAAAGGTAGACTTCTGGATAGTATTTGCCTTGTTCAGCTTTGATCAAGCTGCTTGCTTGCTTTTCTTTTGCTTCAAGTAGTGCCAAGCCCGGATAGGTATTGAGCGTTTGCTCCACAAAAACAGAGAGCGGCGGTAAGCGGTCATTGACAAACAGTGAACCACTTGGCTCGACTTTTTCTGTTTGACCTAGAATTTGGGTTAGTGCGCTTTGGGCAATATCTAAGGTTTTTTGTGCTTTTTTGCGTTCAACCGTTGCTTTATCTAATGAGGCTTCAGCTTGTAGCCGTTCCACATGGGCAATTTGTCCTTGTTGCTCTAACTTTAGTGCATTATCACGGTGCTTGGTTAACCCTTGCTCAACGGCTTGGCGAGTCACTAAAACCTCTTTTGCCAAAAGAACACTAAAGTAATATTTGCTCAAGTCTTCATAGCGCGCTTGTGTTTCCATTGCGAGCTGGCTTTGTGCTTCTTCTTTTTTACCTTCCGCAGCGGCTTGTGCGGCGCTGATCCGTCCGCCTGTAAAAATGGGCCAAATAGCGCGAATCGAAGAGCTGAAAATATCACGTTCGGTGATGGTTGATGTGATGGAGCCAGCACTGGCGAGTATCGGTCCTAAAGACGATGGGATAGATTGCCCAGTGCTATCGAATATCTGCTTTCCTGACAAAGTAACATCTTGGTCTAAACGCGTGTAGTTTGCACCAATAGAAACAGCAGGCAAATTGAGACTGTCTGTGGAATTTTCAATATGCTGATAGCGTTCGACATTTGCCCGCCCAGCGGCAAGTGAATTATTGCTCTGTTGCAAAAGATCCCATGCTTGTTGAAAGGAAATCGGCGCGGCGAAAGAAGGGGCTGCACCAAGCAGAGTAAAGACGAATAGGCTGAGTGTTTTCGCTTTCATGCTAAGCTCGAGTAATAGTAATTAGAGTTAATGCTCTAGTTTTTTGCTGCGGAAGTCAACAGTGCGATGGGTTGAAATGTCGAAACAACAGCAAGTGATATGCGCTAGCATGAAGCGCATATCACCAAAATTCAATATTTAAATTTAATACTTATGGTAAGAAGGGCAGAGATAATCGGCCCGCCAAACCAATTTTTTACTACCTCTCACGTTTGTACTACCTTGCATCGTGGTCAGCACGTCCTTACCCGACATCTGCGGGAAAGCGAGCAGCACTCTCAGGTCATCATTTGACTCAGTCGCTATTTCTTCATAAGCCCGAACATGAGTAAAGGTTGACTGTAAATGGTTAAACAGCATATCTCGGGAAAGGCAAATTCCAAAGGCATCGCGTTTCATTGTAAGTGTCCTTCTGACAATGTTATGAATGGAATCGATAGCAATTGGTATGGTTATTATAGGGCTATCTTTTTGTGAGGTTTCCTCATCATCTTCTTCACTGCACAATTAGTATACAAATGCTTTGGCATTATAAGATAAAATTTTTCTAAAATAGGCGTGATATAGATCACGAAATAACTATGATAATTTTTTATAAAACCTTGTGCATATTCTGCTTGGCAAGTCTTCGAAATAGATTGCAATAAAACGAACCAAAATGGTGCGTGGAATGCGTAGTATTGTTCACAGTTATTCGTTTCTCTCTTCGCTCAAATGTTAAATAAGTGTTAGCTTGTATGCAGAGTTAAAGAGGGATTTATGGTGTGGAGTAGTATCAGTTTTCGTAAGCGTATGCTGATCATAATGACCCTTTCAGGGTTGATTGAATTACTGCTGTTAGTTGCCGCTGGTTTTGTGTACATCAAACATTCTCAAGAAGAAGAGATGGGCCTAAAAGCTTTGGGGGTTGCTTCATTTCTTGCACAAACTCCATCAGTGGTCGATATGCTTGAATCTGGTAGTGGGGTGGATCACCAACAGCGTTATCGAGAGTTAACAAAATTAATCGGTGCAACCTTCATTGTTATCGGCGATCAACATGGGATCCGCTTAGTCCATCCTGTTGATGAACGAATTGGTCTTCCCATGAAAGGGGGAGATAACGATCAAGCTTTGCTACATGGTGAGTCATACGTTTCTTTTGCTCAGGGTTCATTGGGTAAATCCGTGCGTGGAAAATCGGCGGTAAAAAATGCCCAAGGACAGATCGTTGGTGTGGTGTCAGTTGGTTACTTAATAGAACGACTACAAGATAAAATTGAACCTTTTCTTATCTACTTAATTGGGATGGCACTACTGGTAGTGCTGGCGAATGCTGTACTTTCCAGCTACGCCTCGCGCCGTTTTCAGAAAGCGATACTCGGTTTTGAACCAGAAGAGATTGGCCGATTGTATGTCGAACTCGATGTCACCATGAGTACCTTAAAGGAAGGAATTTTAAGTATTGATGAGGCGGGTATTCTTCGTTCCATTAATAAAAGTGCGTGTGAGATTTTGGCGATTAACCGAGAGAAAGCACTGAATCAACCACTTTCTCTGTTTCTGCCTGAAAGTGATCTCATGAGTGTTATTGAAAGTGGCACGCCTGATCACGACATCGAGCTGTACCTCAATCAACAACGTCTGATCGCCAATCGAAGTCCGATTATTGTTGACGGTAAAGTGGTTGGTGCGGTGTCCAGCTTCCGCCTCCGAGATGAAATCAACGAGTTAACCGAGCAACTCTCCCAAACCAAAGAGTATGCTGAAATGCTGCGCTCTCAAACTCACGAACATCGCAACAAACTCAACACCATCAGTGGGCTTGTACAGATGGGAGAGCTGGAAGCGGTTCAGCATTTAATCGGCCAAGAAACGGCTCATTACCAATCGCTCATTGAATTTCTACGCGAGACAGTTAGAGATCCACTCATTGCCGGAATGCTGCTGGGTAAAACTGAGCGAGCTCGTGAACTTGGTTTGGAGTTAGTCGTTGAAGAGGGATCGCGTCTAGAACCTTTGCCGCAGCGTATCAATGCCGAAGATATCGTCACTATCTTGGGTAACCTGATTGACAATGCATTTGATGCGACACTCACGATGATCCGCAATGAAAAACGGGTGACACAAGAACGACGCATCATTGAAGTGTCACTCAGCGATTATGGTGCCGAAATTATTCTTGAAGTGGATGATAAAGGGTGTGGTTTACCCGAACAAATGTCGCCACAGCAATTATGGCAAAAGGGAGTCTCTAGCAAAGCAAAACATAACCGAGGTGTGGGTTTACACCTGGTAAAACAGTTAGCTGATCGCTATCAAGGGCAGCTAGAAATGAAAAGTAATCAAGATGTTGGAACAAGAGTTACGGTTTATCTGCCTAAGGAAGAACAAGTATGAATACCCGTGTCATGATCATTGAAGATGATATCGCGATTGCGCAATTACATCATCGTTACCTGACACAAATTGAGGGATTTGAAGTCATTGGCATTGCAACGACTCATGCCGATGCCCAATTGCAGTTAGATATCCTCAAACCCGATTTAGTATTGCTGGATGTTTATCTACCGGATGGTACGGGGCTCGATCTCTTACAGAAAGTTCGAGGCAATAACCAAGGCTGTGATGTAATTTTGATTACTGCAGCGCGCGATGTTGAGACGCTACAACAGGCAATGCGTGGTGGCGTAGTCGATTACTTGCTCAAGCCAGTCATGTTTCCCCGTCTTGAATCGGCATTGAAGAAATACCAAACCCAACAATTAGAGCTGGGCTCCGTGGCTGATGTTGACCAAAACGTAGTTGATAAAATGTTGACAGCCAATACCAGTGAGCTTCCCACTCATCTGCGTCTTCCTAAAGGAATTGATGGGGTTACGCTAGACAAAATACGCCATCTTTTTAATACACCATGCAGTTTGACCGCGGACGAAGCGGGAGAAAAAATTGGCGCAAGTCGAACCACGGCAAGGCGTTATCTGGAATATTTAATCAGCAGTGGTGAGCTAACCGCCGACTTAAATTACGGCACGGTTGGTCGCCCGGAGCGTTGCTATAAAAAAGTTGTGCGTTAGGCCGAGAGATTTAATGAGTTAACCGCATGAAATTTAATGCTATTTAATCACGTCGTTCGTATTGTTGATGATGAATGCTTGCGATGAACTAGACGGCGTTTCAAACCCCATCTAAAGTTTAAGGACAAAAGGCAGATAACATCATGTAGGAGAGAGGATGAACGTAATCAAATATCTGCGTACTATTCTACCTATGTGGCTAATCAGTGTGTTGGCATCATCACCTGCTTATCCCGCTAGTCTTGAAACACTAACGTATTATACAGAGGCCTATCCCCCTTTTAATTTTATGAATCAGGGCAAAATCACTGGAATTTCGGTTGATTTACTTCAAGAAGCCGCTAAATTCTCAGGACATGACCTATTATTAAGCCAGATCGTATTGCAACCGTGGGCTCGTTCTTACCGCTCTGCCATTTTGAAAAAAGACGGAGTACTTTTCTCGACAACAAGGACGTCACACAGAGAGGAATTATTTCATTGGGTAGGCCCAATTGATGACATCAAAGTTTCGGTAATTGCACGTAAAGGCAGTAATATCAAACTTGGGGATCCTTTAGAAATTACCTCCTATAAGATCGGGGTGATAAAAGATGACGTCGGCGAACAAATGCTATTGCAATATGGTGTTCCTAGAGACTCAATGCAAGAAGCAACGGATGTCACTATGTTGGCAGAGCAGTTAGTGAAAAAGCGTATTGATTTGATTGCATACGATGAACGGTCAGCCCATTGGTGGATAAAACAAGCAGGATATGCCCCCGATCAATTTGAAACACTTTATGTGTTAAAGCAGGGATTACTTTACTATGCTTTTAATAAAAATATAGACCAAACACTATTAGACGATTTACAAATGGGTATTGATAAAGTAAAGAACACGGTTAATGAAGACGGTGTTAATCGATATCAAGCCATATTAAACAAATACCAATAACCATTCTTAAGATTAGTGACCAGTATGAGCAACCCAAGTAGTACAATTTTGACAGAGAGTGGTACCAACGAACTTGAGATTATTGAGTTCCATTTAGAAAAGGTACTGCCAGATGGACGCACGAAAACCTGCTATTACGGCATTAACGTTGCGAAAGTTAGGGAAGTGATACAAGTTCCTGATACCACCGATTATCCCAATGCTCAGCCGCATATGATCGGTGTATTTTCGTCACGTGATGTACTGACTCCGTTAGTTGATCTTGCCGGTTGGCTTGGTGTGCCTACTAATCCAAGCCTTGATCGAAAATTTGTTATCGTGACGGATTTTAACCGCATGACCAATGGCTTTTTGATTGACAGCATTAGTCGTATTCACCGTATTTCTTGGAACGATGTTGAATCGCCGAGTCAGTTTTTAGAAGCGGGTGAGCAAGATTGCGTCGTGGCGGTTGTTCGCAAAGACGGCAACCTGATCATGATTTTGGATTTTGAGAAAATCATCGCTGACATCAACCCTGAATTGAGTATGGAAAAATACGATGTCACGGTGGACAGATCGGTCGACCTCAACCAAAAAATGATCAGCAAACGTAATGCGAAAACCATCATGGTGGTGGATGATTCGGCGTTTATCCGCAGTTTAATACAAGACACATTAAGCTCTGCAGGCTACAACATTATTGCGTGTAAAGACGGTGGTGAAGCCTATGAGAAATTGATGGAAATTGAAAAAGTAGCCAAGTCCGAAAACGTACCCGTGACAGAGTTAGTGAATGCGATCGTAACGGATGTAGAAATGCCGCGCATGGATGGTATGCACTTGTTGAAGCGCTTGCGTGACAGCGAAACTTATAAAACAACGCCGATAGTGATGTTCTCCTCGATCATGAGTGATGATAACCGAGCAAAAGCCTTAGCACTGGGTGCTGATGATACCTTGACCAAACCCGAAATTGGCAAAATGGTCACCCTGATGGATAAATATGTATTTGCTTAACCTTTATACTCTTCCCACTTAGAGTTGTTTGGGTATAGCGGTCAGTCTGCGACCAATTAAGGAGAGTCTCATTTGAGGCTCTTTTTGTTTTACCACAATTCTGAACGTTAAGCTCAGCGGCGCGAATAGCGAGCAATGAGTAAGGAGAGATGGGAGGAAGATCAAACTCTATTAGATTGGTCAAAATGTAATATTCTTTCACACTTTATCATTCCTCATTCTACGCTTTGTCTTTCCGATCACGTTTTTATCTTGCTCTCTCTGCTTTCCTTTCATCTCATTTACCCTGAGCGTGAGTGAACTCTGTGTTTTTCTTCTCCTCCCTTGGCTCTACGCCCTGAGAGCAAAATGGCAAGGGGGAGGTAATTGGCGGTGTCAAAATTATAACGTTAGCTTAGGTAGATATAGGCATATGTCTACTGATTTATAGGTTTTCTGCCAGCAGTGAGAGCAGGACGAGCACTAACGTTATAAAACGGATTACAACAATGAAAACAAACCTAACGAGAATGACTTTAGCGTTTGCTTCAATTGGTATGCTAGCGGGTTGTAATGACTCGTTAGACGTTCAAGTCATGGATGGGTATTTAACCAATGCCCAAGTTTGGCTGGATGTGAACGGCAATCGTCAATTTGAACAAAACGAACCTCAAGCGTATACCGACCAAAAAGGTATCGCAAAAATTAACGTGGCGGGGCTGCGTGGTGACGTAAAAAATTATTATCTGATGGCTTCTGCTATCAAGGGAAAAACCGTTGACCAAGATATTCCCACCGTCAAAATGGCGCGCAATTATTTAATGATGGCGCCAGCAAATTATCCGGTGATCAGCCCTTTTACGACTTACCTCAGCGTGCAGATGCAAAATGGTAAGCGAGAGAGTAAAGCGTTGGCTGAGCTGAAAAAGGCGCTGCGTATTCCAACTTTGGATGTCCAAGCGGATTATGTCGATAACCACATCTTGGTTGCTCAATCTGCTAAAGCGCTAGCGCAACTGCTACCTGCTACTATCGATGACTCCAGCTTGCCTGAATTGGCCAATACCTTGAAAAAAGCCAGTAAACGGTTTGGCGATGAGATCAAAAAAGCGCAGCGAGAAAAGAGCGATATTCGCGATAAAACACTGATGCTTGAAAATGGTGAGCCTGTTATTGGCTTTGATAGCGATAGAGATGGCGTAGCCGATTTGATTGACCACTTTCCTTACGACATCCAAGAGAGTATTGACTCCGATAATGATGGCATTGGCGATCACGCAGACCTAGACGATGACAACGATGGCTGGCCTGATGAAACTGAATTGCGATTAGGGACAGATCCTTATGACGCCTTAAGCTTTGCTGCCGATCTCGATGGCGATGGCATTGCGGATGTCGAAGATGATGATATTGATGGTGATGGGTGGAGCAACGCCGATGAAGCGCGTTTAGGAACGGACGCCAATGATGTTTCAAGCGTTCCTGCTGACCTTGATAGTGACGGTATTACCGATAGCGAAGATGACGATATTGATGGTGACGGCGTGGGCAACGCGCAGGATGTATTCCCACGAGATCGCTTAGAAAGCCTTGATACCAATAACGATGGGCTAGGGGATTTTGCCTCAAGCGACGATGACGGTGATGGCATCCCCGACAGCATTGATCCACAACCGAAACAGGCGGATAACTCGACAACCGAGCCAACCCCAACTTATCAAGAAGCGATCATTTACTACCTGCGTGATGACAATAATTATGACGACTGGGGACTACACCTTTGGAACAACGGTAGCTGTGATTCTGTTTCTGAATCTGCGCTTAATGGTGTGGATTGGGGAAATCCTTACTTAGCCTCAGAAATCGACCCGATTTATGGATCGATATATCGCATTCCACTTAAAGCAGAATATGGCAACTGCATGAACTTTATTGTGCACAGTGGCAATGATAAAGCGCTAGGAGGCGATGATTTAGTGCTGGATTTTGTCAAAGGCAATACGCTTTATACGCGCCACGGTAGTGCGGTATTGAACTACTCTCCGAATGAGCAAATTCAAGTTGCCATTGAGGGCGCAGCTGCACATTGGCTTGCGGTAAATCAACTGGCGTGGTTCGATCACAGCGAAGCGGCAAGCTATGAGCTTTGGAGCCGCGCGCAAGGCAATGGTGATATCGCCCATCCTGAACAATTCATTCATTACCCATTAGCCTTGTCAGGCGTGACAAATAATGCGCATTTCCCACATTTAGCGGGTCGAACAGCCTTCACATTGGATGTGAGCAATGAACAAGCTAAAGCGCTGTTGAAAACTCAGCTACTGACAGTGGCGAGAGATGCTGAAGGTAAAGTACTGGTTGCAACAAAAGTACAGATCCCAGGAATAGTCGATAATCTTTACACGGCGGGCAGCGATGATGCCGATGAAGCGAAACTTGGCGCTTGGATAGACGGTGATAGCGCGCATTTTGCGCTATGGGCTCCGACCGCGCAGCAAGTGGAGCTGTATCTGTATGATCAAGATAAAACCCTTCGCAGTACCTCACCGCAGATGATGGTTGAAGATCCAAACACCGGAGTTTGGCACTATCAAGGTGAGCGCTCACTGAAAAACAGTTTCTATCGTTACCGCGTGCAGGCCTACCATCCTAAAACGGCGCAACTTGAATGGATGACGACGACCGACCCGTATTCGCAATCGCTCAGCACATCCAGCCTTTATTCTCAATTGGTGGACTTAACCGCAGCAGAGTCAAAACCGGACGATTGGGATGCTCAAATTATTCCTGAACTGAGTCATCCTGAAGATAACATTCTTTATGAAGTACACATTCGTGACTTCAGCAACAGTGATAGCAAAGGAACAGCGGAATACAACGGTAAGTACCTTGCCTTCTTGGAAGAAGAACGTGACAGTGTTGCGCACCTGAAAAGTTTAAAACAAGCGGGTTTAACCACCATTCACTTACTGCCAAGCTATGATTTAGCGTCGATTCCAGAAGATGAGCAAAAGCGGGTCGATCTTAATGATACGGTCGCAAAACTGTGTAGTATTAACCCGCAAGCGTCGCTCTGTTCTGATGGCACGTCGATGAGCGCGACCATACTTTCTTTGTTGGAAAAAACCGACCCGGATACACCGCAAGCACAAGCATTACTTGCGGATGTGCGGCCGCTTGACAGCTTCAACTGGGGTTATGATCCATTCCATTACAGCGCGCCAGAAGGCAGTTATGCAGTGCAAAGTGATGGTGTGTCACGGGTGAAAGAGTACCGCCAAATGGTGCAAAAACTGCATCAGCTTGGTTTTCGAGTCGTGCAAGATGTGGTCTACAACCATACCTACTCGTCAGGTTTGTATGACAAATCAGTACTGGATAAAACCGTGCCCGGTTATTACCACCGCTTGAACCCCATCACAGGTGCGGTTGAAAATTCTAGCTGCTGTGACAATACCGCTTCAGAAAACCGTATGTTCGAGAAACTGGTGGCCGATAGTGTCACGATGTGGGCGCAAGATTACAAAATCGACGGTTTCCGTTTCGATCTTATGGGACACCTGATGAAATCAAGCATGCTCAAGATTTATGAGGCGGCGAAAACGGTTGATCCTGACACTTGGTTCTATGGTGAAGGCTGGAACTTTGGTGAAGTCGCCAACGGTGCCAGAGGCGAAAATGCCACGCAATGGCCAATGGCTGGAACGGGAATAGGGACTTATAACGATCGCTTACGTGACGGTGTGCGTGGCGGTGGTCCATTTGATAGCGGTGAGGCGCTATTAACCACTCCGGGTTTTGCTAATGCAGGTGATCGATTTAGTGATGAGCTGAAATCGAAAATGGACTTAATTCGCTATGGCATGGCTGGCAATTTACAAGCCTATCCATTGCAAACCGCCAGCGGCATGACAGTACTTGGCCGTGATTTCCAATACGGTGGTCAAGGCGCGGCCTATACACTTGACCCACAAGAGTCGATTAACTACGTCTCTAAACACGACAATCAAACCCTGTGGGACTTCAACCAATATAAAGCAAAAGCAGAAACCAGCTCAGCGGATCGAGCGCGCATGCAGATCATTGGTCTTGCGCCAGTAATGCTTGGGCAAGGTGTTCCTTTCTTCCATATGGGTTCAGAACTACTTCGCTCAAAATCGATGGCGCGCGACAGTTACGACAGTGGTGATTGGTACAACCGTGTTGACTTTAGCAAGCAGACCAACAACTGGAATGTCGGCTTGCCAAGAGCAGATAAAGATCAGGCCAACTGGAGTGCGATTCAAAGTGTGATAACCAACCCCAATACAGTGGCTTCCGCGCAAGATATCGCATGGACAGACAATGCCTTCAAAGCCTTGCTGGCGATTCGTGCGCAAACACCGTTGCTCAAGCTAATCTCTGAGCAAGAAGTGTTAAATCGTGTTCGTTTCCATAATACGGGGCCAAATGCGCAGCCTGGCATGATTGTTATGTCGGTTAATGATGGTGTTTCAGCTGGTGCGGATCTCGACCCTAACGTTGAGGCCATTGTTGTCGCCATCAACGCCAATAGCGTTGAGCAAAGTGTGGTTATTCCGAACGCGCAGCGCTTTGAATTACATCCTGTTTTACGCACAGCGCAAGATGTGCGCGTCAAAGAGAGCCAGTTTAACAATGGCCGCTTTACCGTTCCAGCCTTAACGGCGGCAGTATTTGTGATGCCGCAGCAGGGCGAGCAGGGTGCTGGCTTAAGCATTGATGCGCCACCAATTGATGTGGCACCTTATGGTTCAACCACGGTGTACGTGCGTGGTTCGATGAACGGTTGGGGAGTTTCAAATCCATTATCCTATCAGCAAAATGGTCTCTACACGTTTGAAGGTTATCTGACTCCCGGAGTGTATGAATTCAAAATTGCTTCTGAAGATTGGAGCACACTAAACCTGGGTTTTGGTGGCTTTAGTATCGCTAGCGGTTCCGCGACATTGGAAAATGCAGGAAATGGCAATATCAAGCTTACCGTAACAGAGCAAGGTGTTTGGAAGTTCACATTGGATGCATCCAACACATCGCAACTGGTGGTTGGCGTTGTGGATATGGGTGTTGACTACGCGTGTTATCAAGACAATAACCCCGCTTGTGATTTGCGAATTTATCAAGTGATGGTGGAATCCTTTGTTGATGGAGATTCAAACGTTGGTTACGGCGTTGGTTACGGCAACTCGCACCACCGTGGTGATTTGCAAGGCATCATCAATAGCTTGGATTATATTGCTAGCTTGAACGTTAATGCGTTGTGGTTAACGCCAGTATTTGATTCCTGCGCGGGTCAAAATGGCGATGATAAGCTTGACGCTACTGGCTATTTTGCGTGTGATTATTTCAACGTAGATCCTCACTTTGGCAGCAACGCTAAACTAAAAGAGCTGATTGATCGTGCGCATGACAAAGGGATGTACGTGTTATTGGATGGCGTATTTGGCCACACCAGCTCTGTTGGCGTGAAAGCGTCACCGAGCGGCAAGTTGCCTCAGCTTCATGACGGAGAAAGTGGTTATCCGGGCAAGTTGGTCACTTATCCTAGCCAAGCGAGTGAGGCCTTTTTCACTGAAGTTGCCAGCTACTGGATCCGTGAGTTTGGCATTGATGGCTGGCGTTTAGACCAAGCGTATCAAGTCCCGCTTGAGAGCTGGCGTTCGCTGCGCGCGGCGGTTGAACAAGCATCGCAAGATAACTTCAATGCAGGGAAATCATGGGGCACATTAGGTTATATGGTCGGCGAAGTGTGGCAAGGGGCTGATGACATTACCCTAACTGCGTATGGCAGTGATGCAAACCCAGCGCTCTCCTCTGCCTTCAACTTTCCTTTACGCTATGGTGTGATGCAAGCACTAGCAGTGGAAGAATCTGGTGCAAGCGGTAGCGCTCTGAGTCTAGAAGCCAGTTGGAATAACCGAGCGAAATCGCCTTATCACGCCATGCCAAATCTAATGTTAGGTAACCATGATTTGGTTCGCTTTGGTGACCTGATCCAACGAGGTAATTTAGGCGATTATTATGCGCGACATCTTGCCGCGTTCAGTTTTCTTGCTGCTTATTCTGGGCCAATCACGCTTTATTATGGTGAAGAGATTGGGGATGAAGTCGAAAACTTTGCAGCGCAAGTGACACAAAATTGTGCCGCTGTTGGTTTGTGTGATGATCACGTTGCTCGTTCTAGTGGCAAAGTAGATGGTTCAAGCTTGTCACCACAACAGCAAGCGCTGAAAAACAGCGTCAGTCAATTAATGCTACTGCGCAGCCAATACCCGTCACTGGCTAAAGGGGAGCGGCGTAATGTGTGGATTGACGAGAGTTTGTACGCGGATCTTAAAGTGTACGGTGATGAGCAGATCCTCTATGTGCTGAACACCAGCACCGCGGAGCGGAGATTATCTCTTGATATGGGAAGCGTAAAAGCTGCGACTCAATTGAAGGATTTAATGACTGAAGAGACGATCGCCACGCAAATCGGTACAACGACAATCATCGTTCCGGCTTTAACTGGTCGCTTACTTCGACTGGATTAATCGTTAAAGCAATGAAAGCTCGCTGCGGCGAGCTTTTTCTTTCTTTCTTTCTTTCTTTCTTTCTTTCTTTCTTTCTTTCTTTCGCCTACTAAGACTCTCATTAATGAGCCTCTCGTTGGTCATTGTCCATTGACAGAAAACACAAGTTGCGACATTTCACTCATTGGCGTAGCTTATCAACCTGAATGACACTCTGGTACACATTCTAGATTCAGCTTACAAGAGAGCCTGCTGCCATGTGGATTAGGTCACCCTCTTCAACAAATCCATAGTAATAAACTGGCCTTTGGGCGGTACTTCGTTTATTAATTAGCGAGTTAGCTAATTACTTCAACATGGTTTTTATCGTATGACCAACATTTTTATCATTGTTGCACTGCTGGTGCTGTTTTTTGTCTTTATCCAAAAGTACGTGATCAAACACGACGATACCAAAGATTACGCTTATAAGAAGAAAGGGGCGTTACTCAATATGTCGGAAGGCGCCTTTCATAACGCACTGAAATCTGCAATAGGGGAACACGGTGTGGTGTTGGCTAAAGTTTCAATGGCCAACGTGGTTACCCCAGCGGCGAACTTGAATAAAAAGCAGTGGTTCATCGCCAATAACCGAATCGCCAAAAACTATTTTGATTTTGTGGTGTGTGATGCAAGAACCTTAGAGCCGCGAGTCATCATCGAGTTGGATAACGGAAAAGAACTGCATAAAGGCAAGGTAGAGCGTGAAAAATTGCTGATGCATGTGTGTAAGTCTGCCAACATTCCATTGATTGGTGCGAACATCAAACACAGCTATCAAGTGAGTAAACTAAGAAGGTTACTGGCTGCACATATCGATTTGATTGAAACCGATAAAGAAGTGCGTTTTTGTAAAAAATGTGGCAGCCCAATGGTGATAAAAATTGCCAGCCAAGGCGAATTCAAAGGCCGACGATTCTTTACGTGTAGCCGTCAACCACAGTGTACCTATACTGAAAATTATAATGTGGTGTATGAAGTCGGAGAGGATCAAGAACTCTGAGAAGCCCAAAGTGTCGCATCATTTTTGCTGTCATTGACTTGGCAAATACGAACTTGGTTACGTCCATTTTTCTTCGCTTTATAAAGCTCAACATCGGCTAATTTCAGTAGTACATCCAACTTGTCACCTTCACGGTATTCACAAATACCGACACTTAAGGTCAGTTGGATTCGCTTCGAGCCATAAGCGTACAAATGTTGATTAATCGCTTCGCGTAATTTTTCTCCCACATGTTCGGCTTGCGCGATACTGTTATTAAACAAAGTCACACAAAACTCCTCCCCGCCGATACGGTAGAGGTTATCGTCGCCCACAATTTGAGACATTACCTGCGCCGTATCGATCAGCACCTTATCACCGGCATCATGCCCATGGGTGTCATTGACTTGCTTAAAATAATCAAGGTCAATCACCAGAAGACATAAAGTGGTATCTACCTTATTTTGCACAAAGTGAGCGAAGGCATGAGTGAGTGCTAAACGATTGTGAGAGCCCGTCAACGCATCACGAGAAGCAAGATAGCGTAGTGAGTTTTCGGTTTTTTTACGGCTAGATTCAAAAATATGAGCCACTGTCCAAATTCCGCAGTAGCAAAGAAGCAGATTGATCATCAACGGGATTGGATCATAAGCTTCATTCCATAAGGCTTGATAATAAATGTTGAACAGTTGCGGAATGAGTGCGATGCCCGTAGCGAGGCGGCCATGCTTAACCCCTAGCAATAGGTAAAAAAGTACTGGGAAAAACGTGGTCCATAAAAATAGACCATTACTTAAAGGCTGGATAAAAGTCCCTGCGCTGATAATAAAGATTAGAAAATAAACGTAGACACGAATATGAGTAGCTGAATGTGTTTGTTGCTTTGCAATCAAGTAAACGTAATAGGAGTAACACATGAAGACAAATTCTAATGCTGCTAGCCCGTAGCTGTAAGTGTAAAAAACGTTAAATAGGACGAAGAAAAATGCAATAGCGGTCAGCAGTAAGCTTAACCCACAAAGTACAGAGGCTCTCAAATGATGAGAATGATTGAATAATCGCACATCCATGTTACGTCACCGTATTGCATATCGAAGATATTGATAAAGCTTATAGTACGAGATAATTGGTCCGAATCAATGGATAATCTCACATAACTTATACAATGAAATAAATTGGACAGCTTACATCTATTGTTAATCCGGTTATTGTGCTTAAACCCAGAGTTGTGAATAAAAAACAGACAAGCTGGTGATAGATAAGCCAACTGGCTCAAAAACAAAGAAAATAGACTTGCACACAGCAAAAACAGCCGTTAATATCCACTCCGTTCTGAAGATATGCGTCCGTAGCTCAGTTGGTTAGAGCACCACCTTGACATGGTGGGGGTCGGTGATTCGAGTTCACTCGGACGCACCATTTCAGTTGCATGTATCATGCTCAAGAACAAAAATTTGGGTCTTTAGCTCAGTTGGTTAGAGCGTCTGGTCGACATCCAGAAGGTCGTTGGTTCGAATCCAATAAGACCCACCAAATTCAAACAAAGCCCGCCACGTGCGGGCTTTGTTGTATCTATGACATACCAAATCAGTATTAGACGAAAAACCCACGCAACGTTATCGCGGAAAATTATTTAACAGCGAAGATGGATTTTATCCCCTAGGAAAAATAAACATTATTCCGAGCATGTTGTTCATTGATTGTGTTCCGCAATCGCCCGATTGGATTTAAGTTTGGACTGTATGGCGGTTTTCATCACTGCCACACAGGCAGCTTAATTAAATTATCCCAGATTAAGGTGAAATTTGGGTATAGTGTTTTATTTTTGATGATAGGTGGAAAATGAGCACACACACTGCCGCGCGTTTTTACATTGGTACTTATACGGATGCACCAAGCAATAGTAACGGCGTTGAGCTGATTGAGCTTAATACCATTACGGGTGAACTTAGTGTTTTGCAAGAAGTGATGGCGACGCGTAACCCTTCCTACCTTCTTGAAACCACCAAGGGCTTTTACACTTTTAACGAGGTAGAAGCGAGCGACAACCCACAATTAATACACATTAACAAGGGCTCTGTTTCTCAAGTGCCACTGTCGGGTAGCTATGCATGTCATCTTGCTATTGATGCCAAGCAGCGCTATTGCGCCGTGGCGCATTATGGGTCGGGTAATGTGAACATTGTTCGTTTGGACGACACTGGCAAACCGGAGTTATGTATCGCTGATCTATGGATTAATGGTCAGGGGCCAAATGCAGAGCGCCAAACCTCACCTCACGCTCATCAGGTGGTTTTCCTTAAACAGTCGTCGCAACTGGTTGTGGTCGATTTAGGGAGTGATGCAATTCATTTTTTCGCCATCAACAGTGATAATCAGGCATTTTCATTGGCGCAAACTGTAGAGATGCCTGCGGGGAGTGGGCCGCGCCATGTGGTGTTTAATCACGCAGAAACCCGAGCTTTTGTGGTCTGTGAATTGTCGGAGACTTTGGTCACCTTAGTATTTTCCGGGACACAATGGCAAATAGAGGCTGAGTGCGATCTCTTGCCGAATGAGGCGAAAAGTGGAGCGGCTGCGGCGATTAAGTTGTCGCCCGATGAACGTTTTCTCTATGCTTCCTGCCGAGAGCAAAATAAAATCGTTCTTTTTGAACTATGCCAGCCACAACCGCAATGGATTGCCGCATTTGACGTCGGTGGCCAATTCCCGCGTGACTTCACTTTGTCTGCGGATGGAGATTGGTTGTTGGTTGCTAGCCAACATTCACACACAATCGCCAGTTATCGCCGAGATGAAACCACAGGCAGGTTGGTTGCCAGCGGCTTTAGCTGCAAAGTCGGCGCGCCAGTCTGTGTGATCGAACAGCACTGTTGCGAGTTATCTTGACCATAAAGAGAGAAATTAATGACTATTCATCGTATTAATCCAAGTAAACGTTGGTCTGACATTACCGTATTCAACGGCATTGCCCACTTTGTGGAAGTGGCTGATAGTGATACAAAAGCCGATATGAAAGGGCAGGTTGAGCAGATCTTAGCCCAAGCCGAGCAGCAGTTAACGGCGATCGACAGCGACAGAAGCCGTGTGTTATCGGTGACGATTTATGTCACAGATTTTGCACATTTCGCCGCTTTGAATGAAGTGTGGGATAGCTGGTTTCCAGAAGGATGCGCACCAAGCCGAGCCTGCGTTCAAGCACAACTGGCAAGTTCTGACTATCTGGTTGAAATGGCTTTTGTTGCCGCAGCTGGCTCAAAATTTCAGTAAATACGTTTCTTACTATGTGATGAAAAATGGCGCTACAATTTGCGCCATTTTTTTATCTCAAAGCTTGATGATCTTAAACCTTGTTAACAGGTTATCGGCTTGCATATGAGTGAGTTACGATTCATCGAAATGCTCAGCTTGCTCAAGCCATAATCCATTGATTATGCCCAATGCGCAGGCGAGTAATACGCCAAGAACCCAACAGAAATACCACATCAGTCATCTCCTTTAGTACAGCGATACGCTGTGGTTGCGAATATAATCATCATTCAATCGACCGAACATTTTGTAGTAACCCCACGCGGTGTAACTGAGAATAACTGGTACCACTAAGATGGCGACAATCGTGATGATATTGAGTGTTTTTTGGCTGGATGTGGCATCCCAAATCGTCAAACTGTGTGATGGCATTAAGCTTGACGGCATGATCATCGGAAATAGCGCCACGCCTGCCGTTAAAATAATGCATGCAATAGCAAGGCTAGAGAATAAGAAGGCCCAGCCAGATGCTCTTTTCAGGCTTGCCCATATGCACGCCAATAAGCTCGCGATGCCCACGCAAGGGATCAACCACAGCATGGCGTGTGCTTGATAGTTATGCAGTAAATGACGAGCGACGCTAACCACTTCTTTGTGCAAGGGGTTTGAAGCGGCATCCGTGACAATCGGGCTCACGATAATATAACCCGCTATGTTGGCGGCAAAGAATCCGCCGATGAGAAATAAAGCCACCGCAATGCTGGCAATGACCACCGACGCGCTATGGGCTCGCTCACGTAACGCATCACAAGTTTTGAGCTGTAAAAACGTTGCGCCTTGAGTGACGACGATGGCAAGGCTGAGCAGGCCACACAGTAGCGGAAATGGCGTGAATAGATCCCAAAAATGGCCTTGGTAATCAAGCATCAATAAGTTATTGAGCTGAAAAGGGACTCCTACCAATAAATTACCAAAACCAATGCCAAAGATGAGCGGCGGCACAACGCCACTGATGAACAGTGCGTTATTGCACGCCTTGCGCCATGAGGGATTATCGATTTTCGAGCGATAATCCATACCTATTGGGCGCAGCCATAACGCGGCAAGTAGCAACATCATCGCTAAATAGAAACTAGAAAATGCGATGGCGTACACCAGTGGCCAGATGGCGAAAATCGCACCGCCAGCGGTAATCAGCCATACTTGGTTGCCATCCCAATGAGGCGCGATACTGTTGATCATCACTCTTCGTTCAACATCACTGCGTCCCAAAATGGGCAGTAGCGCTGCAACGCCCATATCAAAGCCATCGGTGATGATAAAACCAATCAATAGCACACCGATAATCGCCCAAGTCAGCAGACGTAAGGTTTCGTAATCAAACATTGTGTTCTCCCTTAATGGTGTACGTGAGATAGAGATCCGTGCCCATCTTGAGTTTCAAAATGGTAACGTCCGGTATGTAGGGCGCTTGGACCGCGCCGAGCAAACTTCACCATCAGGTACATTTCCACCACCAAAAATGCGCTATAGAGTAAGTAAACTAGGCCCAGTGAAATCCATAAATCGCTGGGTGATAGGTTAGATACGGCCGTATTAACCGGAAGCACTTCACCGATAGCCCAAGGTTGGCGGCCAAACTCAGCGACAAACCAACCCGCTTCGCTGGCAATCCAGGGAAGTGGAATAGCGAATAATGCCGCCTTAAGTAACCAAGGCTGAGTGCCGATTTTTCGCCGACAAAGTTGGATGAAACAGAGCCCAATCACAGCGAACATTGCCATACCGCAGGCCACCATGATGCGGAAGCTCCAAAACAGAGGTGCAACTTGCGGAATGGTATCTTGCGCGGCTTGTTTGATTTGGCTTTCAGTCGCATCAGTTACTTTATCGGTGTATTTTTTGAGTAATAAACCGTACCCCAAATCCTCTTTTAGCGTTTCAAACTGAGCGATGTTTTGCAGTGAATCGTCACCATTGCGTAAGGCTTCCAATAACCCGTAAGCGAGCATGCCATTGCGAATGCGCTCTTCACTGCGCGCCATCAAATCTTTTAAGCCGATGACGGGCTCATCCAATGAACGCGTGGCGATAATACCCATCAAATAAGGGACTTTAATCGCCGCGTCTGTGTGCATGGTTTCTTGGTTGGGTAGCCCAAACAGAGTGAAAGAGGCAGGGGCTTGTTCGGTATCCCACTCGGCTTCAATGGCGGCCAGTTTCACCTGTTGCACTTCACCTAAGGTGTAACCTGACTCATCACCTAGCAATAAAGTGGCGGTAATGGATGCCATGCCAAAAGCGCAAGCCACAGCAAATGAGCGGCGTGCAAAGGGAAGGTCGCGCTTTTTTAATAGGTAGTAAGCGCTGATACCCATGATAAACAGTGCGCCTGTGGTGTAACCCGCCGCAACGGTGTGCACAAACTTCACTTGGGTTACTGGGTTAAAAATGACCTCAGTAAAGTTAGTCATTTCCATACGCATGGTTTGATAGTTAAACTCGGCGCCGACGGGGTTTTGCATCCAGCCGTTGGCCATCAAAATCCACAATCCAGAAAAGTTAGAGCCTAAAGCGGTTAACCAAGTCACGCTTAAGTGCTGACGCTTAGAAAGGCGCTCCCAGCCGAAGAAAAATAATCCAACGAGTGTTGATTCAAGGAAGAAAGCGATTAAAGCTTCAATCGCCAGTGGAGCACCAAAAATGTCACCCACATAATGAGAGTAGTACGCCCAGTTGGTGCCAAATTGAAACTCCATAGTGAGGCCGGTGGCGACGCCAACGGCGAAGTTGATGCCAAACAGCTTGCCCCAAAAACGAGTCATGTCTTTGTAAACGGTTTTGCCGGTCATGACATACAGTGATTCCATGATCGCCAGTAAAAACGATAAGCCAATGGTCAGCGGAACAAAAATAAAATGGTAAAGCGCCGTACTGGCGAACTGGAACCGTGACAGTTCCACCACATCTGTAAGCATAAAGTCTCCCTCCCGCCAGCAAAATGGCAGGTAAGATAGTCAGAGATGAATGTGTGATTGATAACGCCTGCCACTTGAAGCTGCGGGCGGCAACTTCAAGTTAGTAGGCATCATTAGGTGTTAAGCGGTTTGAGGCGTGCGAGTGAATGGTTTTTTTAGCCAGTAGTCGAGGCTGACGTAGCGGCCACCACCATAAATGAAAAGAACCATCAGCATCACAAAGTAAGTCGCCGCAAATTCCATCCCGTTATTGAGCATCACAGGGTCACCAAGTTCTGTGATGTAGTTGTAACGGCCCGGAAAATTGACCGCTAACCATTCAATAAAACCGTTTAAGCGCACCGTCGCTTCCATACTGCTGGTGGCAATCGCGTCCCAGCCATGCTTCCAGTGCACCATTGCGCTCGCCACACTCATCATGAGAATCATAGGGATAGCCATAATGCGAGTAAAAAGACCAAGTGCGATGCATATACAGCCGAGAACTTCTGTCGCGGCGGCTAAAAATGCCAGCAGTTCTGGAAAAGGTAGATTTAAACCACCATCGGCGGTTGAGGCGCCAAACCAAGCAACGGTTCCAGCGAAACCAACCACTTTGGAATGAGCGCCGACAAAAATCACCGGCACGAGGAAAAGTCGAATCGCAAGTAGTACTATAAAATCGAATTTTTTAAATTTTCCGATCACGCCATCGTACCAATTGAGGGCTGAGTGAATCATAGAGTTTCTCCTAATAAATACAGGCTGATGAGTCCTTGTTGCTGAAACGTTTGAACCCACGCCAAAAAATGGAAGTTGGATAGGTGTTGAGCTATCTGTTGTTCTAGTTGCGTTAGTGACTGCGCTGGGGCGTTTTGAATCATCTGAATTAGGGCGATATCTACTTCTCTGAGTTTTTGTGATACCACCTGATGCGATGCATGACGAAATACCCCATAACAGACAGTTTTCTGTTCTTGAATCAAAAAAGTGACCGATTCTGGATGGACAAGAAAAGGCACTTCGACCAGTTTTAACGTTGGGTTAAGCTGTATGCAAAACGCCTCCGGTTGAGCTTCAACATCATCCCACCATACGTTGAGATTCGGCACATGAGCGCTATCCATTTCAGCGTTGAAAACGATCCATTCATATTCAAGCAGTGCGATTTGCTCAGCACTGAGGTTAACACTGGCGTTATAGTTATTTTGCTGTTGGATAAACTGAACAAATTCAGTCGCAATCTGATGGAACTCAGGCTCCATAGCGCCATGTATTACCAGCCATTCGTCCGTCAAAATGTAGAGTGTTTCCTCGTTAAGTTGAGCGTAAAACAGAGGAAAAGTGTGCTTAATGACAGAGTAGATATTCGCTCGAATGAACTCTCGATAACGGCAGGGCGGTTCGCCTTGCGCGACAGGAGAGCGGATCACACAGGTCAGTGCGTGCATTGACATACTGATGTTCATTGGTGGTTTAAGCATGGCTACGCTCCACATCGATAACTAATGATGGCGCTGGTTGCATAATATCGTGATGGATAGTGCGCAACTCTTCAGTCAAAACCACCAGAGGAGGCACATGATGATCACGTTCAAGCAGCAAAGGACGGCTACCTTGTTGAGCGTAAGCATAACGAGCCAAGTCAATCACCTCTTGTTGTACTGGTTTGCCATGGGTATCGAGCAAGAAATCTTCGCGCTCTTTTAAGTGACCTGCGATGTGGTAATAGCCGATCGCTTCGCTCGGTAAAGTGGCCAGCATGTCAAACGGGCAGTAATTGTGGTTACGGCTATTCACATACACATTATTGATATCAATCAGCAGCTGGCAGCCGCTGCGCTCAACTATCTCAGCAATAAATTCGCCTTCGGGGATCTCCTTGCCGTAACTGTGGTAGTAGGAGATGTTTTCCAGCACCAAAGGGCGTTGCACAAGATCTTGAACGCAGTGAATGCGATCGACCAAGTAAGCAATGCTCTCTTTATAGCGCGTGATAGGCAGCAGTTCATACAAGTACCCTTGGGCATCACGCGAAAAGCTCAAATGCTCACTGTAAATGTCGATGTTAAATTCATCTAAAAATGCCGCTACCTTTTTCACAAACGCTTTGTTCAGTGGCTGACAATCGCCAATCGACAAACTCAGCCCATGTGCAACTAGAGGATAGTGCTTTGCTATCTGCTGCAACTGCTCGCGTTTAAGGCCGCCCATGTTCATCCAGTTCTCCGGAGCAAGCTCAAGGAAATCGATGTCGGGATGGTCAGGCAACTGGCATAGCAAATCGATGTGTTCGCTACGCAAGCCGATGCCTTTTGAAGTGCGATCTATTGCCCGCATACACCACCAGTGATTTTGCTGTTGGTTAGAGTAATGGTTTCAGCGGAAGGTGAGATTCCCTCTGCGGTTAAGCCGCATTTACCATCTCTGGCGCGTACTAAACGTCCTTGCGGATCGCTTTTTAAATCCTGTTTCTCAAAGCGTTTTTCAGTACCACATTTGCCAGCCGCGCATTTGCCACCATTTTGAGAGGTGGGTTGCGCACTCACTGGTGCTTCCGTTGACGTTTCTGCAACGCTCATTGCAGGATGAAGAGCAATGGCCGAAGTCATCGCAATAGACAAAACAATTTTACAATTCATGGGTTATCTCCTTCACGGAACTCATTGGGTAGCTTGAGAGATCACGGGCGGCAATAACTTCGCCGTGATAAAACTGTTTGATGATCTTGGTGGACTCTGATTGATGTTTAAGGCCGACTCCCATCCAGTGGTTGAGCACGAGCAGTTTAGGATTGATTTTGGCTGCAATTTCGCCAATCACTGAAGGTTTAGCGTGCATAAATGCAGAGACTTTATCGGCTGACTCATGAACAGCCATCGGCATGACTAAAATGTCAGCGCCTTGAGCAAAATCGAGAAATGCTGGGTTACTGCCGTTTTGATCGGCAGAAATAACAATAACGCCCTGATCACTTTCAATACGATAAGCCAAACATGGCACGTCCCCATGAGGAATACCTAGTGCGTAAATGGTTAAACCGTCTTGTTGATACACTTTAGTTGGTGTCGTGGTTTTGTAAGAAACATCAGTGATGGTTACTGGGAACAAACCATCGCTGCCATCATACAAACCGTTCAAATAAGCATAAGCGCCATCTTTGCTATTAAAGAGTGCGTCCATATAGCCTGATAGGCTAGGGAAGGCTGATCCCGCTTGCGGGCCTGCAATATCTAGTGGGTCTTCTCGCTTAAAGAAGTAGCCGCCTTTGAGCAGCGCGGGCAAGTCTGCAACGTGGTCGGTGTGAAAATGGGTAATGCCTAGAAAATCCAAATCTTCTAGTTTAGAGCCGGATTGGCCAAAGCGCAGATACGCGCCGCCGCCAGCATCAATCATGATTTTAGATTTGCCTTTCCACCAAATCACTTCCGCTGAAGAAGAGCGCAGATCATCTGAAATTGGCCCTCCCGATCCTAAAACTTGTAAAGTGAACTCTTTGTCGAGCGGTTCTAACGAGTTTGCGTAAGCACCGATGGCACCGCACGACAAACTGATTGCGAGCACCAGCGCCTTGAGTGGTTGTTTCATGCTGACTACCTTTTGATTGTCTTTTTTATGATATGTGGATACCTAGGGCGAAAAGAGACTTGCGATAAAAGTGCAAGCTTTTTGATTCTCGTCAAGGTGTAGGTGAAAGATATGATTTAAGAGAATGTTTGGTCAATCTTGATTTTCTTACCTATTGGTTAAGGTAAATTGAACAATGTGGTGTGATGCAATGATAAGCCTGTTAGATTCTAGGTTTGCACCGCATAGCTAGAACCAATTAATACAATAAAAAAATAACAAATGTTCTATTTAGAACGGCATCACTCAAGTGTTCAGTGATATTTAACCCACGTTTACTTTTAAGTGATGTTATTTTTGGGTGGTTTTGAATAGGGTAAAGCTATTATTTTTTACAAATACCTATGATGTCAGTAATGTTTATGATGAAGATGAAGCCAAGCTATTACGTGATTCCTATGCTTATTGCATTTAATGTCCATGCGGCTGACAGTCAGTGTGATGTGATTTCCAGCCAGTTACACGATGTGAGCAATGGCTCTGAAGCGGTTGAACATTCTGGCGGGTACAGCGTTCGTGACAATCCGCCTATTCGCTGCGCCGAGGTCGTGTTTAAGACCAAACAGAGTTACGACAAAGTGGTTGCTTGGATGAATGATGATTTCACGGCGATTTATGTCGATGGTTCAGAAGCAACGTCCAATATGGTTCGATTTCGAGAGGATGATGTAAAAGCTGGCTACGTGAAAATGAAGGTAAATCAACCAATTACCGCTTATGTCTGTTTTGGTCAATCGAGCGTTCCGATCAGTCAAATAGAGTGCGATATAAAATAGATTGCTTAGCAATGTTAAGTGCCATCTCCTTAAATGGGGGAGCAAATGATAGTCAGGCCTTATCCTGACAAAGCCATACATTTCGATACCCAATCCTTTTCTCATTCAACGTACAATCGCCGCACTTAATTATTGAAAAGGGTTGTTGTAACGATGTCAGCAAAATTTGTACTCTCACCCATTATGGGTCTGATGGTTTGTTTGGGTATGCATACACCAACAGTATTGGCTGAGTCAGTCGCTTGGGATCAAGCTGGTCAGCAATGGCAGACTCAACAATCGCAACATTTTATCGTGCACTTTCGCAGTGAATTGGCCCAGTACGCGGCGCATTCGTTAGATATTGCCGAGAAAGTGCATCAAGACCTTGCCAGTCAATTCTCAAAGATGCCAGCTGAAAAAACGCACCTAACGTTGGTGGATGACTACGACTATTCCAACGGTTGGGCAACGCCGCTGCCTTATGCTCAAATTCGCTTGATCTTAAATCCCCCCAGCGATGTCAATGGATTGGAAGGCAATGATGAATGGTTGCACATGCTCATCCGCCATGAGTACACTCACATTGTTCATATGGAATTAAATGAGCGTGCGGTCACCGGAGCTCGACGTATTTTTGGCCGTCACACACTGCTTTTCCCGCATGCAATGACACCCTCGATGCTGTTAGAAGGGTTAGCGGTTTACATGGAAAGCCAAAATGAACAAGGTTATGGACGTTTGCACAATAGCCATTTTGCGATGCAAATGCGCATGGAAGTGGCGAGCGGACAACTAGCTGATCTCAACCAAATCGTGGTAGCGAATAAACGTTTACCGCTTGGCAGTAATTACCTCTACGGCGCGTATTTTATTGATTATTTAGCCAAAACGTATGGCGAAGACGCACTCCAACATTTTTTAAGCGATTATAGTGGCTACCTAATTCCGGGCGTTTTCTTAAACCGAAGCGCTCAACGTGCTTTTGGTAAAGACTTTTTTGCGCTTTGGCAAGAGTTCCGTGCCGATCTAATCACGCAGTTTTCAGATCAAATTGTGCAAAGTAAGGAACAGCCTTCGGAGGCTCAATCTCTCGATAGCCAGCCGTTTGAATATCTATTAGCCAATGGTGGATCAGAGCAATTACTGGCTTGGCGTCGTGATGGGGTTGATCGAGCAAATTTAGCGATGTGGGATAGTAAGCAAAATCAATGGCAGCGTTTATTGACTACAAAAAGCTTAACTAGCCTCGATGTTCATCCCCAGCAAGGTATCGTCGTGTCACAAGTGAATAGTTATCTTGATGGACGAGTGTTGAATGATCTTTATCGCTACGTTGATGGGCAGTGGCAGCGTTTAACCGAGCAACAGCGCTTTACCCAAGTACGCTGGAGCCGAGATGGGCAAAGTGTTTTCGCTACCCGTCATGAACAAGGGTTGCCTGAGTTATGGCAGGTGACGCTGGATGGGCAGCAAACCCGCCTATGGCAAGGCACATATGGTTGGGTCATTGGTGATATGGCGCTATCTCCGACAGGCGACATTTATGCTTCCGTGAAGCAGCCGTCTAGCGCTTGGAATATCATGCGTTTTGTCGTCAAAGAGCAGCGCTGGTTGGCTGTCACTGAAACATCATTAACTGAGCATCAATTGAGTTTTACCCAAGAGGGAGAGCTGCTGTTCAGCGCCGATTACACGGGGCGTTATCAGATCTACCGAATGGACTTAACCAGTCTGCAGCTAGAGCAATTGACCAATGAAATTGGTGGTGCTTTTTCTCCGCAATGGAATCAATCGCAAGGGCTTATCTACCAAGCTTATGAGCATGATGGTTACCATTTGCGCCACATTCCGGCGGTGACGGCTTTCAATGAGGCTCCGCTGTCTTCCTTTGCCAAGGTGACATCCGTTGCTTCGACGCCGATATCTCAGGCCGAAAAAAGTGACACTACCGACTACTCACCGTTGTCGACTTTAACGCCACGTTATTGGGTTCCCGTTTGGCAAGGGGATGAGAACCAATCGTTACTTGGTTTCTCGACCAGTGGTTCAGATGTGTTAGGGCGACATCAATATGAGATACAAGCGGCTTGGGATACAAAAAACGCGTTGGCGGCGTACCAATTGGGGTATCAATATGACAACCGTTGGCAAGCGATGCTCAGCCGAGAGCATGAGTTTAAGTTAAACCCATTGACCAATAAAGACGATCGTATTGTCCGTCAAGATGACTTGACGTTACAACGTAATTATTTATGGCATGGTCTCGATGATAACTTAACGTTTGGTATCGGAACTTATTGGCAGAAAGAGTCATTGATCAAAGCGCCTCAAGGTACGCGCTATACACAAGCCAGTGATGAGTGGCTAGCAGGGGCTGCGCTACAATGGGATAACCGTGAAGGCTTATTGAATGTTCCCGGTTATGCGTGGGGTCATTACGCTGATTTGATATGGGAGTCCAATGTTGGCGGTGATTACTCTGGACAAAAATGGCAGGCGCAGTGGCAAGCACATTGGGACCTCCCGGGGAGCTTCAACCTTACCACTCATCTTGCGGCAGGTTATGCGGACTCAAAAGCCAAACGGTTTGAGCTGGGCAGTTACGAAGGTGACAGCGCGCAGCTCTATGGCCGCCAACAGATAGCGTTGCGTGGCTACAGCTCTGCGGCTCAAGTAGGGCAAGCTTACGCGACACAAAGTGTTGAACTAAGTCGCTTATTGTATCGCGCTGAACGAAACTGGAATTTGTGGCCAATTGGCTTGGGTGATATTTCAGGTTCTGTATTTGTCGACTCAGGATCAAGCTGGAACGATAACCAAAACTACCAAGCCCTGACGGGGATTGGTGCTGAAATGCAGATCGATACCATCGTACTTTATGGCGGCACGTTACCAGTACGGATTGGTTACGCTCATGGATTAGACAGTAAATTAGGCAAAGATGAAGTGTATATCAAGCTAACTGCTCAGTTTTAACCGTTTGTTGAGGAGGAAAGGGTCGCATCAAATGCGACCCTTTTTGCGCTGTAAGCCGAAGCAAGGCTTACTGCTTACTCAAACCTAACGCTTCTTGTGGGGCATGGTTATTTTTTGTCATAATTCTTCCGTAATTTGATACATCTTTTTCCTCGGTCTTACAGCTGATGATTGGTACAACTCATTGGCTGCGCTGTTCTGGATTTTCATTCCCCTCAATCGACGAGGAGCCTTAGTGACTTTAAGTAAGAAAATCCTCAGGCAGTGAACTTAATTAGGTCGATCAACGTAATTAACAATTAAGTAAATTGTTGTTATTTGATTGCCTAGTCTTTTTTGATTGAGGAAAGAGTGATGTTAGAGACCCTCATGTTGTCGCGGATCCAGTTTGCCGCCAATATCAGTTTTCATATTTTATTTCCAACCATTACGATTGCGCTTGCATGGGTGATGGTGTTTTTTAAGTGGCGTTTTGTACGAACGCAAGCTCAGTTGTGGTTGGATTTATATTATTTCTGGGTCAAGATCTTTGCCCTGACTTTTGCGCTCGGTGTTGTTTCTGGTATCACGATGAGTTTTCAATTTGGGACTAACTGGCCAGGATTCATGGAGAGAGTCGGTAACGTCGCTGGGCCATTGTTAGGCTACGAAGTGATGACGGCTTTCTTTATGGAGGCGACTTTCCTTGGCGTGATGCTTTTTGGGCGTGGAAGAGTACCTGAATGGGTGCATACTTTAGCAACAGTGCTGGTGGCGATAGGCACATCACTCTCTGCTTTTTGGATTTTAGTTTTAAATAGTTGGATGCATACACCCGCTGGTTATGAAGTGATTGAAGGCATTGTTCATGTCACCAGTTGGAAAGAGGTTATTTTCAATCCTTCTATGCCGTATCGGCTTGTTCATATGTTGCTGGCTTCTTTACTCACCGCAAGTTTTGTTATTGCAGGGATCTCTGCTTACCAATTTTTGCGTAATGCGCAACTGGAAGCAGCGAAAGTGGGCCTTAGAGTCGGCATTATTCTCGCGGCCATTGCTATACCAATACAAATTTTTGTTGGCGATTTACACGGCTTAAATACGTTAAAACACCAACCCGCTAAAATTGCTGCGATGGAAGGGGTGTGGGACACGGAGCAAGGAGCACCGTTACTCTTATTCGCTTGGCCGGATGAAGCCACACGTAGCAATCACTTTGAACTCGGCATTCCTAAATTAGCCAGCTTAATACTCACGCATGACCTCGACGGTGAAATTGTGGGTTTAAATCAATTTGCACCGGACCATCCCCCGGTTAAGCCACTGTTCTTTGGCTTTCGAATTATGGTCGGAATTGGCGTGCTGATGCTGCTAGTGAGCTGGTTTGGTACATGGCGTTTAATTCGTAAAAAAACCTTACCCAAGTTCTATCTTTATACCGTTGTCGCGATGACGTTTTCAGGATGGGTAGCCACATTAGCAGGGTGGTATGTTACTGAAATTGGCCGTCAACCATGGCTTGTTAGTGGTGTATTGCGTACTTCTGATGCGGTCACTGCGATTGGAAGTGGTTCTGTTGTGCTGTCATTAGTGATGTATTTAACCATTTATGCCGTATTGCTAGTTGCTTATATCCATACACTGTTTTATTTAGCAAGGCAGTTCTCCACAGGCATAACGATTCAACCGATTGACGAGCAAAAGGCACCATTATGATCTCTTATCTACCGGAAATTTATCTTTTACTGCTTGGTTTTAGTGTTTTCATGTATGCGGTACTTGATGGTTATGATTTAGGTGTCGGTATTTTATTACCCCAAAATAATGAGCAACAGCGCGATAGAATGATCGCCTCAATTGGTCCTTTCTGGGATGCCAATGAAACATGGCTAGTGCTAGGCGTTGGTATTTTATTGATTGCGTTTCCAAGTGCACATAGCTTGATTTTGACAGAGCTGTATTTGCCCACCGCACTGATGCTGATCGCATTGATTATGCGTGGTGTAGCGTTTGATTTCCGTGCAAAAGCGAAAGCGGATCATAAAGACCACTGGGACTTGTGTTTTAAAACCGGTTCTTTACTTGCCGCATTAACCCAAGGTTACATGATTGGACGGTATGTGATGAGCTTTGAGGAGTCGATGCAGGCTTATGGCTTTGCACTACTCAGTTCGCTGTGCGTGACGGCCGCTTATGTTTATATCGGTGGTGCTTGGCTGGTGTTAAAGACCGAAGGCGCGTTACAAATTCGAGCGGCGCGCTGGTCACGCCGCGCGGGTTGGTTGGCCGCGCTGGGTATTTTCTCAGTCAGTATTGTTAACCCGCTATTTAATCCACTGGTCGCGGAACGTTGGTTTAGCTTCCCTGAAATGCTGTTATTAGCTCCTGTTCCGCTGGTGGTGTTAGTCACGATTTTTATGGTTGACCGCTATTTAAAAAGAGTGCCTGTAGTGAATGATATGGGCGTTCAATGGCCATTTTTTGGCGTGATGCTAATTTTTGCATTAAGCTTTCTTGGATTAGCCTATAGCTTTTTCCCTGATGTCGTCCCCGGGATAATGACGGCTCAAGAATCAGCCGCCTCTACGGCTAGCTTATTGGTAGTGGGCATTGGTGTCGTGATTGTGATGCCGATGATCTTGCTGTACACCTTTGTGGTTTACCGAATCTTTAAAGGTAAAGCGACAGATTTAAGCTATAAATAGCAAGAGAATGGATACTATAACGGCCTCAAAAGAGGCCGTTATTTTTAAACCCACGATATGAGGCTAGACTTGGAAGCGACGTACCGTATTTTGTAGCATTGCTGCCAACTGACTCAGCTCTGCACACGCTTGAGCGGCGCTGGAAGAACCTTGTGCAACTTGCTTAGCTGATTCACTAATGCGTTCGATATTGCGACTGAGCTCTTCGCTAACCGAATCTTGCTCTCCGCACGCACTGGCGATTTGAATGGTCATATCAGCAATATGCGCGCTTTGATTACTAATGTGGTCAATCGCGATTTGAGTTTGGCCACTTTGCTCAACACATTGTCCCATAAGTACACTGCTTTGTGACGTCGCTTCACGAGCACGAAGTGCGCATGTTTGTAGGCTTTGGATAATATTGACGATGTCGCCCGTCGATTGCTGAGTTTTGCCAGCTAAAGCACGGACTTCATCAGCCACAACCGCAAAACCACGCCCTTGTTCACCAGCACGCGCCGCTTCAATTGCTGCGTTAAGTGCAAGCAAATTTGTTTGGTCGGCGATGTTGCTTATCACGTCAACGACAACGTTAATTTGCTGTGCTTGCTGCTCAAGTTCTAATACGCGTTGTTCTGCTTGATCAATTTCTTGAGTCACAAGAGAGATAGCATTGGCGACGGAATCCATCTGTTTTGATCCAAGGATGGATTGTTGGTTACTTTCACGAGCGGCGTCAGAAGCGACTTCTGTGCTTCGTGCCACTTCTGCAACCGTTGATTTCATTTGCGTCATGGCCGTAGCAATGTGCATCACCTCGACCTGTTGCTCTTGCATGCCCTGTGATGTCTGTTCAGAGACGGCGCTAACTTCATCGACAGCATGAGATAGTTGAGTCGCTCCGGCGATGATCTCTTCCACCATTGAGCGTAAATTCTCTTGCATACTTGAACACGCATCGGCCAATTCACCTAGCTCATCTTGTCCAATATGCTGACGTGCTAATCGATGGCTTAAATTACCTCCAGCAATGGCGTTCGCTTGCTGTACAACCAACTGTAGTGGCTGGCAGATTAAGCGAGAAAGCAATAGTGTAATGAACACCATAAATGCCATCAGCGCAACAATGCTGCCTGTGGAAAATGAGGTGATAGCTTGAATAAGCGTCATCAGTTCAGAGCGGTTTTTGACAACAAAGGTTTGGTTTAAATTGAGAAGATCATCAACCGCACTCTCTAAACGTTCAAAGGTAGCCAGAGAAGCGGAGATATCACTTTGCGCTTTTGCTTTGTTTTGACTGAGAATATCATTATTAAAAGAGCCTAATGCGGTTAAATAATCGCGCCACAGATTCTTAACAGGCATAAAAATAGACCGTTCATGATCGGTCCAAACGGCGCGTTCATAAGTGGCTAGCGCACTATCAATTTCCTCATAACGTTCTTGCATCCAACGAATGTCTTCCGTAATTTCGGCTTGATCGGTTGCGGAAAGCAAACTGATTTGAGCACGTCGCACAGAAGCCATATTGTATTTGACGTTATTGACCATCATCATTGATGGGAGTGTGTCATCCGTTAGATTGAGTAGGTCATCTTGTATTTCGTTCAATGAACGATATAGGTAATAACCGAAGGCGATGTTGACTAACGCGATAATAGTAAAGGCAAGCGCAATTTTTTTGCGAATGGCTAAATCTTTTAAAAAAGACATGGTAATAAGTGACCTCGGAGTAAAACAACGGAGTTATACCTGTCCCACTTGCAGCATTGCTGTATTGATCATGTTCATTGACGCCAATTCCACCATTTTATTGATGTTTTTTCGGCCTCACTTACTGGTCATCGACAGCATCCTAAGTGGCTTGGGTATTGGGTCACGTCCATATGAAAATAGAGAGATATCCATAAAGTTGTGCATCGTATCACAATTGAAACTTGACTCCTATGGTGTTTTTGAGATTTTTGTGAGTGAGATATTGGGTGTGGAGAGCTTAGAATAACGCTCAAGACGGTTATTTTAAGCTCTGTTAAGGTCACAATTCTTTACATCTCAATCACCTAGTTTATAGTGAGTTCCATTTTGAGTTGGGTGCTAATTAGGTAATGAAAGGGATGGTTGTACTGTTCACTTGGTACTTTTGGCGTTAAGGTAAACGGAAAAAGGTATTGGAATCATGAAATTAAAAACACGTTTACAGCTACTGTCTGCGATCGAACATAAAACTGAAATTCCGATGCTGCTGCTATCGGTAGTGTATGTGATCGTCGCATTACTGCCAGATATTGCACCTTTACAGCCTGAAGAGCTTGATTTTCTGGAGCATCTGCTATGGATTATTTGGGGATTGTTTGCAACGGAGTTACTGGTTAAGGTCTTACTCAGCCCACATCCTATGCATTACATGGTAAAAAACTGGCCAGATGTACTAATTGTTGCCATGCCATTCCTGCGTCCGCTCCGTTTTTTGCGTATTTTACTGATTTTGCCAAGAGCATGGCGTCAAACCAAAGCTGTATTAAGGCAAAAAACGCTCAGCTTTATTGGGCTAACCAGTTTATCGACAGTGCTTCTTTCTGCGGCTTTTGTCTATTTGGTCGAAAAAGGAACGGATAGCCCAATCAATGATTTTTCTGATGCGATTTGGTGGGCAATGACCACGATTACTACGGTAGGGTATGGTGATATGTATCCTGTTACCCCGTTTGGCCGTGGTGTTGCGGTCTTTTTAATGCTGACGGGCATAACACTTTTTGGTTTATTGACGGCCAGCGTTGCGTCTTTCTTCATTGAAGATGATGAACAATCAGCGGCGAATCATAGCCAGCATCACAATAAACAACTCAACCAAGTGTTAAAGCAACTGTCTGCTCATCAGCCAGTTCGAAAACGTTTTCATTTAGCTCGCTACCGTGCTCAGTTGGCCTCTCGTCATAAGAAATAACCACTGAAGTTCCAGTTATCATCCTATTGGAATGCCAGAGATTGATTTAGGTGGTTTTAAGCAGAGTGATAAACTCACTGAGCGGCATAGGCTTATAAAAGAAATAACCTTGTAAATAGTCAATCTCCCTTTCGTTCAAAAAGTCAACTTGCTTTTGGGTTTCCACACCTTCTGCGATGGTTTTTAACTCAAGTCGCTTGGCTAAATCGACTAAGTTTTCAACAATGTGGCTAGAGATCGCATCGCTACCGATCATGGTAATAAAGCTTCTGTCGATTTTTAAAATATCAAACTTGAACTCTTGCAAATAGTTCAAACTAGAGTGCCCTGTACCAAAATCATCAATTGCTAGCAACATACCTATCTTATCCAATGATTGGAAGAGTTTTTTTGCTTCATCACTGTCAGTAACCAACTCTCTCTCAGTGAGCTCTAGCGTTAAAATATGTTTACGATTGTTGAAGGTTTCAATGAAATGTTTGCAATCATCAAACAAATTGGAAGCTACGCAGTGCTTGGCTGAAATATTAAATCCAATACTGAAATGCTCTGGAAATTGTGACTGATGTAATGAAAGTTCATGCTCTACTTGGGACATTAACTGAGTCGTAATAGGAATGATTAGCCCAGATTCCTCCGCTAGGGGAATAAAAAGATCGGGCCTCACTAATCCATGAACAGGATGTTGCCAGCGGGCAAGCACTTCGATATGGCAGAGCTGACCACTACCATCAACAATCGGTTGTACATACGGAACGAATTCGTTGGATTGAATAGCGCGTTTCACTTCTCCCTGCATTGACGAAGCTTGGCCGGGTTTCCAAAAAACAAATCCGCCTAAACCGATTCCCATTAAGAGAGCTAACATCGCACTGGTTTGTTTGGTGTTTTTAAAATAAAGCCAGTAGTCATCAATAGTTAATAGGGTCGATAGTGAATAAGGGTAGCGTTCTGAAGTATTAATGATTGTGGGAAATAACGGTTCGGAAGTTACAACGCCGGTCTCGTCGAGATGATTTTTGCCAACGTGAAAATAAAATTTGCCATAGCCATCTAGTAAAATAAGCATGTTAGTTAGGTAATAGGAACTAACTCCAGTGATCACCATACCCTGTTCGTAAGTTCTGTGAAAAGCTAACACAGGCCGGAGAGGTGTGAGTCGATTACCAGCCATTAAATAGAGCTCACCACTGACATAGCTGTCGATTTGGTAGTGATCGTTTACTTGACCGTTTAACGAATTACAATAAATCGTATTTTGTTTGGCTAAATTGATGGTCCGGATATCGGGAGTTGTCGCCACTAGCTCTCGTAAATAACGAGTAGCATCTAGGCAATCCATATTGAGATAGGGTGCTGCACGTTCATTGGCAACATGAGCATTTCTTAGCAGTAGATCAATGTAATCCGTACCTTTTACCAAAACGTTTTGCATGTGATGATTCAAATCAGCTCGTGTTTGCCAAGCGATAATTGGACTAGCAATCACAATGGGTAGTAAGAACGCTAGTAAGCTTAATACCCACCGTTTACATCTTTCATATTTAACAAATGTCTGCATCTTATCCGAGGGCTGTTTGCTTAATCATGCAGTAAGCGTAGCAAACATCCTCTGAAAATCATCCGTTTATTTCGCAGTTTGCTTGAACTTCAACACGACTTACGTCCTTGTAAGTACAAGCCATCATTTTAGCCAATCCATTGAGCAAGCATGTGCTTATCTGGTAGCGCTGTCATTGCCCCTTTTTGAGTGGTGGCTAATGCTCCGCAGCCATTAGCCCATTGCACTGCGTTTATGATATTACCCTTAGTAAACCACTCTTTATGTAATGACAACTGGCACAGCAATCCACCGACAAAAGCATCTCCGGCACCTGTTGTATCGATAGGTTTTACGGCTTTTCCCGTAATCATTGTTTGCATCTCTGCTGTGATCACCAGCGCTCCTTTTGCACCTTGAGTAATGACAATCAGCGGAATGTTCAATTCTTTCACTGAGATTAATCCCTGCTCAAGGCTAGGGCGCTGCGTGAGCAAGAGCAGTTCGTCATCGGAAAACTTAACCACATCCGCCATTGCCACCACGCTCATCACCACTGGGATCATCTCTTCGGAGTTAGGCCAGACCTCTTCTCGTAGATTGGGATCAAAACTGACAAATCCCCCGTTGGCTTTGATGCGTTTAATCGCTTCAATGGTAGTGCTGCGACTCGGTTCACTGGCCAGTGCAATGGAGCAACAATGCAGCCATTCGCCCGCTAAAAAGGTGGGAATATCTGAACATTGGATGAATTGATCCGCGCTAGGTTTCACCATAAAGGTAAAACTGCGTTCGCCGTGCGAGTCTAAATCGACCACGACGGTTGATGTTCTTTGCTGTTCATCCAACTGTAAATATCGGGTGTCTACTTTCTCTTCGGTTAATGTGGATTGCATAAAGCGCCCCATAGGGTCATTACCCACACGGCCAAAAAAGGCGCTATTACCCCCCAATCTTGCGATGGCAACAGCCACATTCGCCGGAGCACCGCCCGGACATTTTAGATAGTGTGCTTCACCATCAGGAATTAAGTCGACGACCGCGTCGCCTGTCACCCAAACTCGATTCATTTTTTCTTCCAATATCCGTGTTATTCGCTGAAGAAATAAGCCCACTCACATCGAGCGGGCTTAGGAGCATAACAGCCTTGGGGGTTACGCTGTTGCTTGTTTATCAAGCTTTGCGCGCTCTTTGGCACCCAAAACAAGTGTTAAGGTAAAGGCAATGACAAAAGAAATCAGCATACCAATCATGTAGTAGCTGATTTTCTCTGGGTTAATGGAAATCACTCCTGGAAGCCCAGCCGCGCCTAACGCTTGTGCTTTGACATTAAACAAGGTAATGAATGCACTGGCACAAGCTGAACCGATGATCGCAGCAATAAATGGGTAGCGAAGTTTCAGGTTTACACCGAACATTGCGGGTTCGGTAATGCCCAGAAGGGCGGTCACACCGGATGGAATCGCAATGCCTTTTAATTTGATATCTTTGGTGTTCATACCAACCGCTAAAGCTGCTGCACCTTGTGCGACGTTTGACATGGCCGCAATAGGAAAAATAAACGTACCGCCAGTAATGGCGATGTCAGCCAATAGTTGTGTTTCGATAGCAATAAAGCTGTGGTGCATGCCAGTAATCACAAACGGTGCGTAGATAAAGCCAAGCAGTGCACCACCAATGAAGCCAGCAGAATCGTATAGCCAGTTCAGCCCATCACCCAATAGAAAGCCGATATCGCGGGTAATTGGGCCAACCAGAGTGAAGGTTAAAAAGCCTGCAATGAAAATCGAGAGCATAGGCGTCAGTAAATTATCCAGTACAGAAGGGATAATTTTGCGCAGGCCATTTTCGATTTTTGCAAGAATAAAGGCGGAGACTAAAACGGGTAAGACAGAGCCTTGATAGCCGACTTTCTGGATCTCAAAGCCAAAAATATTCCAAGTAGGGATGGTGCCTGCGACGGACGCGCCGCCAAATCCCCAACCATTGAGCAGGTCTGGGTGAACCATCAACATACCTAATGCAGCGCCAAGGAATGGGTTGCCGCCGAATTTTTTAGAAGCAGAAAATGCCAACAAAACAGGAAGATAAACAAAAGGGGCGTTAGCGAAGGTGTTGATCATGCTGGCAAGATCAGCCAAGCCCGGATTAGCATCAATCAGTGATTGCCCTTCGATAAAAAGCCCAGTAGCTGTCAGTACATTGAACAGCCCCATCAATAAACCGCCAGCAACGATGGCCGGGATAATAGGGACAAAAATGTCAGACAACCCTTTAACGGCGCGCTGCACTAAGTTCTGCTTTTGTGCACCCGCGCTTGCAACATCATTGGTTGACATTTCAGCAAGGCCGGTCAGCTTGGCCATTTCCGCATAAACTTGGTTAACGATACCGGAGCCAAAAATAATTTGATATTGGCCAGCGACTTTGAATTGTCCTTTGACACCTTCAAGTGAATCAATGGCTTGTTCATCAACCAATGCGTCATCTTTTAGCGCTAATCTTAAACGTGTTGCACAGTGAGCAAGGGCTTGGATATTTTCTCTGCCACCTAATTGCTCTAATAATTGTTTTGCTATGACTGGATAGTTCATAACCCACCCCGGTTGTTGTTTGGTATCCAGATGACTTGATCTCTTTAAGATAAGCATGGTGGATAAAATTAAAATAAGTATTTTGGGAACGTTTGCAGAATGGATTTTTGATGAATAATTCAAAGTAGTCAAAAGCCAACCATTGATTCTGTGAATTAGATCGGTAAAAGAGAGATCGATAATTCTACAAACAGCGTTAGAATCACACTATTCGATCGTTTGCCGCGCTGAGTTTTGCAAACAATCCCAAAACAGAATAAGTAAGGTTATGTATGTCGAGTTTGCACGATGTCGCTAAGCTGGCCGGAGTTTCTAAATCGACGGTTTCACGCGTTGTAAATGATGAGTATGGTGTTAAAGAGTCTACAAAAATCAAAGTGTTAAAGGCAATTTCAGAATGCGGCTATATGGTCAACCAAGTCGCTAAAGATCTCAAATCACAAAAAACCAATTTAATTGGAGTCATCGTTCCGCGAGTCTCTTCACATGCGACAGCACAAGGCGTTGATGGTTTAAGTGCCATATTTGAACAAGCGGGCAAACACGTGTTGCTTGCCAATACTCATCAAGATCACGCTAAAGAGTTGGAATATATTCAAATATTTAATCAAAAGAGGGTCGAAGGCATTGTACTTTACGCCACACACCTTGATATGCCATTAGTGAAAGCAATCCAACAATCTAATGTCCCGGTGGTATTGGTTGGGCAAGATGGCTCACTGCACGATATCCCAAGTATTGTTCATGATGATCTTCGCGTTGGATTCGAAGCGGGTAAACGGTTGATAGCAAAAGGTTGTCAACACATTGGTTTTATTGGTGTTCAGAGCGATGACGTAGCGGTGGATTGCTTGCGTTCTCAAGGGTTAGAGCAAGCACTGGGTATCAACAATTTAACCCTGTTGTTTCATGTGCGTGGTGATTTTTCGATTGAATCTGGTTACTTACAAGCTAAAACATTAATCAATCAATACCCACAATTAGATGGTCTTTTCTGCGCAACCGATAGAATTGCGGTTGGAGCGGTGAAAGCACTGCAAGAGTCTGGGTTTCAGGTTGGATCGCAAATAAAAGTATTAGGAGTTGGCAATGATGAGCTCGCATTTGTCAGTAACCCAAGCTTATCAACATTCAACTATGCCTTTGATAAAGCGGGTGAAAATGCAGCCAAGATGTTGCTTGAACGTATTGCTGGTCGTGGGCAGGAGATGAGTAAAGTCGTGTTAACATTCCAAAATATCGAACGTGAAACCGGCTAAGGCTGAAGGTGCTTGCTGAGGGGAAGCCCGCATAATTGAGGGCAATATTTCACCAATGCTTGCAAGCAGGCTTATTTTTTTATATTTTGCAATCGTTCCCAAAAATTGAGTGTAAGTCATGTCATTAGAAACAGTGCCAGTAGAAAAAATGTCATTTGAAGATATGGTGAGATTAGTTGGCGGCCCGGCCAATATTCAGCGAGTACTCGCACCAAGAGGCGAAATCATTATTGCGCTGCGAGATCCAGCTTTAGTCAATGTTTTGCCTAGCCATATGCGATTGCGAGAGGTGCTCGGTGAATGGCAGCTTTCATTTTTGATTCAACAAGATAGTATCAATGAATATGCCGATGAACTGATCAATAATTTAGGTCGAATGATTGGTTCTCAGCTGCGGCTTAATGCGTACGCCTATTCCTCGCCAAACGATTGTCCCTTTCGTCCAACGTGGCATATTTCGCCGCCGCAAGGGCTGCTCAATGATCCAAACGGTTTCATTTATCACCAAGGAAAATATCATCTTTTTTATCAGTGGTATCCTTATGGGTGTGAGCACAAGGATAAATATTGGGTACAACTGACGAGTACTGATCTTATTCACTGGCAATGGCAAGGTATTGCACTGACTCCATCAGATTGGTATGACAGTCACGGAGTTTTTTCTGGTCATGCTTTAAGTCACAACGATGAGTTGATGCTTTTCTATACTGGCAATGTTCGGTTAGGTGAACAGCGATTGCGTCAAACAACGCAGTGTTTAGCCGTGTCGCAAGATGGCCTCCGTTTTGAAAAATGTGGCCCAGTGATCCGTAATTCCCCAACGGGTGTCACGGAACACATTCGCGACCCTAAAATAGTGCGCCACCGAGGAAAATGGCTCATGTTGCTTGGCGCGCAAACAACGCAGTTGCAAGGTCGGCTGGCGATTTACCATTCATATGATCTTAAAGAGTGGCATTTCGATGGTCTATTTGGTGAAGAAATCGCACCGCTAGGTTACATGTGGGAATGTCCCGATCTGTTTGAAATCGCGGGCCAAAGTTATTTTGTTTTTGGCCCTCAAGGGATTATTTCAGATAACGTGAACCACACAGTTGTCCATCAAAACCGTATTGCAAAAGTCTTATGGGATGAAAATGATCATCCTCACTTTTGTCATCTGCAACCACTGGATCACGGCTTTGATTTTTATGCCCCTCAAACAATGCAAACGGCAGACGGGCGGCGCGTCTTGTGTGCATGGATGGGGCTGCCTGACGAAGTTAATCATCCTAGCTGTGACAACGGCTGGTTGCATCAACTTACGGCACTGCGTGAGTTGAGTGTTGAGAATGATCAAATTATTCAAAGGCCTATAAGAGAACTAGAGCAGTTATGTCACCAGCCGGTAAGTTTGGAGTTAAGCGATAAATGCACCATTCTCAACACCAAAAGTTTTGAAATGTGTATCACTTTGCCGTGGGGGGCAAGGTTACGTTTGTTTGAAAAAGATGAGCAATACGTTGAACTGAGTTTAGATGCCCAGCAAAAAGTATTACGCTTTGATCGTTCCCATACTTTGATACGCCAAGGTGATGTGATTCGTGAATTAGCCTTAGAGTGTGAACAGGTTGAGCTGCAGATTCTCGCGGATAATTCTTCATTAGAAGTGTTTATCAACGGCGGAAAAGCAGTGATGAGTGCAAGAGTGTTTACCGAACAAGAGGCGACAGGAGTATCACTATTAAATGCGTTGGTTACGGCCAAATACTCTTCTATCCAGCCCGTCAGCGCTTCTTCATTCGCTACTCAATTCTAAATTAAGCCGAAAGTAAACTTTCGGCTCAAAAAATAATAACCTTTTTCTTTCTTGGTCTATCCTTAAGTAAAAGATAAGTGAGATCAACATGATCGGTATGAGTTCAGACAATAGCAGAGATGATATGGACCTCTCTTCTGGTCTGCGTCCTATTCATTAAACACAAGAGTCAGATGGCTATCATGCGGTGCGATGAAGTCAACGCACAGTGCTTAACTCATACCATTGATTAAGGCGAAATGAAGTATGTGGAAAAGTGTCAAAGTGATCTTTGTTACCCAAGTTGTTCTGGCAGTGTCCATTGTGTTGGGCATTTCTAGTTACATTGATTACCAGTCAAAGAAAGCGGAGCTACAGCATAGCCTAGATACATCAATCTTGAATGCAAAAGAGCGCTTGAGCTACAGCCTACCTAAAGCAATTTGGGATTTTGATTTACATGCCGCCAAACTCACTATTTCAGCAGAGTTAAATAACCCAGACATACAAGCGGTTAGAGTGAAAGATGCGGGTGGTACACCGCTTCTTTTCCTGAGTACATCATCCGACTCTCAAGACGTCAAAGAGATGGAACCCAATGAGGGGAAACAATACGAATCCATGCTCTCTTCGGTGCAAAAGCTCACCTTTGTTGAGTATGAAAAGGAAAATGAAGTTGGTCAGGTAGAGCTTTTCTATAACACAGATAGGCTAGAAAAAACCTTGTTACAAAGTCTGCAATATAGCCTGATTGAGTTGCTGATTTTAGATAGCGTAATGATTGTATTCTTAATTTTGGCGTTAACGAAAACCGTCCTTCGCCCGCTCAACGATTTAACAGAGCGAGTGGCCGATCTTGCAACCGGTGAAGGGGATTTAAGTCGTATCATTCCAGAACCCAAATATAGAGAGTTTTCACAGATCATCCGCAGTATTAATCATTTTACGGAGTCGCTAAGGGAGATAGTTGTACAAGTAACGAATGCTTCTGTGCAGTTAAAAGACACTGCAGAGATGAGTGGTCAGGTTGCCATGAGAAATGCGCAGCAAATTGATCAACAAAAACACAGTTTATCGACCGTCGCTGCCGCTTCCACACAGATGAGTCAGTCGGTGGCAACAGTGGCTGAAACCGCTAATGACGCCGCAAGGCAAGCAAGTGAGGCTTCTCAACTGGTCGATAATGTTTACCACTCAATAGAACGCTCTGCCGCCGAGATTGTAAACATGCGTTCCGAAATGGGTTCGGTAAACGCGGAAATGCATAAGCTGCTTGATGAAGGGCGAAAAATATCAACGGTGGTCGGGGTGATTAATGACATTTCCGAGCAAACCAACTTGCTGGCACTGAACGCTGCTATTGAAGCGGCACGCGCAGGTGAGCATGGCCGTGGTTTTGCAGTAGTGGCTGACGAAGTGCGCAACCTTTCGACCAAAACTAGCCAATCCACCGAACAAATCCAAACCAATATTCGCTCACTTAGCAGTGCAACAGAATCGGTTGAGCAAGAAATTATTCGCATCTCTAATTTGTTAGAAAGCACCGCTAAGCGAGTATCAGAGTCACAACATTCTGTTGAGCAGGTGAAAAATACTATCTCTGAAATTTCTGAAAGAAATGGCGAGATTTCGCATGCTACAGAAGAGCAGAAACAAGCCATTGATGAAGTCAGTCAGGCGATTGTTGAAGCATCAGAGGCCACTAATGAGCTGTCGAGTAGTGGTCAAGATAATGCTCAGAGAACGAAAGAAGTTCTTCAACTGAGCTCAAACATTAAAACTCATATGCGTAAGTTCAAAACATAAGTTCCACCTTCAAGGAGAAGAAAGTATGAAGCGTCTGTTGATCTTTATTTTCAGTATGATGATGGCCTTACCGAGTAGCTTTGCTGCTACTATTACGGCTGCGCAAGATCCATGGCCACCGTTTATTTCACCGGATAAAAGCATGCCGGGGCTATCGGTAGAAATCGCTGTTGCGGCTATGAAAACACAGGGCTATGACGTCAATTTTCAAATCATGCCTTGGTCACGAGCATTAGATGAGGTGAGTAAAGGCAGAATTGATCTGTTGCCTGCAACTTGGTATACGCAGGAGAGAACGGCTTATTTACTTTACAGTGATTCATATTTAGAGAATGAACTGAGCTTTATTAAAAGAGCAGGCGATGCTTTCGAATTTTCAGGTTTAAATAGTTTGAGTGGCAAACAAGTTGGCATCGTTAGGGGCTATGGTTATGGGGATGACTTTTTATCCGCCACTAATTTCAACAAACCAGACGCTAATGATCTCACGACTAACTTGAAGAAACTGCAAGCCAAACGAATTGATCTTACCCTTGAAGATAAGTTGGTTGCGTTATCGACCATGAAAGAGGCGGGCTTAAATAGCAGTGATTTTCAGTTTACCACTGCATCTTTGTCTAAAAATCCTTTACATGTTACCTCAGGTAAAGCAAACCCTAATGCGCAGAAATATATTGATGCGTATAACAAAGGGTTAGCCACGATTAAAGCTGACGGAACATTTGATGCCATTTTAGCGAAATACGGTATTCAGTGATTTTTTTAAAAAAAAGGCCGCAGTTTTAACGCTGCGGCCTTTTTCTATTCCAATAGGATTTGAATCCTTTGAGGTAAGCATTGGGGTAAATATTAGCGCTTCGAGCCGCGCTGCTCAGCTTTGCGTGCTAATTTTTGCGCACGCTTTTGCTCGATCAGTGATGCGGTATCACCGCCAATGTGTGCTTCTCCACGCTGTTTTGCGAGCTGAACTTGTTTTTCTCGCTCACGGAAACGGGCCAGTTGTTCCGCAGAGTGAGTACCGAAGCAGGATGGGCAACTGACGCCTTGCTCGTAGACTTCGCTCTGTTTGTCTTTATAGGTAATCGGCAAACGGCAAGCGTTACATACATCGTAGTGACTCTCTTTTAAAGCGTGCCCTACAGCCACTCTGCCATCAAACACATAGCAGTCACCTTGCCATAAGCTCTCTTCTTGCGGCACTTCTTCTAAGTATTTCAAAATGCCACCTTCGAGATGGTACACCTCATCGAACCCTTGCTCTTTTAAATAAGCCGTGGACTTTTCACAGCGAATCCCGCCAGTACAAAACATCGCGACTTTTTTGTGTTTCTCTGGTGCGAGGTTCTTCTTCACATAATCAGGAAACTCACGAAAGGTTTCAGTGTGTGGGTTAAGCGCATTTTTGAAGGTGCCGATTTGGATTTCATAATCATTACGGGTATCGACAACCAGCACATCAGGGTCTGAAATTAGCGCATTCCAGTTTTCTGGTTTCACGTAAGTGCCCACAACGTGACGAGGGTCAATACCTTCAACGCCCATAGTGACAATCTCTTTTTTTAGCTTCACTTTGGTACGGTTAAATGGCTGCTCTGAGGCTTGTGATTCTTTGTAAACCGTGCCTTTCAAGTTCGGTTCTGCATCAAGCCAAGCTAGTAGCACATCTATCCCTTTGCGTGTTGATGCCACAGTGCCGTTAATTCCTTCACTGGCTAATAATAGCGTGCCACGAATTTGGTTTTCCTCCATTAGTTCAAGAAGCGGTGCTTGCAGCTCTTGGTAGTGATTGAGTTCAACAAACTTATAGAGTGCACAGACGACGTACTGACTCATGGGGTACCTTTTAAAAAACGATATAAAGAATTGGGGCGCATTATAGCGAAGGGACGCGCCCACAAATACGGACAATTATTAAGGACAATATTAGATGGGGTAGACCATTGGGAAATCCATGGTTGGATGTGCGGCGACAAGCGACGAGTAGCCATACACCTGCTCAATTCTTTCTGCATTGAGCGCTTCCCAAGGTGGCGCATCACAAACCAGTTTGCCATTGTGCAGCATCACCATGCGATCTGCATATTGAGCCGCAAGGTTGAGATCGTGCAGCACGACTACAACAGCGCACTGCTCTTGGCGTGCTAATGAACGTGCAATGCGCAGTGTATTGTGCTGGTGAGCCAGATCTAACGCTGACGTTGGTTCATCCAGCATCAGGATTTTTTTGTCACCGGAGTGGTGAAGTTGAGTTAATACCCGCGCCAGATGTAAACGTTGTTTTTCACCACCCGATAAAGCCGGGTAGAGATTGTTCGCTCTATCGCTGATATCGGTTTGTTGCATGTAGTGTAGCGCGACTTCACTGATTTGTTGATGGCTTAAATTTAATGGCAGTGCGCCTAATTCCACCACTTCTTGAGCGATAAAAGGAAAGCTCAACGTACTTTGCTGCGGAAGAATAGCCAAGTGCTTTGCTAACTCATTCGGTTGCCACAGTGCTTGCGGAACACCGAAGTAAGCCATTTTACCTGTTGATGAGATTTCACCGCTGAGTATTTTCAGCAAGGTACTTTTTCCAGCACCATTGGGGCCAAGTAACGCTGTGACTTGACCTGAAAAAATCTCAATATCAATCTTATCCAAAATGGTTCGATGGCCAAATTTAACCGATATATTACTGGCTTGGATCGCTGCCGTTGTACTCAAAATACTTTGCCTTTTTGTTGAAACAGAAGATAAAGGAAGAAAGGTGCACCCACCAGCGCAGTCACAATCCCGACAGGCAGCTCCGCAGGTGCCACTGCTATACGGGCAAACATATCGGCGACAGTGAGTAAGAGTGCACCAAGTAAAGCCGAAATGGGGATCAAACTACGGTGATCGGGGCCAACCAGCATCCGGCCTAGATGAGGGATGACCAAACCGATAAAACCAATCATACCCACCGCGCTGACGGTCACTCCAACGCCGAGTGCGCTGAGTAAAATCATTGAACGTTTAAGCCGTTGCACAGAAATGCCTAGATGACGCGCTTCAGACTCGCCAAGTAATAGTGCGTTGAGCGCCATCGCTTGACGGGAGAAACAGACGAGCAGCAGCAGTAAGGTCACAGCGCACAAGAGAATATTTTGCCAGTTTGCACCCGCCAGTGATCCCATAGACCACAATGAGAGATCGCGTAGCATTTGATCGTCTGCAACATAATTCAAATAGCCAATACCCGCCCCCGATAGCGCGCTGATGGCGACGCCTGCGAGTAGCATGATGGTGACGGAAGTACCAAATTTACTGGTGCCTAATCGGTAAACCAACAAGGTAGTCAATGCACCGCCTAAAAAGGCAAAAATAGGTACCACCGCAGCGCTCATCCACGGGTTGGAAAACAGCGCTAAATTGGCGAATAACACAATCGCAAGTGCGGCTCCGAGGGCTGAACCTGCCGAAACACCGATAATGCCAGGCTCAGCTAATGGATTACGAAACAAGCCTTGCATCACCGTTCCGCACAGCGCCAAAATTGCGCCGACCAACAAGCAGAGCAGGGTACGCGGAAAGCGTATTTCGTGGATGACTAAATTGATGTGCGCGGCAATGTCATTGGAGTGCAGCACGAGACTTTTTATGCTGTCACTGAAGCTGATATTCATTGGACCAACGGTGACAGAATAAAGGCTCACTAAGATTACCAAAACTAACAGCGTTGCATTCACCACATTTTTTGAGAGATGACGTAACAAAATAAGCTCCTTAAGGATAGAGCAATGCGTTTAGACGTTGCACTTCAGCCAAGCTTTTAAGGCCTAACCCGCCGACGAGAGCGTGGCCATCGATGGTGATGATCTGCTTATTTATCCCAGCCGGAGTTGCTACTAACGTCGGTATGGATTGCAAAATGGCGTCTGCTCCTCCGAGTTTTTCATAACTGCGGCCACTGACTAAAATCACGTCCGGTTGCATCTCAATTATCGCTTCCATCGACAGTGGTTTATAAGACGTCACTTGTTCAGCGGCTGGGTTAACCGCGCCAGCCAACTCAATAATGCTGTTTGGCGTGGTGTCACTGCCCGCCACGTTAGCTGCTCTTCCTTCGTGGATAAGAAGAAATAGCACCTTTTTCGGAGTCTTGTGGGTAGATTGATGGTGGATTAACGCCGCTATTGTGCTTTGAACTTGCTGTTTGAGCGCTTTAGCTTGAGGCTTTGCATCAGCGAGCGTCGCGATTTGGTCAATGCGTGCCAACAACCCCTGTGGTGTGGATTCATCATTCACCACCTCGACGTTAACGCCAGCGCCTTTAAGCTGTTGCAATGTGCTTTCTGGCCCCATTTCACTAGAACCAATCAATTGTGTTGGTGCTAAGGCTAATAATCCTTCTGCGGATAATTGGCGATGATAACCGATTTTTGGGAGAGCAAGATCGTTTGGAATTTCACTGGTGACATCGACCGCAACAAGTTTATTTTGTGCGCCTAACGCAACGAGGATTTCGGTCACCGCGCTGCCCGCACTGATAATCCGTTCTTGCGCGCAGAGCCAAGGTGATAAGATGAAGAGCGTTATGGCAACAAGCCAATGAGAAAGAGATTTGTGTGTCATCGTGTTGTACTCATGAAAATCATACGGTTTTTAAAAGCGTGTATGAATAGGCTATTGGGGATGGTCGGTTAATAACTGAGTGGCAGCGATGCCATTGTCTTGCAAGAACGCCAGCAATTTAACCAACTGCTGCACTTCGGCGGTTTTGTCTGCGCCAATCACGATGGGGCGATCACTCGCTTTGCTTTGTTCTAACAACGCCAATGTGAAGTTATTCCAATCGATATACTGCTTGCCATCGATAGCCCAGTAAGGTTCGTGCGCCAGAAGATTCACTGTGATTGACTGCTTGTTCACTTCACTCACGGTGGGTGAGTCGGTTGTTGGCAGTGAAACGTCTAATGACTCAAATTTAACCGCGGCTGTAAGCAGTAAAAACACCATGACAATAAAAATGATATCCAACAATGGCGTTAAATCTGGCATTAATGCGGATGAGTGAGAGTGCGGCGTTTTAATCATGAGGCATTAACCACATCATTATCAGAGACGTCTTCATACTTAGCTACACGCTCTTGTTTGGTGGTGCAATCATGCTGTAAAGAAACACCTTCGAGCCATAAGTTGACATAATTGAGTGTGTGCTCAAGTTTTGCCATCACTCTGTCAGCCCATACGCCAAGCAATTGAGCGCCGGTAATTGCGGGAAGCGCGATCAGCAAACCTGCAGCCGTGGTTCGCATCGCAATGCCTAGGCCATCCGCAAGGTCGTTTGGCGTAATATTGCCAGAAGAGAGCGCCACCCCCTTGAACATTTCAATCAAACCTAACACAGTGCCAAGTAAGCCTAGCAGCGGGCTGATCACACCAATCAAAGATAAAATACGCAGTCCAGAATGCAGTTGATGACGCTTTTCTTGCAACCAAATGCCCGCCGCATCTTCACGTAATCCTTTAGAGAAATCGTGATGAGCAAGTAGCATGGCAACCCCTTTATAAAGCAATGGGCGCTTGCTGGAAAATTCACTGGCTAACGCCTCAATTTGCGCTGTATTGGTCGGTGATATTTGGTTGAGCGCACTACCGATCGCACCTTTTCCAACACCAAGGCTAAGCAGTACTTGGAAAAGCCGTTCAGTAATGATCATTGTCGCAAGTGCTGAGCAGACAAAAAGAGGCCAGGCCATCAGGCCAAGTTGTTGTTCTAGTTGAGTAAGTAGTTCCATTATCCTTCCAATTTAAAACGTACTGGGATTTGCACTCGGTGGGCTATTTTTTCACCGTTCACCACTTGAGGAGAGAATTTCCATTGTTTGATGGCATTAAGAGCCGATTCATCCAGCAGCGCCGCGCCCGACGAAGAGAGCAAAACCTGTTTGATTTGACGGCCGTTTTCGTCTAACCACACCTCATACATAGCGACCCCTTCAATTCCTCGTTTTTGTGCAAGCCTTGGATAAATAGGAGGGGCTGGGCGAGTAACAAAAGATGGCGCATCGACTAATTTCGGTTGATTAGTTGCGCCGCTGCTGCTTGGGGCGGCGGCGGTTTTCGGTGTCGATTCAGCGCTATTTTCATTCTCTGTAGAGGATGTCACAGCTTCCTTTACAGGAGTTTGCACTTGTGCTGATTTTGTCGGTATTTTAGGCACCGGTTTGTCTTTTACCGGTTTTGACAGGCTCTTTTTCTGCACCACTTTTTGCGGCTCTTTTTTTGCTGGTTTGGGTTTGTTGGCTCTCTTTTCTGGAGGTGGGGTTTTTGTTGCTTGCTCTTGTACTACCTGAGCTTGAGGTTGAGCCACAAAGTTAATCGACACTGAGGTGGATTGATTTCCCGCAGGCATGGCAAACACTTTTGATTCGTCATCAACAAACAAGATCGCCGCGTGAATCGCGAGAGATAGACTGCCAGCGACAAGATATCTAGTGAAATTCACGTTGTACTCCATATAAAAACAAAGTGTTCAGAGAGAGGATTATTACTTATCATTCAAATAAGATCAATTATCAATTGCATTATCATTTGCATCAAATTATGATTTTACGAATTAAAGAATGCGCGTAATAACCTCTCATTACGCCTAGGTTTTCTATGAATATTGTGATGAATTTAGATAAATATGATGAATCCGTTTTGGGGGCGAGAACAGACGACCCACTGCGTTTTGCTTTTGGTCAAAAACACTCCGCTCATGCGGGAGGAGTGGCGACTCCCATTGGTGCGGAGCAGCAACCTCGATTATGGCAACAATTAACGTCGCAGAGCAGTGAGCGCGCCAATAAACGCTGTTTATACATCCATATTCCCTTTTGCCGAGTACGCTGCACATTTTGTAACTTCTTTCAAAATGCCGCGAGTCGAAGTTTAGTTGATGATTACTTCTTAGCGTTGATGCTTGAGCTTGAGCAAAAATCCCAATTGGCTTGGACACAATCAGGTTTATTTCATGCGGTTTATATTGGTGGTGGTACACCGACCGATCTCTCAGCGCAACAAATACAGCAGTTAGGCCAGAGCATTCGTCGTCTATATCCATTATCAAATGATTGTGAAATCACTTTAGAAGGGCGTATTAACCGTTTCAGTGATGAAATGTTTGAGAGTGCGCTTGAAGGTGGGTTCAACCGTTTTTCATTTGGTATTCAAAGCTTTAATACTCAAGTTCGCCGCAGTGCAAAACGTCTTGATGATCGTGAAGTCGTGTTAGAGCGCATCACGAATTTGAGTGAAAGAGAAGAAGCACCCATTGTTCTCGACTTATTATATGGCTTGCCTTATCAAACCTTGGACGTTTTCGAGCAAGATTTGCATGACTTCGTCAGCACAGGGGCACAGGGTATCGATTTGTATCAGTTATTAGTTTCAGGTAGCGCACCAATGTTGAATTTGGTTGAGAAAGGGAAAATACCCGCCCCTGCTACCACACCAGACAAAGCCAGCATGTACCAAATTGGCGTTCAATTTTTTGCCAAACACCATTTCAAGTCGCTGAGTGTCAACCATTGGGCGAAAGATAACCGAGAGCGCAGCCAATACAACAGCCTAGCAAAAACCTTTGCAGAGGTGTTGCCAGTAGGTTGCGGCGCAGGAGGTAATGTTGGTGGATACAGCATGATGCAGCATCGCAGTCTTGAAGCGTATATGGAAGCGATGAAACAGCAACAGCCTCCGCTCGCCATGATGATGAAACAACACGCACTAGAGCCTGTCTTTGCCGCGATTAAATCAGGCTTTGACCGGGGCGTGTTAGCGCGTAAAGCCTTACCCAATTTTATGGGATTGGATTGCTTTGACTACCTAACGCCGCTGCTTCAGCATTGGCAGCAGGCAGGTTTAGTTAAACTAGAAGAGGATTATCTAGTCTCCACTTTGGCGGGTGGATTTTGGGCCGTAAGTTTGGCGCAATCATGCATTAAAGTTTTACATAACGAATTTACGGAACGCACGGATTTAACACACAGTGATTCAACACTGATAGCAAACTGGAAATGAATATGGATTTACTTGAACAGAAAGTGGCCTCTTTATTAGAGCAACAACCGACCTTATTGCCGGCAGCGATGGCGCAAGAGTTGAATGTGACTGAATTTGAAGTGGTGCAGGCATTGCCTAAAGAGATGGTTGCGATTGTTGATGGAGCTCAAGCTCAATCGCTGTTGGAATCACTAGCGGATTGGGGAATGGTCACAACGATTGTCCACTCTTTTGGCTCTATATTTGAAGTGAAAGCGCCTTTTCCAAAAGGGAAGTTGGCTCGTGGCTATTATAACTTGATGGGTAAAGAGGGCGAGTTACACGGCCACTTAAAGTTGGAATCCATCCAACACGTTGCTTTAGTCAGCAAGCCTTTTATGGGACGTGAAAGTCATTACTTTGGTTTCTTTAGTGAGCAAGGCGATAACATTTTTAAAATTTATCTAGGCCGAGATGAAAAGCGCGAACTGATTGCAGATCAAGTCGCACGTTTTAGAGCATTACAACAAGACGTTCATTCCAACCAATAATATTGATATAACGATAAGCCCTGAACGCAGTGCGAAAGGGTCGAGGAGAAAGTCATGGATCAGCAGATCAAACAAGAGCGATTACAAGGACGATTGGAACCTGAAATCCAAGAGTTTCGTCAAGAACGTCGTACATTGCAATTGGCTACAGTGGACGCGGAAGGCCGTCCGAATGTGAGCTACGCGCCATTTGTGCAAAACCAAGAAGGTTACTTTGTGCTGATTTCGCACATCGCTCGTCATGCGCGTAACTTGGAGGTGAACCCGCACGTCTCCTTGATGATGATTGCAGACGAAGGTTCATCAAAACAGATTTTTGCCCGTCAACGGTTGACGTTTGACGCCGTTGCGAGTGTTGTACCACGTGAAACGCCATTATGGCAGCAAGTCATTGGCCAAATGCAAGCTCGTTTTGGTGAGATCATTGACGGCTTAAGCCAGCTACAAGACTTTGCTTTATTCCAATTGAAAGTAGAAAAAGGTCTTTATGTGAAAGGCTTTGGCCAAGCGTATCAAGTGTCTGGTGATGACATGGTTGATTTTGTGCACCTTGATGAAGGGCATAAGAAAATTTCCAACGCGTAATCTTAATCGCTCAAGATACATTGGACATTGGAAGAAAAGGCTAGTTATCTAGCCTTTTTTGATAGTGATTTACCGTTGTTACGAGTTAATGATTTATCTGTGACTTCGTGGGATCGTTAATCGAGTATGAGAAATGTAGATAAAACAAAGCCAAGCGTAGAGCTTGGCTTTGTTGCTTGGATGAGAGAACGTTAGAATTGATAATCTACATTTAAACCCCAGTTACGCCCAGGCTGTGATTTGCTATCGATGTTAAAGGTTTCGCCAGTAGCATCTCGACCCGTGAGATCGCTATACAGCCAATATTTTTTATCGAGTGCATTGAATAGACCAGCGCGGATGGTTAGGTCTTGCATTGGTTTATAGTAGGCCGTTAAATCGATAAGTGTATAACCAGCGGCATCTGCATTTGTATTTGATTGCCAGTTCGTCTTACTTGCGACCATCTTAACATTAAGCAGTGCTCCGTATTGGTCGCGATCCAGCCCTAAGCCTACATTACTGGTTAGAGGCGCGACTGAATCTAAAGCATCACCTGTTTTCTTATCTTCTCCCTCAGCATAAGCAATGGCTAGACGGGTGTAAGTCCCTTGTGGGGCATTAAACGCTTTATCTAAGTCAATTCGAGAGCTAAATTCCGCACCATAAATCGTGACTTCATCCAAGTTCTCTTTGGTAAAGATATCCTTGCCACCTTGTTTGCCTGTCTTTGACTGAGTAATAAAATCGGTGTACTCGTTATAGAAGGTGGTGATTTCAAAATTAGTTGAGTCATTTTGACCACGTAGCCCAAGTTCATAGGACAAACTTTTCTCTGCTTTAAGATCTGGGTTCGCATCAATGATTGCCCCCTGATTATAGAAGTAGTAAAGGTCGTAAACAGTTGGTGCCTTGAATCCTTGACTAATTTGACCAAATACCGCTAGGTTAGGATTGACGTGGTAAACAGAACCTAATCGAGCAGTGAATGCGCTGTCTTTATTGGCTTCATAAGACTGAGTGTAGCCAGCATCAACGCTGGGTGTCGCTTCAAAAGAATCGTATCGAAGACCAGCGGTTAATATTAAACGGTCTTGCATGAAGTAGGCTTGGTCTTGTAGGAATAGCCCCCATTGCACGATAGTCGCATCAGGAATGCCAGAGCTACCCGGAGTCGATGTACCTGCATCTAATTTATAGTCAGTATTATCGAGGTCGAAGTCGTTGTTGATGTAGCTGGCACCATAGGTAAATTCATGAAGGTTGCCATTGAGATCTACGGCTTTGGAGAGTTGTCCATCAAATTGAATCGATTGATCTGATGATTCCCGTTCACGTAACCGGCGGCCATTAGATGGCGTTGTGTCGTAGTTCTTAGCGAGAGCGCTAGAATCTTGGAAATTCAATGACCAATCTAAAGAGTCAGCAAGCAGGGTATTCATCAACCATTGATGCTCTATACCGATACGAAGGCGCTCATTGGTATCTTGGTTGTAGTTATCGGTATAGGTAAAGCCGGGCATAATGGAATAACCGTTATAGTTTAGCTCGTCTTCATCATACCGTTTGTTGTAATACTCGGCGGTTAGCCCAAGTCGATGGTTATCATTGGCTTGATAAAATGCTTTTGCCAACAGGTTGCCAAGTTTGGAGTCAGCCGGGTTTTGAGCGCCGCGATCAGGGCCTTCGATTTCTGAACCTGAGCCATGAGTTTGAGTCTCACTGCCATTGGCATAAGTTGCCATCAGTAAGGTTTCAAGCTTATCTTGACGTATTGCCCACGTTAATGTCGTTTTAAATTGCTCGTTAGCGGACGTATAACCAGACTTGATACCGAAGCGTTGCTCATTCCCTTCTGTGACGAGAACGTCTTCTGGATTTTTAGTGCGTAGCAATACCACACCACCTAAAGCGTCGGATCCATAAAGTGTAGACGACGCACCTTTGTTCACTTCAATAGCTTGTAGAGTGTCAATCTCTATTGCGTTTGGATATTTTCGTTGCTCAGTTGCGCCAGGGTTATAAGGTACAGGTTGCTGTACACCATCAACCATCATTTTTACACGGCTTCCATCCATGCCGCGAATATTAAATCCTGCTATTCCAAAGCGGCCATTACCTTCCGCTTCAACACCTGGGGTGGAATTTAGAGCTTGCTGAATATTATCAGCCATTACTTCTGCAATCTCAGAAGAGGAGATACTTTCAATGGATGACGATACATCTTTTTTACTCTGCTCGGTTCGCGTTGCCGAAACAACGACCTCATCGAATCGAGAAACTTCTTCTGCGAGAGCAGCAGGGGAAAGCGCTAGCAATATGGAGGCTGATAGTAGTGTTTTAGTGTACATCTGAGTTATTACCTTATTCATCAATAACAGATTCAAGCTGTGCGCAATGATATTGGATCTAAATGGTAATTACTATCATTTGTATTTATGCGCGGAGTGAAGTGTAAACAGAATTAGGGATATATAGTTTAAATATCAATTGGTTGATATGTAAAACACTTGCTTTACTTAATTTTTCGATGACTAAAGTTGTGACTTTAATCACTTTCTGCTAGTTCAAACCTAGCCAAGCTGCACCACGGATGCCGCTGCTGTCACCATATTTTGCTTGGGTAAACACAATCTGTGCACTATCAGAAAAAACGTAGTTCGCTGTTGCCCGAGGTAGATCAACATACAGCGATGCTACGTTTGATAATCCTCCGCCAAGCACTATCACATCAGGATCCAACACATTAACGATGCAAGCAAAGCTGCGCGCCATTTGATCAATCAATTGTTGATAAAGCTTTGTTGCTTGTGGGTCTTGCTGCTGGTAGCGAGTGATTATTTCGGCTGCATTCCACTCTTGTTGACCAATCAACTGAGCACTCTTTGTTAAGCCAGAACCGGAGATAAAGAGTTCAATACAGTTATCGCGTCCGCAATAACAGTGGCGAGTTGGCCCATCACGTTCACTGGTAAAACTTGGCAGCGGATTGTGCCCCCACTCACCGCATACGGCGTTCGCACCGACCAATACCTGCTTGTTGATCACAATACCGCCACCGCAACCTGTGCCCAAAATCGCGCCAAAGACTACGTTGCCATCTTTGGCGGCACCATCGACCGCTTCAGACAGCGCAAAGCAATTGGCATCATTGGCAATCACAACGTTGCGCTGCAGGCGAGCGCACAGATCGGCTTTTAAATCTCGACCATTTAAAAAAGTGCAATTGGCATTTTTGATAAGCCCTGTCGCTGGGCTGATGGCTCCGGGAAGTCCAATCCCGATTTGGCAGTGAGTTTGCGTTTCGCTTTCGGCCATTGCAACCAGTTGGCATAAGGTACTTAGAAAAAGCTCGTACTCATGTGGGGTAGGGGTTCGGTGTTTAAAGAGGGTGTTTCCTGATTTATCCAGTACGCAAATTTCAATTTTGGTGCCGCCAATGTCGAAACCTATCAGCATGATTTTTCCTTATTTTGGATGTTGAGTGTGAGTCCTGACTATGGAATATAGTCTAATAATCAACGTGTTTTGTCTTTGAACTGAACAAGATAACGTGAAGTGGTGAGATTTTTTCTTTTGATTGCTGAAAATTGTTATATTATAACATTTCTCAGCAAGTGATCTTTTTATTGAAAAGGGGAGTATCTATCCCCATAGTTAGGTCATCAATGGGTCAATTCGAATGCAAATCAATTCAGCATTGCAACAAGCAATTATTCAAGTGAGTGTAGATATGGCGGAAGTACGAGCCAGAGTGGATTTCAAAGTCGGTCTAAAAAGCAATATTGACGCCGAAATACTCTCTTTTAGAGGACTGAAAACAGACAAAGAACATGTTGCGGTCATTTTTAAATCCGCTGATGTTACTCAGGAAACTCCTTTAGTCCGTATGCATTCAGAGTGTTTAACGGGCGATGTTTTTCACTCATCACGCTGTGATTGTGGTGAACAATTAGAAGAAACCATTAATAAAATGGGTGAAGTTGGCGGCATTATCCTCTATTTGCGTCAAGAAGGTCGAGGCATTGGTCTGTACAACAAAATTGATGCCTATCGCTTACAAAGTGCGGGGATGAATACCTATGAAGCCAACAATCATCTTGGCTTTGGTGACGACCTGCGTGATTTCACTGAAGCGGCGCAGATGTTGAAAGCGTTAAATGTGACCAAGATTCGTTTAGTCACTAATAACCCTAAAAAAAGTCGTGAGCTGAAGGAGCATGGTATTGAAATTGTAGAGGTCGTGAATACCGCGGCACATATTAAGTCGGGTAATGAAAATTACCTCAAGGCCAAAGTCTCCCATGGCAAACATAACTTAAAACTATAATTCAGATTTATAGATGATAGCCAAAAACCTCATTTCGGTGAGGTTTTTGGCGTTTTTACCTTGCAAAAAAATGGATAATTTGTATTATCGGCGACTAAAAGTGCAAATGATAATAATTAGCACTACCATAAGATAACGCTCAAATCGCCTCAACAAGGATGCTCCCATGAAAGTTAACACGCCTCTTATTCAGTCAATTGCTGCCTCACTTGCCATCGCAAGTAGTGCGTCATTTGCCGCTACCGTCACTAAGGAGCAGGTGGTCGAACATTATGCCAATATTGCCCATGCCGTGTTTGCTGATTCGCTGACGACCGCTCAATCATTAGAAAAATCAATTGATCAGTTCTTGATGACACCCTCGGCGGCTAAATTGGAAGAGGTGAAACAAGCGTGGTTAGCATCGCGAGTGCCTTACCAGCAGTCCGAAGTCTTTCGTTTTGGCAATGCCGTTGTTGACGATTGGGAAGGGCAACTCAATGCTTGGCCTCTTGATGAAGGGCTGATTGACTACGTCGCTACCGATTACCAATATGAACTGGGCAATGAAGGCGCCAGCGCTAACATCATTGCCAACCAAACGTTGAAAATTGGTGCGACAACGATTGATGTCTCCACTATCACACCAGAGCTGATTGCCAGCTTAAACGAAATCGGTGGCTCTGAAGCTAACGTCGCTTCAGGTTATCATGCCATTGAGTTTCTACTGTGGGGCCAAGATTTAAATGGCACCAATGCGGGAGCTGGTGCTCGTGCTTACACGGATTTTGTCGTGGGTAGCGAATGCACCAATAACCATTGTGATCGCCGTGCTCAATACTTAAAAGCGGCAGCTCAGCTGCTCGTGCAAGATTTGGCATGGATGGAAAAACAGTGGTCTGCGGATGAAAAAGCCAATTACCGTCACGAATTACTTGCGGAATCAGCAGACAATGGTTTGCGTAAGATGCTATTTGGTATGGGGTCTTTATCACTGGGCGAATTAGCGGGCGAGCGTATGAAAGTGGCGCTAGAAGCAAACTCGACTGAAGATGAGCACGATTGTTTCTCGGATAATACTCATAACTCTCATTACTACAATGAACAAGGTATTTACAACCTTTATACGGGTTCTTACCAGCGTCAAGACGGAAAGGTACTAACAGGCCCAAGCCTGAATGATTTAGTGGCACAAAAGGATACACAAGCAGCCAAAGAGATTCAAAAGCAGTTTGACAGTGCGCGCGCTGAAGTCGGCAAATTAGTCACGTCGGCTGAAAAAGATAATCAGCATTTCGATCAATTGATCGCGGCTAACAATCCTCAAGGCAACGCGATAGTCAATGGAGCCATTATGGCTTTAGTGGCTCAAACCGCTTCGATAGAACGTACCGCTTCAGTGATTGGAATTGATAACCTTAATCCAGATACTGCAGACCACGAATTCTAATAATAAGATGAAAAATCCAAGGGCTCAGATGAGCCCTTTTCCACGTTTACACTGAATAAAGATGTTGAGAAAAGCCCAATGAGATCGTTTTTTACCGTCGCGCTCCTAACCTTGTTTGCCAACCCCGTTTATGCCGATGAGGTGAAATCGGGTGGCAAAACCAGTACAACCAAAGCTGGGCCGAATGCTTACTCGCTTCCTGCGGCCAATTTGCCGATGAGCAAACGGCTCGATTTTAGCGTGGGAAACAGTTTCTTTCGTAACCCTTGGGTGCCAGCGCCATCATCTACCGATGCAAGAGATGGTTTAGGGCCGCTTTTTAACACCAATGGTTGTCAAAATTGTCACATCAAAGATGGTCGCGGCCATCCGCCAGAAAAAAATGACACACATGCCGTTTCGATGTTGGTTCGCCTGAGTATTCCAGCGCTGACGGATGAACAAAAAGCGATCTATGCCAAAGAAGGGGGGATCCCCGAACCCATCTATGGTGGACAGTTACAAGATTTCGCTTTGCCCGATCAAAAAGCAGAAGGACAAATCCACATCACTTATCAAGAGATTGCGGTTGCTTTTACGGATGGCCACCAAGTGATGTTACGCAAACCTAATTTAAAAATTACTGAACTTGGTTATGGTGATATGCATCCTGATACCCAGTTTTCGGCGCGTGTCGCCCCGCCAATGATTGGCCTTGGCCTACTTGAAAGCATTGCTGATGCCAGCTTATTAGCAATGGCAGACCCTGAAGATAGTGATGGCGATGGTATCTCTGGCAAAGTGAACCGTGTTTGGGATGTAGAAAAAAAAGATTTTGCCATCGGGCGTTTTGGTTGGAAAGCCGGGCAGCCTAGTTTAATGCAACAGAATGCCGCGGCGTTTAACGGCGATTTAGGATTGACCAGCCGTTTATTCCCCAAAGAAAACTGCACCGAGAAGCAAACACTCTGTCAAACCTTACCTAACGGCGGCGACCCTGAGGTCAGTGACAACATTCTTGATTTTGTCGAATTCTATTCTCAGCATTTAGCCGTTCCAGTGCGTCGCAATGTCGACGATCCACAAGTGAAGCTGGGTCAATCATTGTTCAAACAAGTTGGCTGTGAGAGTTGCCACCGCACTGACCTTAAAACGGTAAAAAGAACGGATCACCCAGCCTTGTCAGAGCAAGAAATCCATCCTTACAGTGATTTACTACTGCATGATATGGGCGAAGGGTTAGCCGATAATCGTCCTGAAGCCTTAGCTAATGGACAAGAGTGGCGTACCCCGCCTTTGTGGGGGATCGGCTATACGCAAGAGGTGAGCGGCCATACTTATTTTTTACATGATGGCCGAGCGCGTAATCTCATGGAAGCGGTACTTTGGCACGGTGGTGAGGCGCAAGGTGCCAAAGAGAAAGTACGTCAATTCAATGCCAGCGAACGCAACGCGTTGATCGCTTTTCTTAATTCTTTATAGGGTGCGAGCATGAAATTTCCTCTGCTATTTTCGATAGCGGTTACCAGTGTACTTTCGGCTTGCCAACCCACGCCGAAATCAGCGCTTGAGCCGCAAAAAAACAATCATGTTAGCCAAGGTGTTTATGAGGTTGAATTTGCTGCGGCGCAGCGTTTTGCTCAACAATCGCACCAGCTTGCTCAATTATTTGATCAGCAATGCCAGCCGGGCGATGTTGCATTGCCCTTGCTGAAAGAACAGTGGCAGCAAACTATTGGGGCGTGGATGTTTTTACAAGGGCAAGAGAGAGGGCCAGCTAAAGCACTCGAGCAAAGTTGGAACGTACAATTTTGGCCAGATAAAAAAGACACTACCGGGCGAAAAATGAGCCTGTTAGCGAGCAGTAGCAAGCACTGGAGTGAGGAGCAGATTGCAAACCAGAGTGTCACAGTGCAGGGGATTGGCGCATTGGAATGGTTACTCTATGACCCTCAATCGCCGCTTCTGAAAAACCAGCAATTAGAAACGGGCTGTATGATTGGACAAGCGATCAGCGCGAATTTGGCGACGAAATCTCATTTGATTGCTGAGCAATGGCAACAGAATCCATGGTTGATGCTGGATCTGAGCGCTTGGCAAGCCGAATACATTGCGCTGCTCTCCAATCAGCTTGATTACAGCATGAAAAAACTGAGCCGCCCCTTAGCCAATATCGGCCAGCCACGCCCTTATTTTTCAGAATCGTGGCGCGCCAAAGTCTCTTTGAATAACCTGCAAAAGAATGTTCAAGCGATGCAAACACTCTATTTAGCAAAAGACGGTTTAGATCAGATGTTGCGGGAAAGAGATCAAGTCGCTATGGCCGAGCGCGTAAAAGCACATTTATCCTTGATGTTGGAAACGTGGCCGCAAACGGCCAGCTTATTTGATTTATTGCAAACGAAAGCAGGCTACCGTGAGGTGCTTGCGCTCTATAACAAGTTCGAACAACTCAATTATTTACTGCATGACGAAGTCGCGGTAGAGCTAGGCGTAGTGATAGGATTTAATGCAACCGATGGTGACTGATCTAACAAGACGTACGCTGCTGAAAGCGGCGTTATTGAGCACTTCAACGCCTCTGCTGCCGCTGGGGTGCGCCACTACTCGTCGTGACGACCCACAACCCGCTTTGATTGGTTGCGCTATTCATAAAGGCTCGCAGTTTCGCGCCGTTGTAGCCGACGCCCAAGGCCAAGCGATTCACCAATTACCTTTGCCTGCAAGGGGACACGGTGTTGCTATCCATCCTACCTTGACGCATGCGGTCGCTTTTGCCCGTCGTCCCGGTGAGTTTTTGATGGTGTTTAACTATCAAAATGGAGAACTCATCAAATTGCAACTGGCGCAACCCACGCGACATTTTTATGGGCACGGCGTTTACTCAAATGATGGTGCGTGGCTTTATGCAACCGAAGGCGAGAAAGCGACAAGTCGCGGCATTATTGGTGTGTATGATGTGCAGCATAGCTACCAAAAAGTGGCTGAGTTCAGTGGTTTTGGTATTGGCCCTCACGAAGTCATTGTGATGCCAGATGGCAGGCTCGCGATTGGGGTAGGTGGGGTGCATACTTTCGGCCGAGAGCCACTCAACGTAGAGAGCATGATGCCGAGCTTGACCTACCTTTCTCATCAAGGAGAAGTGCTTGAGCAACGGATATTGAACGACCACCATTTGAGCATCCGCCATCTTGCTCATGATGGTGCAGATACTGTGCTGTGCGGCCAACAATACCGAGGTCAGCCGGAAGAGTATCCACCTTTGGTAGCGCTACATGACCAAGGTGGCGAACTCATTCCGCTCTTGGCAGAGCCTGAACAATGGGCAAGATTCAACCATTACATTGCCAGTATTGCGGCGACCGACCAATGGATTTTAGCGACTTCTCCACGTGGTAACTGTTACGGTATTTGGTCAAAAGAGACATTGCAACTGGTTGAGTTGGCCTCTTTGCCGGATGCTTCTGGCGTGGTAGTGCAAGATCAGCAGTTCCAAGTCAGTTCAGGAGCTGGCTTGGTCGTTAATTCACCCTATCCTCAACCTGAAATACGCACGCGTAGTAATGTCCAATGGGACAATCACTGGTCTGCCATTGATTACTCTTGCCAAAAAAGCTGAGTAAGCGAACTAAATTTGTTTAATGATAATTCTCATTGCATGAGAGTTTATGAATATATTGTTGATATCGACAACAACGTTTAGCAGATAGCCGTTTCTTTTGCCATACTGAAACGTGAATCAGCGTTGTTGGATAGATCGGAATGAGTAAAAGCATCCTATTTGCTTTAGTATTGATTTTTAGTAGCTTTTCTCTTTACTCTGCCGAGAAGGTACAGCCTTTTGCTGTCTCGCAAGAGAATGCCTCGTTGCAATCTTTTATCCAATATCCGCATTTAGTCGAACGAATTTACCAAGAGAATGAGAATCGGCGCATTTGGCAAGATGAGCAGATTGTTCGTCAATTTGAACATCAATTGGAAGTGATTCGCCGAGCGGGGTTTAGCCCTTTATTTTCACGCCAGTTAGCGCAAATGAAAGCGTACCGGAATCAGCAAGCGTTCAACGAATACGATCTGCTGGCGACCGATACTTTACTTTTGTATTTGAGTTATGCCGAGCAAGCTCCCAAAGTCGGTATGGCTTGGTTCTTTGAACGTAAGCTCAACTCTGCGATTGCTCCACCAAGCCAAGAAGCCTTGTTCGCTCTTCATGTTGCGGTGGAAGTTAACAGTATCGGCGATCTGCTCAATGGTTATGCGCCCAACAACGCGGCTTATGATCAACTGCTACATGCCTATGATTTTCTGCTCAGTACTGAAAATGCAGCGCTCTCGTTGTACAGCCAAAAAGGGTTAAAAAAACCTGGCGATAAGCTCTCACAACGTAGTGTGCTTATTGCCCGCTTATCATTAGTTAATATCGATGTTAGCACAGTGCGTGACGACGTAACTTGGTATGACAACAGCTTGGTCAAACCTGTGAAAGAGTTTCAAGCGATGCACGGTTTAAAAGCTGATGGCATGATTGGCCCCGAGACCTTAAAGTGGTTAAATTTGTCTTTGCAGGCACGCCTGTCTATGTTGGCATTAAATGCAGAGCGAACTCGTTTGTGGCCAGAATCAAAAGAGACACAGATCGTAGTCAACGTTCCCAGTTTTGATATGCGCTACTGGTATTTAGGTAAAGAAGTCTTTCAGTCTAAAGTGGTGGTGGGCCGAGTTTCACGCAAAACGCCACTCATGAGCACCAAATTAGATTCTTTGATCCTAAACCCGACGTGGAATGTGCCACACAAAATCATGGTTGAAGATATTCTGCCGATGGTAAAAAAAGATCAAAACTATTTGCGTCAACACAATATTGATATTGTTTCGAGCTGGCGCTCGAACGATCAAATTGACCCAAGCAACATCAACTGGTCTGCGGTGAATCCGGCCTCTTTTCCCTACCGAATGCGTCAGCAAGCGGGGCAAGATAATGCATTAGGTCTGTATAAATTTAATACGCCCAATCGTAGAGCGATTTACCTACATGATACGCCGAGTAAATACCTATTCAATAATACGTCGCGAGCCTTTAGTTCGGGTTGTATTCGAGTACAAAATGCCGATAAGTTTGCTTCGATGATATTAGAAACCCAAGGTATTAATGGTGATAAATTAACGGGAAAAGAAGGGCCTGCGAATGGCACGATCCCATTAAAGCAGCGCATCCCCGTACACATTATCTATCAAACCGTTTGGTATGAAGGTGGGGAACTGCACTACCGAGATGATATCTATCGTTATGATGCATTCAGTACCAGTAATGGGTGAATGGATACCGCTAAAACAGTGGTCACCTAAGTAAGCAGGGATGCGTCTCTCAATTTACCAAAAAATGACTTAATAAAGATCTCTTTTATGTTCAAAGAGTAACGATGCTGTGGCTCTCTCTTGAGCATTTCGAGCACAATTTATGCATTTGATCTTCACAATGGAGTCCGGTAGTGTCCGGGCTTGTTGAAAATAAATTCAGTTGTGAAGGTATCAAACCTTGTTAGTTTCTCGTCGTCACTTTATAAAATTGGCTGGTAGTGGTGTAGTTGTAGCGGCGTGTGCCCCCCAAATAGTATTGGCATCGTACCCTGAAACCTCTCGCATACTCGCGATGAATAATTTACATACCGGTGAAACACTTGAAACCTGTTATTTCAACGGTGTTCGTTATGTTCGATCTGAGCTTGATCGGCTCAACCATATTTGCCGTGATTTCCGCCGCAACGAAGTCCATCCAATGGACAAAAATCTATTTGACCAAATATCGAAAATTCAATCTCTACTTGGCACTCAAGCGGAAGTACAAATCATCTCTGGTTATCGATCTCCTGCCACCAATGAGATGTTGCGCACTCACTCCTCTGGGGTTGCTAAGAAAAGTTTCCATATGCTAGGCCAAGCAATTGATTTTCGGTTAGATGGTGTTCAGTTGAGTCAAGTACGCGAAGCGGCGATCGAATTGGGCGCTGGCGGTGTTGGTTATTATCCTAGCAGTGATTTTGTGCACATTGATACTGGGCCTGTACGTCATTGGTCATAAGGCTGTTCGTGACTTGTCAAATGAAAGTGTCAATGTCATAGTTCGGCCAACTGCGAATTCGAACAAGGTTTTAGTATGTCGTTAAAGTATCAAGTGGTGCCCGTCACTTCCTTCTCTCAAAACTGCTCTATCGTTTGGTGTGATGACACCATGGAAGGGATCGTGGTTGACCCTGGCGGTGATGTGAAACAGCTCGTGATGTTGATTAATGAACTCGGGGTAAAAGTGGTCAGTTTGGTTCTTACTCATGGTCATTTAGATCATGTCGGTGGAACCGAACCGCTGGCGCAGCAGTTGGGCGGCGTCGATATTATTGGACCACATAAAGCGGACAACTTCTGGCTACAAGGCCTCGAAGGTCAAAGCAAAATGTTTGGTTTTCCACTGACGGAAGCCTTTGAACCTACCCAATGGCTTAATGAGGGTGATGAAGTGAAGTTTGGCCTTCAAACTCTACAAGTATTGCACACGCCCGGCCACACGCCCGGTCACGTGGTGCTGTTTAGCCAGCAAGCGAAATTGGCGTTTGTTGGTGATGTATTGTTTAACGGTAGTATCGGCCGTACGGATTTCCCGCAAGGTGATTTCAATACCCTTATTCACTCGATCAAAACTAAGCTATGGCCACTTGGCAACGATGTGACGTTTGTGCCCGGCCATGGTCCGCAATCGACTTTTGGCCGTGAACGTGCCAATAACCCTTATGTCGCAGATGAAATGCCCCTGTATTGATCTTGATTAGGCTCAGAGTGTTCCTTCTGCGCCCATTAAACCATGTCTTAGTCTGGTTCGGCCGCCGCGAGGTAGCGCCGAATCAGCCCCACAAACGCCTCGGCGTCACGATCCAGATCGTGCGCTGAGATAAAAATATCATAATCAAAAAATTGCCGTTGATAGCGCATCCGATTGGCTAACATTGCCATAAGACCATGATAGTAATTACCGTTTGGCGCAGTGTAAGGTGCGTTGTCGAGTACCAAGTCTTCAAATTGAGTCTCTTTGCGCTGTTGTTTTGCTCCTAAGTAGAGCAGCGCGCGCTGGCTGAGCAAGATCTCACTAGCGATTCTGGGGCATACACTCTCAAGGTAAGGTGAATAATCCTTCAGTTTGATCCCAATCCAAGGCAAAGGTTGGTGCCAACCATGATATTCATAACTGCACACCCCAATGCGGCTGATATTGTTCCATTTTACGACCCAACCTCCTTTAAAGAGATGCTGCTGAAAATGGGTAGCGGTTAGAGTGTAGCTAACTTTTCCTTTCAAAATCAAAAGATAGAAGGTGATTAGAGTCACTGCCAGTGCACTTACTAACAGCAGCGCATGAATAATGTTGGATGAGAACATGACAATGCAAATTGAAGCGATGATACAAGTCGTATTTATCCATTTCACTAAAGGTGATTGCAGAGAAAAGCGCGTATTAGACAAATGTTGGGTGTGCATAAAACAGTGAAACTCCTTCGAGCTACAGCATCGTTGTTGGCTGTTGCGACCTGTATAAATTGTAGTCAGTTACCGCATCAAAATGCGTTTTTGCCCCTCAATCTGTGCTATGCCCTACAAATCGAGGACGATTTTTGATATAAAACGCGCTTCAAATTTTCACCACTGCTTGAAACGCAGTGAAATGGAGAAATATTCGATGAGACTTGCTCATAAGCGTAAGGTGCAGGCAAAATTGCAAAAGCGTATTAAAGCGACTGTTGCAAACTTGATCGCCTCTCAATCAGCAAAGCCTGTAACAGCGCAATCGACCGTAGCAAAAACCGCTGCAACAAAAGTAGTTGTGGAGAAAGCTGCGGCGAACTCTAAAAAAGTGGATGTTGCGTTAACGCCAAAACAGCAACAGGTTTTAGATATCGTCGCTAACCACGCCGAAGGTATGAATCCTAAATCGATCGGCTTAAGTGCTGGTCAAGAAGATGCGAAAGCTGCCGCTTGGGCCACTGGCGCACTCAAGAAACTAGTAGAAGAAAATCTGGTAGTGAAAGAGCAGTTAGCAGGCAACAAAGTTATCTATAAAGCCATTTAATCTGCTGTTCGTTGTGAATGAATTAGCCTCGGTAGCCCCGAGGCTTTTTTACGATCAAATTTTAAAATGCAATCAAAGCTACTCTTCTTTGGTAATAGAGCCAATTTCGAGCATCGGTGCGACATCGATGTTTTCGGCATTCATCATAGAAGATAAACGTTGTACTGATGAGAGCAACAAGCTTTGCTCCCACTCTTGAAGCTGCCTAAATTGTTCGACAAAGCTTTCTTGCAATGGTTGCGGTGCCTTTTCTAGCAGCTTCTTACCTTCGTCCGTTAAATGGGCGTGCACTTTTCGTTTATCGGTATTGCTGCGAATTCGCTGTACGTATCCGTTGCGCTCTAATCTATCCAAAATGGTGGTGGCAGTGGCCTGGCTCATGTTCGTATGATCCGACAATGTGCGGATAGTCACCTCACCAAGGGTTTGAATTGAACGCATTAGAATAAGCTGGGGACCAGTAAGCCCAGCGTCTCTATTCAGTTTTTTAGAGTGCAGATCAATTGCGCGAATAATTTGTCGAATTGAGATCAAAACTTCTTCATGTTTTTCCAAACTCATTGTCCCAAAAAGAAAGTTATTAATAAGCGGGGACCATAGCGCAGTTCTTTTCACTTGAAAAGTAGCATTCGACCTCTTTTGTTTTGGTCTAAGATGATGAGTGTATAAGTTGAGATGTAAAATGATTAGTGCTCGAATGTTTTTGTTTTCGATTTTTACCCTAAATTGGTTGAAGTTTAACCTTTAAGGCTTATTTTTTGCCTTTCATGGCATTTTATGTTGCTTTTTAGTGGATTTTTTCTGTGATTTTGGTAGGGTATTCAGCATATTGAAAAAATAAATTGCTATGAGTACGAAGTTATTTTTGGTTTTTGTCTTAAAATTGTTTCGTTCTCATGGTTATTAATCTCAACTGAAAAATCATGTCTAGATTTCTAGAGAGGTAAAATGACAAAAGGTATTGATAAGTACAGTATCGACAGTACTGACTACACTGTCGGGCAAGATAACGTGCAAAAGTGGGGGTTTGATGTTCATAACCCAGTGTTTGGCTTTAGCGCCGGATTTATTGCGCTATTTTTAGTCGCCGCTTTAGTCGTTGATCCTGAGGTTGCGAAGAGCGTGCTTGATGGCGTTAAATGGAAAATTATTGGCACTTTTGACTGGCTGTTTATTTGGTCGGGTAATCTTTTTGTGCTGTTTTGCTTAGGCTTGATTGTTTCTCCCTTTGGTAAAATACGTTTAGGTGGCCAAGAGGCGACAGCAGACTACTCTTTTATTTCTTGGCTCTCTATGCTGTTTGCCGCAGGGATGGGTATTGGTCTCATGTTCTGGAGTGTCGCTGAACCTGTGGCGTATTTTACCGGTTGGTATGAGACACCCTTAGGTGTTGCAGCCAACACACCCGAAGCGGCTAAACTAGCATTAGGTGCAACCATGTACCATTGGGGTTTACACCCTTGGGCGATTTACGGTGTGGTAGCGCTCTCCCTTGCGTTTTTTACTTACAACAAAGGGCTTCCGCTTTCTATTCGCTCTATTTTTTACCCGTTGCTTGGTGATCGCGCTTGGGGCTGGGCAGGGCATATCATTGATATTCTGGCTGTATTAGCAACATTGTTTGGCTTAGCAACGTCATTAGGGCTGGGGGCTCAACAAGCGGCTAGTGGTATTCACCATGTGTTTGGCATTGATGCCGGAATGGGCTTACAAATTGTCGTGATTACCGTCGTTACTTTATTAGCGGTGGTCTCCGTGGTGCGTGGTATTGATGGTGGTGTTAAAGTCATCAGTAACATCAATATGATCGTTGCATTCTTGCTGCTGATTTTGGTTGCACTGATTGGCTATACCGTAACCTTTTCATCCATTCCAACCACATTAATGGCGTATATTGAAAATATCATCCCACTCAGTAACCCGCACGGTCGAACTGATGAGGCTTGGTTCCAAGGTTGGACAGTGTTCTATTGGGCTTGGTGGATTTCATGGTCACCATTTGTTGGAATGTTCATTGCTCGAGTATCAAAAGGCCGTACTATCCGCGAGTTCCTCACCGCCGTATTATTAGTACCTACTGCTGTTACCTTGATTTGGATGTCTGTATTTGGTGGTTTGGCGATTGATCAAGTCATCAACAATGTTGGCCAATTAGGCGCGAATGGTTTGACCGAAGTGCCACTGGCGATGTTCCAAATGTTTGATGCGCTGCCTTATGGCACCTTACTTTCAGTGATTGCGGTTGTGTTAGTGTTGGTGTTTTTTATCACCTCATCAGATTCAGGGTCACTGGTCATTGATAGTATTACTGCTGGAGGTAAAGTGGATGCCCCTGTCCTACAGCGTATTTTCTGGGCGTTGATGGAAGGCGCTATCGCCGTAGCCTTGTTATGGATTGGTGGCACCAATGCTATTGAAGCGTTGCAGGCTGCGGCAATATCAACGGCGCTGCCATTTACCATCGTCTTACTATTGATGTGTGTGAGCCTACTGTTAGGTATGCGAACCGAATTATCTAAGCACTAATTCAGATATACCCAAGGCTGCTTTAAGTGGGAAGGGTATGGACGTTCAATCATCAAGGCGACTTTTAGTCGCCTTGATGCTGTTTTTTTGACAGTCGTCATGACAACATTAATTAATAACTTTAGTAAAAGCAAAAGGTTATATTGTGTCAAAAATAGATACATAATTAGTGCAACTTATGCGAAATCTGGTTAATATTCGCCACCTTTTCCGCTTCATACATTTTGTAACCCAATGAAATTGACCCTAAAGCAAAAGCTAATCGGTGCCAGTCTTTCTGCCGTCGTCGTTATGGCGAGCGCGTTGACTTGGCTAGCCGCTGATCAACTCTTTGAACAAACTCGAAATGGCGTATATTCGCGGGCAGAAAGCTTGTCAGCTGCCGCTGCGAAAGGCATTTCGGACTGGATTGTGGTCCGTAAAGAGATCTCAACCGCTTTTAATGACTACACCGCTCAAGATGATGTCGTCCCTTTCTTACAGCAAGCTCGCAAAGCGGGTGGCTTTGATGATATTTTCTTTGGTACACCGCAAGGTGAGATGTATCGTTCACACCCTGAGCGTAACCGTGCTGACTATGATCCTCGCCAACGTCCTTGGTATAAAGATGCCGTTTCAGCGAATAAACAAATTATCACCACCGCTTATAAAGACGCGATCACCAATGCACTGTTGGTGACAATTGCAGATCCTGTGCGTCGCAATGGGCAATTTGTCGGCGTCGTTGGTGCCGATGTGTTAATCGATCAGTTGATCCAAGATGTCATCAGTTTAGATGCGGGCAAAAATGCCTACGCGATGTTGATTGATGCGCAAGATGGAACCTTTTTAGCGCATCCAGATAAAAATTTCTTATTAAAACCAGTGTCGTCATTGTCGAAGACGTTGACGATGAACATGATAGAGCAAGCAGTGGCTTCAGGTACCGTTGAAGACGCGTCATTACAAGGTGTTGATAAGCTATTTTACTTCGCCAAAGTGCCGCAAACCGATTGGATCTTTGCTATCCAAATGGATCGTGCAACGGAAGAAGCAGCGCATACATCCTTGCTCATTGACCTAATTGTGACTGCACTTGTGATTACTATCGCTGTGATTGTGATCGTCTCTTGGTTAGTGAGCTTTTTGTTTAGAGATCTTAGCCGAGTATCCAAAGCCTTAGAGGAAATTGCTTCCGGAGACGGTGATTTAACTCAACGTCTTGAACCAAGAAGTGATGATGAAGTTGGGCAATTAGCACAAAACTTTAATACCTTTGTCGGTAATATGCACACCATGGTTTCTAAACTCAGCTTTGTTTCTGCTGCGTTGTCTGAACAGTCAAAACAGACGGCCGCTCAAGCCAAAGAGCGTAGTGCGCGTATCCGTTTACAACAAGATGAAATTAATATGGTGGCTACGGCCATCAATGAAATGGCCGCAGCTACACAAGAGATTGCCGGTAACGCGGATCATACCGCTCAAAACTCTGGCGAAGCGGTAACGGCTTGCGTACATGGTTCGAATCAAGTTTCACAAACACAAGGTTCGATTCAAAACCTGGCCAAAGAAGTTCAAGTGGCCACTGATGTTATCCTTGAGCTGGAAGCACACGGCAAACACATCAATACGATTCTGGCGACCATTCAAAACATAGCAGAGCAAACTAACCTGCTAGCATTGAATGCGGCGATTGAAGCTGCACGTGCTGGTGAGCAAGGTCGTGGCTTTGCCGTGGTTGCCGATGAAGTTCGTGTGCTTAGCCAACGTACACATGCTTCGACAAAAGAAATTCAGCAGATGATCGAAACGTTGCAATCAACGACGGGTAAAGCGGTTGGCATTATGGGTGATAGCCGTATGCTTGCTGGAACCAGTGTAGATGATGCGAACGCCGCTGCAGCAAGTTTGATGCAAATTCATAATTCAGTTGAGCGCATCAGTGACATGGCGACGCAAATTGCCTCGGCCGCTGAAGAGCAAGCTTCTGTGACGTCGGAAATTACTCGCAACACGGAAGGGATCCGCGATGTGTCTAACGATCTTGCACAAGAAGCGCATGAAGCAGCCGCACAAGCATCACAACTTTCTGAGCTTTCGCATCAGTTAGAAAATGAAATTCGTCGCTTTAAGCTGTAAGTTCTAAGCGTAAAAGCAGCAAGGCGAGATGTGATTAAAAAAGAGGAACCTAACATGGGTTCCTCTTTTTTTGCTCGTGTCGATCACGGTACTAAACCTTGAAAGAATCCCTTGAAAGGATAATCAAAAAGTTATAGCCACAACGTTCGGACACTTTGCTGCCGATCAAAATGATGAGCGATTTGTGCTTGGAATAATTCCGCGGTGGCAATAGCATCAACTAAAGCGTGGTGTGGAGTGTACGCTGGTAGCCCATAACGCGCTCGCGCTTGCCCTAAACGCACTGATTGTGGTTTTTGCCCTTTTAACTGGTTCCATAAACCTCCATGTAACCGTTGTTGAATTTGCGTTTCCAATTGCAAAGTATCGATCACCGGGAACTCAATGCCTTCACCCAATCGCACTTTTAATGCTTGATTGAGAAAGCTACGTTCAATATGACGGTAATGAACCACAACAATTTTTCCAGATAAGGCCTTCAGTATCGACTCCTGCACTTCTGCCAAATCTGGCGCATCTAAAATATCGTTGTGTGTGATGCCATGGATAACCACCGAATCCTCTTTTAACGCTTGGCGTGGCCGAACTATCCAATGTTTAGAGCGGTTGAGATAGATACGGTTTAAGGTAAAAGGCACCAAGCCAATGGTGATAATGTCATCATGCTGCGCACTTAACCCGGTTGTTTCCAAATCTAAAGCGACAAACTCTATTTCATCGATTGGCGTGCAACCCTTAGCAATCGGCCTTGAATAAAAATCTTTGAGTAACGGATGGTTAACCAACGACTGCTTATTGGCATATTTTGCTACCCAATCGATGCTCGGTTTTTGAAACCATTGTTTAATCATCACTCTCACTTAAAGTTATTGCTGGCTTGATAACGGAATTTCAAGAAATTTTGCGCATTGCTTAGGATTTGAAACGCATCTTTTAAGTTACGTCTTTCAAAATCAGATAGGTTTTCTGGCTCGATATTGTTATCTGGCTCTATTTCTTGTTCAACGTCAGCCGCTTGGTGGCGAATGCGTACCATCGCGATAAACTCCATTGCATCACGCAGATCTTGCGCCCGTCCTTTGGGTAGAATTCCGGCTTCAATGATGTCATCCAAACGTTCAAACGAGTTGGTAGAACGTGAACCGACAGCCAATGCATGCACACGGATTAAATCCGCTAACGGTGCAGTGCCGCGACGTTTTAAATTGATGGTGTTATTGTGTCGTCCATCTTTTTCCATCACAAAGTCTTTGAAAAACCCCAATGGTGGCGTGCGGTTCAGCGCATTTCGTGCAAGGCATGCAAGAAATCGATTATTTTTGCGTGCTCGACGGACAATAAACCCATTCAGTTGTTCTGCCCATTTGGTCCTGCCACACACCCCGTATAAGTCAAAAAAGATGGATGCATTCAATAGCGCCTTAGGGTTAGGGTTATCTATCCAATCGGCAAAGCAGGCTTCCCATTCTTTACGAGTCATACGCCACATCGGGTTGCTGGCCATAATGTCCCCCGTACAGTAGCTGTAACCGCATTGATCTAAGCTGTCGCAGACAAATTTGGCGAACGCTTCGAAATAAGCACCATGCTGTGTTTCTTCATAGCTATCATCCAAAATTAAAGCGTTATCTTGGTCCGTGACAATTAACTGTTCGTCACGGCCCATAGAACCCAAGGCTAAAAAGCAGTATGGAATAGGCGGCGAGCCTAGTAATTCTTCAGCAAGTTCAATGATTCTTTGTTTAAAGCTACGGCCAATCACTGACATCGCCGTGCCGATCATATGTGAGTTTGCATCTTCATTGACTAAACGAACAAAACTGTCTTTGACTTGGTGCGACAGTGTGGCTAACTCTTCAACGCTTTGTTGCTGGAAGATGCGACTGACGAGCAGCAATGAGTTTTGTGATTCGTAGCGAACAATGTCGGTCGCTTCAATGATACCGATCGGCTTTTTTTCTTTGAGTATAGGAAGATGATGAACATTGTACCGAAGCATTTTTAGCATGGCCTCATAGACATAAGCATTATGATCTAATGAGATAACCTCCGTTGTCATCACTTCCGTGACGAGGTGATTAGGATCGATGCCAACGGCTAATACACGCGTGCAGAGATCTCGGTCAGTCAGGATGCCGATTACTGGGCTGTTATCGTCGTCACTCTCTTGCAAAATATCAGGGTCAATCACCAGCAGTGAAGAGATACTCTCTTCCGCCATCTTGATCGCCGCATGTTGAATGGTTTCTGTTTTGTAAACGAAAGGGGCTTCTCGGCTGAGTAAGGTTCGCACTTTCGAGGTGGTGAGATCATTCTGCTCTGTTTTACTCAGTACGGCTTGGCGAAGGCGTGCGTTATCTTGCACTTCAACGAAATCAGCAAAGGAATCATAGTTGTCATATAAATCCTGAAACCTTGCCTCTGGAATACAATAAACCAGCGTATCTTCAATCGCTGTGACCGGAAAACGAACACGGTTATTGGTCAATAGCCCCATTTGACCAAATAAACCGCCTTCGGTTAGGCGGTTGTATAATTCGCCTTTGCGACGGTATACCTCGACGACGCCGCTGCGGATCAAATATAAGTCTTGGATATGATCACCAAAATGAATGATGGGTGTACCTTGTCGAAAATAGGAGATTTCTACGCTCTGCGTCACTTCGATCAGTGTTTCTTCAGGTAGTTCATTGAACGGTGGATACTGAGCAAGGAAGTTCTTGATTTCAATTAATTCTGCTTCCATGGAGGCTTCCTTGTGTTTCGGAATTCATATTGTGGGATTCTGACGTCGTGAGCCAGCTAAACGATGTAACTTGTCAAAGGGATCCGGTTACATCGGTGGCATTGGACATAGGATTCAGAGAGTTATAGTACATGAAAAGAACGTGCTTTGCAGGCAAGAGGGGAAAGTGTACGCGCTTTGAGGTGAATCAAGTGTCATTTCAGTGAATTGAAGATAAAAAAATAGCCGACAAGTGGCGGCTATTGTTGTCTATTTCTTATCATTATCGATTATAGAACCGCTGCAATACCTTTGCACAGTGGGCCCATATTCGATTTCGTCATGCCTGCCACACTGATACGGCCGGAACCGACGATGTAAATTGCCAATTCATCTTTCAGACGAGCAACTTGTTCCTTGTTCAAACCAGAAAAAGAGAACATGCCATTTTGACGTTCAATAAAGCTAAAATCAGCCTTCACACCTTCTGCTTTTAGGGTGGTAACAAACAGCTCACGCATCTCTTGAATACGTTCACGCATTTCCGTCACTTCGTTTTCCCATTCTGCGCGTAGTTCGGCGTTGTTGAGGATATAAGTAACGACCGCAGCACCGTGCGCTGGTGGATTTGAATAAATGGAACGAATGATCGCTTTGATTTGTGAGAAAGCTGTTTCAGCGACATCTGTTGAGCCAGCAACGATGGTAAACGCACCCACGCGCTCATTGTACAAACCGAAGTTTTTAGAGAATGAGCTCGCTACTAAGATCTCTTTATTGTATTTCGCAAAAGTACGTAGGCCCTGTGCGTCTTCTTCAACACCTTTCGCAAAACCTTGATAAGCAAAGTCAAACAGAGGAAGAAGCCCTTTATCAGCGACTAATTTTGCTAACGTTTCCCACTCTTTATCGGTTGGATCAATGCCAGTTGGGTTGTGGCAGCACCCGTGTAGAAGAACAATATCACCCGCTTGAGCTTGCTCAAGATCGGTAAGCATCGCTGCGAAATCTTTATCTTTCGTTTCGGCATTGTAGTACGAATACTGCGTGGTTTCTAAACCAGCCGCATTAAAAACACCGTGATGGTTTGCCCATGTTGGGTTGCTGATCCACACTTTCACGTCGCCGATTTGACGCTTAATAAATTCACCAGCTACACGCAGTGCACCAGTACCACCCGGCGCTTGCGCCGTTTTTGCGAGCTTTTGCGTCACAATCTCAGATTCATCGCCAAACAGGAGTTTTTGTACCGCGAGCCCATATTCAGCAGTACCTTCAATGGTGAGATAAGATTTGGTTTTTTCAGACTCAAGCAACGCCGCTTCCGCTTTCTTTACTGTCGCAAGAACAGGTGTTTCACCTGCTTCATTTTTGTAGATACCAACACCGAGGTTAATTTTTTCAGTGCGAGGATCTTTTTTAAACTCTTCGGTTAAACCAAGAATAGGGTCAGCCGGAGCTGCGACAACTTTTTCAAACATAATCATCATCCATGTAAAGTGTTAGAAGGGATTTTAGAAACATAAAATTAAGGTATTTATACCTTTATGAAATATCCGTTACAACACACAAAACAGAAAAACTGAAAATAATTTGTGTTGGCTAAGAATCATGAACAAAAAGGCGATTTTTTTAAAAAAACTCTATCATCCACCGTTTTCAGGCGGGGAGATTAAATAGGTTTTACTTTGAGAAGTAGTCAGCTCAACGGCAAAATTCATCATCAAATACGATATTTTGCCATTGAGCGGAGGAGCTACTGTAATAAGAGATTAATGTTTATCCTGATGGCGAGCGGCAATGGCGACAAATTGTTGTTCAACGCTCAAAAAAGCCTCTACGACTTGTGGGTCAAAATGTGTCGCTTCGCCCTGTAGGATGATGGCTTTTGCTTCATCATGAGAAAACGCGGGTTTGTAAACGCGCTTTGAGATGAGCGCATCATATACATCAGCCAGTGCCATTAAACGGCCTGAGAGTGGAATCTCTTCCCCTTTGAGTTGTTTTGGATAGCCCGAACCATCCCATTTTTCATGGTGAGTGAGGGCGATTTCTTTTGCGATTGCTAAAAAGGAACTTGTGCCAAGGTGCTGCTCGGCAATCGACAGCGCTTGTGCGCCGATCTCAGGGTGCCCCTTCATAATAGTGAACTCATCATCGGTGAGCTTGCCGGGTTTCAGTAGGACGGCATCAGGGATACCGACTTTGCCAACGTCGTGTAATGGGGCTGATTTGTAGAGTAAATCAATATAAGTGGGCGTTAATAAAGGCTGATATTTCGGTTTTTGGCTTAGATATTGCGCGAGTACTTTGACATATTCTTGAGTACGTAAAATATGAGCGCCAGTTTCATTATCGCGAGATTCAGCTAAAGCAGCTAGGCTAACGATGGCGACATCACGCGTGGTTTTTACTTCATCCTGTGAGTTTTGTAGGCTATCCAACATTTGATTGGTCAACCAAGCCACAGAACCTAACTCGTTATTTTCAAAAATCGGTAAGCGTTGCGCTATATCACCTTGAGTTACTTGGCATAGCGAATGCTCTTGAGCGTGCAATATTTGCTTCATCAGCTTTCCCCACTGCCAGAGGATAGCGATTACATAACCGCCCAAAACCAAAGAAACATAAATAAACTCTTTAATAATACTTATCTTGCCATGTCCATTGATTAAACTGGCAGGATTATGTTCAAGCCAAAAAAGATCTTTCACCGCGACCATGGTGAGTGTGGCTGTCAGAGTGATGATCATCAGCATCATTAACCCGATCATCTGCTTAACAATCGAATGCCTTTCACCTTGGAGTTGTTGACGATTCAATTGTACTGTGTGCTGGCGATATTGAGCTCGTTTAGCGATGAGTTGTAATAAGCTTCCGGTAAAGAAACCAAACAGTGTTAAACCAAACAGGACTTTTACGTTGCTATCGATGGTGAATTGATAGCGCTGATTGTAGTAAAGGGATAGTGGAATGCTGACAAGAAAAAACAAAACACTATCGAGCTTCGCATACTGTTCTGTTTTTGCCCACTGGTGGTGAATAAAGAGATATCGACGCATTACCCATGCACAAAATACACTAATCGTCACATGGGCTGTGATTTCTAATGCGCTTAAACTGGACAACATTGGACAGATTCGTCCGCCATAGGTGGCAAATAGCAGCGCAGCTAAGAGGTAGAGCATTGCGGTGAGTTGGCTGTTGTTTCGCTTGGTATTATTCATGAATTTGATTTCATTACAGTATGTGATGCTTAAGTTTAGGTGATTAAATTCGTTCAATGTTGTGTTTTCGTGATTAACCGATGTGCGGAGGATCAGAAAAGCGATGGATTCTAGTGATGTATTTCTAGGAAAGATAGCTAAATAAAATAAAGCCAATGTGATCCGATCAGTGTGTCATGTTATGAGTACAGAGGAGAGGGCTCAATGACGTTACTCAGTTGTGTGATTCATAGAGATGGTTTCAATTTTCTTAGCTGGAGATCGAGCTTGCAATTCTGCTCTTGAAACCTCTCTTTTCTGATCTGGTAGTGCTGAGATACCCCTTCAGACAGAGGTGTTTGATCAGAGGTCTCAGTAATCCTGTCTATCGGTGTTAGACCCTTTAACGAGCAGTGAGGCCGTTCCCAGTTGTAGTAGTGTTGCCATTCAGCTAGTAGCAGATCCAGCTCTTCCAGCCTCACAGAAACATCTATAGTTGGATAGAACTCACTTTTATCTGTTTTCTGTGAGCGTTCAACTTTGCTATTCAAATGAGGCGAACCTGGCTTGTTGGGGCGAAACTTGATTCCATAAGTCATAAGTTGTTTCTGGACTTTCTCTGCAAAGAATTCACGCCCTCTGTCCGTCTGAATGCTCTGGATAGGAAATGGCATCTCCTCTACTACGCATTCAATAAAGTCGACTGTATTTGCTGCTGTGCGCCGAGAGTAGCACCTCAGAACTCGATAGCGAGAGCAGTCATCGATAGCTGTGTACTGGTAGAGTCCAGGTGCTATTTTACAGGTGTCCATCTGGACTCTATCACCAGGGATTGGGCGCTCGTATCTTTGGAAATCTTTTTGGCGTCGGTAAGTTACGATGGGTTTGACTGATGCTTCGGACAAAACTTTATGGAGTGTCGTTGTGCTTAGGTGTACTTGGTGAAGTCGGATTAACTCTGTTTGTAAACGCCTCGCCCCTAAATTGCGTTTCTCACGCATCTCAAGGATCAATACTCTTAGTTCATCAGTGATCTTGGCATCTGGAGAAGAATGAGAGCGTTTGCTCTAATACCGTTCACTTAAAGTGAGCGGTATTGTATTTTCTAGGGTATCAGCTTGGCTTTTTCTTCACGACTCTAGGGAAGGCTCTTTCTCGCCTTGGCTCAAGTATTAAGCTCCCACTCATTGCATAGAAGTTTTGGAGTTGCCTAGGTATGGCTCCCGGTGACGAGTAGGGAAGTCCCACTATTAGGTAGGCGCATGATGTGGGTTAAGGCTCCATTGAAGCTATTACGCGCTTGCGGATTACTCTTCAGTTTTATCAGCTTATCTTGTCGGCCAAAAGACTGAACGACTTCATAAATCAGCCCTTTTTTCATCGGGATAAGCCAATGGCGATTGATGCCGTGCGAACGCCATGCTTGAAGTAAACCTAGGGAGTAAAAGCCTTTGTCGAAGAGCGTTAAGCTGTTATCGGGGGTCGTTTCGATAAGCTGCTCTGCCAGCTTCATTTCATTGACGGTATAACAGTCAAAAGCACTGCCTGTGATTAAATGACTGCTCAGCTCCATCTGACAGACCATGCGCACCTGTGGGTACTGTGTTTCTTTACCATCCCGATTAGTGGGCTTAGCAAACGCTTCAGCATTGTCTTTCGAGTCTTCTGTTCGCCATAAAACCCCATCAACACCCAGTAACGTAAGTCCGTTCCAGTTTGGTAAGTTAGCCTGTTTGAACCAATGACTTTGCGTACACTCAAAGAGCGCTTTAGCCGCTGATTCACCAAGATTTTTTCTTCGCTGTGTTAATGCACTTGGAGCAACAAATGGCTTACCTGTGCGGTCAACAATATCGAGCATGTTTACAATGTCAGCCATGGATTTATCGTTATAGATAGCCATGCCAACCAGTAACCATGCCATCTACTCTAAAGTGAGCTTTCGTTTTCTTAGAGTAACGGTATCAGTAAGCTCATAAGCACTATTGATGAGCTCAATGGGCAAGAGGTCTGCGAGTGTTTCAACTTGATTGGGTTTATAACTGTTGATGATATCGAGGGCTTGAGAAACGTGCATAAAAAAATCCGATAAACAGGGTCTATCGGATTTTTACATAAAGGTAGGATCATTCAACTGATCTGCCGATTAAAGTCTTAACTGATCGGCATTAGGGCGTTTGCTCTGGCTTTCCAGACCTGTGATTCCACGCTGCTTATACCGCTTCATCTATTTACGTAATGTCGGTCTAGAAATACCACAGCGTCGACATACGAGACCTGCATCACCACATCCCTCATACATTTTTAGCCACTGTAATCTTTGTTGGATTTCTCTGTCCATAGACATCCAGTATAGTTGAAAGGATGTCTATGAATCATACAACTAAAGGTACATTTTGGCCAAATCTGCAGGTTCTACTTCTTTACCCTCTAAGCTTGCATTCCAGTTGGTGCCAATTAATACACCATCTTCGTCAAGGGTAATCAACCAATCTTCTACGAAAATATCGAGAGGGATTTCTAACACTTCGAAGTCAGACCACTCTTCAACGTTGTGAGTTTGTGCATCTTCTTTGGTTGACCAAAAGGGCATAACTTCACTACTTTCAAATTCTGTCGAGTCGCATGCCAGCCAACCATCTTCATTTTTTAAGCCCCATACTAGTTGGGTCTCTTTTGTTTGTTCAATAAACAATTCTAAGTTTGCTTGAAGGTCAGCAGTTAATTTGCTCATTATCTTTATCTCATAAGGTGATGACGCGCAAGGATAGCATTTTGTGCTAGTAAACTCATTACAATTTTAGACAGAAAAAAGGGGCGAAAACGCCCCAATCCTCGATAAATATCGATTTCAACGCTCGCGTTTGGTGAAAATGGTCCACTCTTCTTTCACCGAACCTTTGTGGCCGACGACAGTAGCGACAACTTTTCTATTCATCGCATGGCTAATATCATCATCACCATTTTCTGTCAGTTCAGTATCACCAAAACCAACAATACGGACACGAGTATGGCTAATGCCGTAACTCACAAGCGCCTTCTCGACATTATAAGCTCGGTTTTTCGATAACTCTAAGTTATAACCTGGATTCCCAACCTTACTGGCATAACCTTGTAATTCAATCGAAGCTGAAGGGTATTGCTTGAGAAAATTGGCCATTGACCGTATTTGACTTAGAAACACAGGGTTGACTATTGCTGAATCATTCGCAAACAGAATTCTAAGCTGGAGTTGCTCTTCGGTTTTAATGAAAGTGCCACAACCATCATTATCGATCTCTGACTTCAATGGTGTTTCGGGGCACAAATCTCTGGCATTAATCACGCCGTCAAAATCATCGTCACGTAAATCGTCTATTTGATCAGCGAGTGGCATATCAATGTATGGATAATCATCTCTAGCAGATGAAGCCGTCGAGGTGATAAAGAGTAAGCTCGCTATCATTGGCCATAAGTATTTCAACATGTTAGTACTCCACCGCATCATGCCACTCTTTGGGTGTATCCACTCTCAACGAACTCAACAATGACCCAGTTGCATTCATAACACGGTATTTTGCATACTGTTCATCGTATTTGGCATCGAGATAACCTTTTCTTGCTTCGAAAAGCTCATTTTCAGTATTCAACACATCCAATAGTGTTCGCTTGCCGAGCTTATATTGTTTTTCATAAGCAATAACCGTATCTGAAGCAGAATCAACATGATCGGCTAAAAATTCTTTTTGTTGTAATGTCAAATCAAGAGCGCTCCAAGATAAACGCAACCCCTCTTCAACACTACGATAAGTCCGATCTCTTAAATCTTTCGCTTTGTTCATTTGGTAGGCTGCACTGTCGGTGCGCGCAGAATCTGAACCACCATTGTACAGGTTGTAACGCATCCTAATCATGGCCGAGAATTCATCGCTGCTACCTTCTATCCCACCGGCATCATCACGCCATGTTTGTGCAGCTTCGAAAGATAATGTTGGGTAATTTGTTCCCTGAGTTTGTTTATATTGAAACTTTGCAGAATCAACATCGGCTTGCGCTACTTTGATGACCGGGTGATCTTGGTAGGCCTTTTCTAAAGCGTCATCAACGGTAAAAGGCAAAGCAGAATGGTCTGCTCTAGGGAAAATTAAATCTTGAGGAGGTTGACCTACCAACCGTTTAAACTGGGTATGTATATCAAACAGATTATTCTGTGCAGCTAAAAGATTGCCATGGGCTTTAGCTAAACGAGCTTCAACCTGAGAAAGATCAGCGGTTGAACCAATGCCTGATTCCACACGCTTTTGTATATCACGATATATTTTCTTATGTACTGAGAGGTTGCTTTCAGAAAGTGTCAGTATTTCAAACGCTTTCGTTGCATCGAGATACACCTTAGTGACCTCTAATGCGATATCTTGAGCGTCAGCTAAGAGTTGGAAACGAACCGATTCGGCATCAGCCGAAGTACGATCAATATCGTTTAAAGTCGAAGAACCATCCCAAATCAGTTGGGTTAAGGTAATGGTGGCTTCTTTACGGGTAAGTTCATTTTCAGTACCAGAGGCTAAATCAACCGCTTCGTAGCCAATACCAGCATCGAGATCGATCCTTGGAAGGTAAGCACCAGAAGAGGCTTCGCTATTATAGCGCTTACTCACATATTCGTTATATGCACTTTTAATATTTGGATTGGTTGCAAGCGTTATTGACACCGCTTGCTCAAGAGTCTGGCTATATACAGAGATCGGGAAGCTGAGTGCGATGGCGTAGCTCAACGTTTTCATATTCATCCAATTCACTTGGGCACTCCTCTAGGGACTTCTACTTCTTTTAAGCCGCAATAGTACGGCATTAGCTGTTGCATTATCGAGACGCTTGATGGAAAAACGCAACAAAATAACATTAAATTCTTATCAGTAAACAGTAACATATTCATTACATTCGTGATTTTAGCAAAGAATCATACACTAAATCATCAATTAACATTTATTAAACATTGTTGATTGTTTTTATAATAAAGTACATCTTTAGTGTGATATTGATTCAAACTATAAATGTGTGACTTAAGTCTCCACCTACGTCACATAAGAAGGTGTAAAAATGGTTTTTCCTTTGTATTACAGGTGTTAAATGCTAATTTATTACCATTAGAAATGACAAATTACGTAGCAAAGATGTAGGAATGTAAACAGTCGCATCGTTGTGAATTCGGAAGTTATTAGAGGCATTATATGGAACTTGGTTCTTTTTCTTTAGGTACAACATTAACTTTCGGTCAGATGATCGTTGTGGATGCAAATGGCAATGTACGGGTGCTTCAGCCAGGAGAAAAAACCTTGCCTGGTGAAATAATCATCAGTGCCAGTAACGCTACCCAAGACGATGTAGGCAATAATAATGATGTACAAATGTCAAGAGTTAACGCCGATGGTCGCAACGTAGACATAACCAATGACATCAATGAAATTTTCGCAGCATTAGAGCAAGGCCAAGACCCAACACAGCTAGGCGAAGATCTTGCAACTGCAGCGGGTGAATCGAACGGTTCAAGCCCGACGGGTTCAGTCAGCATCGCTCGCGACGCTTCGGAAACCATAGCCGCAACAGAATTCTCCACGTCAGCACTCACCGCGCTAGGCCTCTCTGAAACACAAAGTTTAACGCTATTAGAAGGCTATTCTCAAAGTGTTTTAGGGTCAATTGTGACGGTCGGCTCTGTAGATGACGCGAAGAACGACGTCCTCAATACCGATGAAGACACCGCGGGCAGCATCAACGTGCTGGATAATGACACCTTCGGTGACAACGCGAGTGTGACTGGCGTGACTCAAGGTGCGAACGGCACCGTGACCTTCAATGCTGATGGCACCGTGACCTACACACCAAATGAGGACTACCACGGCAGCGACAGCTTCACTTACACAGTGACGACGGCGGCGGGCAATGTTGAAACGGCGACCGTGAATGTGACGGTCGGTGCGGTGGCGGACGGACCAATACTTGACATAATAAATCCTAGTACTCTCTCCGAGGAAGGCTTATCTGGTGGACTTCAAGATAATATTGGATCCTCAGATACAAGCGACGCAGTTAAGGCATCTGGCACCATCACAATTGATGATGTAGATAGCGATTCCGTAGAGATCACTCTTTCGGGCCCGGAGGGCATCACGTCGGGAGGTATGGAAGTCGTTTGGGAATGGGATGCTCAAAATCACAAGCTGATAGGCTCTACATCTGGGAGTGATTCTAAATCCGTTATTGAAATCGAGCTTACTGCTCCTAATGCAAGTGGCAAGGGCGAGTGGAACTATACGGTCACTTTACTCAGCCCTGTCGACCATCCAGATGGCTCCCAAGAAGATACACTGAGTTTAGATCTCGGCGTATTTGTTTCAGATGGGCAAGCCACAACGGAAAGCAAACTATCTATCATCATTGAAGACGATGCACCTAGTGACCATGCGATGGATCCAGTTTCTGTCACAGCAACTGACATCCCTGATGTGTTAACTGGCCAGTTTGATCTAACGAGTTACCGTGGTAATAGGGCCACGATTGACGGTGGTCAATTTACTATTACTGCAAAAGGATTCTCTTCAGCTTTATCATCCACGTTAGTTGGTGCAAATATTAATGGTGACAATGAAGGTATCGGCGTTAGTAGTAAGGATTCTCCGTACCATAACCTTGCTAATGAAGTTGATTTTCGTAAGTTTTCAGATGGCAGTTCAGCATCCGAAGAGTTGGTTATTAAACTCGATCCTAACACGGTAGCTTATGGTGCGAAAATTGAGTTCAGCAAAATGTTTGGCGGTGAGGGCGAAAGCGGGATTGTTGAGTTTTGGCGAGATGGAAAGCTGATTGCAACTCAAAGTTTTACCTCTGATGAAAACCGTGGAGATTACGCTAAAGACTTTTCTGTGCAGCAGGGTGGCTTTGATACGATGGTTATCAAAGCTACTGATAATGGTAACTCGTTCAATCATAAAGATAATAGTGACTTTACCGTTAAAAATATCGAGTTTCTTGGTTCGGATGCGCCGCAGCCAATTGCTTATGGTTCTGGTGTCGTTGAACCGCAATGGGGGGCCGATGGTCGAGGGGCACTGCAATTAGTTGGCCTGGATGAATCTGCGACACTCAAAACGGTTACTGGCTCTGACATTACTGTTGGATTAGTAGGAGCAAATACTCTTACTGGTAAAGATGCAGAAGGGCATTTAGTCTTCAAACTCGAGTTTACACCGACAACGGGAAAATGGGAGTTTTACCAGTATCAAAATATACAATCGCCGTTAGGTGATGGAGATATTGATTTCCAAGTGAAAGTTACTGATGCCGATGGTGACAGTGCTGTGCTTGGTTTTGCGGTCAAGCCTGTGTCTCCACCGGTTATTGGTGAATTGACGCTCAATGTTTCTGAAGAAGGATTACAAGGCGGGATTGCGGATGACGCATCTATCACTGGTTCACAAGACACGACTAACCAGACCTCAGCGGAAGGGCAGCTTAATATTGCGAACACCTCTGAGCTTTCTATGGGGATCCCGGTTGGTACTTACACTTCTAATGGTGTAGCTATTACCTGGAACTTATCTTCGGATAAACAGAGACTGATTGGAACGGTTGCTGACAATAAAGTGGTCGAAATTACCGTAGATAACCAAGGCAAGGTGACTAGTCAGTTGCATGCTGTATTCGACCACACGAATAATGGTGGAGAAGATGACCTTGTGATTGATATTCCCATTGAAGCACAAAATTCAAGTGGTATTTCGAGCACAAGTACAATCACCATTGTTATCGAAGATGATGCCCCTATCGCTAATGCGGATGTTGCTTCAATCAATGTATTAGCCGATTCATTTAATTTTAACGGTGTTTCGGCTAAGTGGAGCAATATCGCAGGTGGTTCAAATATTACAATTTATGATTCGCGCGATGCTGACCCTGATTTAGACCAAGTACGCTGGGGAACGAGTGCAGGGTATGGGCAATCAGGGTATGGTTTTATTGATAACGATAGTGGACTGGCTGGAAATATAGCTCTCAATGAGCTAGTCCAACTAGGAACCTTTACTCACTATAATTACCCTATCTATGACTCGATTACGGGGGCAACACTAGATGTAACGTTTTCAGTAACCGATGCTTATGGTCGAGTAACGCCTGTGACGATTACGGTGAATTTTGCCCATAACGAAACACCAAATAATCAGTCTGATCCAAGGGATATCATTACTATTGAAAGTCAATCTGTGACTTTTGAATTTGAAGGTAAGATGTATACAGTTGAAGTCTTAGGTTTTGTTGATAAAAACGGTAATGTTATCAACTCGATAAAGACAGACGAAAATGCATCCAACCAGTTTGACTTGGTGGCAAAGATTGTTGAAGGAAGTGGTTACCATTTGCCAAGTGCTTTAGGTAATGTAATGCATAACGATTTGCACGGTGCCGATGGATCATTGACTGTCATAGGGTGTGTGAATGGAGAAACATCAAGCAGTATTAATACCGGTGTTGGCACTAAGGTTATTGGTTTGTATGGCGAGCTGATTCTGATGGCTGATGGTAGCTATACTTATCAAGTGACTGAGGATGCCTCTAAGATCCCCCTCAACGCACAGGAAGTTTTTAGTTATACTGTGAGAGATAATGATGGTGATGCTGCCAATAGTACTTTAACGATTTCGGTCAACGCTGTAGATAAAAATGGTGTACCCGTAGGTTTACCATTGACGGTTGAAGGCAATGATTTAAATGACATGATAGTTATTAGAAATGGTGAAAACTCACGGCACCCAGATAGATTCGATGTTGCTTTCGGGGGTAATCTTTTGGGTACGGTACGTGATATTCATGGCAATGAAAACCATATTTACGCGGGGAAAGGTTACAATAATGGCTCTCAAAACCAAACTGTTAGCAGCGGGTCGGGGAACGACCATATTGAGACTGGCTCTGGAAATGACGTCATTTATGCAGGAATGACGGGATCTCATGGTTACGGTAGTGATGATGATTTGGAGCTTTCAGCGTCTGATATTGCCAATCATCACGTAATGACAGGCAATCTTTCTGGCGCTGATTCAATGTTAGATAGTGATGGATTGTTATTATCAAACGATGTAGCAAGCCGTAATGCTGATGTTGTCAATGGCGGTAGTGGTAATGATCGAATATTTGGTCAATCTGGCTCTGATATCCTTTTTGGTCATACCGGTGATGATTATATTGATGGTGGTTCTCATAACGATGGTTTGAGAGGCGGTGAAGGTAACGACATCCTCATTGGCGGCCTTGGTAACGATATTTTAACGGGTGATAGTGGCGCAGACATATTCAAATGGGTTGAGATGGAAACCGCGACTGACCGCGTCACGGACTTCCATCGTTCGGAAGGGGATTCGTTAGATTTCTCTGATTTGTTTGAAGACATGTCCAAAGACGAGATCACAGTATTACTTGATGGGCTGAGTAGTGCAGATCATCAAGGTGTTGTGGACGATGTATCTATTCGTGTTACAGGAAATGAACATGAATCGCACCTAACGATTGTTAAGTCGGGTCAAACATTGACCGTGGACTTTGATGGTGCGTCAGCTGCGGATATCACCAGTAGCTTGATGGATAACCTAAACCATTTAAAGGACTAAAATAACGAAAACCGGAGCTTGATAAGAGCTCCGGTTTTTCTTGCTGTCTATAAATACGGCTTACAAGACCTTACAAGCGAACCCTTTTAGATAAAACCCTTCAGGGTAGGCTGAATCTGTTAAGTGGTCAGCGGCTTGCTCGAACCTTTCAACAAATTTAACGCTGCGACCTGCATCAAGCGCCGCATCCGCAATGATTTTTTGGAAGAGATCTGTGCCCATAAGGCCAGAGCATGAATAAGTGAGTAAAGTGCCACCGGGTTTTAAAATTTGCATTGCCAACATATTGATGTCTTTATAACCATTTGCACCAGAGGTCAGGTTATTTTTACTCGATACGAACTTAGGTGGATCCATGATCACAACATCAAACAGCGTTCCTTGATCACGGTATTCTCGCAATAATTTGAAAACATCGGCATTCAAAAATACAGCGCGTTTTTTGGAGATATCGAATTGATTGATCTCTGCATTGTATTTGGCGGTATCTAATGCAGGTTGTGAGACGTCGGCATTAATTACACGTTTGGCACCGCCTTTAAGAGCGTACAAACCGAAGCCTCCGGTATAACAAAAGCAGTTAAGGACATCTTTATCCTTTACATATTTTATCGATTTCTGGCGGCTGTCACGTTGGTCTAGGTAAAAGCCTGTTTTGTGTCCACCAACAATATCGACGCTAATTTTTACGCCATTTTCTTCGATAATGACTGATTTTGGCGGCTCATCGCCATGCAGCACGCCCATGCGCTCTTCCAAACCTTCTTTTTTACGAACGGCAACATCTGAACGTTCGTAAACATGGCACTCTGGGAAAACGATTGTCAGCGCTTTAACAATATTCGTTTTATGGTATTCAGCCCCTGCACTAAGCAGTTGGCATACTAGATAATCTTGATACTTATCGATAGTAATACCTGGCAACCCATCTGATTCTGCTGCAATCAGCCTAAAGCCTGTAAGACCATCTCGTTCAATAATCTCCTGGCGAACTAACAGTGCATCTTCGAGCCGTGTCACAAAAAAATCGACATTGATCTCCTGCTTCTCAAAGCTCCAAACGCGAGCTCGAATTTGAGAAGTAGGGGAATAGGCTGCTTTTGCTAACCACTGATTATCATGAGTATAAACGTCGACGGTCTCTCCAAGGCTAGGCTCACCTTCTACCTTGCTGATCCCTCGGGAAAAGACCCATGGATGTTTACGGCGCAAAGATTTTTCACGGCCTTTGACTAGATAGATTGCAGCTGTCATACATTACTCGATGAATATTCAAAATGGGGGCGTATTTTCATAGAAAAGGTAATGGAAAGCAAACAAAGAGCGAGCGTCATACGTAAATAAAGGAAATTGTTTGGGGAGAGTGTCTATGGGATGTACATCAAATTAACCCATTGCCATTTCTTTCATTATGGTGAAGACGCATTTTAGTAGATAAATGATTGAGTATTTAAACATAGAGAGGGATCCAAATGGCTCAACAGTGCGACAAGTTTATCGTGACAGGTAGGGTCCAAGGGGTTGGTTTTCGTTATCACACCGCTCATCAAGGACTAAAGCTAGGCTTAACAGGCTATGCTAAAAATTTACATAACGGCGAGGTTGAAGTCATCGCCATTGGGAATAGTGAAAATTTGGAGCAGTTTTATCAGTGGCTTCAACAAGGCCCCAAAACGGCGAAAGTAATGTCTGTGTCGCGTGAATCACTTCTTTCTTATACTGAAAAATATAGCGGATTCGAAATACTTTAAAAGTAGCAACGCTTTGTACTTTGTATGGTTAAGTTGCTTGGGGCTTAGTTTCGCACTACAAGCATTTGGCAGGTTTTGGTAACCCAGCAAGTTTAGTTGCTTGTTTGGCCGGGCCTTTTTTAAAGAGTTTGAATAGATATTTGCTATTGCCTTTTTCCGGACCATGCGCTTTTTCCATCGCTTTGACTAACATACGCACTGCGGGTGAAGTATTAAACTCTTCATAAAAGTGGCGCACGAACAAAATGACTTCTAGATGAGCGTCGGTTAACTCGATATCTTCCTGACTGGCCAGTGTCTGGATCATTCCTTCTTCCCATTGGGTATGGTCTAGGAGGTAACCCTGAGAATCAGTTTCGACGGTTTTACCATTGTATTCAAACATCTTTATTACTCGATTAAAAATCCGCGTTTAGGGTAGCGTAGTGAATGTGTGATCTCAACTGTTTAGAAAGCAAAAAGCCCGCAAGCTGTGGCTTGCGGGCTCGTTTGGACAAAATATCGACGTGAATTAGTCGTCGTTCATAATGCCTAGAATAGCCAATAAGCTTGTGAACAAGTTCAGAATATTTAGATACATTGAGATGGTAGCACTAATGTAGTTTGTCTCTTCACCTCGTACGATGCGGCTTGTGTCAAATAGGATAAAACCAGAAAACACGAGCGCCGCGATGCTGCTGATCGCAAGTTGGCCAACGGTAGAACCAACAAAAATATTAATAATCGCCGCAACGATGACAATAATTAGGCCTGCCATTAAAAAACTTCTCATGAACGAAAAGTCTTTTTTAGTCGTAATGGTATAAGCGGATAAGCCCATAAAAACAAGGCCAGTAAGACCGAGTGCCTGAGCAATAATGCTAGAGCCATTCGGGATTGCCGCATAGTGATTAAGCATTGGGCCCAGAGCACCGCCCATTAATGTGGTGAACACAAATGTCCACACTATACCAGAAGAAGAATTAATGGCTTTAGGCATCACGAAGAATAGAATACCGATTGCTCCCAACTGCATAGCGAGTGCCATGAATGGTGAAATCTGCATTGCCATTGTTGCCATCGCAGCAATAGCACTGGTGATAAGAGTCATTGAAAGCAAGAAGTAAGTATTCTTCAACACTTTATTAGTTTGTAGTGTGCTCTCTAAGCTAGCTGAGCGAGTAAACATAGGGCTGTTCATAATCTTCCTCGTAAGGGTTTATGTTTGTTTGTACATTTATGGGGCTGAATGAGCTAAAAAGCAAGCCCTGTATCGTATTTGTTTTGTGTAAATTTTAATAAAAATAGTCACTTAGATGTTAAAGAATGTGTAACACCATGTGTCTATGCTCATACACAAAGAGAGAGGTGATGTTCACCTCTCTCTTTGTTGGTCGTTAATCCATTAATGATGGAGAATTTGAGAGAGAAAATTGCGCGTTCTATCGGATTGAGGATTTTCAAAAAATTCAACAGGGTTATTTTCTTCAATGATCTCACCAGCATCCATGAAAATAACGCGATCGGCCACTTCTTTAGCAAAGCCCATCTCATGGGTAACACAAAGCATCGTCATGCCTTCTCCTGCAAGTTCAACCATAACATCTAATACTTCTCGTACCATTTCCGGGTCAAGTGCAGATGTTGGCTCATCAAATAACATAATCTGTGGGTTCATGCACAATGAGCGTGCAATCGCAACTCGTTGCTGCTGACCGCCAGAAAGTTGACCGGGATATTTGTCTGCTTGATCAGGAATCTTTACGCGTTCCAAGTACTTCATCGCAACCGCTTCAGCTTCTCCTTTAGGCATCTTTTTTACCCAAATTGGAGCGAGTGTACAGTTTTCTAACACGGTTAAATGTGGAAAAAGATTGAAATGTTGGAAGCACATACCGACCTCGCGTCGCACAGCTTCGATATTTTTAAGATCTTCCGTCAGTTCGTTGCCCGCGACGACGATTTGTCCTTTTTGGTGCTCTTCCAAGCGGTTAATACAGCGAATCATGGTCGATTTCCCTGAGCCTGAAGGGCCACAAATAACGATCTTTTCGCCTTTTTTAACGGTAAGATTGATGTTCTTTAGTACATGAAATTCACCGTACCATTTATTCATATCATTAATCTGAATCATGATTTCTTCAGAAGGTGCGAGGTTGCGTTGCTGCGTCATAATACGTCCTTGATTTGTAGTTATCGTTTGTGACCAGTATGGAGTTTGTTTTCAAGCCATATCGAATATCTAGACATAGAAAAGCAGAACACCCAGAACACTAACGCGACAAATATATAACTTTCAGTAGAAAAGCCTAACCAATCCGGATCGGTATTGGCAGCTTGTCCAATACCGAGCACGTCAAACATCCCGATAATGAGTACTAAGCTGGTATCTTTAAATAGGCCAATGAAGGTATTAACGATAGATGGGATCGTGATCTTCAGTGCTTGCGGCAAAATAATCAAACCGACTTTTTTCCAGTAACTTAAACCTAACGCATCGGCGGCTTCGTATTGACCTTTAGGTATCGCTTGTAAACCACCACGAACCACTTCTGCCATATAAGCCGAACTGAACATAACCACCCCAATTAATGCTCTAACCAATTTATCCGTTTCTGAGCCTTGCGAGAGGAACAGAGGCAGCATAACGGATGCCATAAACAAAACTGTAATCAGTGGCACACCTCTCCAAACCTCGATGTAAACGGTACATAGGCTGCGAATAATGGGCATCTCGGAACGTCGGCCCAACGCCAGTACAACGCCAATCGGTAACGAAACAACAATCCCAACTAAGGCAATGATCAGCGTAACTAATAAGCCTCCCCACTTATGCGTTTCAACCACTTCTAGGCCGAAAAAGCCTCCATAGAGTAACGCCGCGATAAGAAATGGGTAAATGTTGACAAAAAACAACCAAATCCACGTTTTTTTCGGTGTATTTTCATAGGCGAGCAACGCACTAAAAATAGCAAGAGTGAAATAGAAGAGGCGAGGTCGCCAGAGCTCAGCTTCTGGATAAAATCCATACATAAACTGATCCCAGCGTACGCTAATAAACACCCAACACGCCCCCTCCCGGGTGCAATCACTACGTTGTGTGCCTACCCAATCGGCATTAATAATCGCCCAATCGACAGTATGCCAAACAAGCCAGAAGGCGAAATACCCTAAGATCAGTGTAACGATGGAATTGAGTGCGTTATTAAAAAGATTTTTGCGCAGCCACCCAATGAAGCCAACGGTATTGGCTGGCGGTGGCAAGTTAGGTTGAAACTGATGTACTTTCATCTTATCTCTCCACCAAAGCAACTTTACGGTTATAGATATTCATTAATGCCGATGTCGTTAAACTGAGAGTGAGGTAAACACCCATAGTCATCGCAATAATTTCAATCGCTTGACCCGTTTGATTGAGCGTTGTGCCGGCAAAAACAGAAACCAAATCAGGGTAGCCAATCGCCATCGCTAATGATGAGTTTTTGGTTAAGTTCAGATATTGGCTGGTGAGTGGTGGAATGATGATGCGCAGCGCTTGAGGAATGACCACGAGTTTTAATGTTTTTGAACGAGATAATCCTAATGACATTGCTGCTTCGGATTGACCATGGCTCACCGCATTAATGCCAGAACGGACAATTTCGGCAATAAATGCGGCCGTATAAATACTTAGTGCAATCAGCAGTGCGGCTAACTCAGGGATAATACTGATGCCACCTTGGAAGTTGAACCCTTGCAGTTGTGGATACTCTGCTGACACTGGACGGCCCATAGCAAAGTACACAATGACAGGAAGTAGAATGCACAAGATAGCCGCAATTCTACCCATAGGCGTCTGCTGACCTGTTAAACGCTGTTTGTTTCGAGCCCAAATGCCAATAATTAAGGTGGTTAGTAAGCCAGCAAGAAAGGCAATAAAGATAAATGTGCTGCCACTTTCGAAAATGGGAGCAGGGAAGAACAGACCACGTACATTGAGAAAAATAGAATCCCCTAACTGCATGCTTTGCCTAGGCGATGGTAGAGCCTGTAACACGGCAAAATACCAAAAGAAAATTTGCAGTAATAAAGGAATATTACGGAAGATTTCTATATACACAGCAGCAAGTCGACTGACTAACCAGTTAGAAGAGAGACGGGCAATACCGATAAAAAAACCTAAAAGGGTGGCAAATACAACGCCTAAAAAAGAAACTAGCGCGGTATTGAGCAAACCTATGATAAAAGTTCGTCCATAACTAAAGGTTTCATTGTATTCGATCAAAGTAAGGCCAATCCCAAAGCCAGCTTCTTGATCTAGGAAGTCAAACCCCGTGGCAATGCCTCGAGAACTTAAGTTAGAAAGTGCATTGGTCACAATGGTGTAAAAGAAAAAAAACAGAACGAGAACAGCAATAATTTGAAAGGCGACTGAACGAAAAGTAGGATTGTAGAACAAATTTGCGCTTTTAGCCGAGGGAGCCCCTGAGCTAGCCGCAATAGTTTTAGTAGGTTTCATACAACTATAACCTCAAATCCATTTTTCCAAAAAGGCGGTTAAAACCGCCTATTTGGGATTGTGTGACTATTAACGAAGTGGTGGAGCGTACATAAAGCCGCCAGCATTCCACAACGCATTCGCACCTCGTGCGATTTGTAGTGGAGAACCTTTACCTACAGTGCGTTCAAAACTTTCACCATAGTTACCGACTTGTTTTACAATTTGGTATCCCCAATCATCGCGAATGCCCAAACCTTTACCCTTAGGACCGTCCAGGCCAAGTATGCGTTTGATATTAGGATCGCTAGATTTAAGCATTTCATCTGCATTTTTTGAGGTAATACCGTACTCTTCTGCGTTAACCATCGCATTGAGAGTCCATTTCGCCACGTTAAACCACTTGTCATCATCTTGACGAACAACGGGCCCAAGTGGTTCTTTAGAAATGATTTCAGGTAATACAACCGCGACGTTAGGATCAGTTAAGTTCAAACGTAGCGCATACAAACCGGATTGGTCGGTTGTTAGAGCATCGCAACGGCCCGCGTCAAAACCTTTTGAGGTTTGCGCTGCTGTATCGAATACCACAGGTTTGTATTTCATGCCCGTGTTGCGGAAGTAGTCCGCCAAGTTCAGCTCAGTAGTTGTACCGGATTGGACACAAACCGATGCCCCATCAAGCTCTTTTGCACTTTTCACTCCTAGGTCTTTTTTCACCATGAACCCTTGACCGTCATAATAGTTTACGCCGACAAAATTAAGGCCGAGTGCTGCGTCGCGTTGGAGCGTCCAGGTTGTATTGCGCGAAAGAACATCGATTTCACCTGATTGTAGGGCGGTAAACCGTTCTTTTGCTGTGAGTGGAACATATTTTACTTTCGATTTGTCACCAAGAACTGCTGCGGCAAGTGCCTGGCAATATTCAACATCAATGCCTTCCCATTCCCCTTTTGAGTTCGGGTTGGAAAAGCCTGGTAGACCAGTGCTCACACCACAAGTAATAAAACCTTGCGAAAGTACTTTATCTAAAGTGCTATCTGCTGCTGAAGCTGTCGTCGCCATCATGGCAGTAGAAGCTGCTACAACAGAAGCAAGAACAGTGAGTTTATTCGCCATTTGTATCCTTCCTGTATGATCCATGTTAAACCAGGTGACACCTGATACAACGTACTAAAAATGTTGTTGTGTAGCTTTCCAAGTTGTATTTGCATGCAATCGCACATTTACAAATCAACCGTTTATAAGCGTAGGTAATGATTTGTATTTTCTCAAATTAGTAATTTGAAAGATTTTTGATTAGATTCACAAACCTAAGCTGCAGCTAGAATGAACAAATGTTGCACGATTGTAAATAGTGCAACCGTGTTCAATAGTGGGGCAACAGAATAGAAGCAGTATATTTCTCTTTTAACGTAAAATTAACAATTGTGTCATTAGTATGTTGTCAGGATTTTCAACTGTATAATGGCGAAAATTTGGTTGATAATTATTTGGCTGCATTTAATTAGTGTCGCAGATGCCCTATTTTTGGTAGCATCAAGCGAATAGTTATCTAGATTATTCATGGAATGAAATGCAGTATTTTCCTCTGTTTTTGAATTTATTGGGCAAACCAGTGCTGGTTGTGGGTGGGGGCGAAGTCGCCTGTCGAAAAGTAGAAGCATTGATTCGAGCTGGGGCTCAAGTCACCGTCGTATCACCTAAGATTGAACGTTATCTTTTAGAACTGGTAGAGCAGAATCGTTGCCAATGGGTTCAAAACTTTTATTCATCAGAACTATTAACGAAAGAATACTGGCAGGTATGGGCCACAACGGATAATCCGTCGCTTAATCACCAAGTGCATAAAGATGCAAGAAAGACAGGTGTTTTGGTCAATGTTGTCGATGATCAACCATACTGTGATTTTATCACGCCATCGATGGTCAACCGTGGGCGAATTCAGATCGCAATATCCAGTGGTGGTGCATCACCAGTGTTGGTGAGAAATATCCGAGAAACATTGGAAGCGGTTCTTCCGCAAAATCTCTCGTTGCTTGCTGATTTCGCTGCCTCCAAGAGAAATTCAATTAAACAATCACTCAATTCTGTCAGTGCTAGAAGAAAGTTTTGGGAAGTCTTTTTAAGTGATTCCAAAACAGAAAATGCAGTAAGCCGTGAAGAATTAGAGCGTTTATACCAACAAGCTCTCTTAGTGCCTATAGAAGAATCAGCACAATGTACATGGATAAGCTGTGGCGATGATGTTGAAATGCTGCCGATCAAAGCGCTACGTTACATGCAAAGGGCAGAGGTGGTTTTTTATGAACAACATTCTCCTTTTGAATTGATTGATCTTGTTCGCCGTGATGCTGAAAGGGAAAGTTTTAAGAATGCCGCGCAACTTGCAGAAAAGCTTGAGCAAGCAAAGTCTGATTGCAAAAGAATATGTGTTTTATTGCCTATAAACACAACAGAGTACGCTTTGCTTGTAGGGAAAGACTTAATGTTGTAAAAATAGTGCCATAGGTTATTGTTTTATCGGATTATGTTGCAGACCGAGCCTGATAAAACGAAGATGACTCAAAACTGAAGAGCTTATGTACTATGTATAAATCGATGCCACGTTCGTTCAAATCCTTCCTTGTGGTTAGCATTGTGAGTTTGGTTTCTATTTTTATGTCGTTACAATGTCACTCAAAGCTGCAAGAAGCTGAGTTCTGTGCAGATGATTATTTGAGCTGTAATATTAATAAAAGCGATGCCTCATTTCTCAATTTATATTATGATTCTTTTGAGCGTCCTGAAGTTATCAAAAACTCTTTTACGGATTGGCGACAGTGGTGGTCACCTCAGGCAAAAGCTCTCTATATATTTTCACAAAATAATTTAATACAATTTGCGGGAATTACTCCTCTAGTTACTGAGGAAGCATTGGCTATTGGTCGTCAATACAATATAGACTGGATTATTGCGGAGGCTTATTTTTATGAAGAACAGGAATTATATTCATCACAACAATTAATTCAATCTGAATCCTTACTCAATGATGTTCTAGAGATGGTTGAGCGTATTGGATATAATGGGTTGAAAGGGCGAGTTTATAATTTATTGGGTAATATTTCATTTGATCAAACCAATTTAAAGAAGCCTTAAAATATTATCAAATTGCTTATCAATTATTTGATAGGAATAAATATGCTATACAAATGTGCATAATTCTAAACAATATATCGACTGTGTATATTCATACGGAGGATTGGAAAAACGCTGATATATATAGTAAGAGATCTTTGAAAGTATACCAGAATAATAATTTCTCTAACTCACTCACCGAAGCTATTTTATATACTAATGCCAGTGTGATAGATACAGCGCTAGGACGTGAAGAATCTCAGCAGCGCAATGTTGAACTTGCTTTTGATAGAGCGATGAAAACAGGTTCTAAACAGTTGCAGTTTAAGACTATGGTTAACTTAGCCGATAATTTATTAAATCAAGGTGAGACAGAAGATGCCTTAGATATTATGATTCGATGTTTATCTCTTGCTAGGGAAGAGTCTAATCCCTTATTTACCGCATACTGTCAAGAGAGTTTAGCGGAAGTCTACCTTGCAAAAACTCAGTTAGAATTGGCTATCTTGAGCGCCAAAGAAGCGGTAGGAATTTATACAGATCACAATAATGTGACAAGGATAATATATGCTACTGATATTATTTCAAGAATTTATGAACAAAAAGGTCGGTATGATGAAGCATTGTTTGAATATAAGAAAATGGCAACATTAGAAAAAAAACTTATCCTTCAGTCTAGAGAAAAAGAGGCATTGAGTCTAAAAAATCAATTTGACAGAAAACTCGACGAACAAGAATTATTGCTATTAAGTGCTAAGAACGATATACAGAAGCTGCAGATACAAGCTCAGGAATTTAGGGAATGGTTGTGTTTTTTGTTATTTATTATTATTAGCTTTTTATCTTTAATTAGTTATCGGAAGTATAAAAAATTTAAAATCAAACACTCAACCTTACAGCAGGATCATGCAAAGTTAGAAGTTGAATCTACACATGACCCACTCACGGATTTGTATAACCGAAGATATCTTGATACTTGGTTTTCTTATCAGGAAGAAACAACTAATAATAAACCACATTTATTAGCCATAATTGATGTCGACTATTTCAAAAAAATAAATGATCAGTATGGTCATGAAGCGGGGGATGAAGTGTTAAGGGAATTATCTACCATTCTGAAACAGCAGCTTCGACCTGAAGATCTACTTATGAGGTGGGGAGGTGAAGAGTTTGTGATGATCATTAGTGCACCAGAAGCTCATATTAAAGAAGTCTTGGAGAGAATTCGTGCTCAAGTCGAACAAACATCATTTTACTGGGCAGGGCAGCGGGTTCCTGTAACTGTTTCCATTGGAGCAATTGCTGAGAAGTCGGTGTCTAAGTTGGCGTTGTCGTGGCAGAGTGCAATGGAGAGTGCAGACCAAGCGTTATACCAAGCGAAGTCAGAAGGAAGGAATCGATTCATTGTAAATGACAGTTATCAGTGATTGAAAAGCCACCTAATGAGGTGGCTTTGATATTTTATTCGTGGTGCTGTTAGTCTCGGAAATTGTCATACTGGAATGGCTGGCCCATATCCGATTCACGCATTAGAGCGATCACTGATTGTAAATCATCCCTCTTTTTACCCGTTACTCTTACTTTTTCACCTTGAATGGATGCTTGGACTTTGAGCTTGGCATCCTTAATGGCTTTTACCACTTTCTTGGAGGTTAACGAGTCCAGTCCTTGTTTAAATTGGACATCTTTAAACCAGCGCTTGCCGGAATGTACGGAATCTTTCGCTTCCATCGCTTTGGCATCAACACCTCGTTTAGCGAGGTTACCACGTAAAATATCCATCATTTGACCCAATTGAAAATCATCTTCTGCAGACAGTTTTACAACTTCATCTTTGAGTTCAAATCCAGCTTCTACATTACGAAAATCAAAACGAGTAGAAAGCTCTCGGTTTGCATTATCGACAGCATTACGAAGTTCAACAGTATCGACTTCTGAAACGATATCAAAAGAAGGCATGGTGTTTCCTTATCTATTGCTTAGTATTTACTTTAAGTTACGGCGGTCAGTGATCGCTTGTGACAGCATATCCAGCATAGTTGCTGTGTCATCCCATCCTAAGCATGGATCGGTAATCGATTGACCATAGGTGAGGTTATTTAAGTCATGCATTGGCTGATTACCTTCGATAATGAAGCTTTCAGCCATAATACCAGCAACGAAATCCTTACCTGTACGTATTTGTGTGCAGATGTCGGCCGTTACATCTATCTGTTTTCTATGCTGCTTTTGGCAATTCGCGTGGCTAAAATCTACGATGAGGCGCGGGGCTAAGCCGAATTCGATCAGTTGCTCGCAGGCTGCAGATACGGAGTCAGCGTCATAGTTTGTCCCTGTATCACCACCGCGTAAAATAACATGGCCAAAGGGGTTACCACTGGTACGATAAACGGTCATACGGCCATTTTTATCCGGTGAGTAAAAGTAATGCGATGCTTGGGCCGCACGAATGGCATCAATAGCAATTTTGATGTTGCCATTCGTGCCATTTTTAAAACCGACAGGGCATGACAGTGCAGACGCCATTTCTCGGTGTATCTGAGATTCCGTAGTACGCGCACCAATAGCTCCCCACGTAATGAGATCTGCGATGTATTGCCCGGTGATCATGTCTAAAAATTCAGTCGCAGTAGCAAGGCCTAGCTTGTTGATATCTAATAATAATTTCCGTGCTTTATTGAGCCCTGTTTCCAGTGCATATGAACCATCCAGATTGGGATCCGTAATCAAACCTTTCCAGCCCACAACGGTACGTGGTTTCTCGAAATAGGTACGCATGACGATAAACAGTTCATTTTTATATTGGTCTTGGATCGCACTCAAACGTTGAGCGTAATCCATTGCTGCTTCAGTGTCGTGTACTGAACACGGACCGACAATGACTAACAAGCGATCATCGTGACCAGTCAGAATATTTTCAATTTGACGGCGTGAGTTTGCGATGCGCTCTGCTACGTCGTCTGTGATCGGATGCGCATTTCCAAGCTCTGCCGGAGTCGGCATTGGGCCCAAGGCTTGAGTTCTTAATTCATCTGTTTTTAATGGCATGGTAAAGCCTGTACTCTTATTGCGAAGCGGTAAAGATAACGGAATTGGCAATAGGAATAAACTCCAAAACGGAAAACTTATTGCTTATCATCTGTGAGATGAAATTTTATTCATAAATTCATCATAAATATTTACTTTTACTTGAATTAATACTCGGCTATGGGTATTTTCCTGAGCAAGATAATTAAAAATGTAGGGAGTAATGAATGAGTTTGGCACAACATGATACGATCCACCCTCAGTTGATCTTAGGTGATGCCCTTCCAGCGGCAATTGAATCAAGTGGAAATGCCCAGCATTTGTATGTATCGCTGTCCGACATTATTTTAGATTCGTTGTTTTATCATCCTTCGATTGAGCAACATTTTGCGAATCTAACCGAACTTGAGCAAGGCTCTTTGCAATCCATTCTTGATGACAAAGCGGTGGCGGAGCACTTTACGTCAACCATTGTTGATAGAGTAGTAGCAGCGGTTCAAAAAAATCACACTACGATTCGTGTCTGTTTGAGCGATGCAGATAGTTACACTTATAAAGCGTTGATCGGTGGAAGTGTTGAAACGGATGAAATTAACCCAGCGATGGGAGTGCGTGGCGTATCGCGTTTTTCTTCCAACCAGTATGCGAAAGCGTTTAGTTATGAATGCGCTGTGATCAAAGCATTGCGCAAGCAAGGATTGAACATCGAAATTGTGGTGCCATTTGTTCGAACATTAAGTGATGCGGCTACGATCATTGACCGTCTGGCAGAGCAGTCTTTACCTCGGAGTTTAGATGGTTTGAAAGTGCTTTATTCTTGCGATGTTCCATCAGCGGCATTGTTGGCAGAGCGTTTGATGCACTATTTTGATGGTGTGGTGATCAACGTCGATAACTTAACACAATACACCTTAGGCATTGATAAAGAGAATCCCGAACTTTCCCATTTGTTTAATCCAGAGAGTGAGGCGGTCATCACGCTGCTCGATTTAGCATCAAAAGCGGCACGTCATGCGAATAAGCCGATTTTGGTCGTCACCCAAGCACTCGCAAGTTATCCAAAGCTGCAGGAGCACTTAGCTGAAAGTGTTCAGGCTGATGTTGTGGTAAAAATGTAATGATCTGATTTGGGCGCAGAATAGCTGCGCTCAACCCTAACTTTTTGTAACAACTTATTGACATTTCGCGGCGTATACCTTGAACTGGTCCGACAACCATATTGAAAAGGTCAAGCCTCATGCTCTCCCCATTAACAAAAGCGAATCTTTACTTAAATCTGTTTGGTTTTTTAAAAGTGCCATTGATTTGGTCCTGCAGGCCAAAGATTTTAGTGCTAAACGAACGCTCTGTAGAAATTCGAATTCCACTGAAACGTCGCAATAAAAATCATTTAAATAGTATGTATTTTGGTGTGTTAGCCGTTGGTGCAGACGTAGCGGGCGGTTTTATGGCAATGCATAAAGCACAACAGCGTGGCTCCAAAGTATCGTTGGCGTTTAAAGCGGTTAGTGCGGAGTTTTTAAAAAGGCCGGAGGCGGATGTCCATTTTCATTGCCATGATGGCCAGCTAATAGACAGTATGCTTGATGAAACTATCGCGACCGGAGAGCGAGTCAATCAGACAGTAAAGATCATTGCAACCTGTCCTTCATTGCATGGTGACGAGCCTATGGCGGAGTTTCATCTTACTTTATCGTTAAAGCGTATTGGTAAATAAGGCTGAATTAGAGACTACTCGCTTAATTCTATCGGTTCAATGTCGACAATCTTATTTCTATTTAAAACAATTTTCCAACGGTAGTAGCGGGGCTCTTCTTTATGGTTATCTTCTTTGATAATCAAGTTGAGCAAGTGCCGTTTTTCTACGGTTTCTCGACTCACTTGACCACCACTTAACTGATAAATGCGATTAGAGCCTTTGTCCATCAAACGGGTAATAGGGCGTAGATCAATGTGTAAAGTTTCGCGTGTTTCCTCATAGCCACTCATGAAGCGTGAAGTTGACATGGCCGTTTCTGAGCGATAGTGAAGTACCTGTTCCTCCCTTTGAACAATGCGTTTCTTTCGAATTGTTTTGATTCGGTCTGGTAATTTACTCAGGTTGGTATAATCAAGCCATTCAATTTTGTAACCCACAGATTTTCCGGTCGTTGGGTCTATGTAACGACGCTTCCATTTAGGTTTTTCTTTACGGATCCAGCGCCACAGCATATCGCGTAAGTCATCTTTAAAGATCTCGCGTAATGCATAAACAAACGACATAGCGATGATAAAAGAGGCGGTGATTTCCCCCCAATAGTCGCGAGCTGTAATGGCGATGACGGTGACAAACAGCATTACAAGCCCAGTCGCGATGCCTTTTACGGCACGCTTCATGTTATTACCTAAAGAGGTGACGTGTTCATTAAGCACAATGGGATGCTCGATTAAACGGCGTAGTAGGCGCATCTTGTTACTCAGCCGAGTGATGTCTTCCCCTGCCTTTGCCGAGTTGTAATTGTTAAGTTTACGATGTGCCTGTTCTTTTTCAACCAGTGTAATTAGACGCTCTTTGATGGTTTTATATTCACCATCGCGGTTCATGTGTGCGACTAGGGAAAGAAACTTTTGCTCAGTATACCAAGATAAATAGTTATCAATATTGGCGTAATAGCGTTTTAAGCTCTCTTCATAAGGAATGCTGCGGCGCAATCTTTTCAAAATATCTAAAGAGAGTTCAATGACACTATCAACTTCATCTGATGTGACGGTGTCACTCGTCGTATTGAGTTGTACTACAGCTTTATCTAGAGCGATAACATACTGATAAGCAAATAAACTCAAACTGACTCGATACTGAGTAGAAGAGAGATGGCCTCGTTGTGCAAGTCGGCTGTGCACTAAGGGCAGTAACGTTTTATCACTATAATACGCACGCTCTTGGTGGATAAAGCTATAGTAAAAGTCAGATTCAGGAAGTATTTCGGGTGTTAGACCTAAATCACCGGGAATGAATAGGTAAATGTCTAGATCAAGTTCTTTGCTCTGAGACATGGCATGTGAAATTTTAAGCGTGATGGTATCTTGCTTATCGACATTAACCAAAGAAAGCTCCTGAAAAAATGCTTATTTTTCCCTTGAATGCAGGAAAGGATAACAGAGATCACGTATAATCTCTGCAAAATTGAGGTGAGACATAGTAAATGATTAACGTTGGTCAAATAAACAGTTTAGAAGTCGTGAAGATTGCTGATTTCGGCGTATTTTTGGATGCTGAAGATTTTGGAACCACTTTACTGCCTAAACGATTTACCCCAGATGAGGTTGAATTGGGGCAGAAAATAGACGTATTTTTGTATTTCGATTCAGACAATCAACTTGCCGCGACGACTGAAAAACCGATTGCAAAAGTAGGCGAGTGGGGATTGATGAAAGTTCAGGGTGTGAATAGCACTGGTGTTTTTGTTGATTGGGGTCTGAAGGGTAAAGATTTATTGGTGCCTTACAGCGAACAGCGTGCTCGTTTTAAAGAAGGACAAATGATTTTAGTGTATGTCTACACTGATAAGGCTTCCGGCCGCATCGTAGGCACAACTAAATTCAACAAGTGGCTGGACAAAACCCCTGCAAACTATACGCAGAATCAGCAAGTTGATCTATTAATTGCAGAACACTCAGAACTCGGATACAAGGCCATCATCAATGGCGAGCATTGGGGGATGATTTTCCCATCAGATGTGTTTGGTAAGTTGTTTATTGGTAAGACCTTAAAAGGCTACATCAAAAATATTCGTGAAGATGGAAAAATTGACCTAGCTCTGCAAAAAATTGGCGTAGCAAAAATGGATGAGCTAAGCACTAAGATCATAGAGTTACTTGAGAAAAAGGGTGGTTTTCTTCCATTAAGTGATAAATCGACACCAGAAGCTATTTTTTCGATGTTCCGTACCAGTAAGGGAACCTTTAAGAAGAGCATTGGTGGTTTGTACAAGCAGGGAAAAATTACCATTGGGGAAGATGGAATTCATCTTGTATAGCTGAGGCGTTCACCTCCTGTTGCAATCTATTTCCCTTAACGATCAAAAAAAGGCCCAAAACTTTTCCGTTTTTGGGCCTAGGGGAATGGCCCTTCCGAGCCTACGCTAATCATTAAAATAGTCGTGTTTGTGCTTCCCCATAAGTATAGTTGTTATCGCTAGAATTGCGCGTATTTTCTAGGGTTTTTCCCTATATTTTGGCATTTTAAAACAAATTTTTATCTTTAACGAGTTCTCTTGGTAAACCATTTTTTATGCGGTTTCCTACCCATTTCCCTAGGCCAATCACATCGTTACCGAGTTTAACCAGCACTTCGCCAGTGCCAGTTTGTAGTGTTGGTCTGACATCTCTGCCCATGTACCAATCTCGCGCTTCTTCAATCGATAGTGTGATGCAGTTTGATTCGTTACCAGTCGCTAATGATGTAGCGACTTGATGTTGCCAGCGATAACCTTTTTTATGTGTTTCAGCGATTTTTATCCCCATGCGAGAGAAGCGGAATTTGCCGAGCATAGGTTCCAGTGCGTTTGGAAATAACCATACATCATTATCACGTAGCCAGACACTGGTATTATCGGGGATCGCAACTTCAAACGTTTTCATGAGTTGAACCGTGATCTCTTGTGTGAGTTTAAGGTTGGCTTTCGCAAAAGGAAATTGACCTAAGCGTTTGTTGACTTCAGGGTGGGGTATAGAGCTAAGTTTACGGATTTTCGCAACAAAAAAACCTTCACAATCATAAGTTTGAGGGAATATATGCAAAAACCCTTCGTCTGTAATAGCTGCTTTTGCATCTTCAAACAATGAGCTAAGGGAAACAAATTCAACTGATTGTGGATATTTTTCTTTTAGATGCAAGCACACTTGTTGGTTCTCTTCTGTGCTCAATGTACAGGTTGAGTAGACCATCACACCGCCGGGCTTTAAAGCTTGAAACGCACTTTCAATCAAATCTTTTTGTGTTGTGGAAATCGACAATACAGATTCTTTGCTCCAGTTTTTCATCGCATCAGGATCTTTACGGATGGTACCTTCTCCTGAGCATGGCGCATCTATTAACACCGCATCAAATTGTTCCGGTAACCAACCGCCAAAGACTCGACCATCAAAATTGCTCAGTGCACTGTTACGTACACCACAGCGTTCGATATTAGCATGCAGCACTTTAACACGGCTGGCTGAAAATTCGTTGGCGACTAATACGCCTTCATTTTCCATACACGCCGCAATTTGCGTTGTTTTTGAACCCGGAGCCGCCGCCATGTCGAGTACTGAATTGAACGATTCATCGCCAGTGAACAGAGCGGACACCGGCATCATAGAACTGGCTTCTTGAATGTAAAAAAGCCCTGCCATATGTTCGGCTGTGTTACCCAAAGGTACGACAGACTCATCGGCTTCAATCCAAAAACCCGTGTTACACCAAGGCACTGGTGATAAAGCCCATCCTTTTTCTACGGCGCGTTGACAAAAGCTATCAACAGAGATTTTTAGCGTGTTGACTCGGATACTTTTACGCAAAGGACGCTGGCAAGCTGCAATAAAATCACTCATCGTTAGATGTGTGGGCAGTATCGCTTCAATTGTCGCAAGAAAAGGTTCAGGTAGGGTTATATTGGCGTGCAAAGCAGTATCTCGTCTGGGAGTTGAGGCCGGATTATATAAGAATCGTGATGAGATCAAAATAATAAAAAATGCAGCCGATCAGCTGCATTTTATTG